>CAIVZZ010000006.1 GCA_903910555.1 uncultured Gemmatimonadota bacterium | reverse complement strand
GCAATTTGTTCCTGCTTGAAGTCAGCCGAGAAATAGCGGCGTCCATCCGATCCGCGTCGATGCGTTTCCATCCGACGACCCTCCGTTGAGAAGTGAACCTACGCTTCCCAAAGTGCCTCGTCGAATTGGGGTACACAGCAGTCACGCACAACCTGCGGGCGGTGAGCGGCTGGCCGTCCTACAGCTACTCTTCGACCTACGCCCCGCCGACGAAGCACTGCAGGCGCTAGATACATTCGTTGAGGAAGGATGGGCGGCCGCCTATATCGGCCAGGAAAAGGAAGCCGGGGCCGATGCCGCAGAGTGGATCGCAATGTGTTTGCATGCATACCTCCAAACGGTGCCGAATCTCGCACCGCAACGCGCGCGCCTACCCGCAAGCGCCATCGGCTTCGGTCGGCTCGACGCGTGGCGAAAACAACTCCCAGACACGATTGCTACCGCACTCGCTCGGAGACTGTTGGATTCGGACGATTTGGAACTTCTCAGCATGGCACGCGAAGCGTCGGCTGATATGGACGGGTTTATCAGCGCGGTGCTCAGCGAGCTCGTCGCGATGCCAAGGTCAAGCTCATACTTCACAGCAGCGCGGATCGTCGATGATCGCGCGTTTCTGCTGCCTCAGCTTGGCGCGACGCTCTTGGTGGAGAGAGCCGGCGGAGGAACAGCATTGTTCGATCTAATCCGCGTCACGCCTTTCGAAGCAGAGTCAGCCGACCTCTACGCCGCGTCGCTTTCGGACACGCCGAGTTCGACGTTTGCGGAGTGGTGCGCCGACGGACTGCGGCACATCTCTTCCGTCGATATCTGGACGGGCGCCATTGAGGACAAGAACTATGTCATCGACCTCGTGCATGCCCTGCTCGCCCAAGAGGTGCAGATTAACTTGGGCGAAGGGCTCGCTGCAGCACTCCGGCATCGGGCTACAGTCTTAGCTGGAGGTGGAGTCGTCGGCGCGAGCGATCATGCCGATCGTGATGCACTCTTCCATGCCATGGAACCTAGTAGACGACAAACTTTGCGCGAGGAGTTATACGAGAAACTCATCGACACAAAATCGTCTGCGCCGGAAGCGTTCTTCGACTTCGTAGGGGATGAATTGATCGCCAGCAACCTCCTAAATGCGGCCGGCGACGCGTACACGAGACTACTTGGCCCCCTGATCGATTCTCGGCATTTGCCGAGCTGGAACTGGCTCGTAAAATGTCAACAAGCCGGCCCGTCTCCGCTCTCGGGACTTTCGACGCGTCACCGGAAGGCATTTACTGAACGGCTCGCGGCGGCGCTCCGCGACGGTCCGCATGACGCCGCGCAACTACAACTTGAGGCGTTTGCGTCGCTGGTAGGTATCGATCCAGCATCTGACACAAAAAACGCGGGATGAGTCACTCGCTATAAGACACGACATAAATTCATGTCGTGTGCGTTGCTTCGTCGACCGTCCCCGCAAAACGGAAGCCAACGTGCGTAGCTTCACTCGCGGAGCGACGCCTTGTTTAACAGAAAGCACCGTCAGCGCAATGCCGACGGTGCTTTGTGTTCGTTATCGGGACGGCGGGATTCGAACCCGCGACCCCCTGAACCCCATTCAGGTGCGCTACCGGACTGCGCTACGTCCCGTACACTCTCAACCCCTTCTCCAGCTCGAACTTCCGCCTAGCAGTGTAGCGACCTGCGCGGTCCCTTCCAAGCCCCGGCGGCTAAACCGCCAACAGCCGCTCGCTCAGCTCCCACAGCCGCTCCGCAGCGGCTTTGTCGATCGCCCAGCTCCGAACGCCAGTGAGTGACTTGCTGTCGTCCGGCACGACCGGCGAGACATCGCAATCGGCGCAGTAGACGCCGCCGAGATTGTCGAGCTGCGCGCTCAATGCGCACCACACCGTCGTCGCCGCGCCCTCTTCCACCGTCTTCGTGCTGTTCTGATCGAGCGACCCGTCGGGACGCCGGATACCTGCAGCGATCAGATCCTCGATGCTGATGTAGCGTACTAGCTCCGTCGCGAGAATTCGTCCCGGGTGCACGGCGAACGCGCGCACGCCGCGATCCTTCATGCGCGCGTCGAGTTCCACCGCGAACAACGAGTTCGCTGATTTCGACTGGCCGTACGCTTTCCACTTGTCGTACGGACGGCTCAGGAAATTCGGGTCGTCGAAGTCGACCCCTCTGAAGCGATGTCCCGCAGAAGTAAGCGAAACCACGCGGGCGCCGCGCCGCTCGAGCGCGGGCAGAAGCCGATTCGTGAGCTGGAAGTGTCCCAGATGATTGGTCGCGAACTGCATCTCGTAGCCGCGCGCGTCGCGCATCAGCGGCGTTGCCATGATGCCGGCGTTGTTGATGAGGATATCAATCGCGTCCGCGGAGGCGAGCATATCGTCGGCGAATCGGTCGATCGACGCGCGGTCCGCCAGGTCGAGCGGACGCACGGTCACACGCGGAATGCCGGCGAGAATCTGCGTCGCCTTCGGTACATCACGCGCGCCGACAATAATCTCGGCGCCGCGCTCGGCGAGCACACGGGTCGTCGCGAGGCCGAGTCCGGCGTAGCCGCCGGTGATGACGACGCGCTTTCCGGTGAGGTCGGCGTCGCCGGCTGCCTCACGGGCGGTCGTGTGCTCGCCGAAACCGGAGTGGATTGGGTGCTGGCTTGTCTCCATCTAAACCCCCGCCCTCACCCGCGGCACCACCTCCCGCCCAAACAATTCAATACTCCTCACCATCGCCTCATGACCCAAAATCCCCGCACTGTACTTCATATCAAACCGCGCCAACCCTAACCCCTTCACCGTCTCGATCATCTTCTTCGCCACCGTCTCCGGCGACCCGACGTACATCGCGCCACCCTCCACTTCCGCCTCGAACTGACGCATGGTCATCGGCGGCCAGCCGCGCTCGGCGCCAATCCTGTCGTGCATGCTCTTGAAGCCCTTCCAGTATTCCTCTTTCGCCTGCGCGTCGGTCTCGGCGATATGGCCGGGCGAATGAACGCCCACCGGCAATACGCCTTTGCCCATCGACTCGCAGGCCTCGTGGAACAGATCGACGTACGGTTTGAAACGCGCGGCGCTGCCGCCGATGATCGCTAGCATCAATGGAAGGCCATGCTTTGCGGCGCGGACTACTGATTCTGGACTGCCGCCTACTCCGACCCACGTCGGGATCGGGGCGCTCTGCGCGGGTGGATAAACACGCTGGTCTTTGAGGCCGCTCCGGAGTTTGCCGGTCCACGTCACCGGGCCCTCGGCGCGGAGTTTTACGAACAGATCGAGTTTTTCCTCGAACAGCTGTTCGTAATTCTCGAGGGTGTAGCCGAAGAGCGGGTACGATTCCGTGAAGCTGCCGCGGCCGAGGATTACTTCGGCTCTTTTATTCGACAGGCCATCGAGCGTGGCAAAACGCTGATAGACGCGGACGGGGTCATCTGTGCTGAGCACGGTGACGGCGGTGCCGAGGCGGATTTTGTTGGTGCGGCCGGCGATGGTGGCGAGGACTACCTCGGGGGCCGAGATCGCGAAGTCGTCGCGGTGGTGCTCGCCGACTTCGAAGGCGTCGATGCCGACTGATTCTGCGACGACGGCTTCTTCAACCACATCCCGCAGCACCTGTGCATGCGTCTTTCGATTCCCGTTGGAATCGAGCGTTACATCACCGAATGTATTTAGGCCGAATTCAAGCATCCCGAAAACTAACTACTACTGCAACTGCGACTACACTATCGACTGTTAACCGCGAACTGACGACTGTCGGCATCTGCGTCTACTCGCTCGAAGACGGCATCGGGCGCGTCCAGGGCGGCCAAGGCCTCTTGGCGGGTTCTTACGATCTCCAGCTGGGAACGGGTCTTTTCTGTGGCCGTCGCTTTGTACATGCGCGAAATGCCATAGAGATGATCGGCCGGTGCGACCAGGAAGCGCTTCGTTTGCGGAGAGTAGGGCGAGGCTTCCCGCGCGACGATCTGCACTGATGCCGACGAAACGGTGGCCGATGTGATCGCCGACATGTCGCCGATGCCGGCGGCGATATCGAGCTCGTTGGCGTGCTTCCGAATATCGGTATTGATCATCAGCTGATCGTCGTCGCTGAACTCACCAGTGACGACGGTCAACAAGATCCTGTGTTTTTTGTCGAACTCGAAGTGGTAAGGCATACTGAGGATCGGAGACCGAGGACCGAAGACCTAGAACTACAACTGCGCTTACGCTTCTGGGCTGTGCGCAGCCCGGGCACTCGCTGTCGCGGTGCCGGGATGCATGACGCCCGAACCACTCTCCCTTCCCTCGATAGTCAGCACTTTGTGGCTCTTACTAAAGCGGATCTTCATTTCGTCGAAGTAGGTGTACACAACCGGCGTGACATACAGCGTCACCACCTGCGAGAACAACAGGCCGCCAACCACCACGATTCCGAGCGGCCTTCTCGACTCGGCGCCTGCACCGGCACCAAGCGCGATCGGCAGCGTTCCCACCAGCGCGGCCATCGTGGTCATCGTGATCGGCCTGAATCGCACGAGACATGCCTCCACAATGGCATCAAACGGATTCTTCCCGAGCTTCTCCGCTTCCGTAGCGAAGTCGACCATCATGATCGCGTTCTTCTTCACCAACCCGACGAGCATGATGATACCAACCCACGCATAAACGGTGAGCTCAGTTTTCGTAACGATCAGGGCTAAGAGTGCTCCAAATGCCGCAAACGGGATTCCGCTCAGAATAGTCAGCGGATGAATAAAGCTCTCGTACAAAATTCCGAGCACGATGTAAATCACGAAGATCGCGATGATAAACAGCGTGATCAAACCTTTCTGCGTGTCCTGAAAAACTTGCGCAGCTCCATAAAACGCGCCACTCACATCCTCAGGCAGAATGGTCCGCGCTGCGGCCTCGACGGCATCGGTCGCTTCACCAAGCGAAACGCCCAGCTTCGTGTTGAACGCAATCGTCACGCTCGGCAGCTGGCCGGTGTGGTTCACGAGCATCGGCCCGACGGTCGGCGTGTTCTTGGTCACCGCCGAGAGCGGCACGAGTTGCCCGGTCTTCGAGCGCACATACAGCATGCTCAGCGCGTTCAAATCAGATTGATACTCGGGCAGCAGCTCGAGGATCACCCAGTACTCGTTCTGCGGCGTGTAAATCGTGCTCACCTGCCGCGAGCCGTACGCGTTGTACAGCGCCGTCTCAATCTGCTCTGGCGTCAGCTGAAAACGTGCAGCTGCATCGCGGTCCATTTCGATCGACGCCTGTGGATTGGCAATCTGGAGATCGGTCGTCACGTCGACGATGCCGTTGATCTCCTTCATCTTCGCTTCCATCGCCTGGCTCGCCTTATACAAGCTCGGCAAATTTCCACCGGTCATCGTGTACTGATACTGACCCTTCGATGCTCTGCCGCCGATGTTGATCGTCGGCGAGTTCACGACATAACTCGCGAGCCCCGGCACCGCGCGCAGCGCGCTCGCCAGCCGCGGCACGAGTTCGTCGGCGGAATGTTCTCGCTCGGCGCGCGGCTTGAGCCTGAAGGTGATGCGGCCGGTGTTCACGGTCGCGCTCGAGCCACCATACCCGCTCGCCACTGAATAACTCTCGGCGGACACCTCCGGATTTTCTTTTCCGATCGCGGCGATCTGCTGCATCTTCGCGACCATGTCGGCGTAGCCAATGCCCTGGATGCCCTCGGTATTGGCGCGGAGGATTCCCTGATCTTCGCTCGGGAAAAATCCTTTCTTCACCACGGTGAACATCCATCCGGCCACGACGAGCGTGATTGCCGAGAATACCATCACGGTGGGGCGGTGCTTCATCACCCAGTGCAGCGAGCGATCGTAGAACTTGAGGACGCGCTGGTAGAGCGCCTCGAACGCGTCAAACACGAAGTTGCTCGACCCGTGAACGTTGCTCGGGTTCAGGAAGTGTGCGCCGAGCATCGGCGTGAGCGAGAGCGAGACAAAACCGGAGACGAGAATCGCGACGGCGATCGTCACTGCGAACTCTCTGAACAAGCGGCCGACGATTCCGCCCATGAAGAGGAGCGGAATGAACACGGCCGTCAGCGAGAGCGTCATCGAAATAATCGTGAAGCCGATCTCGGCGGCTCCATCGAGCGCGGCCTGCATGGGCGTTTTTCCCATCTCCATGTGGCGCACGATGTTCTCGAGCATGACGATCGCGTCGTCTACTACGAATCCCACTGCTAATGTGAGCGCCATTAGCGAGAGATTGTCCAAACTGTAGTCGAGCATGTACATCACGGCGAAGGTCCCCATCAGCGACATGGGGAGCGCGAGGCTGGGAATCGCCGTCGCCGAGATGTTGCGCAGGAAGAGGAAGATCACGAGGATCACGAGCACGAGCGTGAGTCCGAGCGTGATTTTTACATCGTGCACGGAATCGCGAATGCCCTGCGCGCGATCGTAGAAGATTGTTGCATCGACTGCGGCTGGCATCTGCGCTTTGAAAATCGGGAGCAGTGCTTTGATGGCGTCGGCAACTTCGACGGTATTCGTGCCCGGCTGCTTTTGAATCGCGAGCGAGATCGAGCGCTCGCCGTCGAGCCAGCTGGCGGTTTTGTTATTCTGGATTTCGTCGATGACTTTGCCGACGTCGCGCAGGCGCACGGGCGCGCCGTTGCGATAGGTGACGACGAGATCGCCGAACTGCGCGGCATTGTTCAGCTGGCCGTTGGCCTGCACGGTAAGCGCTTTGTGATCGCCCCAGAGCACGCCCGTCGGAATGTTCACATTGGCGGCGTTGATCGCGTCAGCGACTTCGTCGATACCAATGCCGCGGCTGGCGAGCTGGCGCGGGTCGATTTGCACGCGCGTCGCGTACTTCGCCGAGCCACCGACGTTCACCGCGGCCACTCCACTCACGGTGGAGATGCGCTGGGCCATGACGGTTTCGGCGTATTCGTCGAGCGCCGAGAGCGGCATGGTTGCCGAGTGAAGATTGATGTAGATGATCGGCTGGTCGGCCGGATTCGTCTTGAGCATCGACGGCGGGATCATCCCCTGCGGCAATACTCCCAGCGTGCGCGCGATGGCGGTTTGGACGTCTTGCGCGCCTGCATCGATGTTGCGATCGAGTGTGAACTGGATGGTGATCGACGTGCTCCCGAGGGAGCTGGTCGAGACCATGTTGTCGATGCCGGCGATCGTGGTGAATTGTTTTTCGAGCGGCGTCGCGACGGCCGAGGCCATCGTTTCGGGGCTCGCACCGGGGAGCGATGCGTTGACGGTAATCGTTGGGTAGTCGACGCTCGGCAAATCGGAAACGGAAAGTTTCTGATAGGAGAGAATGCCAAAACCCAAAATCCCCACCATGACCAGCGTGGTCATGACGGGGCGTTTGATGAAGAGTGCGGTGAAGTTCATGGGCTGCCTCCCGGGCTCTGCGCGGCTGGCTTTGTAGGTGCCGGTTTCGCGACTTCAACTTTGGCGTTGGGAGTCAGCCTCGACTGGCCGTCTGTGACGACGACGTCCCCAACTTCAATACCCTTGTCGACGACGGTGCGGTCACCGACGACGAGGCCGGCGGTGACGGGGTGCACGACTGCGGTGCGGTCGGCGGAGATGACGAAGACGAACTGGCCGTCCTGCCCGTTCTGCACGGCGGTCGTTGGCACCATGACGGCGTTCTGCTGGACGTAGAGTTCAACAGAAACGGCGACGAACTGTCCGGGCCAGAGATGGCCGGCGGCGTTCGGGAATTGTGCCTTGAGGGTGACGGTGCCGGTGGTGGTGTCGACGCCGTTGTCGAGCATGTTGAGCTCGCCCTGTTCGGCGGTGGCATCGCCGCGCGGCTTGACGATGACGCGGAGTTTCTGCGCGCCCATGGCGTATTTCTGGACGAGCGGGAACTGCTGATCGGGCACGGTAAAGTGCACGTCGATCGGGTGGATCTGATTGATCACGACGAGCGGCGGAACGCTGCCCGGTTTAACCAGGTTGCCCTGTTTTACCAGCAGGATGCCGGTCTTGCCGGTGATCGGTGCTGTGATTGTGGCGTTTTCGAGATTGAACTTCGCGTTGTCGAGTGCGGCTTGATCGGCGGCGACTACTGCTTTCGCTGCGGCGGCTGCGGCCTGCGCTTGATCGGCCTGAGATTTGGTGACGAAGTCTTTGGCGACGAGAGCGGAGTAGCGGTCGGCGTCGTTCTTGGCGCTGACGAGATTGGCGTTGTCGCGTGCGAGAACTGCGACGGCCTGATCTAGTGCGGCTTTGAAGGGGCGCGGGTCGATTTCAAATAAGACTTGGCCGGCTTTTACTTCGTCGCCTTCTTTGAAGTGGACGGCTGTGAGGACGCCGCCGACTTGGGACTGCACGGCTACTGTTTGCGCGGGCTCGACTAGGCCGTTGGCTTGGACGATGTAGGGGGCGTTGCCGCGTTCGGCGGTTGCTACGGTTACGGAGACCGGCGGTTTGGACGGGGCGGCGGGTTTGGAGCAGGCGGCTGCAAATACAACTGCAACAGCAACGGCAACGGCTTGCCGCGGGTTACGCGGGAAACACGCGGGTACTGCAACGGCGGCCCACGGATTACGCGGATTTAGCTGATTTGATCGGCGTGAATCTGAGAGAGCTGGTGCATTTAATTTTGGGGGGGTAGTGCGGGCGGTATGCGTCATTTGCTACTGGCGTCCGGGAGTGACGGGGGAGAGCGTGATGTTGGGTTCGCCGCGGGTTCCAAGGACGCCCGCATCGTGGGATAGTTGGGCCAGGCTCGCGTACCAGGTCCAGCGGCTTAGGACGGACTGGGCTCGGGCATCGGCGAGTGCGCTCTGAGCGGTGAGCAGGTCGAGGATGCTGCCTACGCCCTCGGCGTAGCGGCCTCGGGCTACTTCTTCGGACTGAACGGCGCTCGTGAGGAGTTCTGCCGAGGTGCTTACGCGCTGGGTGGCGGTCTGTAGAGCGTAATAAGACGTGAAGACTTGGGAGATGGCTGAGAGCCTTGTCTGCTCGGCTCTGGCTGCGGCTGCGGCTGCCAATTCCTTCGCGGTGACTACGTCGTACTCGTGTGAGAAACCGCTGAAGAGCGGGATCGCTACGCCGAATGTCAGGGCGTAGGTGTTGCCGGCCAGCGGGGCGATGTTCGCCTGGGTGTTCCCCTCTGACGCGCCGAGGGTGATGGTCGGGAGTCGTACGGAGTTCGCCTGGCGGACTTGGGCCTGGGCTTGGCGGGCGAGTGCTCGCGCGGCGGCTACATCCGGGCGATCGCGGACGGCTTTGGCGATGATCGAATCCACATTCTCGGCGAGCTGCAAAACTGGAGCGGTGCCGGTATCGAGCGCGGCGTCGAATCTGGAATTTGCGGCGAGGCCCAAGGAGAGCGCGAGCTGCGCGCGCGCGGCCTGAATATTTCCGGCGGCGGTTTGCTCGTTCAGTTTCGCCTGCGATAGCGCGGTCCGCGCCTGCAGCACATCGGCGATCGTTGCGAGGCCGACATCATGCCGGCGATCGGCGGCGGCGAGATTCGTCTGCGCGGTTCTCGTTGCGGTATCAGCGGCGTCGTACAAACCGCGACTCGCTTGATAGGTGAAGTATGCGTCTTCGGCCTGGAGCACTACGCTCTGAACCGTCGCGTTATGCGTGAGATCAGCCGCGAAGAGTGCTTCATGCGCGGCCTGCATCGCGCCACCGCGCTGGCCAAAGTCGAGGAGCAGATACGAGAGGTTCAGCGAGGTCGTGAAGGTCGAACGCTGCGTGGGAAAAATCGCAGGGTTGCTTGAAATGGCTTTTTGCGGACCGCCGACGCCGTCGAGTTCGAGTGACGGGAGCAGGTGCCCCTGCGCCGAACCAAATGCTGCCGCGGCGGCTCTCGCCTGAGCCCACGTATTGCGGGTTTGGGGGGAGTTGCCGAGTGCGAGATCGACAACGTCGGAGATGGATAACCGGTCCATCCGGGTGGAGACATCGGACGGAATTACGGCGCCTCGATTGGCGCGGTCGGTCTCGGTCGAGTTGAAGGGTTTGCTCGCGCCGGTGGGTTTCGCGGCGGGCCATTCCTTGGACGGGGTTGGGGCGACAGACGGCTCGCCGCCGATGGTTTTGGGCGGGGAGCAGGAAGCTGTGAGCAGAAAGGTCAAGATTGCTAGGCGGCGGTCGATCATCCTTATAAAGCAATTCGGGTGAAGGCGACGGCGCCAGTGTGATAACTAAAAATGCAGGATGCAGAGAAGGAATGCGGAGTAGGTATGAGGGGCGAGCCGGATTCTGGATGCGGGATCTCGCCGCTCACAGCTACTCCGGATCCCGCATTCCGACCCTGCATTCTGCATCAGGCCGGAAAATCCCGCATCCATCTCATCTCTCGCCCCTCTACTACGCGCCACGCCTCTGGGACGTTCGCAGTAGTTAAAGGTATATTCTGACTCCCATGCGCGCCAGCCAAGCCATTACGCTAGCCACCCGCCCCAGCACCCTCCCGCGAACGATCCTTCTTTCGCTGGTTCTGCTATTTGTGGGTCTTTCAGGGTTCGCGTTCGAGTCGGTCGAGCGGCGGTCGAGCGAAACCGCCTCTGATCTCCTCGAATCGCGCTTGCAGGCAATTCGCCACTCTATCGTTCTCTGGAGCGACGACGAGCAGCTGCGCGTGGAGACGTGGGCGGCAACGCCGGGGCTCGCGCAGATCGCGAAATCGCTGAATGCTGCGTCGGCCGGCGGGCGTGCGAGCACCGCTGAGTTGCGTGCGCGGCCCGAGGCGCGCGCGTTCGAGGCGATGATGAGCACGGAGATGAAGTCGAGTCACCTCGCGGGCGTTCTCCTGCTCGATACCGCGGGCCGCATGGTGGCAGGATCGCAGTATGAACTCGTCGGCTCGAAGGGGCCGACGAATCATTCGGGGCTCGCGTTCCGTGTGCTCGCGGGTGAATCGGCAATCACGCCGCCGTACGCGGCGGTCACTCCCCTCCCCGACGAAGCGGGCGTGCTGCGCACCGGAGTGGCGTCGATGGTCGCCGCCGCGCCGATTCGCGATGAGCATGGAAAAGTCGTCGGCGTGCTCGGCTTCAGACTGCGGCCCGAGCTTCAGCTGCGCCGTTTGCTCACGAGCAATCGTCAGGGCCAAACCGCCGAGACTTATCTCTTCTCTCGCACCGGATTGTTGCTCACGGAATCGCGCTTTGACGATCAGCTGCGCCGCAGCGGTCTGATTGGGAATGATACAATTTCCGGCTCCGCGCTCCATGTGGAAGTGCGCGATCCGGGCGGCGATCTCACCAGCGGATTCAAGTCGAACGTCCCGCTGAAGGACCGGCCGCTCACCTACGCCGCGCAGCGCGCGCTCGGCGGTGAGACCGGGCTCACGCTGAGTTCATATCACGATTATCGCGGCCGCGATGTCGTCGGCGCTTGGACCTGGATTCCGCAGCTCGACGCCGGGTTGATTTATGAAATCAATGACGACGAAGCGCTCTCGCTGGTGATGGTGCTCCGTCGCGTGCTCGCGGCGATGATCGGGATTGTGGTCGTCACCGGATTAATCGCGGTGTTCCAGCGGCGTCAGAGCGAGAAAGCAGAAACGAAACGGCGGCAGGCCGAAGAAGAACTGGTGATGCGCGAGGAAACCTTGAGCGCGATCATCGATTCTTCACCCAACAGCGTTTTGATTTTGGACGAACTCGGCGACGTCGCGCGCGCGAACGGGATGGCGACGGCAAGCTTCGGCGTGCGCGGCGAGCCGATCACGTCGATGCCGATCACCCGGTTCGTAGCGACTGACGTTCCGTGGACTGGGAACATCACGGCGTATCTGGACGCAGCGATGCAGGAGTCGTTCGGTGTGCATCCGGACGGTTCGAAATTCCCGGTCGACCTTCGCTTCTCCAGTGTTTCGGTGCGCGGCGAGACGCTGTACGTGCTGATTCTCACGGACATCACAGCGCGCAAAGCGACTGAAGCCGCGTTGATCGCGGCGAAAGATCAGGCGGAAACGGCGGTGCGCACCAAGAGCGAGTTCCTCGCGATGATGTCGCACGAGATTCGGACGCCGATGAACGGTGTGCTCGGCATGACGAGCCTCCTCGGCGATTCTGCGCTCACGCTGGAGCAGCGGCAGTATCTCGACGCCATCAAGCATTCGGCACAGCTGCTGATGAGCGTGATCAACGACATTCTCGATTTCTCGAAAGTGGAGGCGGGCAAACTTTCGATCGAGCCGATTCCGTTTGATTTGCAGGTGGCTGTTGCAGAGGTGGCGGAGTTGTTGGTGCCGCGCGCGATCGATCAGAATCTCGAACTCGTGGTGCGCTATGCGACTGACGCGCCGCGCAGAGTGATCGGCGACTCGGGTCGTATCAGGCAGGTGCTTTTGAACCTTGCGGGCAACGCGCTGAAGTTCACCGAGGCGGGGCACGTGGTGATTTCGGTCGAGGCGTTGCGATCGGGTGATGACATCGGGCGGTTCCGATTTGAGATCACCGATACGGGCATTGGCATCTCGGGCGAGAAACTTTCGGCGTTGTTTCAGCCGTTCACGCAGGCTGATGCATCGACGACGCGTCGCTTTGGCGGCACGGGACTCGGGCTTTCGATTTCGAAACGCTTGGTTGAGTTGATGGGCGGCGAGATCGGCGTCACGAGCACAGATGGCGAAGGCTCGACGTTCTGGTTTACGCTGCCGCTTCCGGAAGATACGAGTCCCGTTCCTGAACCGATTCCGTCGATTTCACTCGGCAAGGTTCGAGTGATCGTAGTTGACGATGTGCCGATCAATGTTCAGGTGCAGTGCGAGTTCATGCGCGCGTGGGGAATGCGCGTTGATGCGGCGACGAACGGACCGCAGGCGCTGATCATGATGCAGAACGCGGTGCGCGACGGTGATCCGTATCAGGTGGCGTTGTTCGATTTCCTGATGCCGGGGATGGACGGCGAGATGCTCGCGCGCGCGGTGCGTGCGGATCCGGCGATCGCGGGTATTTCGCTCGTGCTCGCGACGTCAGCGGCGCAGCGCGGCGATGCGGATCGCTTTCATGCGGTGGGATTCAATGCGTATCTCACGAAGCCGTTCAGGCCGGAGACGCTCGTGCACACGCTCGAAGCGGTGCTCGCCGGGCCGCGAGGCTGGAGCATGGACGTTCCGATCGTCACGCGGCATGCGATCAACGAGCGAAAGCGTCCGCTGACGGTCGAGCCGCCGGCTGAGAAGCGCGTCAGTGCTGGTGTGCCGCGGTTGAACATCACCAAGGTTTTGCTCGCCGAAGACAATCCGGTGAATCAGATGGTCGCGGTGAAGATGCTCGAGCGGCTTGGATGTCGCGTGGATGTCGCTGGCGACGGATCGGAAGCGGTGACGATGTCCGGCAGATTCCCTTACGACATTGTTTTTATGGATGTTCAGATGCCGATTTTCGACGGGCTCGAGGCGACGCGGCGGATTCGGGAGCGTGGGGATAAGGTGCGGATTGTCGCGATGACGGCAAATGCGATGGATGGAGATCGGGAGCGGTGCTTGGAGGCGGGGATGGATGATTATGTTTCCAAGCCGATTACAGTGCAGGCGTTGGAGGGGGCACTCCTTAAGAAATGAGGGGTGAGTTCAGATGCAGAATGCAGAAGAGGAATGCGGCACTGAGGGCTGAGGGGCGAGTTTAGATGCAGAATGCAGAAGAGGAATGCGGTACTAAGAAATGAGAGGCGAGTTGGATTCGGATTCCGAATTCCCTCGCCTCTCATTTCTACTCCGCATTCCTCTTCTGCATTGTGCATCGCCGTTCGGAGCTCACAGCTACACCGCGTTGTCAGCTCGCACCTGCTGCGCCAATAACTCCAGCGCCCGCAACTCAAACGGCTTTTCAAGCACGGGAACGCCAACTGATGTAAGGAAGTCCACAACATCCGGCGCCCCCGAATCCCCAGTCGCGAAAATAAATTTCTTCGCCAGCGCCGGTCGCCCATCTTTCAGCCGCACATACAAATCCTGTCCGGAAATCCCCGGCATTTTCAAATCGCAGAGAATCACATCGAACACAGCCGCCGCATCCGGACGCTCGAGTTTGACCAATCCATCTGCGCCGTCCGTCGCCTCTTCAACAACCCAATCCCGCCGCTCGAAATAACGGCGCAGCGCCCGGCGAATCGATTCTTCGTCGTCGATAATCAAGAGCGAGGCTTTGCGCGGCGGCATGGGATCTAAAACCCTCGGCGGTGTATTTCGTTTCTCGCGCGTGATCGAGAGCGGGAGTTTCATCGTAAATCTCGCGCCACCGCCGGCGGCGGCGCCACGATTTTCTGCGACGAGTGCTCCGTCGTGCGCCTGCATGATGCCGAGCGAGACAGAGAGCCCTAGACCAACGCCCTGCCCTGTTGCCTTGGTCGTGAAAAATGGCTCGAAGATTCTCGAAAAATTCTCTTCGGGAATTCCCGCGCCGTTGTCCTCGACAATCACTTCGTAGTGGTCATCGCCGAGCCGCGACGCGAGCCGCACTGCTCCGCCTGCTCCGGCGGATTGCGCAGCGTTGGTGAGAAGATTCGTTACGACCTGTTCGAAACCAGCGCGATCGAGCAAGAGCGGCGCATCGGGATCTGAAATAGTCGCGGCGAATGAAACGCCCTGCGTTGCGAGACCCGGCCGCACCGCGCGCACGAGTGTCTCGAGAATCGGCCCCGGCGTATCCGGCTTGCGTGTGCGCCTGTCACCCTTTCGGACGAAGGTGAGCAGGTCGCGGACGATCGTGCGGGAGCGCAGTGCCTGCGCCTGAATCACTTCGAGCGCCATCCGTTCATCGCCGGTGCGCTGATCGGCGAGAAGATCTTCAGTGAAATTCAGAATCGCGGCGAGCGGGTTGTTCAGTTCATGTGCAACGCCGGAGACGAGCTTGCCGAGCGACTCGATGCGCTCCGCATCTGCGAGGCGGCCACGCAGCGTGTCGCGCTCTCTCTCGGCAATCGTTGCTTCTGTTTCATCCGTCCACACACCCGCGACGCCAACAATCGCATCCTCGGTATTTCGCAGCGGCGCCAAATGCGCGCGAAGGAATTTCTCCTGTTGATCGGCGTTTGCTTTCACCGTCCATTGAAACGTGACGTCCTCGCCGGCGAGCGCGCGCCTGTTGGCTTCGCGATGGAGTTCCGCCGCTTCGGGCGGAACGAACTCGATCCCGTGCGAGCCGACGAGCTGCTTGCCAAGCGCGGCCTGCTCCTGCGCCCAGCGTCCATAGATCGCCGTGAGGCGGCCCTCGGTATCGATCGTGTAGAAGCCGAGGTCGAGTGAATTGACGATGAGACGAAAACGTTCGTCGTTGTCGCGCAGCGCGTCGGTCTGACGCTTGGCGTCTGTGATATCGCGTGCGAGAACGAGCAGCGCCGTGCTCTCGCCCTGACGTCTGTAAGAAGCGCTGCGCGTCTGTACCCAGCGCACTTCCCCGCTCCGTTTGACGAAGCGGATATCCATCTCGACGATTTCGCCCTGCAGCGTGCGCTTCCGCGCGTCCATGATTTTCGGCCAGTCTTCAGGCGGAAAAAACGACGTGTTCGGGAGCTGCTTTATTTCTTCCCACGTGTAGCCGGCCTGCTGAAGCGTCGCGGGGTTCACTTCGAGGAAGTGTCCCGTGTCGTCAAATGTCATTACCATGTCAGGCGCCGACTGCACGAGCAGGAGATAACGCTGCTCGGCGTCGCGGATGGTTTCTACCAAGCGCAGCTGCAGCATCATCAGCACGACAATCAAGCCGAGCGCTGCGGCGATCGAGCCAACGGCCCACTGATAATTCCCGTGCACCGACGGCAATCCCACCGGTGAGTGCACGAGCGGCGGCCCCGCGACCGCGAGCCACACGAGCGCCAGAAAGACGACGACGATTAATCCAGCGATCGAAATCGCCCAGCGGCGCGGGAGCGTTGCCGCCGCGACGAGCGCGCTGTGAATGAAGAACACTGCGCCGAGCCACTGCGCCGCGTCGACGAAATAGTAGACTGCGCCGAGGAAGACGACGTCCAGCGCGAGCGTCATCGCGTAGCGGCGGAGTCGTGTTTTGTAGTCGAGCGGACGCGCGGCCCACGGCGCGACGATCAGGTTCAACCCGATCCAGACGCCCATCACGATGTACGTGCGGTAATCGACTCGCGCGCCGAGGAGATTGCCGAGCGCGACCACCACCAGATACACGAGCAGCGTGCTCGTGTGGCGCATCGTCGCCTGGTTGATCCAGCGCGACGTTGCGGGCTCGGTAGCCGCTAAAATCGTGTTTTGCTTCGAAGCTTCCTGCAAAGCAGAGCGGGCGAGAGGAATGGCAACCTGGGTGCCGCTCGCCTGTCGTTTTTCAACTGACGGTGCGGTGCCCCATTTTACTTCCCGTGCGCCGCGCGGTCTATAAGCCAGCGATGAAATTCGATATCGAGCCGCTCGAGATTGCTGGGCACCATCTGGGCAGCGTCGAATACTTTGGCAATGTCATGTGATTGAATTTGTGCGTCGATCAGCGCGCCGACGAACGCGGGCCCTTCACGCGTGACGAGGTAGCGGCCGAAGACGAGTGACTGCGCTTCGAAGAGTGCGTTGCCCATGAGCGGGCCGCGCGGGCGACCGCCGTCGGTGCCGCCTTGGCCACGACCGGCGCCCATCCCACCGCGACCGTAGCTGCTGCCGCCCATGCCGGCGCCGCCGCGACGCTCGCTCATCCCGCCCAGCCCGCCCATTCCCCCGCTGCCACCGCCGCCGTTACCGCCGCCGTTGTTGGGCGTGACTGAACCACCTCTGCCGCCAGCGGCGCCGCCGCGTCCGCCCGCTCCGCCGAGTGTGGCGAGCGCGCCGGGGCGCGCCATGGTGAGGAAGGTGTGGATGGGAAAGAGGCTGTCGATTTGCATCGCGAGGCGCGCGGTAGTCGTGTCTTCGCGCGCTGTCGGGACTGCAAGACCAGGAAGTCCATCCTCGGCCCACGCGGGAACGCGCGGATCATCGGCGGTCGCGCTCGACGCCGCTGCGCTCGGCGATTTTCCGGTGAGCGCAGTCGCGCGCGCGGAGAGCCACGCGCGGACGACGTGCGCAGTTGGACCGTTCGCGCCGAAGCGGTCGAATTCGTCAGCTGTTGCGGCGGGGCCGTCGGGAGATGCGCCGTTCGAGCGACCGCGCGATCCACCGCGACCGTAATTATTGGAGTTATTGGCCTGTTCTGTTTTCTCCGCCTTCTCGCCTTTCGCGAGCGGCCGCATCACGACGATCTCGACGACGGGACCAACGTCGAATGGCACCGGTGCAGATGCTTCGGGCGTGGAGCCCGGCGGCCCGACACGCCGCACCGTTGCGATCACCTTCCCGGGATCCGCACCAAAAACTTTCGCGAAAAATCGCGATTGATCGTCGAGCTGAGAAATCAGCGGGAGCAATTCCGGCTTGCTGCGCGTAACCAACTCGTATCCGACACCATGCGCGACCCAGGTAGTTTCGGCGCCCATCATCCGGAGATCACCAGGAATCGCCGCCAACATTTTCGGATCTGGCGGAGCAGATTTGTGACTGGAGGCGCAACCCGCAAGAATGAGGATTCCCGCTCCAACCAGAACACGGCTCATGTCAGGCACCCCGATAGAGTGTAGAATGCTGAAGCCCATCTTACCTCCAGAAAGGTATAAGGGTGCCACCGTTAGCCACTAAGATTTCTAGATAGTGCTGTTCTCTTCGCCCGTCCCCAGGTCGCCCCTCATGCTTCGCCCGTCCCTGTAGTTCTCCTCGCCGCATTCCTAACACTCTTGCGAGTCTATCCGTCTCTATAGTGTCCGTGTCGACCACGCCTCCCGACGCCGATCTCGTCGCGCTCTGTCTGCGCGGCGACACCGACGCCTTCGATGTTCTGGTGCGGCGACACTACCGCACGGCGTTTGCCGTTGCGCTCGGAGTACTTGGGAATCGACAGGACGCCGAGGATGTGGTGCAGGACGCGTTTGTGAAAGCGGTCGACCGGCTGGAAGATTGTCGTGAGCCGGGAAAGTTCGTGCAGTGGATGATGATGATCGTGCGGAACCGGGCGCTGAGCCATCGCACGTATAGAAAGATTCGCGAGACGTCGGAGCTGTTGCCGGAGATTGCGGAAGCCGACGATTCACCCTTTGTAGATGCGGCGCGATCGGAATTGGCCGATACTCTTCAAGCGGCCCTCGCGACACTGAGTGAAACACAGCGTCAAATAGTTCTCTTGCACGATATGGACGGATGGACGCACGCGGATATCGCGGAGTCGCTGGAGATTACAGAAGTACGATCGCGTCAGCATTTGTTCGTCGCACGAAAGTTGTTGCGCGAACGATTGGGCCCAAACCTCCTTCGGGAGTATTCGCATGAGTAGTGAAGAAGAACTGCCAACGGATCTGAGCGCGCTCGATCCGACACATCCGCCTCTCGCGTTCGCGCGCCGCCTCGCGGCCGTGCGCGTTGCCGCGAGCGGTGCGCTGCGCAAGCGACGCAACGGCACGCCGCTGGCGATGGTCGCGCATTGGCGCGCGCCGCTTTTGGCTGCGCTCTTTTTGATGATGATTATTTCGGCGGCGCTGTTCCGGAGTGTGCAGGCTGATACGGGCGACACGGTTGGCACTGACGAAGTCGCCGACGCAATCGCGGCATCAGCGGTACTCGGCGACGGTGACGATACGCCCGCCGCGACGCCGGCTGATATTCTGCTCGGAGGGTACGAGCAATGAAGGAAGGAGTCGAATCGCTCGGCCGCGTGCGCGCACAGGCGATGGTTTTGCTAGTGATCGCGTTTCTCGCGGGGGCGTTCGTCGGTGGGACTATGGAACGGGTGATGGTACGACCGTCGCGATCGGGAACGGGCGGCGGGCGCGGGAGTTATCAGCGCGGCGGCGGTGGACCGCCGGATCGCGCGCCGCGGGCACCTGGCTCGCTGCCGCCTTGGTATGAATCGCTGGGGTTGAGCGTGGATCAGCGGGCGAAGATTGAGGCGATTTTGAGCAAGCGATCGGCGCGGGTGGATTCGGCGATGAAAATTGCGTGTGTGGTGATTGGCCCGGCGCGGGATTCGTCGAGCAAAGAGGCGGATGCGGTTCTGACGGCGGATCAGCGGGCGAAGCGGGATTCGGCGCGGGCTTCGCGGCCGCCGACTCGAGGCGGAGGACAGCGTGGGGGGCCGTTTGGGTGTCCGTTGCCTGGGAGATAGAGGCGAGGGGTGAGTCCGAACTGATGACGCGGAACGCAGGAGAGGGCTCAGACGCAGAACGCAGGAGAGGAATGCGGGATGCGGGGTGGAGGGGCGAGATGAGAGTAGATGGGAGGGATGAGAAAGGGCGCGACTCGATTTGAGTTGGCGCCCTTTCTCGCATCTCGCCGCTAGTCCCATCTCGCCCCTCCGCCCCGCGTCCAAGTTCCTCTCCTGCGTTCCGCGTCAAGCAGTGCTCTCGCCCCTCACCCCTGCAGTTCTCAGTAAAACACCGCCGCCGTCATCAAAAAACTCACCACCGAAATCCCAGTCCTGATCCGATGCGCCGGCAACCTCCGCGTAATCCGCGCGCCGAAGTATCCACCAATCACCCCCGCGATCATCATCACCACCATCTGCGGCCACCACACCAGCCGCGTGAAACTGAAAATCACCACCGCAACTGAATTCGCTGCGCCAACCAGCAGCATCCGCGCGGCGGACATTGCTTTGATATCAGTGACCCCGAGCAAACTCCACGCTGCCATCATCATGATCCCGACTGCCCCGCCGAAATAGCCGGCGTACGTCCCGAGAAAAAACTGGACGACGATCAGCGTCCGCGGGCCGATCTGCACTTTCGTGCGCAGCCACGCATTCACACGCGGGCCGAATGTGAATGCGAGCGCGCCGAACAGGAGCAGCCACGGGATGATGTGATCGAAGATCCGCGATGGAGTGTAGAGCAGCAGCATCGCGCCCGCGAACCCGCCGATCATCATGACGGCGAGCATGACTTTCATTGAGACATGACCGAACGGCGTGGCGTCGTGGCGATAGGCGTAGGCGCTGGCGAGTGTGCCGGGGAAAAGCGCGACGGTGCTGGTCGCGTTCGCGGCTACGCTCGGGACGCCGGCAAAGACTAGAGTCGGGAGAGTGACGAAACTTCCGCCGCCGGCGGCGGCGTTCATGGTGCCGGCTATTAGGCCGGCGCCGAACAGCAGGGCGAAATGATCGGGGGGCATGTGCAATAGGAAGGTAAACCTATTCTCATTTCTCCCCGCTACTCCTATCTCGCCCCTCCACCCCGCGTCCCAATTCCTCTCCTGCGTTCCGCGTTAAGCAGTGCTCTCGCCCCTCACCCCTGCCCTCACTCGTGCCGCAACGCCTGCATCGGATCAATCCTCGACGCCCGCAGCGCCGGAATATACCCCGCCCCAAACGCCACCGCCGTCAGCGTCACGATCGATCCGATCATCACCACCGGATCGTATCCCTTCAATTCATAGAGCAGCGATTTAGCCGCGATGCCGAGCCCCAAGGCTCCCGCGAGCCCAACGACTCCGCCAATCAGCGTCATCATCGCGACCTGCTTGAGGACCATCGCCTGCACACTGCCCCCGTTCGCGCCGAGTGCCATGCGCACGCCGATCTCACGCGTCCGCTGCGCGACTGAATATGCGAGCACGCCGTAGAGTCCAATCGCAGCGAGCAGCGTTGCGAGCGCAGCGAACGCGGCGCTGAGCGTGCTGATCATGCGATCGAGAAAAACATTGTCCTTCACCTGCTGCTCCAGCGTGCGCAACGCCATCACGGGAAGATCCGGATCGAACTTGTGGACCACGCCCGGAATCGCGCGCATGACGGTCACGGGATCAAGTCCACTGCGCACGTAGTAGCTGAGACTTCCGACGGTCGAGTCCTGGCGGTTCGCGAGAAAAAAGACCGGCGGAATTTTTGCTTTCACGTCGCTGTACTTCGAATCTTTTGCGAGTCCAATGATCTCGATGTTCAGCGTATCGCCGCCCTGCGACATCCGCTTGCCGACCGCGTCTTTGCCGAGATTGAATTTCTTTGCGAAGGTTTCATTGACGATCGCAACCTGCGGGCGGCCGAGACCGTCCGCTGTGGTGAACTCGCGGCCCGAGAGCAGCTGCACGCCTGTGACTTTGAAATAGTCGGGGCCGACGGCATTGAAGCGAGAGCCGTTATCGATGTCCGGGCCGTGCGGAAATCCCTCGACGCGCACGCCATTTCCCCAGTTGTTGTTCGCGAGCAATGGGACACGCGCGGTCGTCACGCCGGTCACGCCGGGAATCGCCGCGAGTTCTTCCGCGACCTGCTGGAGCAGAAGGGAGCGGCGCGCGGGTGGGTATCCATTCAGCCCCGGCGCGATCCTGAACGTCGTGATGTGATCGATTTTGACGCCCAGCTCAACGGTGCTGACGTTCTTGAGACTCTTCACGAAGAGTCCGGCCGACATCAGCAGCGCCATCGAGAGTGCGATCTGCGCCGTGACGAGTGATGTCCGAAAGCGCGCTGCGGCCTTCGCGCCGGTTTGTTTTGTGCCGGCTTCGCGCATGACGCTCGCGAGTTCGGCGCGTGTGC
Organism: uncultured Gemmatimonadota bacterium; assembly: GCA_903910555.1. Lineage (GTDB taxonomy): Bacteria > Gemmatimonadota > Gemmatimonadetes > Gemmatimonadales > Gemmatimonadaceae > Fen-1231. The sequence goes on along the minus strand of CAIVZZ010000006.1, from coordinate 165,188 downwards.
TGTGCAGCGCGGGAAAGAGGCCGAACGCGAATCCGGTCAGCAAAGAAAGACCGGCGGCGAACGCCACCGCTTGACCGTCGAGCGCGAAGTGCAAACCGCGCACCATGTCGGCGGGCATCAGTGCGGCCATCACGCCGAGCGTCCATTTGGCGACGAGCAAGCTCGCGGCGCCGCCTATCAGCGCGAGCAGCACGCTCTCCGTGAGCAGCTGAGTGACGATCTGCCTGCGCGTCGCACCGAGCGAGAGACGGATCGCCATTTCCATTGAGCGGCCCGCGCCGCGCGCGAGCAGAAGATTGGCGATGTTCGCGCACGCGATGAGCAGCACGATCCCGGTGATGCCGAACAGCAGCGTGAGCGGCGTCTCCGTTTGCTTGTGCAGCGAGCTCTGTCCGCGGCGCCCGTCGACGAGTGTGATCAGCTTCGCCTTGAAGCGTTTCTTCGTCGAATCGCTCATTCCCTTCTGGAGCGGCGCTTCGACTTCGCTCAGAATCGGAGAGTAAATCGCATTGACCGATGCCGCCGCCGTCTTGATGGACGCGCCGGGCTTCAATCGTCCGAAGAGATATGCCCAGTAGTGATCGCGCTTGATGAGATCGTTATCGTTGCCGGTCTGCATTTCATCACGCATCGACATCGGCACATACAAATACGGCGTCGCGCCGAGCGTGGTCCCTTCGAATCCACTCGGCCCAACTCCGATCACGTTGAACGACTTCCCGTTGATCGTGATGTTCTTGCCGACGATGGTTTGATCGCCGCCGAGCTGCGAAAGCCAGAATCCGTGACTGACAACGGCGACGAAGTTCTGGCCGGCTGGTGTGTCGTCCTGTGGCCCGAGCAGCCGGCCGAGCGTTGGCTTCACGCCGAGGACCGGGAAGTACGAACCGGAGACTTGCATGCCGTCGCCGTTCACGGTGACGCCTTTGTACGCGACGTTCGCGCCGAACAGCACGTGCGCGGCGATTCCGGAGAAGGCGGTGCTGCCTTTCTGGAGATCGAGGAACATGGGATAGCTGAACACTTCGTCGCAGTCGCCGGCTTGTCCGCAGCTGTTGGAGCCGGGCTGCGGGCCGGGGTCGGCGAAGTTCACGAGCTGCGTGGGCGCTGTGACTGGCAGCGGTTTTAGCAGCAGCTCGTTGAACAGCGAGAAGATGGCTGAGTTCGCGCCGATGCCGAGTGCGAGCGAGAGGATCGCGATGCCGCTGACGAACGGGCTCTTGAGCAGTGTGCGGAACGCGTGTTTCAGATTCGGCATTTTGCGGGGTGAGGGGCTCGTTATGTAGACAACGCTCGGGCTGTTCTGGTTTACAGCGTGCGTTGCTCGTGCGCCGTCGGGCATGCACGGGGATATCCCAACAGCCGACCCTCTCGGTCGCTGCGCGCCCTGCGGCCGGGTCGTCCGTTGGGACATCCCCGCGCGGGCCCTCCCCTTGGACGGATCTAAGGCGGACGCGATGGTGCTCGTCTGGGAGACCCGGCCGCAGGGAGCGAAGCGACTGAGAGGGTCGACCGGACGAGTACCATCGTGGTCGCCGGGAGTAACGCACTGTTGGCCTCCGGACGCGCGGTGAAGCAAGTTTGTTAGGCATTCGACAGGTTCAACTCGCACCTAACCGGACACATACGCATGCGCGCACAACGCGTTTTCGCAGCACTATCGGCTTTTGCACTCGCCAGCGCACCACTCGGCGCGCAGGGGCGCGCGGTCACTACGGCGGACTACGATCATGCGCGGCAATTTTTGGCGCCGGCGCTGAATGGAATGGTTGTGGGAGGGGCCGTGGCGGCTACGTGGGCGCCTGACGGGCGCTTCTACTATAGTAGGAATACGACGGCGGCTGGGGCCGAGATCGTCGTGATCGATCCGGCGGCCAAGACGCGGAAGGTTTGCGCGGCTACGGCTACTGAGTGCGAGGGGCTCACGATTGCTGCCGGTGGCGGCGGTGGACGCGGAGGGCGTGGCGGCGGTGGGCGCGGCGGTGCTGGTGGTCGCGGTGGGAATGCGGCCAATGGTGAACCGCTCTCTATGTCACCCGACGGGAAGCGCGGGGTGTTTGTGCGCGACTGGAATTTGTGGGTGAAGGATGTCGCGTCGGGCGCGGAGAAGCAGCTGACGCGTGATGGCGTGAAGTGGTTTGGGTATGCGACCGACAACGCCGGGTGGGCATCGAGCGATCGGGCGATGGTGCAGTGGTCGCCTGACTCAAAGCGAATAGCAACTCAGCAACAAGATGAGCGCAACGTCGGCGAGATGTATCTCGTGCCGACTGTGATCAATCATCCGAAGCTCACCGTGCAGAAGATGCCGCTGCCGGGGGATTCGGCGATGGCGATGCTGCATCGCGTGATCATTGATGTCGACGCGGGGACGACGACCAAGCTGCAGATGCCAGTCGATTTCCATCGCGGAATTATTGGCGACAATATCCGGATGGAAGACTATCAGTGGAATGCTGATGGATCGAAGCTGGCGATTGCGTCGTCGAGCCGCGATCACAAGCGCGTGTGGCTGAGTGTCGCAGATGCTGCGACGGGCACCGTGCGAAAAGTTTACGAAGAGACCTCCGCGACGCATTTCGAAGGGCGCGCGCAGTGGCAGGTGCTTTGGAACACGAACGAGTTCGTGTGGAACTCGGAGCGTGATAATTGGTCGCAGCTCTATCTATATGATCTCGCTTCCGGCGCGCTGAAGAACAAAATCACGACGGGCGACGGGCAGGTTCTCTCGATCACGAAGCTGGATGAAGCGTCGCGCACGGTCTGGTTCACGGCCGAGGGGAAGGATCCGAACGAGGATCCGTATTTCCGTCATGAGTATCGCGTGAAGCTCGATGGCAAGTCGATGGTTTCGCTGACGCCGGACATTGGCGATCACACGACGCAGCTGTCGACGGACACGAAATATGTGGTCGATACGTATTCACAGCCCGATGTGCCGCCGGTTGTCGTGCTGCGCGATGGCGCGACGGGCAAGGTGATCATGCCGCTGGAGAAGGCGGACATTTCGAAGTTGGTCGCGAGCGGATGGAAAGCGCCGATCCCGATCAAGATGGTCGCGCATGATGGAAAAACAGCGATCTACGGATTGATGTTCGTCCCGACGAAAATGACGCCGGGCACGAAGTATCCGATCATCAACAATGTGTATCCGGGGCCGCAGTCTGGGTCGACGGGCAGTCGCTCGTTCTCAGCGGCGCGCGGCGATCGTCAGGCGCTCGCGGAACTTGGATTCGTCGTGGTCACGATCGACGGCATGGGAACGCCGGGGCGCTCGAAGTCGTTCGAAGATGCGTACTTCGGCATGATGGGGCGCGACAACACGATTCCCGACCAGATCGAGGGAATGAAACAGCTGGCGCAAAAGTATTCGTATATCGATATCAACCGCGCCGGCATCTGGGGACATTCGGGCGGCGGCTTCGGAACGACGAGCGCGATGTTCCGCTATCCGGATTTCTTCAAGGTCGGCATTGCCGAGTCAGGCAATCACGACCAGCGCGAGTACGAGGACGATTGGGGCGAGCGCTATCAGGGGCTGCTGACGAAGAATGCGGATGGCACCGATAACTACGATGCCGAGGCGAATCAGAACTTCGCGAAGAACCTGAAGGGGCATCTGCTGCTGGCGCACGGATCGATGGACAACAACGTGCCGCCGGTGGAGACGATGCTTGTGGTTGATGCGCTGATCAAGGCGAACAAAGAGTTTGATATGGTCATCATTCCGAACGTGCCGCATGGGTATGGTGCGGCGTCGGATTGGATGATGAGGAAGCGGTGGGATTATTTCGTTCGCTGGCTGGCGGGTGGGACGGCGCCTAGCTGGAACGACGGGGCGAAGTAACGGCAACCGCAACGGCAACTAATTTGCCGCGGATTTACGCGGAAAAATAAGGGCGACAACTCGCGGATACGGCAACAGCAAAAAAACTCTTGGGGGTACTGCCACTGCGGCTCGCGCTGTAGTGGCAGTACCCCCAAGAAGCTTTTGCAGTATCCGCGTGTTGTGGTTTTTACTTTTTCCGCGTAAATCCGCGGCAAGCAGTTACGATCTCTCCCGACGAACTAAGCGTTGCGCGGCAGCACGTACGCCGGCGTGATCTGTTTGAGCGACGTAGTCCCCGCCTGCCGCATCACGATCTCCAACTCGCGTCTCAAAATCGCGAGCACCGCCTCGACCCCTTCCTGTCCGAACGAACCAAGCCCCCAGATATAAGGCCGCCCGATTCCGACAGCGGTTGCCCCGAGTGCCATCGCCTTGAAAATGTCCGTCCCGCGACGAATCCCGCCGTCGAGTTCGACAATCGCGCGTCCCTTCACCTGCTTCGCGATATCCGGCAGGCACTCGATCGTCCCGCGCAGACTGTTGTCCGCGCGACCGCCATGATTGCTGACGAACATTCCGCTCGCGCCGTGTTGAATCGCGAGCTCTGCATCTTCGGGCGTGAGCAAGCCTTTGACGAAAACTTTCATGCTGGTAGTGTCTTTGATGCGCTTCACGTAATCCCAGGTCGGTGTACCAACTTCTGGAATCGGCGTGCCCGGCGCCGGAACCGCGAGCGCCGGCTTCCTGCGATTATCACGATCGTCCACCCGCCCGCTCACACCCGGAGCTGGTCGGCCGCCCGCGTGGCACTGCACGCAATTGCGCGTGTCGAGGAGACCCTCGCGGAACATCGTCTCGCGATTGCTGCCGCCGAGCAGATCGACGGTGAAAACAATCGCCGGTGCACCAGCGGCTTCGGCGCGCTTGATCATCGCACGAGTCTGATTCCAGTCCCCAGTCGCGTACAGCTGCCACCAGACCGGCGCGCCGCGTGCTGCGATGACGTCTTCGATGCTCGTCGTTGCGACGGTCGAGAGAACCTGGAGATGATTCTTTGCTTTCGCCGCGCGCGCGACGGCGAGTTCGCCTTCGGAGTTGAAGGCGCGCTGGCTGCCGAGCGGGCACAGAACAATCGGCGTGTCGTATTTGTGGCCGAGGAGGTCGACGCTCGTGTCGAGCTTGCTGACGTCGACCAAGCGGCGCGGGCGGAGGGCCCATTTCTGATAGCCGTCGCGGTTCGCTTTTATTGTAGCGTCGTCGTCGGTGCCGGTGATGAGATAACCCCAGTGGGCCGGCGGGATTTTCTTTTTGGCGACAGGCTCGAAGTCGAAAACATCGAGGGCATCGGCGGCGTTGGCGATGAGGGTTGGATCTTGAGCAGTGAGCTCGTCTACGAGACCGAACGCCTCGGACTGATCGCGCGGGGTTCCGGAGAAGAGGCGGGTCAGCGTGGGCTGATCAATGCCGGCGCTCGCGAACAGCGGAGAGGCGGCGAGGAAACGGACGAAATTTCGGCGGGAGTTGGGGTCGGTTTTCATGTGGGAGAACGTACTGCGGGAGGAGAAATCGGGCCAGCTGATAGCTGTGAAACTGCCCGACGTCAGACGATAGCTGTGAGTTAATAGCTGCGAGACAACTACTTCATCACCGTTTCGCGCGAGGAACTGTCATGAAGTCGTTGTCTTACAGCTATCAACTCTCAGCTAACGTCTGACGTCGGGCCGTTAGTCTCTCAGCTAACGTCTGACCTCGGGCCGTTAGTCCCGCGGCTATAAGCTCGCAAAACTCCGGCTCGCCCCACCATATTTCCGCACCCCCCATCCGGACCGAATGGACGATCTCCGCCCGCGCCTCGAAAAGGCGCTCGCCGACAACTACATCTTCGAACGCGAACTCGGCGGCGGCGGGATGTCGCGGACCTACCTCGCGCGCGAAAAAGCACTCGATCGCCGCGTCGTCGTAAAAGTTCTCGCCCCAGAGCTGCTCGCCGGAATCTCGGTTGAGCGCTTCCGCCGCGAAGTGCTGCTCGCCGCGAAGCTTCAGCATCCGCACGTCGTTCCGGTTCTTACCGCGGGCGATGTCGATGGGTTGCCATGGTTCACGATGCCGTATGTGGACGGCGACTCCCTCCGCCACCGCCTTGCACAAGGACCAATAGGGATCAGCGAGGCCGTCTCGATTCTCCGCGATGTCGCGCGAGCGCTCGCCTATGCGCACGGACAGAACATCGTCCATCGCGATATCAAACCGGATAATGTTTTGCTCTCCACAGGGAGCGCGACTGTAACCGATTTCGGAATCGCGAAGGCCATCAGCGCCGCGCGGACCACCGGGAGCGGCGGCGGCCATCAGTCGACGATGCTCACTGTTGCCGGTACATCAATCGGCACGCCGACCTGCATGGCGCCGGAGCAGGCCGCGGGCGATCCCGCCACCGATCACCGCGCGGACATCTACGCGTTCGGCGCGATGGCGTACGAACTTGTTGCCGGTCACCCGCCCTTCTACAATCTCACGCCCGCGCGATTGCTCGCCTCGCACATGGGCGAGAAGCCGAAAGACATTCGCACGCTGCGCGCCGACTGCCCTGAGCCGCTCGCCGAGCTGATAATGCGCTGTCTCGAGAAGGAGCCCGACGCGCGGCCGCAGCACGCGTCCGATCTTGTGCGCGTTCTCGATTCAATCACGTCGAGCGGAGCGGCGAACGCAGCGCCATCGATTCTCAGCGGCGCGCGCATCCGACTCGGGAAAGCCGTCGCGGTGTGGGCGGTTGCGACCGCGATCACCTCGCTCACCGCGTGGGCCGCGACGCGCGCGATCGGTCTCCCCGACTGGGTTTTCCCCGGAATCCTCGGCGTCATGATCGCGGGACTCCCCGCGATCATCGGGACGTGGTATGTGCAGCGCACCGTGCATCGCGCGTACATCCAGACGCCGACGCTCACGCCGGGTGGTTCGACTGCGTCGCACGGGACGATGGCCAACCTCGCGATCAAGGCAAGCCCGCACGTTTCGTGGCGTCGCACATGGCTCGGTGGCGGAATTGCTGTTGGCGGATTCGCCGCGCTCGTCATCGCGTTCATGGTGATGCGCGCAATGGGAATCGGCCCGTTCGGATCGCTGCGCGGCAAGGGCACGTTTGGCGCTAAGGAAACGCTCGTCGTTGCCGATTTCCAGAGTCCGGCCGGCGATTCGACGCTCGGGTCGACGATCGGCGAAGCGCTCCGCACGGATCTCGCGCAATCGACGTCGCTCAAGGTGCTGACGCGCGCCAGCATCCGCGACATCCTCGGCCTCATGCAGCGCCCTCGAGAAAGCGTCGTGCAGTTCGACCTCGCCCGCGAGATCGCCACGCGTGAAGGCGCAAAGGCCGTGCTCGACGGCAGCGTCGAGCGGCTCGGCAAGGGATACGTCGTGTCTGCGCGCCTGGTGAACGCACTCGACGGAAATGAGCTCGTCACCTTTCGCGAGACGGCCGCGGGCGACGATCAGCTGATCGAAGCGCTCGGAAGACTCGCGCGCTCCGTGCGCGAACGCGCCGGCGAGTCGATGCGCAACATTCAGCAGAGTTCTGAACTCGAGCGCGTCACGACACCGTCGCTTGCCGCGCTGCGCAAATACGTCGAAGGCGCGCGGACCGCAGACGAGTTGGGTGATGCGGATCGCGGCCTGGCGCTGCTGCAGGAGGCGGTCACGATCGACAGCGGTTTCGCGATGGCGTGGCGCAAGATCGCGGTGCTCCTCAACAACGACTCGCGTGAGGCCGCCCGCGCGATTGCCGCGACAGAAACAGCGTTTCGCCATCGCGATCGCCTGACCGAAGAGGAGCGCGATCTCACGGAGGGTTACTACTACACGCGGGGCCCGAAGCGGGACCGCGAGAAGGCGATCGCCGCGTACGAAGCGGCGCTCGTCCTCGACTCGACGAGCACATCAGCACTCAACAATCTTGCGGTGGTGCTCGGGGAGAAGCGCGAGTACGCGCGCGCCGAGGCGATCTACAAGCGGGTGATCGCACTGCCGCACACATACGGCGGCGCGTTCACCAACCTGATGCAGGAGGAGATCCGGCTCGGACACATCAGCGGCCTCGATTCCACCAAAGCGGCGTTTCATGCGCGCTTTCCAACCAGCGCCCAACTCGGCATGGGCGACTGGTACACCGCTTGGGGAAAGAATGACGTCAGCGCTGCGGACTCGATTGCCCGCACCACGTATGAGCACGCGAAGACGGTCGCCCAGGCCGTGGGCGGGTCCGGGGGAGTCGCATCGATCGCCGAGTTGCGCGGGCAGCCGCGCGAAGCGCTCAAGTGGAACACGGTCTCGGACGGCGCGGCGTATAAGGCGCAGAAATCGAAGGGCGGCGAACTCTCGATCGGCCTCGACACGGTGTACTACTACGCCGCGATGCTCGAGCGTCCCGCTGACGCGCGTGCGGCATGGGCGCGAACGACGGCGAGAGTACCGCTGTCGCAGGTGGTTCCCGCCGAACGCCCGTGGCGGAATATCGCGAGGCTGGCGGTGCGCGTGCACGACCCGGCGATGGCCCGCCTGGCACTCGATGGATTTGAGCACGATCTGGCAGCGCGGGAGCCGGATGTGGAGGGAGGCCGCGCATTTTTTGCGGCGCATGTGGCGCTCGCCGAACAGAAATGGGATCAGGGGATCCAGCTGCTGCACGAGGCCGACAAGCGCTATTCGATCTTCGACATATATGCGCTGGCAGCATTGGCGCAGGCGCACGACCTCGCCGGGCATGCGGACTCGGCGATCGTGTATTTCGAGAAGTTCGCGGCCTTCAAGGACTCCAACATGAACGAGGACTCGCAGTTCCTCGCGGGGTCGTACAAGCGCCTTGGCGAGCTCTACGAGGCCAAGGGCGACCGGGAGAAAGCGATCGCGAACTACGAGAAGTTCGTGGATCTCTGGAAGAACGCCGAACCGTAGCTGCAGCCGAAGGTGGCTGAAGTCCGCGAGAAACTGACTAGATTGAGAACAACGAAGAAAGGGTGACGGACGTAGAGTGAGTTCAGCGCGGTGATGCGCAAGTTAGATTTCATCCCGCATGAAACCCGCGTTGAAACTCCTAGTCATCGGAACGATCGTAGTGAGCGCCGCGCTTGCGACAACAGCGCGCGCGCAGGGCAATAGTCCCCCAGCTAGCCCGCCGATTGATTCCCTGCCCTCCGTGCGGATCGATACCCTCCTCGATCTCGACGTCGTCATTCAGCGCGCGCTGGCCGTTAGTCCGGCGGCGGCGTTTGCGCGCGAAGGGCTGCGCACAGCGCAGTCCGAGAAGCGAGTTGCGCTCGGTGAATACATCCCCGGGCTCTCGGCGAACTCGGCGGCGGTCAGTTCGGACATCGCCACATCGCCGGGGCTTTCGACAACCCCGAATGCGTACTCGGCCGGACTCGCGGCCTCGCTCGACGTCATCACGGGCGGCAGGCGCTCAGCGGATCGATCGCGCGCGGCCGCAGATTTCGTGTCCGCCAATGCGAACAACATCGCCACGCGATTCGCGGTGACGCTCGCTGCGCAAAATGCATTTTATCAAACGTTGCGCGGATCGGATCTAGTCGATGTCGCGCGCCAGAGCGTGGCGCAGGCGCAGGAAGGGTTGCGCTACGCGCTCGATCGCGTCCGCGCGGGAACGGCGACGCGCTCCGATCAGCTCCGCGCGCAACTGCAGGTCACGACCGGCCGGCTTCAGCTCGTCGCCGCGATGGACACATTGCAAACGGCGGCGTACGCGCTCGGCAGACTTGTTGGATCGGACGGCCCGGTTGCCGGCCGCCGGCCGTCTTCGCTCGATCCGCGCGTGCTCGCGCTGGCCGACAGTGAGATTGTGCGCCTCGCGGTGAACGCATCGCCGGCGGTGATCGCGGCGCGATCGCAAGAGCGGGCGGATATCGCGTCAGTCAGCGCGGCGAAATCAACGTACGTTCCGGATATCAAACTCACCGGCCAGTACAACTGGGCCAACCAGTCGAATCTCCTCGAGGCGATTCATCCGGGCTGGTTCCTGATGCTCGGCACGAGTTATCCGCTGTTCAATGGATTCGTGCGTGAAGATCAGGTCACTCGCGCGGAAGCGACGTCGGACGTTTCGCGTGTCGCATCGCTCGATGCCGTGCGACAGGCGCGTGCAGAGGCCGCCCGTTTGCTGACCGGGCTGCGACTCGCCGTGCAGAACATCACGCTCGCCAACGAAGCCGTGCAATCGGCACAGGAAGATCTGCGCGTGCAAACCGAGCGTTACCGTGCCGGCATTTCTACAGAGCTCGATCAACTGACATCACAATTGGCATTTACTCAGGCGCAGCTCAGCCTGGTGGCATCGCGATACAACTATCAGATCACGCGGGCGCAGCTGGAAGCGCTCGTGGGGCGCGCGCTGTGAGCGCCGGGATGAATGTTCTATGTGGCTAGTCCATCTCGCGCTCAAGCGCCCGTACACTTTCGTCTGCTTCTCGCTGCTCGTCGTGGTATTTGGGATCGTGGCGATCGAGAGCATGGCGATCGATATTTTCCCGGCGATCAACATCCCTGTGCTCTCGGTGCTTTGGAGCTACGGCGGGCTCTCGCCCAAGGAGATGGAGCAGCGTGTGGTGACGCTCGCCGAGCGTGTGTACTCGAGTTATGTGAACGACATCGAGCACATTGAATCGCAGTCGCTGAACGGACTGAGCGTAATCAAGGTGTATTTCCAGCCCGACGGAAATCTTGAAGCGGGCATCGCGCAGGTCGCCGCGGCGTCGCAGGCGGTGACGCACAACATGCCCCCGGGAATTTCGACGCCATTCCTGCTCCGTTTCAACGCGACGGATGTCGCGGTGCTTCAGTTGAGCTTGGGAAGTCCGAAGCGCACCGAAGCTGAGCTCGGTGACTACGCGACGAACTTCATTCGCATTCCGCTCGCGACGGTGCATGGTGCGACGGTTCCACCGGCGTATGGCGGCGTGCCGCTCGTGGTGAATGTCGATATCGATCCCGCTGCGCTCTTCGCAAAAGGACTTTCGCCGCAGGATGTGAGCGACGCGCTGAACGCGGGGAACGTGATCGTGCCGGCTGGAACGGCGCGCATCGGCGGCCTCGAGTACTATGTGCGACTCAACTCGACTCCGGATTCGCTGAAGGAGCTGTCGAATCTGCCGATCAAGCAGGTGAATGGCGCGACCGTTTATCTGCGCGATGTTGCGCAGGTGCGTCTCGGCGCGGGTGTGCAGACGAACATCGTGCGGCAGGACGGGCATCGCGGGACTTATCTCTCCGTGCTGAAAAACGGAAAGGTGTCCACACTGGATATCGTGAGCCGCGTGAAGGAGATGGTGCCGCAGCTGCGGAAGCTGATGCCGGAGGACGTGAGTCTGACGGTGATGGGCGACCAATCTGTTTATGTACGCGATACAATTGCGGGGGTGCTGCGCGAAGGAATCCTCGCCGCGCTTTTGACGGCACTGATGATTCTCGTGTTTCTTGGGAGCTGGCGCTCGACGGTGATTGTTGCCGTGTCGATTCCGCTGAGCGCGCTCGTCTCGATCATTTGTCTTTGGGCCACGGGGCAGACGCTGAACGTGATGACGCTCGGCGGCCTCGCGCTCGCAGTTGGTATTCTCGTCGACGACGCAACGGTCGCGATCGAGAACATCCATCGCAACATGGAGCACGGAAAAGATCTGCGCACGGCGATCGTCGACGGCGCAGAGCAGATCGCGGTGCCGGCGTTTGTGTCGACACTTTCGATTTGCATCGTGTTCCTGCCGATCTTTGCGTTATCGGGCCCGGCTGGCGCGCTGTTCAAGCCGCTTGCGATGGCGGTCGTGTTCGCGATGGCGGCGTCGTACTTCTTCTCGCGGACGCTCGTGCCGACGATGGCGGATTACATGCTGCCGGGTGAGGCGACGATCCACGCGGCGCACGCGGCGGGCACCGCGGTCGTGGAGACGAAGCAGAGTGTGTTCCGGCGCGTTATCGAGCGCTTCGAGCTGGCGTTCGAGTCATTCCGCGGCGGCTATCACGCCGTGCTCGCGTGGGCGATGCTGCATCGGCGCGCTGTGCTGACGGCGGCGGCGGGATTTGTAGTGGTGTCGATGTTGCTCGTACCGACCATTGGCGAGGATTTCTTTCCGACCGTCGACGGCGGGCAGTTTCAGCTGCATGTACGCGCGCCGTCTGGAACGCGCATCGAAGAAACCGAGATTCTCTTTGCCGGCGTGGAGCGCACGGTGCGCCGGGTGATTCCTGCGGCGGATCTGCAGCTCGTGCTGGATAACATCGGACTCACGTCGTACGGGACGAACCTGGCCATTGGATCAAACGCGACCGTCGGCCCCGCTGACGGCGACATGATGGTGCAACTGGTGGCGGGCCACAAAGGCTCGACGTGGGATTACGTGCGCACGCTCCGCCGCGAACTCCCCAAGCAGTTCCCCGGCGTGACGTTCTTCTTCCAGCCGGCGGATATGGTCAATCAGGTACTGAACGCCGGGTTGCCCGCGCCAATCGATGTGCAGGTGGTCGGACACGCGCCGGAGAACTATGAAGTCGCGCGCAAGCTCGCGCATGACATTGCGCACATCCCCGGCGCGGCGGACGTACGCGTGCAGCAGGTGATGGACGCGCCAACGATCCGGTTTGATGTCGACCGCGTGCGCGCGCAGCAGATGGGACTCTCCCAGCGCGATGTTGCGGGTGACTTGCTCGTGTCGCTTTCGTCGAGCGGCCAGGTCGCGCCGAACTTCTGGGTCAATCCGGCGAACGGCGTACAATACAACGTCAACGTGATGACGCCGCAGTACAAGATGAACACGATGGAGGCGATCGAGAACACGCCGATCAGCGTGCGGAACTCACCAACAATGCAGCTCTTTGGAAACCTTTCGACCAACTCACGCGAGGTGTCTCCGGCGGTCATCAACCACTATAACGTGGCGCCGGTGTTTGATGTGTTCGCCAGCACGGATCGCAGAGATCTCGGCGGCGTCGCGAGCGACATCGATAAGATCGTCGCGAACGCGCGGAAGACGCTGCCGCGCGGCTCGACGATCGTGATGCGCGGCCAGGTGCTGAGCATGCGCACCTCGTTCACCGGGCTCGGATTCGGAATTCTGTTTGCGATCCTGCTCGTGTACATCATCCTGGTCGTGAACTTCCAGAGCTGGCTCGATCCATTGATCATCATCATGGCGCTCCCGGGCGCGCTCGCGGGAATCGTGCTGATGCTTTATGTGACGCACACGACGTTCACGGTGCCGTCGCTGATGGGCGCGATCATGGCGATGGGCGTGGCCACGGCGAACAGCGTGCTGCTCATAACATTTGCCGACGATCAGCGAACGGCCGGACGCAATGCAACTGAAGCCGCGGTAGATGCGGGATTCGCGCGACTCCGCCCCGTGTGCATGACGGCGCTCGCGATGATCATCGGCATGCTTCCCATGGCGCTCGGCCTCGGTGAGGGAGGCGAACAGAACGCACCACTCGGCCGCTCGGTGATCGGCGGCCTGCTCATGGCGACGTTCTTCACACTGGTCATTGTGCCGCTCGTGTATAGCGCGCTGCGGCAGAAGGACAATCACGCTCCAGCCCCGGTTGAATCATGAGTTCGCCAGAGAAGACTCCACCGACCAACGCAGCGGGTGGACATCATGCCGATGTCGGATCGGCGCCGCCCGTGACGCCGACCACCACGCGGAAGATGCTGATCGCCGCCGGAGTGGTGGTCGTGATTCTCGCGCTGTTATTGATCAGCTCGTTTCTCCCGCGCCACGCCACGTCGAAAGAACTCGCGGCTGAAGTCGTCGGCGAAGATGCGGCGCCGGTTGTGCAGGTGATCGCAGTGCATCGCGCGAGCCAGGGCGGCGTGATCGAACTGCCGGGATCAATCCAGGCGCTGCACGAGAGCGCGATCTACGCACGCGTCGCGGGATATGTGAAGAGCTGGCGTGCTGATATCGGCAATGTGGTGCGCGCGGGTGATGTACTCGCCGAGATCGACGCGCCGGAACTCGCACAGCAGGTGACGCAGGCCGAACATCAGCTCGCGCAGTCGAAGGCGCAGACCGGACTCGCACAGACGGACCTCGCGCGCTGGAAGACGCTCGCCAAAGACAGCGCGGTGACCCGTCAGGAACTCGATCAGAAGCAGGCGGCGTACGACGCTGCTGATGCGAACACCGGTGCTGCGTCTGCGAATTATCAGCGGCTGGTGGAAATACAGAACTTCACCAAGGTGCGGGCGCCATTTGCCGGCGTGATCACGGCGCGCAATATCGACATTGGATCGTTGATCACCGCGGCGGGCGCGACGAGCGCACCCGTTGCGGGCGGTGATGTCGCGGGCGCGGCGGGACCGGGGAGTTTGTTCAGGATCGCGCAGACGGATACGGTGCGCACGTTTATCGGCGTGCCGGAGAGTTATTCGCCGATGATGACGACTGGGCTCGCGGCGCGGGTGACGGTACAGGAGCTGCCGGGGCGCACGTTCACCGGGCGGATCGTGCGGACTTCACATGCTATTGATGTGGCGTCGCGGACATTGCTCACCGAAGTCGATATCGCGAATCCGGGGTTTGTGCTGCTGCCGGGGATGTTCTCAAATATTGCGGTGCAGTTCGCGCATTCGGATCCGGCGTTGATTGTGCCATCGGCGGCACTCGTCATTCGCTCGGCGGGGACGCAAGTATTTGTTCTTGATACTGCGGGTATGGTGATTCATTTGAAGCCGGTGGTGGTCGGGCGGGATTTTGGGGCTACGATTGAGGTGCTCTCTGGGATTGGTGAGGGGACGGTGATTGTTGCGAATCCTAGCGCGGATTTGGTGGAGGGGATGAAAGTCAAAATCGCGCCGGTGGTTGCTGACAAGAAGTGAGGGGTGAGTTGGGAGAACTACGGGGACGAGCGAAGCATGAGGGGCGAATTGGCGAAGGGCGAAGAGTGAGGGGACGGTCCGTTCGCACTTCGCTCCTCACTTTCCCCTCACACTTCGCCCGTCCTTTTTAGGATCTTGACACCTATGTGTACTACGCCACATAGTACACCATGCTCCCGTTCCAGATTGTCCTGAAGCCAGGCGAGTCGCCCTACCGGCAGATTGTCTACGCCGCGACGCGGGCTGTGGTCTCCGGTGAACTGAAGCAGGGCGCTCCCTTCCCTTCTGTTCGCGAGCTGAGTCAGGCGCTCAAGATCAATCCAAATACAGCACAGAAAGTCGTCGCGGAGCTCATTCGCGATGGGCTGCTCGAAGTGCGTCCGGGAATTGGCACGTTCGTGACTTCGACGTACCGCGCGACCGCAGCGGAGAAACGTGAGCTGCTGAAGGGTGAAGTCGAGCAGCTCGTGGTCGAGGCGCGGCGACTCGGGCTGAACAAGAGCGATGTGGTAAACGCGGTGCGTGCGCGGTGGACTGAACTCTTCGGGGGAGACCATGACTAGGCCGGGAGACGCGGTGATCAAGGTCAGTAATCTCACGTACAAGTACGGCTCGACGACTGCGCTGCACGACATGAGCTTCACCGTGCCGCCGGGTGCGATATACGCATTGCTCGGGCCGAACGGTTCGGGGAAGACCACGCTGCTCCAGATCCTCATGGGATTGCGACGAGTGCCGGCGGGGTGCGCGTCGATCCTTGGTCGCGATGTTGGGACACTGACCGCAGTAGATCGTGAATCGATCGGCTACATCGCCGAGGGACAGTCGCTTCCGCTATGGATGAAACTGCGCGAACTCGAGGCGTACCTCGCGCCGTTGTATCCAAGGTGGGATGCCGCGCTCGCTTCGACATGTATCCGTCACCGTCACGGACGGCGCGACGGGCAAAACCGACGCCGGTGGCGCGAACTGCGCATTGCCAGCCCCAACGGCCATGCCCGCAGCAGGCCCCGCGACGCCCACTGCCGAGATCGCAATCGCCGTCAAATTCGATCCGTTCACGTTCGCTCTCAAGACGTTGGTGCCCGCCGCGGTCCCAAGCGTCCACGATCCGAGCGTCGCGACCCCGTTCGCGTTCGTCGTCGCGTTTGCGCCCGTGATGCTGCCGCCCCCGTATCCCATCGCAAACGTCACGCTCGCTCCGCCGATCGGATTTCCCCGCGCGTCCTGCACGAGCACGCTTGGCGGCACGGCGAGCGTTCCACCGAGATGCCGGTTGTGGATCCGCCGTTCGCTACGAGAGAGGCCGGTGCGCCGACTACTGCGGTCGCCGTGAACACGATGCCATTTCCGCCGAGACCGGCGACGGCGGCGGTCATCGTGTTCGCACCAGCGGTCGGACCCATCGTCCATCCGCCGACTGTTGCAGTACCGGTGAGGTCAGTGAGCGCCGAAGTTCCGGTTGCCGTGCCACCCCCGCTCGTCACGGAAAACATTACGGGCACAAACGGCACGGGAAGGCCGAGCGCGTCGAGCACACGAATGGCAGGGCCGACAGGAACGGCAATCCCGGGCGAAACGCTCTCGCCGTCGCCAGCGACTGCGAACGCTGAGGCCGGCGCGGCACGTTTGAGAATCGCGTAAACGCTGAAGTGCGTGATCTGCACGCTCACCGTGCCGGACGTCGCCGAGACCAAGCTGCCCGCTATCTCGGTCCATGCGCCGTTTGTTGCCCAGTAAATCGCGAGTCCCGGCCGCGCCGACGGCGCGACGACGCTGGTGTCGAATTTGATTGCGAGCGTCACCGGCTTTGCGAACTGCGTCCCATTTGGCCCAAACGAGTAGGCGGAGTTCGGAACGAGCAGCGTGCTTGCGGGCAACGAGTCGGTCGCGGGTGCGACAGTGAGCACGGCTCCCGGCGGAACTGCGTCGGACGTCGATGTCAGACTCACCGCGCCGTTCAGCACGGTGCTCGTCACAGGCGTCGTCGTGCCGGCCGGCGGCGTTGCAAGCTGCACCTGCACAACGAGCGCGACCCCAGCCGTTTGCGCTCCGGCGGTCGCGGAAATATTTGCGCTCCCAACAGCGAGCGCGTTCACCGCGCCGCTGGAGGAGACACTCACCACCGCCGGATTCGATGAGACCCACATGACCGGAGCGTTGGCCACCGGCGCGCCGCCGGCGTCGTGTGCAGTGGCCACGAGCGTCACCGACTGCCCCGCGAGCATCACCCCCGATGCCGGGGCGCCCGAAATGGTCACCGAGGCGACGGAAACGGGTGTGACCGGCGAGGTCGGCAAGGTATCACTTCCCCCCGAACAGTTCATGCCGCCAATGACAAGGACTGCGGCGCATAGCCAGGTAACCAGTGAGCGCGACCTCTGATGCTCTCCCGACATTTCCGGACTCTCCTCGCGTGGTTGGTGACGACTCGTGCGGGCGGCGACTGAAAACCGTAGAATTCAGAACGCGCCATGATAGTCACCCGCCATTATTCGGGAGTTAGATGTCCGTTATTTCCGGCCCCCGCGCGCATCTTCGCGTGCTCGGATGTCTTCGTTTGGATGCAAGCGACCCCAAATCGCTCCAACTCAACCAGCGGCCCCGACTCTTGGCCCTCCTGGCCGCGCTTGCTTTCGCACGAAGCGACGGCATCTCGCGGGACCGGCTGCTCACGATGCTGTGGCCCGAAAGCGACGAATCCAAGGCGCGAAACGCGCTAAACCAGTCGGTCTTCTCGGTCCGCGGCGCGCTCGGCGAGCTCGCCATCATCACCGAAGGCGCCTCACTCCGGCTCAACGAGAACGAGGTGTCCAGCGACGTGAGCCTTCTCATGGCCGCCGCCGCCGACGGGCGCGACGACGACCTGCTGGCAGTCGCAGTCGGCGACTTCATCGATGGCGTCCACCCGGTCGCAAACCCAGAGTATGAGCGCTGGGTAGACGACACCCGCAACGCGATTCGCCGCGTCGTGCTGGCATCGCTCGATCGCAGCGCGGAACATGCCCGGCGCAAACCTGACGATCGCCGGCTGATCACGGTTCTTCGGCGCCGCATGCTGTTCGCGCCGTACGACTCGACCGCAGCACTCGATCTCATGCAGGCACTCGCGGCGCAGGGCGACGAGAGTGCCGCACTCGCAGTTGTCGCCGAGCATACCGCCATCGTTGCGAAAGATCTCGAGTGCGCCCCCTCCGAGAACATCGTCGCGTTCGAACGCGAACTGCGACGACGCCGCGGCCGCGTGAGCCCAGCAGCTGGGAACGCGACACTCGACCATCCGCCGCGTGTCGAAGCGGTCACCAGTCGTGCGGTTCCGGCCGGATATTCACGCGCACGGAAGACGCAGCTGCTGGTGATCGCCGCCACGGCAATTACGGGCCTGGGAGCGCTTCGGTTCGCCACCGCCCATCCACACGCGGAGATTCCTGGCGGCGAACTGATCGCGATGCTGCCATTCGACGTCAGAGGCGCTGACAAGAGCGTTTCGTTTCTCGGCCGCGGCCTGCCCGAATTGCTCGGCGATGAGATGCAGGGTGATTCCCGCATCCGCGTCGTTCGGTCCGCACTCGTAGAGCGCGCGCTCGACTCCGATTCCGCGACGACATCGCAATCGCCGGACGCCGATGTGCGACGCGTCGGTCAGGCCACCGGCGCGCGGCGCGTGGTTGTCGGCACCGTCATGGGTTCGCCCGGGCGGCTCGTGCTCCGTGCGTCATTGATCGACGTTGCCGGCCTGAGTCGGGTGGCCGAGGCCAGCGTGTCGGGGCCGAGCGACAGTCTGTCGCAGCTGGCCGATCAGCTGGCTGGGGATCTTCTCGCCGGGCAGGCCGGATTCGTCGGACCGCGCGCACGCATGCTGGCCTCCGTTCCGCTTCCCGCGCTGCGACAGTATCTCGACGGAATGACGGACTTCCGTTCCGCGCAATTCGATCAGGCGGCCGGGCATTTTCGCGCCGCACTGTCATACGATTCGGCGTTTGCGCTCGCGGCGATGGGGTTGGCGTCCACGAGTGTCGGCGACGCCGCAGGCGCGAGCGGCACACTGACGCACGCGCTCCAACTGGCGTGGGCGGCGCGAAGTCATTTGCCGGCGCCCGACTCCGCCTATCTTCGCGCGCTGCTCGGCCCGCGATACCCGATGCGCTCGTCGACGCGAGAATCTTTTGCCGCGTGGACGGACGCGGCGAATCGCGCGCCGGATCGTCCCGACGTGTGGTTTGGTCTTGGCGACGCGTACTTCCACGAGGGTGACGTTCTCGGATTGCCGCACGCGAACGCCTCGGCGAGACTGGCATTTCTGCGCGTGCTGGAGGCGGACTCGACATTCTCTCCCGCGATCGAACACCTCATCGACGTCGCGATCCGGATGCGAGATTCGTCGGCGGTGGCTTTCTGGCGCCCTCGATATCTCGCCCTTGATTCGATAGGCCCGATGGCGGATCTCGTGCGGTGGCACACCTCTGCCTCACTCGACGTCGGGCGCTCAGCGCAATCAATGCGCGCGCTGGACACCATGCCGATGCTCGCCCTGCGCTGGATCATCGAGATCGCACCATACGACGGCATCGGCATGCCCGCAGCGATTCGCGCGCTCGGGGTTCGCGATCAGCGTCCGAGTCCGACTATCGGTGAGAGGATCGAGACGGCATTGGCGCGCCACAGTCTTGCCCTCAATCGCGGGCGGCCTCATGAGGCGGCGGGCATTCGCGCCGAACTCGCGGCGCTCGAGCCCAACGATTTCTTCAACCTCCGCTTCGTGGCGCTTGCCGCCCTGTACGGCGAGGGGGATTCGACCGCCGCCGCATCAGCGGTCGACGAAATGTCGAAGCACTTTCAAATTCCCGCGGCATCGGCGGGTCACGACGCGGCCGGTTCACTCGAAAATCTCGAGGCGCTCTGCGTCATCGCACAGTGGCGGCTTCACAGCGGGAATCGCCAGTTCGCAACGGAAGCAGCGAGTGCGCTCCGGCAAGCGGCGCCGAAAAGAGGACTCGACAGCGAGCCATTGTTCTGCGCGCTGCTGCTCGAGCAATCGTCGAGTGCGCGCCCGCGTGACCGCGTTGCTCAGCTCGATACGCTCGACTCACTCGTGAGTTCGGGTGAAAGTCTGCATCGCGCCATTCTCTATGCGCCGCAGGCGGTCGCGCGTCTGCTCGACGCCGGCGGAAGGCCCGACCGCGCACTGGCCGCCGTCAGACGGCGCGGATTCTTCGGACGCTGGCCGTATTATCTGGCGACACAGCTCTCCGAGGAGGCGCGGTATGCGCTAGCCGTTGGCGATACGACAGGGGCAGTATGCGCGCTTCGACACTTCGTCGCGCTGCGCGTGGATCCCGAACCACCGCTCCGGACGAGCGTGGCCTCGCAGGTCGCCATACTTGGCAAGTTAAGCAACGCGTCTGTCCTTCGACCTTGCGTGCGCTAATGCCGACCCCTTTTGATTTCGTTTTCGCTTTGCCGGCATTTGCGGGGCCGCCATCGGCCCCGGTCCCAGCCGCGCCCTTTCCCGGCGTCGACGCCATCGTCGCCGGAAACAGCTATGCGCGCACGGATACAAGCGACGGTAAGATCAGGGCGATCGTTATCCATGCGACACAAGGCCCGACCAGCCAATCGGCGATGACGCGCATGCAGGCGTATCAGGCGAGCTGGCACTGGTTGGTGCCGCACCCCGGCGAGGCCGCACACGGTTTGAACGTCTGGAGATGCGTTCCGGAAGCGCTCGCCGCGCGACATGTGCGTAATGAATGTCACGACCCAGCAGTGAACGGCGACGCGAGAAACGCAAACGCATGGGCGATCGGCATAGAGATCGTAAACACCATGACAGCTGGTGACGCGTTCTCCGATTGGCAGGTCGAACAAGCCGCTGCGCTCGTCAGGCAAGCTTGGAGCGGAAATCCGTCGCTATCGACTGTCGTCAGTCACGCGCGCCTCGATCCGCAGAACAAAGTCGATCCGGGCGCGTGGTTCCCGTGGGAGACATTCAAAGCACTGGTGCTCGGCGGCTGAGAAGCAACAGCAGAATGCCGCGGTGCACCCACAGCGGCGACTTCAGAACCAAGAGCGGGCGACCGGACTCGAACCGGCGACGTCCAGCTTGGGAAGCTGGCATTCTACCAACTGAATTACGCCCGCGACTCCGTGTAAAGTATCGCGCGTTCTATATGGCGCAAAGGCGTTGCGCGGCGGCCGCTCCTTGACTCACGCCGCTCTCGAGTGCACTGTATCGGCGTACTGATACACCACGGAGGCGCCGTGAGCGGAATCAAGGAACGAGTCAGGGAGATGGTCGCCGCCGTGCGCGACTTCGCGCGAGCGCTGCCAGTTGCAGCGCGCTCGATGCGGCGGAATCCCGGATTCTTTTTCATCGCGGTGAGTTCGCTCGCCGTCGCACTTGGCCTCTCTACTGCGGTCTTCGCTCATATCGACTCGCTCACGCACCCGTTCGTGCCGGTGCGCGATATCGATCATCTATATCGTATCTGGGTCCCGGGGAGCGGCGCTGTCGCCCAGCCGAACGGTGACGAGATCAGAGATCTTATCTCCGCTGTACCGGTGTTCGATGGCGTTGTAACAGGCGCGGACGTGTACGGCACAGTCTCCGCCGGCGAGAAAAGCGGCGATGGATTCAGCCTCGCGGTGCCGCCGGAATATTTCACCGTGATTGGCGCGGCGCCGCGGCTCGGCAGACTCTTCTCTGAAACTGAGACCGATCAGAGCGGGATCGCAGTCGTCAGCGATGTCACCTGGAAATTTCTGTTCAACAATCGCCCGACAATCGGCAACGCCGTCGTCACGTTCGGAAACAAACCGTACGCCGTCGTTGGCGTGATGCCGGCAGGTTTTGAACGGATCAGTGGGGCGTCGATCTGGCTGCCGCGGCCGCAGCACTACGGTCGTTATGGGTACTTCATCGCCCGTTTGAAAACAGGCGTCACAGAAACGCAGGCACGCGCACAACTCAAGGTTGTAACCGATCGGCTCACGAGCGAGTACGGCACCGGCCGCTATCCGTTTGGCGCAAGGTTCAACCCAGCCAAGCCAGATCCGCTGCAACTCAGGTCGTATCATGGCGCGATGATCGGCGCGGCCGTGTGCATTCTGATCATCGCATGTGCGAACGTTGCCGCGCTGATGCTCGCGCGCGGTGTGGTGAAGCGTCGCGATCAGGCGCTGCGACTCTCGCTCGGCGCGACTCGTGCGAACCTGCTCACCACGGTCGCGGCGGAGGTATGCATCATTGCACTGGCTGGCGGCGCTGGCGGTGTGCTGCTCGCGAGCTGGACGATGCACTCGATCGCCAGCATCATCCCTGAGACGGCGCAGCTTCTTGGTCTCGTGCTCGAAGCGCAGTGGACATGGCGTGTATTCCTCGAATCGTTCGCCGCGGCGGTCCTCGCGATCGGACTCGCCGCGAGCATTCCCGCGTGGTACTCAAGTCGTATTTCGCCGAGCGAGCCGCTGAAGGAGAGTTCGGGGACGACGACGGGACGGCCCGGCTCGCGATTCCGCGTGTTGGTGGTCGCCGAGATTGCACTCTCGATGGTTTTGCTGATGGGATCGAGTCTGATTGCGAAGGCGACGCGCAATGTATCGAATTTCGATTTCGGGTACGATGCGCGGCCGTTGTTCGTCGCGACATCGGGAGTGACGATCCGTCCGGACGCGGCGGCGAGGTCGGTGGACTCGATCAACGCAGCTGGCAAGCGGCGGCCGCAAATGACCGAGACGCAGTTCAATGCCGCGTTGAATCGCGTGCGTGGGCTGAAAGGCGTGGTGGACGCAGCCGTGTTCTCGTACGGCGTGAACGAGAAGTTCGCGGTGATCTCCGACGAGTCGCGCAGCGGAGCGAATCAGTTGAGCATCCGCCAGTATCTGAATGTCGGCGATGGCTTCATGAAAACGCTCGGCCTGCGAATTATGGAAGGGCGTGATTTCGTCGAAGGCGATCGCGCGGGCAGAGGCGGCGTGATTCTCGACCAGCTCGCGGCGAAGCAGTTGTTCCCGCACGGCAGCGCGATTGGCCGCCTTGTGAAACTCGGCGATGAAAGTTCAAAGCGGCCGTGGCTTCCCGTTGTCGGTGTCGCGCACAGCGCGATCCTCAAGTTTCCGCACGACGCATACATCGAAGAAGAGCCGCAAGTGTTTGCGTCGCTGCCGGTCGACGAGAGCGCGACATTTACCGTGATGGTGCGGCCGCGGGGGAATCCGATCGGGCCGATGCTCGAGACGCAGCATGTACTGAAGGATCAGTTTCCGCCGAAGTCGTATGTGCATACGCAGTATTGGCTGGACGACTACGAGGAGCTGCTCGCCGTTCGACAGTTCACGGCGTCGATCTTCATTGGGCTCGGCTTGGCATCGCTCGCACTTGCAGCGGCCGGATTGTTCAGTGTGCTCTCCTATTCGGTTGGCCAGCGCATGCGTGAGTTTGCCGTGCGCGTCGCGCTTGGGGCGAATCGCAACGATGTCATGAAGCTCGTGCTGTCCGACGGTCTGGTGATGGCGCTCGGAGGGACGGCGATTGGTGCGATCTTCGGTATGTGGGCGGGATATTTGCTTGAGAGTTTTCTGTTCGGAGTTTCGCCGGTCGACGCGACTGCGCTTGTGATTGCAGAGGGCACGCTCTTCGCCGTCACGATGGCGAGTTGTTTTGCGCCCGCGCTGCGCGCAACGCGCGCCGATCCACTCGTGATTTTGCGAGCGACATAAGTGGCTTCGCGCATGTCGGATTTCTTTCGAAGCATTGCGGACGAACTGCACGCGCTCCCCGCGACGGCGCGCAGGACATCGCGCTCGCTGCGGCGCTCGCCGGGGTTCGTTGCGATCGCGACGCTTTCGCTCGGTGCGGCACTCGGACTTTCGACGTCGGTGTTCGCGCTGATCGATTCGATGCGGCATCCCGAGTCGCCGTATACGAAGGTCGATCAACTCTACGCCGTTACGATGCGCGTTGGAGTCGGCTTGAACCCGACGCGGCACGAAGTCGCGGAGGCCGTCGCGAACTTGCATGGAATCTCGGGGCACTCCGGATCGCGCTACGAATACGGACCGGTGGAGTTCAACGACGGCGGAGAGCGGAGCGGCGTGCGCTACACGCGCCCGGGATTCTTTGAAGTGCTCGGTGTGCGCCCGCGGCTCGGCCGCACTTGGGGTGCCGACGACATAGCGCGCGGCGACGTCGCGGTTGTTACAGATGCACTCTGGCGCCGCCGCTACAACAATCGCGCGCGGCTCGACGGCGCGATGCTCACCGTGAACGACCGGCAGTACAAAATCATCGGCGTGATGCCAACGCGAACGGAGTTTCAGGAGGGCTTCGGACAGGATATCTGGATTCCCGACCCTGCCTCGGACACGACCGGAGCGGGTAGTCCGATCATTCGTATCACCGGCGGCGCCGCGGACACGGTGATGGTGCAGCACCAGCTGAACGAGCTGTGCAAGCGCTGGACAGCGCTCTATCTCAGGCCCGGTCAGCGTCCCTATTCGTCTCAGCTCGTCTCACTCCGACCGAATCCGCTCGCGCTTGCCGACTATCACAAGGCGATGATCGGCGCGGCGATCTGCGTACTCCTGATCGCATGCGCGAATGTCGCCGCGCTCATGCTCGCGCGCGGAATGGTGCGGACGCGCGACTACGCGCTGCGTTTGGCACTCGGCGCAGACCGTGGGGAAATCGCGCGCGAGGTCGTCGTCGAGGTCGCGGTCCTGGCGCTGGTCGGATGCGTTGCGGGCGCATTGATCGCGTCGTGGGCGGTCAATGTCATTACGCGCGCAACGCCGATCGAACTGCGTTGGCAAGGCTTTGTGCAGCCACAGTGGAGCGTGCGGGTGTTCGCGACGAGCGCGATTGCCGTTCTGGTTTCGATTGCGATCGCCGGTGGATTCCCCGCATGGCAGGCAAGCCGGACGGATCCAATGGGGCCGCTCAAAGAGAGCAGCGCGAACACGACAGGGCGATCGGGAACGCGCTTTCGCTGGTTGGTGATGGCAGAGCTCGCGCTCGCAATGATGCTCGTGATGGGCGCGAGCTTGATGGTGAAGTCGGAACTGCGCATGTCCCGCTACGACTTTGGCTACGACGCACGAAGCCTCATTACGGCCGACGTGAATTACCCGTCGCGCTACTACTTCGATGGCATGCGCTACCGGATGAGCACGGACACGCTGGCCGACAGCACAGTGGCGCGCATCAATGTGGAAATTCTCACGCGCATCGCGGCGATCCCCGGCGTGCAGAGCGTCGCGAAAATGTCAGGATGTGGACTGCGCACCGGCGCGATCACTTCGGATCGCACGATCGAAGGCGGCGCCGCAGGATTCATTCCCGAGCACTGCAACACCGGAAGCGGCGGATTCTTTCACACGCTCGGCATTCCGATGGCCGCCGGCCGGGATTTTCTCGAGGGGGATGACGTCACCGGCGCGATCATTCTTGGCGCGCGCACGGCGCACCAGCTCTATCCGCACGAGAGCCCGATCGGCCGAATGCTGAAGCTCGGCACATTAAGCTCAACGGCGCCGTGGCTGCCGATCGTCGGGGTCGTTGAGGATCGCGAGTTTTTCCTGCGACCGTACCCGGAGATGGGGCCGGATACGTCAGGACAGGTTTACGCGGTGCGCCCGGGGTCGAGAACGGGTCTCGACCGACTGGTTGTTCGACCGGTGAAAGGCGCGACGGGCGTGGATCTCGCGATATGGCATGTTATGCGTACCTCGTTACCGCCGCACAGCATCTGGCATGTGCAGCCGTGGCTGCAGGGTTATAACGACAGCGTGCGCGCCGAGCAGTTTCTGGCGCTGTTGTTCACGCTGCTCGGCGTCGTGTCGCTGGGGCTCGGCGCGGCAGGATTGTTCAGTGTGATTTCATATATCGCGGGACAGCGCACCCGCGAATACGCGGTGCGCATTGCGCTCGGCGCGACGAAGCAGAACGTGCTGACGCTGGTGATGAAAGAAGCGCTAGTGATGGCGCTTGGCGGAACCGCCGTCGGAGCTGGGCTCGGGATGTGGGCCGGATTTCTGCTGTGGAACAGGATGTGGGGCGTGTATCCGGTCGATGCGCAGGCGTTGATCGCAGGTGAGGTGACACTGCTGATCGTGACTATGCTCGCGTGTCTTGCACCCGCGATGAGAGCGACGAAGGCGAACCCGGTGGATGTGCTGCGAGCGGCGTGATAGTATCCGGTATGCGCCGGATGCTTGCTGCAGCCGTTTGGATTGTGAGCACCGCGACGTCGAGCGGCGCGCAGGTGCCTCTTCCGCCGATCAACGTCACCGGCCAGGTACAATCCGTCGAGCGACGGCCCTGCTGCGGTGACACCGGTACGTGGTCACTCTCCGCGCGGCGTGCCGTGCTCGATTCTCTCGCGGCTGGGCGCAAACGCTGGGAGGCGAATCGCCCCGCGAGCTATCGCATCTCCGCAGCGATTCTCTGTGGGTTTTGTGGGGATGGTTCCGATCCGTCGCGTCCGCCGGGTGTGTATCCAGTCGTCCGAATACGCGGCAACGAAATATTCGCGACAGGCACGTTTCATCCGGACGAACGGATCAACGGGGGAATTTGGCTCAACGTTCCGGTCGACAGCCTGTTTCGCGTGCTCGAGCGAACTGCGAACGACACTTCGCGAAAGATTACCGAACTCAAGCTCGACTCGTTGCTTGGGTTTCCGCGCGCTTGGGCAACCGATGGCGTGCACAACGGCGAAAACGGCGTGCACATTACGGACCAGAACGATTGGGGGCGCGTGGTGTTTTTCGCCGCCGATCAGGCGCCAACTACGTGCAGTTGGCTGCACCGCATTCTTGGCAGCTGCGCACCACCCTACCCGCCGCTCGACAACGAAATCCGCACGCGAATCGGTGTCGACCGAATGGCGCGACCCGTTGGAGATCGATCGCTCCCACTTTTCCCGGGCGAGCTGCAGGGCGCGGGCGTGGATGGTGTGGTGCGCCTGCAGTACGCGGTTGATTCGGCCGGCCACGTCATGCCGTACTCGGTCAACACCATCAAGAGCACGCAATGGCAGTTCAGTTTCGCAGTCGATGACGTCATCGACCACTGGGCCTTCATACCCGCTCGCGCAGAAGGCCGGCCGGTGGCCTCCTTCTACGAGGAAGTCTTCGACTTTCGCGCACCTCGTTGGACGCACGAGCGGGGATCGCTCGACGAACAGTTCACCGCGCTCACGTCGATCGTCAACGACGTTCCCTCCATCACGCATGACACGACTTCCGATGGCGTGCCACGCACTGTGATTGGATTCCGATCACACGGAGAGAACCCCTCCGCCAAACTCTCGGGCAGCGAGTTACTTGCCGCTCAACGGGCCGCACTCTGGACGCTTGCCAACTTCGGAGAGTATGAGGCACGCGATGCGGCAACATTTGAGGTCAAATCCGTCACCTTCTGCGTGACGATGCTTCGTGATACGGTTGCGACGCAACCCGACAGCACAACGTTGCGGTTCATCACGCGGCCGGGTCATGGTGCTGTTGCCGCCGCAGATTGTCCTCACGACGTCAACGCGCGAGTGCCACGCGTGGATTCAGCAACACAGCGTTCAGATTCGGTGGCGGCCGAAACTCTCAATCCGTACTCACTCGACGTCCTTCGCGAAGCAGGATGGAATCGCGACGAGGTTCTGTTCTGGATCTCGATGAAGCACGATGGCGCAACGCGGGGCAGCGTGTGTATGGCGCGACGTCGCGGGTCTGGCTGGGATGCGACCTGCACGACGAAGCCTGCTGTCGCGCACTAGAGCTTAGCGCACGACTACGATCGCTCTCCACTGATGCGGACAGGGCGCGGCTGAGTTTCCATCGGTCGCGCTGAGGTTCGCGCCACCGCTACTCAGCGCGGTCACCACACCACTGAGCGAATCGACACGCGCGGGCGCGGTGTTGTCGAGCGCCCAGCGAATCTGCGTCGTGCTTCGGCCTGCCAACTGCGCAGAAGGAATTTGGAACTGCACAACGTCGCCGACGCGCATTGAATCCAGCGACGGAATCAGGCTCGCGGCGGGTCCGGGGCACGGTTGAGAAGGTGACACGATCACGGTTGCGCAGCTCTTCATGCTGGAGCCTGCGTCGCTTGCCGTTGCGCAGATCGAAACCCCGGGTGATGAACTCATCCCAAGAACAACTCCGTTCGAATCGACTGTGGCGGCGATATCAGAACTCGTCCACTGCATCGCAAATCTGCTGCTGGCCGGGACCGCCGTGACAGTGGCGTTCAAGTGAATCGACTCGCCCGTCGAAATCGTCGCCGAACCGGGCGCAACAACCACCTGACTGATTGACGCCTTCGGCGCCATAGAGTCGCAGCCGGCGACGAACACAACTGCCAGCGGGATTCGCAACAAGCGGTAGGACGACATCAGACACCTCCGCAAGAAAGTCTCGCGATAATAGTCGGCGTCGACCGTAGTGGCCTCGTTCATTATACACGCGCCGCGACTACACCACGAACATCGCGATCCCCGCCGCGAACATCGCGATCGTCGTCACGCCGACGATAACGCGGCCGAACAGCGAACTCGGCTGCCCTTCCATCACCGTCTTGTCCGACGCTGCGGCCAAAATTCCAACCATCAAAAATGGCGCGAGCAGTCCGTTGATCACCGCCGTCCAGTAGAGTGCCTTCACGGGACTGATGCCGACGAAACCCATCGTCGCGCCGACGGCAATAGAGATCGCCACCACTGCATAAAACGCGTGCGCGTGGGAGAATGTTTCGTCGATCCCCTGCGTCCAGTCGAAGGTTTCGGCAAAGGCGTACGCTGCAGAACCAGCGAGCGTGGGGATGGCGAGCAAGCCCGTGCCGACGATTCCTATAGTATAGAGCAGCATCGCGAACGGCCCCGCGAGCGGCTTCAGCGCGGCAGCCACATCGGCCGATGTCTCGAGATGAGTCTGGCCGTGCGCGTGCAGCGTGCTCGCGGTCGTGACGATGATGAAGAACATCGCGATGTTCGAGCAAAGCGTACCGATGCCGATATCGATGCGCCTATCAGCAATCTGCGTTTCGCTCGCACCTTTCCGTGCCTTGAGCGTGAGCTGACCCGCCGCCTTTTCCTCTTCGACTTCCTGCGAGGCCTGCCAGAAGAAGAGATAGGGACTGATCGTGGTGCCGAGCAGTGCGACGAGTGTGGCCCAACCATCGCGGGTCTGCGGCAGGTGCGGGATAGCGGTCGCGCGGAGGACGGAGCGCCAGTTTGGATGGACATCGAACGCGGCGATCACGTACACGACGAGGATCAGCGCGAGCCACTTGAGCGTGTTCGCGATCATCGCATAGCGCAGCCGAATCGTCGCGATGGTGATGCCGATTCCAAAGGCGAGGACCCACACGATGGTCGGCACGCCGGTGAGCAGGTGCGCGGCGTCGGCCATGCCGCCGAGATCGGCGCCAATGTTGATCGTGTTCGCGATGAACAGTGCGCCGGCGGCAATGGCGAGAAGCCAGCGCGGATATTTCTGGCGGAGTGCGCCCGCGAGTCCCTGCCCCGTGACGAGACCGATCTGCGCGCACATCATCTGGATCGCGGCCATCAGCGGCCAGAGGACCCATGCGGTCCAGAGGAACTGAGTGCCGAACTGGGCGCCGGTTATCGAGTAGGTGGCGACGCCACTCGGATCGTCGTCGGCGGCGCCGGTGATGACGCCGGGGCCGAGGGCGGCTAGGGCGCGACGGAGTGGCGAGGGGGTCGTGGCCATGCGGGGAGTTTAGCGCGCGGGCGGGTGTACGACGAGTGAACTGTTTTCTGTTGGTCGGTGGCGTACGGTAAGGGAATCAGTCCGGACCGCTGGCGCGCGCCACGGCGCCCCGACGGAAAACCTTAGGCTACCGATCAACAGAAAACAGTTCACGGCAGTTCCCTCTTGACTCCCCGCTCATCTCTCCCTACTGTATCAGCACACCGATACACCGGACCACTATGTTCGAGCGAATAGACCCCAGAAGTCCCACTCCCATCTACGCGCAGATCGCCGAGCGCGTGCGTGTGGCCGTCGCCGCTGGTGAACTCACGAAGGGTGACGGCCTCCCCTCCGTGCGCGCGCTGGCCACCCGCTTGCGCGTGAACCCCGCGACGGTCGTGCAGGCCTATCGCGAGCTCGAACAGGAGAAACTCGTGGAAATGCGACAGGGCGCTGGAACGTTCATTCTCGAAATGTCGACGGACTCGCGTGCGCGCGAACGTCAGGCCGCGGCGAAGCGGCTGGTGCGCGGCCTCATGGAAGACGCGGCACGGCTCGGCATTCAAAAAGAAGACATCAAGAAGGCGCTCAACGGCGAACTCAGCGAGGGCGGACGATGAGCGACGCAATCACAGCACGCAACGTCACGTATCGCGCGGGAAGGAATTTGCGATCCGCGATCTCGCGATGACGGTGCCGACGGGATCGGTGTACGGATTTCTTGGACCGAACGGGTCGGGGAAGACGACGACGCTGCGATTGCTGCTCGGCATGCTGCCGGCGGATGATGGCGCGATCACGGTACTCGGGCACGATGTGCCGCTCGGCGTGCACAAAGCACTCGCGAAAACCGGTTACGTGCCGGAGCGGCTGCACTTGTATCCGACGCTCACGGTCGAAGAAATCATGCGCTACCACGCAGCGTTCTATCCGGATTGGGATGACGCGCGTGCCGAACAGCTTCGCCGCGGATTCTCGCTGCGCGCGGAGCAGCCGATCGAGCGTTTGTCGAAAGGCGAGAGCGGCAAACTCATGATGCTGCTCGCACTCGCGCACAATCCGGAGCTGCTCGTCCTCGACGAGCCGACCGACGGACTCGATCCGGTCGTCCGTCGCGATGTGCTCTCCGCGCTTCTCGAGTATGTCGCAGCGCGCGGCGCAACGGTGCTCATCTCGAGTCACCTGATCCACGAACAGGAACGCATCTGCGATCACGTTGGAGTGATGGATGGCGGGCGGTTGGTGGCTGAGATGCCGATGACGACGTTCCGCGGCGGGATCAAGCGGCTGCGCGTGAATAAGGCCCCGGTCGATCGCGGCGACTTTCCGTTCACCCTACTCTCTCGCGGCGCGACTGCGGGACGCGAAGAAGAGTGGGTCGTGCGCGGATGGCAGCCGGCGATGCGCGAGTATTTCCAGACGGGTGACAGTGAACTTCGCGAAGTGATCGATCTCGATCTCGAAGAAAGTTTTGTCGAGCTGCTGCGCTCGGCGAGAACGCCGGCCGGCATTGCTGCGGAGGAGAACTAATGTTTCGCCAGGTGCTGTTCACTCAGTGGAAGTGGGCGCGCACAGAACTATTCGCGTACACGCTCGGTGCGTTCCTGATTCCGACGGCGATTCTAAAGATCACGGTCAACGGACTCGACGATTACAGCGTCGGCGCAATGCTTACGGCCGTAGCCGCCGCTGGAGCGTTCTTCGTATTTCTCGCCTTCGTATGCGCGATAGGACTCGCGGTGCGTCCGTACCTCGCCGATCAGGCGCTCAAGCACGTGTACTCGCTCTCGTTGCCTGTGCCGTGGGCGACATTTCTGCGCTACCGGTTTTTGGCCGGCGCCGTTCTGCTCGTCGCGCCCACGATCGCGGTGTTCATGGGAGCCGGCCTCGCGACGATGACCGCCGCCGTTCCGCCGACGCTTCATGCATACCCATTCGGACTCGCGGTGCGCTTCTATCTCTCAGCGCTCGAGATCTACGCGGCAACGTTTCTCTTGCAGTATGTCGCGGGGAAAAACGCGGTTCGCGTCGTGCTCGCGCTCATCGGCGTTCTGGTTGTGCTCGAGCTCGGCAGCCGCTTCTTCGGAACCACTGATGCGTGGGTCTGGATGTGGGACCATCTCACGACTTTGCCTGGACCGCTCGAGACGCTGACCGCGCGCTGGATGATGATCGATGTCTGAGTCGGGATTGCGCCGCACGACGTTGACGCGTCGCGCGGTGGCCGCGCTCGTACTAGTGGCCGGTGCCGCGGGCGCACTTGCCGCGCAGGACCTTCAGAAGCTGGGGATGCGCATCGTCGCGGCGGACCGCGCGGCGGCCGCTGCGCACGACTCAATTCTCGAGATCGTCCGCGTGATGCGGAACAAGCGCCTCCCGTACGACTCAATCGTCACGGGAGCGATCACGCTGCGGTTCACGTCGAAGGATCTTTCGCCATCTACCCGCGCCGCTCTGACGCGCGCAGGCGATGCGACATGGGAACGTGTGGAGCACGGTCTTGGCGACGCCGCGACGCGCGTCGCGGGTCGCGTTCCGATTGTCATCAGCGATCGCACAGCGGCGAGCTTCATCTCGGAAGCGCGCGCGTACGAGTATATGAGCAGGCTGTTGCCACATATCATTGACCTGGGTCTTCCGAACATGCCGGGCCGGAGCCGCGGTTTCGTCGAGCCGCTGAATGAGGCGCAAGCCGAAGACGCGATGATCGATCTGGTCGGAAGTGTCGCATCAATGGACGAACCGCCCGCGCTGAAGGTGTACGTCGGCGACTGGCTTCCTGCCGCCGGTCTTAACGAACGGAACTGGAACGCAGCCGCGATCGATCTCGCGACGACGAACGCGTCGGTTGCGCGAGACTGTTTTGCGGGATCGATACCGCGATGCAAGTCAGCGCTCGGATTGACGAAGGTTTCCGACCCCTACACCGAGTGGTACTCGCCGGAGGACTGGCGCGTGATAGTATCCGGCAGCCTCAACATGGGAATCGTGACTGAGGGGCGCCGCGATGCGATGCAGGCATGCGTCGCAGGCCACGACATGAAGGAATGCGAATGGCTTGTTCGCGAACGGCCCGCTTCGCTCCCGCTCGACATGGACGTGCGCCGTACGGTAGTCGGTCTCGCGCTGGAGCTCGGTGGACCGAAAGCATATGACCGCCTCGTAGCCGCGCAGGGCGGGAGCGCGAGCGACGTTCTCGCTGCGACGTCCGGACTCGGCATCGACGAGCTCGTCGGACAGTGGCGCGCTCACGTCCTCTCGGCGACGCCTGCGAACGTGCGCCCACGCGCACTCGAAGCAACAGCGATGCTCGCGTGGATGCTCGTGTTCGCGTTCGTCGCACAGAGGAGGCGGCCATGAAATTCACTTTCGAACGTTGGATCGCGGCCGCACTCGTGGGCTGCCTCACGATCGGCGCAGTGGTATTACCGGCAGACGGATCGCATTGGTATTCGTCCTGGCTCGTCGTTGAACCGCACACGCCGATGTATGCGTGGGCCGTGCGGATGAACGCGCGGAACAGCCATAGCAACGCCCTGTTCAGAGGGTACGTCGCCGCACGCGATCTGGTGAGCGCACGACGCGAATTCGGATCGACGGCCGGCAAAGTTGGCGAGCCCGACGTTCGGTTCGCTGCGAACGTGCCACAAGAGAGGCGCGCGGCATTCTTGCGGGCGCTCAACGATGAACGAGCCGAGCGCGGCGAGTTGCACGGGAAGGGAAAAGTAGGCGTCCTTGTTGCGGTTGATTCCGCACTGCGCGTGAGCGGCGGGCTCGTCTCGCACGGCTCAAACGGCACGAGCACCTCCGCCGAGTCGCGCATGATCGCACCTAGCGCGCTGACGGGCGACAGATGCGTCGTCGTGATCACGCTGCCCAGCGTCGATACGTGGACGAAAGGTGTCGGAGGGCGCGCACCGGGCCCCGTGCACCCGCTGCTCGACGCGTGTGGATTCTACGACGCCTTCGGGCCGCCGGGCGCGGTAATCGCGCGCGAACTCATCGACGGACGTTTCATCAGCGCGCGCACGTATTTGACGGCAGAGCAGGACCACCGCGACGCGCCGATCGTACATCCATGGGGGTCGGCCTGGGCGTTCAACGTGACGGCGGCGCGCTGTCTGGCCGGCGAGGACAGTGTTTGCGTGGGACGCGCACCGTTGACCGGCTGGCAATATCGCTCGCCGTTCCCGGCGGAATGGCCCGGCGGCAGCGACGTACGAGTGCTTCAAACGGATGAGACGCGTTTGACGCGTCGGACGGGGTTCAACCAGATGGCAGTCGTGCTGGGGCCGGAGCGATTTGCCAGAATATGGAAATCTTCGAAACCGATTCAGGAGGCCTACTTCGAGGAGACCGGTGAGACGTGGTTGCATCGGTCTCGTCAGTGGCTTCTCGACGAGTACGGCCCGTATAAACCGGGGCCATGGACGACACCCGTGAGCTTGGCGCTCACGCTGCTGACGGTGATGGGGCTGGTCGCGGCGACGCTACGATTCGGTGTGCGGCCGCGGGTGGCATAGATAAGAGGGGCGAGTCGGGATGCGGAATTTCGACTCGATGCAGAATGCAGAAGAGGAATCCGAATGCGGGGTCGAGTGGGGAGACAAGACAACGGGCGCGACTCACTCCGAGATCGCGCCCGTTCTCACGTCTCACATCTACTCCGATCTCGCCCCTCCACCCCGCCTTCCCAATTCCTCTTCTGCATCCTGCATCGCCTCGAAAACTCGCCCCTCCCCACTCATCTTCTCTCTCCTATTATGATTATTGACGTCATCTCAGCACTGAGTTACCCTTCTTCGGGTTCTCTTCGGCCGACGTCCTTATCTCGCCGCGCCGCTGCGGCAACCAGTAATCGTCGGGGGTCGGGTGCATTCGAAGTTCTTCGTCCGCGCAACGCGCGCACAGGCTGTGGTCATCGCCGGCTCGCTCTCACTCTGCATCGCATGCAAAGGCGCTCCCCCAAAACAGGGCGCATTCCCACCCGCTGATGTCGGCATCGTCACAGTCCAACCCGTGACGCTGCCGCAATCATATGATCTGGTCGGCCAGATCGAACCGTCACGCCGCACAGAAGTTCGCGCGCGTGTGGAAGGCGTCGTGCTCGAGCGCCCGTTCACCGAAGGCGCCGCGGTCACGGCGGGACAGGTTCTCTATCGTCTCGATCGCGTAAAAACAGAAGCGGCATACGCGAGCGCGAATGCGCGCTACGTGAATGCAAAAAGCACGCTCGCGCGTCTCGAACCACTGCTCGCCAAGCACGCCGTCGCACAGCAGGACGTCGACAATGCGCGCGCAGAACTCGACGCGGCGAAAGCTGTTGTCGATCAAGCCAAGAAAGATCTCGACGATTCCGTCGTCCGCGCTGAAGCTGCTGGTCGCGTCGGCCGCGCGATGTTCGAAGTCGGCGCGCGAGTGACCGGCCCGGCCGATCTGCTCACGACGATCGACAATCTCGATCCCGCGTACGTCGTCTTCCGCCCGTCTTCGCAACAAGTGCTCGAATGGCGGGCGGACCCCCGCTCCGCCCCGCTGCTCGAGCCGGGCGGAAAACTTCAGGTACAAGTCGTACTCCCCAACGGCACGCTGCTTCCGCGCATCGGCCACCTCTCGTTCGTCGCGCCGTCGCTCGATTCGGCAACAGGAACGCAGGAGTTCCGCGCGACATTTGAAAATCACGATCGCGTGCTCGTCCCCGGACAGTTCGTGAACGTGCGCCTCTCCGGCTTCTCGCGCGCGAATGCGCTCGCAGTTCCGCAGCGCGCAATCCAGCAGGGGCTCGGCCGTCAGTTCGTCTACGTCGTCAGCGCCGGCGATACAGTCGTCGCGCGAGATGTGAAGACTGGACCGTGGAGCGGAACGCTCTGGATCATTGATGACGGTCTCAAGGCCGGCGATCGCGTGATCGTCGATGGCATTCAGAAGGCGGCACCGGGACGCGTGGTGAAACCGTCGGAGATCACGGCGGACACGGCGGCAGCAAAGAAGACTGCGCCAGCCGCAGGGGCCGTTCCGACTGCGAAGACGGCTCCGGCGGGGAAGAAGAAGTGACCGTACCGACGCTGGAAGCCGGAAGCCCGAAGCCGGACGAGACCGTCGACGAAGCGAAGTACTTCTTCATCCGGCGCCCGGTCATGGCGTCGGTTATCTCGATCGTCATCGTCCTGCTCGGCTCGTTCGCCATCAAGCTTCTGCCGATCGCACGCTATCCGCAGATCACGCCGCCCGCCGTCACGATCTCCGCCGTGTTCCCCGGCGCGTCGGCCGAAGATGCCGCGCAGGCCGTGGCCGCACCAATCGAAGAACAGCTCGCGAGTCTCCAGGGGATGCTCTACTACTCCTCGACGGCCGCGAGCGACGGCAGCGTGACGATCTCGGTGACATTTGATGTCACGCGCGATCAAGATCTCGCCGCTGTCGACGTGCAAAACGCGGAGAAGCTCGCGGAACCGCAGCTCCCTGCATCCGTGCGCAACAACGGCGTCACGATCATCAAGGCGAACACGGACATCCTCGGCGTGGTGGCGCTCAAGTCGAGCGATCCGCGTTACGATGCGACGTATCTCTCGAATTATCTCAAACTGAATGTTGTCGATGAATTGAAGCGCGTCCCCGGAATGGGTGATGTCACACCATTTCCAAATCTCGACTTCTCGATGCTGCTCCAGCTCAATCCCGAGAAGATGGCGCAGCTCGGCGTGACCGTTGGCGATGTCTCCGCAGCAGTGCAGGAGCAGAACGCGACGAACCCCGCCGGACGACTCGGCCGCGAACCATCACCGGCCGGAACGCAGCTGACACTGCCGATTACGACGCTCGGCCGCCTCGAAACAGTTGATCAGTTCAAAGACGTCATCGTCCACGCCGTCCCGAATGGCGGCCTCGTGCGCATCCGCGACATTGGCGATGTGGTGCTGGGTGCGCAGAGCTACGATCTGCGCGGCCGCCTCAACGGAACTCCTTCGGCACTGAGCCTGCTCTACACGCGCCCCGGCGCGAACGCGCTCGCCGTGAAAGACGCGGTCGTCGCCCGCATGGACGAACTGCAGAAGACTTTTCCGAAAGGGATCACGTACGCGATTCCGTTCGACACCACGCCGTTCGTGACGGCATCGATCAAAGAAGTGCTCATCACGCTCGCCGAGGCGATGATCCTCGTGACGCTCGTGGTGTTCCTCTTTTTGCAGAGCTGGCGCGCGACGCTGATTCCGATGCTCGCGGTGCCGGTCAGCGTCATTGGCACGTTCCTTGGGCTGTACATCCTTGGAATGTCGATCAATGTGCTCACGCTATTTGGACTCGTGCTCGCAATCGGCATCGTGGTGGACGACGCGATCGTCGTGATCGAGAACGTCGAGCGCATTATGGCGTCGGAGAAGATTTCTGCGCGCCTCGCGGCGGACCGCGCGATTCGTCAGGTGGCCAGCGCACTGATTGCGATCGTGCTGGTGCTCTGCGCGGTGTTCGTGCCGGTCGCGTTCATCGGCGGGGTGAAGGGCGAGCTGTTCAAGCAGTTTGCGGTCACGATCGTCATCGCCGTGCTCCTCTCGGGCATGGTCGCGCTGACGCTGACACCGGCACTCTGCGGCCTGCTGCTCAAGGAATCGTCCACCGAAGCGAACAAGACCGGATTCTTCGGCTGGTTCAACAGGACGTTCGAGCGCGCGACTGGCCGGTACGTAAAATCGGTCGACGGTGTGCTGCGGCGGCCGAGTATCTGGATGGCGGTGTTCCTCGTTGTCGTAGCGCTCGCGGGAGTGCTCTGGGTCCGCACGCCAACCGCGTTCATCCCGACCGAAGACAAGGGCTACATGGCGCTCGCCGTGCAGCTGCCGGACGCCGCGAGTCTCCAGCGCACGCAGGCCGTGGTGGAGAACGTCGAGAAGTTTCTGCGCGACGAACCGGCGGTAGTGAATATCGTGGCGCTCGTGGGACTCGACATTCTCAGCGGACGCTCTGCCGCAACGAATGGCGCGACGATCTTTGTGAATCTGAAAAACTGGGACGATCGCCCCGCGAAAGATCAGCTCGACGCGATCGCGGCGCGTGTGAACGGAAAACTCTTCGGCATGCGCGACGCCACGGCGTTCGCATTCAACCTGCCGGAAGTGCCCGGACTTGGCGCGACCGCGGGCGTGGAAATCAATCTGCAGAATCGCAGCGGGATGGACATTCGCGATTTTGCGCAGCGTGTGCAGGACTTCCGCGTCGCCACGGCTCAGCTGCCGGCATCCGGCGGACTCAACTCGAGTTTCCGCTCGAGCGTTCCGCAGGTCTTCGTGACGGTGAATCGCGAGGCCGCGAAATCGCGCGGCGTAAACCTCGGCGAGCTGTTCGGCACGATGCAAACATTCCTCTCGGATCTGTACATCAACGACTTCAATCTCTTTGGCAAGACGTATCGCGTGCAGGCCGAGGCGCAGCAGCAGTTCCGCCAGAAGCCGGAAGACATCGGCCGGCTGTATGTGCGCGGCACGGGCGGCGCGATGATTCCGTTGTCGGCGCTCACCACGCAATCGTTCCGCAGCGCGCCCACGGTACTGCAGCGCTTCAATGGATTTACTTCTGCGCAGTTCACTGGCGCGCCGAAGCCGGGACGCAGCTCCGGTGAACTGCTCAATCAGGTCGACAATCTCGTGCAGACGCAGTTCGCGTCATCAGGGATCGGCGTGTCGTACTCGGGTCAGTCGTATCAGGAGCGCGTGTCGAGCGGCGACGCGGCGCTCGTATTCGTGCTCGGCCTGCTCATCGTCTTCCTCGTGCTCGCCGCGCAATACGAGAGCTGGTCGGTACCGTTCGCGGTGCTGCTCGGCGTTCCGTTCGGCGTGCTGGGTGCGCTGCTCGGCATCTGGATCAGAGGCCAGCCCAATGATGTGTACTTCCAGGTCGGAATGATCGCGGTGGTTGGACTCGCGGCTAAGAACGCGATCCTCATTGTAGAGTTTGCGACCGAGCTGCGCGGACATGGGATGGCGATTCACGAAGCGGCCGTCGAAGCCGCACGCGAACGTCTCCGCCCGATTCTCATGACCTCATTTGCATTCATTCTCGGCGTGCTGCCGCTGATGCTCGCGAGCGGCGCGGGCGCGGCCAGCCGCCATTCCATTGGAACCGGCGTGTTTGCCGGGATGCTCTTCGCGACGAGCATCGGAATCTTCTTCATTCCGCTCTTCTTCCAGATCATTCGCGGGGCGGCGGACAGGACCAACGCAAAGCGCGCCGGCACGCCGCCAGCCGCGGTGCTGACGCCGGAGCGCACATGATGACGCCGCGCGTGCGAAACCCCACGGCTGCCCTGCTCTGCTCGCTCGCGCTTGCCGCATGCGCGGCTTCCTGCGCGCAGGGGCCGTCGTATCATGCGTCGCCGGCAGTGGCGCCGGACGTTCAGCTGCACGGAACGGCGCGCACCGATTCAAACCGCGCGTTCTTCGATTCGCTCGCCACGGCGCGATCGCACGACAGTGTGACGATGGCGCACCCAGCGGCGGCAGAGCGCGTTCTGCATTTCGATACGACCGCCGGTGTGGCATGGCTCGAGATCCTGCACGACACAACGCTCGAGCGCCTCGTGCAGACCGCGCTCGTACAGAATCGCAATGTGCAGTCCGCCATCGCGCGCATTCGCGAGTATCGCGCCGAAGCCGCGAGCGCGAAAACGCAGTACTTCCCGAACATCTCGATCAACGGGAGTGAGAGCACCAACCAGATAGCGTTCGGCCCGACGGTGCTGGGTTACCGGGCCGCGAGACTCACGGGAGATATGGCGTGGGAACTCGACTTCTGGGGCCGGTTGCGCCGCGGGTACGAAGCGGCGAGCGCGGACGCCGCGTCGTGGGATGCGGCTGAAAAAGCCGTCGTGCTCTCGTTGGTGAGCGATGTCGCGACCGGATATCTCCAGTTGCTCGAGCTCGACCAGGAGCGCGCGATCGCGGTTCGCACGCTGACGTCGCGGCGGGCGACGCTCGACCTCGCGCGGCAGCGGTATGCGAGCGGCGTAATTTCGGAGCTCGACGTGCGGCAGTTCGAAGCGCAGGTCGCGGCGCCGGCGGTGACGCTGGCCCAGGTCGAACGGCAGACCGCGATCACGGAGCACAATCTCAGCGTCCTGCTCGGGCAGTCGCCGGCGATGATCGAAAGGCACGGATCGCTCGCCGCGGCGGTGAGCGCGCTGCGCGTGCCGGATACGCTGAGCGCATCGCTTCTGGCGCATCGGCCCGATGTGCAGCAGGCCGAACGCGCTTTTGCGGCCGCGACCGCGCGGATTGGCGCGACGATCGCGTCGAATCTTCCGACGATATCGATCACCGGATCGTACGGAAGTCAGGCGCCGCAGCCTTCGCAGTTGTACTCACCGGGAACGACGGTGTACGCGCTGTCGGCCGGCTTTTCTTTCCCGCTCTCGGCGTTTTCGCGTGGAGCGGACGAGACTGCGGCGGCGCGTGCACGCGCCGATCAGGCCAGAGCCGGATATGAAAATGCCGCATTGAGCGCGCTGCGCGACGCGAACGATGCGCTCGTGGGCGTGAAGACATCGCGCGACGAGATGGCGGCGCAGGCAACGCAAGCTGAGGCGCTGCGGCACGCGCTGGAACTGGCGGAACTCCGGTATTCGTCCGGCGTCGCGAGTTATCTGGATGTACTCGACGCGCAGCGGAATCTGTTCGCGGCGGAGCTGGCGTTGAGTCAGGCTCAGCTACAGCAACTGACTTCGGCGGTGCAGTTGTACAAGGCGTTAGGCGGGAGCTGGAAGCGCTAGTTAGTGCGTGGTTGACGGACTCGCCAACGCGATCCGCCGCACCGGGCCGGTGTACAACGGACCTTCTGAGCGGGCGAATGCCGGGACGTCGTCGGTAACGACCCACATGTGACTGTCGGGCGGCATTTTGCCGGTGAGTTTTGCGGCGATGTGAAGAAAAAAGCCGAGCTGCGGTTTCAAGGCGAAGTTCACCGCTGTTTCCTGATGGCCGCCGACGTGAACCTTCTCTGTGACTGAAGCCGGCGCGAGCTCAAGCGTGATCATCCGCGGTTCTGGCATGAACGCGACCAAATGCACGCTCGTGTTCTCCCGCGTCGAGACATTCTTCACGATGACGGGGACCATCCCGTTGTAAACATCGCCGTGCATTGCGATCGTGCCGTCGTACACGTGGTCGCTGCCATCTTTGTGCGATTTCGTCGTGACGGAGTACGCGCCGGAATGCGAAAGCCTCGCGTCCAGATCATCAGTGAACGCGGGGCCGCTCTGCACGAGATGATATGACTTCAGCGCGAACACGCCCTGTTGAGTGAACGTCGCGGACTCGTCGAACACCGATCCGTCGGGAAAACGAAAAACCATTCGCGAAGCGATCCCTTCGTTCGACACGACCTGAAGAAGATCGCCATGCGCGAGCACGTCGCCGGCGTCGGTTGTCAGCACGAGGAATCCGTGCACCGTGCCTTCGGTGTAGCGAACAGGTACGCCGCCGGGCATGGGCATCGGAATGCGC
The DNA here is from genome assembly GCA_903910555.1 of uncultured Gemmatimonadota bacterium. Taxonomy (GTDB): domain Bacteria; phylum Gemmatimonadota; class Gemmatimonadetes; order Gemmatimonadales; family Gemmatimonadaceae; genus Fen-1231. Next base: position 124,285 of record CAIVZZ010000006.1, on the reverse strand, counting down.
GACTCGCGCATGTTCGACATCGCGCCGGTGCCGAATGCGACTGCAGTCAGCGCGGCCCAACCCATTCGCGCGGCGCCTGTCACGGGGCGGCCTCAGCGGCGCGCAATATGCGCGCGACCGCATCGATCCTTTCGGCCCCTGCAGGCTGGGCGAGCACTGAACGCAGATGCTCGGCAATCGCGAAATCTCCGAGCGAATTACATTGGCGTTCGCGCACGAGGCGAAGGATTGCCTGATATTCGCGCGTCGCATCGTCTTCGAGCAGCGCCATGAGGCGCGCGCGATTCACGCGATTGTCTGCCCTCTCATGATCGAGCGGCAAGGTGGCGGCTGGAGCGCTCATGATGTCATGTCCGGTGCATCTTCGCCGAGCGCTGTGGCGAGATCGATTTGATGTTCCTGCTCCTGCATGAGGATCGCACGGATATGTTCGGCCATCGCGAACTCGCCGAGCGCTTCGCACTGGCGAACGCGATCGCGATAGGCGCGAATGGTGGTCGTTTCGTTTTCGAGGTCGAAGCGGAGCATGTCTCGCGCCTTGCTCGAGGTCTTGACCTTATTGGGCACGACGGTGGGATCGCCGCCGAGGTAGTCGATTTGATTTGCGATGGTGATCGCGTGCTCGAGCTCCTCGCCGGCGTGCTTTTCGAGTTCGGCGGCGATCGACATGAACTCGGCGCCCTTGATGACCTGCGAGTAGACGATGTACGCGATGATCGCCTGGTATTCGCGGGCGAGATCTTCATTAAGCAGCTCGATCAGACGTTCGCGACTGATGCGTTCGCCGCCGCCGGATGAACTTCCCTCGTTTGCCTTGGTCTTCTTCGACACTGTCCCTCCGCTTGATGAGCCCGCGATGAACTCTGATAGGATTACACCAGAGCTCCCGCGTCACCATCGTCCGTTAGGACTACGCCTTACAGCGTCGATACAAATCGCCCGACACTTTTACGCCTCTGTAGCGCTCAGATTTCGCTTGCGAGCCGATTTCCGAACGGCTACGCTTGCCCAGTGAAAAACGACCTATTTGGAGGCATCCTGAGAGCACTACGCACGCTCATATTCGTCGCGGCCGCGCTGTTCGCATCGCGCGCCGGCGCACAGGGACGAATTTCCGGAGTCGTATACGACTCGCTGCGCACGCATGGACCGCTGGCGAACGCGACTGTCGTTTTGATCGAGCCGTCACGCTACGCGACGACGGACGAAAAGGGCCGGTTCAGCTTCGATAGCGTTGCACCGGGCAAGTATTCGATCGGCTTCACGCACGACGTTCTCGACTCGCTTGACCTGCAGGGTCCCATTGCGACGGCGAACGTTGCCGCGGGCGCGGCCGCGTCGGTGGTTCTCGCTGTCCCAAGTGCGACGACTATGTACGCGCGACTATGTCCGGCCGTGCACGATACGTCGACCGGGATGGTGATCGGGCGTGTGCGCGACGTCGACGATCAATCGGCGCTGGCGAATGCGGCGGTGAGCACGGAGTGGGCCGAGTATGTGATCAGCGGCGGGCGCGCGGTTCCGTCGCGAATGCACGCGGCTACGAAGTCGGGTGCGGGCGGGATTTATCTGCTCTGCGGAATCCCGACGAACGTGGCGCTGGAGGTTCGCACCGAACTGGCGGGGATTGTCGTGGGCCCGTCGCCGCTGGACATGCATGGACGCATCTTCACGCGCGTCGATTTTGCGGTCAGCAGAAAAGATGATGCGGCGCGAGAGATGCCGCTCGCTGCGACGCATGGGGATTCTATTGCGTTCGCTGCGTACGGGCCGGGCACTGCAACGCTGCACGGAGTGGTGCGCGGCGCGGACGGCAAGCCGCTGAAGGATGCGGTGGTGAGCGTGATCGGCACGGAGCGATCAGCGCGGAGCGACGCGGCGGGTGCGTTTCGCGTGGAGCAGATCCCCGCGGGTACGCGCGCGATCGAAGTGAAGTCGATCGGCATGATGCCGGTGACCTTCTCGATGGATTTCCCGACACACGGGACTCGCGATACGACGGTCGGCGTCACGAAGCAGGCGCAGCAACTCAAGGCGGTCTCGGTTGAGGAGCGCGCCGCACAGCTCTCGCCGATGCTGGCCGACGGATTTGCCACGCGGCAGGCGCATGGGCTGGGAAGTTTTCTGACGGCGAAAGATTTGGCGAAGCACAATTATTCGGATCTGATTGGCGTGCTCTCTACGGTGAGAGGGATGCACATCGCCTATGGCACGAAGGGGTATCCGCTACCGCAGATGCTCGGCAGCATGAATTTGACGACCGATTTTTGCGTCCCGAATTTCTGGGTTGACGGCGCGCCGTTTCATGTGACCACGGCCGGTCCTGGCGGCAAATATCCGTACACCGATCTCAGCGATTCCGTGCGGCCCGAGATGGTCAAGGGGATCGAGGTGTACACGACGCCCGGCGAGGTTCCCGCGCAGTACGACAAGTTTTCGTCGACGGGGTGCGGATCGATTGTGATTTGGACGCGGTAAAGCGCGCGACTGCGCCTCGGGTGGCGGCGCTATGAACCGATTGGAAGGCCGCCGACGGTAACGCTGCCCGACGCGATGAGGTCTTCGTCGTCCAAGGCGGCCATCATCGTGTCGTAGCATGACGGGCACATCCCGTGCGTGATCGCCGGAAGTCGCTCAGCCTCGAAGAGCTCGAGCATCACCACGGCGCGATCGACGTCGACCCATCGTCCCTGCGAGACGTGCACGCGCATGCACCATCCACAGACGGAAATCAGTGCTTCGGTTCGCGGCGCGTCGGCCGCAATCAGGCGAACGTTGTCCCGTGGCTGGCTCAGCACGAGACGCGTTTCGAAATCGACGCTGTTGCCGGGGTTCGCTGCGATGTGCATTTCGAGAAGGCGGCGTTCGCGCGGCGCATCGCAGCGGAAACGGAACCTCACGAGTGGTGCGCCACTGCGCACGTTCTTCAGCAGCGCTTTGTAGACCTCGCGCGTGCTCGCGTCGGAAATCCAGCGCCACAGTGGCGACCCGACGACTTTCGACGGCAAAACGCTCTCCCCGCCGTTCGCCGTGGCAAATCGAGTCCAGCTTTCGCTCACGGCCTCGATCGTATCGGCCGCATCGATCGAATACGAAAGTGCAATTGGTTCGTGCACGCGACTCCTTCACGTTGATGCACGAACTATAGCGCAATCGCTCGGGCGGACATGACACACAAGCGAGAGCCACAGGTCGGGATTGAACCGACGACCGCTCGATTACGAATCGAGTGCTCTACCACTGAGCTACTGTGGCGACCAACGAATGCCCTGGCTCGGATTCGAACCGAGACGCCTTGCGGCACCACCCCCTCAAGATGGCGTGTCTACCAGTTTCACCACCAAGGCAATTCGATCATCAGTTTTTTTGCTGCGATACTCCGACTACAACCAGATCACATATGCAACGGGAGCGACGGGGCTCGAACCCGCGACCTCTCGAGTGACAGTCGAGTGCTCTAACCAAACTGAGCTACGCCCCCTAAAAAACATCCCGCATCCCGCATTTACCGCTGAATAGCTCCAACGGGAGTCGAACCCGTCTCTGGACCTTGAAAGGGTCCCGTCCTAACCGATAGACGATGGAGCCATCGTCTCCCAACACATAGCGGTAACGGGATTCGAACCCGTGTTCCAGCCTTGAGAGGGCCGTGTCCTAGTCCCCTAGACGATACCGCCGCTTCGCTCCAACAAATGATGCAGAATGCGGAAGAGGAAAGCGGGTCCAACACCTGCCCTGCAACGACTGCCGTCTGCTGTCCGCCGACTGCCGTCTTCAAACAGGCCCGGAGGGAATCGAACCCCCAACCGCCGGTTTTGGAGACCGGTGCTCTACCAATTGAGCTACGGACCTACTCCAATACCGCAGGGTGACTGACGGGACTTGAACCCGCAACCCCCGGTGCCACAGACCGGTGCTCTAACCAGTTGAGCTACAATCACCACAACAAACTACGAGGCCGAAAACTAGCGACAGGACTGAAGAATCAGAAGTGACGCAGCCGCCGCTTACTTCGCCCGATCCATATACTCGCCCGTGTTCGGATTCACGCGAACCTTCTCCCCACTCGCGACGAATTCCGGCACGTTGATCACCACGCCATTGTCCAGCGTCGCGGGCTTGCTGCTCGCGGTCTTCGTCGCCGTTTTCATGACTGGCGCCGTGTCGACGACTTCCAAAACCAGGAACTGCGGCAGCTCGATGCCGATCGGACGGCCGTCATAATACTCGGCCAAAATCTTCATTCCGGACTGCATCCACTGCGCGTTGTCACCGAGCATTTCTTCGTCCATTTCAAGCTGGTCGAAGTTCACGGTATTCATGAAATGCCAGGTCTCGCCGCCTTTGTACATAAACTCGAGCTCGGAGGTCTCCATGAACGCTTTTTCGATAGTATCGGCCGCGCGGAAACGATGCTCGAAGCTGTTGCCGTTCCGGAGGTTTTTCAGCTTGGTCTGAATCATCGCGCGCAGGTTGCCCGGCGTGTGGTGACGGAACTCGAGAACGCGGCACGGCTGGCCTTCAAAAACTATGACCATTCCGCGGCGAATCTGTGTAGCGGGCATTGCCATGGTACTGGATCCCTATTTGGCGAATTAATGGGTTCGGAGACAGCCTTTAAGTGTAGTTAGGCGAAGGGGTTGGGGCAACCGCTATGAGTGCGCGGTAGTGGGTCAGTTTGGAAGAAGGGCGATTATTTCCTCGATTTTCCAGACGTGATCGGTTATTCCGGCGGCCATCGCTGGCGTAGTGTGGATGCCCTTCGCGTTCAGTGTCAGCGTCTGGTGCGCTCTGCAAAAGTTGTAATGCATCATGTGGAGGCTCACCGAGTGCAAATGATTCTCGACCTTCTTTGAGAAGGCGTTGGTTAGGCGAGTAAAGCGCCGCATATTCATTCTCATCGTCAGGTTTGCCCGCTCTGCGAATGACGTTGAAATGTGCTTCTCGTCCGGCTTGCCGATAATGTCGTTCTTCTCAATCCTCAACAACTCTGCGGGGCTGTAGCGGCCCTTCGGGTACCCCTGACCGCCGTAGACCTTCACGATCTGCGCGTAGTCCACGTCATAGCCGAACGCGCGACCCACAGCGGAGAGATAGGCGTGGTGGCCGTCCGTCGTGAGTTGAACGCGGTTCGCGAGACGCGGCGCGAGATCGTCAAGAAACAACTTCGCTGCGAACGCATCGCGAGCGCCGACGTGCCAGCACGGCATCAGCTTCGTATCCGCGCAGATCGCCGTCCACGTCCACACGTCCCCAACCTTCCCCATGCCGCGAAGTTCAGGGTCGGTGTTCTTCTCTTTGCTCGCGACAAATCCCCAAATCTCGTCGAGCTGAAGTTTTGTGCAGGGAAGATTGACGAACACTGACCGCTGATATTCGCGGACGGCTTCACCCACTTCGGGGAGAAGCTTGAGAATGGTTCCCTTGGCGACACCGACGATGCGGCACGTTGCGCGGATCGAAACCCCGTCCACAAGGCAACGGATGATGGCGGCGCGTTTCTCTGCTGGCAGTTTGTTCATACTGAACAATATGCCATAGCAATCCCCGTGTCAAGTACCAAAAAAGCGCACTCCGTGAAGGCAGGTGCGCGTTACGTTCGGGGTTGACTGGAGTCCTATAACTTGATAGGATGACAGTACACCCAAGCGGCGAAAGCCGTGAGGAAAAATAGAAAAGGGGAGACGGTGGCAGCGGGATTCGAACCCACAAATCGCTCTGACACGATTACAAGTTTTTGAGACCGTTGCCCTCACCAAGTAGGCGGTACCACCAGCCTCCCCAAAATCAGTTGTAAGACAGGAACCGTCCTTGCCGACGGTTCTTCGTCTTTTACGGGACTATCTAGGCGTCCCGTTTGCTTTGTAAAGCCCTCCGTTGCGTTCAACGATGATGCCTTCGTCAATGGCGCGGCGTAGAGCTTCCTCGACGCTCCGCGCCTTGTCTACGGCTACGGTGACGGCAGTCTCCCGCGCCCGCTTCCGCGCTTCGCCCGGAATGATGCCCGGCGACTGCTCAACGATCCTGATGACGGTTTCCTTTGGGCCATCCGGCGCTCTGCGCCATGATTTCGCGTCGATGCGAGCGGTAGGAGTCCGGAAATCCGGTTCGCGCGGCTTCGCAGCGGGCGCGGTCTGCGCGGAGTAAAACTTCCGCGCATCTGCGAGCGACTTCTCTAGGAACTCGCGCTCGCGCTGAAGCGGCTCTAGCGCCTCTAAGGCTTTAGAGTTGTGCGCGAGCTGGTCCACCAGCGATTTGATGATCGGGTGTTCTGGCACGGGGTTTCCCATGCCGAGAACATACGGGGTATGCCCGTATTAATCTACCCCCTCATGCGGGGTCAGTCTTTCGGCTTCCAGCGAGCGCGGGCGGCTTTCTTCCCCAGACGGGTTTTCTGGGCGTCCGACAAAAGACCGAAACGGGCCTTTCCCCCTTTCAGGCCACCCTTGCGGCCAGCGGCCACGGCCTGAGCATCGTTCAGCTTGTCAGGGTTGGGGATTTCGCCTGATGCAATCTGGATCGCTCGAAACCCCAACTCGTTCGTGTCGGGTTTCGGATTCTTCTTTTTGTCGGCAGGACGCTTAGGAGTCATGGCGTAAATCTAGTGGTGGCCGAAGGGGTACGGACTACACCAGCCCATGTAGATGGTGACGAACGCGAGAATGAAGCCAACCAAACACCCGATGTACGAGCCTTTCGTTTCGCCCCTGTCTTTGCCTTTGGCATAGCCCTCTCGTCGCGCTTCCTCGACCTCCTCTTCGTGGTCGTCGTCGGAGCCGTTAGGATCGGAGCCGTCTACGAAATAGCGAGTCATGCACCGAACTTACGCTCCGCGTTCCGCGATGCAATCACCTTCGCATTTCAAACTGACCCACTACCGAGTGCGCCTCTCGCGGGTCGTCGGCCGCGACTGGGCATGTCCTGCCGGGCTCCGTCCATACGGCGAGCGGACCCGGCATGGACATGCCCACTCTCGGCCTCCGCGGGCTCCATACAGCGCTACTTCTTGATCTGCGCCAACAGCTGCTTCACGGCTTCATCCAGCTGCGAGTCCTTCCCCGAATATCCCTCGCCAACGGGACGCACCACCACGACATCCACTGGGCGCGGAAACATTTCCATGTCCTTGCCGTCGGCGCCTCGGATGCGCTGGCGCGGGAGGCGGAGGGTGGTGCCGTCGAGGAGGTTGGTGTTCCAGGTGAAGACAATCCAGCCTGCGGTGGGTTCGCCAACCACCTTACCGAGCTTCAGGGTGCGATAGCCCTCGGTGAAATCCTCGGCGTCCGAAAGTGAGTGCTGGTTGGTCACGAGGATCGTCGGCTTCTCCAAGGCGCGCTGGCCGACTGCGGTCCTCGCGGGGGTCTCGGGTTCGCCGCGGCCCTGCATGGTGAGATAGCCTTTGCGCGCGAAGACATCGATGGCATACGGATTCACGAACCCGCCGTTGTTGTTTCGCACGTCGACCACGACTCCGTCGCGGGCGTGGTTCTCGGCGTCGAGATCGACGTACAACTGCGCCAACGAGCCGGCGCCCATATCGAACATGTGCACGTAGCCGAGTCGGCCGCCGCTGATCTTGGCGACATACGCGCGGCGCTCTTCGACCCAAGCACGATAGAGCAGGTTCTTTTCGGCGGCGCCGCTGATTGGGCGGACGGCGACTTCGCGACGTGCGCCATCCGGCGTCGGCGCGACTGTCAGCACGACGCGACGCCCGGTTTTGTAGGAGAGGAGTTGATCGAGATTCGTGTGCGCGGTAAGCGGCGTGCCGTCGATCGCGACGATGTAATCGCCGACTTTGATCTCTTTCGCGACGGCTGCGGGGCCGAAGGGCGTGATCTCGCTCACGCGGAAGTGTCCGCTGGTCTCGTACTCGGTGCGGTCGAATGTCGTGCCAATGCGACCGGTGTACGGCGCTGACGCCGGCGGTCCGCCGGCACCGGAGTGCGACGAGTTCAATTCGCCAATCATGAGATTCAACAAGCGGCGCATTTCATCGGGTGTGCGTGCGCCGGCAATGCGTGCGCGATATTCGTCGCCGAGTGCGGGCCAGTTGGCGCCGTTCATTTTCGCGTCGAAGAAATTGTCCCGGAGATACGACCAAGCTTCGTGGAAGATCTCGAGTTTCTCGGCTGCGAAGTCGACGTCGAGTTCTGCGCTCACAGCAATAGCCCGTGCGACGTGCGTCTCGAGGTTTACGGCGTTGACGCGACCGTTCTCGGTGTACCACGCTTCGCGGCCGTCGGGCGAGAACTGCGCGCTGCCTTTGAAGCCGCGCGTGGTGGTGACCTGACGCAACACGGGCGCGGGTGCGCTTTCGTCGAGTGACCAGGTCCAGAGATTCTGCTGGCCTGCGGATCCGGCGGAGACGAGGAGAGTTTTTCCGTCGGGGCTGATCGAAGCCGAGCCGACGTCGACGTCGAGGGGCATCGCGGATGAACGTTCGCGAATTCCGTCGAATACGATTTCGGTGACGGGGACGGCGCCGCGGCGCGGTGCAGCGGCACCCGCAGCTGCGCCGCTCGTATCGCGAGCCGGCGCAGGCGCGCCAGAATCCGTGCGCGCTGGACGGGCATCACCTGGGAACAGATCGCGAAACTGGTCTTCGCGAAATGGCGGCGTGTGCGGAACGAGATCGACGCGGATGACCTGTCCGTTCTCGGTGCGCTGCGCGGAGCCCTGCAACAAATATTTCGCATCGGGGCTCCAGCGGATGTAGCCGCCGCTGGTGTTCGACGTGAAGCTGACCTGACGACTCTCGCCACCCGCGGTCGGAACGACGGATGCGTTGATAAACCCGCGCGCGCCGCTCGAGAGATACGCGATCCACTTTCCGTCGGGCGCGAACGCATACTGCTGCTCGGACAGAATCGGCGGATAGTCAAAGAGTCCGCTTGTGACGATGCGATCGGTGTTCGCGGTGAGGTCGTACAGGTGGAGCTCTTTCGCGTCGCGCACGAATCCGACCGAGCGCCCATCGGGTGAAAAGCGCGGCTCGATATCGCTGCCGGTGCCGTTCGTGAGTTTTCGCTCCTGTCGCGTGACGAAATCGTAGACGAACACATGCCACGCGCCGTCGCGATCCGACGCGTACGCGATGCGCCGGCTATCGGGTGCCCAGACGACCTGACCGTCGAGCACGTGCGCAGTGGTCACGCGCGTGGCATCGCCGCCGTCTTTCGCGGATGCCGCGAAAATCTCGCCATGCATCACGAACGCGATCTTTTTTCCATCCGGCGAGAGCGAGAGATCACCCGCGCCCGCGGTGAGCGTGAGATGCTCGGTTGCCGGACCAGCAGCGACGCCCTTCAGCACGATCGGGATTTCTTTCGTCTCACCGCTCGTAACATCGAGCGTCCACACGCCGAAGTTCCGCTCGAATGTGATCGCTTTTCCGTCGAGCGAAATCGTCGGCCAGAGCACCCGGCCATTCGTGAAGTGCGTGACCTGCGATGCGGCACCTCCAGCCATCGGACGCTTCCAAATATTCTCCGCGCCGCTCCGATCGCTCATGTAGAAAATCGTCTGGCCATCCGCCGACCACATCGCCCACAAATCTTTTCCGCCGCCGTTGCCATCGCTGAGCCGCTTGTACGAGGGCGTCGCGCCGAGCGTGACGAGCCAGATTTCGCTCTCATCGAGATGCGAATGGCCTTTGCGCCACCACTGACCGGAGGTGGTTCCGCGCGCGGTGATCGCGACCGTTTTCCCATCGGGCGACGGCGCGCCCCAGTACTCGCTCGCGTAGCGATCCGCGGCGACTTGCATCGGCGTCCCGCCCTCGGCGCTCACGCGATAGACATCATTCATCCCCGAGATGTCGTGCGCGGCGGATGAGAAGTAGAGCCATTTGCCGTCGCGCGACCAAGAATCAAGCTGGTCGTTCGCGTCATCAAAGGTGAGCCGCTTCAGTTCGCCCGTCGCGAGCGTCAGGATATAAATGTCGCCATTGCCGGTGCGGTTCGAGATGAATGCGAGTCGCGTTCCGTCAGGCGAGTAGAGTGGCCGGCCCTCGGTGCTCGGATTCGACACGAGCAGCCGCGCCTCCCCGCCCTTCGCGCTCACGCTCCAGATATCACCGCCCGAGGCGAACACGAGTTCGGACCGGTCAGGCGAGAACGACGGTTCAATGAACGTTGGCTTCGGCGCGTCGGCAAAGAACAAGACCGCGGCGAGGATCAGCGATGTGAAGTTCAGCATGATGAGTTCTCAGAGTGATTGCAGCGGCTTTGGGGCAGCGGAGAATTCCGCCGTTCTCGCCGTTGAGCGCAAGGCTGTGCGGTGCTGATGCGCCGTCGGGCATGCACGGGGATATCCCAACAGCCGACCCTCTCGGTCGCTGCGCGCCCTGCGGCCGGGTCGTCCATTGGGACATCCCCGCGCGCGCCCTCCCCACGCCGAGATCTCAGGCGAACGCGATGGTGCTCGTCTGGGAGACCCGGCCGCAGGGAGCGAAGCGACTGAGAGGGTCGACCGGGCGAGTACCATCGCGGTCGCCGCGAGCACCGCACGCAGTTAGCGCTTACCCAACACTCGTTCGAGACTCGGCCACAGATTGTGCGCTGCAATCCGAGCACCTGCCGGGGTTGGATGGATGCCGTCGGCCTGATTGAGCTTTGCAATTCCAGCGACGTTGTTCAGAAAGAACGGAGCCAGCGGCACATGCTCGTCGGCCGCGACTCTGCCGAACACACTATGAAATGCACGCGTGTAGTCGGCTCCTAGGTTGGTCGGCGCTTCCATCTGCATGAGCAGAATGCCAGCAGCCGGATTCACCTTCCGCACCCGCTGGATGATCTCGCGCAGGTTCGCGGCCGTGGAATCTGGATTCAGGCCGCGAAGTCCGTCATTCGCACCCGTCTCGATCACGACCACATCCGGTTTCTCTTTCAGCAGCCAGTCCACGCGCCGCAGAGCCCCCGCGCTCGTCTCGCCCGAGAGGCCCGCGTTCACGACGTGCGCTTTGACGCCGACAGAATCGGCGATCCGCTGTATGACAGACGGATAGGAGTCTTTCTCCGGATCATCGAGGCCGAAGCCGGCGGTGAGGCTGGTGCCGAGAAACAGGACGCGCGGGGCGCCCGCAGTCGGTGCAGCGGCGTCACTAGTCCTTTCGGGCGTTGTGCCGCGCGCGGCCACCGTGGTTGATTCCACAGTGGCAGCCGGCGCCTTTGGCGCCCTGGCCGTTGAATCGTTTCCACTGCACGCCGTCAACAACAATACGGCAATCCCGACTTTCGCTCTCATAAACTGCATGCTCTCGGCAAGAGATCTCACTAAAGAATATCAGAGCGGCACGACGCGCCTGGCCGTTCTCAAACTTGTCTCGTTCGACATACCGCAAGGATCGTTCGTGTCGATCGTCGGGCCGTCCGGAAGCGGCAAGACGACGCTGCTCGGACTCCTCGCCGGACTTGATACCCCGAGCGGCGGCAGTGTTACGCTCGACGGAACCGACCTCACGCGTCTCACCGAAGACGAACGCGCATTGGTCCGCGGTGAGAAGGTCGGGTTCATTTTCCAGACCTTTCAATTAATACCGACGCTCACGGCAATGGAGAATGTGCAGGTTCCGCTGGAACTGCGAGGTGAGAGCGGATCCGCAGAGCGTGCGCACAGCTTGCTCACCCGCGTCGGACTCGCGGATCGCATGGATCACTTCCCCACCCAGCTTTCTGGTGGAGAACAGCAGCGAGTAGCGATCGCCAGGGCGTTTTCAAATTCACCACGCATTCTCTTTGCTGACGAACCAACGGGCAATCTCGATGGTGACACGGGCGCGCGCATTGTGGAGCTGCTCGAAGAACTGAATCGCGAGTCGGGTTCGACGATCATCATCGTCACGCACGACATCACGCTCGCACAGCGCGCCGGGCGGATGATCCGTCTCAAGGATGGCGTGGTGGTTGAAGACGTCAGCAAGCCGGCGGCGTGAGCGTGCCACAGCAAGGACAAAAACGCTGGTCGAAAATCGCGGGGCTCGCCTGGCGCGAGAGCCGCACGGCGCGCCGCCGACTTCTGCTCTACATGTCGTCGATCTCGCTCGGCGTCGCGGCACTCGTCGCGATCGATTCGTTCGCGAGCAATGTGCAGCAGTCAATCCGCGCCCAGGCACGCGATCTCATGGGCGGCGATGTGTCGTTCTCGAGCAACGCAAAACTCTCCGCGCCGCTGCAGAGTGTACTCGACTCGCTGAACACGCACGGGATGCCCGTCGCGACCGTGGTCTCGTTCATCTCTATGGCGAGCGACACACGATCCGGCGGTACGCGACTCGCACAAATCAAGGCCGTTACGACAGGCTATCCGTTCTACGGCAACATCGTCACCGCGCCGGAAGGACAGTGGGCGCGGCTCCAGCAGGGGCCGTATGCGATTGTCGATCCGGCGCTGCTCATCGCGCTCGATGCGAAGGTCGGTGATTCGCTCGCGATCGGATATGTGAAGTTCGAAATTATCGGCGCAGTGAAGAGCATGGCTGGTCAATCGGACGCGTCGCTCGTGATGGCCCCGCGCGTGTTCCTGCCGGATCGCTATGCCTCCGAAACTCAGCTGCTCGGATTCGGCAGCCGCGCCTCGTACGAATGGCTCGTGAAACTGCCCCCGACGATCACGAGCACAAACTTCGTGAAGCCGCTGCGGCCGAAATTCCAGAACGAGCATGTGCGCGTCGTGACGGTGGTGCAGCGCGAAACGAATATCGCCGAGTCGGTGCAGCAGCTCGCGGATTTTCTCGGCATCGTCGGATTGATCGCGCTGCTCCTCGGCGGGATCGGAGTCGCCAGCGGCGTGAACGCGTTCGTCACGCGCAAGATCGATACGGTGGCCGTGCTCCGCTGCCTCGGCGCGACGAGCGGTCAGGTGCTTGCGATTTATGTCGCGCAGTCGGCGGTGATGGGATTTATCGGCGCGGCGGCGGGCGTATTGCTGGGCATCGCGATCCAGTTCGCGCTGCCCGTGGCGATCAAGAATTTTCTTCCCTTGGACGTCAGTGTCACGATCGACTGGCGCGCCATTTCCATGGGACTCGCGATTGGCGTGTGGGTCGCGCTCGTGTTTGCGCTGCGCCCGCTGCTCGCACTGCGGCGGGTCTCGCCATTGCAGGCGCTGCGGCGGGATACGGCAGCGCTCGACGCCGAGCGGAATAAGGATGTCGCGACGCATCTCGTGAACATCGCGCTCATCGGAAGTGTGCTGCTGCTCGCGTTTCAGCGCGCGGGAAGTCTCCGGCGTGGCGCAATGTTCGCAGCGGGGATCGGCGGGAGCATGCTGGTGCTCTGGTTGAGCGCGGCCGCTCTCTCCTACGTCGCGCGCCGCGTGGTCACACCACGCTGGCCGTATGTGATACGGCAGGGCGTTGCGAACCTGTACCGTCCCGCGAATCAGACGCGTTCGGTGGTGCTCGCACTTGGTTTCGGCGCGTTTCTCGTCAGCACGCTGTATCTCGTGCAGGCCAATCTCCTGAAACAGTTCGAGGTCACCGCTGCGCAGTCGAAAGCGAATCTGATTTTCTTCGACATCCAGGATGACCAACGGGCGGGACTCGATTCTATTCTCAAGTCCCAAGGGCAGCGCGCGCTCGGCTACACACCGATCATCACGATGAAAGTCTCGGCGATCAATGGCCGCACACCGGCGGCGTGGGCCGCGTCGCAGGGAATTCCGGCGAACAACTGGGCGCTGCGGCGCGAGTTCCGCTCGACCTTCCGCGATACGATCGTCGCCACTGAGAAAATCACAGATGGAAAATGGTTCGGCAGCGCGCAGCTCCCTGATTCGCTCTCCGAACTTTCGCTTGAGGAGAGCCCGGCGAGTGAAATGCATGTGAAGGTCGGCGACATCATCACATGGGACGTTCAGGGCGTGCCGGTGTCGACGCAGATCACAAGTTTGCGAAGCGTGAACTGGGGTCGGTTCGAGCCGAACTTCTTTGCCGTACTGCAGCCGAAGGCGCTGAAGGATGCGCCGAGGACGTACGCGACGATCGCGGCAGTCCAGTCGGATTCAGTTATTGCGCTGCTGCAGCGGTCCAGTGTCGCACGCTTTCCGAACATTTCGAGCATGGATCTCTCGCTCGTGCGCCGCACCATCGGACAGATCGTCGCCGAAGTTTCCGTTGCCGTTCGATTCCTCGCGCTGTTCAGCCTCGCGATGGGAATCCCCGTGCTGTTCAGTGCGGTGGCGGCAACGCGGCGAGACCGGCTGCGCGAAGGTGTGCTGCTCAAGACACTCGGCGCGACGAGCCGTCAGATCGCGCGCATTCTCCTATCTGAATACGCGCTGCTCGGCGCGCTCGGCGCGCTCACCGGAATGGTGCTGTCGTTTGCGGGTGCGTGGGGACTCGTGCACTTCATTTTTGGCGGCACGTTCGCCCCTGCCCTGCTGCCTGCTGCGATGATCGCGCTCGCGATGATGGCGCTGGCGATCGCGATCGGCCTGCTCACCGGGCGCGACGTGTTTCGCGAGACACCCATGGCCGCATTGCGCGAGTCATAGGCGCCCGGCGAACACCGGCTTTGTAAACCGATTGTAAACGAACCGTAACCAGTAAAGCAGTAGCGCCGCGCAGCTGAAACGGCGATCATTTCACTCATGCGATCGTCTTCCAACTTTCTACGCCGGGGCTGGCGCCTCCTGCCGCTATCGCTGTCGGTTGCGGCGTGGTCGCCGCTCGCAGCGCAGGAGTTCATTCAGCAGACGCTCGTTGTCGCACCGCTCAGCTCCGATGGTGACCGGAGGCTCGCCCGTCAGGTCGCTGCGAGCCTTCGATCGTACATCACCCGCCTCTCGAACAAGCGCGAGCTGCGCGTACTCGACGGCGATACGACCGAACATCTGCTCGAGTTCGCGGGCTATAAACCCGACACCGTTATCGCCGGTCCGATACTGCACGATTTGGCGCATCTGTTACGAGCGGATGAAATAATTATCGGATCCGTAGTCGGAAAGCGCGGCGGACCGCTGGAAGTGCACGCCGAGATTACGCTCGTGCGCGATTGGCGCCTCCGGCAGCCGTTGCCGACCATACACGCGCTGACAGCCGCGGCGGCGGGCGACTCGCTTGCTCATGAAGTGGTTCGCGCGCGCACGCAGATGATCGGGCTCAGGCGATGCGAGAACGCCGCACGATCATCGCAAGCGGCAAAAGCGGTTGATGAAGCGCGGCGCGCGGTCACCGGCTATCCGCACAGCACGCTCGCCAAGACTTGCCTCGCCACCGAGATGGTGATGTCCGGCGCGAGCGCGGATTCTGTTGCGGAAATCGCCGAAGAAGTCCTCGCGGTCGATTCACTGAACATCATCGCCGCCGTGATCAGGGCCGAGGCGCTCACTGCGATGAAGCAGCCCACGAAGGCCGCTGCCGAATGGAGCCACGTTGTGGCGCTGCGCCCGGACAGCCTCGACCTCGGCGTGCTGGCGGTCGAGTCGATGCTGCGGCTGCGCGAGCCGGCATTTGCCGTCACGTCAGGCCACTTGCTGCTCGCAAAGCAGCCGGGAGAGATGCAGGTGCGCCGCCTGATGTTCCGGGCGTACAGCGCACTCTCCGACAACAAGAACGCCGCCGTGCTGGGAGATTCGCTCGACGCGGAGGATCTGGAGTTCCGCGACGACTCCGTGATGGAAGCGAGTCACGTCGCCGCGCTTCGCGCGATGGGCGACACGCTCGGCGCGGTTTCGAAAATCGCGCGCAGCGTCAAGAAACATCCGAGCGATCCTATTCTGTATCTCGAGTATTTGCAGCTTGTCGCGGGCGAAAATAGCTCGGCGTTCCAGCGCGGCCTGGAGCGATTCCCCGACATCCCTGATTTCCACGTCCTCGCGGCAACAGCGGCGCGCGCCACTGGGAATGCGACGAACGAACTCGCGGCACTTCGCGAGGCCGTGCGGCTCGACTCGTTGATGACGCGCGGTTATTTGCGCGTGGCGGAGCTTTGGTTTTCGCAGCATCGCGTGGATAGCGCACTCGCGACGCTCGCTCGTGCACCGCGAAAAGGCGACGGTTCGGATCTTCTCCGCTCCTACGCCGTCGGGCGCGGAATGCAGGTGCTTCGCGCCGGTACGCCCGATGAAGACGTCTGGCGCACGACGATCAGACTTTTTGCGATTGCCGACAGCGTCGATTCACGCCCCGACACGCGAAGCCTCATTGCGGCCGTGACGATGCAGCTCGCGCAGAGCGAACTCACGACAGCAGCGAAAACGAAACAGTGCGCCGCCACCAAAGACGCAATGCAGTCACTCGTATGGGCCGACGCGGCGATCTCCCATGGCGTCGACGAGGGCACGAGCGCGGACGAACTGCGTGACGCCTACACGAAGCTGAACACAGCCGCCGAGGGGATGGCCAAGTCCTTCTGCACGGGAGCTACTGCACCCTGACGATCGCGATCCGCACGGTGGAAGGTGGATCGCCGCCGTTGGGCGACTTCAACTCGATCAGCTGTTTTGCCGACTGCAGCCCTGAGAGATCGAAGATCGAGAACGCACCGCCTTCGAGCGTCGTCAGATTCACTGCGAAGTTCCCATACGTGACGAAGTGCGGATTGAACGGACTGCTCGCCGGATAGTATGGGGTCGAGAGCGTATTCGGATTCACGCACGGCCCGAAATCGGTGCACATCCCCAGCCAGATGTCGTGCAGGTTCCACGACGGGAACTGCAGATGCGAGTTGGCCGGTGTAAATCCCGGAAAGTCGTCGACATACATCGCCAGCGACCATTCGCCGAGCATCTGTTCCCAGCTGACTCCTGTGCGCGCTTCGAGATTCGCGACGCCGGTGACGCTGCTCAACGTCCAGTCTTTCAGGAACTGCGCTTCGCTCGTCGAGAAAATGTCGTTCGCCCAGCGCTCGACGGACCAGGCTGACGCATAGAACGTGAAGTCACTCACATAGGTGCGGCCGAGCATCGACACGATCTCCGGCGACTGGAGATACGAGTAGAGGCCATCGAAGTGGCGCAGCATGAGATACGGACGATTCGCGCACGGCGACGCGGCGTTGGCGTACTGATTGTCACAGGCGATGCTTGCCGCGTAGCCCGTGTTTTGCTTTGCCTGCGTTTTATAAAATGTGCGCGCGTAGAGCTCTTCTGCATTGCGCGCCATTCCCTCTTCCCATGAGAGATCTTCGAGCGTGAGTTTGCCGTTGATGCGCTGCGCGAACGCGGCGATGTGCTTCACTTCGTGAATGATCGTCGGCCGCATCTGGCGCAGCCACGAATCGCGCGTGCCGGGATCGAAGTAGCCGAGTGCGGTGCTCGTGGGAACGGCCGCGTAGAGGTACTCGCCGAAGTTGCTCGAGGGGAACGTGGTCGGCTGGAAAAAATCGCAGTTCACCGCAAATCCGAGGATGCTCCCCTCGTTCGCGTTGTTCACGCGCGGTGAGAAGACCATCACGATCTTGCCGAGATTGCCGAGCTGCGGATCCATCACGAGCGGGTTGCCGAAGTTCGCGAGCACTATCGGATACATCACGCTCTCGAACTCGGCGCCGAGTTGCTGATAGTAGTTGTCCATCTCACCGGCGAGCGTGGGGCCGCCGGCGAAGACGGTCGTGGTGTCCTCGACGATGACCGAATGCTGGCCGACAAATACCGTGCGCACGCCAATCTGCGTGCTGGTCACGCAGAAGCTCGTCGCGTTGAGGTTCGGCACTTTTACCGTCGTGATGTTGCCGACGTTGACGACCTGTGCGCCGATGGCCGAGGGCGGCGTTGCACGGGACGCGGAGAGCTGCGCGTGGAGCTCAACGGAATGCGCGCGGAGAAAGTCGATGTTCTGCTGGAGAAGCGTGGCGTGACTCTGCTCTGCGGCACGCTCGCGCTGGAGTCGCTGAGCGGACTCGAACTCGGCGCCGCCGAACGCAGGAAGACGCACAGGAAGTCGCGCTGCGACAGGCGCGACATTCGCGCGTGACGCAACTGCCGCTGCAACCGCCGATGCCGTCGACGTCGCCGGTACGCCGCCTCGCACTGTGAGCGAGACCGCGCCGTTGGATGTTGGCGTAACCGTAGAGCGATACGCGTTGTACACGCTGATTACATAGCGCCCCCCGGTAAGATCGAGCTCGTTGCAGCGCACCTGCGTGGGATCGGTGATCGTCACCGACTGTCCGATCGCCAGCGTGCGCGGATTTGCGACCTGAAGCGTGGTCGATCCACCGCCGATCAAGCCGTTCGCGGTGACCTGTATGAACACCGGATGCGACGGAACGCACGAGAAGGTCGTCGGAAGCGTGATCGAGAGCGCGTTGATGGTTGACGCGTTCACTGTCACGGGGACTCCGTCGACGACCACCACATTTCCCGCGGGAGTAGGCGAGAAATTATTCCCGACGACCGTGAACGTTCCACCCGGGCGCAGCGGCTCTGGATTTGTCGAGACGATCAGCGGTGCGCTGGCGTTCGGTGTGATCGTGACGGTGATATTGGCCTGCGCTGTGAATCCGTTGATCGTCGCGGTAATCACCGCTGAACCGACGGCGACACCGGTCACCAGACCAATGGAGTTCACCGCCGCGATGAGCGGAGCCGACGACTGCCAGACGAGCGTCGGATTCGGAATCAGATTGCCCGTTGAATCGCGCACTGTGGCGATGAGCTGCGTGGCGCCACCGGGAAGAGCGATCGTTGCGGTGTCGCGCGAGAAGGTGATCGATCCCGCGCTCGGATTCTTCACCACGATTTGCGCATCGCCTGTTGCGAGACCGGCCGTCGCGCGGACCGTGCCGATGCCCGCCTGAAGTCCCGTGACTACGCCCGTCGCGGTGATGCTCACGACGGCGGGAGAGAGCGACGACCAGACCGGCGCGTGTCCCAAGACCGTGTCGCCGTTCGCGTCGATCAGCACGGCGGTGGCTTGCGTCACGCCACCAACAATCAGTTGCGGCGGTGCGACGCTCACACTCACTTTGCTTACGGCCGATCCATCACCCGGCGCGTCGGTGCCATGGTGGCACGCTGCGGCCGACAGCGCGAAGAGCGCGGTTGCTGCGACTAACGCGGCGCGCGCGCTAATTCGAAGACCCGAGCCATTCATCGGCGGCGAGCGTAAAACGCGGAATCGCGGCGTCGAACCGGGTAGAATCGGCGCGCACGAAACGGTATTCGCCCTCCATGAACCCGCTGGCGGATTTTAGCACGCAAAAACTCTGATACGAATGCACGCCGCCGGGAATGAGCAGCGGCTGCTCGCCGACGACGCCATCGCCCGCGACCTCGGTGTCTTCACCGATCGAATCGTGAATGCGCCAGCGGCGCGACAAGAGCTGCGCCGACTGCGTTCCCACATTCTCAACCCGCACGTAATACGCAAACACGAATTGCTGCTGCTCCGGGATCGATTGTTCCGGGAGATATACCGGTCGCACCGTGACCCTGATGCCGTCCGTGATTTTGTAGAAAAATGGCCCTGGCGCAGTCATTTCGTGTGAATTGCCCGGTCGTTATGGGTCACAGAATTGTACCCTTTCGAAGATACCGGATCCGTCAGCTTCCTCAACTCGCGTCCCCGCCGGGGTTCACGCGCAGACTTCCCGGCAGCGCGTCGAGCAACGGCTTCAGATCGTTCGCGCGTTCGAGCGTCGTGATGAATGTCAGTCCCGGTAATGACACGACGAGCAGCTTCGAAACGCCAAAGAGCACGACGGTTCCCGCCTCGGTGTGGACGACATTGCTTTCGGCGTCGACGAACTGCACGGGCCCGAGCGCGCCGTTGCCGTCGTCATCAAGCTCACGCGCGCGACGGAGACTCGCCCATGTGCCGACGTCGTCCCAGCCAAAATCGGCGAGCAACACGAGAAATTTACTGATGCGCTCGAGCAGCCCGCGCTCGATGCTCACCGAGCGAATCATTCCGGCAAACGCGGGAAGATTCCCGGACGCGAGCGCGTCGAGGCCGGGCGCGATCTCCGGCGTGTAGCGCGCGAGCTTATCCAGGAATGTCTTCGCCGATCCCACAACAATCCCCGAATGCCACAGTGCTCCGTCGCCGGTGAGCGTCGCGGCATCGGCCTCTGCGGGCTTTTCGACAAACCGCGCGACTTGGTACGCGCCGCCTTGCGAGAGCGTCGCGCCGCTGTCGAGCGCTTCGCCAAGCTCCACATATCCAAATGAAGGCTCCGCGCGCGTCGGGCGAACACCGAGCGTGACGACTGCGCCTTCGCGATTCGCAACGGCAGCAGCGCGACCGAGCGCATCACGGAACGCACCAGGAAATGAGATCGCGAGGTCGGTATGCATTGCGCAAACGGGAGTTTCGCGCCCGGCGCGGCGCGCGACTTCCTGCACACCCCATGCGAGCGCGGCTGCCGTACCGAGCGGGCGCGGCTCGATGAGGATGTTCTCCTCGGGGAGATCACGCACGGCCGTACGAATGGCCGGCGCGATGTCGCGGCTCGTCACCACGATCACGCGTTCCGGCGGAATCAGCGGCTGCAGCCGGCCGACGGTATCCTCGAGCAGCGAATTCCCCGTGACCAGCGCCAAGAGCGGTTTTGGCCGCTGCGGCGTGGAGAGCGGCCAGAAGCGCGAACCGATTCCGCCGGCGAATACGACCGCCCAAAGCGCGAGCCCCGTGATGTCGGAGCCGAGTGCCGCGAGCTCCGGCTCCTGCAGCGTGCCGCTCGCTGGTCCTCCGGCACCGGAGGAGATCGTCGTGAAGGCGTCTGTCTTGGAGAGATTCATCAAGCGGGTAAGATAGCCTTCATTCCCGCGCGTCGCCCACTATAGTCCTAATATGGTGTTTCGCCTGAAACGGGTGTTGTTGCTGACTGTCGCAGCATCTGTGATGGCCCGCGACGCGCGCGCGCAACCTTGTGCGCCGGCGAAAACCGCACTCGTGCTCTCCGGCGGCGGCGCGAAAGGATTCGCGCACATCGGCGTGCTCGAAATCATGGACAGCCTCGGGCTGAAGCCCGATCTCGTCGTCGGCACGAGCATCGGCTCGATCATCGGCGGATTGTACGCGTCCGGCTACTCGGGGCTGCAGATCGATTCGCTCCTGCGCACGCTGCCGATCGAAAAGATGATCCGGACGTACGAGCCGAAAGTTTCTTCGGCGCTCGGGACGATTCGCCCGCTCGCCGTGTGGGAGAAAGGACAGCTGGGCTACGTGCTGCAGAGCGGTGCGGTGCGAGAGGCCGAGGTCAACGCGTTTATGTCGGCGCTGATGCTGCGCGGCAATCTCATGGCGCGCGGCAATTTCGATTCGCTCCCCATTCCGTTTCGCGCGGTGGCGACCGACGTCGCAACGCGCGCGCCCGTGGTGATGGGCACGGGCGATCTGGCGCGCGCGGTGCGCGCCAGCGCGGCGATCCCGGTGGTGCTGCGTCCGGTGCAGATCGACAGTCTCTGGCTCGTCGACGGCGGCATCGCCGAGAACGCGCCGGTGCAGGTCGCGCGGCAGCTCGGCGCACAGCGGTCGTGGATTTCGCTGCTGCCGTTCGCCGGCCCCGATCCGAAAACATTCGACAACCCGTTTACAATCACCGCCGTTCTGCTCAACTCGCTGTTCGAGCAGGACACGATCATGACGCAGCGCCGCGACGTGCTCATCACGAACGCGACGATGTCGTTCGAGAATCTGAATTTCAGCCGAAAGACGACGGACTCGCTGATTGAAGTCGGCAAGGTGGCGGCGCGGGCGGCGTTCGCGGCCGCGACGTGTCTCAAGTCGCTCTCGTCAGCACCGCGGAACGTACCGCTGCCGACGATGGTGAAGCAGGTCGGCTTCTCGGGCGTGCGCATTGTCGACGGCGACCTCGTGCTGGACGAGCTCGGCGTCTCCGCCGGCGAGAAACTGAATATCGCGCGGCTCGATTCGGGGATCACATCGATCAGCCATCACGAGCGATATCGAGCGCTCTGGCTGCAGCCGAGCGGGTCCGGGCCGAACGTGACGTTTCACGTGCAGCTCGACCCCGCCCCGCAGACTTCCTTCGGCGTGGGATTCGCGTTCGACCAGTTCATGTCGGGACGGCTCTGGGCGGGCGGGATCGACCGCGCGCTGCTCGACGGCGACGCAGAGGGTGTGGCGATGGCGCGCCTCGGCACGTACGAGCAGGACCTCGATGTGTTCGTGCGCCGCCGCGCGCTCGTGAGAAAGACGTATGTCCCGTTCACGGTTGAGGCACAGCTGAAGCATGAGCTCGTGCGGCTTTTCAAAGGCGATGGAGAGCTTCCGTCGGCGGAGACACAAGACTTCGTCGGCTTTATCGGACTGAAACAGGATCCAAGCGCGGGCGTGTGGCAGGGCGAGATCGGCGTGGAAGGACGGTTCTGGAGCGAGCCGCTCGCGAACACACGCGGGACGGTGGGACTGCGCGCAGCCGTCTACCGCGCGCAATCAGATTATGAAATGGGGTCGATGGCCGAGCTGCTCGCGCTGGCCGACTTTCAGCGGGCGAAAGTCGATGCGAGCAAGAAGTGGTTGCTCGCCGGTGACTTTGACATCACCGGGCGAATTCGCGGCGGCTGGGGCAATCGGCTGCCGATCCAGGAGACCTTCGCGCTCGGCGGCGATGACGGCTTTGCGGGATTCAGGATTGGAGAGCTGCGAGGGAGTCAGGAAGCATTTGGAAGTTTGCTGATTCGGAAGCGAGTGAATGCTCTGCTGCACGCCAGAGTCGAGTTCATGTCGGGCGAAGTTGCCGATGGATATGGAGCGCTGCACCGCGTGCCGGGGACGACGTCGGGTGAGCTGTTCGGTGGTATTCGCGCGGGACTCGAGGCGGCGACGCCGGTTGGGCCGATTCGCGTTGAAGAAGGAGTGGCGAATACAGGGCAGCGGGCGATTCTCATTCGGGTGGGACGCTGGTTTTAGAGCGCGTGTGCTGGTGCCAACGGATCAAACCGCGGATTCGTAATGCTTCCATGCGAATACTCACAGTAGCTCTCCTCGCGATTGTGCCGGTCGCCACGATCGCCGCGCAATCGAACTACGAGATCCAGGTGTACCCCGCCGAAACTGCCGAGAAGAACACCACGTTCTTCGAGTTGCACAGCAACTTCACCGGATCCGGCACGACGACTCCGTGCACGTTCTCGCTGGCTGCGCAGTGTGTGTATCCCACTGATCACCAGCTGCACGAGACACTGGAGATCACCCACGGCTTCTCGAGCATTTTCGAAGTCGGGATGTATTTCTTCACGAGCTCCGCGCCCGGCCAGGGAACGCAGTATGTCGGCAGTCATATTCGTCCGCGGATTCGTGCGCCGGAGGATTGGGGGCTGCCGGTCGGGCTGAGCCTCTCCACGGAATTCGGATTTGTGAAGAACGGGTTCGACGAAGGTCAGTGGAGTATGGAGTTCCGGCCGATCATCGATAAAAAGATGGGAGCGTTCTACTGGGCGGTAAATCCGACGCTCGATTGGTGGTTCAAAGGACCGCTCGCCGGAACAGGTTTCAAGGGCGTTGCCGTGAGTCCGAATGTGAAGATCTCGTGGGACTTCACGGAGAAGTTCACGGCGGGATTTGAGTATTACGGCGTGACCGGGTCACTCGCGGAGATGGCGCCGGCGGCGTTGCAGCAGCATGTGCTGTATCCGGCGATTGATTTGAATCTGTCGCCGGATTGGGAGGTGAACTTTGGGTATGGGTTCAATCTCTCCGGGAATGGGGATCACAATATCATCAAACTCATTTTGGGGCGGCGACTGAAATTTTAACGGCATAACTTTCAGACGACGACTATCAGAAACTACAACTGTCAGACAAAGGCCTCATTACCGATCAGCGCTATTCGGTAATGAGGCCTTTGTCTGACAGTTTCAGTTATCTGACAGTTCCCAGCTGGGAGTTATGCCGTTTAGTCTAGAACTTGTACGACAACTTCAAGTTCATGTAATACTGCGCAGCATACGGCGCCGGCAGAATGTATCCATCGCCCGTCCCGCCATCCGGACCCTGCGCCAGACCTTTGTAGTTCGGCCCGACGAAGATCGCGTTGTAGTACGTGCTGCCGCCGAGATTGGTGCCGCCAACGAATGCGTCGAGCGTGTAGTGACCGCCGAACATCGTCTTGTAGCCGATCTTGGCATCGAGCAGGCTGTACGATTTCATCCAGGTCGAGTTGTCGAACGTAACCGGGACCTTGTCGACATACTGGTATGTCGAGTTGAAGTAGAAGCCGATATTCGTCGCTGCGTCGAGGCCGATGCTGTACATCGTCTTCGGAACGCGGGCGACCTGATTGCCCGAGAAGTTCACCGTCGCGGCGGTGTTGTTCGCGTCGCTGAAGAAGCTGACGTACTTGGCATCCGTGTACGTGTACGAAATCCACGGGCGGAGCATCGAGAGCGCCATGCTCTTGTCGTTCACCGCGAGCCAGCTCGTCGTGAACTCAAAGCCCTGATTCTTCTGCTCGCCGGCGTTGATGGTCGACGTCACCGACGAGACCGTCTGGCTCACGAGCTTGTCTGTGTTGTCGAGATCGAACCAGGTGAGCTGCGACGACAGGCGATGGTCAAACCAGCTCCCCTGAATGCCGAGCTCATACTGCGTGGCGTGCTCAGGCTTGAGCGAGGTATCGACTGCGCCATTGTTCGAGATGATCTGGCTGAGCAGCGGCGGAGCGAAGCCCGTGCTGTACGTCGCGTAGAGCGACCAGTCGTTGCCGAATGATTTCTGGAGCGAGGCGCGCGGCAGGAAGACACCGCTGAACGCCTTGTTGATCGTCGCGGTGGTGTCGAATACCTGGCTCGACTTGAGCATGTTGCGCGTCGCGAAGTCCGCCGTGTTCAGGCTGGCACCCACGCCGAGCAGCCACTGGTCGGGCAATGTGAATGTCCACTCGGTGAAGATCGAGCCGTTGACCGCATAGTTCTGCGAGTCCGACGGACGCTCCGGATACGGCGGCGCCGGCGTGATGAACACACCGTTGCTCGTGAGGTTCGACTGCTGGATCATGCCGCCGAACGAACCGGTGACCGGCACCGAGCCCCACATTCCGTTCCAGTCGAACGCCGACCGTGCGCCGAAGTTGACCTGGTTCACATCCGTGAGACCATGCGCGAACGGCTGGTCTTCAACTCGGCCGCTGCCGAACACCGACGACTGATTGCTCAGGCTGTTGCTGATCTGAATGCGATCGGCGACGCCGGCGAAATAGCTCGTGACCGCGATATGCGAGTTGTTCGCGAGGTAGTTCGCATCGCTCACCGCGCGGCGGTTGTAGAAATCCGTCGTGTCGATCTCGCCGGAGAGTCCGTCGTTCGAGCGATTGTACGAGAAGTAGGTCGAGATGTTCTGATTTCCGGTCGCTTTGAAATCGCCGCTGACGCGCAGGTATTCCTTGCCGGAGAAATCATTCGGGCGAAAACCGTTATAGCCCTGGTGGCCGTAGTTGATCATGAAGTTCGAACCGTCGGTCGCATGCGAGTACGACGTGTTCGTGCGGAGCAGTCCATCGGTTCCGCTCAGCAGCTGCTGCGAGAACACATCGCCGGCAGGCGGCTGCGCCGTCATCAGGTTCACCGTGCCGCCGATGAAGCTGCCGTAGCGGCTCGAGTTCGGTCCCTTGATGACTTCGACTTTTCCAAGCGTCGAGTAGTCGACGTCGTCGAGGACCGTCGTTCCCGTGGCATCCGTGATCGGAATGCCGTTCAGGAAGACCTGATAGCCGAGTCCGTTCGAGTTCGGGCTGTTGCCGCTCGTGCTCGGGTAGTAGCCGCGCAGTGTGATGCGGGCGCCGCCGAACGGCGTGCGCGTCTGCATGAACACGCCCGGAATGGTATTGATCGCTTCGAGAAGACCTACGCCGTCAAAGCGCGCGAGGTCGGTGGCAGTCAGTTCGCCTGCAGCCGGCGTCGGCTTGGACGCTGTGATCTGGACGCCGGGAAGCGACTGCTTGGTGGTGTCCGCTCCCTGCGCGCTCGCCGCGATCGGAAGTGCGAGACTGAGCACCGCCGGGAGAAGCAGTCGAATGCGGATGGGGGGTCGAATCATGGGGGGCCCTCTCAAAAAGGTGACGTGACCTGACACTTCACTGTCATTAGACGCTCAAATAGTACGTCTGGTGACAGGAACGTGACAAGATTACGTCAGGCTTTTCCCCCGCGTTGAACGAGTGCCGCTCAGCGCTTTTTTGCGAAATAAAACAATGTCAATACAATGACCGGCCACGTCACAAAGAAGACAAGCCAGACGAGCGTGGCGTCGCTCTTCAGTGGGTAGCCCGGGTAGCTCTCCGACTCGGCGGCCGGTGTGGCCTTCACGCCAGCGAGGTCATAAATCGTCTGCAGAACGACCGGTTCGATGGCCGATTTGAGCATGACGCGCTTGCCGTTCATGCCGTACCAGATCTCGCCGTAGTGCGGGTCGGCGGAGCCGAGCAGGCCGGTGCCGCCCGGTCCGGCGAACGAAACCGCCATGTGCGGCAGCGTACGCTCGAGCCGGTCGAGAACCTCATTTCTAAAGTCGGTCAGCCGCGGATCGTCGGCGCCCAAATGCACTTCGATCGAGAGCGCGCCCGGCAATGCACGGAGCGTCGCCTCGTCGGACTCGGCGAACGAATGGCGGCGATCCTCAGTGGCGTCCCAACTCGAGTGAATCACGACCGCGAGGAGCGCGAAGCCCGCGGCCACGAGCAGCGCGCGCATCAGATAGAAGATTCGCACACGAATCGTCGCGCCCGGCCGGAGCCACGCCGTTGCGATCACCAGGCCCGCAGCGCATGCCGCGCCAATCACACCGATGGTCGTCACGCTGACGAGCCCCTGCTCGCAGGCCCGCAGCGCGCCCGCCGGCGTGAACGCGGCGAACTTCGCCCACAGCCCGCCTCGCGTGGCCGCGGCAAAATCGAGCGCCCACGATCCGATCGTCACGCCGAGCGTGATGATTGCCGCACTCGCGGCCTGGCGCGTGACGGCCGCGGCGGCGGCGGCCAGTGCGATCGTGATCGCGGCGCGCACGAGATGACCGAGCACGAGCGACGCGAGCTCAGGCCCATAGACATGTCCACCGTACGACTTCCAGAATGCGACGGCAGCGAAGCCGGGAATCAGCGCGATGAGCCACGCGATGCACAGAACAAATACTTTGTTCGCGACGATCGCAGCGACCGACGCGCGCGACTGCACCAGCAGCGTCCACGCGCCGGTGGTTCGTTCGTTCGAGAACATACGAATCACGACAAACGGCAGGAGCAGCGTCGCCGCGATGTCGTACGCGCCGAAGGTCGGCACCAAGATTCCATCGAGCGGATTCATTCCGCGCGCGAGCGCATCGCCACCACCGTTCGCGCCGCTCAACTCCGCGTACGTCAGCACGGACGAAGTGAATTCGTGCCCGACAATCAATCCGACGAGGATCAGCAGGATCGCGAATGCAGGCGATATCGCAAGCTCGCGCAGCTCCATGCGCAGCAGCCATCGGGCGCTATGTGAGCGCAAGAAAAACCTCTTCGATGTTTGCCATATCACCGACGCCGGCGATCGCCCGCAGCGCGTCGAGCGTGCCCTCGCCGACACTTTTCCCCGACGCGAGCAGCGCGAGGCGATCACAAATGCGCGCCGCGTCGGCGAGCTGATGAATCGAGAGCACGAGCCCGCGGCCGCGCGCGGCATGCGCGCGCAGCACGGTCTCCATCTCGCGCGACTGGCGGAGATCGAGACCGTCGAACGGTTCGTCGAGCAGCAGAAATGGTTGCGGCGTGATCAGCCCGAGCGCGACGGCAAGGCGTTTGCGCTGGCCTTTCGAAAGCGCACCGACACGTTTGTCGCGCAGCGCGCCGAGTGCGAGCGCGGCGGTCACATCCTCGCGCGCGCCGTTCGCAGACTCAAAGAGTCCCTCGATGAACTCGAGCACCCATGCCACGCGCTGATCGGGCCACGGCTGCACACCGTCAGGGAGAAAAAAGAGCGACTCTTTTCGAGTGGCAGCGGTCAGACGAGTCTCGCCGAGCGTGACGACGCCACCGTCGGCGGCGAGCACACCGGCAACACACTCGAACAGCGTGCTCTTCCCCGCACCGTTCGGCCCGATCAAGCCGAGCAGTTCACCCGGATGCGCGCTGAACGATGCGTGATCGAGTGCGACGACGTCGCCGAACCGCTTCGAAAACCACTCGACGCGCAGCGACGGCTGCGTCATCGGACCTCGTGCCCGCCCCTGCGATCGTCGCGCACGAAACGATCGACGTACGGCATCTTCACTTTGCGCAGCGCGGCCGCGTCGAGGGTGGAGTTCATCGGAATCACCTGGTTCGCCGCGAGCAGAAATGCCGTGAGCGCATAGACGTCGTCGTTCGAGAGCGAACCCGGCTGCGTATGCGGCATCGCGCGGCGAACATAATCGAAGACGGTGGTCGCGTAGGGCCAGTAGTTGCCGATCGTGCGCGTGATCTTGAAGTCGGTATCGAACACAAAGTTCTCGCCCTTTGGATCGCGGCCGATCAGCGCAGGATATGCCGGAGCAATTCCTTCACCGTTCGCACCGTGGCAGTTCGCGCACTGTGCCTTGAACAGCGCCGCGCCGGCATCAACAGTGCCGCTCCCCGGCGGAAGATTTGCGCCATCGGGCCCGACAGCGATATCCCACTTTGTTATCTCATCGGCCGACGCCGTCCGGCCGAGCGCATAGCGACGCACGGGCTCGGCGTTCGCGGCGGAATCGCCGTTGCACGACGTGAGCGTGGGAATCGCGACAAGGGCCGCGCCGAGCAACCAAGCGCGTCTCATGTTTCACCATGAAAGAAGACATGACCATCCGCCTTCACCGTCCATCCGTAAATCGGATTGAAGTGATAGTCCGTGCCGATGCCGCGAACCTTGACCAGCGTCGCGCGCGTCGGCTGCACGTAGCCCGTTTCGTCTGTCGCGCGCGACATCAGCGTCGTCTCACGACCATCCCATTCCCACATATGCGTGAACCGCACGTGCGCTTTTTTGAGCGCGGGCCCGTGCAGCGTGGCGTCAGTCCACGACGAGCCATTGTCGGTGCTGACTTCAACGCGCGTGATCTTGCCGCGTCCACTCCACGCCAATCCGCTCACCGGCCACCATCCTTTGGTGATCGCGGCGGGGAATGTCGGTGACGTAATCACCGACTTCGCATCGATTTCGAAACTGAATATTCGCGCCTTTCCATCGGGAAGCGGATCGGTGTACTTCGACGTTTCCCATCGTGTCATCCACGGCTGCGTGCCGAGCTCGAGACGGCGCAGCCATTTCACATTCGAGTTTCCCTCGAAGCCCGGCAGCAGCAAACGAAGGGGATAGCCCTGCGCAGGCTGGAGTGGTTCGCCGTTCTGCGCCCAGACGATCATCGCGTCGTCGTACGCCTTTTCAATCGGGATGCTGCGCGTCATCACCGCCGCGTCGCTTCCCTCGGCGAGAAACCACTTCGCCTGCGGTTTGATGCCGGCCTCATTGAAAAGAACTTTGAGCGGCACGCCGGTCCATT
Source organism: uncultured Gemmatimonadota bacterium (assembly GCA_903910555.1). GTDB lineage: Bacteria > Gemmatimonadota > Gemmatimonadetes > Gemmatimonadales > Gemmatimonadaceae > Fen-1231. Next base: position 94,884 of record CAIVZZ010000006.1, on the reverse strand, counting down.
CGGAGTTGCTCGTCATCCCGGCAACCTGCTGCGGCGTTTGCTCCGGTTTGGTATCGCGAAAAGATGAACGCCCGTTGCCCGAGCACTCGATAAAATGAACGCGCGTGACCTGCGGAAAACGCTTGATCTCGGCGACAGAAAATATGAGCGGACGATCAACGAGCCCGTGAATCATCAGCGAGTGGCGCGCCGGATCGATCTGCGGGATGCCGCCGTGATGCCGTTCGAAATGCAGATCGGCCGGAGTGATCGTGCCGGTGAGATCCTGCAGCGGCGTGAGCGACGTGCCGGTCACCTGACCGGTGGGATTGCGCACCGCGACAACAAAGCGCGAGCGCGCGCCCACGGGAGCGGTTGGTGTGCCGAGGATTTTGGTGGGGTCGTCGGGGATCGGCGGATAGGGTGAAACCGGAGCGGCCGCAGGAGCCGCCGTAGCAGCGGCTTTCACGACTTTCGCCGGACCTTGCTGCCCGCCGGCGAGCGATGGCAATCCCGCGAGTACCGCACCTCCAACGGCACCAGCCGCGCCGGCGATCAGATCGCGACGGGAGATCGCCTCTCGTGGGATTGTCTCGCCATCGGAACTTTCGTGCTCCGAATCATCCATCGGCCAATGCCTTGTTAGTGAGTTGAGACGCGAGGCAACAACCGCGCCGGAGGATTGAACGCCGCGTGGCCTTTGGTGGCGTACGGCACGTCGCGCGGCGCGCCACCGGTGGGCCAGTCATTCTCCTTCAGCGGAGAGTCGGGCCGTGGATGCGAATTGATATACGCGGCAAGATCGAACGCGTTCTGCGGTGTGAGCGAGCCCGGCGCGGTCTGCGGCATGTTATGCGAAATGAAACTCGCCGCGCGCTCCGCTCGCGCCATCGACGCCGCGATTGAATACGACTGCGGGCCCCAGAGCGCGGGGATCGGGCTTTTCCCGGCTCCATCGGCCTGATGGCAGAGCGCGCATGTGGTGGCATAGAGCTGACGCCCGCGCAGCGTGTCGCCGGGCAGCGTGTCCTTCATTGGAATCAGCCCGTCGACCGCAGAGAGCTTGCGGCCCATTGGGACATCGCGCGAAATGAACGCGAGATAAGCGAGCATGTCGTTCATCTCGCGGCTGTCGGCCGGAAGTGCAGCGCCGGCAAGCGAACGTGTCATGCAGAAGTTCACGCGATCTGCGAGCGTGATCACCTTTCCGCTCCGCGCGTTGTACTTCGGAAAACGCGCATGCACGCCGGTGAGCGGCACCGCCGTCGCCTTCAATCCGTCATTTTCATGACAGCTTGTGCACCGCACGTTGGAGTGCACGTACTTCGGCAGGCTCTCGGGTGTGAAGCGGAGAAGCGCGAGGCCGCGACGGATCGACGTGCCCATGGAATCATTCGGGATGTCTGACTCAGCGGGCGGCTTCCACGCGGCCTCGTCGAACGAGACTGCCGAACTTCCGGGTGGGGGCGGCGCGGGTGCGCGCTCGACGGTACAGGCAACGAGCGACGCCGCAGCAACGGCGGCGAGCGTCGTGGAGATCGGTGACATGCGAAATATCTGGCGCATCGTTGGCTGAGACGGTAGCCCGCGGCACTCGGTGTCGCAACAGCGAACGGCCTTTGCCGCGGGTTCACGCGGGTCGCCGCGGGTCGATGCAGGCGCGTTCTCCGGAGATTGCCCGCAACCTTACCTGCCTCTACTTTTTCATTATACGCTTCACCACGCTCTAGAAAATCTAGAAAAGGACATCGCGTCCATGCTCGCCGTTTTCTTCGCCACTTACGCCGCGGTGTTTCTCGCGGAGATCGCTGGCGACAAGCTGCTCTATACAACAGGCGTGCTCTCCGCGCGCTATCGTCCGCTGCCGATCATGGTCGGCGTCACGATCGCGTTCATGGCGAAGATGGCCGTCGCGGTTGTGATCGGTGAACGGATCGCGCATCTCCCGCCGCTGCTCGTCGCGGGCGTCACGGCGGCAAGCTTCATTGGCGTCGCGATCACCGTGTGGCGCAAGCCGATGGTCGCCAAGGCCAGGAGGAAAGAGGATCACACCGCAGGAAAGGCGGCGCTCGTTTCATTCGCCGCGATTTTCTTTTCCGAGTGGGGCGATGTCGGCCAAGTGACCGCCGCGACGATGGCCGCAAAATTCATGGCGGAGCCGGGCGCGACGGCTTCGTGGCCGTACATCGTCTGGGGCGGCGCGGTCCTCGCGATGGTCACGAAGGGCGGCCTCGCGGCGTCGATCGGCGCGGGCGCACGCAAATGGATCGAGAAGACGTTTTCGCCGAAGGTCATTCGCTACGGCGGCGTCGGCTTGCTCGTGCTGCTCGGAATCATGAGCGTGCTTGAAACACTTGGATTCGGTTGATCGTGGCACAAAGTGGAACAGCGGCAGGCGGCAGCGATGAACGCAAGGCCGCGATAAAATTCATCGTCTGCCTCGGCGCGGTCAGTCTCTTTGCCGACATGACGTACGAAGGCGCCTACAGCATCATGGGCGGCTTCTTGAAGGATCTCGGCGCGACGGCCGCGGAAGTTGGCATCATCGCCGGAATCGGCGAGATGATCGCGGCGAGCATGCGCTATTTCTCCGGCAAGCTGGCCGATCGCACGCGGGCGTATTGGACGCTGGCGCTCGCGGGTTATGCGATGAATCTGCTGGTGGTGCCCGCGCTCGCATTCGTCGGAACGTGGCAGGCGGCGGCGCTGTTGATCATTGCCGAGCGCACGGGGAAAGCACTGCGCGGTCCCGCGCGTGATGTGCTGCTGTCAGATGCAACGGAGAAAGTCGGCCACGGCTGGGGCTTCGGGTTGCACGCGGCGATGGACCAGACGGGCGCGGTCGCGGGTCCTGTGCTCATGGCATTCACCGTCGCGCGACTGCATCACTTCGGCCCTGCGTTTCTGCGACTGGCGGCGCCGGCCGCTCTCGCGTTCGTCGCGATGCTCGCCGCGAAGTACGCGTATCCCGCAAACAAGGGAACGCCGCCGAAGCGGAAAGACACGGCGGTCCTGCCGAAAGTGTATTGGATTTATGTGGCGGCGGCCGGTGTACTCGCGCTCGGATTTCTCGACTTCCCGCTGCTGTCGTTTCACTTCGAGAATATGGCGTTGATGAAGAAGGAGTATATCCCGCTTCTTTATGCGCTCGCGATGGGAATGAACGGACTGACGGCGCTGATTTTCGGGCGGCTGTACGACAAGCACGGGATTGTGGTGCTCGCCTGGGGAATTCTCATCTCGATGTTGTCGTTGCCGCTCGGATTTCTGGGCGGGGCGACCGCGGCGACGGTTGCGGTGTGCTGCTGGGGATTGGGATTGGGAGTTCAGGATGCATCGCTGCGGTCGGGGATTTCGCAGTTGGTCTCGATGAACAAACGTGGGAATGCGTTTGGGGTATTCAACGCGGTCTACGGGATCATGTGGTTTATTGGCAGCGCGACGATGGGGCTGTTGTACGATCACTGGATTGGGGCGTTGGTGATTTTCGGCATGGGGGCGCAGCTGACGGCGGCTGGGATGTTCTTTTGGCTTCGACGGCCGCTGGGGATTGCGATTGCGGAAACTGCTGGGAGCTAAGAGCTATGCAATGAACGCTGTGAGCTGATAGCAGTGAGTTAACAGCATTGAGCGAACGACGACGGGACCGATCTGTGCGCTGAACGCATCAGCACACGAATCGGTCCCGTCGCATTTCGCTCACCGCTTTCAGCACATCGCTATCAGCTCACAGCGTTCAGTTCGCAGCTCTCAGCTCACGGCTTCGGCAAAAACTTGATTCCCCCAAGCGAATCCGCCGACGCCGCCAAATCCGCCTTCCCCGCCGGATACGCATTGTACTGCAGTATGAACGCCACGACTTCAGCAACCTGAGGCTTACTCAGCGTCCCCGGATTGTCTGACGGCATATCGTTATTGATCTTCGTAAAAATCGCACTCAACGAATTTCCATCCCACGATTTGTGAAATTCGGTTCCTGTTAGCGGCGGTGCATCGTCGATTCCTTTGAGTGAATCGCCGTGACAGGCCGCGCACGTCTTGCGAAAAGTTGCCTCGCCGCGTGCCGCCTGTGCTGCCGTATACACACTGTCCCACACCGATCCCTGTGCGAGCGGATGGCGGACCGGCGTCGGTCCGGCTGGCATCGCCGCGATCTGAATCACGGTGAGCAGTGCGGTGAGTACACCCGTAGCTCCGATGACCAGTCTCCTGCTGGTTGCCGAGCGCGCATCATCGCGATATCGTCTCGAAGTCTGCCCCAATTTTCCGATCACTTTGCCTCCCAGAATTCGGCGTCTCTGATTTCTCATTGTAATTACGCGTTGAACCGGTCCGGCGCTGGCACAGGATTCGATCGCCGAGAGCATCCCAGCTAACGCCACCGAAGACGCCAAGCGACAGCACCGGACTGAGACAGATCGTGATCGCAGTCGCCGATTTGGAGAAGAAGCCGGTGGTTGATAAAAGGCCGTGGCGACGATAAGTCCGAACCGACAAGTTTTCTTGCATTCTGCCGCGTTTCCCGCAGGGTACACGACGACTCAGTCAGGCAGCCAGCGGAGCGGGTGGCGCGTAACTCGTTAGCAGGAAAGCATTAAGCTCGCTAACCGATGGTCGGGCAAGCGATTTGCACTTCAGGGCCGCGTTCGCTGGTGATCCGCCGAAGAAAACCATCGGTTCTCATCCTCTACCCTGTTTACGTCGCTTCCGGAGACTCATCGATGCCGCGCCTCAAGAAAGGATTCACGCTGATCGAGTTGCTGATCGTCGTTGTGATCATCGGAATTCTCGCCGCGATCGCGATTCCGAAATTCGCGAACACGAAAGAGAAGGCGTACGTCGCGTCGATGAAGTCGGATCTGCGCAACCTCATCACGGCGCAGGAAGCGTACTACTCCGACAACAACAGCAACTACGCAGCGAGCACGACGAGCCTCGGCACGAACTACAAATCGTCGACGGGCGTCACCGTGGTGATTGGCGGCGCGAACGCCACCGGCTGGCAGGCGACTGCAACGTCGCCGCTCACGGCGATCACCTGTCAGATCAATCTGAACGCGGGATCAACGGCTGAGGGCGAGCCGCAGTGTCAGTAACGGCAACTGCAACTGCTTTACCACGGATTTCGCAGATCTAGCGGATAAGCAACAGACAAAAAACTTCCCACGGATCTCGCAGATCTAGCGGATAAGCAACGACAGAAATAAATAATTTGGGGGAACTGCAACTGCATCTCGGTTGCTGTTCCCCCAAAGTTTTTGCCGTTGCCGTAGATCCGCTAAATCTGCGAAATCCGCGGGAAAGGCCGTTGCAGTTGCAGTTGTCTGTCGCTGCTACAAGAAATAATCGCCGACGCGAATTCCGTACGGCGCGGGATCGACAGTCTCGAGAATCGATCGCTTGAACGCACCCGCCTCGTCGGTCTCGCCGAGATCGACGAGCACTCCGGGGTGATGCAGCGTCCCCTCAGCGTCGCTGATGACGAGTACCATCGGACGCTTGGCGAAATCGGGGTTCGGATTCACCGAGTGCGCGATGGCCAGCTCGAACGTATCGAGCATAAGCACCGTGCCGACGGGATACGCGCCGAGCATATCCGTGAATGTCAGCATCACTACCGGATCGAGAAACTTATGCGCGTTCTCGCGCATCATCTCGACGACGCCGGCCGGCGTCGCCGGTGAATCGTTGTGCCCGAGGCGCGTGGTGGCCGCGTCGAACGCTTCGATCACCGCGACGATCTTGCTGTAGAACCCCACCGGCCGCGGCCGCAGCCGTTTAGGATAGCCGCTGTCATCACGCTTGAGATGATGCTCGTACGACACGAGCATCGCGCGGTACGGATACTCGTTGTGCTCGCGCAAATGGAATAGCGTGAGGACGCCCGTCCATGGATGCGCGGTGATCGCCTTCCAGTCGTCGTCCGTGAGCGGGCCGGTTTTGTCGAGAATCCCCTCAGGCATACGCGACTTTCCGCAGTCGTGAAAGAGCGCGGCGAGACCGAGATCGTACAACTGCACGCGCGAGAGACCCAGGTGACGCCCGAGCGCGACTGAGAAGATGCACACGTTCACCGCGTGCGTGAACGTCTGGTCCTGATAATCGCGAATTGTGGTGAGGCCGAGCATCGACGCTTCGTCCGCGAGAATCCGATCGACGATCAACTGCACCGTGCGCTTCACCACTTTCAGATTCGGACTCTGGCCGATCGCCACGGCGTGCATGACGTCCGACGCCGCCGCGACAGACTTCGCGTACGCGCCCTTGGCCGGATCATTCGGCGCACCGCGTTCGTCGCTCCCGCCCATCTCCGCCTTCACCGGCGGCTCGAGCTCGAACAGATTCACCCCTTCAGCCGCGAGGCGGTGATGCAGGTGGTGATGGCGCGTGACCGGATCGTCACCCTTGGGGGAGTTGATGCAGGTCACCAGGACTGTCCACTGCGCGGGCGTCGGCACCTCGTTCGTGCGCAGCATGCCGGTGCCGCTCGCCCGGAACTGCGCGATCAGATAGTTGACGGTCGCGTAGTTGTCGAGATCGAGGCGCAGCCGCGTCTGATTGATGAACAAGAACTCGCCGGCGATGCGCAGCTCCAGCTCGCCATCGTCACCGAGCAGTTCTGTGCTCAGTGCGGTGAGTTCCTGGAGCGACCGCTGTACGACCGGGTTTTCGGCGGGATACATGCGCACATTTCGCAGCGCGCCGCAGAACGCGAGCACGAACGCGCGACCTAGCGCGCGCACGTACGCCTCGGTGCCCTTCTCCAGCGGCACCTTGCTTGACGACGTGATACGCGGAGGCGTGCCCGTCATGCGCCCGTTTCTCCGAGCGCACGGATCACCGCGCGGCGCACGATTGGATCCTTTTCTTCACGGCAGCGCTGCAGCGTTTTCTTCGACTCCGCGCTGCCGATCCGTCCGAGCGCGGCGGCCGCGCACGAACGCACGTCAGGATCCGACTTTCGCTTGAAGAATCCCTGCGGACCGTTGAGCATGGAGTCGAGCACCGTTACTCCCGCGTCGCCGCAGAGCGTGCCATAGAGCTCAAAAAGTGCGAGACGCTCCGTGCGGTCGGCGTCGCGAATCTCGCGTGCAGTCACAATCTCGGTCACACGCGGCAACGCGCCTTTGTGCATGCCGATTGTAAGCGCCTTGATTGCGCTCAGACGAATTCCGCGATTGTTGTCGTCGATCGCGCGCTCGAGTGCGAACAGCGCGCGTGGCGTCGCGATTTCCGAGAGTGAAGCGACGGCGGCGATGCGAAGTTCGTCGTCATGGAGCGTGAGCACTTTGGCCAGCGCGGGAACTGCGGCTTCCGACCGGCTCGCCGCCGCGCGCTTCACCGCCTCACCCGCAACCAGCGGATCCGGCGACGAAATGAGCTTTACGAGTTCCTCGGCGTTCGACTCGGCGATCACATCAGCAGCGTCTGCGAGCACCTGCCGCACATCCGGACTCTTGGCCTGTGCCGTCCAGACGAACAGCGTGCCGAGGGCGCGCGGCTTGAGGCGACGCACAAAGTCTGCGAACTCCTCTTTCGCCGGCGGCACGGCGGCGTTGTTTACCGCTGAGAGCAGTGGCCCGAGCATATCCGGGTCGCTGGCGCGATCGTTCAGCACTTCGATTCGCGCGCGAAGCCGCGGCGACACATTCTGCGCGCGCTCGAGCGCGACGCCGCTCTCGCGCAGCAGATGCGTCACATTCGCAAACTGCAGTCCGCTGAGCAGATGCAGCATCATCGAGTCGAGGTGACCGACGACTTCTTCGCGAACCGCTGCGTCGTCCTGGAGCTCGAAGATGTCGAGCAGCACATCGAGCACCGTGCGGCGCAGATCGGTCGCATACTCACGCTCTATTTCACGCGCGAGATAACTCATCGGCGCCGCAGATGTGGCGGGCGCGGGCGACGCGTTTTCTTCAGCGCGCGTTGGCGCGGCGAGCGCGCGATCCAGACGGCCTGCATCGCTTGCACCGGACCCGGAGCTGCCCGTGATGCTATGACCGATTCCGCGCCGCTTTTTCGCTTCGGCAACGGCTTCTTTTGGATCGGAGACACTCGCGACTGCGGGCCAGCGTCCGGGCGTTGCAGACGGATCCAGCGGCGCGCCCTGTCCCGACGAACTGTCGATAAAGCGATACGAGAGGAACACGAACTCCTGTTCCCAGAGCAGCGTCAGAATGTCGTCTTCGTGGTCCTGCGCGCGGCGCACGAGCGGAATGATCTTGAGAAGTTTCTCGAGCTCTTCTCCTTCGAATCCGCGCGTGAGCGTGAGCTCGCGCACACCGTCTTTGAATAGCGTCCACGGAAGCGAGTCGGAAACTTTCTCGGGCTCACTCAGCACAGTGACATCGCACCACGTGAACTCGGTGTCGCTCACCGAGAGCGAAATCCCCTACGTTTCGTCCCAGACCGCGCGGAACGCGATGCGAAGATTCTCCACCGTGCGGATGTACTGCGCATTGTGACTCGGGTACATCTGATGCGCGCGCACGGTTTTATCGAGCTGCCGGAGCAGATCGGCGACGAGCGCAGGGTCGAATGGAGGTTCGACCGCCTCGGGGGGAGAGTCGTCGGTATCCGTCTTCACTGGCTGAGAATGTACCGCTCGGAGTAGCGGCCCGCTGTCGGCCGTGCGGCCGGTCCCCGCTAGCCGACGGCGACCACCACGTCTCGTCCCGCACGCTTACCGGCGAGGAGCCGTTCGTCGGCAGCCTGAAGCAGCGTGAGGACCGCGGTGCCATCGTCCGGCCATGCAGCGATACCCGCGGAAAAGGTTACCCGCACCGTCGCGCCGCTCGGCAGCGTGATGGTCGTATCACGCAGTGTGTCGCGTATCGACTCGAGTTTGATGCGCGCGTTGTCGAGCGATGTTTCAGGCAGGAGCACGGCAAACTCTTCCCCGCCCAACCGTGCGACGAGATCGCTCGCCCGCATCGTCGCACCCAGAATCGACGCGAACTTTCGCAGCACCATGTCGCCGGCCGCGTGGCCGTGCGCGTCGTTCACCGATTTGAAGTGATCGATGTCCAGCATCGCGATGGTCGACGGGCGGCCGGTGCGCGCCGTGCGCACGAGTTCCTGATGCGCGCGCTCGTGAAAGTATCCGCGGTTCGCAAGCTTGGTGAGCGGATCGCGAATGCCCGACAGGCGCAGCACCTGCGCGCGATCGACGATCACGGCGGCGAGTGCAGTCGCCGTCAGCAGAATGATCGAGTACTCCATTTGCGAGCGGAGCCCCGAGCCAAGAATACGATGGCCCTCGGTGTCGAACACGTGGCCTGTTGCGTTCGCCCATGCGATCAAGCCGAGGTATTCCGCCACGGCGATCACCCCCGCGATGCGAACGAGCCGGCCATCGTAGCGCAGCGCGCTCACCGTGATCGCGAGCGTGTAGAGTGTGAAAGTGATGCGGCTATGGAGGGCGGACTCGGCGTCGCCGCCAACCATCAGCAGCACTTGGTAGAGCGTAACGAGCGTGACGTCGAGAATGACCGACGACAGGCCGAGGTAGGTGCCGCCCTCTCCGCGATGCGCGCGGCGCAGGATCGGAAATCCGACGCACGTCGCGACGAGCGCGAGCGCGATGCCAACCGGCCCCTGCAGTGCGTGCGGTGTGCGAATCCAGGTGATGATGCCCGGGAGCGCGAGCAGCGTTGCGACGAACAGTCGCCCGCGCGCGATCACGACCTCACCGGCACGACCTGCGTCGGCGAGTTCGGGCTCCTGTTCGGGCCATATTACCCGGCGAATTTTTCTTTCGAGACGGGCGATCAACAAAACTCTCCGCTAGGCTGTTTCGGCTCTGTCGATTGCCGTCACTGTGCGCGCTTCAGGGCCAAGACTGCGTAGGCCGTCGCCGCGTCACTCATGAAGTGGCCGATGTCGGTGGAGAGGTCGCGCTGTTTGTTCAGTGAGAAGGCGAGCCAGCGCCCTTCGGATGCATCCTGATTCCTTGCGAGCCAATCGAGCGCGCGATGCAGCTGTGGCTGGTCGCGCGGCACGCCGGCCTTCAGCAGCGCGAACGCAATCAAGCCAGTCGCGTAGCCGTCGCTCTTGGTTTCCAGTGCTGTACTGTCTGCGCGCTTCCAGCCGCCGACAAACTCAGAGAGCGTGAAGCCGCCGTCCGGTTTCTGCTTGGCGAGCGCGGCGGCGATGATCGACTGCTGCTGCGCCGCCGTGAGGATTCCGGGGAGTCCGGTCGACGCCCAGAGCAGGACGACGCGGTCGATCAGAAATTGTTTGTCCTGCTCGCGCGCGAAGTATTCGCGCAGCGCTTTCAATCCCGGCTGGATCTCCGGACGCGCGCTGTAGCCGCCCGGTGCCATCCCGATCGCGATGGCCGCGATGGTCGTGCCCCAAAACTGAGAATCGCCTTCCCACGGCGCGTTGTGGAACTGAAGCCAGGGCCACGCGCCGCGATCCGCCGCATCGGTTTTGATCTGCTGCTTCCACATGTTGTCGAGCGCGAGCTTGCCGTCGGGACTCTGGATTCCGTCGCGCGAATCGTACGAGGTAAGAATCAGCGCGTTGAGCACAGACTCCGTGCCGCGCGATTCGTAGGTCTTCGGCACGCCGCGCTTGGCATCGGGATAGAACGGCTCGACCTGCTCCCACATGCGCACACGCTTCGTGACGTTGTCGAGCAGCTGCCACTCGACCTGCGAGCGTGCGTGCCCCTCGGCGGTGGTGCGCAGCGCCGGTCTCGCGATTGCGTACGGCAGCGCGGTGTGGCACGAAACGCAGAATGTGCCGTGATCGCGTTGCGAGGTGTTCCAGTTCATCCACCAGCTGATGCGGTTGTCGAGATATGTCGTTGCGCGCTTCTCGCTCCAGCGCGCGGAGTCTGCTGCCGAGAGCGGCGTGCCCTGCGCGCAGAGCGGCGCTGCAACGAGCGAGAGCGGCGCCGCAATGAGGGCGACCGTCGCGACGGCGCGCACGATTGGCGCCCTCACTGGAACCCCGCCGGATTTTCTGGGGCGACACCGAGCGCGTGTTCCATCGCGATTCCAGCGCGACCAAGCGTGCCTTCATCGAACAGTCTGCCGATCAACGTGACACCGTGCGGGACGCGGCGCGGCGGCGAAAACTTTGGAACCGGATGCGCCGGGTCCGGCGCCCAATCGCTGCGCGCCTCCGCCACCTGCACGAACCCGGCGCGGAGCGTCAGTGATGGATGGCCCGTGAAGTTGGAAATCACCATCATCTCGTCGCGCAGTGAGGGGACAACCAGCAGATCGACCTGCGACATCACCCTGTCCATTTCCATGGCGACTTTCCGGCGGAGGCGATCGGCTTGAACGAAATCGACCGCCGAGAGAAAGCGCGCCTGCCGAAACAGATTCGGCCACGCATCGACGACCTGCGATTTCAGTTCGCTCATCTTGCCGCTCAGCGTGAGCTCTTCAAACGCGGCCGAAGCTTCGGCGAACAGAATGACGTTCATTGAATCGTACGGCAGATTCGGCAGCGTGACCTCGACGAGATTCATGCCGAGCTCGCGCATTTTGTCGAGCGCGGCGCGATCGACGTCGGTTGCGGGTGCTTCTTTCATCCACGCCGGGAAATAGCCGACCTTCAGTCCCTTCACCGATGCTGTGGCGTCAAAGTCGAGCGCGACCGGCACCGTTGAGAGATCGCCGGCATCGGGACCGGTGATCGCGTGCAATACGAGGAGCGTGTCTTCCACGCTCCGTGCCATCGGACCAAGCTTGTCGCAGGTCCAGCAGAGCGTCATCGCGCCGGTGCGCGGCACGCGGCCGAACGTTGGACGAAGCCCGGTCACGCCGCAGCGCATCGTCGGGCTGATGATGCTTCCCTGCGTTTCACTGCCGATCGCGAAGCCTACGAGTCCAGCCGCTGTTGCGGCGCCCGGGCCGGCGCTCGATCCCGACGATCCTTCTTCGAGCAGCCACGGGTTCATCGTCTGACCGCCGAACCAGATGTCGTTGAGCGCGAGCGCGCCGAGGCTCAGTTTGGCGACGAGCACGGCACCTGCATCGTTGAGGCGCTTCGTGACGGCGGCGTCGACGGTGGGAACACGATTCCGAAACGGCTCCGCGCCGTAGGTCGTCGCAATGCCCGCGGTATCGAGCAGATCTTTCGCGCCCCAGGGAATGCCGTGCAGCGGGCCGCGATATTTTCCCGCGGCGATCTCGGCGTCGGCCTTCTTTGCCTGCGCGAGCGCGGAATCACCGGTGAGCGTGATGACGCAGTGGAGCTTTGGATCGAAGCGCGTGAGGCGGTCGAGATAAATCTTGGTGAGGCGCTCGGAGGTGAGTTTTCTTGTCTCGATCCAGCGCGAGAGTTTCGTGACGGGAGCGAAGGCGATCTCGGTGTCGCTCGCTGGCAACGGACCCGCTTCGATTTTCGTGCGATTGAAATGATCGTGCACGGCGGCGGCGTGCTGCGCGGTGCCGACCGGAATCCAACGCGTGGCAGGCACGAGCTCGGGCTCGAGCGTCGCTTTGCGGGGGCCGGTGCGGCGCTCGTACAGAGCGGCCATCGATGCGCGCCAGCTGTTGGCCGCCATCTCACGATCGGCGCGCGTCATCTCGACCTGAACGAGTTTCTCGGCTTCTACGAACGTCGACGACGACACTTCCGGGCCGACGATCGGTGCAGTGCCGAATGTCGGCGGCGCACCGGGCGGCGGCGCTGACCCTGATCCCGTTGCGGCCTGCTTATCACCTCCGCTGCATGCGGCGATCGTGCCGAGCAGACCGATCGGCGCCTGAGCCAGAAACTGACGTCTTGAGTTCACGGTGTTCTCGCCCGCGTAAGAGAGGTGTGAGCTACGGTGTTGCTACGGTGTTTCTACTTCTTGGGGAACTCGTGCTGCCTATCGACCGTGCAGACCTGGATCTTGTATTCCGAGTAGAAATCCGTGCGTCCTTTTTTTTGCGCGTCGCGATGTTCGGCATGCTGACGCCACGCGTTCTGCCCCTCTTCGTTCTCGAACTCAACGATCGTCACGCGCTCGCCGTCCGGTGCGACGAATCCTTTGTGCGAGATGTATCCCGGCATCGTCGGCGCGAGCTCGCTCATGCGAATCGCCCACTTCATGTATTCGTCTTCGATGCCGGGGTTGAGGCGCGAGCGGAAGACCGTCACGATCATTGAATGATCCGGATAAGTGTACGCGTGAAGTGTGCGTGAAAAGTGCGGGTCCGGCGGTAACGCGACAAGTCGCCGGGAGCGTTATACTATGGCGATGACGCCGCCCTCAGATCTCTGCTTCACCAGCGGTCGCGAACTCGCTGCGATGATCCGTGAGAAGAAAGTCTCCGCACGCGAGTTGATGGAGGCCGAGCTCGCGCAAATCGCGCGCTTGAATCCGAAACTTCTGGCCATTGTCGCAAAACTCGACGATGGCGAATGCATCGCGCTCGCGCACGAAGCCGACCGTCGTCTCGCCCGCGGCGACCACATCGGCCCGTTGCACGGAATCCCGTGGGCGTTCAAAGATCTCGCGAACGCGGTCGGATTTCCGACGTCACAGGGATTGTCCGTCTACAAGAACTTCATGCCGACCGAGGACGACACGCTGGTGGCGCGCATTCGTGGCGCGGGCGCGATTCCGATCGGCAAAACGAACGTTCCCGAGCTCGGCATGGGGTCGCACAGCTACAACAAAGTGTATGGCACGACGCTGAATCCGTGGGACATCACGAAGACCGCCGGAGGATCGAGCGGCGGCGCAGGCGTTTCGCTTGCGACAGGAATGCTGCCGTTCGCCGACGGAACGGACCTCGGCGGATCGCTCCGAAATCCGGCGAACTTCAACAACGTCACGGCGATCCGGCCGACGGTTGGGCTCGTGCCGGGATCGCCGACGTCGATGCCCTTCCTCGCACCAAGCGTGAAGGGACCGCTCGCGCGCTCGGTGCAGGATGTGGCGTACCTGCTCAGCATCATGGCAGGGCCGGATGCGCACGATCCGGGCTGCTACCCGTCGGATCCCAAAGACTTTTTGAAACCGCTTTCGCGCGATGTGCGCGGTGTTCGCGTCGCGTGGTGCCCCGACCTCGGCGGACTTCCGCTCGACAAACGGGTGCGCGCCGTACTCGATGCGCAGCGCAAAACCTTCGTTGATCTCGGCTGCATCGTGGAAGATGTCGCGCCCGACCTCACCGACGCCGCGGATTCGTTTCTCACGATTCGCAAATGGAAGTCGTGGCTCGCGTACGCGCCGCTGCTCGCGGCACACCGGAATGAGCTGAAGCCCGAAGCAATCTGGGAGATCGAGGAAGGCTCGAAGGTGACGAGCGCGGATATCGCGCGCGCGATGACACACCAGGCCGCGCTCATGCAGCGGATGCGGGCGTTTCAGGAGAAGTACGAATTCATTCTCTGCGCAGTGAATCAAGTTCCGGCCTTTGAAGCCAAGATCGACTGGCCGCACGAAATCGACGGAACGCCGATGGAAACTTACGTCGCGTGGATGAAATCGACGTACATGATCACGGCGACATACCGCCCGTCGATGTCGGTGCCGGCGGGATTTACGACCGACGGGCTGCCGGTTGGGATTCAAATCGTCGGGCGTTATCGCAACGATTTTAGCTTGCTGCAGTTCGCGCACGCGTTCGAGCAGGCGACGAACATCGGGCGCAAGCGGCCGCCGATCGCGATGGGGTAGCGATCGGCGGTTTCTGTCGCGCTACGCCTGAGTGGCGTACCGCGACCGCCGCCGCGCGTAACCGAAATACATCGCGAAGCCGATCAGCAGCCAGACGATCAAGCGGATCCACGTCGCGAGTGGCAGACTCAGCATCTGCGCGATGCATGCCAACGCGCCGATGACCGGAACCCACGGCATCCACGGCGTGCGGAACGGACGCGGCGCGTCGGGATCCGATTTGCGCAGCGCGATAATCCCGACGCAGACCAGCACGAACGCGAGCAGCGTTCCCATCGAGACGAGTTCGCCGAGTACGCTGATGGGAGTGAGTCCCGCTGCGAGCGCCACGACGCAGCCGGTGAGAATCGTGCTCACGTGCGGCGTCCGGAAACGCGGGTGCACTCTGCCGAAGAGCGGCGGCAGGAGGCCGTCGCGGCTCATGGCCATGAAGATTCGCGTCTGGCCGAGCAGTTGCACGAGCATCGTGCTGAACAGACCGAACAGTGCGCTGATCTTTACGAACGGCGAGAGCCAGGTCAGCCCCGTTGCGTCAACACCGACCGCGAGCGGATCCGGAACATTCAGCTGCTTGTACGGGACGATTCCCATCAACACGAGCGCGACCGCTATGTAGAGCACAGTGCAAATCGCGAGCGATGCGAGAATACCAATGGGGAGATCGCGCTGTGGATTCTTGCACTCTTGCGCGGCCGTTGAAACAGCGTCGAATCCGATGTACGCAAAAAACATGATTCCAGTTGCGCGCATCACGCCACTGAAACCGAACGCACCGAATGTGCCTTCGTTCGGCGGAATGAACGGCGTGAGATTGTCGTGCCGCACGAACTTTGCGCACGCAACCACAAACACGATGAGCACCAGCACCTTGATCCCGACGAGGATCGTGTTCGCCGTAGCCGATTCCTTGATTCCGCGGATGAGCAGGAGCGCGACGGCGAGCACAATCATCGTTGCCGGAAGATTGAACACGCCATGCACCACTGAGCCGTCGGCGAGTTTCACCGCGACGCCCGGCGCCGCGGAGAGCGTCGGCGGAATGGAGAGGCCGAAGTTGCGCAGAAAACTCGAGAAGTAGCCGCTCCAGCCAACCGCGACGGTTGCCGAGCTCAGTGCGTACTCGAGAATCAAATCCCAGCCGATGATCCACGCGGCGAACTCACCAATCGTCGCGAACGCGTACGTGTACGCGCTGCCGGCAACGGGAATCATCGCGGCGAGCTCGGCGTAACAGAGGCCCGAGAATGCGCACGCGACTGCCGTCATGATCATCGAGAGCACGAGCGCGGGTCCGGCATGCAGGCTCGCCGCCGTGCCTACCAGCACGAAAATGCCGGTTCCGATAATCGAACCGATTCCCAGCGCCGTCAGCTGCACCGGCCCAAGCGTGCGCCTCAGCAGGCTTCCTTCGGCGTCTGCCCGAAGTTCAGCGAGCGGCTTTCTTCGAAAGAGATCGTTGGACATCAAACGGCTCCGCGGTCGGGGTTCGGACCGGAACCTTGCGCTTGGCGGCCAACTGATCAATCTTGTTATTAGATATTTTTCTGCACGTAACTCATTGTGGATATTGTATTTATGAAGATATCGACAAACAAATACAAGAAAGATTCGCACATTTCTTCGCACGTTTCTTCAACGCTGACAGCCATTGCTGAACGCGAGCGAGCGGCCGCCACTGATTTCGTTTCGAGTGTGCTGCGGCCTGATGCCCGAGTGTCGGTTTATCTGTATCAGCCGATCGGAGCGACTGGGCTGCGCGCGGAATCGCCGGGTGCGTTGTTCGACATCGGACCGGTGCCGCCGTCTGCCGAGGACACGGAGCGGCAATACCTATATCAATGCGCCGAGGCTGGCCGCACGGGAAGTTTTCTGCAGAGCGCTGAGGACTGCACGCGACGTGTGCCGCAGACCACGCAGATCGACGCAGCAGCTTCAACGAGTTATCGCGCGTTCAACGGCTGCGAAGAATCGCGTGAAGCGCAGATCGCAGTTGAAGCAGCGCGCCATGGGTTCACCTCGCCGCGCCGCGACGGGCCACCGGTTGGTTCGTACATCCATCATCTGGCGCTCGCGCCAAGCGTGCACGGGTTTGAAACGGTGGCTACCGGACGCCTGCCGGTGCTCGGCACAATTTTTACCGTCACGCACGAGCGGCGCCCGGTTGCGCTCCATGAGTATTCAAATCTCGTCGACTACGCGATCTTCATCGCCGAAGAGGCGCTCGAGATTCGCGCCACGCACCTGCTTGGCGCCGCGCATCTCGGCGCGAACTTCGAGGGGAGCGCGCTCGAAGCACTGATTGACGATCCCACGAGCGATCTCGCCGTGCAGCTCGTGGTGAAACTGTTATTCGCGCATCACTGGTTTTTCCCGTACGACGCTGCGGCGCACGCCTTGATGCAACATGCGCTTGGATCGCGCGCTGCGGTCGATGCGCTGTACGCGGCGCATGGCTGGAGCGCACCCCGCAGTCTGCACGGGAATACCCGCGACGATCGCACACTGCACGCGACAGTCCGCGGCGACCTCGGTACGCTGGTGCGGCATCTCGCGTGGTATCGCTTGGGGAAAGAATTCCGCTCGCGGCCAGGCGCGCTCAACGATGCGATCGGCCGTGCGCTGAACACCGCGCTGCTCCTCTTGGTGGGCTCGCGGGCGAGCGTGCCGTCCCTCCGCAGCCGCACGTTGAACCGCGGACCGCGCTCTGGTGATCAATACCTGGCGCCGAGTGATACGCTCACCGCGCTCGATCGCGACGAGAGCCTGCTCGCGCCGGTCTTTCCGCTCGCAGGGATTCAGTCGCTGCTGCGCACGAACCCGAAGCTCGACCGGTTCGCGCCGTCGCGCGATGTGTGCGGGCCGGGCGATACCGAGGGACACACGCGGACGCACCTGAAACCGGTGCGGTTCATCGAGGGATTCGAGCGCGGCGGAGCGCCGCGGTTCAGCGCGCGGATGCACGACGGCATGCGCGATCGCTCGCGATGGCTCTGCTCGTATGCGATCGCGCGGCTCGCGACGATCGCTGCGGCCGAGCGCGGCGCGCCGGTGCGTCCGGCCACAGGCGGAGTTGACGCATGAGCGCCTCGTTGCCGCTCGACCAGCTCGCGAGTTTTCTCGCGCAGGAAATCACCAGTGCGCCCGCCGGAACTGTGGCGATCCTCGCCGGACATTACGCGATTTTCACACAGGGCGCAGACGCAACCGACGCGCTGGAAGGCGCGCCCTCCGCGGATGCGCCGCGTGATTTTCTCGCGTTCACGCGGCTGACGTGGGGAGCCGCGTGCCGCGCGGTCGCCGCACAGCAGTCGCAGCGTGCCCGGCTGATGGTGCTCGTCGATGATGTGCTCGGCGTGCGCCCCGCCCTCGCGGACCGCAGCGCGGCCGAACGGCTCGGCGCGGAGCTCGTCGCGCGTTACTTCGCCCGCACTCCGGAACTGCCGCCATATCACGCGCGCATCGCGGCCGAGCGAGGCCTCGGAGATGGCGACGTTCTTCGGCGCGATGACACGCGCTGGATTTTCTCCGAGCGAGAACTGCGCGCGGCACTCGTCACGCACGTGCATAAGGAGCTGCGCAGTCTGGGCGATCACGCGGCCGTCCTCTGTGAGAGCGCCGACAGCGCGACGATCACCGTCAGCCATCCGGATCACGGCGCGTACTGCCTCGTGCACTCGGGGCACACGAACTGCGCGGGTGGTTATGTCGAGCTGCTCGCCGAGGCGCACAGGCGTGGCGTGCGCACGCTGGTGGCGATGGTGCCGATGCGTTGCCTCGCGCCGGTAAGTGTGGGAACGGCGATCGCTCGCGAACTGTACGAGTTGAACGACTTCACGGTGGTGAACGTCGCGATTGGCGATCCCGAGACTGGCGCGCCGGCCGTGGTGGCACGCGGCTAGACCGTGACGATCGGCATCGATAAAACAGGTGGCGTGAAGCGGCATTGCACATCAAGTTGTCATGAGGCGGCGCTATGATAGTTGCGCCCACTTGAGAGCTGCGATTCCAATCATTGAGGAGAGTTTCATGCGACGTTCACTGTTTGCGGCGACGGCGGTTTTCGTATTGGCCGCGCCGGCACTGTTGGCGCAGCAACCCGCTGCCGACGGTCCGTACAAAGTGCTGCAGCGGGCGAAAGTCGGCGGCGAGGGCGGCACGGACTACATCTATGCGGATGTGGATGGCCGGCGCATTTATATCACCCGGAACACAGTCCGAGCCGTGCCCGCGACCGAGACGGCGCCGGCGCGCGATGCCATTCCCGGGCGCGTCTCGGTGTTCAACATCGAAACGCTCGCGCTGATCGGCGAGATCCCCGGAACGGCCGGCAATGGCGCGACAGTTGACTCGAAATCCGGACACGGATTCTCCAGCGATCATCCTGACGTCGCGATGTGGGATACGAAATCGATGACGCTGATCAAGAAGATCCCGGCGGATTCCGGCTTTGGCCCCGACGGCATTCTGGCGGATGGGTACAATCAGCAAGTCTACGTGTTTAGCCATCCGACCAAGAGTGCCGGCGTGTTCGACGCAAAGGACGGCAAATTTCTCGGCCAGATCGATCTGGGTGGCGTCCCCGAGCAGGGCGTCGCAGATGGCAAGGGCACGCTTTATGTGGTGATGCAGGACGGCGAAGGGAGCGTGACGAAGGTCGACGTGAAGACGATGAAGGCGACGGCGCACTTTCCGTTCGGTGATAAGGGCGGTTCGTGCAACGGCCTCGCGCTGGATGCGAAGAATCACATTCTCTTTGCCGCGTGCGGCGCCTCCGGTGGACTTCAGCCCGCGGTTATTGGCGCGAACGGTCAAGCCCAGCCGCAACGTCAGCTGCCGAAGCCGCAGATGGTGATTCTGAGCGCGGATGACGGACATATCATCACGACACTTCCGCTCGCCGGCAGTTCGGACGGCGCGGCGTTCAATCCGAGCACGATGGAAGCATTCAGCGCGCACGGGAACGGCACGCTGACGATCGTGAAAGAGAACAGCCCGAAAGATTTTGTGGTCGAGCAGAATCTTGATACGATGAATGGCGCGCGCACGCTGACGCTGGACACGAAGACCGGGCATGTGTTCGTGATGAGCGTGGAGCGTGGACCGGCTCCGCCGCCGGTGGCGGGCGGTGGACGGCAGGGGCAGGCGCCGGTGATTCCGGGGTCGTTTACCATCCTCATGATTGGGAAATAACCATGCACAACGGGTTCGCGGTTTTCGGTCGCCGGTTTTCGGCGATCGGACGGCAAATCCGGCTGGCTGCGGGCATCGTGATCGTTGCGATCGCGGTGCCTGCGGCGGCGCAGACTCGGGCGCTTCCGACATCGCTGAGTGATTCGGCTTTTTGGAAACTCGTTACCGACATATCCGAGCCTGGCGGATACTTCCGGATCACGGACAACTTCACGTCCAATGAGATGGAAGTCGGCGAGCTCTTCACGATGCTCCGCACGACTGGCGTGAGCGGCGGCGTGTACATCGGGGTCGGGCCGGAGCAGAACCTGAGCTACATCGCGGCCATTCATCCGAAGATGGCGTTCGTCGTCGACATTCGCCGTCAGGCGGTGATGCAGCACCTGATGTTCAAAGCGATGTTCGAGCTCGCGAAGGATCGCGCGGATTTTCTGACCCTGCTATTTGCGAAGGCCCGCCCTGCCGGGATGGACAGCGCGACCACGATCCAAAAGATGTGGGATGCTTACTGGCTCGTGCCGACCGACACCGCACTCGGGCGCAAAACGATCGAGCGCGTCGAAGCGAATCTCATCAGGACGCATCACTTCGCATTCACGGCCGATGAAGCGGGGCAACTGCGCTCGGTGCTCTTGGCGTTTCAGACGCTCGGGCCGGCCATTTCTACGCGCGGCTCAGGTCGCGGCGGCGGGCCGGCGGGCAATCGCGGCTTTGCCGATATGACCGGCTACTCGCTCGACCGGTCCGGCCAGCCGCAGAGCTTTCTCTCGAGCGAGGAGAACTATCGCTATGTGAAGTCGCTCGAAGATCACAATCTCGTCGTTCCGGTCTCCGGAGATTTCGGCGGACCGAAGGCGATTCGCGCTATTGGCAGCTGGCTCACGCAGCAGGGCGGCGTGGTGAGCGCGTTTTATTTATCAAACGTCGAGCAGTATCTCTTCCAGGATGGAAAGGGTCAGGCGTTCTACGACAACGTCGCAACACTGCCGACGGACTCAAAGAGCGTGTTCATCCGGCCGTATTCCATGCGCCGGTTTGGTCGAGGCGGACATCCGGGCGGCGCGACTGATCCTGCTGCCGCGGTGAAATCGCTCTGTCCGATCGAGCCGTTTCTCCAAGCCGCGAAAGCGGGGAAAATCGTCAGCAACGATCAGGCGCTGACGTGCGGATCCTGATACGATTCCTGCATGACGCGTGATCGCTGGAAGGGCGCGCTCCTCGCCGCACTCATCGTTGCAGCTATCGGCGCGATCGGCGCGGGCGCACTGATGTATCGTGGATTCCGCGCGAGCTCCGAGCCATCGGCGTTCGAAGCACGCATCGCGAGGACCGTTCGAGACTTTGCGATTCCGCGCGCCGCCCGACGGGAGCAGACTCCACTCGAGGCCACGTCGGAGAACGTGAGCGAGGGCCACGACCAGTTCACCGCGCGCTGCGCGAGCTGTCATGGCACCGACGCGGATGGCAAGACCGCCATGGGCCGCGCACTCTACCCGCGCGTTCCCGATCTGCGGTCATCGCAGACGCAGAGTCTCACCGACGGCGAACTGCACTACATCATCGAGAACGGCGTGCAGCTCACGGGCATGCCTGCGCTCGCGAAACCGCATCAGGAGAATACGAGCGACAGCTGGAAGCTCGTCCTGTTTATTCGCAGTCTTCGCCCGTTTTCAAAGACCGAACTCGCCGAGAACGCAAAGATCGCGACGTCTGCTCACTGCGTCGGCTCTCTGGCGTGCCAGAAGTGTCATGCGCAGATCTACGATCGTTGGAAGAAAACGCCGATGGCGAACGTCGTGCGCGATCCGCGCGAGCACCCGGACGCGATTATTCCCGATCTCGCGACGAACAAGGTCGCGCCGTTCAAGAAAGAACAGGTCGCGTTTGTGTACGGCAGTATTTGGAAACAGCGCTATTTCACGAAAGTCGGCGACGACTATTTCCCGCTCGCCGCGCAGTGGGATGTCGCGAACAAAACGTGGCGTCCATATCACGTGCCGAAGACCGGCGACTGGTGGACTGCGTTCTATCCGGATGACAACATGCAGCGGCCGACGGGGCCGACTTGCGACGGCTGCCACTCGGTGGATTACAACATCCACACCAAACAGGTCGCCGAATGGAACGTCGGCTGTGAACGCTGTCATGGGCCCGGCGGCGATCACGCAGAACATCCGACGCGCGCAAATATTCTCAGCGCCGCGCGCATGAACTCCGTTGATGCGAGCGATGGTTGCATTGCGTGCCATTCGCAGGGTCGCCCGCTCGCGAACCCGATCGAGGGGAAATACTACGACTGGCCGGTCGGGTATCATGTCGGCCTCAAGCTGAAAGATTTCTGGCAGCTCGAGGATCACACGCTGGGCGAAACGACCTTCCTGCACTTTGCCGACGGCACCGCGCACAAGAATCGCATGCAGGGCAATGACTACGTCCAGAGCCTGATGTATCGGCGCGGGGTCAGCTGTTCGTCGTGCCACGACACGCATGACACTGAGAACTACGCGCAGCTGCGGAAGCCGGCAAACAAGCTTTGCCTCGACTGTCACGGCCCGATGTCACCGAACGGTCCGCGCGCGGCGACGCTCGCGGAGCACACGCATCATAAGGACGGCAGCGCGGGGAGTGAGTGCATCGCGTGCCACATGCCGAAGATCGAGACCGAAGGAGTACCCGGCTCGTTTGTCCGCGCGCACACGTTCGGTTTCATCGCGCCGGCGATGACCGACAAGTACAAGATTCCGAACGCGTGTACGTCCTGCCACACCGAGAAGTCGCCCGCGTGGGCGACGGAGGCGCTGCGCGCGTGGCCCGATCATTCGCCCTGGAGAGCGCAGTAACGTGCCCACGCGTCCGGCGGGGATGCAGCAGCCGACGAGCGGAGGGATGAAAATCGCCCTGATCGCGGCGATTGCCATTCACGTTGCGATCATCGCTGCGCTCACCGGCACCGGCATGGGAAGTATTTGGCATCCGGGGCCCGATACAATCGAAGGAACGGATCAGCCCACTGGGTTTTCAGGGATGCCCGTAAAATCGAGACTTCACAAGCACACCGTTCTTGTCGTGGATGACAGCGGCAAATCCATCGACTCGGCGGTCGTGCACGAGCTCTTGGAAGATCGCGTCGGGCGCACGCGCGAGAGCGGAGTGGTGGTGACCACTGTGCGTTCGGGCGCGATGTTCGTCGTGCGCGTGACACGCAACGGGTTCGATGGCGTGACGACACGGCTTGCGAATCCGAACGACAGCATTCGGCTCGACGTTGTGCGGCTTCACCGGCTCAATCTTCCCGCATCACATCCGCCGGATTGACCCGCATTGCGCGCCGCGCAGGTACGAGCGTCGCGACCGCGGCAGGCAAGGCGAGCACGATGGGCACAACGACAAATTTCGCCAGATCGTGTGACGCAACGCCGTACAGCAGGCTCTCCATCACGTGCGCGAGCGCCCACGCGCCGGCGATTCCAACGAGCAACCCCGCCGCGGTGACCCACAGCATATCGCGCGCGACTAGCGACATGAGGTCGCGGCCTGTGGCGCCCAGCGCGGTGCGAATGCCGAGCTCCCGAGTCCGCTGCGCCACTCCATGGGACACCACCGCGTAGACACCGATCGCCGAGAGCACGAGTGCGATGATCGCAAAGATTGAAACGAGCAAGGTGTTCGCCCTGCGCGGTGCGACAGAGTTGTTCACGATTTCGTCCATCATGTTCACGTTGTAGATCGCCTGCGAGCGGTCGACCGCGCGAACAGCCTCTGCCATGCGCGCGAGCAGAGCGGGCCCATCCAGCGGCCCACGCGCGACGATCGCGACGTCGTCCGGTGTGCGTACGGTGATCGGCGAATACATCTGCGCGAACGTCTCCATCCGTGATCCACGAAGTGATTCGCGAACGTCGGCGACGACGCCGATGACCGTCAGCGGCGTGGTGTCCATCGCCGTGAAGGTGCGACCGACTGGATCAACATCGCCCCAAAATTGTTTCGCCATTTTTTCGTTGATGATCGCGACGCGCGGCGTGAGTGAATCGTCGGCGACCGTGAACAACCTGCCGTGCTTCAGTGGGATGCCCATCGCGTCGAAGTAACCGGGAGTCGCGAGCAGGGTCCGCACCGCGCTGCCGCCGCGCTTCGGATTTGGATTGGGCGCCCCGTCCGCCTTGATGTATACCGCGATCCGATTCGCGACACGCATCGGCAGTTCGTTGACGGCGCCCGCCGCCGCGACCCCTGGCATCGACGAGATCCGCGCAACGATATCGTCGATCTTCTGCAGGCGGTGCGTCCGATCCCCCGCCGAGTGCGGCATGGCCATTTCGAGAGTGCCAACGCGATGCGTTTCCATGCCGATGTCCAGCGACATCACCCGCTGAAAGCTCCGAAGCATGAGTCCCGAGCCGACCAGAAGGATCACGGTCAGCGCGAGTTCAGTGCCGGCGAGAATCCGGCGGCCAATCGCCCCGCCGCGCGAAGTTGCGGTGCGTCCGCCGGTCTTGATCGTCTCCGCTGGCGACTCGCGCGTTATGCCGAGGGCGGGCCACAAACCGAAGCCGACACCAGTGATCAGCGCGAGCACCGTCGCGAACCCGAGCACTCTGGCATCGATCCGTGCGGTTGCAAGTCCGGAGAGGTCGGCCGGCATGAGCACCCGCGCCGCACCGAGGAGTGCCGGCGCAAGCATTACTCCAAGCGCTGCGCCGACGCTCGCCAGCACGACGCTTTCGATGAGCAGTTGCTGAACGATTCTCCAACGCGATGCTCCGAGCACTGCGCGCACCGCGATCTCATGCCGACGGGCGGCCGCGTGGGCCAACAGAAGATTGGTCGCGTTGGCGCAGGCGATGAGCAAAAGAAGTCCGGTCGCTCCGAGCAGCACGAGAAGTGCCGTTCGCTGTGATCCGACCAAATCCCGCTGAAGTGGGGTGAGCGCGCCGGTCGAATGCATCTCTTGTGCTCGTTGGGCACCCGGACGGGCGGTGCCGTCGATCGCCGGTTCGGCGGCAGCCATGCGATCCCACAGCGCTAGCAACCGCGACGAGGCGACTCTTGGATCAACGCCGGTCGCCACTCGCGCGATAACCGGTGCGCCGAATATGCCGGGAATGACCGACATCATCGCCGGCATGATCGGCACGGACATCGGAAGCCACGCGTCGCTCTCATTCGGAAAACTGAAGCCGCGCGGCATGACGCCGACGATGGTGTACGACGCAGGCCCGAGCTGAACGCTCACTCCGAGCGGATTCTTGCCGACGAACAAGCGTTGCGAGAGACCATACGACAGCACCACCACGCTCGGGCCATTTGGCGCGACCTCGGCGGCATCGAACGTTCGCCCCAGCGCGGGCGCGATCCCCATCGCGCTGAAGAAATCGGCGCTGACAAGCGCTCCCTTGATCCGCTGAGGATGCTCCGGATCGGCGACGTTCAATCCACCGGTCGCGTAGGCCGCGACGTGCGAAAAGACATCGCGCAGCTGGGTGACGTCCGAGATCGTCACGGAGTGGTCTGCCTGTGAGCGAGCGTTTGGCGATTGCTTGCCGAAATCAACCGGAACGGACACGTCGTTGAGTGCGACGAGTTGTCCGGCGTCCGGGAATGGAAGCGGGCGCAGGAGTGCCGCGTCAACTGCACTGAACATCGCGGTCGTCGTGCCGATACCGAGCGCAAGCACGCCGATCACAGCGAGCGAGAAGCCCCGACGCTGACCCAACCGGCGAAATGCAAAGCGCAGATCACGCAGCGCTTCTTCGGTCCAGCCGAAACCCCACGCGTCTCGCGATGACGCGCGAACTGCGCGCTCATTTCCGAACCGGCGTCGAGCCTCAACGATGGAGTCAGCTTCACTTGTGCCCGCCCGTCGGTTCGCCGCGGCGCGCAGTTCAACGTGTAACTGCATCTCCTCGCGCAGCTCATCGGACGCGCGCGACCCACTCACCAGATGCGCCAACCGCCGCCAGAGTTCGCCGATGGTCATGCTGCCTCCATCATGCCGGTTTGAGAATCAGTGCGATCGCACCGGCAACGCGCCGATACGACGCGACTTCTGCTTCCAGCTGCCGCTTCCCCGCTGCCGTGAGCGTGTAGTAGCGTGCGCGCCGGTTCTCGGCGGTACGCCCCCACTCACCTTTGACAAATCCCTGCACGAGCAGCCGTTGGAGCGCCGGATAGAGCGAACCTTCTTCGACGCGCAGGATCTCGGCGGTGGTGCGCTCAATCGCCTCGGCAATTTCGAAACCGTGCAACTCGCGACCTCGCGCGAGCGTGCTGAGGATCAGCATGTCAAGCGTCCCTGGCGGGATCTCATCTTGCGCGCGTCTCGGTGTCATTACATAGATAGCCTATGCTAGAGCATGCGAATCGCGCAAGGGCGAACCGGCCGATCAGCCATGGTCGCGTCTGCTAGGTTGCGAATCCGAGTGCTGCCGCGACCTTCGCCTGCCGGGTGTCGAGCGTAAGAAAACTCAGCTTTGCGGGATCGTCTGCGAGATAGAGTGCAGTTGCCAAATGCCAGCAGTCCGCACCCCGTACATAGCCGGCCTCGAGCACGCGTGCGATCTCGGCGTGAAGCGGACGCTCCGGGACAATCCACGCGACGGGTGATAAGACCGGCGCGTCAGGCTCGAGCCCCTCGCGAGCAAAAGCCGCAAACACTTCGGCCTCCAACAAATTGGAGGACGTCAGTTGGTCAAAACTATGTAACCGGCGCTCCATTGCCGCCGCGCCGCGCTCACCAAACGCGATGGCCAGTATACACGACGAGTCCACGTACGCGGTCGTCATTTTCCACGATCCGCCAAGAATCGCGCGAGCGCGCCTCGCCGCCGGGCGACCAACCGCAGCCCTGATCGGTCGTCGCGTTCCGGGAGCACGAGAATCCCGCGCTCTGCGAGTTGATCTAGCCGTCTATCGAAATCCGTCTCGGCCGCTTCAATCGGCCGGATTTCTGCCACGGCTTCGCCGTGAACCGTGACCACGACACAGTGCCCTTCGCGAACCCTCCGGATAATCGCTGAGAGTTTCGCCTTGGTCTCGTAGAGAGAGTACGTGTCGCGCATGACCGGAATATGTGAATTCTGGTCAGACTAGTCAATATCATTTCACTGCACGTCACGTCATTTCGCCGCACGGGTGCCGCTTACCGCCGCCCCCCCCGCGCTTAGCGCGCCACCACCAGCGGCAGCTCCACATAACTCGCCTGCCCCGGCGCATGATAAATCCGCTGCACCGCCTTTTTGTAATCCCCCGGCTTCGCCCAAAAAATATTCGGCACGAAGGTCTGCGGATTGCGATCGTACAGCGGGAACCAGGACGACTGCACCTGCACCATGATTTTGTGCCCTGGCAGAAATACATGGTTCGCCGGCGGCAGCGCAAACCGATACTGCAGCGACTTGTTCGCCTCGATCGCCTTCGGAGCTGAGAAACTCTCACGATAGCGTCCGCGGAAAATATCCGCAGCAACCATCAGCTGAAATCCGCCCATGGCTGGATCGCCGGCAACTTCATCCGGATACACATCGATCAACTTCACCACCCAGTCGGCGTCCGTTCCGTCCGTTGACGCAATGAGATTCGCGATCGCCTGACCGCTGATCTTCGTCGGCGCGGTGAGCGCGTCACCGGTGAATGCGAGCACATCCGTACGGCCCGACTGCTCGCGCTGATCATCAGCAAGCCAATCAGCCCAGCGCGCCGGGCTGTCATAGCTCACCGCACGCGTGGGACGCGCGCGGAACGGCACGGGCTTGTTCGGATCGGATACGTACTCGTCAAACGCAGCGCCACCGGCCGCTGGCGCGGTGAAGCCGAGTTTCAATCCCGGCTCCATGTACAACGGCGTTGGCGTGACCGTGCACCCGCTCGCGCATCCCGCCGGCCACGACGGCAAACGACGCCACGTGTTCGTCCCGGTCTCAAACGCCGTCACCGCCGCGATATCGGCCTTCGGCGCCGCATCTTTCAAATACTGATCGAGAAATGGCAGCAGGACGTCTCGCTGAAATTCCTTCGACGTGTTGCGGCCAAACTTCACGGCTCCAATAGAACTCCCATCATCAATCTCGCCGCCGTGATGCCACGGTCCCATCACCAGAAACACCTTGTCGTTGTTCGTGTCTTTCGGCTTGAGCGCCTGATACACGGCCATCGCACCATAAATGTCCTCGGCGTCCCACAAACTGTGCACGAGCATCACCGGAATCTTCAGCGGCTGCGCGGCGAGAACCTTGTCCATCGCCTGATCCTGCCAGAATGAATCGTACGACGGATGCGCGAGAACCTTATTCCAGAATCCGACCTGCTCGAGACCGCGACGGCGACCGAGTTCTCCTGCTGAGCCAGCCTGCATGAACATGTCGTAGTCGTCATAACTCGACGTCCACCACTTCGCCGAGTTATCGCGCGTGCCGTCCTGCTCGTAGATGTACGACATGTTCTGCTGACGGAACGCGCCGTTGTGAAACCAGTCGTCGCCCATCCAGCCGTCGACCATCGGGTTCATCGGCACGCTCACCTTCAGCGCGGGGTGCGGATTCACGAGCGCCATCAGCGGCAGAAATCCGTCGTACGAAATGCCGAGTATGCCGACCTTGCCGTTCGACTCGGGAATGTTCTTCACGAGCCAGTCGACGGTGTCGTACGTATCAGTAGCGTGATCGACGCTCGTGGGATTCTGCGGACCGTGCAGCGGACGATTCATCACGTAATCGCCCTCGGAGCCGTACTTCCCGCGCACATCCTGAACGACGCGGATATATCCGCCGCCGATGATCACATCGAGTGCGTTGTCGTAGCCGTTGAGGTTGGATCCCAAGTGTGAACTCGTGCCGCCGTACGAGGTCAGTTCGGTCGCGTTGTACGGTGTGCGCGTCAGAAGGATCGGCGCGCGCCGCGAACCCTTCGGCACGAGGATCACGGTGTGCAGCTTCACACCGTCGCGCATTGGGATCATGACGTCGCGGCGGTCGTGATCGAACCCCTCATTGGTCGGCGTCAGCTTCGCCGGCATCTCGCTCGGCAACGTGGTGACCTGCGCCGACGCGTGACCGGGCGCTGCGATGGCACAAATGACGAGAGTGAGCGAAAACAAACGTCGTGAGAAGACTGTCTGCACGGAGGGCTCCTGATGAAAACATCGCGGGAGGCGTGTATCAGCGTTGTCACATCATGCTCATGCGACACCTACTGCGGCAAGCCTCCTTGTAGACTGGCGGGAATGAAGAGAGTCGAGCTTGTGTATTGCGATGCCGGCGGAGGCCATCGCAGCGCGGCGAATGCGTTGTGCGAAGTCGCCCGGCGCGAGCGGCGGCCCTGGTCCGTCACCATGACGAACCCACTCGAGTTGTTCGCGCCGCTCGACTTCTGGCGCCGTGTGACCGGCGTGAGCGTCGAGGAGGGATACAACGGGATGCTCCGACGCGGCTGGACCTTCGGATCGCCCGCGATGCTCCGTGTGATGCACTCAGTGATCAGGCGGCATCACAAATCGCAAGTGCGTCTGCTCGAGAAACATTGGCAGAAGAACAGGCCGGACGTAGTCGTGTCGCTCATCCCGCATTTCAATCGCAGTATCCACGAAGCGATGCAGCGCGTGATGCCCGGCGTGCCGCTCGTGACGATCCTGACCGATCTCGCGGACTATCCACCGCATTTTTGGATCGAGGAGCGGCAGGATCAATACTTCGTGTGCGGCACGCCGCTCGCGCACAAACAGGCGCTCGACGCCGGCCATCCGGTCGAACGCGTGTTTCAGACGTCGGGAATGATTCTGAATCCGCGGTTCTACGATCCCGCGGCACCGCGCGATGCCGCCGATCGCGCGCGGCTCGGACTCGACGCGTCGCTCCCGACTGCGATGATGATGTTCGGCGGCGCGGGCTCCGCCTCGATGCGCACGATCGCGCGCCTGCTCAACGAGAGTGATCTTCCCGTGCAGATCATCGCCGTATGCGGGAAGAACGACCGGCTCGAGGCGGCACTCCGGAGCATGCCAAAACGCGTTCCGATGCACGTGACCGGTTTCACACCAGACATTGCGCGCTTGATGCGCCTCTCGGATTTCTTCATCGGCAAGCCCGGTCCGGGCAGCATCAGCGAGGCGATCTCGATGGGACTCCCCGTGATCATCGAGAGGAACTCGTGGACAATGCCGCAGGAGCGCTACAACGCGGAATGGGTCGAGGCTTGTGGGTTCGGCATCGCGATCCGCAGCATTCGGCGCGATATCGTGAACGCCGTCGCGGCGATGGTCGATCCGATCGAGCGCGGCTTGTTCGTCGAGCGCGTCAACGCTTATCAGAACCAGGCAGTGTTCGAGATACCACAGATTCTCGACCGCATCCTGTCGGCGTAACGGCGGACTCGAGCGTCATCACGCCGGCGCCCAGCAGCGTCACGGAGCGCCGGGGATTCGCCCTACGCCGGACTCGGCTCGATATCCACTTTGATTCCGCGCCATTTGCCCTGGCGGAATCTGATGATGCTCAGCGTGCATCGCGTCGCGTGGCCGGCAAGAATGGCGAGCCAGATATGAATCGGCTGAAGAACGCCGATGCGCTGCATCACGAAGCAGATGCTCAGCGGCAGGAGCATCTGGGAAACGAGCGAGATGTACAACGGGCCTTTCGTATCGCCGGTTCCCTGCAAGCCGCCGGTATACGTGAGCGCCACAGTAATGAAGAGCCCCGACAGGCTCAGGACGCGCAGCAGCTGCGTGCCGATGCCGACGACGAGCGGATCGTGCATTCCGAAGATCGCGAGCAGTTGCGCGGGGATTAGCAAAAAAAGCGATCCGACAAATGCCGCGACCACGAGCCCGATCCGCGCCGCAACGCGAACGCCTTCGACGGCGCGATCAGGCTTTCCTGCGCCAAGGTTCTGCCCCGCAATCGCCGCGGCGGCACCGAGCAGTGCGGTTGAAGTCCAGGTCACGAACGAAAACAGTTCCGAGTAGCTCACCGCGTAGGTGGCCTGTGCCTCAGCGCCGTGCTGCACGGATCCAATAAAGCCGAGCATCATCACGCCGCCGATGTTCATCGCGATCCCCTGAAAACCAGTGGGGAGTCCGAACTTGAACAGCGATTTAATAATCGTCCAGTCGGGCGCGAACCCTTCATGTTTGGGAAACGAGATCACCCATCCGCCCGCGAGCAGCTTGTACAGCGAGTAAATCGCGACGAGACCGAACGCGGTGGCTGTGCCCATCGCAGCGCCTCGAGTGCCGTACGCGGGGATCGGACCCAAGCCGCGAATGAGCACGATGTTGAATAAGATGTTGAGCACGGTGGTCGTGATGCCGAGAACCATGGGAGTTCTGGCGTCACCCGCGGACCTAAGAGCACCAGCGAGCATGAAGAAGATCATCATGCCGAGGCTGAACACGAACATCGTGCGAAGAAATGGAAGTGCCTCTGCCTGCACCGCCGCCGATGCGTTCACCATTCCCAGCAGATGCGGCGCCAGGAAATATCCTGCGGGCGCGAGCACGCCGAGAGAGATGATGATCGCTGTGAGGAACGCCTGATAGACGGTGCGATCGACTTTCTCGTGATCGCCCGCGCCGGCAAAGCGCGCGACGAGCACGCTCATGCCGGTGAAGAGCGACGATATGAAGACGATCACGACGAGAAAAATCTGCCAGCTCACGCCGACGGCGGCGTTGCCGGTGAAGCCCACAAAGTTGCCGACGAGCGCATGATCGATCACGCCCTGCATCCCGCCGATGATGTTGGCGAGCATGGTGGGCCACGCGAGCTTCCAGACCGCTGAAGGGAGGTGTCCCTCGACGAGTGAGCGGTCGTAGCGTTTTTCGCCTTTCGGTGGGGTGTTCTCAGTCATTTGTCAGAGCAAATCTAGCCGCGGGGCTTGATCGGCCACTTCGACGCCGCAGGGCACATGTTCGGCCAGATCGCGGTCACCGCCTTCGTGAATCGCGGATTCGATTTGAGCGGATCGAACACAGGGTCGCACGGAAGGTCGTTCGTCAGCACGAGCGGTTCGAATTCGGCGAGACTGCGGGCGAAATCGTTCGCAGCGTCGTCAAACTTTCCGAACGCAAGATTGACATAGCCGCGCTGAAAGTTCGGCGAATTGCTGCCACTCTCTTTCGCCAACTGCGCGCGCGCCGCCTCGGCGTCCTTCCATCGCCCTGCGGCGGCGTAACCAAAGATCAGGTATATCCGGCCCCCATACAACGTGGGATCGATCTGCACCGATTTCTCCAGCGCCGTAACCGCGCTGTCAGGATGGCCCAGGAAGACCTCAGCCAGGCCAAGGTTCTGGTACGCCGCGATGTCGCGCGGGTTCAACTCCAGAAGATCCTTCGTCGCGTTGACCGCGCCGGCATAGTCGTGGTTCACATAGAGCAAATACTGCAGCTCGAGGAGATTGCGACCGTCAAGCGGGTTGCGCTGCCGCACCTGCTTCGCGGCGGCCAGCGCTTCTTGCTCGCTGGCAACATTGAGCAGCGTGGAGACACGTTCGCCGCGCAGTTCGTCGTCTTCAGGGTGCGCGCGCAACGCCGTCGCGATCAGCCGATCCTGCTCGGCGAACTTGAACTCGGCGGCAAGCATGCTCGACTTGGCGAGGATCACGGCGGTCATCGTCGAGTCTAGCGCGATTGCCTTCGCGAGACTGGCTCGCGCCAGCGATATCGTCGAGGCGCGCTCGACGAGCCCGGTACCGGCAAGAGTGAGGTACGCGAGCGAGAGCCACGCATGCGCGCGTGCAAATTGCGGATC
This sequence comes from uncultured Gemmatimonadota bacterium, assembly GCA_903910555.1. Lineage (GTDB taxonomy): Bacteria > Gemmatimonadota > Gemmatimonadetes > Gemmatimonadales > Gemmatimonadaceae > Fen-1231. Next base: position 62,334 of record CAIVZZ010000006.1, on the reverse strand, counting down.
CTTTGCGACGGCGAGTTTGAAATAGTCGCGCGCGTGAAATTCCGAACTGTCGGAATACGCCCCGAGCAGATGCTGGCCGCGCAGGAACAGGTCGTACGCTTCGAGATCGTTCGTCCCGCGCGCCTCGCTCCCGCCGACCGTTTCGATGGCGGCCGCGGCCGCGCCGATATGCAGTGCCGCAACCACCGCGCGCGAGATCGAATCCTGCACCGCGGCCATTTGATCGGCGGCGCGCTCGTACGTGCCACTCCAGATCGCGTTTCCGCTCGACGCGCTCACCAACTCGGCGACCAAACGAAACTTCGTGCCGCTCTTGCTCAGCGTGCCGGTGAGCACGGACTGCACATCGAGCTTCGAGGCGACGTCGTGAATGTCCGCCTCGCCGCTCTTGAAATGCGTCGACGAGCCGCGCGCCTTTACGGACAGCCCCGGCACGTTGGTGAGCGAACTCCGCACTTCGTCGCTCATCCCGTCCGCGAGATAGTCGAAGCTGCTGTCGCGACTCTTGTTTTCGAACGCGAGCACGGCGAGCGACTTCGCACCCGAGGCCACAGCGCCGCCACCGCGGCCCTTCATCGCGTACACTCCGCCAACAATCGCCAGCAAGACGATCGCGCCGATCATCACCGGCATCGCGCGATTCGGCGCAGGCGACGCAGCTGCCGCCTCACCACTCGGGATTGCCAACGCCGGCTGCGTTCCGCCGCTCGGCGTCGTGATCGTGTCGAGCGCGTGCACGACTTCCGCCGCGGTCTGTGGACGATCCGCCGGCCGCTTTTCGAGACAGCGCATGATCAACGCGGAAAGCGACGGTGGCAGCGTCGGCCTCAACCGCTGCACCGGCTCGGGTGCTTCGGTGACCTGCGCGGCGAGGACCGCTTGCGGTGATCGTCCTGAAAATGGCGGGCGGCCCGCGAATAATTCGTACGCCATCACGCCGAGCGCGTAGATGTCAGTGCGCGCGTCGATATTCGGGGTAGCCGTCGCCTGCTCGGGCGACATATAGGCCGGCGTACCGAGGGCGACGCCAAGCGACGTCACGCCGCTGAACTCGGCGTTGCTCGATTCCGACAGCGCCTTCGCTACGCCGAAATCCGTGACCATCGCGCTGCCACGACTCAACAGCACGTTATCGGGCTTGATGTCGCGATGGACGATCCCCTTCTCGTGCGCGTAGTCGAGCGCGCTTGCCACTTCACGCAGAATGCGCAGCCCCTCGGCAATAGGCAGCTCGCCAACTTTCGCGATGCGGCCGCGCAGCGATTCGCCCTCGATCAGCGGCATGGTGAAGTACGGCAACCCTTCGGAATCCCCAGCGGAAAGGAGCGGCACGATGTGCGGATGCTGAAGCCGGGCCGCGAGCGCGATCTCGCGCTTGAATCGCTCGATCGAAACGCCGGCCGCCATATCGTGCGGCAGAACTTTTACGACGACCTTGCGACCGAGCGACGTTTCCTCTGCGACGAACACGCGCGACATCCCACCGCCGCCGAGCTCGCGCTCGAGGGTGTAAGAGCTGCCGAGTGTGTTCTGGAGTTGGTCGCGGAGGTCCATATCGCGCGCTACCGCCGGAACCCTGACGCGCCGGTAATGCTCACGGAGCGCTGACCGCGATCCTCGTGCCCCTCATCGAGAGCGTATCGCTCTTGAGCGAATCCGGCCGGTCGGTCTGCTGTTTGTTCGCCTGCAATAGGTACGCGACCACGTCGAGGTACTCGCCGTCTTTCAGGCCGCCGGGGTTGTCGAGCGGCATCGTGCTGCGGACAACCGCGTAGAGATCGTACACGCGGCGGTTGTTCCACGACTGCACGAACGTCGCTCCGACGAGCGTTCCCGCGCCGTGGCAGGTGTCGCAGGTTCGCGAATAAATCGCGGCGCCGCGCGTGGCCTGAGATGCGAGAAACTGCGCTGCCGGTAGCCCGGCCGCGCCGGAGAGTATCACGCGCGCGTTCGGATCAACGCGGAGCGGGACTGTTGGGCCTGTCTTGGCGTTCGGCGATAGATACGCGCCCAACGGCGACCGGACATTCGGCGCTGTCGCGCACGCGTATGTCGCGAGCAGTATCGCAGATGCCAGGATGGTTCGGCGATTCACGCGTATCGATCCTCTCCGTTGGTAGGCCCACGCTTCGCCCACCCTATTTAACAATTGCGCAGCCGATTCGCGACCGTCAGGGCGTACCTCCCGCCGCGGTTTGATTTTCATAACCACTTGGTATCAGTTTTGTGCTTCCCACGCGCATCAGAGAAATGACCGACGAGCCGATCGATCCGACCCCGATTCCCGAGCCGACCGCACGGAGCACCGCTCCCGACGGGCCGGCCGATGGCGCTTTGCCAAGGCGCGAGTTTCTGCGCTTTGCGGGTGCCGGCGCGGGGCTGTTTATGGTGGGCGGGAGCGACATTCCGCGGCGGATCGAGAGCGCGCTGCCGAAGTCGATCGTGATGCCGCGCGCGACAAGCGCGTCGGCTGATATCGTGGTCATCGGCGCCGGCGGGTGGGGCGCGTTTACCGCGCTGAATCTGATTCAGAAAGGGCACAAGGTTACGCTCGTCGATGCATACGGCCCGGGAAACGCGCGCTCGACTTCGGGCGACGAAACACGCGGTGTGCGTTCGTCCTACGGCGATCGCCCGGGTGAGCAGGGCGAAACGTGGACGCTCTGGGCGCGCGACGCCATGGGAATGTGGAAGGCGTTCGATGACGAATGGGGAAAGCATTTTCGTCTGAATCTCTTCCACGTCACAGGCGATCTGATCATGCGCAGCGAGTGGGACAACTTTCAGCTGCGCACGAAAGTCTGGTGGGACAAGCACAAGATTCCGTACGAAGTGCTGAATCCCGCCGACGTGCGAAAAGCGTTTCCGGTGATTTCGATGGACGACATAACGGCCGTGCTGTACGAACCCGACGCGGGAATCGTGCGTGCACGCCGCTCCGCACAGGCCGCCGCCGCCGCATTCGAAACACTCGGCGGCAAAATCGTCATCGGCCGCGCGACGCCCGGGAAAATGTCAGGCGGGAAACTCGACGAAATTAATTTGGACACCGGTCAGACGCTGCGCGCCGACACGTTCGTGTGGGCGGTTGGCCCGTGGATGGGAAAAACCTTTCCGGATATTCTCGCCAAGAAAACAAGAGTGCCGATCGGATACGTGGTCTACTTCGCCACGCCGGTGAATGATCAGCGGTTCACCTTTCCGAATTTGCCGAGCTACAACTTCCCAGGCGTGACCGGCTGGGCGGCGCTGCCGGTGGACAATCGTGGATTTCGTGTGCGCGGCGCCGAGCGCGCGCCGGGTGCGCCTGCGGGACCGCCGGGCACGACGCCGGCTCCGGGCGCGGCACCTGCGGCCGGTGCAGCAGCTGCGGGCGCTGCTCGCGGCGGTGGCGGCGGTGGTGGCGGCGGCGGAGCTGCTGGCGCCGGCGGAGCCGGAGGCGGACGTGGCGGCCAGCAAGCCGACGTTCCGCTCGCGCAGCAAGATCCCGACACGAGTGATCGCTGGGCCGATCAAACGCGCATCGACGGATCACGCCGTTTCATCGAACATCGGTTCCCTGCACTGAAAGGCGCGCCGGTTTCGCAGACGCACTCGTGCCACTACGAGTCTACTTCAAGCGGCGATTTTATTGTCGACACGCATCCGGCGATGTCGAACTGCTGGATTGTCGCCGGCGGAAATTCCGAAGGCTTCAAGATGTGCCCGAAGATCGGCGCTTACGCTTCGAGCAGAATTCTCGGAGTCGACGGCGATCCGAAACTCGTGAAGGCGTTCAAGATTCCGTCGATGGAATATCCGCCGCCGGCGCCGGCCGTGCCCGCAGACAGCACGCGGCGGCCGAATCGACCGCCGCCGGGAATGGACGCGCCTACTCGCCGTACATCTCCGTGATCAGACGCCGGAGGCTTCCGGCCTCGGCCGGCGTGAGCGCACCCATCTTGGAACCGAGGCGCGCCTTACTGACGGTACGAATCTGATCCACCGCAATCTCAGCGCGTTTGCCGGCGACACGGACCTCGAGACGCGTGCGCCATGCTCCGTGCAATTGTGAGGTCAGCGGACACACGGTGACGGTTTGCAGCCGCGCATTCAGCGCGTCGAGGCTGACGACCACCACGGGACGTGTCTTTGCCATCTCGGCGCCCTTGGTGGGATCGAGTTGCGCCCAGCGGATTTCGTAGCGCTTCATTTCTTTGAGCGCTTTGCTGCGGGGCTCCGCGCCGGATATGCACGCTTCTTTTCAGCGACGCGCTTGACGGGCAACGGCGAATCCCACGGTATCTGTTCGAGACCATCGGACAGCACTTCGTCCCACGCGCTCCAGTTCTCCGGCTCGTCCGCCATCGCGCGCGCTGTGTCTTCCCAAGAGAGCTTCGTGCCGACGGCGCGGATGGGGCGAAGCAGGATCCCTTCCGCTCGCTCTTCCATGATGACGCTGTCACCGATCCGGTAGCGCTCGAGCGTCGTCGCTGGAATCCGGACTCCGCGGGAGTTACCGATGCGGGCAACTTTCAAATGAGTGATTTCCATGTAATAACAGTAAGCACATTTGCATCGGCGGTCAATGACAAAACGATGCCGACGCAGCAAACCCCCGCACGCACCGGCTGATACGAACGGGTGATACGAGTCAGCCTTTCGAGCGATGGCATAGCCGAATCGCGCGGCTGTATCCTCACTGTGGGTTCACGAAAAGCGCGGCCGGAACCGCGACCATCACCCGCAACGACTTCATGGACGATCCAAATCGCCGGGAGTTCATCGGAACCGTCGTGACGACTGCGCTCGCGAGTGTGCTCGCGCCAGGTACTGCGCGCGCCGATGCCGCGTCGCCGCACTCACCGCCAGGCGCGCCGCCGCCAACGCTGACCCCGCCGCCTGACATACCAGTCGCGCTCACGGTGAACGGCACAACAGTCCGCCTCACGCTCGACCCGCGCACGACGCTGCTCGACGCACTGCGCGAGTCGATGCACCTGACGGGATCGAAGAAAGGGTGCGATCACGGACAGTGTGGCGCGTGCACGGTGCACCTGAACGGTCGGCGCGTCCTCGCCTGCCTGACGCTCGCCGTCATGGCGCAGGACCAGCCGGTCACCACAATCGAAGGACTCGCCCGCGGCGACACGCTGCATCCGATGCAGCAAGCGTTCATCGACCGCGACGGCCTTCAATGCGGTTACTGCACGCCCGGCCAGATCATGTCGGCGGTCGCGCTCCTCAACGAGCCATGCGGCCCCGCGGACGACGATGTGCGCGAGTGCATGAGCGGCAACATCTGCCGCTGCGGCGCATACCCGAACATTGTCGCCGCCGTACAAGACGTTCGCACCGCCACCGCGCGAGGATAACGAACCATGCATCCATTCCTCTACACGCTCGCAGCCGACGAGCCAACGGCACGCCGGATTGCGGCCACCGATCCCGCCGCCGCGTTCATCGCGGGCGGCACAACGCTCATCGACCTCATGAAACTGAATGTCGAGCATCCGGCACAACTGGTGGATATCACCCGCCTGCCGCTCGCAAAAGTTGAGGAGCTCCCCGACGGCGGCATTCGCGTGGGCGCGATGGTGCGGAACAGCGATCTCGCGAATCACATGCTGATTCAGGCGCGGTACCCCGTGCTCTCGCAGGCATTGCTGGCCGGCGCATCGCCGCAACTGCGCAACATGGCAACGACCGGAGGAAACATTCTCCAGCGCACGCGCTGTTGGTATTTCCGCGATACCGCAACGCCGTGCAATAAGCGCGACCCGGGCTCCGGCTGCTCGGCGCTGCATGGACAGAACCGGATCCATGCGGTCCTCGGCGCCAGCGATCACTGCATCGCGACGCACGCGTCCGACATGTGCGTCGCGCTGGCCGCGCTCGGCGCGATCGTGCGGATCCACGGACCATCCGGTGATCGAGCACTTCCATTCTCGATCTTTCATCTCGTGCCCGGCGCGCATCCCGAACGGGAGACCGCGCTGCAGCACGGCGAGTTGATCGTCGGAATCGACATTCCGCGATTGCCATTCGCGACGCGATCGGTCTATCTGAAAGTGCGCGACCGCCGCTCGTACGCCTTCGCGCTCGCGTCGGCGGCCGTCGCGCTCGATATACGTGACGGCATCATTCGCGACGCGCGTGTCGCGCTCGGCGGTGTCGCCACGAAGCCGTGGCGGTCGCAGGCCGCGGAGAGTGCGCTCGTCGGCAAAACGGCCGGATCGGCGGCATATCATGCCGCCGCGATGGCCGCACTCGAAGGCGCCGTCCCGCGCGCGCGCAACGCGTTTAAGATCGAACTCGCCAAACGGACGCTGATGCGCGCGCTCGCGCGCGCCGGTGCGCTGGCATGATCGGCGACCCAGTCAGCCGGGTCGATGGGCGCCTCAAAGTGACCGGCGCGGCGCGTTACTCGGCTGAATGGCCGATCGACAATCTCGCGTACGGAGTGATCGTGCAGAGCACGGTCGCGAAAGGAATGATCACCGCGTTCGACACCGAGCACGCACGCTCGTCACCCGGCGTAGTCGCGGTGTATACCGCTGACAATGCGCCGGCGCTGCCGGACAAGGGTCGCGCTGCGATGAAACCACCGGCGGGGCGCGAGTTATCGTTGCTGCAGGATCGCGCGGTGCGCTACAACGGCGAGCCGATCGGGTTGGTCGTCGCCGAGAAGTTCGAGCAGGCGACGCACGCCGCGTCGCTAGTGCGCGCGCAGTACGAGTCGCACACGCCGCTGATCGATATGCAGAGCGCGCTTCCTTCTGCGTATCCATACAAACCGAATATCAACGGAAGCTTTCCGCCGGCGACGCAGCGCGGAGATCTCGCCGCAGGTCTTGCCGCCGCCGACGCGCGCATCGACGCAACCTTCACCGCGCCGATCGAAACACACAACTCGATGGAGCCGCACAACACGATCGCGCAGTGGGACGGCGATCAGCTCACACTGTATGACTCCACGCAGTTCGTCTACGGCGTGAAGCGGTTCATCGCAAAGATCTTCGGGATTCCCGAAGCCAATGTACGTGTCATTTCGCACTTCACCGGCGGCGCGTTCGGATCGAAAGGCGCGCCTTGGTCACATGTTGTACTCGCCGCGATGGCCGCGCGTGCATTGAACCGCCCGGTGAAAGTCGTACTCACGCGTAAGCAGATGTTCGGCCTCGTTGGTGCGCGGCCGCACACCGTGCAGCACCTGAAGCTCGGCGCCAGGAAGGACGGCACGCTCACCGCAATGGAACATCGCTCGATTTCGAGCACGTCGTCGTTCGAAGAATGGGTCGAGCCCGTGACGCTCGCGACGCGCCTGATGTACGCCTGTTCAAACCAACAGACTGCGCACGAACTCGTGAGGCTCGATGTCGGCACGCCGACGTTCAATCGCGGCCCGGGTGAATCATCGGGAATCTTCGCGCTCGAATCGGCGATGGACGAGCTCGCGGTGAAGCTCGCGATGGATCCGATCGAACTCCGGCTTCGGAATTATGCGGAGCGCGATCCAGAGAGCGGTCTCGAGTGGTCGAGTAAGTCGCTCCGCCAGTGCTATTCACTTGGCGCGGAGCGATTCGGCTGGTCGCGCCGCCGCGCCGAGCCGCGGTCTGTGCGCGACGGTGATGCGTTCGTTGGCATCGGTATGTCGTCCGCGACGTATCCAGCACGCCGCGCCCCGGCATCGGCGCTGGCGCGGCTTATGCCCGACGGCATGATCGTCGTGCAGGCAGCCACGCACGAGCTCGGCACCGGCACCTACACGATCATGACGCAGATCGCCGCCGATGCGCTCGGAGTTCCGATCGAACGCGTGCGCTTCGAACTCGGTGACACGCGGCTTCCAGAGAATCCGATCTCGGCCGGCTCGCTTACCGCGCAGAGCACCGGGACTGCGGTCCATCTCGCGGCCGTCGCGCTCCACGACAAGATCGCAGCGATGCGCGGTGATGTGACAACGATCGTATCGGCGCGCGATCTCGTGACGCGCGGCGGCGGCCAGCCGATCGAGGCGCGCGCCGATGCAAAGCCGGGTGACGAGCAGAAGGCGTTCTCGATGCATTCGTTCGGCGCGATTTTCGCCGAAGTGCGCGTCGATGCATCGCTCGGCACCGTGAAGCTCTCACGTATGCTGGGGGCCTATGGGGTCGGCCGGATCTTGAATCCGAAAACTGCGCGCAGCCAGATGATCGGCGGCATGATCTACGGATTGGGCATGACGCTGACGGAAGACACGCTGCTCGATGCGCGCACCGGCCGTTACCTGAACGCGGACCTGGCCGAGTATCTCGTTCCGGTGAACGCGGACATCCCGGAGATCGACGTGATGTTCATGGACGAGCGCGACCCGCAGACGAATCCGCTCGGAACGAAAGGGATCGGCGAGATCGGCTGCGTTGGGGTTACGGCGGCGATCGCGAACGCGGTCTACAACGCGACCGGCGTGCGGGTGCGGGATCTGCCGATCACGCTGGACAAGATTCTCGGGCATACTTCGTTCGCCGACTGATCGACGGAGCGATTGGCGGGTCGCGTGAGCCAGATCACGGCGTGAAAGCAAACGGTGTGCCGATACTTAACCACCAAATGCTCAAACGTTCTCTGATCGCTCTCATCCTGCTCGCCGCGTGCCACAACGGCGCCGGCGTCGATGGCTGCACCTGCAACGGCGGCGTCAACACGCCGCTCGCGGTGCTGCCCGTAACTTGGGTCGACAACGCGTGGGTGCAGCCCGTGCCGAGCTGGGGCTCGCCGGTGCGGCTGCAGCTCCCGGTGCCCGTCGACAGCATCATCCTCGGCGCAAACGGCGGCCTGGGGTTTTTCGGCGCGCACGAAGGAGGTCATGTCGAAGGACTCGATCACCTCTGGATGCCGGTGAGGCCCGGCACGGTGATCGGCAGCTGGGCCGACGGCACTGTGCTCGATATCCAGAACATCGGAGGGTCGTTTTACGTCGACATCGACTACGGGCAAGGACTCGTCGGCAAACATCAGGTCGCAGACCGTGTTCTCGTGACGGTGGGCCAGCATGTGAAGGCGGGCGATCCGGTGGTCGTCGCGACTGGCAACGCGGAGTTCAATCTCGTCGACTACAATCGCAACGACGGCGTTCGCACCGGCGACACCGGCGGCGCAAACGTGTCGCCGTTCGATTATTTAAAGCCGGACGCGCAGGCGGCGCTCATCGCGCGGCATGTGAATGAAGTGGTCAATCCGTATTTCATGAGCGGTTCGATCGCCGGCAACAGCCGCCCGTGGGAACCAAATCTCACGAACAAAATCCTCGACCACGCGGACCACCGCGGCACATTTCTCGGCGAGTGGCTGTGCACGAACAAAGCGTGGAAGGCCGCCGATCCACTCTATTTCGACGTCATGACGATTCACGACGTGACCAATGCGTACGGTCATTTTCAGCATATCGATCTCGAGGACATGAACGTTCCCCCGACCGGTTCTGAACTCGCCGATGGCACATGGGTGCCAGGCGACAGCGCAGGAAAGTTCATCGTGTCGATGAGCTTCAACGGGCCGCAGTATTTTGCCCGCTATTCAGTGGACGAAAGCGGACCGCGCGCGAAGCTCACGATCGAGTGGAAGATCGGGAGCTATCCGAGTTCGATTTCCGCGAATGCGGCGGTGTACATCGAACGGAAAAACGTGTACCTCGGCCTCGACGCGCAGGAACTCGGGCTCATTCCGCCCAGCCCGTAGTCAGACGAAACGTCCTGAACCCCACACCAGTCTTCACTTCCCCGCGTGCGCGCGGCGGAAATCGTCGAGCCAGTGCTGGATCACGACGATGCGCGCGGGATCGCCGCCGATCAGCCCTTGCGTGACATAAATCTTTCCCGTCTTACGGTCGACATCCCACCCGTTGCCGAGGTTCGCCACCGTCATCACAATTTCCGGCGCGCCGGCCGTGATGGACGTACCCACGGTCACGTGCACGGCACGAACAGTCTTTCCATCTGCACCACGGTAGTAGATCGTGCGGCCGTCGCCCGACCAGCGCGCGTTTCCGCCGCCGCCTGACGAGATCTTCACGACACCGCCGGCGCTGGTCGACGGGAACGGCCGGACGTATACATCCGGCGACCCCGCCTCCAACGACGTGAACGCCGCCCACTTGCCGTCGGGCGAAATCGCCGCGTCGAGCTGTCCCCATTCGGCCGACAGATAACTGCGCGGTGTGGCGCCGGGCGTCGACGGGTTCGTGACGTACACCGTCCCCGGCGTCCCACCCGACGCGACTCCGCGCAGGTTGCCGAGCGTGCCGGGCGCACTCTGCGATGAGAACACCAGCATTGTGTCGAGCGGCCACGCACTCGCATGCTGGTCGTTCGGCATCTTGAACAGACGCGCCGGCGGCGTGCTGCGATCAACTGGCTGCACGAAAATGTCTTCGGCATCGCCGCCGGGAAGTTCGGCGGTGAACGCGATTCGTTTTCCGTCCGGTGACCACATGGGAGCGTGGCCGCCGCCATCCTGCGTGAAACGGGTGAGGCTGCCGAGTGCGAGATCGTAGAGACCGGTGTAGCGATTCGTCCCGCGCGCTGAACCCACGGTAATCGCGAGCGTGCGTCCGTCGGGGGACGCACGCACATATCCAATGATCTTCGGCGCAAACGGCAGCGTGTCGATCTTGCCGCTTGGATTTCGCACGAGCACTCGATATTCCGGATCGAGACCCGCACGGTATACCAGCGCTCCATTTTGCGTCACGTCGAACGGCGCGATTCCGCCGTTCGGCTGGATGTCGCTCACGATCGGGATTGGGTCGCCGAACGTGGCGTGCCGCTTCAGATCGAACCGCACGGCAAAGATCCCGCCGCCGACGGCGGCGTAAAGAATGTGACCCGTAGGCAGGTACAACGCCTCGGCGGATTCTTGGAGCACCGTGTACGCCGTATCGGCCGCGAGATCGTAGTACATCAGCGTCGGACCGCTGCGCGTGTCGAGATAGAGCACGCCGGTGCCGTCGGGAGTTAGACGCGGCGACGCAGCCCGCGCTGCCTTCCCAAGCATGCGAAGCGTCCCGGTGCGCGAGACGACGTAGAGACGATCTGCGGCCTCGAACACGATGCTGCCATCCTGTCCCCATTCGACGCGGCCGGCCAGCACGGAGTCGTTCGGCACGACAGCGACCGCCGCGCCACCGGAGACCAGCGCTTTTCGCAGGTGACCGCGGACTTGAAACACGAGCCACTTTCCGTCCGGCGAAAACGATGGTGACTCCGCGGCTTCGAGACCTGGGATCAGCCGATACTCCCGTTTTCCCGAGTCGCGTACAGCAAGTCCCTCGTCAGTCGAAAATGCGAACCGCGCGCCGTCGCGTGAGACGGCGAAGCGGCCGAGGTCGGGGCGTCCGCCCGGCAGTTCCAGCGTGAGCGGTACGATTGGCGCGACGTCGCCGGACGAACCGCGCATCATGCCCCACACGCCGAAAGCGAGCCCTGCCGCCGCGAGGACTGCGCCGCCGAAGAGCGCCGCGCGAGTTGACCGGGTCGTCGCGCCAACGGGAGCGGCCGTTGCGGCGGCGGCGGCTTCGCCGCGCGTGAAGTGCGGATCGCGCAGCGCGTCGCTGAATTTTGCCGCGCTCTCGAATCGGTCCGCCGGCACTTTCTCGAGCGCCTGTGCGAGCGCCGCATCGACGTTCGCCGGGACATTCTTCCGAAGCTGACGCACGGGCTGCGCCTGCTCCGTGACAATCTTCATGATCACCTGCTGCGCCGTGCCGCCGATGTGTGGCGGCTGACCCGCGAGCATTTCGTACAGCACGCTCGCGAGCGAATAGATATCCGAGCGCGGCGTGATTTCCTTTTCCGCCGTCGCCTGCTCGGGGCTCATATAGTGCGGCGTGCCGAGCGAGAGTCCCGTTTCGGTCATGCGGCCGCCGGCGGCCGCTGATACGGCGAGCGCGATGCCGAAGTCCATCACCATCGCGCGGCCGTCATGCAGGAGAATATTCTCCGGCTTGATATCGCGATGGATCACGCCGTGGCGATGCGCGTAGTCGAGCGCGTCGGCCACCTCGCGTGCGACACGCACGCCTTCTTCAATGCCGAACTGTGTTTCGCGGTTGAGCTTTTCGCGAATCGTCTCGCCCTGGATGTAGGGCATCACGTAGAACAGAAATCCGTCGGCGGTTCCCGAATCAAAGAGCGGCAGAATGTGCGGATGCTGCAGGCTGGCCGTCGTTTTGATTTCCACAACAAAACGCTCGGCGCCGAGCACCGCCGCGAGTTCGGGCTTGAGCACTTTGATCGCGACCGCGCGGTCGTGCTTTAAATCGCGCGCCAGGTACACGGTCGCCATGCCGCCGGCGCCGAGCTCGCGCTCGATGGTGTAGCGGCCGGCGAGCGCGGCGGTCAGGCGTTCGGTCTGTTGAGTCACTTTTGTTTTTCTACCGGTGTCAGCTTCGCGAGTCGTCGCCGCGCTTCGGCGACGCGCGGTTGCAAGTCCGCGTCCGCGTTCTTCCACAACTCAATGAATGCGCGATAGTGCTCAGCCGCCTTCGCGGTGTTGCCCTTGGTTTCGTACAGCTGGCCGAGTCGCTCTCGGATAGCGGGAAGTGCGCTGGGATCAAAAACCTCGGTGTAGCGAAAGACATCCGGCGTGTGAACATAGGCCTCGTACGCCACGATTGCGGAGTCGGGCTGGTTCGCCGCGTCGAATGTGCGCCCGAGATACAACGGCAAGCAGGTGGTGCACTGGTTCGCCGGGCCATCGGGCAAACTGTCGCCGCGACGAAACTCGCGAAGCGCATCTGCCGTTTTCCCGTCAGCCGCAGCGATCGCGCCGCGTGCGGTGTGCACCGCGGACTCCACGTCACGCAGCAGCGCGGTGTCGTGAACAGTCGCCGCGAATCCGCTCATAACAGCGCGCGCGCGATCGGCGTGCCCGGCGAGCGCGAGATATCTCGCAATCTCAAGATCGGGTCGGTCAGTTTCAGGAAGCGACTTCAACGGCGATTTGACGAGCGCGGCGTCGAATGCCTCGAGCTCCGCGCCAGCTTCGCCGCGTACCCGCGTCGCCACGAGCAAAGCACGGGCGGCGGCCAACACGGGCGATGGGCGCCGTCCGATGGTGGAGTCGGCGGCGAACGCCCTCGCACGATACTCACGCCATTTGGCGTACTGGCCGCGCAGCAATGCGAGTTCCGAGGATCTCGTGAATGCCCACGCAGGGTCGCGCGGATCGAGCGCGGCGCGCGCGCTGTCGAGCTGCCGAGCATATGCATCGAGCTGCCCCCGCTCGAACGTCAAAATCACCGCGCGCTGCCGCAGAACGCTCGCTGCGGGAAATCGTCTTTGTCCTGCCGCCAAAAGCGAGTCGGCGGCATCAAGCCGACCTTCGAATACCAGTACTCCCGCGAGGTTGTACAGCGAAATCGACTGCTCCGAGTCGGCGGCAATCGCGATTCGATAGAATGAGTCGGCCCGGGCGAAATCGCGCCGAAGCGACAGTTGGACCGCGAGGCTATGCGGCATTGGCCACGGACCACGCGTATCAGCCGAGTACGCTTCGATCGCCTTCGCGCGATCGCGTCCGGGCCCGACGCCAAAATAGCCACCCGCGATGTACGCCTGGTCCGAGACGGGCAGACGGTTCCGAAGCGCGAACGCGTGCTGGTAGGCCGAATCCGATTGCGAACGCGGCAGCCCACTGTTCGCGGTGCCCTGGGCGAGCAGCACCCAAGCGGCGGCGAAAGACGAGTCGATGGTCAGCGCTGCGCGCGTGAGACGAATCGATTTGGGATTGTCATCCTCGACTGTCATCGCAAAGACCGCTTCGCTGTACGACCGAAGCGCGTCGAGTGATGCGGTCTGCGCGCGCGACAGCGGCACGGCGTTCTGCACCGATCGAAGCGACTCGCCCGCTTTCGCGCGCAGGTCACGCGCCACCTTGTCAGCGGCTTCCATCAATCCTTTCGTGCCTTCACCGTTCGCTTGGAACGACGCGAGCGCCTTCAACGAATCGCTCGTAAGCAACCGGACCGTCACGACGTATCCCGTGCCGAGCGCTGTCACGTCACCGTCGATGACCGCTTTTGCTCCCTCGCGCAGCGCGACGCCCTGCGCGAGTGTGAGATCGACTCGCGCCGTCCGCGGCTGTTCCATGCGCTGCAGCACGCGGGCGATCGTCGCCTGGTCCATGATCGATACCACAGACGACTGCGCAAGCGCCGACCGCACGGCGAAGCTCACGACGCGCGCCATCGCAGTGTCGCCGTTCGCAGCGCTGAAATCGGTCATCACGATCGGTTCGCTGGCCTTGAGCTTTCCTGCCGCGAAGAGCGAGCCCGCCGGCCCGATGCCGAACGCGCGCATCGCCATGAACGCAGCAACGATCAGCACAAACGCGCCGCCCGCGACCATTCCGCCACGCGCGGTGCGATACCAGCTCATTCGCGGCGCGGCCTTCAACGCGAGGGTCGCGATCGTGCCGTGCGTGAGCGACGGCGTACCACCGGGCGTGAACGTCGGCGTCATCGTCAGCGCGCGGCGCGTGACGCGTTGCACGTAGCCGGTCCACAGCACCACGGGCAACCCGAGCGCCATCACGATCAGCGCACCGGGGAATACCCAATCGGGAAGTCCGATGCCGACGATCGCGGCGCGCGCGAGAATCGCCACGGCGACGAATGCCGCCGCGTAGATCGCGAGCGCCTTCTTGAACATCGCCGGTCCGCCGAGCAGCACGGGCGGCATCGACTGCATTCCGCTCCCGCTTGTGATCGTCTCGAGAATCCGCGTGATATCACCGGCTGATTGAGGCCGCGCGCTTGCATCCTTCGCGAGGCACGACATGATCAGCTCTGCGAGCGGCGCGGGAAGATCAGCGCGGAACGTCGAGATCGGCGCCGCTGCTTCGCTCATGTGCGCGGCGAGCATTCGCTGCGGCGTGCGGCCTGCGAACACGACCTGTCCGCTCAGCAGTTCGTACGCCATCGCGCCGAGCGCGTAGATATCAGCACGCTGGTCGATGTTTGCATCGCCGGCTGCCTGCTCCGGCGCCATGTACGCGGGCGTGCCGATGCTCGTCCCGAACTGCGTGAGCGTCTCGTGGTCGGACAGCGTGCGCGACTCACTAATTGCTTTCGCGATGCCGAAATCCGTGACCACCGCGGTGCCGCCGGAAATGAGCACGTTGTCGGGTTTGATATCGCGGTGCACGACTCCGCGCTGGTGCGCATACGCGAGCGCTTTCGACACGTCGCGCAAAATGCCGATGACTTCTGTCACAGCGAGCGGCCCGCGTGCGAGTCGCGCGCGCAGCGATTCACCCTCGACAAACGGCATCGTGTAGAACGGCAGGCCGTCGGTATCGCCTGCCGTGAGCACGGGCACGATATTCGCTTGCTGCAGTGCCGCGACGGTTTGGATCTCGCGCTCAAAGCGGTCGACGCTAATTCCCTGCGCCAGTTCGGGCGAGAGAACCTTTACGACAACTTTTCGCTTGAGCCTTAACTCTTCAGCGACGAACACGCGCGACATCCCGCCGCCGCCGAGTTCGCGTTCGAGGGTATAGCTGCCGGATAGCGTCGCCTGCAGCTGATCCCGAAGATCCATCTAGCTATTTTCGGGCGGCAACGCAGCGGGCGCAAGCGCGACGCGCCCGGCGATCTCCTCCATTTGCTTCGCGCGCAGCCGCGCCCATGCGGGAAGCCGGGCTGCTCCGATCGCAAACAGACTGCCGGCGAAGCCCGTGAGTACGACGGCCAAGTTCCAGTCGGCGAGATGGCCGCCGGCCACCGCTGAGATTACGCCAGCCGCCGCGACGGTGAGCATGGCAACCGAGCCGGTCAGCCATGTGCGCGCCGCGCCGTTGGTGGTGCGCATCCGAATGCGCTGTCCATTTGGCGTGGGCTCGACAAGAACCTGCAGGTTGCCGTTGGTCCACTGGCGAAACGAGCCGTCTTGGCGAGTCGTGCCGCGCGCGTCGAACGTTTCGCGTAGATCGACGATCAGCCGGTCCCATTCGTCTGCGGAGAGTTTGCGGTCGAGATCGACCGTGCGGCCGACGCCGATCGGCAGGCCGAGGAGCTTGCGCGATGTTGGAGTGCCGGCCTGCGTGAGCGCGGCCGCGGCACGCGACACGACTTCCGGTGCGACGCCGACTTGGCGACCGATCTCATGGAGTTCGGCGAGCGTCAGCCCTTCGCCGGAAGGCAGCTGATGCTGAGGGGATGGTTGCTCGAGCGTCGCCCGCTCGAAGATCGCGGCGACTTCGTCTTCGTTGAATCGGCGGTCAGTCATCGTGGGCGAAAGATAGCGGAACTATCCGTTCGCCACCGCCCCCGTCCTCGCCGCCAGCACGAGGACGATCGCAACGAGTGCCGTAAACACGAGGGGCGCCGGAAAAATGTAGACATACGTGATGCCCGTGAGTACGACGAAGCATCCCGCGAAAGCCCATCGGACGAGCTTGAGCCTGTGAAGCACGTCAGCGGGCAGCGTTGCGAGCTGCCACGCGAGAATTGCGCAGAAAAGCAGAAGACCGGTGGCGAAGAAGCCAAATCCCGAGAAGAAATCCCAATATGATCGCGTCACTCCCTGCACCTGGAACGTCGTATTCATCGCGGCGACCGTGGTGTCCGCATTCCACCGCGGATCGACTGTGCGGAAACCGAACGAATGCGCGGCGGCGTAGAGGACGAGCAGGACGGCGGCGGTGCGGTAGAGGCGTGCGGAGGACATTGAGGAACGGCTCCTTGAAAGGCGTTCAGGACGTATGCCCGGCCGCGCGCGCGAGCGCCGTGTCGAGCGTCCACAACTTCACATCAGCAAGCTTCGCGGCCGCGAGCAAGTGTACGTCGATCCAACCGAGACCGGTCCCCCAGAGTCGCGACGTCTCGATCAAGCGCATCACCTCGTCATCATCCGCCGCGGCAACATGCGGAAGAGCGCGGAGGCTGTTCAGCGTCTCACCGCGATGCGCGAGCGTCCCGCACGCGAGCTCGCCGAGTACGAATGGATGGATCGCCACCATTCCGGACTCGAGCAGCACGCCGAGCCGGTCGCTGCCGCGCCGAAAGTGATGCACCCACACCGATGTGTCAGCGAGAACCACGTGACTTCCGCGGGGCGGGAGCCTCAGGGCGCCGGCGCGGCGGGAGCTCGAGATCGGGCATGGAGGCGCCGAGCCGGGCAAGCCGGCGTGCGGATTCACGCGCGATGAGCGCCTCGAGGCCGGCGTGGATTACTGCGGTTTTCTCCGCGATGCCGGAGAGATGAATTGCGCGATTCATGAGGTCGTCGTCCAGATTGAGTGTGGTTCTCATCTGCATCAATCTGCACGATATATGCAGATTTGCAAGTGGTGCCGGGAAGGGCGTTCGGGTCTCATCCGGGCAACGCGAACCTAAGATGCTCCGTTCCCGTATGCGTCACTGAATTCACGCAGAGATAACCAAAGCGCCGCCGAGACCTAAGTCTGGGCGGCGCTCGATAAGGCGACTTCCGTTTTCAGTGGGCCATTGAGGAGTTGATCCGACTCCCCGAGGAGGACAACGACTTCCTTAATCAGTGGGCCATCGAGGAGTTGAACCTCGGACCTCACGCTTATCAGGCCCCCTGAACTGCGCATGAATTGTGCGCGAACGTTCACTTTGTCCGCGCGTCTCGAACATCCTGCTCAGTTTCGCGTTCGAATTGTGCGCAAATGTTCAAGTCGACGTGCATTTCACACACTCGGATGGACACCATTGCGCGGCGCAGGGCACGCCAGGCGTCCCGTTCTTCAATCTGCGTTCAGCGCCGCCCTCGGATCAATCTGCGTCGCGCGACTCGCGGGAATTACGCTTGCCGCCAACCCCACCCCCGCCAACAACGCAACGGCCACTGTGAGCGCCACCGGGTTGTGCACTCCAATCCCGAACAGTTGCGATCGAAGCGCGCCGCCCGTTGCGTACGACAGCGGAATCCCCACCACCACGCCCGCGGCGACGATGACGATGGCCTCGCGTGCGACGAGCCAAAGCACCGACCCCCGGCGCGCACCGAGCGCCAGGCGAATGCCAATCTCGCTTGTTCGTTGTGAAACGCTGTACGCGACCACGCCGTAGAGCCCTACCGCCGAAAGCAGCAGCGCCATGGCACTCACGAACGTCGCGAGACGCGCGGCGAGACGCTCGACGGTCGTCGCCTGATCTCGCAGCGACTGCATATCCCGCACATTGCGCACGTTCAATCCCGGCGCCGAGGCCTGAATCGCCCGCAACGTCGAGCGGATTTCGTCATTCGGGTTTCCGGCCGTACGGATTGCAAGCATGGCGCCGTGCCACGATCCCGTAGTCTGTGAAAATGGCACGTACACGAGCGGCGCCGCAGGCGCGCGCAAGTCACCGGACGCGACGTCGGGCGCGACGCCGACGATGCGCACCGCGATCAACGAATCGCCGTGCGATGCAACCGCAACCGATTGCCCCAGCGGGGTCACGCGCGACAGATATTTTCGCACGAAGGCGGAGCTGACGATCGCCACGGGCTCCGATCCCGCATCGTCAGTATTCGCGAAATCGCGCCCAGTGACGAGCTTCACGCCCAGTGCGTCGAAGTACCCGGGCGTCAGCGCCGAAAGCGCCACCGAGGCATGCTTTCCCGGTGGTGGAACGAAGCCAGGAATCTCGGCGATGGCGCGCCAGTTGTTACCACCGAACACTGGCACGCTCGTTGCGGCAGCGGCAAAGCGCACGCCCGGCTCGTTGCGGACGCGCGCGACGACCGCGCCGAGCAACGGCGCCACGCCCGTCGACTCGTAGCGGGAACTGCGCGCCTCGAGGCCGGCGAGCAGCAGATTCCCTGAGTTGAAGCCGCCATCGAGGCGCTCGAGGTTTCCGATGGTGGCCGCGAACAGTCCGCCCGCGGTCACGAGCGCGAGCGTGACCGCCACCTGCGCGGCGACCACTCCGCGCGCCAGCGCGCCCTGCTTGCGGGTGCGGGACGCCCGCGCGTCGAGGCGAAGAGACCGCGCAAGATCGTGCCGTGTCGCGCGGAGCGCGGGATAAATCGAAAACCCAATCCCGCATATCAGCGTCAGCGCCGCGGTGCAGCCGACCAGCACCGGCCCCACGCGAATCCCGAAAAGCTGGACCGGATCTGCGGGAGTGGCCCAATCCGGCGGTATGTTCCGCATGAAGATTGCCGAATACCAGATCGCGACTGCCGCGCCGCCGACACCCCCTGCGATCGCGAGCGGCACATTCTCCATCACGAGTTGCAGGATGATCCGTGCGCGCGATGCGCCCAGTGCGAGCCGCACGGCGATCTCTCGCTTCCGCGCCGACTCTCGCACGAGCAGCAATCCGGCGACGTTGGCGCACACGACGAGCAGCACGAGAGCCATTCCCCCAAGAAGGATCGTGAGAATCCCCCGAGCCTGAACTCGAAAGTCGTTCTTCCCACCGCCAATGCCCCGGCTGATCTCCGTAACGACGAGCCGCTCCGTCGACGTGGAGCGGCAGCATCGCTGAAAGGCCGCCGCGAGTGCCGCGCGCGCCGCCGGCAGGTCCCCCGGAATGCGCGCGACCACGCGAAACAGCCGGTGCGCACTCAGTCGGTCGTCGCCAACCCCGAAAGGTTCACCGCGATTGTCGCTCCCGGGACCGAGCGCACCGAGAAGCGATACCGCGCCGTGCGGAATTGCCGCCGTGAACCAGCCTGGGAACTCGAGGGCCAGGAACGGCCGCTCTGTTACACCGATGACCGTGAACGGCGCGCCGCGAATTAGTACGATCTTCCCGATGCGTTCCGAATCGCCGGGAAAGAGCTTGTCAGCAAACCACGCGGATAGCACCACAACCGGTGCGCCGAAGGCGTCGTCATTCGCGGAGATAAGGCGCCCCTGTGAAGCGCGCGCGCCGGTCAGTGGAAAGTAAGAGCCGTCGACGAAGTGAATGTTGATCAGGTCGCGCTGCTCGCCCGCGACGATCGAAATCGCGCTGGCGGAGCGCACTGCCGAGAACATGCCGGCACCAGGAGTGTCGCGCAACGCGGCGTACTCAGCCCATGTAAACGAGTTGTCATCTTCGTCCTTGTCGATGCGCGTAAGCGACGCGAGCTGCTCGGGATGCGGTAGGCGAAGCGGCGCGAGGAGCACGTCGTATGTGAGGCTGAATACCGCCGTCGTTGAGCCGATTCCCAACGCGAGCGAGAGCGCGACGATCAGCGAGAAACCCGGACGCCGTCGCGCCGCGCGCATCGCGAAGGCGAAGTCGCGCGCGACATCCAGCGCGACGCGGACGCCGCGCCCGTCGCGGCTCAGTTCCTTTACGTGTTCGACGCCGCCGATCGCGATGCGCGCCCGGCGGACGGCCTCCGCTGGCGTAACGCCCTCGCGCACGAGGCGATCGGTCTGAGCATCCAGGTGAAATTGAAGCTCATCGTCAAGTTCGCGCTCCATCTGTCTGCCGCCGAACAGCGCGCGGAGACGGTACCGAAGATCGCTCAGCAGTTCGCGCGACATGACAGCCCTCAGGTCGTCTTCATGATCAGCCCGACCACCGCAACGAGCCGCGACCACGCATCCGCCTCGTCTTGTAGGTGCGCGCGCCCGCTGCGGGTAAGCTCGTAGTACTTCGCGCGCCGGTTGTTCGCCGTCACGCCCCACTTGGCCTTTACCAGCCCGCGCCGCTCGAGTCGATGCAGCGATGGATAGAGCGAGCCCTGCTGGATGGCCAGCTCCTCGCGCGACACCTGCGCGATCCGCTCGGATACCGCCCAGCCGTGCATCGGTCCGAGCGAAAGGGCCTTAAGGATGAGCAAGTCAAGTGTGCCCTGCGGCAGGTCGATTGGCTTGTCGGTCACGTTCTCCCCTGTTGCTTCTACACAATACTATGTGACTCGTGTAGAAGCGCAAGGGGACCCGAACGTCGACAACTCCAGCCGCAAGTTGAGGCGTTTCATTGTCACCAATGAACGGGCACCATAGCGGACACCACGCCGCTAGAAGCGAACGCAAACGAAAAGCCCGTTGGTCGCCGAAGCGCCAACGGGCAGTCCCTATCTCTCCCAAGTGGGCCATCGAGGAGTTGATCCGAGCTCCGCGAGGACAACGACTTCCTGATCAATGGGCCATCGAGGAGTTGATCCGAGCTCCGCGAGGACAACGACTTCCTGATCAATGGGCCATCGAGGAGTTGATCCGAGCTCCGCGAGGACAACGACTTCCTGATCAATGGGCCATCGAGGAGTTGAACCTCGGACCTCACGCTTATCAGGCGTGCGCTCTAACCACCTGAGCTAATGGCCCTAAACATCAGTCTCGAAATAAAGCGGGACCGGGCCGCTCAGTCAACGAAACAGGTCAATCGTCGTAGCGATGCCCGGGATGCTGCTTGTCGTCCTGGTCGGCATCGTCGTACTCATCGTCCAAATCGATCAGCTCGTCTTCGTCGAGCAGACCGTCTTCATCTTCGTCTTCGAGATCATCGTCATCGAGATCCTCATCGTCCGCATCGAGCTCCTCGGCCTCGTCGTCACCACCCGCGAGGTCGAACCCAAACTCGTCACGTCCGGCGGACGGCGACGACTCACCACTGCCCGGCATAATCCCGGCTCTCCGATTCGAGAAAACGACGAATGAACTGCAAGAACGACTGAACAACGCACGCAACAACAACTATCAACGAACAACCGCCACGTGACAACTATTCAATTAACTGCGGCGGCGTCTTTAAACCTCTGCGCGTTCCTTCTTGGCTTCGCGCGAAATCTTCTTTCTGTCGCTCACTGCCAGCTTGCGCTTACGAAGACGGATCGATTTCGGAGTGACCTCGATCAACTCGTCGTCTTCGATATACTCCAGCGCGACCTCTAACGTCAACTCCCGCGGCGGCTCCAGCGAAATCGCGTCGTCCGCCGACTTCGACCGCATGTTCGACAGCTTCTTCTCTCGTGTAGGATTGACGTCCATATCGCCCGGACGTGAATTCTCGCCAACGATCATTCCCTCGTACACATCCTCACCCGGCGCCACGAACAGCGTCGACCGGTCCTGAAGATTCGCCAGCGCGAAGGCGACGATCGTGCCCGATTCCATCGATACGAGCACGCCACGCCCACGTCCTTCGAGCGAGCCGGCCCACGCACCGTACTCCAAAAACCGGTGGTGGATGATTCCGGTGCCGCGCGTGTCCGTCATGAACTCTGAGCGATATCCGAACAGACCGCGAGCGGGGATCTTGTAAAGCAAACGTATCAATCCCTGCCCGGGATTCTTCATCTCGATCATCTGCGCCTTACGCGGCCCCAGCTCTTCCATCACGACGCCCATGAACTCCTCGGGCACGTCGATCGCGAGCTCCTCGTACGGCTCCAGCTTCTCACCATTCGGGCCGCGATGCGTGATGACACGCGGACGCGAAACCTGAAACTCGTATCCTTCGCGACGCATCGTCTCCATCAGAATCGACAGATGGAGTTCGCCGCGTCCGCTCACAGTCCAAGTATCGGTCGATTCCGTTTCTTCAACACGCAGCGCGACGTTCTTCTCGAGCTCCTTGTGCAGCCGCTCCAGAATCTGACGCGACGTGACGAACTTTCCTTCCTTACCCGCGAACGGAGAATTGTTCACGAGGAAGTCGACGGAAATCGTCGGCTCTTCGACCGCGATGCCTTCGAGACGCTCCGGAGTGCCGGGATCTGTCAGCGTCAGTCCTATCTCGACGCCTTCGAGTCCGGCAAGCGCGACAATCTCGCCCGCGGCGGCGCTCTGCACTTCGGTGCGCTCGAGTCCTTCGAACGCATAGAGCTTCGTGACCTTGCTCGTCGCAGCCTTCGACGCGTGATCGAGCGGCAGCAGCGCGATAACCTCGCCGACATTCACAACACCGCGCTCGATTCTGCCGATCGCGAGACGACCCAGGTACGGCGAATAGTCGATCGTCGAAACCAG
The DNA here is from genome assembly GCA_903910555.1 of uncultured Gemmatimonadota bacterium. Classification (GTDB taxonomy): domain Bacteria; phylum Gemmatimonadota; class Gemmatimonadetes; order Gemmatimonadales; family Gemmatimonadaceae; genus Fen-1231. The sequence goes on along the minus strand of CAIVZZ010000006.1, from coordinate 39,450 downwards.
CATCTGGAACGGGCCCGTCGCATCGTTCGGCGGCGCGGGCACGTGATCCATGATGGTCTGGAACAGCGGCGTGAGATCTTTGGCTTCGTCGTCGAGGTTCATCGTCGACGTGCCGAGGCGCCCCGAGGCATACACGTACGGCGCGTTCAGCTGCGCTTCGTTGGCCTCGAGTTCAATAAACAGATCGAGCACTTCCTCGTGCACGCGCATCGGATCAGCACCCGGACGATCGATCTTGTTGATGACGATGATCGGGGTGCGGCCGAGTGCGAGCGCCTTGCGGAGAACGAAGCGCGTCTGCGGCATCGGGCCGTCGAAGGCATCAACAACCAAGAGCACACCGTCGACCATGCGCAGGATGCGCTCCACTTCACCGCCGAAATCGGAGTGTCCTGGAGTGTCGACGATATTCAGCTTGGCCCCGTGCCAGCGGACCGAAGTGTTCTTCGCGAGGATCGTGATGCCACGCTCGCGCTCGAGCGGATTTGAATCCATCACACGCTCGGCGACGACCTGATTCTCACGAAAGGCACCGGCCTGTCGGAGCATCTGGTCGACGAGCGTTGTTTTGCCGTGATCGACGTGAGCGATAATTGCGATGTTGCGGAGTTCCATAGCCTTTAACTATAACCAGATTAGTGCGCGAAATGTTGACCAAAAGACCCTGAATTTACGGGAGTTCGGCTTGGGGCATACTGTCCAACGAGTGAACTGTTAACCACTAACTGTTGGTCGGTTAACCAAGGTGACCCAATTCGTAGGGGCCGCGCACCGAAAGATTGGCGCTGCGGCCCCTACTGATTGTCAGACTTTGGTTAACCGACCAACAGTTAGTAGTTAACAGTTCACTCGTCGTACACCGTCCAAGAGCCGTTACCGGCGGACGGCAGCCCCGCCCGGCTTCCCTCCCGCTCCCCCCTGCTGTTGTGAGGCTGGCGCCGGCGCGTTGAGCGGATCCTGCTCCGCGTAGGATGTATCCCACCCGCCCTCGCGCAGCTTCGTGAGGAACGAACCTTTGTCGACCGAGCGCATGTACGCCTCTTTCGGCTCGACCTGCTTCGTTTGGACGAGCTCGAACAGCGTGTCGTTCATCGTGATCATGCCCATCCGCTTGGACGTCTGCATGATGCTCGGAATCTGATAGGTCTTCCCTTCGCGAATCAGATTCGAGATCGCTGGCGTTACCAGCAGAATCTCGCGCGCAGCCACGCGGCCGCCGCCGATTTTCTTGCACAGCACCTGCGACACGACGCCCTTGAGCGATTCGGATAGCATCGTGCGGACCTGCTCCTGGCGGTCCGCCGGGAACTGATCGATCAAACGATCGATCGTGCTCGCCGCCGTCGTCGTATGCAGCGTGCCGAACACCAAGTGTCCCGTTTCGGCCGTCTCGATTGCGATCGCAACGGTTTCCAGATCTCGAAGCTCACCCACCAGGATGATATCGGGATCCTCGCGCAGCGCCGCTCGCAGCGCGCTCTTGAACGAGTCTGTATGAACCCCGACTTGGCGCTGGGTCAAGATGCAGCTCTTGTTCTCATGCACGAACTCGATCGGATCTTCGATCGTGATCACGTGGTCGGACCGCGAACGGTTTACGAGATCGACCAGCGCGCACAGCGTCGTCGATTTTCCCGATCCGGTCGGACCGGTGACGAGCACGAGCCCCTTCGTCAGGAAGCATAGGTTCTGCACTTCTTTCGAAACGCCGAGCTGGTCGGCCGTGACGATCGCGCTCGGAATTACGCGGAACACCGCGGCCATGCCTTTGCGATCCTTGAGCGCGTTCGCGCGGAAACGCGCGACCCCTTCGATCTCGTACGCGAAGTCGGTATCGGCGTGCTCCATAAACTCTTTTTTGTTGCGGTCCGGCATGATCGCGAACAAAAGCGACTCGACTTCTTCGTTGTTCAACTTTCCTTCATGCTCGAGCCGCTCCATCTCGCCGTGCTTGCGCAGAATCGGCGGCTCGCCGACGCGCATGTGCAGGTCGGACGCGCCTTCGCTCACCAGCGTTCGGAGCAGTGTTTCCATCGCCTCCTTGGCTTTCGCAGGCTTTGCGGCGGCCATCTTGATGCTCTTTCTCGATGCGCGCGGCGCATCTTCGGGCGGCAGCTGAAGCGACGCCGAGTTAATCATCCCCGTGCGCCGCGCGAAATCGCCCTTGTCGTCGACTATGATCGAGACATTCCACTTGCCGTCCTGCAGCATCGCGCGCACCGAGAAGACACCCTCGGCGCAGTCGTAGCGAAACTTCGACGGCGACTTGGCGTCGATCAGCTGCGTGGCCGCCGGAGTGGCGACTTCCTTGAGCAGCGCAACGACCTGCGCGCCGGTGAGCGCCTTGGTGACGGGCTTCTCGACGTTGTCGACCTTCAGGATCGTGCCTTCGTCCTCGCGGAGCAGCAGCTCGTCAGCACGGCTGGTGATCATGACGTTGAGCAATCGGTCTAGCTGGGCCATTGTTTTCGTTTAGTGGGAGTGGGCGTGATCAGGTTCACACTCTTCCAGCGTCCGTCCTTCCAATTGAATCGTTACGTGGTGGATTCCCTGCGCCGCCACGGCGCGCGTCATCGCTTCGAGTGAAGACTGATGCAGCGCAGGATCAGGAACGAGCGCGTGTGCGCTCATGGCGACCACACCCGACGTCAGCGTCCACACATGGAGATCGTGCACCGACGCGACGCCGTCAACCGTTTGCATGGCGTCGTGAACTTTCCCCAGATCGATATGAGCGGGCGTCGCTTCGAGCAGCACGTCGACGCTTTCGCGCACGAGACTCCAGCTGCTGCGGACGATGAGCAGCGTCATGACAATCGACGCGATCGGATCCGCGATCGTCCACCCCTTGTAACGAATGAACAACGCGGCGACGACCGCGGCGGCGGAGCCGAGCAGATCGCTGAGCACGTGCAGGTAGGCGGCGCGCACGTTGAGCGAATGTCCCGATCCCGAATGCAGCAGGCGCGCCGAGATCGCATTCACAACAAGACCGGCCAAACCGATCGCGAACATCAGTCCCGTCTCGACCGGCTGCGGCGAGCGGAGCCGCCCGATCGCCTCCCAAACGATACCCGCCGACACCGCGAGCAGGACGCCGCCATTGAGCAGTGCGGCGAGGATTTCCCAGCGGAGATAGCCGTACGTCTTCTGTGAAGTGGCCGGCTGTTTCGCGAGCCAGACCACAAAGAGCGAGAACGCCAGCGCGCCGACATCGGTGAACATGTGGCCCGCGTCGGCGAGCAGCGTCAGCGAATTGGAAATAAGGCCGCCGACGACCTCGGCAATCAGGAAGATCGTCGTGAGGATCAGCGCGCCTTTGAGGCCGCCTGAGGCAGCATGAGCCGAATGGCTGTGATCGTGCCCGTCGCCATGCGAATGGCCGGAGTGGCTGTGCGAATGACCGGCGCCCGCCAAGCCGCGCTGGCGAGGCGCCGAACAATCTGCGTAACTTGGCTCCGTGCTCGAACGCATTGCAGTCATCGTCGTATTGCTGGTCCTCAACGGCTATTTCGTGGCGGTGGAGTTCGCCCTCGTGCGCTCGCGGCGCACCCGGCTGCAGGCGATGGTGCGGGCCGGCGATCCGGTCGCGCGCTTCGCCCTCTCCGCTTCGGGAAATCTCGCCCGCGTTCTCTCCGCGAGCCAGCTTGGCATCACGCTCGCCTCACTGGGACTCGGCTGGACCGCCGAAAGCGCCCTCGGACATTCGTTCGGGGCATTCTTTGCGACGCTCCCGTTCCCGATTGAAGAATCGCTACGCGTCAGCATCGGCGCCATAGTCGCACTGCTCCTGGCGACCTATTTACAGGTCGTTTTTGGCGAGCTGGCTCCGCGCGCGGTGGCGCTGAACCACCCCGAGCAGATCGCAAAATGGCTGGCGCCGCCGCTGCTCGCGTTTGCGTGGATCGCATCGCCATTTATCAACGTGCTGAACTGGTCCGCGGGTGGAGTGCTGCGCGTGTTCGGGCAGAGCTCGAAAATCCAGCGCGAGTCGGTGCACTCGCCCGATGAACTGCGGATGCTCGTCGAACAGAGCGAAGAACAGGGCGCGCTCGAAACGACGGACGCCGAAATGCTGGGCAAAGTCTTCGAGTTCTCGGAGAAAAAGGCGCGCGACGTGATGACACCGCGCACCGACATCATCGCGATGACGGCCGACGCGTCGCTCGACGATGCGCTCGAAGTGGTCGAGGAGGCCGGGTTCTCGCGCTTTCCCGTGTACGATGAATCGATCGACAACATCATCGGCATGATCCATGTGAAGGATCTGCTGAGCGTGCTGCGTGAAATGCTGGATGAGTTCACCGTGCGCGACATCATGCGCGATGTGCACGTCGTGCCGGGGTCACGCGAGGTCGAAGAAGTGCTCGCCGATTTCAAGACACGCAAAGAGCATATGGCGATCGTGCTCGATGAGTACGGCGGCACGGCCGGGCTCGTGACGATGGAGGACTTGCTCGAGGAGATTGTCGGCGAGATTCTCGACGAGTATGACGAGAGCATCGAGGCGCGAGCGGTGCCGGTGTCAGGCGGCGAAGTGTTGATCGAGGGCGCGATGAATATTCGCGAAGCCAACGAGACGTACACGCTCACGATTCCTGAAGAGGATTACACGACGGTTGGCGGGTATGTGTTTGGGGTGCTGGGGAGGTTGCCGGTGGTGGGTGATCGGGTCACGGGCGGGGGGGCGACGTTTGTGGTTCGCGCGATGGATGGGCGCAGAATCGAGACACTGGCGGTCGAGAGACAATTGGCGACTGGCGACTCGTAATCGGCAATTTGGTGCATAGCGAATGGCGAGTGGCGCGGAGACCGTCTGCGCGCTACTCGCCATTCGCTATGCACCAGATCGCCATTTACGAGTCGCCAGTCGCCGTAGTTTTGAGTGCCGCAAATTTCGCACACTCAAGAATCGCCTCAATCATCGATCCAGCATCCGCCCGATCCTTCCCAGCGATATCAATCGCCGTCCCATGATCCGGCGAAGTCCGCGGAAACGGCAGCCCCAGCGTGACATTCACCGCATGCCCAAAACTCGCCACTTTGATCGCTGTCATTCCCACATCGTGATACGGCGCGATCACCGCGTCGAACTCTCCGCGCATGGCCCGCACAAAAACTGTATCCGCCGGAAAAGGCCCTGACAGTCCTTCGTCCCGCGCAACAGGCCGCAGAATCCGCTCGTCTTCGTCGCCAAATCGTCCGCCATCTCCTGCATGCGGATTCATCGCGCAGAGCGCGAGCCGCGGCTCGGCGATCCCATACCAGCGCCGCAAACCGTCCCGGGTGAGACGCGCGGCCCATGCGAGCGCGTCGGGTGTCACGGCGGCGGGAACATCACGTAGCGCGATGTGAGTGGTTGCGAGCACCACACGGAGGCGATCGCTCGCCAGCATCATCGCAGTCCGCGAGTTCGTGAGCGCGGCCAGCATTTCGGTGTGGCCGGGGAAATCATAGCCACCGGCGTGAAGCGCGGCTTTGTCGATCGGTGCGGTCACGATCCCGTCTACCTCACCCGCAGCCGCCATCTCAACTGCGCGCTCGATTGCAGCGCCAGCCAAGCGGCCCGCATCGGCAAACTCACCCGAGTTCCGCCACGACCCCACCGCGATGTCGGGACGAATATCGAGCCCGGCGGCCCCAACAATCACGGTCTCGCACGCGGCGGCCACACGCGCATCACCCAGCGCCTTGCGAACGATCTCCGCGCCAATCCCGCGGGGATCGCCCAGCGTGATGGCGAGCCGCGGGCGCGACCGCATCACATCGTGATCTTTACGAACTGCTCCCGGCGCAGCTGGTCCATCATGCGGCGAAACTGCGCCTCTTCAACCAGCTGCTGGCGAATTTTGTCGCGCAGGTCGGCCATGGTGTAGTCGCCGCCGTCATTGCGTTCCGTAATCAGCAGGACCGCAAACTTGGGCTGGCCGGTGCGCGGATTGGGAATCGCGAATGGCTGAGTGAGCTGGCCCTTCTTCACGCCGACGAGCGCGTCCCGATATTCCTGCGGCATCGTCGAGTCGATCGCGATTTCGGACTGAATACGGGTCTCGTCAGCATCGTGATAGTACTTCACGAGCGTGTCGTACGGAGTTCCAGAGCGCCACTTTATGATCACGGAGTCCGCAGTGAGGCGCGCGCGGGCGACGTCCGCAGAATCGGTTTTCGGAATGATCAGAATGTGACTCGCCTTCACCTGTGCCGGCAGCACACGATCAATACGAATGATGTGAAAACCAAACGGCGTCTCGATCGGAACCGGGATGATCGTGCCCGGAGGTGCGCCGGAGAAGATGGCGCGGTCGAACGCTTCGACCATCGTTCCGCGCCGCGCGAACGGCAGTGCGCCGCCGGCATCCTTCGATCCCGGATCGCCGGACTCTTTCTTCGCGATCGTCTCGAAATCGCCGCCCTTCTCGAGCACCGCCAAAATCGAATCGGCCTTCACCTTCGCGGCAGCGCGTTCGGCCGGATTTGGCTTCGGCGCCACGACGATCTGCTTGAACGCGATCGTCGCCGGACGACGCCCGATCTTGTCCTTGGCTTTGTCGAACGCGGCGTTCACCTGCACTTCCGTCACATTCACGGGCGCGGCGAGCCGGCCGTGCGCGCGCAGCGAATCCACGGCCATCTGCTGAAGCAGATCGCGGCGGCGGCTCTCGAGAAGCGAATTCCTCAGGTCGGTCTCAGTGCCGAACCCTTCGGCCTTCAACTGCGTGCGGAACTCCGCATCTGATTTGAATTTTCCGTGCAGTTCTTTCAGGTGCTTGTCGACGTCAGGTGCGATTTCTTTGTCGTCGACTTCCGATTTGTACTGCTTCGCGACGGCGATCATGACTTCCTGATCGATCATGTCGCTGAGGCGGTCACGCATGTACGGATTGAACGTCGTCGTGTCGCGCGGATCCGGCACTTCGCGGCCGGCACTCTTGAACGTGAAGATCGCGTCCATGAGCTCGCTCAACAGAATCGGTTTCTGACCGACCACAGCCACAATCCGGTCGATCATCAGACCGATCGGAGGCATCGGCTGCGTTACCGTTGCCTTCGGCGCAGCGGGCGCCGTGACAGATCCGGGCTGCTGCGCCGCGAGCGGAGCCGCAGCACAGATGCAAAGAACTGTTTGAACGAACGCCCGCGTGTGCTTCATACGATCTCCGTTTTTTCTCTTGCAGATCACTTCGTTTCGTTACGGCTTCTTGGTCGGCGCAGGCGCAGGCGCCGGGGCAGCCGGTGCGGACGCTGCCGGTGCGGCCGCGCCTGCAGGACCCGGAGCCGGCACGGCCGACTGCGGCATGTTCTTGGCCTTTGCAGAATCGGCCTTTGCCGCCGACTTCTGTGCTTCGGCAACTGCACGTTCGATTCCCGCCGGAACAACGCGTGCCTCGTACTTCGCGCGGAGCGCACGCGAAACCGGCTCCGATACGTCCACGAACTGCGCCTTGTTCGCGAGCAGGAGGTTCATGTACGCCTCAACGCGCCCGGCGGCGATCTTCTCACGCGCCGACACGCTCTTGCCGCTGTCGGCGAGCGAGGCTGCCGTGATGTTGAGACCGGTGAACGACGCCACCACCGAACCCGAGAAGAGCTGGCGGATATTCGCCTTCTCCGTTGAGTCGAGGTCGATCTTCGCGCTGTCTGCGGCCTTCAGCATCAGTTCGTTCACGACGAGCTGCTTCGCGAACAAGCCCATGACCGAGTCGGGCAGCTGCTGGAGCTTCTCACGGATCTGCGTCTGCGGCGGATATGCGGCCATCCACTTGGCAACTTTCGCGGCCGTCATGTCGACGCCCTTGGCCGTTGCGATTTCTGTGTGGTCGTCGCGATAGGTATCGAGGTCCGCGGCAATGGCGCGAACGGCCTTCGCTGCCGTCGGCTTGATCTCGATCTTCGCGGCCTTCTCGATGTTGGCACCGTACGTGCTCTCAGCGGACTGAGTCGCGACGCCCGAGTATGCCTTCGTGAACTTGTCCTTCGCGTCTGCCCAGGTCTCACGCATGATGATGTGATACCCGAAATCGGACTGAACGGGTCCAGAGATTTCGCCCGGCTTCAGCGCCAGCACGCCCGCCTGGAACTCCGGCACCATCTGGCCCTTCTGGAACACGCCGAGATCACCGCCGTTGTCCTTCGAGCCGGGGTCGCCGCTGTACTTCTTGGCCATCGCGTTGAAGTTGCCCGCGTTGACCTGCTTGGCGATCGACTCAGCCTGCTTCTTTGCCGCGTCCATCTGTGCGGGCGTCGCGGTGCCCTTTTTGGCCGAGATCAGGATGTGGCGCGCGGCGAGCATGTCGCCGTCGTTGTAATGCTTTTCATAGCTCGCGGGATCGAGCGACGGCGTGGCCTTCGAGACCGCCGCGAAAAGCTTCTTGAGCTTGATCTGCGCGACCTGTGCCCACATCGCGTCCTCGATAACCTTCGGATCGTTCATCGAGTCGCCATGCGCTGCGGCGTCGCCGAGCAGCTGGTAGTTCACCCAGATGTTGGTGATCGCCAGCGCGACATCCTTGCGGGCGGGCGCGTGGGCGGAATCCATCATCTGCGAGAGGCGCTGGACAGTCAGTTCCTGTCCGCCGGCACGCGCGACGGTGTCGACGTGCGCGGTCAGCGCGTCCTTCAGCCCTGCGCAGGCGGTGAGGGCGAACGTTGCGGCGAGCGCGGCGGCGCGGAAACGAATGCGAGACATGTATTTACTGGCAGAGGATAAAAAAACCGGGCGGACGGCAGCTGCGACCGTCATGAGTGAACAATTGTTCGGAGCGCGCGGACCAGGCCCTCGAGAATGGGCGATCCGCCGAGCCGCGTGAGCTTGAGCGACAGAGGCTGCACGCGCCGCACATCGACCTGAAATTGCACGTCCTTGAAGGAGGCCGCGAGCGGCTTCATGCGCGGCAACGCATCGTCTCGAAAGGTAACACGGGCTTCGTCTCCGCGCACCATGATTCCCTCTATGCCCAGGGAGGCCCCGAGCACCCGCAATTGGGCCACATGGAAGAAGCCCTCGGCCGCCGGAGGGAGCGGGCCAAAACGGTCGCGGATCTCGAGACGGACATCTTCGATTGCCGCCGACTCGCTGATGGTCGAAAGGCGGCGGTACACGTCGAGCTTGGCGTCCTGGCTCGGGATGTAGTCATCCGGCAGAAACGCGGGCAAATCGAGCGAGACGTCCGCCGGCGGGGGTGGCGGCGCGTTGTCGCCGCGCATCACCCGACGAACGGTTTCGTCGAGCATGCGAAGGTACAAATCGAAACCGACGGCCGTGACGAAGCCCGACTGCTCGGGGCCGAGGAGATTCCCCGCGCCGCGCAGTTCCATGTCCTTCAGCGCGACGCGATATCCCGCGCCGAGCTCGGTGTGATGTTCGAGAACCTTCAGACGGCGTTCCGCGTCTTCGTCGACTGTGTCCGGCACCATGAGATAGCAGTACGCGCGGCGATGCGACCGGCCGACGCGTCCTCTCAGCTGATACAACTGGGCAAGACCCAAGTGGTCGGCGCGGTTCACGAACATCGTGTTGGCGTTCGGCACATCGAGACCACTCTCGACGATCAATGTCGAGACAAGGACGTCAATCTCGCCGGTGACGAACTGCTCCATCACTTTTTCCAGACCACGCGCGTGCATCTGACCGTGCCCGACGCCGACGCGAGCACGCGGAACAATGCGGCGGACGTGATCGGCAATCGCTTCGATGGTCTCGATCCGATTGTGCACGAAGAACACCTGACCGCCGCGGTCCAGCTCACGGGAGATGCCTTCGTCTATGAGTCCATCGTCCCATGGCTCGACGAACGTGAGCACCGGCGAGCGGTCGCGCGGCGGCGTCTGCATCAGCGTCATGTCGCGCAGGCCGGCGAGCGCGAGATGCAGCGTGCGGGGGATCGGGGTCGCGGTCAGTGTGAGCACGTCGGTTTCAAGCTTCAGCTGCTTCAGACGTTCTTTGTGCTTCACGCCAAAGCGGTGTTCTTCGTCGACGATGATCAGGCCGAGTTTCGCAAACCCCACATCCTTCGACAGCAGCCGGTGGGTGCCGATCACGATGTCGACTTTCCCGTCCTTCAGCGCCGCGACGATTTCCTTCTGCGCTTTTGGGCCCTGAAAGCGGCTCATCACCTCGACGCGCATCGGAAAATCGGCGAAGCGATCGCCAAACACTCGCGCATGCTGCTCGGCGAGAACGGTGGTCGGCACGAGCACCGCCACCTGCCGCCCGCTCTGCACGGCTTTGAACGCGGCGCGCACCGCGATTTCCGTTTTGCCGTAACCGACATCGCCAACGAGCAGGCGGTCCATAGGACGCGTGCTCTCCATGTCCTTCTTTACATCGTCGGTCGCCTTTCGCTGATCGGGCGTGTCTTCAAACAAAAAGCTCGATTCGAGCTGACGCTGCCACGCGGTATCAACAAAGTGCGGCGGACGGCTCGCGACCTTTCTACGGGCATACAGATCGAGCAGCTCTACCGTCATCTCCTGAATCGCACCGCGCGTGCGATCGCGCTGGCGCGTCCATCGCGTGCCGCCGAGCTGGTGCAGGCGCGGCGGTGGTGCGTCCTCGGAGACGTCTCCAACCGCGCGGAATCGCTCGACCTGATCGATGCGATACAGCGGCACATTGAGGCGATCGCCGCCTTCGTATTCGATGACGATCACTTCGATCGTCGTCTCGCCGGAGAAGATCGTGCTCATCCCGCGATAAATCCCGACGCCGTGCTCGAGATGCACGACATAATCGCCGAGCTTGAGCGCGGTGACGGCTTCGAGTGCGACACCGGTCGAATATTTTCGCGAGCGACGGATCCTGCGTTCGCGGCGGAAAATTTCGTGGTCTGTGAGAACGCGGAGCCCGGTCGTCGAACCGGACGATGGAATGACAAACCCACCGCCGAGCACGCCGATCGCCAGCGCAGCCGGACTCGGTTCGCCCGGACGCGCCGCGAGCAGTTCATCGAGACGCTCGGCCTGGCCCGCGTTGTCGCAGAGGATGATCGTCGGGATATCGCCACGCACGAGCGCGGCGAGGCGCTTCATGTCGCGGTCGATTGTCTCCGGCTGACGCAGCGGGAATACGACCGTGTCGCTGTGCTCGGCATGCCGCGAACCAAACTCGAGAATCTCGAGCGTGGCAAAGGTCGCGAGCGATGCCATCGCGTCGCGCGGCGGCTGATACAGTTCGTCGCGACGCGCGGCGTCTTCGCCGCGGCGGCGCGCGAGTTCGATGTGATGCGCGGCTTCGTCCCACGTCCGGATCATCTCCGGCTCGAGATGGATTCCCGCCGGAATGATCACGAGAGTTTCCGGCGGAAAGAGCGCGGCGAGCGTCGTGCGCTCAAACCGTTCTTCCGCGTCTGAATCTCCGCTCACGTCAACAGGAAGAATCAGCGCAACTTCCGCGGGCTTCGACGTGCGCTGTGTGAGCAGATCGAAGTGACGCAGCTCGGCGAGTTCGTCGCCCCAGAATTCCAGGCGCACGGGATCGGTCATCCCGAATCCGTACACGTCGACAATCCCGCCGCGCACGGAGAATTGCGCAACGTCCTCGACCATCTCGACGCGCTCGAATCCAACAGACTCGAGATGCGCGGCGAGTGCGTCGAGCCGCCACACATCGCCGACGCGCACTTCAAGCCGCGCAGATGCAAGTGCTTTCGGAAGCCGGGTGCGCTCGAGAATCGCGCGGGCGGTCGTGAGCAGAATGCGAACTTCGCCGCGCGTCATGCGCTCGAGCGTTTCGACGCGCTCGCCAGCGACTTCGGCGTGCGGCTCGACCTCGCCGAATCCTTCACGCGGTGGGTAGAGCGCGACGGTCGCTTCGCCGAGCACCGACTGCAGGTCAGCCAGCCAGCGCTCCGCCTCGGGAAGCTGATCGGCGACGACCGTCAGCATTCGGTTCGGCGCATTCCCGGCGAGCGCACCGACCAGCACGGCGTCAGAAGAACCGGCCAGGCCTGAGACGCGCTGAGTTCCACGTGCTGCGGGAAGCGTGGAGAGCAGCCGCCTGAACGCCGGAAGTTCCGAGAGCCGTTCGACGAGCGAAGGAAGCGCCACTAGCTGTGCACCGTTAGTCCGCTTTCGGCGCGATCGCGCGCGTCACGATCGCTTCGGCAGCGAGCAGGAGCAGCGCGAGGCCGATAAACGCGCCATCCAGCGCGCGGCGGCCCGAGAACGAAAATGCCGACGCCGTCCATTTGCCTGCGTCATCGGTGGCAGAAACTTCCGCGCCGGCAAACCGCGAGCCGAGCTGCGCGATTGGCAAACGTGTGAGATCCGATTCATTGATCTCGGGATTCACGACGAGTGCGCCGGCACGCTGTGTACCGCGGAGCCAGAAGTACACACCGGGGCGCGACGGCGCCTCGAGGCGCGAATCGAGCACGGGTCGGCGCGTGCCATCTGGTTCCTCGAGTTCGCGCGCCCACGCGGGACGCGCGACGGTCGCGCCCGGCGCGGCATTGGTGATCGCGCCGGCGTCTCCGGAGAGATGATCGGCAATCGCGGATCCGAGCCACGGGACCCAGCTCGCGCGCAACGGGAGATCGGTGCCTTCTGCCGTGAGCGGCGATGCAACGAGCACGTAGCCGTCACCAGCCACAGCCCATGGGTCAGTGCCGATCCGCGCGATGGTGTCGACGCTCCCCGGCTCCTGCGCTCCGCGCGGTTCGATCGCATACCAGCGCAGCGCACTGACGCCGGTGAGTCCGGTGCCCGTGATAGGTGCGGGCCCGCTTCGCGCGGCGCCGAATTTCCACGGGACTCCCGCGCGTTCCAGCGCGCGATTCGCGGCGCCCAATTGCACCGGATCGGACGGAGCAAAAAGGACTCCGGGTCGCTTCGCCGATTCAGCGCCACCAATGATGATGTCGTTGCCGTTCGCGACGCGCCCTTCCTGCGCGAGCGCGTCGACCGCGGTTTTTGCGAATGCGCCTGCGCCGGGCCCGGCAGAAACGCCGGGAGCGGGACCAACGTGGACGGCGAACCAGCGCACGTCATCGCCGCGCATTTCGTCGGGCTCGAGCTCTACAGCGCCGGCAATCCAGCCGCGCTCGGACGGCGCGAGCCGTACGACGATATCCTCGCCGGGCGCGACAATCCCGCGTGCCGCGGCGCGTGCGCCGAGTGCAACGCGGAACGTGACGGAGTCGGTCGCGGTCGTCGTCGCGCGCACCGCGCCGCGAGGCGTCCAGTGCGGCGGCTCGGCATCCGCGCTGAGCACGGAGCGGTTTTTCGGCGGCGTAAGTGCCGGCGCGAAGACAGTCGCGGCGACGCCATCGAGCGGAACAGCCGACGCCCAGCTTGTCGCCTGACCGTCGGTAAGAATGGCGAGCTGACGTGACGGCAATCCGGCGCCGCGCACGAGCTGCGCCGCTCGCGCCACGGCCGCGCGAAGATCACCCGCGCCGGCGAGCGGTTCCGTACGATCGAGCGCCGATCGAACGGCACTCACACTTCCGCCGACCACGCGAGAGTCGGCCGTGACCAGCCAGATTCGATCGCTCGCGTTGGCGCGGCCTAACGCGCTGCGCGCTGCCTCCTTCAACCGCGCGAACACGGGCGCACCATTGATCACCACCGACGTGCTCAGCGAATTGTCGAGCACGATCGCGATGGCAGTCGGTGCATGCGAACTCCCCACGAGCCGCCCGATCGGGCGCGCCGCAGCGAGCGCGAGCGCCAGCACGGCAAAGACGCGGAGCAGCATGAGAAACAGATTGCGCAGCTTCAACTGGCGCGAATGCTCGCGCTCTGCGCGCAGCAGGTAACGCACCGCCGGGAAATCCACTTTCTCGCCCGTGCGCCGGCGCAACAAATGGAGGAGTAGCGGCACAGCCGCCGCACCGGCCAATACCAGGGCCAATGGCGCGAGAAAATTCATGCGGGCAGAAGGGTTGCTCTAAGGGAGATGCTGGCGCGCTGCGAATGCGCGGCGGAGCGCCACGCCAAAGGGCTGATCGGTATACACCGGCTCGTACGACGCGCCCGTTCCGGCGAGCCGGTCGCGCCACTCGCCGATCGCGACCTGAACCGTCTCGCGGTATGCATCGCGTACTTCGCTCAGCATCACGTTCACGGACGCGGCCGTTTCGGTGTCAATCAACTCGGTCTCCATCTTCGCGATCGCAAGATCGCGTTCAGCGGGATCGAGAATGTGCAGCACGGTGACATCGTGTCCCACCGCGCGCAGCACCGAAACGGCTTTGGTCATCTCTTCTTCGTCGACCAGCAAATCGGAGATCACCACCACCATGCCGGGGCGCATCACGAGCTGCGCGGCTTTCATCAGCGCGCCTGGAGCGTCAGAGCCCTTTCCCGAACCGGGATCTTCGAGCGCGGTGACAATCCTGCGCCATTGAACGGACCGGCCGCGCGGCGGAATCACGGTCCGCACTTCGTCGTCGAACCGGATCAGCCCGACGCCATCGCGCTGGCGGAGCAGCAGCCATGCAACCGCCGCGGCGACCTGTTCGGCGTACGCGAGTTTCGTGAGCCGCCCGGGCGCTCCGCTCCACGCCATCGATTTTGAGACGTCGAGGACGATTGTCGCCTTGAGGTTGGTTTCTTCTTCGAACTGTTTGATCAGCCATTTGTCGGCGCGCGCGACGACTTTCCAGTCGAGAAAGCGGAGGTCGTCGCCGGGCTGATAGGCGCGGTGCTCGGCGAACTCAACCGAGAATCCTTTGCGCGGGGACCGGTGGAGTCCCATCAGAAATCCTTCCACTACCCAACGCGCAATAATTTCGATGCGGCCGAGGGCCGCTAACGAAGCAGGATCGATCAGGTCGGCGCGCGAGCTTTTGTCGGCCATTATTCCGTGCGGAATGTAACTGCAGTTACGCGTTGCTCGCGCCTAATGCTCAACGTCGGTCGGCCGCTCCGGGGCATGTCCCACGGGGCGGGCGTCGTTCGCGTGTGGGTATGTCCCGCCGAGCTCCGTCCATACAGCGAGCGGACTCGTCGGGACATACCCACCCGCTCTCTCCCAGACACTATACTTAAGGATTCATTTCACCCAGGAAAGCTTTGCAGCTCGACCGAATCAGAAATTTCTGCATCGTAGCTCATATCGATCACGGCAAGTCCACGCTGGCGGACCGGCTCATCGAGGCCACCGGCATGCTCCAGAAGCGGGAGATGCAGGAGCAGGTCCTCGATACGCTCGATCTGGAGCGTGAGCGCGGGATCACGATCAAGCTGAACGCCGTCCGCATGAGTTACACCGCGAAAGACGGCGTAACGTACGAGCTGAACCTGATCGACACACCAGGGCACGTGGACTTCACATACGAAGTCTCGCGTTCGCTCGCGGCGTGCGAAGGCGCGATCCTCGTCGTTGATGCGTCGCAGGGAATTCAGGCGCAGACGCTGTCGAATCTCTTTCTCGCGATGGAAGCGGGTCTCGAGATCATTCCGATTCTCAACAAAATCGATCTGCCGGGTGCTGAGCCTGAGAAGCGGCGCGCCGAGGTGGTGGGGCTGATCGGCTGCAAGCCGGAAGACATCCTGCTCGTCAGCGCGAAAGAAGGGGTGGGCATCGTTGAGCTTCTCGAGAAAGTCATCGAGAAGACGCCGCCGCCGTCGGGCGACCCGACGGCGCCGCTGCGTGCGCTCGTGTACGACTCGTACTACGATCGCTATCGCGGCGCCGTGCCGAGCATTCGCGTTGTTGACGGGACGATTAAGAAAGGAACCAAGATCACGTTCGGCGCGAACGACGGCGTCTACGAAGTACAGGAAGTTGGCTACAACCAGCTCCGTCAGGTTCCGACCGACATTCTGACCGCCGGCGAAGTCGGCTACGTGGTCGCGAGCGTGCGCTCGGTGAAAGAGACGCGCGCCGGCGACACCGTCTTCGACGCTGAGAATCGCGCCACTGAACCGCTGCCGGGCTATCAGGCGGTGAAGTCGTTCGTGTTCGCCGGTCTGTACCCGACCGACACGCAGCAATACGAAGATCTGCGCGACGCGCTCGAAAAACTTCAGCTCAACGATTCATCGCTCGCCTACGAGCCGGAAACCTCCACGGCACTCGGCTTCGGATTCCGCTGCGGATTTCTCGGCCTGCTGCACATGGAAATCGTGCAGGAGCGCCTCGAGCGTGAGTTCAACCTCAGCCTCGTCACGACGGTTCCGAGCGTGGAATACCGCGTGTTCAAGACGGACGGCGAACTCATGCTCGTCGAAAATCCTGCGCTGATGCCGCCCGCGTCGATCATCGATTATGTCGAAGAGCCGTACGTGAAGGCGCGCATCATGGTGCCGACGGAATACATCGGCCCGATTATGACGCTCGGTACAGAGCGTCGCGGCGAGTACATGGGAATGCACTACATCGACACCACACGAGTCGAGTTCGAGTGGGAGTTTCCGCTCGGCGAAATCATTCTCGATTTCTTTGATAAAATGAAATCGATCTCGCGCGGCTATGCATCGCTCGATTACGAAATGCTGGAGTACCGCCGCAGCAAGCTCGTGCGCCTCGACATGCTGATCAATGGCGACGCCATCGACGCCTTCAGCGTGATCATTCATGAGGACAAGTCGTACGACTGGGGCCGCAAGATCGCCGACAAGCTGAAGGAGCTGATCCCGCGCCAGCTATTCGAGGTCGCGATTCAGGCGGCGATCGGAATGAAGGTCATCGCGCGCACCACCGTGAAGCCGCTGCGTAAGGACGTGCTCGCGAAGTGCTACGGCGGCGACATCACACGAAAGCGGAAACTGCTCGAGAAACAGAAAGAGGGAAAAAAGCGCATGAAGCAGGTGGGATCGGTTGAGATTCCGCAGGAGGCGTTTCTGGCGGTGTTGCAGGTCGACTGATGACGGCCGAAGCCGGAGGCCGGAAGCCGGAAGTCGCGGGGCGCGCAACGCCTCCGGCTTCCGGCTTCCGGCTTCCGGCTGGCAGTCTCGTCATCCAAACCAGCTTCCTCGGCGACGTCGTCCTCACGACGCCGCTGCTCGCGGAGCTGGCGTCGCGGGGGCCGGTTGATGTCGTGGTGACGCCGCAAGCCGCGCCGCTGCTCGCAAACCATCCCGCAGTGCGCGATGTGATCGTGTTCGACAAGCGCGGCGGTGACAATGGAATCGCCGCGCTTTGGCGATTCGCGCGCTCGCTGCGCACCCGCGCGGATGGGTCTCCGCGTGGCACCACCGTGGCTTACATGGCGCAGGGATCGTGGCGCAGCGCAGCGCTCGCGCTGTTCGCGGGAATTCCGGAACGTGTCGGCTTCGATACATCCGCGGGCAAACTCCTCTACACGCGCCGCGCGAAATATCATGGAGATCTCCATCACGCCGAGCGACTCTGGCGCCTCGCGGTTGGCGACGCTGCGACGTCGGTACCCGAAGTGATTCGCCCGCGGCTCTTTCCGGGTGATCAGGAGCGCGCTGCGGTAGACGCGCTCCTCAAAGACGTCCCGCGCGACGGCGCTCAGCTCTTTGCGCTCGCGCCGGGAAGCATCTGGGGGACGAAGCGCTGGCCGCACTTCCCCGCGCTCGCGTCACGACTGGCGCCGCTCTATCGCCTTGTGGTGATCGGCGGCGCTGAGGACGACTCGCTCGCGGCAGAGATCGCGCGCTCAGCGGGACCGGAACGTGTCGTGAACGCGACGGGGAAGCTCTCGCTGCTCGCCTCCGCCGAGCTGCTCTCACGCTGCGCCGGTTTGGCCACGAACGATTCCGCACCGCAGCATCTCGCCTCCGCCGCCGGCACGCCGACGCTTTCGATCTTCGGGCCGACCGCGCCGAAGTTCGGGTTCGGCCCGCTCGCGCCGCGTCATGCAACCATCGGCAACGAAACACTCACCTGCCGTCCGTGCCACCCGCACGGACCGCAGACGTGCCCGCTCGGACATTGGAAGTGCATGCGTGAACTCGAAGCCGAGCAGGTTTCGCTGGCGTTGAATACTTTATTGCTCCCATGACGCGCACACGTTTCGTTCTCGGCGTAGACCTCGGCGGCACGAAGATCTCCGTCGGCGCGATGAAAGCGGACGGATCGGGTCAGCACGCCATGCACTCGCTGCCGACGCTCGCGGCGGACGGCGCGGATTCCGTAGTCGACCGCATCTGCGCCATGATCGAGACGACGATCACGCAGACGATGCGCGAGACCGGTGCCGCACGCGATGACTTTCTCGGAGTGGGAATCGGCAGCCCCGGCCCGCTGGATCGCGAGCAGGGGCTCGTGATCACCACGCCGAATCTCGGCTGGACTGACTTCCCGCTGCGCGATCGCGTGTCGAACATTAGCGGCCTTCGCGCGACGCTCGATAACGATGCGAACTGCGCGACACTCGGTGAGTGGTGGATCGGGGCGGCACGCGGTGCGCAGAACGTGGTCGGGATTACGATCGGCACCGGAATCGGCGGCGGACTGATTCTCAACGGCAAGCTTTATCACGGGGCCAGCGACGCCGCGGGTGAGATCGGCCACACGACGATCGATTCCACGGGCCGGCGCTGCAAGTGCGGCAACTATGGATGTCTCGAGGCGTATGCGTCGGGGCCGGCCATTGCGGATCGCGCGCGGGAGGCGCTGGTCGGCGTGAACGATTCGATGATGATCACGATGGCCGACGGCGACCTCGCAAACATCACGGCGCAGATTGTGTACGACGCGTCGAAGAAGGGTGATGAGCTTGCCCGTGAAGTCGTGCGCGAGACCGCACGATTTATTGGCACCGGGGTCGCGAACCTGCTGAACATTTTCAATCCAAACGTCGTCGTGCTGGCGGGCGGCGTTGCGCAGGCGGGCGAAGATCTTTTCGGGCCGGTGCGCGCGGAAGTACGGCGGCGGGCGTTCAAGCCGAACGTCGAGGCCTGCCGGATTGTGCCGGGCGAACTCGGCGGTACGGCGGGCGTCGTCGGAGCCGTCGCGACGTACATCGCGCAGTACCCGGTGTACCCGGCCGGAGCGTGAGCCGCCGCAAACGCGTCGGCGTGATCGGCACGTTCGTGTGGGACGTGATTCACGGGCGCGACCCAAAGAGTGCGGCGGTACAGGAATGGGGCGGCATCACTTACGCGCTGAGCGCGTTCGACGCGGCGCTACCGGCCGACTGGGAACTCGTCCCGCTCGTGAAGGTCGGCGAGGATCTCGCACCGCAGGCCCGGGACTTTTTGCGCACGCTGAAGCACGTCGCGCCCGACGCCCTTCCTATAGAAGTGCCGTACCGCAACAATCGCGTCGAGCTCTTCTATACAGATGCGGAGCGCCGCAGCGAGGTGCTCTCCGGCGGTATCCCCGGCTGGAGCTGGCTCGGGCTCGCCCCGCTCGTGCGCGACCTCGACGCGCTCTACGTGAACTTGATCAGCGGTTTCGAACTCGATCTTCAAACGGCCCAGCTGCTGCGGCAGCATTTCGCCGGGCCGATCTACTGCGATCTCCATTCGATCGTTCTTGCCGTGCAGCCCGATGGACTGCGCACGCCGCGCCCGCTGCCGGGAATCGCCGACTGGTGCCGCTGCTTTGATCTGCTTCAGGTGAACGAAGACGAGCTCGCGATGATCGCGCCGGATGGAATGGCGCTCGCCGCGACGGCGCTCGCGAACGGCGTGCGCTCGCTCGTGGTCACACTCGGCGCTCGTGGAGTGGTGTACTTCGCGGCGCCCGAGTTCAACAAACTCGCCGATGTCCGCCGGGATCTCGCGAGCGCTCCGCGCACGGCGCGCGCCGAATCTCTCGGGGCAATCCGAACACAGTTGGTGCCTTCACGAGTTGCGCAAGTGCCGGATGGCGGCGACCCCACTGGATGCGGCGACGTGTGGGGCGCAACATATTTCTCTCGTCTCGTTGCCGGTGATATTTTTCCGGATGCGATGAGGGCGGCTCTTGAGGCCGCAGCACGAAATGTCGAACACCGCGGAGCCACCGGGCTCGCTCACTATTTGCGCAGAGAATTAAGTCCTACGTGACCGCCGTCATCGCCGTTCCCGCTTCACTCGACGATCTCACATTTGAGAGCGTGCTCGAGCAACTGGCGTCTCACCCTGCCGACGCGAAAGTGATCATCGACGCGCGTCACTCGACGTTCGCGACGCCCTACGGATTGACGGCGCTGTTGACGCTCGCCCAGACGCGCGATGAAAAAGCCGAGTTCCTGCCGCCGGAAAATCCCGACACGGTTTCGTATTGGGCGCGCGCGGGCTTCTTTCGCTACGCCGAAGAGCTGTTCGACGTGCGCGGCCATGTGCCGCGCCCGCGATCGGCGGGCGAGAGCGATGTGCTGCTGGAAGTGACGCCGGTCACAAAGAGCGATGACGTGCATGGTGTGGTTGAGCGCATTCAGGAACGCGCCGCGAGCATTCTCTTGAATAACTTGCACCTCGAGTCGCGCGCGACGATGGGCTTCGCCATGACGCTGTCCGAGGCGTGCCAGAACATCGTCGAGCACGCGGGACGCGGCGGCTGGGTGATGGTGCAGGCGTACAACTATCGTCGCAGGCTCGGCGGCAGATACGTCGTGGTGATTGCCGTGTGTGATGCGGGCGTTGGCTTCCGTTCGTCACTCGAGAGCGGGCAGCGTCGCGCACTTTCCGACCGCTGGGACGACGCCGTCGCGCTCGAAGCCGCGGTGGTGAACGGCGTGAGCCGCTATGGCGATCCGGGCCGCGGTCAGGGGCTCAAGGGAATCCGCGGTTATGTGCATCGCTGGGAAGGAAAGTTTTCTGTTCGAAGCGGCACGGCGCGCATCGCCCTCATCCCGAGCTGGGAAGACGATGTGCCGCGCCGCGAAAATCTTGCGTACTTTCCGGGTGCGCAATTGCAAATCATCATTCCAGAAAAAGTGAGCGTTGCAGCGTGACGCGAATCGACGTCGGTTCGGTCCTTCGCCATTCGGCGAACCTTCCGTTCTCGGACCTCGTCACGCGCCCGACGGGTGCGGCGGTGAGGCGGTGCATTCAGACGGAACTCGAAGCGCTCAGCGAAGGTGATGTGGCCATGCTCGATTTTTCGCGCATCGGCATGATGGATTATTCCTGCGCGGACGAAGTCGTCGCGAAGCTGCTCATCGCGCTCGCCGGTCAGGATGCGCACGCGGGATACATCGTGTTTCACGGCATCACGGACGCGCACCTCGAAGCCATTGAAGTCGTGCTCGACCACCACGGTCTCGCCCTCGTCGTGCAGTTCGCCGACGGCGGTGCGCGGCTCGTTGGATCGGTCACCGATCAAGAGCGCGCAATCTGGGAGATGGTCTACGCGCGCGGGTCTGCTGCCGCCGGTGACGTCACCGATATCTCCGCTCACGATCCGATCGAGCTCGCGCGCATTCTCGAATCGCTGCTGCAACGCCGTCTCCTCCGTCACGACGGCGTGGAGTACACCCCGCTGGGCCCGGTGCAGTAATGCCGTTCAACCCGCCGCTGCAAGTCGTCGGGTTCATCGGTACTCGCGTCTCCGACGCCGAACGCGGCCCGTTGGTCATGCTCAATGCGGATGAAGCGGGCAAGCGCCTGATCACTGACGGTGAGCTGGTCTGGGTGTACGGCCCGCGGCGCCACGATCTTACGCCGGTCTTGATCGACGACAGCATTCCGCGCGGCGGCGTAGTCGTGCGTGATATCGCGGGGCTCGCACCAACCGAAATCGTACGCCTGATCAAAGTGGACACCGACCGGCCGGTGCTCGCTGCGCCGCCGCGCTTCAAATAACGCACAAGTAACGCCTTCGACCGACGCTGAACCGACCGTGAGGAGACCGACGCGATGAGCAAGAAGAAGGGACACCACTCACTCTCCACGATCGCGATCCACGGCGGCGCCGAATCGCGCCACGTGGGCGACCCGGTTGTGGCACCGCTCGTGCAGTCGGTGAACTACGTGCAGGAAGTCGGCACGGGCGCCGGCCTCAAATACACGCGCTACGGCAACACACCAAACGCCGAACGTGTGCAGAAGCGCATCGCGATGCTCGAAGGCGCGGAGGCGTCGCTCGTGCTGAGCAGCGGGATGGGTGCGACGGCGTGCGCAATGCTCGCGCTGCTCCGTCCGGGCGATCACCTGCTGGCGAGTTCATTCATTTACGGCGGCACGCACCGCCTCCTGATGGAAGAGTTCAACCGGAACGGCATCGATGTGACACTGGTCGATCCGCTCGAGCCGCGCGCATGGCGCAAGCGGCTGCGCAAAGAGACGCGGGCGATCTTTGTCGAATCGCCGGTGAACCCGACCTGCCGCGTGCTCGACCTGCGACCGATTTCGTATCTCACGAAAGAAGTTGGACTCGCGCTCGTGGTCGATTCGACTTTTGCGAGCCCGGTAAATTTCCGTCCGATCGAGCACGGTGCCGATGTCGTCATCCATTCGGCCACCAAGTATCTCAACGGCCATCATGACGTCCTCTCGGGCGTCGTCGCCGGCACCGAGAGCTACATCCAGGAAGTGCTGCAAAAGGAAATGGTCTGGGGCCAGACGCCGGACCCATTCGCGCTCTGGTTGCTTGAGCGCGGATTGAAAACGCTGGACGTCCGCGTGCGGCGGCAGAACGACAACGCCATGCGAATCGCGCACTGGTGCTCGGACCGAAAAGAGGTGAAGCGTGTGCACTATCCGGGGCTCGCCGATCACCCGGATCATGAGATCGCGCGCGCGATGCTCGACGGTTTCGGCGGCATGATGGCGATCGAACTCTCCGGCGGCGGCAAGGCCACGGAGAAGTTTCTGCGCCGCCTCAAGCTGATCACGCACGCCGCGAGCCTCGGCGGAGTCGACACGCTCGTTTGCGAGCCGCGTTACACATCGCACGCCGCAATGTCGAGTGAAGAACGCGCCCGGATCGGCATTCCGGATGGCTATCTGCGCATCAGCATCGGGATCGAAGATGCCGACGATATCATCGCCGATCTGGAACAGGCGTTAAAGTAAGGGATGATCCGCTTCACTCACGTCTTCAAGGAATTCCCCCGCACCGGGCTGGCGCTGCAGGACGTTTCGTTTCACGTGGGCAAAGGTGAGTTCGTTTTTCTCACCGGCCCGAGTGGCGCGGGCAAGAGCACGATCCTCAAGCTGATTTTTCTCGAGGAGCGGCCGACCAAGGGTGAAGTGAAGGTGAGCGGCGTGAGCTCCGTGACGATCCGCGGCCGCGATGTCCCGAAGCTGCGCCGCAAAATGGGCGTGGTGTTCCAGGACTTCCGGCTGCTCGAAGACCGTACCGTTGAGGCGAACATCGCGTTCGCGCTTGAAGTGACCGGCGCGCAGCCGTCGGCAATCGGTCCGAAGGTCAGCCGTCTGCTCGGCCAGGTCGGGCTCGCGTCGAAGGCGACTTCCCTCCCCCGTGAACTTTCCGGCGGCGAACAGCAGCGCGTGGCTATCGCGCGTGCGCTCGCGAACGATCCCGTTGTACTGATCGCCGATGAGCCCACGGGCAACCTCGACGAGCGCGCGACGCGTGGAATCTTTCAGCTGCTTCGCGATATCAATGCGAGCGGCACTGCGATCATCATGGCGACACACAATCTCGAACTGATCCGGCGCGCGGAGTGCCGGACAATCGAGATGAATCATGGCGCGATTGTTTTTGATTCCGCGGAACAGGCGATCGCATATCCCGCCTCGGGAGGCGATGAGGCGTGAGAACACGATGAGGCTGGCCTGGCGTGAGGCATTCATGGCGTTCAAACGCGCGCCGGTGCTCAGCTTGCTGAGCGTCACGACGATCGCGTTCTCGCTCTTTGCGTTTGGCCTGTTCGGGTTGGTCGCGCTGAACATCCGGCGCCAGCTCAATCAGCTCGAGGATCGCGTTGAGATCCGCGCGTTCGTCGTCGACGGCACGAACGCCGAGGCGACGAGCTCGGCGCTCGGTGATATCGCCTCGTTCCCGGAAGTTTCGACGGTGAAACTCGTCTCGCCGGAAGAGGCGCTCGTGCGCGCGCGGCGCGAACTCGGCGAGTTCAGCGATGTGTTTGAGGCGGGCATTCTCCCGGCATCGATCGACGTAAAGCTCAAAGAAGGCTACCGCGATCCAGCGACCGTCGCGTCAGTCGCGGGGCGGATCAAGAACTATGATTTTATCGACGACGTGCGGTTCGGCGAGGAGTGGGTACAGAAGCTGTATCGCATCCGCACGATTGCGACGCTCGCCGGCGCGGTGCTCGGCCTGGCGTTCGCCGGGGTGGCGGTGATCATCATTGGATCGACGATCCGCATGGCCGTGCTCGCGCGGGCGCGTGAGATCTCGATCATGCGCGTCGTTGGCGCGACCGACGGGTTCATTCGCAGCCCGTTCCTGATTGAAGGGGTGCTCAAGGGAACGCTCGGCGGCTTATTGGCGCTGCTGTTCACGTACGCCGCCAATTCCCTGATTGGAAAATTCGTGTTCAGCGCAGAGTTCTTCGACGCGAAATACGCCATCGGCGGCGTGGCCGCCGGGGCGCTGATCGGCCTGCTCGGCAGCGCGTTCTCCGTCGGACGGCACTTACGGGACGTGTAGTGCAGCGCGGCCGGATTGGGTCTGCATCGCGTGCCGCTGCGCTCTGCGCCGCGCTGCTGATCCCGGCGGGTGCACGCGCGCAGCAGTCGCCGCCGCCGGCTCAGCAGAACGCGTCGGAGCGGCTCAAAACGCAAAAGGACGAGCTCGAAAAGATCCGTCTCGAGCGAGCCGATCTTCAGCGCCGGATGCACGAGCTGCAATCCACCGTGCACGATCTCTCCGAGGAACGCACGAATATCGAGCGGCAGGCCGACGCCACCGCGCGCGCCGTACATACGCTCGACCGGCAGCTCACCGCACTCGGCGAAGAAGAGAACGACGCCACCGCGAATCTCATTCGTGCGCAGGATGAACTCGCGATTAAGCGCGCGATCCTGCGCAATCGCGTGCGGGAGATTTACAAGCGCGGCGCATTGTATTCAGTAGAGGCGATGCTTTCCGCGCAGTCGTTCGGCGAGCTCGTGGCGCGCTACAAGTACCTGCACTTGGTGGCTCAGCGCGATCGTGCGCTCGTCGGGCGAGTGGAGGCGCTTGGCAAACAGATCGGGAACCAGCGGCAGATGCTGCTTTCGCTGCGTAACGACGTCGAGAGTTCACGTCAGCAAAAGGCCGATGAAGAAAAGCAGCTGCGCTCTCTCGATGAAAAACGTGCGCGCAGTCTCGCCGAAGCACAGGCGAAAGAGCGGCAGACGGAAAGCAGGCTCGCGCAGATCGCGAAAGACGAGGCGCGGCTTGGCAATGTGATCGCGTCGCTCGAGGTCGAACGAAAGCGATCCGAGGGACGGAGCGGCGGAGCATTTCCGTCGAACAGCACGCTGAAGACCGCAGATTTCGGCCGCCTCGACTGGCCGGTGGATGGAAACATCATCTATCAGTTTGGACGCCTGGTCAATCCGAACAACACGACAACGCGCTGGAACGGCATCGGAATCGCGGCGGCGGAAGGCACGCCGGTGAAGGCCGTCGCGGCAGGGGTCGTCGCGCTGGTCGATGAGAGCTTCGGCACATACGGCCGCACCGTCGTGATTCAGCACGGCGGAAACGATTATTCGATTTACAGCTCGCTCGGAAAAATCTCCGTCGCGAAGGGCACGAGAATCACGAAGGGTCAGGCGATCGGAACCGTGGGCAAATCCGATCCCGACATGGAACCTCACCTGCATTTTGAAATGCGCCCCGGTCAGCGCGCAGTGGATCCCCTCGAATGGCTTCGATCAAGAAAGTGAACAAGTCGGCCGCCAAGCGTCCGAAAACCAAAAACCAACCACCCGCCGCTCACAGCTTGGCAGGTCTGCTCGGCGCGCACATCTCCACCGCCGGCGGCGTCCTGAACGCGCCGCCACGGTCCGATGACATCGGCGGCTCGGCGATGCAGATTTTCACCAAGCAGCCGAATCGCTGGGTGGAGAATGAAGTTTCGCCGGCGGACGCCAAGGCTTTTCGGGATGCGCTCGCGAAGAGCGGCGTGAAGTTCACGAATGCGCACGACAGCTATCTGATCAATCTGGCGTCGCCAGATCCCGCCCTGCGCGCAAAGTCGATCGAGAGTTTTCGCGCCGAGCTCCGCCGCTGCCATGCGCTCGGATTGGACGCGCTTGTGTCGCATCCGGGGAATTTCATGGACGATCGCGAGAGTGGAATCGCCCGCAACGCTGACGGAATCACCGAGGCGCTCGAGCAAGAAAAAGGCCCAACGCGTCTCCTGATGGAACTCACCGCCGGCCAGGGCACTGTCATCGGCTCGACGTTCGAGGAGATGGCACTGTTGCTCAAGAAGATTCCCGCGAAGCTGCGCAAACGGGTTGGCGTGTGCCTCGACACCGCGCACGTCTTTGCGGGCGGCTACGATCTCATCAAGGACTATGACGGAGTCTGGGCGCGCTTTGACGACATCATCGGACTCGATCTGCTCGGCTTGATCCATTTGAACGATTCCAAAGCACCGCTTGGATCGAAAAAAGACCGGCACGAACTGATCGGCGAGGGGATGATCGGCGCGGGACCGTTCGCGAAAATCATGCAGGACACGCGCCTCGCGAAGGTCCCAAAAGTTCTCGAGACGCCGAAGGGCGACGACATGGTCACCAACGATCGTCGGATGCTGACGATGCTGCGAGGCTTCGCGAGCTCGGGAAAGTCCGCTAAAAAGTCCTGACGAGCGCGTAGGTCACCGCGGTCGATGCGACAGCATTTGCCGTCGGCACGATCTGCCCGGTCACACCGGCGTTCACCCGGAAGCGCATGTACGACGCGCCTCCGCCGCGGAGTGAAACAGAAACCGGCGACGCCGGCAACAGCGGCCGGGTGAGGAGCGCGTACGTCGACTGACTGAACAAACCGGCGATCACGCTGCGGAAATTCCAGCTCGGATTGGAGTACGCAGCATTCGATGTGAGGCCGGTGCCGTCGATGTACTGCGCGATCGCCCACGATTGATAGGTGGTCGCGAGTGTCGGGAGCGACTGCGAGAACACATTCGATAAGTTCGCAAAACCCGAAACCAGCCCGTTGTCGATCGCGCGGGAATAACTCGCCTGCGTGCCCGCGGTGGTGTGATCCAGCATGTACCGCATGAACTGCCAGCCTGCGCCGAGCGTCTGAATGTTTTCCGTGTTGTTGTAGGGCGTACTCGATTCCGCGGTTTGGATGTAAACGCTCACATCCTCGAGATTGCTCTGGACGTTCGCGAGCGCAATCGCGAGCTGCGTGCCGTTCGCGTTCGCGCCCGTGGAGATCGTTGGATAGGTCAGCTTCTGTTTCGGCCCGAAGCCGGATATGTGATAGTAGAGCAGTTCCTGCGCGAGCATCGCCTGCGATTCGTCCAGCCATGATTGTTCCAGGCTGGTCGCCGACGTGTTCACGTACAGATGACGCCCCGCATTGATCAGATGCTGAAACTCATGCACGATGGTGCTCGGCAACTGCGCGGCGACCGACGCCTTGTCCTGAAAGAAACTGCTGTACTGGCTGTTGGGATCGACGACCGGGAGATAAAACATCTCGCCGACATTGCTCCCGGCGCATCCCGTGAGCGTATCAGTGCCGACGATCGTCGTCGTGAGCGGAAAGAGGTCGCGCGAGAAGAAGAACCCTCCCACGTACGATCCGACGCGACCCTGCGACAGCGAATTCACGATCGGAGAAAAGAATAGCAGCGCATGCCCGTTGCGGTCGATGTCCGTCGGGACGCCGAAGTTGAGCGTATCGATCGGATAGATCAGCGTATCGAATGTCGCGGCGAAACCTTGATAGTCCGCTGTCGTCAGGCCCCCGGGCGGCGTGAGCGTATCCACCGCGATGATCGCATGGCTGGATATCGCCACAATCATCGCGCCCCGCGGCTGCGGTGTTCCGCACGCGCTGTTCGCGTTGCCGTTGAGCGAGATCAGCGAGCCAACCGTGGCGCTGTTGCTGACGCCAAGAATCGCGGAGATCCCTTTTCGGCCCGGTGTCTGCCGCGAACGATTCGCGAACCACGCCCGTGCCGCCGCGAACTTCGGATTGAGTTCTCTGCGCTCCATCGCGCGCATCCGCATTTCGAATCCAACGTCGCGACGCGCACGCTGCGCAAACTGCTGCGGCCCGCCGGCGATCACCTGCGGCGTTGGCGCGTTCGCGGCAGCAACAGTGTTCGTCGCAGTCAATGCAACCGTGCTCGTCGTCGCACTCGTATCGAGACTCGAGTTGAACGCGATCAGCGCGTACTCCGATCCCGCACCGCCGCCAATGCATAGCGATGACCGCTCAAGCCCCGTGAGTTGATGCACATCGCCCACATTCAGCGCGAGCGGAGTCACGCCCGAGCACGAGAGCTGCGCCGCCGACGCCGAGACGATCACACTGGTTTGCCCGGCAATCGTATCGACCGCCGCTGAGATCGACGCGACGCCGGCCGACACGCCCGTCACCACGCCCGTCGACGATACCGACGCGACGAGCGGGTTCGACGATGTCCACGTAA
Source organism: uncultured Gemmatimonadota bacterium (assembly GCA_903910555.1). Taxonomy (GTDB): domain Bacteria; phylum Gemmatimonadota; class Gemmatimonadetes; order Gemmatimonadales; family Gemmatimonadaceae; genus Fen-1231. The sequence goes on along the minus strand of CAIVZZ010000006.1, from coordinate 11,065 downwards.
ACGTCTGCCCGGTGAGCGCCGCGCCGGCCGCGTTGTGCGCCGCGGCGGTCAGTGTGATCGACGCGCCGATGAACATCGCAGGCGACCCGCCGGCCGTAACAGAGACCGACGCAACAGGTCCGCTCCCGCCCGGCGGACCCGTGGTCTTGTCACTGGAGCAGTGGCTGCAGCTCGCGAGAAAGAGCACCGCGATGATCGAATACCTTCGCTTCACGCTCTCGTCATCCTGCGAGCTCCGCTGGTATACATGGTGATCCTGCCCGGGGCGGCGCCGGATACGACGCCGCCCCGCTCTCAATTATATGCCGGTCAGATGCCGAGGTTCACCCGCAACTGCACGGACCGCGGTCGCCCGACTGCGGCTCCGCTGAAAAACTCGCCCTTCAGCAGGTATCGGCTATCAAAAAGATTGTCGATGAACAACTCCGGCCGGACCGTGGTTGCCGCGAGAGTAAACGAGTATCCGAATGCGGCGTTTGTGATGTAGTTCGGCGCGACTTTGATCCCTGAGTTGAACGAGAAAACGCTCGTACCATAGCTGCATCCGCAGTCCGCGGGATCCACGCCGTTGGTGAGACCACTGCCGTAAATTTCCGTCGCAGTAACGTAGAACCGTCCGGCCGAATACGTGCCGCTCGCGACAATCGAAAGCCGCTGGTCGTGGTCGAGATCGAAGTCTCCCGCAGGAAGCGCAGCCGGGAAGAATCCGCCCGACACCGTTCCGAACGAATATGCGTGGTCGAGCGCGGCGTTTACGTATCCCGAGAACGGACCGTCGGGGTGATACTCGGTCACCAATTCGATTCCGGTGTTGCTCACATGCTGAAGATTCACGTCGGTGACAATCGCCGATCCCGGAATCGTGTTGTCGTCGATGCCGGGAGAACTCTCCTTGTGATATCCATCGAGCTTTACAACGACGCCTCCGCCGAAGCGGTGCAGGTAGCCGATTTCGTAGAACGCATCGCGCTCCGGAAAGGTCGGCACCGTCGCGACGCCGGCCTGCGCGACGCTCGTGATGTTGCGCAGATCTTCGACGTTCGTGGGAATGAACAAGCGGCCGAAGTACAGAAAGAAGGTGTTCGCGTTGTCAGGATAGAAGTTGAGCCGGATGCGCGGACTCAACTGCGATGCGGTGCCGGCGAACGGTGCCGCGTGCGTGTCGTAGCGCGCTCCGGTGCGAAGCTCGAGATGTTCTGTCAGCGACCACGCGATTTGCGTGTACACCGAGAAGTCCCCGCCGGAGAGACCTGAGTTGGAGCCGGGGCCGAACGTCCCGTTGCCGGCCGTCGTCACGAAGTTTTCGTGGCCGCTCGTCTGCGATGCGAGCACTCCCGACTTCCATTCGAATTCGTTCGACGGCTTGTAGGTGAAGTCAGCCTTCGCGCCGTACGTGTCAAAGAACCGGTGTTCGAGCAGATTGTAGGGAGTCGTCGTATCGGGATAGAAAAAGAACTGCGGCGTGTCGGTCGAGCCGGGGATGTAATCGAGGCTCCCATGACGATAGAACGCACCAACAAAAAGTTCGCTCGCGGCCGATGAGCCCGAAACGCTCGATCCGCCGAACCGATGGCGCCAACCGAGATTCGCGAAACCGTTCACATCCTGCTGATGATCGTCCGCGACAACTCCACCGGTCGAGTCGAACGGAACCTGAAAGTAGGTCCGCCCCCAGTCCATATCGAGCGTCAGGATATCTGCGTTCCCGGGCTGGTATTGGATCTTCGCGAATCCGAAATCGTCCTCGCCGTGGTTGTGATAGTTGTTCGGCTTGAAGGTGATGGTGTCGAACGCGACCGGATCGAGCCGCATGTCGGTCACCGAGCGCGATCCGGAAATAAAGAAGCCCCACTTGCCGCTGTTGCCGCTGACGTTGAGCGACTGCGACGCGGCGCCAAACGAACCGGCCGATGCCGACGCGTTCATGTGAAACGCGCCCGTCGGAATCCGCGTCGCGACATTGATAATCGCCACGTTCTTCTCGCCGTACTCGGCGTCCCATCCGCCGGTTTGAAAATCGAGCCGGTTAATGATCGCCGGATCGAACAGCTCGTTCAGACTTCCAGAAACGCCGCTCGCGACCGGGATTCCATCGATGTAGTACGTGTACTCGGCATGCTGCCCGCGGATATGCACCTCTCCTGTCGGTGCGCGTGCCGCGCCGGCCACCGACTGCTGCACGATCTGCGACGTGGTGGTGGTCGGGGCAACATGTGACTCCTGCTCCGTGAACACCTGATCGCCGGTGCGCGTGTCTACCGCGACAGGTGCTTCGGCCGTGACCTGAACCGCTTGCAACTGCGTCGTGGCGACGACGAGCAAGATGTTCAGCCGGACGTCGGCGTTTGAGACCGTCACTGTTCCACTGTAAGGCTTGAAGCCGATGAAATGCACGCTGACGGCGTACGATCCCGCGCCGAGGTTGTGCACAATGAAGCGCCCGAAATTATCGGTGAGGGTATTTTGAACAATCTTGCCGTCGCGCATGACGCTGACCTGCGCCGATGGCAGCGGATTCCCGCTGGCGCTATCGGCCACAACGCCGTGCAAATCGCCCGATGGCGCGGCCGCGGCCGGGCGTGCGACAAAGAGCACAGCTGCACACGCAAGCACGCAGCTCACGCGATGAAACCACGATGATGCAGTCACGGTTTGCTCCCGAAAATCAAATTGCCTGAGAGATCCGCATGGCGGCGCGCACGACGGCCCCCGGAGTCCGGGAGAGCGTCTTCAGTAATTGTTTTTGTGCGCGCGCGACGGCCGGGAATCGGCCGTGCGGCGAAAGTCAGCTCAGGCTGACGGGCGGGGCGCGCGTACGCTGCTGCGCACGGGAGATCGAGGCGAGATGAAGTGAAGGACCTTCGTGTGCCGCGCAGCTCGCGCCGGTTGCAACGGGCAGCTCGGGCGCGGATCCGCGGGGCGCCGAGAAATGCGTGAGCAGCTGGCAGAGCGCACAATCGTCCGGGTGAACCGGACGGCAGCTCTTCTGCGTGTGATCTTCAATGTGGACCTGCGGCGCACCACCGGAATCCGCGAGCAGCTGCGCGTCTGCAACGACCGCAAGCGCCGGCACCGCCATCTGCACGAATGCAATGGCGGCGATCAGAATCCGGCTCACTGGTGACAGGCGGCGCATGCGCATCAAAGTAAATACGAAATGCGAACGCGCAACGTTATCGCGTGGCTACCGCGCGTTGGAGGAGTTCATGTGCTCCATGTCCATCCCCGCCATTCCCGATGCGCGCGGACGGATTCGCACGAAGATCATCGCGCCGAGCGGTGTCGTCGAGCCGTACGCGGTCTGCAACGCGACCGGGACGAAGTTCACCGTGCCGAGCACGCCAATCCCGAGCGTGCCCCGGCCCCACTTTTTGATTTCGCGCACGTATCCGAGCGAAAGCTCACCCACGTCGAAGCTGCGCTTCGCCGCAGTGGCGAACGGCGCCGAGTCCAACACAAGTTCCGCAGCGCTCTTCGTGACATATTCTGCCCGCACAATGAATGAGTTGCGGGCGTCGATCGAAAGCTCGGTCTCGCCGAGGACGCTGCTCGACAGTGACTCGTGATCGCGGCCATTGCCGCCCCAAATCAGCGTTGAACTCCACTGTCCTTCCATTCCGACAGCAGTGCCGTACGCGATCGACCCGACCGCACGATGCTCGGAAACTGTCGGCGCCGACTGCTCCGGACTATTGAGATAACCGTACGATGCGCTGAGGCTCCAATGCGCGTCCGGTGAAAAGCCGAGCCGCGCCGAATACGAGTCGAGTTTGATCGGATCGAAGTTCCAGCGCTGGTCGTCGGGCTCACGTCCATTGAACCACGATCCGTCCAGTGTCCATCGCTTCGTGAAAACGCCAGCGGTCAACACGCCGAACGAGACGTGGGTCGCATCCTGCCAATGGTGACCTATCGGCGCGACGGGATTGTCGATCGCCGACGGCCGCATGATGAACGCCACCGGGCCAAGCGCCGGTTCACCGGCGGGCGCTGCGTACAGCGAAAGCCCGATCGCCTTTGACAGTTGGCGCTGATACTTCACTCCGATCTCCATGAACGCATCGTGCGGATGCTGGCGATCGTGCAGCGGCTCCCCGTTGTACGATTCTCCGCTTTGCAGCAACAACGGATACCCGCTCCCTCCCACGCCGAGTGGATCCAGGCTGAGCATCGCGCGCAATTGGAGTTGCCCATCGCCCAGCGCGTGCGTTGCCATGAGCATCGCCCAATTGAGGCTCCCCACCTGGCTCGCGCCGCGGGGCCCGCCCTGATTGTCATACTGGACGAACGCGATCCCCTGAAACATCAACTTCCAGTCCCCCGCCGTACCCTCAATCGCCGGGACCGGCGTCGCGGACTGGGCGCCCAGCGGACGAAGCAGAAGTACGGCGAGACCGAGGGCCGCGATGAGGCGCATAACTCCCATAATAAGCGGTTCTCTAGCGTTTCTCGCACACTCTGCGTAGGCTCAGTACTCGATGCGCCCTCAATTCGCTCCCCTGCGCCGCCAATCCGGATGGCTTCGCCAGCTCGCGCTGGTGCTGCTGTTCGCGTTGCAAGGCGCGATTACGCTCTCTCCGCTGATCGAGCCGAGCGAAAAGGGACGCATGGGTGCGCATGCCGAGGACCGAGGAGCGCAGCACAAGTATCAGCACGACGAAACGACCTGCGCTGTGTGCGCGGTCCGCTCGCTGCACGCCGCGCTCGCGCAGAGTTCGCCGCCGATCATCGGCGAGCGCGTTCACACCGCAGCCGCGCTTGCCGCACCGGTGGCACCCGTCCGTCGCACAGACGCAACGGTACTTCCCCGCGCCCCGCCGCAGCTCACCTGAGTTCGCGGCGGCCCAGGGACTGAGCGCGCCACTGGCGTGCTCCAGCTTCATCAAGGCGCGTGGATCGTTATCCACCGCGTTGCACTCTGCAAACAAACCCCAAGGAACGCATGCGAACGTCCATCTGGATGGCCGCGCTGGCGCTCGTCGCCGGAACGGCATCCGCACAACAACGTGCGCAGGCCGTCGGCGGAGATCCCGCTGCCGATACACTGCGCATCACCAGGCGGCAGGCAATTGCCACGTCGCTCCTCGCGAATCCACAATTGGAAATCGCGCGCGAGCAGACGTTGCAGGTGCGCGCGCAGCGCATCGAAGGGATCGCGATTCCCGATCCGACTCTCTCCGGCTCGCTCGATTCACTGACCCGTTTCAGTGCGATCGGCTCGGCGCCCTCGCGGCCGGTGAGCCTCGGCATCGTCGTTCCCTTCCCCGATAAATTCCGGCTGCGGAATATGATCGGCAACGAGAACATTCACGCATCCGAAGCGCAGTTCCGGCTCGTGCAGCAGCAGATCGCATCGCAGGCCGGGCGCGTGTACGACTCGGTGCTCGTCACGAGACTGCACCGCCGCGACTTCACCGAAGCCCGCCAGCTCGCCGCAGACTTTCTCCAGCGCACGCAGGCACGGTTCAACGCCGGTACCGTCGCGCGCCTCGATGTGATCAATGCAACGGTCAGTCTCGCGTCGGCCGACAACGATCTCATCGGCAATGCGCGCGATGTCACCAACGCCGAGGCGGCGCTGAATCGGATGCTCGGCCGTCCGCTCGGGCTGCCGATTCTCGCCGTTGATTCACTCACCGCGCCCGACGCGCTTCCCGATGTGAAAGCGATCGAACAGACGGCGCTCCGCTCGAGACCGGAGATCCTCGCGCTCGACGCGCAGCTGCGCGGTGCAAAGGCCAACACGTCGCTCACCAAAGAACTCGCCTTCACTCCCGACATCACCGCCGGCGCAAATCGCGACTACGGCGATCCCGCCTGGAACTCGAACACCACCTACACGCTCGGCCTCTCAATGCCGATCCCGGTGTTCTTCTGGCAGCATACGAAAGGTGACTTCGCCGAAACGCATCATCGTGAGCTCGAGCTTGAAGCCACGCTGCGCGATACACGGGCCGGTGTCGCACAGGATGTTCGCGTTTCGTTCGCGACAGCAGACGCGGCGCTGCGTCAGGTGCTTTTCATTCGCGACCAGCTGCTGCCATCCGCGCGCGAGGCGTATCGCGTCGCGACGTCGAGCTACGCGCTCGGCGGACTCTCCGCGCTCGATGTGCTCACCGCCCGCACCGTGCTGCTCGCGGCCGAAAGCCAGTATGCCGATGCACTCGCCGCCGCCAACTCGGCGCGGTCCGACCTCGAGCGCGCCGCCGGCGTGCCGCTCTCCACGTTCGCCCCCGGAGCTTCCAAGTGAGTACGCCACTGCTCATCCCCGTCACGCGCCCCGCGTTCTCCGCCTGTGCGTGCGCCGTGCTGATCGCATTCGCCGCCGGCTGCGGCGGCAAGCCCGATGCTGCGGTCGCCGCAGCTGCGACGAAACCGACGTCGTTCAAAGTCACCGACGAGCAGAAAACCAAACTCAAGATCATCACGCTCGCGAAAGAGAACTTCGCGCCGCTGCTCGAGGTGACCGGTACCGTCGCGTTCAACGGCGATAAGTCGACGCAGGTGCTCTCCGCCGTATCCGGACCCGTGTCGCGAATCCTCGTGACGCTTGGCACTGAGGTCACCGCCGGTCAGGCACTCGCGAACGTCGCTTCACCGGACTTTGCGGCGGCTGTCGCCACGTATCGCAAAGCCGAAACGGCCGTGCACAACGCGGCGCGAATCCTCAAGCTCGACGAGCAACTGTTCAAGAACGACGCGCTCGCGCGCACCGATCTCGATCAGGCGCGCTCCGACAATGCATCCGCCGAAGCCGACCGCGAGGCCGCGATGCTCGCGATGCAGTCGCTCGGCGTCGACGAAGCAACGATCACTTCCATTCGCGATGGCACGCGCACCACGCCTGTGCAGGGCACGATCGTCGCGACGATCCCCGGAACGGTCGTCGAGAAGCTCATCAACCCGGGACAGTTTCTCACGGCCGGTACAACGGCGGCGTTCACTATTGCCGATCTGAGCTCGATGTGGGTCATGGCAAGCGTCTACGCCGCGGACATTCCGCTCGTGACGAAAGGTGAGAGCGTCGACATCATGACGGACGCGTCGACGAAAGCAGTGCATGGCGTCGTGGACTACGTGGCGCCAATCGTCGATCCGGGTACGAAGGCGACTTCAGTGCGCATCGTCGCCGAGAACCCCGGGCAGCTGCTGAAGCGCGACCTGTTTGTCCGCGTCGTGATTCATTCGCGTCAGGAACGGAGCGGACTGCTCGTGCCCGTGGCCGCGGTGCTTCGCGATGATGACAATCTGCCGTTCGTCTTCGTGGTTGCCGCCGACGGTGGCTTCGTGCGCCGCCGCGTCAACCTGGGGCTTCGTCTCGCCGACCGCTATGAAATCCTCACGGGGCTTGCCGCCGGAGATAAAGTCGTCGGTGACGGCGCACTCTTCGTGCAGTTCGCGGAGAATCAGTGAGCGATCCACACGAGACACCCGGAACCGGCGCGCCTCACGGGCTGCCGGGAGACGAGCCGTCCTTCGCGAATAAAATCGTTCGCGGCGCGCTCAATCAGAAATTCCTCGTCGTCATCGGCGCGCTCGTCCTGATCGGCACCGGTATCTACTCGTTCGGCCGTTTGCCCGTCGACGCGTATCCGGACTTGTCGCCGCCGATGGTCGAGATCATCACGCAGTGGCCGGGCAAGGCAGCCGAAGAAGTCGAGCGGCTCGTGACCGTACCGATCGAAACGGAGATGAACGGCGTCGAGCGCGTGAAAGTCGTGCGCTCCATTTCGCTCTACGGCCTTTCCGACGTCATCATGACGTTCCGCGATGGCACCGATCCGTACTTCGCGCGGCAGCGTGTGTTCGAGCATCTGCCGGACGCAACAATGCCCGCCGGCGTGAGCGCGAGCGTTGCGCCGCTCTTCTCGCCATCAGGATTGGTGTACCGCTACGTGCTCGACAGTCCGGACCGCTCGGCAATGGAGCTGAAGGTCATCAACGATTGGATCCTCACAAAAGCGTTCAAGAGTGTCCCCGGCGTGGCCGACATGGCCAACCTCGGCGGGCAGACGATGCAGTATCAGGTGCTCGTCGATCCGACCAAACTCGCCGGTGCGGGTCTCGCGATTTCGGATGTCTCGAATGCACTCGGCGCGAACAACGACAACTCGGGCGGCGGTTTCTACTCCGAGGGCGGACAGTTCTACTATGTCCGCGGCCTCGCGCGACTGACCACCACCGAAGACATCGGCGACGTCGTCATCACGACCGCGTCGAACGGGATTCCGGTCCTGGTCAAAGACATCGGCACCGTGGTGATCGGCTACGCACCGCGACTCGGCCAGTTCGGTTTCAACGATCGCGATGACGCTGTCGAAGGCGTGATCCTGATGCGCACCGGTGAGCAGGCGCAGACGGTGCTGAAGCTCGCCGAGGCGAAAGCGAAGGAGCTGAACGATCACATCCTGCCGAAAGATGTCAAGATCCACACCTTCTACGACCGCGTGGATCTGATCGCGCTGACGACGCGTGTGGTGGAAGACAATCTTCTCCGCGGCATCGTGCTGGTGGTCGTCGTACTCGTGTTTTTCCTGTTCGACATTCGTGCGGGACTCGTGGTCGCAACGACGATTCCGCTCGCACTGCTGTTCGCGTTCATCTGTCTCGATCTCAAGAGCATCCCGGCCAATCTGCTGTCGATTGGAGCGATCGACTTTGGTATCCTCGTCGATGGCGCGGTGGTGATGGTGGAGAACATCCATCGACAACTCGCGCACAAACGACTGCCGGGGATGTCAGTGCGCGACGTGATCATCCAGGCGGCGGCCGAAGTCGATCGCCCGATTGTGTACGCGATCGCCGTTATCGTCGCGGGCTTCCTGCCGATCTACGTGCTCTCCGGACCGTCGGGCCGTTTGTTCAAGCCGATGGCCGATACAACAATTTTTGCACTGATCGGCGCGCTCGTGCTCACGCTGACGCTCGTGCCTCTTCTCTGCTCGTGGGTGCTGAAGAGCGGCGTGGAAGAAAAGCGCAACGCGGCGTTCGAGTGGATCAAGGAACGCTACGGACGTTTGCTCGGCTGGAGCCTCGCACATCGCGGCGCTGTTGTGTGGGGGAGTGCCGCCCTGTTCGCGATTTCAGCAGCGCTGACGCTCTCTGTTGGCGCCGAGTTCATGCCGAAGCTCGACGAAGGCGCTCTGTGGGTGCGCGCGACGATGCCGTACACAATCTCGCTCGAGGAATCGTCGAAGATCGTACCGCAGGTGCGAAAGATTCTTGCGACGTTCCCCGAGGTCACCGATGTCGCGTCGGAGCATGGCCGCGACGACGGCGGCACAGACGCAACGGGATTTTACAACGCGGAGTTTTATGTCGGCCTGAAGCCGTACGGCGAGTGGAAGGGGAAATACCGCACGAAGCCCGAGTTCATTGCCGAGGTCGACAAAAAACTGGCGCAGTTCCCCGGGATCCAGTTCAACTACACGCAGCCCGCAGAGGACGCCGTCGACGAAGCGGAGACGGGACTGAAGAGTTCGCTCGACGTGAAAGTGTTCGGCACGGACTTGAACGTGCTGCAGGTGAAGGGGCTCGAGGTGAAGCACCTGCTCGAAAAAGTGCGCGGCATCACGAACGTGACGCTCGTGCAGGAACTCGGCCAGCCGTCGCTGACGGTGACAGTGGACCGTGCGAAGCTCGCGCGGTACGGACTGAGCGCTGCGACGATCAACGGACTGATCGAGGCGGCGATCGGTGGAAGCGCCGCAACGCAGGTCGTGCAGGGCGAGCAGACATTTGATCTCGTCGTGCGACTCCAGCCGCAGTTCCGGTCGACACCTGAACAGATTGGCAACATCCTCGTCGGCACGCCGTCGGGGAGTCAGATCCCGCTGCGTGAAGTCGCGACGATCAGCCAGGCCGACGGTGCGGCGCTGATTTACCGGCAAAACAACAGCCGGTATATCGGCATTCAGTATTCGGTTGAAGGACGCGATCTCGCGGGCGCTGTGCAGGATGGACAGGCACAAATCGCGAAGGCGTTCAAAGTGCCGACGGGATATTCAGTCGTGTGGGGCGGCGAATACGAGGAGTACACGTCTTCACGCAGTCAGCTCTTGATCGTGCTGCCGATCACCTTCGGCCTGATTTTCCTGCTCCTTTTTGCGCTCTATCAGAACGTGAAGTTCCCGGTGATTACGGTCGTTGGTGTCATTCTATCCGGTCCGATCGGCGGAATGCTCGCGCTGGCGATGACGGGAACGCATCTCTCGGTTTCATCGGGTATTGGATTCCTCGCGCTGTTTGGTGTGTCGGTGCAAACGGCGGTCGTTTACATCTCGTATGCGAACGAACTGAGGCTCGAGGGAAAGAGCATTGCAGACGCGACACGCGAAGCCGCGATGCTGAGATTGCGGCCGATCATGATGACGGCACTCGTGGCGGCGTTCGGACTGTTGCCGGCGGCGCTGGCGACGGGAGTGGGAACGGACTCGCAGCGGCCGTTTGCGCTGGTGATTGTGGGAGGACTGTTCTCCCGACTTTTGATCAGCGTTTTCTTGATGCCGGTGCTCTATGAAATGGCGGCGCGGCCGGGGGATAGGCTCGAGGTCTAAGAGCCGAGATGAGTGGGAGTTAGAGGTGAGTGCGAGTTGAGAATGAGAGTTGAGTATGAGAGGGAGGGATGAGTTTGAGTAAGATCAGAGGGAGTTTGAGGAATGAGAGTGAGGGTGAGTGGGAGTTAAGTGGGAGTTAAGTGGGAGTTAAGTGGGAGTTAAGTGGGAGTTGAGTGGGAGTTGAGTGGGAGTTGAGTGGGAGTTGAGTGGGAGTTGAGTGGGAGTTGAGTGGGAGCTGAGTGGGAGCTGAGTGGGAGCTGAGTGGGAGCTGAGTGGGAGCTGAGTGGGAGCTGAGCGGGAGAGTGAGCCTCACCCGATTTCGTGGACGCCTTACTCGCTCTAAGTTCGGAGCGGAGGTGGCACATGAAATCGAAAGGGAAAGCCGGACCCGCTGGGCGGCGTGAGCGCCGCGAGTTCAGTGCGGAGTTCAAAGCAGAAGCGGTCCGATTGGCCGCCGAGCGACGAGCCGCGGGCGGCACGCTGACGCAGGTCGGTCGCGAGTTAGACGT
>CAIVZZ010000005.1 GCA_903910555.1 uncultured Gemmatimonadota bacterium | reverse complement strand
ACCTTCGCCTTGAACTCGGGGGCATGGTTCCGGCGGGATCGTTTCGACATCGGGGACTCCTCCAGTGGTGAGCAAACTTTCGCTCGGGGAGCCCGCTTGTCCACCTATCTCAGCTGTTCAGAAAACCGGGGCCACTTCTGTCCCCCCCATGAAGCTCCGGGAGGCCCAACGTGGGCATCCCGGACGCGTAGTGCCGCCCGAAAAAGATCCTCCATTTCGAGGTATAGCGTATGCGATCGTCTCGTCTCGTCGTCCTTTCGCTGGCTGCGATCGCCGCGGTTGGACTTACTCCGTCGGCCAGCGCCGCGCAGTCCGCGACGCAGGGGTTTGCGGACTCCTGGTACTGGGGGGCGTACGGCGGCTACACGAGCTTGTCGACCGCGTTCGGCACGCAGAGCCTCCGCACGAACGCGCCGACGATCGGCGCCGAATGGATGATCACGCGCCAGAAATTCGCGCTGAACATTTTCGCCGATCAATCGTACTTCACGACTTCATCGACGATTACGAGTCCGACGAGCGGTGCCCCGCTGGCCGTAAACATCAACGACATGCGCCGCGTCGGGTTTGACTTGATGCTGTTTACGCCCGAGTACAGGATGTTCAAGCCATATGTGGGGCTGGGCTACTCCTTCAACTTCATCAATTCCGCATCGCTCAGAACCTGTGCGGGGTGCACGCCGACCGCATCGAGCCAGGCAGCGGCGGATTCAAATCAAAAGGCAATTGTCGATGCGCGCACAATGGGCAAAGTGTTCGCGAACGTCGGCGTGATGTACATCTACAAGCGGTTCGCGCCGTTCGCGCAGATCTCGGTGATGCCGACGCAGGGCGCGTCGGATTGGTATATCAACGGGACTGGGTTTACCACGATTTGGGCGGTGGGGCTTCGCTACAACTTCGGAACGTCGATCGAGAAGTGGTGAGGCCTAATGCAGGATGCAGGAGAGGAATGCGGGATGCGGGATAAGAGCGGAGATTGGAGAAATGAAAAAGGGCGCGACTCGCTTGAGTTCGCGCCCTTTTCATTTCCTTCCCGAAACGTACGAGCTTGATCGGACGATCCATCGCAGAGGATCGTCCGCCGCTTTGGAAATGCCGATCCGCGGCGTGACCGCAACGTCCGAGTCAGGCACGGGATCGCCGGACAAAATCCGCAGCGGCGATGTGATCAGCGAGACCCCGTGAAACCGCGGCCCTGTAATTCCAAACGCCTCGCATAACTTCGCGGGCCCGTTTGTCAGCTCACGATCCGGCCGCTGATGACGCCGCCGCCTCATCGCCTCGATCCCTTCAATCGGTTCAAGTGCGCGAATGAGAACCGCACTCGGCATCCCCGCGCGCCGCGTAACCGCGTTCACGCACCAGTGCATGCCGTAGATAAAATAGACGTACGCGCGCCCGGGCGGCCCGTACAGCACCTCCGTGCGCGCCGTACGCCCTGCGGCCGCGTGACACGCGAGATCTTGTTCGCCTGTGTACGCCTCGGTCTCGACAATCCGGCCCCGGCATCGCGTTCCGCGCACGGTGCATTCGAGCACCGCGCCTAATAGCTCGCGCGAGACGAGTTCCGTTTCACGCGCGTAGAACGCGGCCGGCAGCGGTTGCAGCCGTGACCGGACCGACACTAACACACCCTGCGCATCACGCCGTCGGGCTGGCCTTCTTCGCGCGCGGCACGCGCGAACGCACCGGTTTCTCGTCGGCGCCTGATTCGAGCGTCGTGTCTTCCTTGCGAACGCGTCCACTGCGCCGCGCAGGCTTGGCCTCTGCGGCAGCCGCAGCCGGCGTGTCGTCGACGACACCGAGCAGCAGCAGGTTCGGCATGGCACCTGCCGGTTTGCCGCCAAATCCGCCGCGGCCGCCACGAGCCGGCGCGCCACGATGTCCCATTCCGCGAGGCACGACAACTGTATTCGCTGCCTTTTCCTGCGCAGCGGCTGCCTGGTGCGCGGCTTCCTTCACTTCAAGCTGATCGGCGACGCTCGCGACGCCGGTCACAGATGCGACCTCAAAAGCATCGCCGCGTTTGCGGAGATCGATCACGTCGCCGTCGTGCGCGTCGCGAAGGATGCGCGCGAAGTTGCGCTCGCTGAGGCTTTCGCTGTCGCGGCCGAGGAGCGTGAACGCCTTCTGGCGGACGCGCTCGCTGGGTGCCGCGTCGTCACCGGTTGCGAGCGCCGCAACGGCGTCGCGCACGAGTGAGAACGCTTCGTCGCGCGTAAGCCGGATTCCGGCAACGCCGATCGACGAATCACCACGCGAGACCGGCGCGGCCGCTGCGGCGGCGCGGTGCGCGGGACGCTCGCGATGCGGCTGTGCAATCGGTGCCGCCGGGATTGTAGCGACAGGAACCGCTGCCGGTGCATGCACGGGTGCGGGCACGGCCTGAATCGGTGCGACCGGTGTCACGATTCGAGATTGATCAACTGCCGGAGCGGCATGCGATGCGACGGCGTGCTCCCCGGTGCTCGCCGGCGAGGATTCACTGCGCTCGCCGCGATTGCGGCCACGTCCGCCGCGACGTCCGCGACGGCTCCGCGGTTCACGCGGTTCTTCGCCTTCTGCGGCCGGTGCGGCTGCACGCGAAGTGTTCGCGGCGGCTGCGCTGGCCGGGCTCGCGACAGCGGCCGGGGCGCCCGCGCCCGGAGGCGCGACTTCGAGCTGACCGTTCTCCAGCTTGTTTACGATGAGCAGTCCATTCTGCGCTGCCTCAAGGCAGAACTTCGAGAACTTGGAGATGCCCAGGTTTTTTTCGTCGAATGTGCCGTCGATCTCCTGCATCACCTGCTTGAGGCGGTCGGAGCGCATGACGTCGCCGTTGCGGACCATGCGGGTGATCGATTCGGTGACGAGTTCCCACGGATCGTGCTTGGTGGTGCCCGTTTCATCGCCCGACTTCACGAGTCCCGCGAGCGCGTTGTAGCTGTAATACTCGTCGCAGTTCTGCACGAGCAGATCGCTCGACGACTCGCGAATTCCCACGCCGATCACGTACTTGCCGTATTCCTTGAGCTTGATCACGAGACTCGAGAAATCGGAGTCGCCGGAGAGCAGGATGATCGTGCCGATTTCGGGGCGCGTGAAGACGAGCTCCATCGCATCGATCGCGAGGCGGATATCGGTCGCATTTTTCTTGGACGACCCGTACGCCGGCGCGAAGATCAGGTCGATCGACGCTTCGCTGAGCGGAACGATGTACTGCGGGTAGCGGCGCCAGTCTGCGTACGCGCGCTGCACGGCGACTTTACCGTGGATGATGTCGGAGGAGAGAAGATTTCGAAGCTCGGTCTGGAGGTCAGACCGGATCCCCATCGTGACGTTATCGAAGTCGATGAGGAGCGCTGCGTTCGGGGCATGGACTAACGGGCCGCCGAGTCCTGAAGATGCTGCGTGTGCCTGGGGTCCGCGGTGCATCGGCGCGACTGGCGCGCGCGTGGACGCGATGTGCGAATGACGTGGCTTCATTTTTTTACTGCTGCTCGCCGTTGGCCGGGCGCACTTCGCGCTGGAGCCGCGCACATTTGGCGCGGAGGACTCGCTGCGAGTGCAGCTGCCCGGACTATGTTGCGTCTGCGCTGGACGTGCCGGTGATCGGAGCCCGGTGCTGCGGTTGGGCGGCGACAATCATCGACGCGCTCAGCGCATCGTGCATGTAAGCTAATGAGGCTCAAGGCGTTTGTCATCTTTTGGGCTTCATTACACCGATTTGGCGCCTAAGTTGAGAGTGATATGAAGCGCTTCGGCTACCGCTCCCGGCTCCTCCTGATCCTGGCGCTTTTCGCGTTCGTCCCATCCATCGTGCTGACGCTCGCGTGGGGCGGAACCATGGCGCGGCTCCTCCCGTGGGTCAGCGGCACGTCGGCGTGGGACAGCGTGGCGGCAAGCGGGTCGAAGGCGCTCGAGGTCGCGCGCCGCGCGCCGCACTCGGCCGAAGAAGAACGCGTACTCGCCGAACACGAGCGCCAGGTGGCGACCTCCGTTTCGTACGCACACCGCTTCGAATTCCTGACCAAGCGACTGGTCCCCGCGCTCTTGATTGCCGGGCTCGTGGGACTCGTGTTGCTGACGCTTCTCGCATCGCGCGCAGCCGGACACTTGAGCCGGCAGCTGAGCCGGCCGCTGCATGAGCTCGTTGGCTGGACGGAACGGATCAGACGGGGTGAGCCGCTGCCGCCGGTGACCGATTCGCGCGGGGCGCCGGAGTTCGGTGTGCTGCGCGACGGCATGCGGCAAATGGCGATCGACGTCGAAACAGGCCGTCGCGCCGCGGTTGAAGCCGAGCGTTTAGCTGCATTTCGCGAATCGGCGCGGCAGGTTGCGCACGAGCTGAAGAACCCGCTCACGCCGATCCGATTCGCGGTCGACCGTCTGAAGCGCGGCGTGCCACCGGAACTCGCCGACGCCGTCGAGGTATTGGAGACCGAGTCTGCCCGGCTCGAATCGATGGCACGCAGTTTCGCGCAGTTCGGAAAACTGCCCGAGGGGCCGGCATCAGACGTGGACGTCGCCGATCTCGTGCGCGCAGCGGCTCGAACCTCTGTGCCATCGCATCTGTCATACACGGTGGAGGCGGAACCCGGTCTGCCGCTGCTGTATGCGCATCACGACGCGCTGAACCGCGCGGTGGGCAATGTGCTGCTGAATGCGGTTGAAGCGTGCGGGACGAGTGGTGTGATCACGGCGCGCGTCTCGGCGCACGGACACGAGATTGTGATCGCGATACGTGATACGGGCGTCGGCATCGCGCCGGAACGAATCAATTCGATTTTTGAGCCGTACATAACGGATAAGACCGGCGGGACCGGGCTCGGACTCGCGATCGTGAAGCAGACGGTACTCGCGCATAGCGGCAGAGTCGAGGCGGAGAGCACACGTGGATCAGGGACGGAGATTCGTCTTATCTTCCCGTCGGATATCACTGCAGCGGAGGGTTGAGAGTGCCGGAAGACGTCCTTGTCGTTGCGATCATTTTTGGCACGATGGCTGTCGTGCTCTTTCCGCTGATGCGCGCATGGGGGCGGCGCATCGAGGGGCGCGAGGTTGCGCCGGCAATCTCACCCGATGTCGCACAGCGGCTCGAGCGCATCGAGCGCGCCGTAGAGAGCATCGCAGTGGAAGTCGAGCGCATTTCCGAAGGCCAGCGCTTCGTGACGAAGGTGCTCGCCGACCGCGGCGAAGTGCCAAAACTTCCGCCGGTCCAGCATTGAGCGCGCCTTCAGTCGCCCGTCGGCAGCCGCCGGTCGTATAATGCCCTCCGTCCTGATCATCGATGACGAGCCGAACATCCGCCGGATGGTGAGCGCACTGCTCACGTCCGAGGGGTTCGAAGTGCGCGACGCACCCGATGGTGTGGGCGGCATCGCGCGCGTCGACGAGTTCGAGCCGGATCTCGTCCTGCTCGATCTCATGATTCCGGGTACGCTCGACGGGATGGCCGTGCTTGAGCGCCTTCGCGAGCGGTTTCCCGAACTTCCGGTGATCATGATGAGCGGCCGCGCCGGTCTCGCCGACGCTGTCAAAGCCACGCGACTCGGCGCGGTGAATTTCCTCGAGAAACCGCTCACACCCGAGGGCGTGCTGCTCGCGATCGCGAGTGCGCTCGAGCTCCGCATGGCGCGGCGCGAGCGCACGTCGTTGCGCGCAGATCTTGGGCTCATTGGCGAATTGGTCGGCGAGAGCCCGTCGATGACGGAGCTGCGCGCGATGATCCACCAGGTGGCGCCGAGCGATGCGCGCGTACTGATCACAGGAGAGAGCGGCACCGGCAAAGAACTCGTCGCGGCGGCAATCCACGCGCAAAGCCCGCGGCGGGAGCGGCCGTTCGTGCGCGTGAACTGCGCTGCTATTCCGCGCGATCTTGTTGAAAGCGAAATGTTCGGTCACGAGCGCGGCGCGTTCACCGGCGCAACCGAGCGCAGGCTCGGCCGCTTCGAACTCGCGCACACGGGCACGCTGCTGCTCGACGAAGTCGGCGATCTCGGCGCGGAAGCGCAGGCGAAGCTGCTGCGCGCGATCGAGGCGAAGGTGATCGAGCGTGTCGGCGGTGGAAAGCCGATCAAGATCGACGTGCGAATTCTCGCGGCGACAAACCACGATCTCGAGCGCGCCGTGAAAGAAGGGCGCTTTCGCGAGGACCTGTATTTCCGCCTGAATGTGATTCCCATTGCGGTCTCGCCGCTGCGCGAACGTCCGTCGGATATTCCCGCGCTCGTACGCCACTTCGCCGCGCTGCTGCGGCGCCGCTCGGGTCAGGCCGCGCCGGAGTGGACGGATGAAGCGATCCGCACGCTCACGCGGCATCGCTGGCCGGGCAACGTGCGCGAGCTCGCGAACATCGTCGAGCGTTTGTCGATCCTGAACGCCGGCAGGTCGATTGGATCTGCGGAAGTCATGGCCGTCCTGCCCGCGGGCGACGGCGTTTCTGCGCCGCCCCTGCCGGACCTCGTGCAGGCGGAGCTGACGCTGAGTGACACGCTCGACGAGTACGAGCGTCTCTTAATTGATCGCGCGCTCTCCGCCGCGGACGGCGTTGTGGCCGAAGCTGCCCGCCGTTTGCGCACCGACAGACCGAATCTCTATAGACGGATGAAACGCCTCGGCATCGTTGCGCCGGGAGAATGATCCAGAGTGGGACTAGTGGCACGAATCGTGCTTTCCACCAACGCGGTTCGTTCACACAGGGAGAGATAATGCGACGCTCGCATGGGAAGTACACACACACGTACACGCACACGGACGCACACACGTACACGCTCGCGCTCAGGGCAATCGTTGCATGCTGCGGTCTCGTTTGTGCGGCATGGCGGCCGCTGCTCGCGCAACACGGCGAGACGCGGCACGACACCGCCGAAGTCAGACTTTCGACGGCGGCACAGGGAGCGGTCGACGTCTACAACGCGACGGCGACGAAGCGCACCAACGGCTCGTTCGATGTTCCCGCGGCGTCGGTGGTGTCGGGCGACGTTGCGGTACTCAACGGTCCCGTGACGATTGAAGGACGGATCGCCGGATCGCTCGTCGCGATCAACGCAGACGTCCGTCTCGCGCCGGGCGCGCATATCGATCGCAAGCTGGTGATCATCGGCGGGAGTGTGTCAGGCTTGGATGGCGCACATATCGACGGCGAAACACTCAAGCAGATCGAGCTGCTGCGCTATCATCTCGACGGTGATCGTCTCGTCGCAGAACGCGAGCCGGAGTATGACGACACCTGGTGGTCGCGCCATCATGTGCTGAACGACCTCCGCCACGGCGAAGCGTACACAGACTTTTTTTATGTCGCGTCTCGCGCATACGATCGCGTTGAAGGATGGTCGTTCGTGGTCGGCCCGCGATTTCAGCGGTTCACCGACTGGGGAAAGATCAACATCGAGGCGTTCGGTGTCGCCCGCACGGCGAGCCCGCTGAAGTGGGGCGAAGAGACGCTCGGACACGATCTCTCCGCCGAAGTGCAGTTTGGAAAACCGATCGGCGTGGCGCTTGGCGGCCGCGCATTTGATGTGATCGAGCCGACAGAGTCGTGGCAGATGGACAACGGCGAAGTCGGGCTCGCGTCGGTCGTGCTGCACCGCGATTATCGCGACTACTTCGGACGCCACGGCGGCGAAGGGTACGTGCGGCTGCAAGGCGGCAAATACGCCGACCTGACGGTGTCGTTCAGCGACGAGCAGTGGAACGACGTGCGCCAGCGCGATCCATGGACACTGTTTCGCAATGACGATGTCTGGCGTCCGAATCCGTTCATGGATACCGGCGACATGCATCTGCTCACGACCCGGCTGCGCATCGACACGCGTGAGCGCGAGGGATCGCCATGGTCGGGATGGTATTTCACCGGCGAGATCGAACAGGGCGCCGGACAACTCGCGCGACTCGGCTCGCCGCTGAACGTCGATTTGGCCACCGGAGCGCTGCTCCCGACCGCTCCCGAACATGTCGGGTACACGCGCGGATTTTTCGACCTGCGCCGCTACAATCGCATCGCGCCGAATATGTCATTGAACCTGCGGCTCGTGACGGGCGGATGGCTCGCCGGCGATGCACTGCCGACCGAACGGAAACTTTCCATTGGCGGACCGGGCACACTCCCGGGTTATGGTTTTCGCGAGACGGGGATGACACCCGACGTCCTGCAGTGCTCGAATGGCATCACGCAATCTGGAACGCCCGGACAATGCGATCGCATCGCGCTCGTCCAGGTGGAGTTGCGTTCACGCTTCTATTGGGGATCGCTGCGCGACGACGCATCGGATGACTGGTGGCGGCCGGGCCTCAACGGTCGCATGGAATGGGTGTTGTTCGGTGACACCGGGCGCGGCTGGCTGGTTGGGCCGCAGGACGGGGGGACGTCATATCCGTCAGGACTGCTGCCGCCGCTCCAGTCATTCAAGACGGATATCGGAGTTGGAATCGATTTCAGCGGGATCGGAGTGTACGCCGCGAAAGCGGTGACCGACGGATCCGAGGGAACGCGGTTCATCGTGCGACTGACGCGGAGATTCTAGCGAGTGCGTCGTGTGGCGGGTCGCATATCGCGTCGCATGGCAGTCGTGGGCGCGCTCCTGCTTGGCAGCGGGAGCGCGCTGCGCGCGCAGCGGGAACCCACCCTCGAAATCAGGCTTCCGGCCGCCGATCAGATCGCGACCGTCGGACCACTGGTGATCGCGAGTGACATGCTCGCAGGCCCGCGCGCACGGGAACCACTCGCGGCGGGATTCCCGGCGCGCTTTCATTTTCTCGTGACGCTCTGGTCCGAAGGCGGTTTTTTCGGCAATAAAGTCGAGCGCCGCGCAGAATACGATGTGATCGTGAGCTACAGCGCCATGGAGAAGAAATACCAGGTGCTGCAGATCGTGAACGACCGCCCGTTCTCGCTCGGCAACTTCGATCGCGTGGAAGATGCCGACGGCGCGATCGCGCGACCGACGCGCGTTCCGATCGTTCCAATGCGTTCGAACAAGCGGTTCTACTATCGGGTGACGCTGGACGTCTCGATTCTCGGCGCCTCGGATCTCGATGAAGTGAACCGCTGGCTCAAGGGAGAATTCGAGCCTGCGATCCACGGTGAGCGAAATCCGGGAACGGCATTTACGCGAAGTCTCAGGATGCTCACCTCGCGCCTGCTCGGTGGTGAGTCGCGCGAGTTCGATGCCACGACTGCGATGTTCAAGGCGCCCTGAGCCGGGATTTAAGCTGGCGCGGCGACCCGGCGCGCGTATGTTCGGTTCAACCTTTTTTCAGGAGCGACCGGAATGCCTTCGACGCCGAACGATTCGCATGCTCCCCGCCGTGAATTTCTCGAGCGCATTGCCGGCGTGGCCGGTGGAGCCGCGCTGCTCGCGGCGGGTGGCCTCGCAGCGGCATGCGCACCGCCGGCGGCTGCCCCCGTTGCGGCGACAGACGACGAGCCCTGGCTCAAGCCGCTGACTGGCAAACACAAGCAGGTGTTCGACGGTGCCAAAGTGAACGACGCGTTTCCGTTGATGTTCGCGGCGGGGTATCTGGCGACGATGACCGAGACGTACAAACTGAAGGCGGGTGAGGCGAACGCGTTCATCGTGCTGCGCCACTTTGGAACGCCGCTCGGGCTGATGGACAGCGTGTGGCAGAAGTACAAAATCGGGGCCATGCTCGGAATCATGGACCCCGCCACCAAGAAGCCGTCAGAACGAAACTTCGTGTGGAATCCGAAGCCCGGCGACATGATGAACACCGACGCTTCGGCGGATAAAATGGTGAAAATGCCCGGCGTAGTGATCGGCGTCTGCGGGTTCGCGATCAAGGTGCTTTCCGGGATGGCGGCGAAGGGCGCCGGTGTCACGCCGGAAGTTGCAGCTCAGGAATGGACGGCTGGTGTGATTCCTGGGGCGATGGTCGTGCCGAGCGGCGTGCTCGCCGTTGGCCGTGCACAGGAGCACGGCTGCACTTACTGCTTTGCGGGGTAGCCGTTTTTCTCTATTGTCCGAGTCTTGGGTCTAGAGTCTGAAAACCCGCTGTTCGCAGTTCAGAGCTTTGAACTGACGACAGCGGGTTTTCAGACGTTAGACAAAAGACCTAGACTTTAGAAACTCTCCGCGGCGGCACCGCAACACTCCGGTGTTCGAGCGCTTCGATCTGATGGAGCACATCGGCGCCGTAAAACATCTTGATGTACTTCGCCTGCGTGGGCGTGAGGCGACGAACCGCCCATGACAGGTGAACGAAGTGCGGCTCCACCGGCTGATGCAGCAGGTGCATACCGCATTCGTCGGGGAGATGATTCGCCTTTTTTGTATTGCAGGCGCTGCACGCGGTGACGACGTTCGTCCACGTGTTGAGTCCGCCGCGGGACAGCGGGACAACGTGATCGCGGGTGAGCGCTTCGCGCGGCCGAAGCTGGATCGACGGACGCCCGCAGTACTGGCAGGTGTACCGGTCGCGCGCGAAGAGGAAGGTGTTCGTGACCTGGCGGCGGAAGCGCCGCGGCACGTGAATGAACTTCGCGAGGCGGATCACGATCGGCCGCGGATATGCGAGCCGTTCGGATCGCACCAGCGCCTCGTGATCGGCTTCGACGATTTCCGCCTTGCCGTCAATCACGAGGCGCAACGCTCGTCGCAGTGGCACCATCGTCAGTGGTTCAAACGATGAGTTGAGCGCGAGGCATCCCAGCATCAGCGTGCGCTCGCTGCAGGCTCCGCCACGGGCACAGGCGTAAGCCAGCCGTATTTATCGGGTACAGTGCCTCTGCAAATTCCCATGTACTGCTCGCGCAGCCGCTTCGTGACCGGGCCCGGCTTCGCATCGCCAACCGGGAGCTGGTCGATCGTGCGGATCGGCGTGATCTCCGCCGCCGTACCGCAGAAGAAGGCCTCGTCCGCGATATACAGGAACTCGCGCGGCATCACCATCTCCTTCACTTCGTAGCCCAGATCTGCACCGAAGCGCATGATCGAATCGCGCGTGATGCCGTGCAGGATTCCGGACGAAATTGGCGCCGTATACAAAATGTTGTCGCGCACGACGAACAGATTCTGACCGCTTCCTTCGGCGACCCAGCCGTTGGAATCGAGCATGATCCCCTCTGCGTAATCATCGAGACGCGCTTCCATCGCGGAGAGCTGCGAATTCAGATAATTGCCGCCGGCCTTTGCGAGCGTCGGGAAGGTATCGGGCGCGGCGCGGCGCCAGCTGGAGACGCGGACATCCGCGCCCTTTTCCATCGCGGCATCGCCGAGCAGCGTCGGCCAGTGATAGCAGATGACGAACGTTTCAACAGGAATGTCCTTTGCCCAGACACCCATTTGTTCGCCGCTGCGCATCACGAGCGGACGGATATAGCACTCGGTGAGATCGTTCGCGGCGATGGTCTCGACAACGGCATTCACCATGTCGTCGATCGAGTGCTTCATCGCGAGACGGTAGATCTTCGCCGAATCCGCCAGGCGGCGCATATGCTCGCGCAGGCGGAACACGTTGCCACCGTTGGGGCCTTCGTAGCAGCGCACTCCCTCGAACACGCTCGAGCCGTAGTGCACGGAGTGGGCTAGCACATGGATGGTGGCGTCTGCCCAATCCACGAGCACGCCGTCACGCCAGATTTTTGTAGTCGGACCGGGTCCTCTTACCACTTGATCTCCTCGAATGGGAGTTATGCAATTCTAATGAGAGGTAATACGGTACTGCTAGGTCCGAAGGTCCACGGCCCGGCCCGCCACAGCGACGAACGACGCGCGCGACGGTGCGCCGGGATCGGCGCCGTTCGGGAACGCCGCGAGATCCGCCTGTTTGCCGACCTGCAGAGTCCCGATCACGTGATCGAGTCCAAGCGCACGAGCACCGCCGAGTGTCGCGAGTTCCCATGCGGTGCGCTCGGTGGTTCGCGCGCCGAGTGCAATGCGCGATTCGGCGAGAACATCCATTCGAACATTGCTCGCCATCGAGTCGGTGCCGACACCAAGCCGTACGTTCTCGAGGACCATCGCCTGAACGCGCGCCGATCCATGTCCGAGCGTCGAGTTCGACACCGGACAGGTCGCGACGCCGCAGCGGTGTTTCAGAATTGTTGCAATGTCGGAGTCGTCGCAGCGCACACAGTGAATGAGCAGCGCGTGCGCGCCGAGGACGCCGTTCCGCTCGAGCATTTCGATCGGCGTGCGGCCGCGCGATGCGACGGCGATCCCGCGGCCGCGCAGAAACGCGGCAAACTCGCCATCGCCGTCGGCAACGAGGCGTGATTCGTCGATACTTTCGGCCACGTGCGTGGCGAGCGGAAGCCGCTCTTCGTTCGCGAACAGCGCGACCGCTGAAAAAAGTTCATCGCTCACCGAGTAGGGCGCGTGCGGCGAGACGCCGCAGCTGACCAGCGGTGTTTCGCGCGATCGCATCGCCGCCATTGTCTCGCGGAGTCCCGCCATAGCTGCGTCGCACTGCGCCGGATCCGGACCGAACAGTTCGCGATACGCGATCCCGCGCACGCCGAGTTCGATCATCGCCGCGAATGGCGCGTCGTTGGGCGCGGTGTCGGCGAAGGTGGTGATCCCCGCGCGGAGGCCCTCGCGTATCCCATCGCGCGCGCTGTCGAGCAGCTGCTCGGGAGAGAGCGCAGCACGCGCGGCGGTCAGCGCGCGAATCCATGCGAAAAAGGTGAGCCCCTCGAATCGCCCGCGCAGCGCGGTGAGATCGAGATGCGTGTGTGCGTTGACGAGGCCGGGGCCGAGAATCACATCGCCGAGTTCGACGTCGTTTCCCGGCGGCGCTGCGGCGCGCACGCCGACATAGCTGATGCGTTCTCCTTCGACGACGACCGTTCCGTTCTCGATGTCGGGCCCGCTCACCGGCCGGACAATGCGCGCATGGTACCGTTCGCAGCGCGCGCCCGCTGCCACTAGGGGTGCCCCATGAGCGTCGTGCGGCGCGGGCATTCTTTGGTCGGCTCTGTTCCCGGGAGGTAGTACTCGGTGTACGCGTCTTCCACCGGGCAGCCTGGTCCGTGCAACAGTCCCGTGCCGCCATCAACAACGCGTGTCGTGATCGCGGACGGGCGCGGCCAGTCGGGCGGCGACGGCTTTCGCTCGTACACTTCGCGCATGAAGGTCGTCCACGCTGGCGCAGCCAATCTGCCACCTTGCGCGTTGGCCATGATCTTCTGTGGATTGTCGAGCCCCATCCATACACCCGCGACGAGATCCGCCGTGTATCCGATGAACCAGACGTCGGAGTAGTCGTTTGTCGTTCCGGTTTTTCCGGCGGCAGGAAGATAGAATCCCGCGCCAGTCACGGCGTTTGCGGCGCTTCCCTTTTTCACGACGTCCGTCATCATGTCGACCATGATCCACGCCTCCTCACGCGAGAGCACCTGCTCGCGTTCGGCCTGGGGCGCCCAGAGCAGCTTTCCTTTCGCATCCTCGACGCGCACGATCGGATTCGCCGATGTGCGCACGCCGAGATTCGCAAAGGTCGAATACGACGCGATCATCTCGATCGGATAGACATCGGCTGAGCCGATGTTGATCGATGGATAGGGCGGGATTGGCGTCGTGATGCCGAAACGCTTGGCCATCGCGACGATGCTTTCTTCGCCGATTTCCATGCCGAGTTTGATCGCCGGAAGATTACGCGACATGTACAGCGCGCGACGCATCGGAATCGGCCCTTCGAACTTGAGATCGAAGTTGGCCGGGATCCACGGCTTCGTCGAATCCATCTGCGCGAGCTCGATCGGCGAGTCGTCGATGATATAGCTGGCGGGCCGTCCGCTCTGGATTGCGGTCGAGTAGACGATCGGCTTGAAGGTCGACCCCGGCTGACGCTTCGCCTGCGTCGCACGATCGAATTTCGAGTCGTCAAAATCTCGGCCACCGACGAGCGCGCGGACGGCACCGGTGCGCGGATCCATCGCGATGAACGCGCCCTGCAGATACGGAGAGACGACGTTGTCTTCACCGGAAGACGATCCGGACGCGCGCGCCAGATACTGCTCGTACGTGCGGTGCGTGTACGCGCCGTACTGACCGCTCTCAACAGCGCGCAGCTGGCGGTCGAGCGCGCGTTCCGCGGAACTCTGCAGATCGAGATCGAGCGTCGTGTAGACCCTCATCCCCTGCTCGTACAGCGCCTGGCCGAATTTTTCATCGAGCAAACGGCGAACGTACTCTACGAAATACGGTGCAGTCTCACCGGTGCCGCTGCTGTGCTTCACGAGCCGCAGCGGGTACGAACGGGCGAGCGATGCGTCCGCGTCGCTGATACTCCCGGCACGCCGCATGAGATCGAGCACCACGTTCCGCCGCTGCACGGCACGCTCCGGAAAACGGCGCGGATTGTAACGCTCGGGTCCTTTCGGGAGGGCGGCGAGCATGGCCGCTTCGGAAAGATTCAGTTCGCGAACCGGTTTGCCGAAGTAGCGCTCGCTCGCGGTCTCGACGCCGAACGCGCCGTTGCCAAGGTAGATCTGGTTGAGGTACAGCTCGAGGATGCGATCCTTCGAGTATTTCGCTTCGATCGCGCGGGCAACTTTGGCCTCGCGCAGTTTGCGGCCGAGTGTTTTTTCGCGCGCGTTGAGCCGCTCGGGAAACAGGTTGCGCGCGAGCTGCATCGTGATCGTCGAGAAGCCCTGCGCAATCCCGCCGGCGCGCATGTTCGCGATCCCCGCGCCGAAAATACGCAGAAAATCAATGCCGCCGTGCGAATAGAAGCGTTTGTCCTCGGTGATGATGAACGCGTCCTGCACCTGTTTGGGGATCTGGCTCAGCGTGGCGAGCGTACGGCGCTCTGTCCCGATTGCGGCGACAAGCCGCCCGTCCGCGGCATAGAGGCGCGAGGTTTGGCGCGGCTGGTATTTCTCCAGGCCTGTAAGCGACGGGCACGAGGTGCCGTGGCAGACGTACATCCAGCCGCCGATGGCGCCGAGCGCGCCGACCAGCACGACAATGCCGCCCGCGATGAGGGCGATGCGAACGAGGCGCGGATTCAGCTTCACGAGTGAAAACTAACCAAGAGGGGGGATGACAGTGGCAGTACGAGAGTCGGCGCCTAACTTTGGACGATGCCCACGAACGAAACGTTGCTGGAAGAACTGACATGGCGCGGCCTGCTGTATCAGCAGACCGAAGGACTCGGGGTCCACTTCGCCAAGAACGTTGTAACCGCGTACTGCGGCTACGATCCGACCGCGCCGAGCCTTCATATAGGAAACCTCGTTCCGACGATGCTGCTGGTGCACATCGCGCGAGCCGGCCATAAGGCGATCGCGCTTGTGGGCGGCGGCACGGCAATGATCGGCGATCCGTCTGGAAAATCAGAGGAACGGCCGCTCGCGGGCGTTGAGACGATCAACGCGAACGCGGCGAAGATTCATGCGCAGCTCTCGTTGCTGTTCAAATCGGCGAACACTGCCGGCGTCGCACTCGCGAACAATGCCGACTGGCTGCTGAAAATCGGCGCCGTCGATTTCATGCGCGATGTGGGCAAGCATTTCAGCGTGAACTACATGCTGGCAAAGGATTCCGTGCAATCGCGGATCGAGACTGGCATTTCGTACACGGAGTTTTCGTACTCGCTGCTGCAAGCGTACGACTACCTCCAGTTGTACAAAAATCAGGGGTGCACGCTGCAGGTGGGTGGGAGCGATCAGTGGGGCAACATCACGGCCGGCATGGAGCTCGTGCGCCGCTCTGCCGGCGGCGAGGCGCATGTGCTCACGGCGCCGCTGATCACGACGGCTAGCGGAAAGAAGTTCGGCAAGACCGAAGCGGGTGCGGTGTGGCTCGATCCGGCGATGACCTCGCCATATCAGTTCTATCAGTTCTGGATCAACGCCGAGGATGCGGATGTTGGCCGCTATCTGCGGATGTTCACCTTCATGTCGCGCGCAGAAATCGAAGCCGTCGAGGCTGCTCACGCGGCCGCACCGCACGAGCGCGGTGCGCAGAAGGCGCTCGCTGTTGCGATGACGACGCTTCTGCACGGTGCCGATGCGGCAAGAGTGGCGACGGAAGTCTCGCGGGTGATTTTCGACAAGAAAATCGACGCGGGTGCCATTGGCGACGATGTGTACGCTACTCTGGCGTCCGAAATTCCGAGCGTGAAGTACGCCGGCGCTGCTGAGCTCAGTGTGCTCGATGTGTTGGAAGGGGCGTTCGAGCTTTCGCGCAGTGCTGGGCGGAAGCTTGTGCAGCAGGGCGGCGTGAGTGTGAACGGTGAGAAGCTTTCAGCTGAGGCGCTGACGGTGCCGCGTGACAAAGCGGTGCGCGGGCGCTGGTTTCTTGTTCGTAAGGGCGGGCGAGACATCGCGCTCGCTGATGTGGGGTGACAGCGCTGGGAGAGGAAGGCGAGCTGTTGGCGGTTAGTAACAGCCGAGAGCAGAAAGACTGAACGGCAGCGCTGGTAGCTCACGGCTGTTAGACACAAGCTGTTAGATAACGGCGAGGTTACCGAATTGTGCGGGGGATTGGTCCGACCGCGAAGGATTTGGTGACGCTTTGCGCGCATTGCGCGAATACGTTCTGCCGATGCAGAACTACCATCAACTGTCGGTGTGGAGAAAAGCGCATGCGATTGCGCTGAATGTGCAGCGTCTGACCGAAAGAATTCCCCGCGAAGGAAACTCGGGCCTCGTCGGTCAGCTGCGCCGCGCGGCGCTCTCGATTCCGTCCAACATCGCAGAGGGCGCAACGCGTCCGACCGACAAAGATTTCCTCAAGTTTCTGCACATCGCGCGTGCTTCAGCCGCCGAAGTCGAGTACCAACTCGAATTCGCCGCGACGGCAGGCCTGATCGCCACGAACGAATTTGCGCTGCGCCAGCAGGAATTGATCGAGGTTCGAAAGATGCTCGCAGGTCTAATCCGGCGAATTCGCCAACCGATACCGTAACGTCGCCGTTGTCCAAGAGCTTGTGTCTTACCGCCGTGAGCTACCAGCGCTGCCGTTCGGTCTTACAGCTTCCGGCTAAGTTCTGTCAGCTAACAGCTCAAGCGCCGTCTCCAGTTCCTGAACCGTATTGTAAAAATGCGGCGCGAGGCGGATGCAGCCGGTGCGAACACTGTGGCACACCTTCGCCGCCGCCAGACGCGCACTCGACGCCGCAACATCCTTCGTGCGAAACGCCAGCACCCCCGCCCTGCGCGATGGCTCGCGCGGCGTCACAAACTCAACCCCTTTCGCTGAATCGGCAAACGCCACTGCACGGTCGCCGAGCGCCTTCACATGCGCCTCGATTTCTTTCGGTCCGAGTTCGAGCAAAAGTCCAATCGACTCCGCCATCGCGTTGAACCCGACGAAATCGAGCGTGATCACCTCGAACCGCTTCGCATCAGCCGCCCACGCCGGATCGTAGTCGAGAAACTTCGCGTAGTCGCCGCTCGACGCCTGCGCCCACCAGCCGACTTCCGCCGGTTCGAGCTTCTGAATGAGTTCCTTCCGCACATAAGTGAACCCCACACCCCACGGCGAAACGAGCCACTTCTGTGCGCCGCAGGCGAGGATATCCACGTTTGCCGCAATGACGTCGAGCGTGAGCGGCCCGACTCCCTGGATCGCGTCGACAAAAAATAGAATTCCGCGCGCGCGGCACGCTGCGCCGATCGCGACGATATCAAACCGGTGCCCGCTCCAGAAACTCACCCACGAAATCGACACCACCTTCACTTTCGGATCCGTCTCGATCGCGCGCATCAGCGCTGCCTCATCCGGCCAGTCGCCAATGAGCGGAAGCAGACGAAACTCGGCGCCACGCGCGCGCGCCGCGGCCATCCACGGATAGATGTTCGCGGGAAACTCTCCGTGAGTGGAGAGAATTACATCGCCTTTCCCGTACTCGAACGCACGCGCGGAGAGATTCACGCCGTGCGAGGTATTCGTCATCAGCGCGATGGTATCGGAGGTCGCGCCGATCAACTGCGCGCATCTCTCGCGCGCCTTCGCATGAACCGGGTAGTAGTCGTCTTGCGTAAGCCGCCAGGGCTCTGCACGCCGCGCGCCGAGCGATGCGATCGCGTCGCGTGTGCGCGCCGGCAACGGACCCGTTGACGCATGGTCCATGTAGATCGACTCGCCGCGCTCGGCCCAGGGAAACTCGCGCGCCCTGAGTGCTTTCACATCGTAGCTCATTGTGTCCTCACGGTTCCCGCAGCTCCGGCGGAGTATCGTCGGGCTGATGCTTCCATCGGCGGTGCTGCCAGAAATACTGTCCGGGATATTTGCGCACCATCAGTTCGAGCGCCTGCGAGAAACGCAGCATCACGTCATCCACATCGCGCTCACGATCTCCCGTGTGCGTCACGGAAAGTTCTTCCGCGACAAACTCATAACGCTCATCCTTCTGCCGCACGGCGTGAATCATCACGATCGGCACATCACCGCGCAGTGCAAACACAGCCGCGCCGCGTGGAGTTTTTGCCGGACGTCCAAAGAACGGCACGAAGGTCGACGCGAGACCGACCGTCGCCTGATCGGAAAGAAATCCTACCGTGTGCCCGTCGCGGAGCGCGCGCGGCACGCGCCGCACCGCCTCTTGGTCGTGCATGATGTGCATTCCGAGCCGTTCGCGCGTGCGGCGGAAATACGAATCGGAAAGCGGGTTCGACATCCCGCGGGCTATTGGATGAACGGGGACGCCCTTGGCGGCCACGTACGCGCCGGAAAGCTCCCAGTTGCCAAGATGCCCGGCGACGAGAATCACTCCCTTCCCGCGTGCGAGCGCCGATTCCACCACAGTCCACGACGGCGACGGGCCGAATACGTCGAGCACATCCTTCGCCGTGCCGCGCGACAACACAGTGGCTTCGATCGCCACCCGACCGAGATTGCGGTACGACTCGCGCGCGACCTCCTCGACCTTCTCTGCGTTCCAATCCGGAAATGCCGCCGCGATCTGGCGTTCGGTCACTCCGCGGCGAATTCCGAGCGGCGCATAGCCCAGTTCGGCAAACGCACCGGCGCCGCGAGACGCTTCGCGTACATCGAGCAGCGACAGCGCGCCGCTGAACAGGCGGAGCGCGGCGTACTCGAGCCGGTGGGTGAGAGTCGGAGGCACGCCGAAAGTTATACCGGTTTTATTTCTGGTTTATGCTGGGTTGATGCTGGGTTGATGCTGGGTTGATGCAAGCGCACTCCAAACTTTACGCGCGCCACGTGGTCCGGTCGCGCGCCGCGGTGATCGCGTGCGCAAATCCGTCTGTCATCGCGGCGATAGGCCAGGCGGTGGCGGCGGCACGAGCACCGGCCGCGAGCCGCTCGCGCTGCGCATCATCCGCCAGCAGTTCCGCAAAAACCGCGGCGCTCGCGGCGGCCTCGGTGGGCCCGGTAAGCACTCCCGTTTCGCCGTCGCGAATCATTCGGCCGGACAGCGGACTCCGTTCCACCACCACCGGCACTCCGGCCGCAAAGCAATCGAGCATTGTGAACATCGCGTCGTCGCCGCCGGACAAAACCCACGCGAACGCAGCTCCCGCGATCGTCGCGCGGTCAGACTCTGCCGTCGCGTCGACCCTCGGCATCTCAACGCGCCCGACGATTCCGAGCGACGCGGCCTGAAGCTTCAGCGCCTCACGCCTGTCGACCGGACCGACCAAACTGAGCTGCAAGTCCGGATGCCGCTCGGCAAGCAACGCCAGCGTGCGCAAGGCGATCGACGCAGCGCCGCGCGTTTCCTCGCTGAACGCGCACACGATACGGCGCGCGCCGGACGACCGCGCGCCGCCCGATACAGCCTCCGGTGCAATTCCGGGCGGCGCAACAAACGGCTCAAGCGCGCGCGCCGGCGGCCGCGCGGCGCGCAGGTCTGCGTCGAACGCGAACAGAAATCCAGTCGCCGCGATCCGCGCGGCGAAGCGCGCGTCGCTGCCGAGCGTCAGGCTTCCAAATGGCGGCATGCGGCGCACGATCGCGCCGCGATCCGCGAACCGCACGGCGGCGGCGGCTTGCAACTGCTCGCGCTCGGAGTGAACGAAAACCGCCTCGACGAAATTCCGGCGCAGCGCGCGCGCAAGCCGCCACCCGACACCGGGCCACGTTCCGCTCGTACGGATCGCGATCGGATTGTGGCCCTCGGCGGCAAGTCGCCGCGAAACGGCGCTTCCCCGCGTGCAGACGAATGTGATTTCGAACCCGCGCGCGCGGAGCGCGACTGCGGCATCGGCAAAGGCCCGCGCGCGCGGAGCGCGACTGCGGCATCGGCAAAGGCCCGCGCGCGCCCCGACCACTCCGCTTCGGCGTGGTAGAAGCAAACGCGCATCGTGCGCTACGCTCCGGAGCTGTCGCGCGACTGCAATCCGTGCAGTCGCGAATACGCGCCGCCGAGCGCGAGCAGTTCGGCATGCGTGCCGCGCTCGATGATACGGCCGCGGTCGAGGACGAGGATCTGCGTGGCGTGCGTTATGGTCGAGAAGCGATGCGCAATCACGAACACCGTGCGGCCGGCGAGCAAGCGATCGATCGCTTCCTGCACGAGGCGCTCGCTTTCCGTATCGAGCGCGGATGTCGCTTCGTCGAGAATCAAAATCGGCGGATCGATCAAAAGCGCACGCGCGATCGCGATGCGCTGCCGCTGACCGCCTGAGAGCCGCGTCCCGCGCTCGCCGAGAATCGTTTCGTATCCGAGCGGCAGCTCGCTGATGAACGTGTGCGCATTTGCGGCACGCGCCGCGGCCTCGATCTGTGCTTGCGAATAACGATCGGCCGACCCGTAGGCGATGTTTGCGCGAACTGTGTCGTTGAACAGCACTGTGTCCTGACTGACGATTCCCGTGAGCGCGCGGAGCGATGCGAGCGTGATGGCGCGGGTGTCGACGCCATCGAGAGTGACCTTCCCCTCCGTTGGTTCGATGAAGCGCGGGATGAGATCGACCAGCGTACTCTTCCCGCCGCCGCTCGCGCCGACGAGCGCGATCACATCGCCGCGGCGTGCGGAGAAGGTAATGTCGTCGAGAACCTTCTCGTCGCCGTACGAGAACGAGACGCGATCGAACTCGATGCTATCACTGAGTGCACTCGCGGTGCGCGTTCCCTTGTCGCGCTGCTCTTCCGTCGGCTCGTCGAGAATCTGAAAGAGGCGCTCGGCGGCCGCGAGCGACTGCTGCGCGATTGTCGGGGCCTGCGTGATCTGTTTGAGCGGCGGCAACAGCCGCATCACGAGAATCATGAAGGCCATGAGGGTGCCCGGGTCGAGCACGCCGCCGAATACCTGCTGGGCTCCGATCCCGAGAACCACCACCGCGACAACGGTGCCGAGCACTTCAGTTATTGGACCCGAAAGGAGCGAGATGCGCGTGATGCGCACCATGCCACGTGTGTAATTCCCGCTCGCAGAGGTGAACCGGGCGTCTTCGTAATACTCGCCGCGGAAGCTCTTCACCAATCGAATGCCGGAGATCACTTCCTGCAGTACGCTCGTGATCTCGCCGTACTCGTTGCGCAGCTTGCGGTGGCCATGCCGCAATCGCTTCAGCAGTGGCTGCAGCAGCAGCGAAATCATCGGTACGATCACGAGCGAAATCAGCGCGAGCCGCCACGACATCGTGATGAGAATGACGATCGTCACGATCACCTGCGAGACGTTCTGGATCGTCCGCGTCGCGACTTCTGCGAGAATCGCCTTTGCCTGCTCGGTGTCCGTGAGAATGCGGGCCATGATCTGGCCGGCCTTCGTACGCGAGAACCAGCCGAGCTGCAGCCGCTGCATGTGGCGGAAAACGGTGTCGCGCAGATCGCGCGTGATCCGCTCCTGGAGCGACGCGCCGAGCTGACCGCCGAGCCAGAGGAACAGGTTCTTTACCACGACCATCACGACGATCACGACGCTGATCGCGCGCAGCGACGCCATCTTGTCGCCCGGCACGATCAACCCGCCGAGCACGGCACGCAGCATTTCCTGGAGCCACGTCTGTCCGGTGCCGAGCTTGTCGTCGCCGAGAAAGAGCAGATTGAGAAACGGGATCAGCAGCGTGAACGCCACGCCGTCGAGCGCGGCGCCGATCACATTGAAGATGATGTTCCCGACGAGCCGCGCGCGGTGCGGGCGCAGGAACACCAATAGCCGGCGATACAGTTGCATCGCCTACTTTCTCGGCGTCAGCAGCGACAGCGGCAGAATCACTTCCTCGGGCGTAACGCCTCCATGCAGGAACGACCCTCTATAACGCTGCTGGTACTCGCGGAGTTTCGTCGGGTACACGAAGAACGAATCACCGGCCGCGAGGAGTGTGTTCGCGCCGAGCCCGCGGCGCGGGAGACGCAGGTCGTCCTCGTTGGTAAAGAGCAATGCCTGCTCGGGATTCTCGGCGCGCAGATCTTCACCGAACTTGAAACGAAGGTTCGGCGTCGCGTCGCGCTTTGCGAGAACGGTCGCCGGCGAGTTGCAGTGAATCGATCCGTGATCGCTCGTGAGGATCACCGGAATTTTTTTGCGGTGCGCTTCTTTCAATACAGAGAGCAGCGCCGACCGCTTGAACCACTGCAGCGTGAGCTGCCGCAGCGCGATTTCATCGCGCGCGACTTCGTAGAGAATCGCCGAATCGCTGCGTCCGTGCGTGAGGAGGTCGACGAAGTTGAATACGAACGCCGTCACACCCTCGGGCGCGATCGCGTTCGCGAGGTGGCGCTCGAGCTCGTCTGAATCGTACGCCGACGAAATCTTGTGATAGCGCACCGGCGTGTTGCCGCGGAGCTCCTTGAGATGCGCCTCGAGCAGTTCGCGCTCGTGCGCGTTGAGCGTTTCGTCTTCCTTCTCTCCCCACCAGTCGGGAAAGCGCGCGGCGATCTCACCGGGAAACAGCCCGCTGAACAGCGCGTTGCGCGAGTACGGTGTGGCCGTCGGCAGCAGCGAGAAGTAGTAGGTCGTGTCTATTTCAAACAACGGAGTCAGAAGCGGCTCGATCACGCGCCATTGATCGAGGCGCATGCAATCGACGACGATGTAGAGCGCGCGTTTTTCTCCGTCGAGCACGGGAAGCAGAAATTCGTCGACGACATCGACCGAAAGCGCCGGCCGCTCGCCGTCGATCTGGTCGTTCACCCAGCGCGGATAGACGACTTTCAGATATGCGGCGAAATCGCGATGCATTTCGGGGTACAGGCTTCGCAGCGAACCGTACAGCCCCATCTCGCCGGCCGCCGCGAGATCGATGTCCCATTGGACGAGTTCACCGTAACGCTCGATCCACCCGCGCCAGTCGAGATCGCGCGAGCGAACCTGCTCGAGCTGCCTGAAGCGCTCGACGAACGATCGCGCGATCGCCTGCTGGCGGATTTTCGGGCCTTCGAGAATGCGCAGCACCACGCTCAGCACCTGCCGCGGATTCACCGGCTTCACGAGATATTCGGTGACGTCCGCGCCCAGCGCGTCGCGGAGCGTCTCGTCTTCCTCGCTCTTGGTAACCATCACGACGGGCAGCTGCGGCAGAAGTTCACGGGCCTCTCGCACCAAGGCCACGCCGCGCATCCCCGGCATTTGCTCGTCGAGCAGCATGAGGTCGAACGCGCGGCGGCGCAGCAACTCGAGCGCGTCGGCGGCGTTGCTCGCCATCGACACCTCGAACCCCTTCTCCGTCAGGAACAGCCGGTGCGACTCCAGAAGCTCGGCTTCATCGTCGACCCAGAGAACGGTCTTTGGTGCGGGGGGCATCCTGCGAATCTAACGTTTTGTCGGTATGTTCTGCGCGATGCTAGGCCCCCCGCCATACACGCTTGCCGTCCCGACATTCGCATTTCGGTCGCTCACCACGCTCGCCGCGCGCGCCGCGCTGGGTGGGCCGCGCGAGACGGCGCTGGCGACGCTTATTGCCGTGCGGCTCGCCGCGGGCGCCGCACCGCCCTCGCCGCTCGCCCCGCCGCTCCGCGCGGCGCGGGCCGAAGCCGCCCGAACTTGGCTGAGTTCGGTCGCACTGCCCGCCCCGGTGCGTGCGGCGATCGGCAAACTGGTCGACGCAAGCGCCGGAAACGACGACCGGACGATCGTCGCCGCGCTCGAGAAGGTGACCGACGTCACGGCGCCCGCACTGACCAAAGGTGCACGTTCCGAGCTTGATCGCTTGGCGGCCCGGTTCGGCGGCTAGGCACCTGGTAAGCCCGGACAGCGCCGGAGTACCCAACCGGCATTGGCCGCTTAGCGGGGCTTTAGCTTGCCGCACCATGAGTGCCATCCGTATGATAGGTGGTCGCGCCAACCCCCCTTCGTCTAAATAGTCGAATTCCTCCGCTCGTGCTGCGTCCGACCGATATCTCGCCGCTCGCGCGCCTCGTGCGCCGTGTGGACGCCGCCTCCGACGGGGAGACGGCGGAAGATTCGTTCGCGACCGGGTTCCCGAGCGTAGATAAGTGGCTCGGCGGCGGTGTCCGTCGCGGCGACCTTGTGGTTATCGGCGGCGAGGTCGGCAGCGGGAAATCGAGCCTCGCGCTCGCGATGGCGCTGACGGGGTTCAAGGCGTCGTTGCTGATCAGACTCCACTAGCTCAAAGCCGGAGTTATCTTTCGGAATGGCCGGCCATTCTAAATGGAAGCAAATCAAGCACTACAAGGCAGCCACAGATAAAAAACGTGGCGCCTTGTTCACAAAGCTGATCCGTGAGATCACCGTCGCCGCGAAGTTTGGCGGCGGCGATCCGGACGGCAATCCCCGTTTGCGCACGGCGATCGACAACGCAAAAGCGCAGTCGATGCCCAAGGAAAACATCGAGCGCGCCGTGCTCAAGGGCACCGGCGAGCTCGAGGGTGTAGACTACGTCGAAGTCGTATACGAGGCCTACGGGCCCGGCGGCGTCGCGATCATGGTCCAGGCGCTGACAGACAACCCGACGCGAACGGTTGCTGAAGTTCGCGCGAAGCTCACGCGCCTCGGCGGCAATTTCGGCGCGACTAACTCCGTCGCGTTCATGTTCGATCGGAAGGGACAGATCATCGTCCCCGCGGACAAGCTCGACGAAGATGCGTCGATGGAAAAAGCGCTCGAGGCAGGCGCCGAAGATTTTGTGAAGGAAGAAGACGCGTTCGTCATTACGACCTCGCCGTCGGATCTTCACGCGGTGTCGCAGGCGCTCGCAAAGGTCGGGCTCAAGGCGACGACGGCCGAGTTCGCCTGGATTCCAAAGAGTTCGGTTCGGGTTGAAGGCGCGAACGCCGAGGCGCTGCTCAAGCTGATCGAAGCGCTCGAAGAACTCGACGACGTGCAGAAGGTCGACGCGAACTTCGATATGGACGAGTCCGCGATGGCACAGACGTGATCGCGTCGCGCCGCGTTCGGTGATCGTCCTCGGGATCGATCCTGGCACGGCGATCACGGGGTACGGAGTCGTTTGCACAGACGCCGATAGCGGGCTCGCGAAGAGCGTCCATGGCGCTCCGCGGCTCATCGAATGCGGTGTAATCCGTACATCGCCGAGAGCTGAACTGGCCTCGCGCCTCCAGGACATCTTTGAAGGCGTCACCGAACTCATCGAGCGCCATAAACCCGACGCGCTCGCCGTCGAAGACGTTTTCTTCGCGCGCAACGTCCGCACCACGGTCGTGCTCGGCCACGCGCGCGGCGTCGTGCTGCTCGCGGGCGCCCGGGCCGGTGTCACGATTCACGAGTATGCGCCGGCTCTCATCAAGAAGACCGTCGTCGGCCGCGGCGCCGCGACCAAGGAACAGGTGCAGTTCATGGTCGCACGGTTGCTGCGTTTGAAGACCGCACCGCAGCCTGCTGACGCCGCAGACGGCGTTGCCTGCGCGCTCACCTGCGTGATGTCCGCAGGAACGGCTGCGCTGCGACTGCGGATAGCCGGATGATCGCGCGGATCAGCGGAAAACTTGCCGCGAAGCAGATAGATCGCATCGAGGTCATGACGGCCGGCGGCGTCGGCTACGAAATCGTGATTCCGCTCGCGGTTCTCGAATCACTGCCCAAGCTCGGCGATGAAGTCACGCTGCACACGGCGCTCGTCGTCAAAGAAGATGGCTGGCAACTCTTTGGATTTGTGAATGCGCACGACCGCTCGCTCTTCTTTACGCTGCTCGGCGCCAGCGGTGTCGGCCCGGCGCTCGCGCTCGGCCTGATTTCTGCGCTCGGCAGCGGCCGCGTGGTTCGCGCTATTCGTGACCGCGATCTCGAGACGCTCCAAAGCGTTCCCCGCGTCGGCAAGAAAGTCGCGGAACGTTTGTGCGTTGAACTCGGCGACAAAATGAAAGACTTCGCCGGCGCGGAGTCAGCGGGTCCCGGCGCGTCGAAGCCAGAAGGCGTCGCCGCCGACGCCGTTCGCGCACTCGAGGCGCTGGGCTACGCGCAGAACGACGCAGAGAAGGCGGTGCGCAGCGCGCTCGAGCATGGCGGCGCGAAGGGTGCCACGGCTGACGTGATCCGCGCGGCGCTTGCGGTGCTCCAAAAGCACTAACAAGCGCTAAGTTTTCCGTATGTCCCGCGCCGAAATCACCACACCCGAAGTCCTGAGCGAAGAGTCCGTTGTCGAACTCTCGCTCCGCCCGAAAGCACTGGCGGAGTTCATCGGCCAGTCGAAGGTGAAGGATTCGCTCGACATCGCGATTCAGGCGGCGATGGGCCGGCGCGAACCGCTGGACCACACGCTCTTTCACGGGCCGCCGGGACTTGGCAAAACCACACTGGCGGAGCTGATGGCTCGCGAGCTCGGCGTGAATATCCGCACCACGAGCGGCCCCGCGCTGGAGAAACCGGGTGATCTCGTCGGTACGCTGACGAATCTTCGCGCCGGTGACATTCTTTTTATTGACGAAATCCACCGCCTGCGTCCGATCATCGAGGAGTTTTTGTATCCCGCGATGGAGGACTATAAAATCGACATCCGGCTCAGCGACGGCCCCAACGCGCAGACCGTGACGATGGCGATCGAAAAATTCACGCTGGTCGGCGCGACCACGCGCTACGGGCTCCTCACGCCTCCGCTGCGCGCGCGCTTCGGTCTCACGATGCGTCTCGATTTCTATCCCGCGGACGAAATCGAAACGATCGTGCGCCGCACCGCCGAGGTGATCGCGGTGGAACTCCACGACGACGGCGCACGAGAAATCGCGCGGCGTTCGCGCGGCACGCCGCGCATCGCAAACCGCCTGCTGCGCCGCGTTCGCGACTTCGCGCAGGTGCGCGCGAACGGTGTCATCACCAAAGCGGTCGCGCGCGACGCGCTCGCCTTGCTCGACGTGGACGAATTCGGCCTCGACGAAATGGACGCGCGGATCCTGCGCACGATCATCGAGATGTTCGACGGCGGTCCGGTCGGCCTCGAGTCTGTCGCCGCCGCACTCGGCGAGGATTCAACCACGATCGAAGAAGTGTACGAGCCCTTCCTCGTACAGAACGGCCTGTTGCAGCGCACGTCGCGCGGACGTGTCGCGAGCCCGCACGCGTACAAGCACCTCGGCTATCCGCCGCCCGCGCACAAGCAGCCCGATCTTTTTTAACGGGCGGGCAGTTGCTCAAAACTTCTGATTTCGATTTCGAGCTTCCTGACGCGTTGATCGCGCAGGAACCATCGGAGCGCCGCGACGAGAGCCGGCTGATGATTGTCGATCGCGCGGGCGGCACGATCACGCACAAACTTTTTCGTGATGTCGTCGGGCTGATCGCGCCCGACGATCTGCTCGTCCTCAACACGACGCGTGTGTTCCGCGCGCGCCTGCTCGGCACGCGCGATTCCGGATCGCCCGCGGAGATTCTCCTGCTCAAGCCGCTGGGCGCCGACACGTGGGAAGCAATGGTGCATCCCGGCGCGAAGCTGAAGCCGGGGCGCACGGTGCACATCGCGCCGGGTTTCGACGCGACGATTCTCGACCGGACCGATCGCGGCACGCGAACGGTGCAGCTCACAGCGGACGGGAACGTCGCCGACGCGATCGAGCAGCACGGCCACGTTCCGCTCCCGCCATACATCGCCCGCGGCGATCGCGCGGCGGACGCCGAACGGTATCAGACTGTCTACGCGAACGAAAACGGCTCGGTAGCCGCTCCAACGGCGGGACTGCATTTCACGAACGAGATTCTCGCCGCGCTTGCGTCAAAAGGCGTGCGTCGTGCCGACGTTCTGCTTCACGTCGGCGCGGGCACGTTCAAGCCTGTGGAAGCCGACGATCTCACCACGCATCAGATGCACGAAGAGTGGTATCGCGTCACCGATGCGGCTGCCGCCGCGATCAATGCGGCGCGCGCGCGAAACTCGACAGTGTGGGCGATCGGCACCACCACCGTGCGCACGCTCGAAAGCGTGGTCGATTCGGCGGGACAGGTTCACGCCGGTGAGGGGGACACGAGTATTTTCATCTATCCGCCGCACACGATTCGCGCGGTCGACCACCTCGTCACCAACTTTCATCTTCCCCGCTCCACGCTGCTCATGTTGGTGTCGGCTTTCGCGGGGACTGATCTGATGCGCGAGGCATACGCGGTGGCAGTGCGCGAGAAATACAGGTTCTACTCGTACGGCGACGCCATGTTGATCCTGTGACATTCTCATACGAAGTCGTCGCAACGCAGGGTCGCGCGCGCGCCGGCGTTTTTCACACACCGCGCGGCGCGATCGAGACGCCCGTGTTCATGCCCGTCGGCACGCTCGCAACGGTGAAAGCACTCGATCCCGACGACCTGCGCACGATGCACGCGCAGATCATTCTCTCGAATGCGTATCACCTCCATTTGCGGCCGGGCGACGAGCTCGTGAAACGCATGGGCGGACTTCATCGCTTCATGGCGTGGGATGGTCCGATCCTTACCGACTCGGGCGGCTTCCAGGTCTTCTCGCTCGCATCACTCAACAGCGTGACCGAGCAGGGCGTCGAGTTCAAATCGCACATCGACGGATCCGCGCGCGCCTTCACTCCCGAAAGTGTCATGCAGATCGAGACGAACCTCGGCGCGGACGTGATCATGCAATTCGATCACGTCGTTCCCGGGCAGAGCGATCACGCCGCGGCGAAAGACGCGAGCGAGCGGAGTCTGCGCTGGCTCGAGCGGTGCCGCGAAGAATTCGCGCGGCTGCACGAAATGGAAGGCGCGCCAAAGCAAACGCTCTTTCCGATCGTACAAGGCGGCATCCACGCCGATCTCCGGCGCGCCGCCGCCACGCATATCTCCAGCGATGCCAACTGGGACGGCATCGCGATCGGCGGCCTGAGTGTCGGCGAAGAAAAACCCGCGATGTACGAAATGCTCGAAGTCTGTGATGATGCCATTCCACGCGACCGGCCGCGCTATCTCATGGGCGTCGGATTTCCGGAAGATCTCGTCGAAGGCGTGGCGCGCGGTGTCGACCTGTTCGACTGCGTCGCGCCGACGCGGATGGGGCGCAATGCGGCCGCGTTCAGCCCCACCGGACGGATCAATCTGCGCAATGCGGCCCACCGGGAAGATCCGCGGCCGCTCGACGAGAGCTGCAGCTGCACGACCTGCCGCCGCTTCTCGCGGGCGTATCTCCGGCACCTCGTCACGAGCGACGAAATCCTCGCCCTGCGCCTTCTTTCCCTGCACAATGTACATTTCCTCATCGCCCTGATGCGCCGCGCCCGCGAGGCGATCCGCGCCGGGACCTTCGACGCGTGGAGCCGAGACTGGCTCGCGCGATACCACTCCAAGCCCGATCAGTCATGAGCCCGATTGTTCCGCTCTTTTTGCAAGCAGCAGCACCAGCCGCCGGCAACAGCGGGATGGCGCAGATCATCCTTCAGCTCGTGCTGCTCGGAGCGATTTTCTATTTCCTGTTGATCCGTCCGGGACAAAAACAGCGGAAGGAACAGGAGAGCACGCTCTTCTCGCTCCGCAAAGGTGACGAGATCGTCACCGTCGGCGGCGTCGTGGGTGAGATCATCCACATCAAGGAATCGCTGAAGGATGGCGCGCCCGCGAAGACGCTCGAAGACCGCATCACCATCAAGTCAGGCGAGTCGAAGCTCGTCGTGCATCGCGGCCGCGTGCATCAGGTGATCAAGCCCAGCGGGAGCGATACGACGGCCGCATGAGCATTCTCCCGATACGCGTCCTTGGCGATCCCGTCCTCCGCGAGGAGACGAAACCGGTCGACACGTTCACGCCGGAACTGCAGCAGCTCATCGACGACATGTTCGAGACGATGCACGCCGCGCACGGCGTCGGCCTCGCGGCGCCGCAGGTCGGGCGGAGTGAGCGGCTCGCCGTACTCGACGTGCACGGTGCCCGGTACGTGCTGATCAATCCGGAAATCGTCGAGCGAGAGAGCAGCATCAAGTGGGAAGAAGGGTGCCTCTCGATTCCCGATATGTACGGCGACGTCACGCGTGCCGGTCGCGTGGTTGTCGAGGCGCTCGACCGCGACGGGAAGCCGTTCACCGTCGAAGGAACCGAACTGCTCGGCGTCTGCCTGCAGCACGAGATCGACCATCTGCACGGCAAGCTGTTCATCGACTACCTCAGCATGCTCAAACGGCAGAAGCTTCTCGCAGAATGGGAAGAAGAAAAGCCGAAGTATCCGGGGCTGATCCGGATTGTCGTGCCGGGCGAGGACGACGGGGACGACGACTCGCGGGAAGACGAGAAACTATAAGCCCGGATTAGTGCCCCCATCGCCCGTCAATCGTCAGTTGTGATGGAGCGTTTGGCCCGATTTTTCCGATCCGCACGTCTCGGCTTGACCCTGACGGTGTTCGCATCCGCCGCGGTCGCCGGCAGTTGCGGTACCGACACCGGTTCGCTGCTGACGAACCCGCCGAGTTCGCTCGCCATCACCACGGCGAGCCTCACGGCGGGAACGGTTGGAACGCAATACAACCAGACGCTTCAGGCAAGCGGCGGCTCCGCCGGGTATGTGTGGAGCGTGCTCAGCGGCACCCTCCCCGCGGGCCTCTCACTCTCGACTGCCGGGAGCCTGAGCGGCACGCCGACGACCGTGACCACGGCAGTGCTGAACCTGCAGGTCGCGAGCGGAACGGCCACAGCCACGCAAGTTTTTATTCTCACCGTGACGGCGGCGGCAACGCAGGCCGGATCGGCCGCGATCTCAATCACGACAAGCAGTCTGCCCGGCGCGACGCTGGGCGTGCCATATAGTCAAACGCTGCAGACAACGGGCGGCTCTGGTACGCCCGCGTGGAGTGTTCTCGCCGGCGCGCTTCCCAGCGGACTCTCACTCTCCAATCTCGGCGTTCTCAGCGGGACACCGACTCTGGTTGGTACGAGCGCGATTACGGTCCTCGTGACGAGCGGTGTCGCGACTGCGACGCAAAATCTGAGCATCGTGGTGAGCGCGACAGCGGCGACATCGGTCGCGATCACCACTGCG
This sequence comes from uncultured Gemmatimonadota bacterium, assembly GCA_903910555.1. GTDB lineage: Bacteria > Gemmatimonadota > Gemmatimonadetes > Gemmatimonadales > Gemmatimonadaceae > Fen-1231. The sequence continues at coordinate 130,744 of CAIVZZ010000005.1, read as the reverse complement.
GCCGTTCCCTCCGGCACGATCGGAACGTTCTACTCGCAAAATCTGGCTGCGACCGGCGGCAGCGGCACGTTTATCTGGAGCGTCGCAACAGGCGCGCTTCCGACCGGCCTCACGCTCTCGAGCTCGGGCACGATCGCCGGAATCCCAACGGGCCTCGCGGTGGACTCGTTCACCGTTCAGGCAGCGAGCGGCGGAGCGGTAGCAACGCGGTCGCTCGTGATCACCATTGGCGCGCAGCCTCTCGCGATCATCCCACCGGGCCTCGCACCGATCCCGACGCTCGCGACCTACAGCCACGCGTTGCAAGCGACGGGCGGCGTCGGCGGCTACGTATGGAGTGTCGCCGTCGGTGCATTGCCTGCGGGAATCGTACTTTCGGCCGGTGGCATCCTCAGCGGATCGCCGACCGTCATCGGTCCCGACACGTTCACCGTTCAGGTCGTCAGCGGCGCGCAAACCGCGACGCTCGCGATCGGCATGACCATCATCGCGCAGCCCCCGTTGGCCGCCACGACACCGCTGCTGCTCGACGCCATCATTGGGCTGCCATACCACCAGAATCTCGTCGCAACCGGCGGCACGGGCACGTACGTGTGGAGCCTGTCAGCCGGCGCGCTGCCGGCCGGCATCGCGCTCGCGAGCAACGGCTCGTTGAGCGGGACCCCGACCACACCCGGAGTGTTGCACCCGACATTTCAGGTGACCAGCGGCGGGCAAACAGCCACGCAGGCGATGACGTTCAACGCCGAACCTCCGCTTGGCATCACGACGGCGAGCTTTCCGATCGGCCAGGTCGGCGTCGCATATAATCAGGCAATTGTTGCGACCGGGGGTACCGGGATCTACCTGGATAGTGTGATTGGCGGCGCGCTGCCGACCGGACTCGTGCTTTCCAGCGGTTCGATCACCGGTGTGCCGCAGTTGCCGGGAACGTACAACTTCCAGATCCAGGTGCGGAGCGGCACGCAGATCACCGTTCAGGCGTATTCCGTTTCGATGCTGCCTGGCAACCCGGTCGTGATCACGACGGAAGGTTTGCCGGGCGCATATCCGAACGTCGCGTACAGCCAGAGCCTCGCGGCGACCGGTGGTTCTGGGACCTATGTCTGGACCATTACGTCCGGCTCGCTGCCGGGCTTGATGACGATGAACAGTCTGGGCGTGATCAGCGGCACGCCGACCGGGATCGCCACGGATACGTTCACGGTTCAGGTCAGCAGCGGCGGTGACGCTGCATCGCAGACATTCACGCTCACTGTGTCGCAGGCGGGCGTGGTCAAGATCACGACCCTGCTCATGCCAGCCGGCCGCGTCGGCGTGCCGTACAGCATGCAGCTTCTTGCCTCCGGCGGTGGTGTGTACGTGTGGACACTCGCGTCCGGCTCGTTGCCGGCCGGACTCAGTCTGTCGGCATCGGGCCTCATCACGGGCGTTCCGACCACCGTGCAAGTCCCTACCTTTCAGGTCACGGTATCCAGCATCGCCCAAGTCGACTCTAAGTCGCTGACGGTTACCATCAGCCCCTAGCGACACCCAGCTCGAATGCGAATTGTTTTTTTCGGCACGCCAGATTTCGCGACACCTCCATTGCTCGCGCTGATCGGCGAAGGACACGACGTTGTTGCCGTCGTGACGCAGCCGGATAAACCACGCGGACGGTCGCGCTCCACGCTCGAACCGTCACCTGTCAAAAGGATCGCGCTCGCGGAATCGATTCCCGTGCTGCAGCCGGAACGGCCGCGCGGTCCGGAGTTCGAAGCCGAAATGCGCGCGCTCGAACCCGACATCTCTATCGTCGTCGCGTACGGGCGGATTCTTCCCGCGGCCGTTATCGACGCCCCGCGGCTCGGCACACTCAACATTCATGCGTCGCTGCTGCCGAAGTATCGCGGGGCAGCGCCGATCCAGGCCGCGATTCGCGACGGCGAAATCGAGACCGGCGTGACGATCATGCAAATGGTTCCCGCGCTCGATGCCGGCCCGATCATTCTGACGCTGCGCACTCCGATCGAACCCGATGAGACTGCGGGCGAGCTCCAGCTGCGGCTTTCCGAGCTCGGCGCCGAGGCGATTGTCGAAGCGTTGGTGCTCCTCGACGTGGGGCAAGGCACTCCTGTAGCCCAAGACGACGCCCTGGCCACGCATGTAGGGAAGATCGAGCGCGAGGACGCCCGCCTGTCGTGGAGCGCACCCTGCGAGCAGGTGGCGCGTCTGGTGCGCGCATACGATCCGAAGCCGGGCGCCTGGACGACACTCGATGGACTCGAAGTCCGCTGCTTCGGCGCGCGACTCGCCGCGGAACGCACCGGGGCGGCGGGCGAAGTGCTCGAAGCTGGCGAGCAGGGCCTCGTGATCGCATGTGGCAACGGCGCCGTGCGTATCACCGACGTGCACCCCTCAGGCCAGAAACGACTCGCGGCCGCGCAGTGGGTGCGCGGCCGCGGTGTTCGTGTCGGACAGCGGTTCGAGTGAGCGCTTAGCCGCGCCTCGCGAACCTGTGTGGTCTGTGTATTAAGGCTGCCCCAAAACTTTCGTCGGTGTCGGTGTTGGCGAGTCTCCGCCTGACGCCGTTGCCGAGATTCCGAGCTGCCCGAACAGATTGTCGCCCCAGCAATAGATCGTACCCGGGCTCTGGCTCGGACCGATCACCGCGTTCGGGATTCCGGTCACGCCGCACGTGTAAAGCTCGCCCATACTGAGCGATCTGAACGTCACGCCCGTTCCGACAAGCGTTGGTGTTGGCACCGCTGCGGAGACGGCATTTCCCAGCTGACCGAAGTCGTTCCGGCCCCAGCAATACGCAGCGCCCGCGGCAGTCAGCGCGCACGTGTGGTATTGCCCCGCGAAAATCTTCACGAATGAAAGACCGCCGGCGACTTTCTGCGGAATCGAATCGCGCTCGACTCCAGTCACAGCAGTGCCCGTGCCCAGCTGACCGAAGCCGTTGCTGCCCCAGCACCAGGCAGCGCCAGGCGTGGTCGAGGTATTCGCCTCGATCGCACATGCATGCTGGCCGCCAGCCGTCACCGTGCCGCTGTCGTACGCAGTGGCTCCGGCGGGCATCGTGATGGCGGTCGGTGCAACGCCATTCGCGAACGCGCCGTTACCGAGCTGGCCGCTGCCGTTGAAGCCCCAGCAGTACGGAATCTGCGATGCGAGTGAGTTGTTGTATCGCCCCATACCGCACGTGAACGACTGGCCCGCGCTCATGTTCGACCAATAGCTCGGCGCTCCAACCGTGCTCGTAAGCGCGTATGTGTTCGCCGCCGTCGAAACCGGCGGAGTCACGCCCGCACCAGTCTGACCCTGCAAGCCGAAGCCGGTGCACGCGCCCTGACCGGCGAGCGTCAGGATGCACTGGTGTTCCTGGCCATTCGCGAGCAGGCTCGGCGTGATCGTGGCCGTACCGTCAGTGATGTTCTGGAATGTTGCGATCAGCACGCCGGTTGAGGCCTGACCGATCACTGCGCCCCAGCAATACATCTGCCGCGCGATCGTGAGTGCGCACATGTAGCCGCGCGAACCGAAAACCTGGCGCGACTGGAGAAACGGACCATTCAGTGTGTCACTGCCGGTGACGACTGGAATAGTCGGCATTGCAGCGTTGGCTACGCCCGACTTGCCAAGCTGACCAGCGTCGTTGAGACCCCAGCAGTAGACGTGGTTGTTCGCCGAGGCGACGCCGCACGTCTGGAAGTTGCCGCTTTCGACATCAGAGAACTGCACCGTGGCAGTCGCAGCGAAATTCGCGACGAGCGAGTGGCCCGCCTCGGTCGCCTGCAACGTCTGAGCACCGGCGCGTGAGCCGAGCGTCCACGTCGTGGCGGCCGTTCCGGTTGCGTCGGTCGTCGATGTCGGAGCCGAAACGGTGCCGCCGCCCGTGACGGCGCCATTCCACGTGACAACGTCGCCAACGATCGGATTGCCGAAGCGATCGACGACTCTCACCTGAAGATTTGCAGGCAGCGTCGAACTCACCGCCCCCGTCTGACCTGTGCCACCCGCCAGCGCGGTCATCGTCACATGCGCGGTATCCGCCGCTGTCGTTGCGGTGAACACGATCGGAGCAAGGCCGGTGACGCTCGCGGTGACTGTCTGTATTGCCGTCGTATTTCCCACGGTCCACGTCGCCGAAGCGTTGCCGTCGGCGCCCGTGCTGTCGACCGGAGGATTCACGCTGCCGCTCAGATTTCCAGCGGTCCACGTGACCTTCGCGCCGACACTGACGTTGCCGTATGTATCCGTAACATGAACCACGAGCGGCAGCGCCAGCGCGGCACCGACGATCGCAGACTGATTGTTTCCGCTGACCAATGTGATCACGCCGGCCGGACCAGTCGTGGCCGTGGCGGTGAAGCTCGAACTGTCACTGACGAAGCCGCTCGAAAGCATCGCGACCGCGGTCTGCGCGCCAACGGTTGTACCGAGCGTCCACGTCGCCGTAACCAAGCCGGCCGCATTCGACGGTGGGCGGAGTGATTGCGCCGCCACCGGTGCGCGCCGCAAACGTCACGGTAGCGCCTGTCACTGGAATGCCCCCGGCATCGACGATCTTTACGGTCAGCAGCTGCGAGAGGGCCGAACCGATCTGGCCAGTCTGCGCGTTGCCGGATATCACCGTCATCGATGAAGCGAAGGCCGAAGAATACGGATCTAATGGAGCTGTCGTCGCTTCGCGGCACCCGCCGACAATGGCGAGCGCCGAGATAATGACTGCAACAGGTCCAGTCGAGAAAAGTTTGCGGCCGAGCATCAGCACTCCGTGTGCTGGTAAGTCTCTTCGGAGATTGACGAATGGACATGCGTTGCCGATACCGCTGCAACCAGCCTGCGGACGCCAATAAACCATTGGGCCCGCAGCCTGTTCGTCTGCTCAAACAAGACGTCTCGACCCGTCACGCGGTAACGGATGGGCCCTCCGGGGAACCGGGGGAGGCCCGTCCCGCCGGCCACAACCGCGGGGCCGGATACCGAAAAGAGGCCGTTTTTGCCTAAGGCCATGGGCTTGGTGAGGACGCTATCATTAACCCTATGACGCCGTCCGGTCCGGGATCGACAATCACCGCTGGAGCATCGCGAGCGGGGGTAACAGACGCGAGAATCGCAGCCGCCGAGGTGCTCGCCGACCTCCGCGCGGGGGCGCTGCTCGACGCGGCCTTCGATCGCCGCACCGGTGGCCTCGATGCGCGCGATCGCCGGTGGACCCAGGAACTCGTTTATGGAATGCTGCGCTGCCGGAGCCAGCTCGACGCCCTGATCGGCGACCGGGTGCGCGGCGGCCTCGTGCGCCTCGACCCTGATCTCATCGATCTGCTGCGGCTCGGCGCACAACAGCTCTTTCATATGGGAAGCGTGCCACCGTATGCGGCCATCGCCCAAACAGTCGAGCTCGCCAAGCAGCGCCACGGGATCGGCGCGAGCAAACTCGCCAACGCGGTGCTGCGCCGCCTCGATCGCGAGCGCGGCGAACTGAAGGTCGAGACGCCGGCCGATCCGATCACAGCGCTCGCGCTCCAGTTCTCGCATCCGCGCTGGCTCGTAGCACGCTGGGTCGCGCGGTGGGGCGCTGACGAGACGGCTGCGCTGCTCGACGCGAACAACCGGCAGGCGCCGCTCGTGATTCGCCCGTATGGCGTCGTGCGCGAGCAGCTCGAGGCGATGCTCGAAGCGTCGGGCGTTGAAGTCGGCGACTCCGTGCTCGTGCGCGACAGCCTGATGATCGGCGGTGGCGTGGGCCTTCGCGATCTCGGCGCTTTTCAGCAGGGACTGTTTTTTGTGCAGGATCCGGCCGCGACGCTCGTCACGCAGTACGCCGCGATCCCGATGAATGCGCGTGTTGCTGATCTGTGCGCCGCGCCCGGCGGAAAAGCGGTCGAGCTTTCGCGCACGGCGCAGTTTGTGATTGCGGCGGATGCGTCGGCGGCGCGCTTGTCGCGTTTGCGCGAGACCATCGCGCGACTCGAGATCCGGAATATTTATCCTGTCGCGGCCGATGCGCGCGCAGCGGCAATCGCACCCGTGGACGCCGTGCTCGTCGACGCGCCGTGCACCGGAACCGGCACGTTCCGGCGGCATCCCGATGCGCGCTGGCGTCTGACGCCGAACGACGTTGCGGTTCTCGCGGCCGCGCAGCGTTCGATTTTGCACGCCGCCGCATCGCACGTCGCACCGGGCGGACTGCTGGTGTACAGCACCTGCTCGCTCGAAACAGAGGAGAACGATTCACAGGTGGAGACTTTTCTCGCAGGCCATCCGGAGTTCACGCTCGAACCGCCGCCGGAGGGAACGGTGCCGGCGGCAGTGCTCGACGCGGGCCGCCTTCGCGTGCTGCCGCAGCGGCACGGCGCGGACGGATCGTTCGCCGCGCGCCTGCGCAGGAGCGCGAGCTAAATGGTTTCGCGTGCGTTTTCCAGAAAAGTACGCATCGCGCCTTCGTTGCTCGCGGCAGATTTCGCGCGGCTGAAAGAGCAGATCGCGCAGATCGAAGCGGGTGGTGCGGACTGGCTGCACGTCGATGTCATGGACGGCGTGTTCGTTCCGAATCTCAGTTTCGGCGCGAAGGTCATCGCGACCTGCCGCTCGATTACGAAGCTGCCGCTCGACGTACATCTCATGGTTGTCGAGCCGGAAAAATATTTCGACAGCTTTGCGAAAGCGGGCGCAAGCGTGATGACGATTCACGTCGAGACCGCGCCGCATTTGCACCGCCAGGTGATGCGCATCAAGGAACTCGGCTGCGCCGCCGGCGCTGTGATGAATCCCGGGACATCGCTCGATTCAGTGCGCGAAGTCGCCGCCGACCTCGATCTCCTGCTCATCATGAGCGTGAACCCGGGGTTCGGCGGGCAGGCGTTCATTCCGGAATCGCTCGACAAAATCCGGCGCGCGCGCGCGCTGCTCGACGCGGCCGGAAGTTCGGCCGCACTTGAGGTGGACGGCGGCATCAGCCGCGAGACGATCAACGCCTGCTGGCGCGCGGGCGCCGACACGTTCGTTGCCGGCAACGCCGTATTCAGCGCGAAGGACCCTGCCGCGGAAGTGCGCGCCCTGCGCGCGCTGTGCGCCGAGACGGCATGAGGCGTTCGTGAAATGTTGATGAAGGCGCGCGGGCAGTGGATTGCGGTCGGTGCGATAGTGACGGTGGCGATTGTCGGACTGCTGTACGCGACTGATGTGATCGGCAGCCACATTGCGCCGGTCGAAGCGGGAAGTGTCGCGCCGCCGTTTCATGCGGCCACGACAGCTGCCGGTGCGCCGGTCACGCAAAAAACGCTCGCGGACTATAAGGGTCAGGTCGTGCTGCTCAATTTGTGGGCGACTTGGTGCGGCCCGTGCCGTTCGGAAATGCCAAGTCTGCAAAAGCTGCACGAAGAGCTTGGGCCGCGCGGATTGAAGATCGTCGCCGTGAGCGTCGACAACGCCGGCATGGAGAGCGCGATTCGCGATTTCCAAAAGGAATTCGGGCTGACTTTTGAGATCCTCTACGCGCCCGACGGAAAAATTCAGTACGACTATCAGGCCACGGGATTTCCCGAGACGTTCATCATCGGTCGCGACGGCGTCATCCGGAAGCGCGTGATCGCGGCGACTGACTGGAGCGCAGAGCCGCAGAAGGCGCTGTTGCGCCAGCTGCTCGCCGAACCAGGTTCGTAAGTGCGCGTCCTCGGCATCGAGAGTTCGTGCGACGAAACGTCCGCGGCGGTGATCTCGTCCGACGGCGGAACGGCGGCGCTCGAGTCGCTGGTGATTCTATCGCAGGATGTGCACACGATCTTTGGCGGCGTCGTGCCGGAGATCGCCTCGCGCGCGCACCTTGCCGCGGTTGCGCCCGTGGTGAAGCGCGCGCTCGCCGATGCGGGGTGCCCGCTCGACGGTATCGACGCAATCGGCGTGACGAACGGACCCGGTCTTGTCGGCGCGCTGCTTGTTGGCGTGAGTTTCGCCAAAGCGCTTGCGGCGTCGCTCGGCATTCCGGTGATCGGAGTGAATCATCTCGAGGGACATCTATTTGCCACGGCGCTTGAAGATGCCAGCGCCGTACCGCCGTTCACCGCGCTGCTTGTAAGCGGCGGCCACACGATGCTGCTCGACGTGCCCGCGTGGGGCGAGTACAACCTGCTCGGCGCGACGCGTGACGACGCCGCCGGTGAAGCGTTTGATAAAGTCGCGAAGCTGCTCGGCCTGCCGTATCCCGGCGGGCGGCACATTGAGGCACTCGCGAAAGAAGGGAGCGCAAAGCGATTCCGTTTTCCGCGCCCGATGTTAAATGGCGGACAGCGCGCGGGCGATGCCGACTACTACGACGTCTCGTTCAGCGGACTGAAGACCGCGGTGCTGCACGCCGTGCGCGACGCGGAGCAGCGCGGCGCGCTCGACGCGGAACGTGCGGACCTCGCGCGAGCGTTCCAGGACGCGCTGATCGAGACGCTCGCGGCGAAAACAGTCCGCGCGGCGGTCGCGAAGAAGCGCACGCGCGTGGTGCTCGGTGGAGGCGTGGCGTGCAACGCAGCGCTCGTGAGCGCGGTGCGCGATCGCGTGCGCGCGCAGGTGGGAAACGACGCGATGGTCTACGCACCGAGTCCGCGGCTGGCGACGGACAACGCCGCGATGATCGCCCGTGCGGCGCTGTTTCATCTCGAGCGTGGCGAGAGGTCACAGCTCTCGCTGAACGCGTTTTCGTCGATGCCGCTCGCGAACTAGAGACAACCAACAACGGCGAAGCGAAAAGACTACGCCCGCTCGAGAATAACGGTGGCCGCTGCCGCCGAATCGGTATGCGTGAGTGAGAGCCACAAATGTTGGATGCCGAGCTCGCGCGCGCGGATATCGGCGCGTCCGCGCAGGACTATCGTGGGCGAGTGGCCCTCGCGCGCGACGACCTCCACCTCACGCCAGCCGATCAACCGCGCATCGTCGGAGCCGGCGAGCGCCTTGAAGGCGGCTTCCTTTGCGGCCAGGCGCGCCGCGAGATGCATGGCGGGGCGGGCCCGGGCCATGGCATACGCGACTTCATCAGGCGTGAACAGACGATCGAGTACGCGCTGGCCTTTGTCGTCGAGCATGCGTTCGACACGGCTGATGTCGACGAGATCGATGCCGATACCTGCGATCACGACCCGTTCCTCACCACGAAGAGTTTGAGCCGGAGCGTCCTGGTTCCGCTTCGCGCGATCACGACATACACGCCATTCGCCACACGTCCCGTGTTGAGGTCCCACGCGATGTTGCCGCCGGCCGTGGTGACGCTCGTTTTCCAGACGAGACGCCCGCTGAAATCGTACGCGAGAATGTCACCGGTTGCGTTGGCGAACGGCCACGGGAAATACACGATGCTATGATGCACCGGGTTTTCCGAGGGGATCAGCGCGAAGGTATTCGACGTCGGCGTCGTGGTGACGGCGCCGTGCGCGACCACCGCGATCTCATCCAGGCTCCAGGGGAGACCGTTCGGCACAAAATCAAACACGACGTTCTTCCCTTTCACTCCGCCCACCGTCACCTGCTCGGGATAGAACAGTGGTGCGAATCCTTCGAGGCGCATGATGCGCTGGAACGTCGTGCCGCCATCGATCGACAAGTTGACGTCGCCGTACGGCAGTTCGCTGTAGCCGCTTCCCGCGTAGCGTGTCCAGAATAAGAGTGAAACGGTATCGGACGCAGCGGGGACGGCTATGACTGGAGACTTGAGATCACCGCCGCTCGCGGAATACCACGAATACTTTCCGGCAACGGCGAACGTAGAATCGTGGATGAACTGATTGCCGGTCCATCCTGTTTCTGCCGGCTCGCCGCCGTTGATCGCAAGCACATTGAAGTTCGCGGTCTGGCCGCCGGCACTGATGCTGAGGCCCGTTGGGCGCGCAGGAGGGGCAGCGATTACGCGGCGCGTGTACTTCCCGGCGTCCGTGGTATCGATCCGAAACGAGAGCGGATTGGGCGCTGATACCGATGCGCCCGATGCCATCGCCGCCGGAACCGTAAACTGAACGGTCGGCGACACGCTTTCGAGCACGACGCGATCCGCGTGATAGAACGTCGTCGGGCTCACATAGCCAAGGGGATCGCGCGCACTCTCAATTGCATCGAGCGCGAATGGAAGGTTGTCGGTGAACAGCTGCTGCAGCTGCGACTCGTCGTCCGGGAATTCGAAGCCGTAGTAATTGCTGTTCTGATAGCCACTGGTCATTTCCGGCGTGAACGAAACGGTGCCGTACTTGGCCGACGCCCAGTCGTTGTACTCGCCGTTCGTCGTGTACAGCGTCCACGCCGTGTTCGGCGAGTAGTAGCTTCGCTGTGCGCCGGGGAGATTGTCTTTGATCGCGCTGCGCTGATTGGTGCCGGCGAGGGTGCGGTACACCGGGAGATCCGCCGAGAGCTGTCCGTACACCGCGCTCGGCGAAAAGAGCAGCAGGCCGGCGTACGTGTGGTAACTCACCGAAATCACCGGCGGATGCGCCGCGTGAAACGCGACGATGTTCCGCACTTCGATTTCCGATTCCGGTGCCGTGCCTCGATAAATATCCGAGGTCGGGTCGGACGACGAGCCGACGTCGTCGAGGCCCCAGTTCTGCCTGTGATTGCGATTCATGTCGACTCCAAACGCGCCGCCTGCCTGCGGCGTCCGCGTCTTTCGCCACAGCCGATCGTTCGTGAAGGTGTATTCGTATCCGTCCGGATTCGCGACCGGCAGGATCCATATATCACGGGCCTGCACGAGCGAATCGACGCGTGCATTCGTTCCCGGCGGCGCCGCGAGATACTTAATGAGCCGCATCGCCATCTCTGTCGCCGCCCACTCGCGCGCATGGTAGGTCGCCATGAAGAGCACGTTCGGGCGCTGCGGGCTGTCGTCCTTCGCGCCGATTTTCACGGCAATCATCGGACGGCCCTGATACGAAAGGCCCAGCGTGTCGACGGAGACACGAGGATTGTTCTTCACCATTGAATCGATGAAAAAACGCACGCCGCGCGCGGGATCGTCGTAGTCGCGATAAACCGTGGTGGCCTGAATCACCTGTGCGCCTATGCGGCTCACCACAGGGATTCCCGGTGCCTTGATGGTAGTCGCGCGCCAGCCGCGCGCCGCCATCTTCGCGAGCTGCGCCGGGTCCGCGACGACGATCGGCGTGCCCCGTTCAGAACCGACCACATCGAATCCGTGCGCGCGCAACGAATCGGGTGAAACACCGGGGACGCGCACGACAACGTGCTGCGCCTGCGCGGCGCCCGCGAACACCGAAAGCCCGAACATGACGACCGCCAGCACGCGCGCGATTTTGCCCGGTGCTTTTTGCTTCGTGCGCGGACGCGGCCCAAGCTCGGGCTCGATCGCGAACCAAAAGCGATCAGCGGCATCGAACAGCGCTTGTACCGCGCGAAGCCACAGCTGCCATGCGGTGGCGTCGGGCGCATCGCCGGCGGTGCGCAGTCGGACCGCCGCGGCTTCCAGCGCAGGGATCGCCGCCATCACCGGCTCGGCCTGTTCGAGAATGCGCGCATGAAGCGCGCGACGGTCGGGCCCGTCCTTCGGTACACGCGCACTGGAAATCGCTTCGATTGACTCGAGCCATGCGCGCTTGAGGCGTGCGGCATCGAACGCAGCGACACGCGCGCGCACACTTCCGGCTTGTTCCGCAAGTTTGCGCGCCGCGAGCAGAGGACCAAACACGCCCGCGTGCTCGGCACGCCCGAGTCCGTTCGCCGATGCGATTCCGCGGAGTGCGCGTGTGAACTCCGGCATCGCGAAAGCGGCGGCCTCGGGAGCGGCCTGCGAACCGGGCGGCGTGCCTTCAGGCATTGGTAGCGTAACGATAGTCACCGGCGAGTTCGCGATCGCTCAGCGCGGCGCGTTGTGCACTGCGCGCCTCGAAGCGTGCGACAAAATCGCCCAGACGTTCGGGCGTGAATCCCGCACGGGGCAAACCCATGCCGGCGATCGCCGACTCGATCGCGGCCGGCTCACCCTCGACCTCAACGAGCGCATCCATCCGCGGGTATTGCTCGACGCGGACGACGGTATCACGAAACTTGAATTGCGAAATTTCGCGCTGCACTTCGCGGATCACGACGTACCCCAGACCTTCGAGAAGCCGCGCGAGCGCGTTCGCATCGCCGACAGTCGTGCTGAGCTCTTCACGAACTTTATACCCGTCGGCGAGCGAAGTGGGCCCCTTCCAGTCGAGGCTCGCCTGTGAACCGGCGTCGTCTGAAAAAACGCGAAGCCGCAGCACATGATCGCGCGTCAGGAGCGAGCGGTCCGGCGTATCGTAGCGCGTGTCGCTCAGGCGCCCTTCGAGCGCGCTCAGGGCGCCCGCCGCGCGCAGCGCCGCTAGCAAACGTGCCGGATCGGGCACGACGCTCTTGAGTTCAACCTCACGCATCGACGATCGCCTGCACGAGCGCGGCGGTGTCGGTGAGGTCGGCAAACACGGCGTACGGATTGCACGCCGCGAGTGCGGCAACGTCGTAGTGCCCGGTCGCAACGGCTATCGCGCGCGCTCCGATTCCGCGTCCGCACGACACGTCGCTCGGCGTGTCACCGATGATCACGCACGCATCGCCGCTGACCGCGCGGCCAATGTGCGCGCTCGCGCGGTCGCGCGCGATGGCGGGCAAATCGTGCCGATGTTCACCGTCGCTTCCATACGCGCCAACCGGAAAGCGCGCGAAGTCGATCCCAACCGTGCGAAGTTTTCGCTCGGCGCCGTCGACGATGTTTCCGGTGAGCAGCCCGAGCACGACATCGTCGCGCTGCTCGAGCGCGTCGAGCAATGCGTGTACACCGGGAAGGAGCTCAACACCATGGTCGTCGCGATCGAGCTCGACAAACAGCTCCGCGATGTAGCTCGCGAGCACGGGCTCCATTTTCGATTCGACATCAGCGTCTGCAAACCCCGACATGCTCATCGCTTCGCGAATGATCTGCCGGTCGGTCTTCCCGTCGTAGCGGTGTTCCGTTGGTCCGCTCGTGCCGATGTTTGCCGCGAGCGCGCGCTCCATCGCGCGGCGGCCCGCACCCTTCGTCCACAGCAGCGTGCCGTCGATATCGAAGAGGACGATCTTCATTCGCCGTGCGCGGGTTCAGGTGCGGAAGGCTGGCGCGTGAGCAGAAGTCCGCCGAGCACCGCAGCGACGCCGACTCCCTGCACGAGCGTTGGCTGCTCACCGAGCAGCGGCCACGATCCCGCAAGCGTGACGATCGGCTGGAGATTCGAAAACATCGCCGTTCGGGTCGACCCGATCACGCGCACCCCCCGATACCAAAATAAATACGCGATCCCCATGCTGCCGATGCCGCTGTAGAGAATCGCTCCCCACGTCAGCGGTGCGACCGCAGCCCAGTGCACGCGCATCATCGACGGAATCGCGATCAGGAAAACGGGTATCGTGCCGCCGATCAGCGACCAGGTTGCAATCTGAATTCCGTCGATGCGCACCGTGTATGGCCGCATGAGATGCGTGTAGAACGACCAGCAGACGACCGACGCGAGCACGAGGAGATCGCCAACCATCGACGGATTTCCTTCGTTCGAATCGGCCGACGTGAGAATCACAAACGCGATTCCCGCGAGCGAAATCACGATCCCCCACACCGCCCGCCCGCTGACTTTCTCGACGCCCATGAACCGGCCGACGATTGCGATGATCGCGGGACTCGATGCGATCACGAGCGATGCGGTGCCGGCGCGCGTCATCGCGAGGCCGGTGATGAAGAAGAGCTGGTAGAGACCGGTCCCGAGCGATCCGAGCAGCATGAGTCCGCGAATGTCGCGCCACGGAAGGTGCGGCATTTTACGCGTATAGAGGATCGCGAGCATCACGATCGAACCGATCGCGAGCCGCACCCCGTTGTACGCGAACGGTTCGAGGACGTCGGTGCCGTATTTCATGACGGCGAAGTTCATGCCCCAGATGATGGACATGAGCACCAGCAGCCCCTCGGTGACCAGAACGTTTCGGCGTGACTCGTCAGGCATGCATAAAAGTAACCAAAGACGGCGGACGGCAGACGGCGGAAAACTCAGCTGCCGTCTGCCGTCCGCCGTCCGCCGTCTGTAGTTTCAAGCATGCATGTTTCCTTCGCTCTCTTCGCCGACGCCGCCAACATTTCCCAGGAAGGGAAGCTCAACATCCTCGGCGTGTTCGACGCGCTGCAGATCGGTGCGCTTCCCGCCGTGCACCCGCGCGCGACGCTCGTCGTGCGCCTGAAAGCCGAGGAGGGCGACGAGGGGATGCACACACTCGCGTTCGGCTGGATGGGGCCGGGCGGCGAAGAGATCTGGTCATCGTCGGGCGAGATCGAAGTCGGCAAACCGCCGGCGGGCTCGTACGAGCTGGATATTCCCGTGATCGCGGCGATCGATCTGCCGCTGCAGCATGCGGGGCCACACACGATGAAAGTGGATATCGACGGGGAGCTGCGAGCGGAGGTGTTTCTGCACGTCCGTGTGGGGGCGCCGGTGGCGCCGATGAATGGCTTGGTTAGTTGAAAGGGCAACGGCGAGTGAACTGTCAACTACTAACTGTTGGTTGGTTAACCAAGGTAAGAAAATCAGTCCTGGCCACGGCCCGCTTCGACGCAGCTCGATGCCAGGACTGATTTTTTAACAGAACACCGACCAACAGTTAGTGGTTAACGGTTCACTCGTGGTATGCAGTTCAAAGCTCCTGCAGTCCAGGAATTCCTTCCCGCCCTTTTGCGAATTGCACCGCCCTCACAATCGCCTCTTCGAGCGCCGCGACCGCGATAACCTCCGCCTGAATCAGCGACCCCGTCCGCCCGCTCATCGGCGAGACCGCAAAAACCACATCACCATCAAAGCTCGTCCCCGCCGGCCCGATCCGCCGGTACAGTGCCGCGCTCGCAGCTCTCGCGATTTGATGCAGCTCGACTTTGCTCATCGCAACATTGAGGGCGACCACCGCAAGCGTCGTGTTCGCCCCTGATTCGCGTTCGGGCCGTGGTGCGCCGGCTGCGATGATCAGTTCAGCATCCCCCGGCTTCCCATCTGCGCCGCGCGGTCCTGCAATGATCGTCCCGTCCATATCGCGCACGTGACCAACCGAGTTCACTGCCACGATTGCCGCGGCCATCACACCGTCTGCGCCCTCGGCGCCGGAAACAGCGATTCCAACGCCGCCTTTCATACTGCGCGCGGAACCCGCCGCCTTACCCACCGTGCATCCAGTTCCCGCACCAACGCTTCCCTCTTCGATCCTATCGGCCTTCGCATCGTCGCACGCGCGATACGCCATCTCCGCTGTGGGCCGCGCGTCGAAGCGACCGAGCGGCGCGAGATCGAACAGCACCGCGGCGGGGACAATCGGCACCACTCCACCCGACACTGCGTATCCGCGTCCGCGCTCTTCCATCCACCGCATCACGCCGGCGGCGGCATCGAGTCCGTAGGCCGAGCCGCCGGTGAGCATGATCGCATCGATGCGATCGTTATGCGCGGACGGATCGAGCAGTGCGAGTTCGCGTGACCCGGTGGCGCGCCCAAGTACATGCGCCGAAGCGCGCAGCGGTCCATCGACTCCGCGCACGACCGTGAGTCCCGTCGCACCGGCGACATCGGTCGCGTGTCCGACCGCGATTCCAAACCCGTGACGGTCGAGCTGCCCGCCCGGGTTCACGCGGGAGACTGTTCCGCGACGAGTCCTTTCGCCGTACACTCAGCGCAGAACACGACACCGCGCAAATTGCAAAGCACGCAGATGAAAGTACCGCAGCCGCGGCAGGGATACCCTTCCGACGCCCGCTCCGTGCGGCCGCAGGCCCTGCACTGCATCGCGTCTGTTTCAGCCATTGTTTCTCCGGTCTCGTGAACTAAGAACGGGGTTTGTCGAGAAGGTTGTACTCCTTGATCTTCTTGATGAGCGTCGCGCGCGAGATGCCGAGTTCTTTCGCCGCATGCGTACGATTGTGCGCGTTTGCCTTCAGCGTGCGATCGATGTGCGCCTTCTCGACTTCGGCGAGCGAGCGCGGTACGTGGTGCGCGACATCCGCACCGCTCGCGCCCTGCACTTCGCGCGGAAGGTGCGGCATCTCGATCTTCGGCTGGCCGCGCGCCATCAACATCGCGCGTTCGAGGACGTTGCGCAGCTCGCGGATATTACCCGGCCACGCGTAACGCAAAATTGAATCCAACGCGTCGTCGCCGAGTGTCGTCGGCGCACCCTGAACCGTTGGCGAGAGCTCGTCGAGCAGATGCGCGGCGAGATCGACGAGATCTTCGCGTGACCGCGCACGCAGCGGCGGCAGGTTGATCGGCATGACCGACAGCCGATAATACAGATCCTCGCGGAAGCGGCCGGTGGTCACTTCGTTCACGAGATCTTTGCTCGTCGCCGCGATCACGCGCACGTTCGGCGTGATCTCGGTCGTCCCGCCATGACGGCGGAATCCCTTCCCTTCGAGCACACGCAGCAGCTTCGGCTGGAGATGCGAATCGAGATCACCGATCTCGTCCAGAAAGAGCGTGCCGCCGTCGGCAATTTCAAAGAGGCCGCGCTTGGTCGGGCCGCCGGTGCCATCCGTCGACGACTCCACGCCAAACAATTCCGAATCGAGCGATTCGGCGGTCAGCGCAGCGCAGTTCACCTGCACGAACGGCTTGGCCGACCGCGGGCTCTGTGCGTGGACGAGTTCTGCAACGCGCCCCTTCCCCGATCCGCTTTCGCCAACGATCAGCGCTGTGGTGCGGTCGCTCGCCGCTAGCAGCGAGATCTGCGCGGAAAGTTCGCGCATCGCCGCCGACGAGCCGAGTAGCAGATCGGCCGCGCCGCCGCGGCGATCGGACAGATAACGGTTCATGCGCCGCAGTGACGCTTTCTCGAGCGCGCGCTCGGCGGCCGCCGCGAGGTGGCTCAAGTCCACCGGCTTCGTCAGGAAATTTTCAGCCCCGCGGTGGAGCGCATCGACCGCCATCGGCACATCGCCATACGCGGTCACCATGATCACGGCTGGATTGTCCTCTCGAATCTTCGAAAGCACATCGAAGCCGGTCATGTCCGGCAGGCGCACATCGAGCAGCACCAGATCCGGCCGCACGCGTTTGTACGCTTCGATTCCATCGATGCCGGAATGCGCCTCCGTCACGACATGTGCCGCGTCGTGGCGAAAGAACATTGCGAACGCCGAGGCGATCGCGACTTCGTCGTCAATGATAAGAATGCTCGCCATCTGCTATTCGCCGCTTTGAGAGGGGGGTGTCACGACCGGCAATAAAACCTCGAACACTGCACCCTTTCCGGTTTCCGATTCAACCTGCAATATGCCGCCATGTTCGCGCACGATGCCGAAGCTGATCGATAGTCCGAGGCCGGTGCCGACGCCCCGGGGTTTTGTCGTATAGAATGGGTTGAAAATGTGCGGCAGATGCTCCGGCGCAATGCCGGGGCCGGTATCGGCGATGCTCGCCACCAGCTGCCGGCCGCGGAGCCCTGTACGAACAGTGATGCGCCGTTCCCCTGAACGCGAGGCCAGAGCCTGCTCCGCGTTCGATAGCAAGTTGATGAAAACCTGCTGGAGCTGAAAGGGATCCGCCCAGGTTGCGGGCAGGTCCCCGGCGAATTCTACCACGAGTGCAATCTGCTGCATCTTCAGCGGATAGCGCCGCAGTTCAATGGTATCCTGGAGCACCTGATTCAGCTCAGTGCGCATCTTCTCGGGCGGGTTCTGCCGGGCAAACGTCAGGAGCTTCCCGACGATCCGCGCGGCGCGTTTCGCCTCCGCTACTATAGTATCCGCCGCCCGGCGCGATTCCTCATTGGCCGAGCCCTCCATTTGGAGAATTTGACCGAACGCGAGTATCCCGGTGAGCGGCGAGTTCACCTCATGCGCGACACCGCCCACCAGCTCGCCGAGCGCCGCGAGCTTCTCGCGCCGCACCACCTGCTCGAGCAACATGCGCTCTTCGGTCACGTCGCGGATGATTGCCAGCACCGCGCTGACCTGCCCATGCTCGTAAATCGGCGCGGTGATCACGGTCGCGACGCGCTCCACACCGTCCGCCCTCGTGAAGTGCATCTCGCGGCGCTGACGCTTTCCTTCAAGTGTCGCGACGAACATCAGCCAGAGCTCTCCGCGCTCGTCGGCATGGACGAGTTCGGTGAAGTGCGTGCCGAGCAGTGCCTCGCGGCCGCGACCCATCACTTTCTCAAGCGCGCGATTCACCGAGGTGAAGTTCCCCTCTTCGTCCGCGGTGCAGATCGCGTCTTCCGCCGATTCCACGAGACGCGTGTACCGCGCTTCGGCGCGCTCCAGTGCGGCGGCGCGGGCGCGATCGTCCGTCACATCACGTGCGACACCGAGCACGCCTATCACGCGCATGCCGCGTTTGATGGGAGTATTCGAAACTGACACGAGGCGGCGTGTACCATCCGGCCGTACCACATGACATTCGTACCGTCGCGCGGTGCCGCCGATTGCCGACGCAAAATGCGCACGCAGTTCCGCCGTCTCGGCCGGCTCGAGAAAGGGCACGATACTGCGGCCGAGCAGTGCGTCGCGCGGAATGCCGAGCAGCGTCTCGGTGGCCAGATTCGCGGCCGTGAAAATTCCCTGGGCGTCGAGTGTATAGATCGCGTCCGACGCGACCTCGACGAGATTGCGATAGCGGGCGTTCGCCGCCGCGGCTTCGTCACGCGCACGCGTCTCGTCGCTCACATCGCGGATCGACGCGACCAGTCCTGTGACCGGCCCGCCGCCGCGAATCGGCGCGAGGCTCATCGAGACGCGGCGCTCTTCACCGTCGCCGCGCATGATCGAGCCATTGAACCGCATCGCCTCGCCGCGCACCGCGCGCGAAACGTGTCCCTCGAATTCCTTTATCGTCGCTGGTGGCACGAACGACGCCAGCGGCACGCCGTCGAGCGCTCCCTGCGGCGCGAGCAGCGTGATCGCCGCGTCGTTCGCAAACTCGATCGCGCCATTGCGTGCGGTAATTAAAATGGCGTCCGCCGTCGATTCGACCACCAGCCGGTAACGCTCGGCGAGTGCATGAAAGCCCGTTACGTCGTCGACCGTGACCACCGCTCCGCCGGCCGGATGCGGTGACGCGACGATATCGAACACGTTTCCGCTCCACGACTGCCGCACCGTGCCGCGTCCGACTTCGCGCCGGAGGATCGCCGCGCCGAGCGGGTCGGTTTCATCGAGCTCGCGCGATTCTCCGAGGAGCACCGCAAAAAGCGCGCGCCCGATCAGCGGCTCGCCCGGAGCGAGACCGGAGAACGCGGCGAGCTTGGCGTTGTGCCGCGTGATAAAGCCTTCGCTGTCGAGCACCACCACGCCGCCCGCAATCGCGTCGAAGGCAACCGTCAGCTCGCGCGTCGCGTCGCTCGCTTCCTCGTACAAGCGCGCGTTCACCACGGCGAGCGCGAGCTGCGCGGCGAGGCGCTCCAGAACACGTGCGTCTTCTTCAGTAAAATCCGCCGCGCGGTTGGCAACGCTCAGCACGCCAATCGGGCCGTCCGGCGTGAGCAGCGGCGCGGACACGGCTTTCTCAACAGGCCCGATGGCGCGGGTGCGCTCATACGTCTCGTCGTCTGCAACAACATTGTTGATGATCAGCGAGCGTCCTTCGAGCATCGCGCGCCCCATCCTGCTCTCCGCGATCGGCACGTAAATCCCCTGCACCGCCGCAGCCGTTCCCTCGGCCGCGACGATGTGCAGAAAGTCGTTCCGCCGCAGCGCCACCACCGCGCCCGCCGCACCGAGAATCGCCGCCGCGTGCCTCAGCGAGAGCCGCAGCACTTCGGACAGCTTCAGCGACTGGCCGAGCGACGCGGCGAGCGCGGCCAGCGCTTCACTCTGCCGTTTGTCGCGCAGACTCTCGGCAAAGAGATTCACATTCACGAGCGCGGTCGCGGCGGTGGAACTCAGTGTGGTCAGCAGCTCTTCGTCATCGCCGCCGAAATCGCGCGACTCGTCGCCATAGACCGCGAGAACGCCGACGAGCTTATAGCCCACGCGCAGCGGGATCGCGAGAACCGGTGTTGCGTCGGGCGCTGATCGCGCGGACCGGCCCGTGCGCTCCGCTTCTGCAATCGCCTCGAGCACGTGTGCCGCGCCGCCAACATCCTGGCCGGCACCGTCACGCCAGTGCAGCACGACGGACGACGCGCCGCCGTCCGCAGCCCTCGAGACGACGACACCCGTACACGCGATCATTCGCGCGACATGCCGCGCGAGTTCGTGCTCGACGTCATCGCGGTCGAGCGATCGTGAAAGCGCGGCGTTCACTTCCTGAAGCTGCTGAAGCCGTTCGGACCGGCTGTCTGCCAGCGCGACGAGTTTCTCGCGCTCCAGCAGAAGATTGTGCACGACGGTCGCGAGCGCCTCGGGCAGTTCCAGCAGCAGCTCGTTCAGCCGCGGATCAAACGTCGGCGCCTCGGCGGCAGCCGTGGTCTTGGCGTCGCTCATGCTTAGAATCGCCAGAGCCTGAGGAGGTCGATGCCGAACTGCCGTGGCGTTGGTGCGAAGCCGCGCGCGCTCGCGTCGTTCGTGCAGAGCACTGCGCTCGTGGGCGGTTCGATACCGCCGGAGAGCGTCAGCACTGTCGTGAGCTGATAGTCGACCTTCAAACCGATCGCGTCGGCAAAGGTGAGCGGGTCGCTCGTGCCGCTGTTGCCGCCGACGAGCTGGCCTACCCGGCAGAGACCGTAGTCGAGGCGCAGAAATGCCTTCTCACCGAGTTGCCGTCCGCAGTTGATGCGCGCTCCGGAGAGCACGCTCGCGCTGCGAGGCTGCGATGCGTCGTACACACCGGCGCTGAAGCCGGTCTCGTCGCACAAGCTCGTGTTGATTTGAAATCCGGAATTCAAAAACACGTTCACGGCCGTTGATGTGTAATCGCCGGTCGGGCCGCCGATCTGATTGCTAGGCTGGCCGGTCGCGAGATAACTCACGAGATCGGCCTGCGAGACACGCTGCGAATCCGGGCTCGACAGTTCGATGGTCGGCGAGAGCAGCGTGCCGGCGAGGTGAACGCGAACGCGGACATCGGGACGGGCACCCTGCGAGCTCGACTGCCTGACCGCGTACAGCGCGTTGATGTCGAGATACCCGTTGAGATCCTCGTCGCCGATGAAACGCACATTTCCGTTCTCAACGGCGAATGTGCGCGAGACGCCTGGCGCGAGACCGAGGCGATACGTGCCGCGGACCGTTTGGAGAGTGCCATCGAGCGTCAGCTGTACGCGTCCCGCGTTTTTTGACTTTTGGGAATACTGCCGCTGAATCGTGACTTGCCCGCCGAGATTGATGTTCGCTTCGGACGACCGCAGCCAGACGTCACGGCCCATCTGCACAGTCAGGTTGGGAACCTGAAGCTTCGTGATGAATGCCAGCGGCGCCGCAGGAAGCAGGTGGCGGTCTTCGAACGCCGTCGTGTCGACCACCTTGTAGAACTCTGGATCGTCAAGCGAGATCACGTGCTTGGAGAACAACTCGGGGATGAAGATGTTTCCACGGTCTACTGTCAGCGCACCCGTGAGGACGGCGTCGTCGCTTTTTCCGGTGAGCGCGACAGTTCCCGTGAGATCGAGCGTCGCAAAACGAGCCTTGTCGATCACGTTAAAGCTCTGCGCGACGAGCTTGAGGTTGTACGTCGGATTCTGGATGTCGCGAATGCCGACGAACCCGGACAGCTCTCCGGTTGCCGGCTTCGTCTTGCCGCTGTGCGCACTGATCTTTCCGGAAATGCTGTCGCCCTTGAACGCGACGTTCGCTTCGACCGCGGTGAGGTGCACTGCGCCCAGCGGCTCGAGTGACAGTTCGCCGTTGTGAACAATGAGCGCGCCGTTGATCAGCGGGTGCTTCCAGGTGCCGCTCACGTCAGCATCAAGCGCGAGCGATCCATTCGCCTTGGTCACGGATTTCGACATCGACGCGAATACCGCCATCCCGCCGCTGTCGGTGTGGATGCTCGCTACTATCGGTGACTCGATCAACCGCGAGCCGATCGCGCTGAATGCGAGGTCGATCGGAAGTTTGGCCGTGCCATGGACCGCCGGGAGCCCGAGCCGAAAATATTCGACCGACGCGGAGAGACTCCGGGCGGCATAGTTGCCGCTCGTCCGGAGCTCATCGAGCCGCAGCCCGAGGAACACTCCATGCCGAAGCGTACCGTCGAACTTGAGGAGCGGACTCTCGCGCGTTCCGTTGAGATCGGCACGCAGCGTGACCGTCCCCTCGAACGGCGCCTGCACCTGCATCATCTCGCCGATGTCGGCGAGCGGAACGGAGTCGGTGCGGATCGCGAGCGAAAGCGCAGAGTCCGCACCAAAGCCGCCGCTCAGTGCTAGCGATCCGCCGGTCTTGCCGCTCAGTGCGATCGAGTCGATGGTCACCGAACCTTTCACGATCTCGATCTGCGCGCGACGGCGCAGAAACCAGCTGTCCGCCAGCGTCGTGATCGCGAGGCTGTCGAAACGAATGTCCGTCGAGTCGCCATGGAAGCCGACATCGGCCGTCGCCCGCGCGGAATCGAGCACGGACTTTGCCGACACGGTCACGCGTTGCCGGTTGTGAGAAATGAGACTGTCGCGCCCGGAGACGCGTGAATACGCGAGCGAGCCGGCGTGCAGTGTGTCGATCGTGAACGTTGCCACGCCCATCGCGGAATCGGGCAGCGCCTTGAGGTTCGCGACGATTGCAAACTGGCGCGCCGTGACGGCGCCGAGCCGCAGCTGCGTGCCATTTCCGGTCGCGCGCACTCCAAACGATGACAGATTTCCGAAGACCGTTCCGTTTGCAGTGAGGGAGCCGCCGAGCGAATCGGCGAGCGCCGCAGCGGCGACCGCGGCCGTGTCGAGCGGCGCGGTGCTGTCGCGCGGTGGACGCGCCTTCACGAGATAGCGCCGGAGTCCGCCGAGCGAGTCGATCTCGACATGGAACAGGAGCGAATCGCTGCGCGTCGACGCGAGGCCGAGTCCGCCGTGCGCGGTCAGTCCGAAGCTTGTCGATTCAACGCGGAGCGTGTCGACCAGCATTGCGCCGCGCGCGAAGTGGAGGTTGGCCTGTCCGGAATACATGCGCACACCATCGACCACCGATCGATCAATAGAGAACTGCGCATCACCGAGCATGTTTGGCAGCGAATCAAACTCGAGCGATGTCACGAAGCGTCCGTTGAGATTCGTCACGGGGCCGCCGGTGCGTGCCATCACCGAGTGAAGGTCGAGGTTGCCGACGGAGCCGCGCGCAAACGCGCGATAACCCGGCGCGGATGCATCGAACTGCCCCTCGAGCTGGAGTCGCCCGCCGTCGCCGGCGAGATCGGCGGTCGCACTGAAATCGGTGATGTCGCCCTGCAGCCGAATCGGTCCGGTGTATATGCCGCGCACCGGGATCCCCGGATACGAGAGCGCGATGGTATTCAGCGAGAGCGGGAGCGCGGCGACCGACAGATCGAAACCGAGGTTCACGCCGCCGCTCGTCACCCGGCCTTCTCCCTTGAAGCGCGACGGCGGCGTTTGTCCCGTGCTGTCACTGTCACCATCGCGATGCGTGATGTCCGCCTCACGGAAGCGTACATCGGTCCAGATCGAATCGAGAATTGCGTCGCCCGAAATCGTGCCGTTGAGACGCGGGAAGCCTTTGTCGAGCGCCTGCGCCGTGCGCAAATCGAACCTGGTCAGCGCGAGGTGGAATCCATGGAACGTCGCGTCGGCGGGACGAAGAATGTCCATCTCGCCCGTCCCGACGAACGCCGAGTTCGCGCCGGCCACATTCCGGTCGGCGTACGTGACGCGCAGTTCGTCGATGAAAAAATGATTTACCGGACCGCCCCGCGCGCGCAGCCTGCCGGTGAACGTGCCGTTCCATGGCTGCGCAAACGGCCCGCCGTTCATCGTGTCGATCAGCTGGAAATCGAGCGGCAGCATATCGACGTCCAAGTCCTTCACGATCAGCACGGGACCGCCCACCGCGAATGTCATCGCTCCGCGCAATCGCGACGCGTTCGTGCGCAGGTCCATGGCCGCAATCACATAATCGAGCAGACGCGGGTCTTTGTCGGACTTGATCCTCAAATCGACAGAGCCGCCGCCGGTCTTCGGAATCACAGACGTGATCCACGCGACATCGCTCAGCGACACGGAATCGCTGAGGATGCGCAGATCGAATTTCACCGGCTTGTTGTTCGCCCAGTCGAGCCGCCCGGTTGCGTGCGCCACCGACCCGGGCAGTTCCAAATGCGGGATGTCCAGCGTGATGGAATCGCCGTGCCAGAGCACCAGACCGCGCATGTTGCGGATGTTGAACGGCGGCGACTGCTCGTTGACGTCGAAGCGCGCGATCTCGAACTGGCGCCCCGGCCGGAGCGGATCGCGAAAGCGGATCCGGTTGAACGTGAAATTCCCTTCGGTCCACCGCGTCGTGCGCTGGTAGCCGCGTTTCCCCTTCACCGTAACCGCGCGAATCTCCTGATCTTTGGCCGCGAGATTGCGCACGATCGCGCTGTCCCTGCGCGCACCCTTCAGCGAGTCGTCCGGTGACCACGGCAGCGTGAGCTGAAACTGCAGCCCGCGGATGCGCACATTTCTGAATTGCACGATCGCGCCGAATGCACTCCGCGACGGTGGCGGACCGCTCGGCTCGCTTGGCCCCGGAGGGAAAACCTTGTTGTAGTTCCAGACATTGTCGTTCTCTTTGCGAATCACGAAGAACGGGTGCTGCAGCTCCACGGAGCGCAGGATGATGCGCCCGTCGATCAAGTCGCGCGGATCGTACGTCACGTGCGCCGGTCCGGTCGCAATGAACACCGAATCGTCGGGTCCGATGATCGCCACCGAATCCACCGCAAAGTCGGTGATGAACGACCCCGAGAGATTGCCGACGAACAACCTTCCATGCACGCCGCGCCCGGCAAGTCGCACGAGCTGGGTGCGAATCCACGCGCGGCCGCCATCGCTCTGCGTTGCGGTGATGAGCGCGCCGACGACTCCCGCGCCGATCAGCATCATCGTGATCGCGCTGAGGAGCACGACGAGCCGGCGGCGTCCCACTGCTTAGAACGCCTCGCCGAGTGTGAGCACGAACGCAAACCGCCGGTACCACGCGCTCTGCAGCGGCGGCTGGAAGGAACCGGGGCAGAGGCCCGACGCCTGCGTGATGGCGTTGTTCGTTCCGACCGTCACCGGAAGCGTATTCTTCGGGCTCACGCAGTAGAGCGCGCCGCCGGATTGAACCGGTGCGTCGAAGTACGCCGCGCCCGCCGGCTGCTGATACCGATTGTACGCAAGATCGAGCCTCAGCGCACCGAATCCGGTGTGGATGCGCGCGCCGAATCCCGGCGTCCAGCGCAGAGAATTAAAGCCGACGCTCTCGTCTTCCTTGCCGACGTTCCACACGGCTCCGCCGTCGAGGAAAATCGCCCACTCGAGAATCTTCGGCAGGAACGGACTGCGAATGCGCGCCTCGACCATGGCAACCGCGAGCGCGTTGCCGCCAGTGGGGACCGTGCGCAGCCCCCCGGCGGCGCTGCTCGAGCTGAAATACGCCGTGTCCCCCTGCTTCAGAGCCACGCCGTGCGCGAAGGCCGAGCCGTCGGCGTGCAGCGTATCGTACGCCGCCGGGATGTAGACGGCGGGCCCGAGTTCGTTCTGCTGGAATCCGCGCACCGTCGTCTGGCCGCCTCCGAACAGACGCTCCTGCTGCGGAATAAACGTCGCCGAGTTGTCGAACCCGAAGCTCGATCCGAGCACCGCACCAAATCGCAGGCGCGCGGCAAGCACGATGTTGCGCGTCGCCGGCACGTACACCGATCCGTCGACGAGCACTTTGTTGAAGTGCAGCGACGGATCCGAGCCCGTGTACGCGCCCGCCGTGCGAAACTCGAACCGCAGCACGGACCCGCGCGTGGGATTCACCGGGTTGTCGCTGCCGTTGCGTTCGATCGAGAACGACACGACCGCGAGGCGCTGCAAGCGCTGCACGGCCGTCTGGTCTGCCGCGTCGCACGCATTGAACACGGCGCACAAGAGCGCCGGCTGTGCCTGCGTACGCCCGTATTCGACCGAGTACGAGACCGCCTCGGTGACGAGGCCAAGCGGACGTGCGAGCGTCACGTTTCCGCCGACCGGCGTCGTGCGCAGATATGCGTCGAACTCCGAACGGCGCTCGCTGTAGAGCGAATACGACGGCACCACGCCGCGGAAAATCGCGGGTCGCGAGAAGGTGGCGCCGCCGAAGTAGTTGAGATCTTTGCTGTACAGATCGCTCGCCGCGGTCGGACAGAGCGCACCCAGTCCCGTGAGCGGTTCGCCGACGCCGATCTTCGACACGCGCGCATTCAGATCGAGCCGCGTGGCGCTCCCGCCGACGCTGTACGCCGTGTAATCGCCGGTGGTGCGGAAACAGTCGAGCGTGCCGTATCCAACGCCCGCATGCGCCTGGTGCATGTAGCCCTCTGTGAGCTGCAGCGTCACCGGCACAAGCGAGTCGCCCTTCGTGCGCGTTGAATCGGGCGTCACGCCGACGCGCGTAAACGCCTGCGTTTGATACAGCACGCGCTTCGCGCGTTCGAGCGCTTCCTGCGAGTACAGATCGCCTTCGTTGAGCGACGCGACTTGCCGGATCGTCTTGTCCATCACGGCACGCGTCGCGCCCGGCCTCGGGTCCACTTTGAGCACGATCGCTCCGAGATGCATGCGCGCGCCGGTCGACACGGCGAACTCCACACTCGCGCGCCGCGCCGCGAGCCTCGTGTCGGAGTTGATCAGGACCTCCGCATCCGGATAGCCGCCGTTGTGCAACCGTTCGGTCATCATCGCACGCGTCGTGTCGTTGGCGTACTTGTCAAACGGCTGTCCTTTGCGCGACGGCAGTCCCTTGAGAACCGCCGCACGTTCCTGCTCGGGCACGGAGTCGAGCCCGGTGATCGCAAGCGAGTCGACGATCGTCGGCGGTCCCTCGTTGATCGAGAACCGCACGGTGAGCCGCGACGGGCTCAGTCGTGCGACGACGGTGTCGACGGTGACGCTCGCGTAGCCATGATTGCGATACCAGATGATGAGGCGCAGCCGGTCGTGCGCGAGCGTGTCGGACTCGAAGCAGCGCCGCGTGCCGAAGCCGCCGAGGCGGATCGTGCGCTGCCACCACGACGAGGGCGCGGTGACGATGCCGTCCTGCAGGACGCTCCCCGCAAACGCGTGGTTGCCCTGAAACGTGAGTTTCATCACCTCGACATCGCCGCGTTCGCACCTCAGTTCCTGCGCGCGCGACGTGCGAGCGGTTACCGCGAGGAGGACGGCCAGCAGCAGGGCCCAGCCACCTCGACGGCCGCGTGGAATCATCAGTCGTCCTTCTGTCCGAAAATCGCGAGGTTCGACGAGTGCCCCGGGTTCACTTTCTTCTCGGGGTAGATGTGGTGCACGGCCTGATTCACAGCAGTCGCGGCCTCACCAAATCCCGTCGCGATCAGCTTCAGTTTGCCCGGATATGTGTTGATGTCGCCGGCGGCGTACACGCCCGCACGCCCGGTTTCCATCTGCGAGTTCACGACGATCTCGTCGTTCTCGACCTGCAGTCCCCAGTCGGCGAGCGCGCCGATGTCGCTCACGAATCCGAGCATTGGCAGCACCACATCGGCGCGGATCCGGCGCGTGGATTTTGCCTTGATGTCCTTGAGATCGAGCGCGACGATCCGGCCGTCTTCAGCAATCACGTCGTGGAGTTCGTGGAAGGGATGCAGCAGCGTCTCTCCGGCGGCGGCGGCGGCGTGCACTTCGGCGACCGTTGCCGCGTGCGCACGGTAGCGATCGCTGCGGTGTATCAGAGCGACGCTCGCGGCGCGCCCGCGCAACTGATGCGCCCAGTCGAACGCCGAGTCGCCGCCGCCGATGATCACGACATGCTGGCCGGCGAACGCGGCGGGATCGGAAACGCGGTCGTGAATTCCGCGCCCATACCACTGCTCGGCAACAGGCTGCGGGAGGCGCCGCGGCGCGAACGCGCCGATGCCCGCCGCGACGACGATCGCGCGCGTCGGAAAGCGGTCGGTCTCGGTGACGAGTGTGAAAATTCCATCCGCTTCTTCGAGCGCGATCACGCGCTGGTTGCAGTGCACGGGCTGACCGAACTGCGCTGCCTGTTCCACCAGCGAGCGGACGAGGTCTTTCGCGAGTATCTTTGGGAAGCCGCCCACATCGAAGATGTACTTCTCGGGGTACAACGCAGTCAGCTGTCCACCGGGCTCCGAAAGCGCGTCAACAATCTGGGCGGTGGCGCCTCGCATACCGGCATAAAACTGTGCAAAGAGGCCCGCAGGCCCCGCCCCAATTATCGTGATATCCCTGATCTCGCGTGCCATTGGAGAAAGTTCGCCGCCGTGAGAGGCCGAATCAACCTGTTGGAGGAACGAAAGATGGCCATTCGCGATGCCCTGCTGCCCGAGTTCGACATGGAGATGGCAAGTACCCGCAAGGTTCTCGAGCGGGTCCCTGTCGACAAAGCGGACTTCAAGCCCCACGCAAAGTCGGGTTCGCTTGGCTGGCTGGCCTGGCACGTGGCCGATCTTCCGCACTGGGTTGTCGAGACGATCAGCAAGGACGAGCTCGATTTCGCGCCGGTTGGCGTGCCGCGTCCGGCACAGCCCGTTGTCGATTCACGAGAGAAGCTGCTCGACTCGTTCGACAAAAAAGTGGCTGCTGCGCGCACCGCGCTCGCCGGCGTGAGCGATGAACATCTCGCCGGCATGTGGACGCTGAAGGCCGGCGGTCACCAGATTTTCGCGATGCCGCGGCTCAACGTGCTCCGCAGTTTCGTGATGAACCACATCATCCATCATCGCGCGCAGCTCGGCGTATACCTCCGTCTGAACGACGTCCCGGTACCGGGGATGTACGGTCCGTCGGCCGACGAACACTAGGACCGGAAAACCCGAATGACCGACGCAGTTCGCACGATCGAATATCACGGCCAGTTCCGCCTCCTCCGCCGCATCGCGAGCGGTGGGATGGCGACCGTGTACGAGGCGGAGCAAATGGGTGACCGCGGCTTCACCAAGCGCGTCGCGCTCAAGGTGATTCACGAGAAGTACGCTGCGCAGCCGGAATGGCTTCAGCTGTTCATCGACGAGGCAAAGCTCTCGGCAAATCTGGTGCACGGCAACATCGTGCAGATCTACCAGTTCGAGGAAGTCGACGGACAGTTTTACATGGCGATGGAGTACATCCGCGGCGTCACGCTTCGCGCGCTCATCGACCATCACCGCGCGATCGGTGAGCCGATGCCGGCGCCGCTCGCCGCGTACATCGTGAGCCGCGTGTGCCGCGCGCTCGACTACGCGCACAACTTCGTCGACGACTCCGGCAACCGACTCTACATCGTCCACCGCGACGTCTCGCCCGGCAACGTCCTGCTCACGTGGGACGGGCAGGTGAAGCTCGCCGATTTCGGCATCGCGAAAGCACGGTCGATGCGCGATCCCGCCGAAGAGCGCCGCATGACGATCGGCAAGAAACACTACATGAGCCCGCAGCAGATCGTGGGAGAGAACGTCGACTGGCGCACGGATATCTTCTCCACCGGTGTGGTGCTGTTCGAGCTGCTCGCACTGCAGCAGCTCTTTCGCGAACAGGAAACAGAGGCGGCGCTCGACGAAGTGGTGATCGCGCCGTCGCCGGATCTGCGCGGCCTGCTTCCGGATCTCGACCAGAGCATCACCGGTCTGCTCTCGCTCGCGATCGCGAAGGACGCAATGATGCGCCCGAACGCGGCGATGTTCGGCATGTCGCTCGACGAATGGTGTGCGAAGCAGCGGTCGCCGGGTTCACCCGAGCGGCTGCAGAGTCACCTCGCGAAGCAGTTCCCATCGTCCTACCGCCCGCCGACCAGTGCGCCGCGGAAGGCGCCCGATTCAGCGCCGCAGGCGAAGAAGGATGGGAAGTCCGTTTGGTCGAAGGTTTTTGGGAGCTGAGTCGAGGTGGTCTGCAGTCTGGTGTGTGGTGTCTGGTGTGTGGTGTCTAGTGTCTAGCGTCTAGCGTCTGACAACCCGCGGTACGCAGTTCACAGCCGTCAACTGCAAACGGCAGGTTCTCAGACTCTAGACTGTAGACTGTAGACTTTGAACTGAATACCACACACCGATCCTCGCTTCGCTAAGTTTCCCGCATGGCCCCCAAGATCTACACCACAACCGGCGACGACGGCCGCACCGGCCTCTTCGGCGGCGGCCGCGTCGAGAAAGATCATGTGCGCGTCGAATCGTACGGTGACGTCGACGAACTCAACGCCGTAATCGGCGCCGCGCGCGCGGTGGATATGATGCCGCGCATTGACGAAGTGCTCGCGCCGATTCAGCGCGATCTGTTCGCGATCGGCGCGCTGCTCGCCACACCGCATCCGGAGAAATACAAAGAGCAGCTCGAGAAGGCGCGCCTCTCCGACAAACGCATCGCCCAGCTCGAGCAGGCGATCGACGATGGCGAAGAGGAGCTCGAGCCGTTGAAGGCGTTCATCATGCCGGGCGGCACGCCGAAAGCGGCCGCGCTGCACGTCGCGCGTACCGTCTGCCGCCGCGCCGAGCGCTCGGTGATCACGCTCCAGCGCACGGATGAAGTGCCGCAAATCATCGTCGTCTATCTCAACCGCCTTTCCGATCTGCTCTTCGTCCTCGCCCGCGTTGCGAACAGGCGCGCGGGTGCGGGCGAAGTGACATGGTAAACCGCACGACAGGGACGGGCGAAGCATGAGGGGCGATTTGGCGACGGGCGACGGGCGACTGGAGCTTCACGGTTCGCAAATCGTCATCGGCGCGGGAGTGCTCGATTCGTGCGGTGCAGAGCTGCGCACCGCGCTCCCGAATCGGCGCTTCGCGATCATCAGCGACGATATCGTTGCTCCGATCTACGCCGCGCGGGTCGCCGCTGCGTGTGCGCCGGCATCGGTCACGCTCTTCACGATTCCCGCAGGCGAAGCGAGCAAGACGCGGGAGCAGTGGGCGCGGCTGACCGATGAACTGCTGAGCGCCGGCTTCGGCCGCGACTCGGCGATCATCGCACTCGGCGGTGGCGTCATTGGTGACCTCGCCGGATTCGTCGCCGCGACCTACATGCGCGGCGTTCCGTTCGTGCAGATGCCGACCTCGCTGCTCGCGATGATCGACGCGTCGATCGGCGGAAAGACGGGCGTCGACACGAGCGCGGGGAAAAATCTGGTTGGTGCGTTTCATCATCCGGCGCTCGTGATCGTCGACCCGCGCGCGCTCTCGACGCTCCCGCTGGTGCATCTGCGCAACGGCCTCGCCGAGGCGATCAAGCACGGCGTCATCGCGAGTGCCGCGGAGTTCGAATGGATCGCAGCGAACGTCCGCGGACTGCTGCGCGAGGGCGGGCCCGATGCCGCGCTCGCGGAGCGCCTGGTCCGCACGAACATCGAAATCAAAGCCGATGTCGTCGCTCGCGACGAGCGAGAAAGCGGCGTGCGCAAGACGCTGAACTTCGGTCATACAATCGGCCACGCAGTTGAATCGCTCAGCGGCTACACGATGCTGCATGGCGAGTGCATCGCAGTCGGCATGGTGGTCGAGGCGCGCATTGCGGCGAAGCTTGGCGAAGCGGACGCGGCGCTCGCGGGAGCGATTGTGCAACTGCTTCGCGCCGCGTCGTTGCCATTCGCGGTGCCCGATTCGATGACGGCATCCGCGGTGATCGACGCGACGCGCAGCGACAAAAAAGCTCGCGCCGGATCGGTCGAATACGCGCTCCCGGCGAAGCTCGGCGCGATGGCCGGCGCCGACCGCGGCTACGCGATCCCGGTCCCTGATTCGGTAATAGTCGAGGCCATCGGAGAGACCCGCGCAAGTTTGTGATGCCCGGTTTTGCGGCGTGCAAATCATTGATTTGCAACGATATCGCGCTCTGAGCACCCCCGCCGGAATCACTGGCATACGATTTGGTTGTTGACCCGCGAGTGTACCTCTGCATATCCTGACCGTCCCTGAGTCCTACACGGAAGTTCCGTGCAGACGCGGGCCCAGAACGCGATTTCACTTCCCAACGCCGCACCGGGGTGTGTATGCAGCATGCGACTGAATCGAGATCGAAAGGTTTTTTTCGCTCCTCCCCCTCCACGGCCTTCGACCAGTATCTCCAGGACATTCAGAAGCTCCCACTGATCACGGACCCGGCCGAGGAACGACGTCTCGCCAGGCTCGCGCAGAAGGGCGACGAAGCCGCAGCTGAGCGGCTCGTCACGGCGAATCTCCGGTTCGTCATCTCGTATGTGAAGAAGTATCAGGGCCACGGACTCGACCTTTCCGAACTCGTCGCGATCGGCAACGAAGGACTCCTCAAAGCCGTTCGGAAGTTCGATCCTGATCAAGGCGTAAAGTTCATCTCGTACGCCGTGTGGTGGGTGCGCCAGGCAGTCCTCAAGGCGCTCGCCGAGCAGACGCGCTCAGTGCGAATCCCGCTCAACAAGAACTCACAGCTGATTCGTCTCTCCCGCGCGGAAACAGTGCTCGCGCAGGTACTCAAGCGAGACCCGACGGATCATGAAATCGGCCGCCTGCTCGAAGAGACGCCGGAGCAGGTTCGCTCTGCAAAACAGATGTCGGCCACCGAGCTCTCGCTCGACGCGCCGATCGATCGCAGTGACCGCGAAGCCTGCACGCTCGGCGAGCGCTTCACCGGCGGCGACGGCGCGGAGATCGAGGAGACAACAGATTTCAAGTTGATGCGCGAGTGCATCGATCGCGTGTTCAAGGATTATCTCACGCCGCGCGAACGGAAGATTCTCCACCTGTACTACGGGCTGGATGAAGGCGCAGAGGCGATGACGCTCGAGAAGATCGGCGCGCTGATGGGCGTGACGCGCGAGCGTATCCGTCAGATTCGCGAGCGTGCGTTCGAGAAGCTCCGCGAGTCGCCGGAAGGCCGGTCGTTGAACGGTTTCTGGGAAGTAACCTGAGCTGAAATCCCCACCCGTCGGCTGCCCCGGTGTGGCCGGCGTGAATGGTGCGAAGGGCCAGGTCGAGAAATCGACTTGGCCCTTCGCACTTAAGTTAGATTGGCATCGTGTCTCTGCTCTCGGACGAACTCAGCAGCATCGTCGGCGCCCGCCATGTGCTCGAGCGCGCGACCGAGCTGCTCGTCTACGAAAGCGATGCGCTCCCCGGCTACCATAAAAAACCGCGCCTCGCCGTCTTCCCGGGAACGCGCGACGAAGCCATCGCAGTCGTGCGCGCCCTGCACGCTGCGCGCGCGCCGTTCGTGCCGCGCGGCGCCGGCACGGGCCTCTCCGGCGGTGCTCTCGCCGACGACGTCGTGCTGCTCGGCTTGCAGCGGATGCGAAAAATTATTTCAGTGGATCCGTCCGCCCGCACCGCGACAGTCGAGCCCGGCGTCGTCAACGTGAACCTCACCAAAGCCGCTGCGCCGTTCGGCCTTCACTACGCGCCCGATCCATCGAGCCAGAGTGCGTGCACGATCGGCGGGAACGTCTCCGAAAACTCCGGTGGTCCGCACTGTCTCAAGTACGGTGTCACACTGAACCATGTGATCGCCGCTACCGTCGTACTCCCCGGCGGCGACGTCGTGAAGCTCGAGCGCCCGACCGCTGACCACACGGGCTACGATCTGCTCGGCGCGTACGTCGGTTCAGAGGGCTGCTTTGGAGTCACACTCGATGTGACTGTGCGGCTCACGCCGAATCCCGAGGGCGTCTTCACGATGCTCGCGGACTTTACTTCGGTCGACGATGCCGCGCGCGCCACGAGCGCGATTGTCGCGGCGGGAATCTTGCCGGCGGCGCTCGAGCTCATGGATCACGGCACGATCGAATGTGTCGAATCGTCGATTTACGCAGCGGGATATCCGCGCGATGCCGCGGCGGTTCTATTGATCGAAGTGGACGGCGCGCTCGCCGGACTCGACGAAGACGTTCGCGAAGTACAGCGCCTCTGCCGCGACTGCGGCGCCCGCGAAATCCGCACCGCCAGCGACGCGACCGAACGTGCGCGCCTCTGGCAGGGGCGAAAGAAATCGTTCGGCGCGATGGGCCGCATGGCACCGCATCTCGCGGTTCAGGACGCGGTCGTGCCGCGCACGCGTCTGGCACCGATTCTCGCGCGCATCGCTGAGATCGGCGGGAAATATCGAATCACCGTCTGCAACGTGTTCCACGCCGGCGACGGCAATCTCCATCCCAACGTTCCGTACGACGGCAACGATCCGGACGAGACCGCGCGCGTGCATGCGGCGATGCGCGAAATTATGGAGATGTGCATCGCCGAGGGCGGCGCGATCACAGGCGAGCACGGCGTTGGTCTCGACAAAATCGGCTATATGGAAAGTCTCTTTCCAGGCGATTCGCTCGACGCGATGTGCCGGCTGCGCGACGCGTTTGATCCGGAGCGGCGCGCGAATCCGGGGAAGGTTGTGCCGTCGCACCGCTGCCGCGAATGGCTCGCTGCGCCGGGAGCGCATAGCTGAGATGCCGCGCGCAACGAGCACGACAGAGCTCAGCGAAATCGTTCGCGACGCGCATGACGCCCGTGCGCGGCTGCGTATCGTTGCCCGGGGGAGCTGGCCGGCGCGCACAGCTGCAGTCGCGACCGATGCTGCACTGCTCGACGTATCCGCGCTTTCGGGAGTCGTCGAGTACGTTCCCGGCGATCTCACGCTCACTGCAAAGTCAGGCACCACGCTCGCCGAAATCGAAGAAGCGACCCGCGCGAACGGACAATGGTGCCCCCTGCTCCCGTGGGGCGGCGACGGCGGGACGCTCGGCGCGACATTCTCGACTGCGACGCACGGGCCGTGCTCAGCCTCGCTTGGCGCACCGCGCGATCACGCGATCGGCATGCAGTTCGTCGACGGCACCGGTGCACTGATTCGTGCCGGCGGACGCGTCGTAAAAAATGTCGCGGGCTTCGATCTCACCCGTTTGCTGATCGGATCGTGGGGAACGCTTGGCGTGATCACCGAGGTGAGTGTGCGCCTCCGCGCGCGGCCCGCCGTTGATGAAACCTGGAGTGTGGAGATTGAAGCGGACGACGCTTCCGCCGCACGTCTCGACGAATTCAGGCGTGGGCCGCTGGCGCCGCTGGCAATGGAAAACTTCAATGGGCGGTCGCTCGTGCGGATCGGCGGGAACGCCGCGTTCGTCGCCGCGTCGCGCGAAGCGGTCAAGTCACTCGGCGCCGCAGTCAGCGCTGACCCGGAAAGCTGGACGCGGCTCCGCGAATCTGATCCGCGGCCGCGCGGCCCGCTCGCCACGAACGCCCTGGCAGATCCGCTCTCTCAGCGCGTGAAAAAACAATTCGACCCCGCGCACATTCTGAATCCCGGCATCCTTGGCGAGGCACTCGCGTGACAGTCAGCACCTCGAACTCTGCCAAGCCCGCCGGCAACGCCCTGCCCCTCCCCGGCTCGGAGAACTGCGTCCACTGCGGATTCTGTCTTCAGGCTTGTCCGACGTATCTCGCACTCGAAGACGAGAATGATTCGCCGCGCGGCCGAATCGTTCTCATGAAGTCGATCGCAGATGGTTTGATGTCGTTCGATGATCCGGATGCGCGGCTGCACATCGATCGCTGCCTCGGCTGCCGCGCCTGCGAGACCGCATGCCCGTCGGGCGTGCCGTATGGTCAGCTGCTCGAACTCACGCGGGAACGCGCGGCGGAAACGCGCGCACTGCCGATCGTGGCGCGGTTGATCCTGTTCGTTTTTTCCCGTCCGGCGCTCCTGAAAATCTCGATGTGGAAGGCGCGTGTGTTCCGCGCGACGGGAATTCCGGCGCTGCTCGCGCATCTCCCCGGACGGCTGGGATTCGCGATGGCGATGCTCGCATCCACGCGCCGCCGCGGCGACGAATCGTCGCGTACGTACAACGCGCAGGGTGACCAATCGCGCGGTACGGTCGCAACGCTCGACGGCTGTGTGATGGAAGGCTTGTTCGCTCCCGCGAATCGCGCGACCGAAAGAACTCTCACCGTGAATGGCTACGTATGCGTGCACGCCGAAGGTCAGCGCTGCTGCGGCGCGCTGCATGCGCACGCCGGCGATGCGTCCACGGCGCGCGATCTCGCGCGCGCGAACATCGCAGCGTTCGAAAAGAGCGGCGCGGAATTCATCGCCGTGAACTCGGCGGGCTGCGGCGCGGCAATGAAAGAGTATGGGCACCTGCTCGCGGCCGATGATGCGTGGCGCAGCCGCGCTCAAGCGTTCAGCGCGAAAGTGCGGGACGTCAGCGAGCTTCTCGCCGCCGCCGGCCCGGTTCTCGGCGGCACTCTTCCCATGACGGCCGCATACGACGCACCGTGCCATCTGCTCCACGGACAGCGCGTCGCCTCACCGCCGCTCGCGGTGCTCGCGGCGATCCCCGGACTGCGGCTCGTCCCTCTCGTGGACAACGATCAGTGCTGCGGAAGCGCCGGCATTTACAATCTGGTAGAACCGACGATCTCGGATCTCGTGCTGACGCCGAAGCTCGCGAACATCGCCGCCTCCGGCGCACCCGTGGTCGCAACAGGCAATCCAGGGTGCCTGATGCAGATCGGTGCGGGGCTTATTCGGTCGGGAAGCACGACACAATTGCGCCATCCGGTCGAGCTTCTCGACGCATCCTACGCGCGACGAAGCTGAGCGGGCTTTATATATAGATGCAATGTCGGCACCGATCATTTTTCTCGACTTCGACGATGTGCTCGCGGAAACGCGCGCGCCGCGGCTTGCCGCGCTCCGCGGCGCGCTGAGCGTTGAAGGCGTCGAGTTTTCGGACGACAGCTTCGACGACGCATGCCTCGGGCTTTCATTCGCCGGCGCGGCACGCGCGGCAATCCGTGTTGCGAACATCACCGGCCGCGCCGCCGATGAAACAACGATCGAACTCGCCGCGCTGCGTGCGGCGCGCGCCTTTGGCGAGTCCACCGCGCGCGGCATTCCGCTCGCCCGCGGCGCTTCAGATTTCGTGCGCGGCTCCGCGGGTGTCGCACGCCTCGGCATCGTCACGCGCGCACCGCGGCGCGACGTCGATCTTGTGCTTTCATTCTCCGGTCTCGCCGATTCGTTCGAGTGCGTCGTATCCGCCGAGGATTACACCGGCCAGGAACCGGCGAGCGATCCGTTTGATATCGCGATCGGCCGGATGGCGCGCGGCCAGCCTGTGACCATCGGCGGCGGGATCGCGCTGGTTGCATCGCTGAACGCCGTAGCTGCTGCGCGCGCAGCGCGACTTCATCCGATTGTCGTGGGACCGGTATCGCCCGCACTCGCGTTTGCCGGCGACGGATATCTCACGTCGCTTCAAGGCGCGACCGTTGCCAATTTGATGCGGCTCGCCGCAGGCGCCGGCGTGCGATGACCGCCCCGAATATCGCAGCCGCCATCGCGGCGCCAGGCTACGAGAACGCCGCGCTCTTCACGTCGATCGAAGAGGAATACGCCGCGCTGCGCGGAGGTGCCGGCGTTGTCGATCGCAGCGCCCGACTGCGAATGCTCATTGGCGGCGCGCAGGCTGTGGAGACACTCACCGGACTCGTGACCAACGATGTCGGAAGCCTCCACGCCGGCGCCGGACAGTACGCGGCGGCACTGACGGCAAAAGGAAAGGTGATCGCCGACGTGCGGATCTTCGCGCGCGTCGATGATCTCCTGCTCGACGCACCCGCGAGTGCGGGCCCGGGATTCGCGGCAATGATCCGGAAGTATGTGAACCCGCGCCTCGCGCGCTACGCAGACGTCAGCGCGGTACTGCGGACGATCGGAATTTTTGGACCGCGCGCGCACGCCGCGCTTGCATCGGTACTGCTCGCCGAGGGCGCGCCGCCGACGACTGTCGCTGCGCTGCGCGGACTTGGAGAGTATCACCACCTCGGCTTTGATATTGCGGGTGCGAGCGCGTTCATCGCGCGCGTCCCGGATCTGGGCGGCGAGGGATTCGATTGCTTTGTACCTGTGGAAATCGCCGAGCTGTTCTGGTCGCGGCTCGTCGCGGCGCGAGCGACGCCGGTCGGGCGTGACGCCACAGAGATCGCGCGCGTCGAAGCCGGGCGGCCCATGTGGGGGATCGACATGGATGAGAACACGCTCGCGCAGGAAGCGAATTTCGACACGCTCGGCGGAATCTCTTACACGAAAGGATGCTACACCGGGCAGGAGACGGTCGCGCGTGTGCATTTCCGCGGCCACGTGAACCGGCACCTGCGCGGGATTCAGAGCGCGGTCGAGATTCCGTCCCGCGCCGAGTTGTTTGAAGGCGACAAATCAGTCGGCACTGTTACGAGCAGCGTGACGTCTCCGCGGCTCGGGCCGATCGGTTTGGCGATGCTGCGGCGTGAGGTGGAGACGGCGGCGGATGTTACCGCGCGGTGGCCAGAAGGCGAAGGATCCGCTCGGGTGTGCGAGATTCCGTTTGGATAAGGCAGTTTACTTCTGTCTAATGTCTTGCATCTAGCGTCTGATCACCCGCAGTTCGCGGTTCAGAGCTGTGAACTGACGAGAGCGGGTTATCAGACTCTAGACAGAAGACTTTAGACACCAGACTCAACAACGATAAATAAAACGGGCGTCGCTCAAAGAGCGACGCCCGTTTGCTGTCTGAGAAAGGCCGAGACTACGGCTTCTTCGCAGGAGCCTTCATCGACGAGTCGACCTTGGTGGTCGTCGTCGTGGTCGTCGTCTTCTTCGTCATCGAATCCGTCATCTTCATGCCCGTGTCAGCTGCCGGTGCGGCGGCTGCTGCGGGGGCCGGAGCGGCTGCGGCAGGAGCATCAGCCTTCTTGTCGTCTCCCGAGCAAGCGGTGAGCACGAGTGCGGCAGCGACAAATGCAAGCTTCTTCATGGGGGAATCTCCTTACGAGTACTGGATAGGCACAATCGAGACTGCGCCTTATACGCAGTCCTCGGACAGCGCCCAAAGGTACGGATTCTCAGGGGGAGGGTCAAGGCCGAAGACGGCATATTACATTATTCGAACAACAGCCATGGCCGCTCCCACAATCCCATCAGTCGACGAAGCCGCGCCAACCGTGATCCGCGGCGCGTGCCCCCACGATTGCCCCGATTGCTGCTCGACGCTGGTAACCGTCGAGGCGGGCCGCGCGACACGAATCCAGGGTGACCCGGACCATCCGTTCACGCAGGGCTTTCTCTGCGCGAAGGTGAACCGCTACCTCGAGCGCACGTACCACCGCGACCGCCTCACGACACCGCTGCGGCGCGTCGGCCCCAAGGGGAGCGGCGAGTTCGTCCCCGCCACCTGGGATGAAGCGCTTGATGCGATCGCCAAGAAGTTGAACTCCATCGCGCAATCGAGCGACGGGCCGCAGGCCATCCTGCCGTACTCGTACGCGGGCACGATGGGACTCATACAGGGCTCGTCGATCGACCGCCGCTTCTTCGGCATGCTTGGTGCGTCGCTGCTCGATCGCACGATCTGCTCGATGGCCGGCACGATGGGGATGCGCATGACGGTCGGCGCGAGTGTCGGCGCCGACGGTGAAGGAATGCCGCAGAGCGATCTCGTCCTCCTCTGGGGAACGAACACGCTCACCGCGAACCCGCACCTCTGGCCGTTCGTTCTGAAGGCGCGCGAAAACGGCGCGCGGATCATCGCGATCGATCCGATACGCACGCGCACGGCAGATCAGTGCGATGAGTGGATCGGCATTCGTCCCGGCACGGATGCCGCGCTCGCGCTGGGCATGATGCACGTCATCTTTGCCGAAGGACTGCAGGACGATGACTACATCGCGCAATACACGCTCGGCGGCGCGGAGCTGAAAATGCGCGCGCTCGAATACCCGCCGGCACGCGTTGCGTCGATCACCGGAATTTCTGCGGACAAAATCGTAGAGCTCGCTCGCGCATACGGCCGCGCCAAAGCCGCATTCGTGCGCATCAACTACGGCTTGCAGCGTCACGCTGGCGGCGGAATGGCCGTGCGCACCATCGCATGCCTGCCTGCGGTCACCGGACACTGGCGTCGCGCGGGCGGCGGCATTCAGCTCTCCACGAGCGCGAGTTTCCAATTCAACAAGAAAGCGCTTGAGCGGCCGGATCTCGCGAAGCCCGCGCGCCTGATCAACATGATCCGCCTCGGCGACGCGCTCACGCAGAACGATGCCGGAGTCGGCGGACC
Organism: uncultured Gemmatimonadota bacterium; assembly: GCA_903910555.1. Taxonomy (GTDB): domain Bacteria; phylum Gemmatimonadota; class Gemmatimonadetes; order Gemmatimonadales; family Gemmatimonadaceae; genus Fen-1231. Next base: position 90,651 of record CAIVZZ010000005.1, on the reverse strand, counting down.
ACCGGTGAAAGCGCTCGTCGTCTACAACTCGAACCCCGCTGCCGTCGCGCCCGATTCGAACGCGGTGCTGCGCGGGCTCGCGCGTGAAGATCTCTTCACAGTTGTACTCGAGCACTTCCAGACCGACACCGCCGACTGGGCCGACTGGGTGCTCCCCGCAACGACGCAGCTCGAACACTGGGACGTGCATTTCTCCTACGGCCACCTGTACGTCACGCTGAACCAGCCGGCAATCGAGCCGATGGGAGACGCGAAGCCGAACACGGAGATATTCCGTCTTCTTGCAGCGCGCATGGGGATGACGCACCCCGCGCTTCAGGACGACGATGTCTCACTGATTCGTCAGGCGCTGGATAGCACTCACGACATGATGAAATCGGTCACGTTCGATACGCTCATGAAGAACGGCTGGACACGGCTCAATGTGCCGGTGCCGCACGTGCCGTTTGCCGAAGGCGGGTTCCCGACGCCGAGCGGGAAGTGTGAGTTCGTCTCCGACCGGATGAAGGAGATGGGACTCGATCCGCTCCCGGCGTTCACGCCGCCATACGAATTTCCGGAGAATGCTCCGGAACTCGCGGCGCGTTTTCCATTGACGCTGATTTCGTCGCCCCGTCACCAGTTCCTGAATTCCACGTTCGTAAACATCGACTCACTGCGGCGGAACGCCGAACCTGAAGTCCTCGTGCATCCGCATGACGCGGAGCGCCGTGGAATCGCGGCGGGGATGCGCGTGGTGGTGGAGAACGACCGCGGACATTTCACCGGCGTGGTGAAGATCGGCGACTCGATCCGCGAAGGCGTCGTATGGGCGCCGTCGATCTGGTGGATGAAGCTTGCGCCCGACCACGCGAATGCGAACGCGACCACCTCCCAGCGCGAGACTGACATGGGCCACGGCCCGGTCTTCTATGACAACCTCGTGGAAGTCTCGCCAGCGGACTGAACGGCGCTAGATTCTACTTCTCTCGCACCGGACAGCATCGTGGCACAGCTCCCGAACACACTAGGCGCACTCAAGCAGTCGGCGTTCGCCTCTCCCGAGCGGCAGCACCGCTCGGTCAAGGACGAGATTCGCGCCAATCTTCTCGCGCGCCTCGGCGCAGGCGGCCCGCTCTTTCCCGGCGTGCTCGGGTACGACGAGACCGTGATGCCGCAGATCGTGAACGCGCTGCTCTCGCGGCACAACTTCATCCTGCTCGGATTGCGCGGCCAGGCCAAGTCGCGCATTCTGCGTTCGCTGACGACGCTGCTCGATGAAACCATGCCGATCGTTGCCGGCAGCGAGATCAACGATTCGCCGTTCCAGCCGATTTCAAAATTCGCCCGTGAGCTGCTCGCGACGGCCGGCGATGATACACCGATCGCGTACGTCAATCGCGATCAGCGGTTCGTCGAGAAACTCGCCACTCCGGATGTAACAGTGGCAGATCTCATAGGAGACCTCGATCCGATCAAAGCAGCGCGCGGCGGGCACATCCTCTCCGACGAGCTCACGATCCATTACGGCATGCTTCCGCGCGCCAACCGCGGCATCTTCGCGCTCAACGAGCTCCCGGATCTCGCGGGGAAGGTTCAGGTCGGTCTGTTCAACATCATGCAGGAGGGCGATGTCCAGATCAAAGGATATCCTGTCCGCCTTCCGCTCGATGTTCTCCTCTGCTTCACCGCGAATCCCGAGGACTACACCGCGCGCGGCAAGATCATCACGCCGCTCAAGGATCGCATCGGCAGTGAGATCATCACGCACTATCCCGAGGACGTCGAGCTCGGCATCGCGATTACGAAGCAGGAGGCGTGGACGGAGCGCGGCCCCAAACCCGCGCGCATTCCGCCACTGCTTGCCGAGCTCGTCGAGCGGGTCGCGTTCGAGGCGCGCACCGACAAGCGGATCGACCGCCGCTCGGGTGTCTCACAACGCCTCCCGATCAGCGTTCTCGAAAATGTTGTGTCGAACGCCGAGCGGCGCGCGCTGCGGCTGGGAGAACGCGAAGTCGTGCCGCGCCTCGCCGATGTGTACGCGGCGCTGCCCGCGATCACGGGAAAGATCGAGCTCGAGTACGAGGGCGAACTGATCGGTGGAGCGGCGATTGCGCGCGAGTTGATTCGCCGCGCAGCGGACGCAACGCTCAAGGCGCACGCACCGCACGCTGATCCGGACGAAATCGTCATGTGGTTCGACAGCGGCGCGGCGCTGCAGGTGACCGATGAAGCGCCGTCCGCTACGCTGCGCGCAGCGTTTGATACGGTCCCGGGCTTGATCGGACTCGTGGTGGAGCACGATCTCGCCAAAGAGAGCGATGATGCACTGACAGCGGGCGCATGCGAGATCGTGCTCGAGGCATTGGTGGCACGGCGGAAGATTTCGCGCAACGACGCCGGATCGTATGGGCGCGCCGCACGTGATGAACCCCGCCGCCGGCGTGGCGGCGGCGAGGAACCGATGGGCGGAATGTCGGCCTAACGCGTGCGCCCCCTCCAGCTCGGCATCCGCGCACGCCTGACGCTGCTGACGCTGGCGCTGCTCACGCCGATGGTGGCGATCGCCGCGTGGCATTTCTCGGAGGAGCGCGCGGATTCGCGCTCGCACATCACTGAACGCAGCACGGAAGTCGCGCGTCTGATTGCGTCGCGCGCGGGCGAATACGTCCGGCGCACCGAGGGGACACTCGACGCCGTCGCTGTGCTCGCCCGCGTAGACCCGCCCGACATTCGCTATAACGACAGCGTGCTCACCGTGCTCGACGAACGTGTCGTCGGCGGAGTGGGCACGCTGAACGTGCAAGGCGTCGGCAAGGGGAACATCGGATCGTCCGCCGCGAACCTCAAGGCACTGCGTTCGTATTCGCTCGACGACCGGCGTTACTACGCCGAGGCGCTGCGCAGCGGAAAGTTTGCGATCGGTGAGCCGGTGAGGTCGCGGCCGGATTCAACCAAATGGATGATGGGGTTCGGACTCCCGATTCGTGGGCGGAACGGAGCTTTCGTGGCGGTCGCGTTCGCCACCTACTTTCTCGATTCACTCCGCTATATGGCGGACGTCGGCACGCTTCCGCGCGGATCAGTGGTGACCGTCATCGATAACGGCGGTCGTGTCGTGTTTCGCTCGACTGGATCGGAGACGCTCGTTGGCCGCGATGTCAGCACGTTCGACGGCTTCCGCGAAATGGCATCGACGCCGCGCGGAACGACGTCCGGCGTCAGCCCGATCGACGGCGTCGACCGGATTCGCGCGTGACAGCACGTTGAGCACACTCCCTGGTTTGTCGTAGTCGGTATCGCGACGTCGGAAGCAACCACCCAGCAGTCTGCGCGGTCGCGCGATGAGCTGGTCGTGATCGTGCTGACCGTCGTGCTCGCGCTGCTGATTGCCGCGCTCGTCGCCGGCCGGATCAGCCGGCCGATCATCGCACTCACCGCTGATGCCCAGGCGATTGCCGGCGGTGATCTCGCGCGGCGCGGATCGGTGACGGCAACGAGCGAAGTCGGCACGCTTGCCGCGGCGTTCAACCAAATGGCCGAAACGGTCGAATCGCAGACGCAAGCGCTCACCGAAAACGAGCGGCGATACCGCCTCGTGTTCGAGGCGAATCCGCTTCCGATGTGGATTTGGGAGTTGTCGACACGCCGATTCCTTGCCGTGAACGACGCGACGATCGAGCGATTCGGATATTCACGCGACGAATTTCTCTCGATGACGGCGCTGGACGTGCGCCCGCCGAACCAGCACTCGCACTTCGAAGAACTCATCAGCGGGCCGCTCGCACGGCGCAACGACACCGGGATCTGGACGTATCGTGTGAAATCGGGCGAAACGTTCGAAGCGGAAATCAACGCGTCGCCGATCATCTGGGGCGGCCGCAATTCGTATCTCGTCGTGATTCACGACATCTCCGAGCGCCATCGCGCCGAGGCCGCGCTCGCAGCGTCGCAGGCGCAGCTGCGGCAGATGCAGAAGATCGAAGCCGTCGGCAGTCTCGCCGCCGGAATCGCGCACGACTTCAACAACCTGCTCACGGCGATTCTCGGGAGTGTAGACCTCGCGATATCCGCACTTCCCGAAGAGCATGAAGCGACCGACGAACTGCGCCACGCGCGCGGCTCGGCGATGCGTGCAACGGACCTCACCAAGCGCCTGCTCACGTTCTCGCGGCAGAAAGTTTCGGCGCCCGTGCTCGCCGACATGCGCGATATCGTTCGCGGGATGCAGCCGCTGCTCGTGCGCACGCTCGGCGAGCATGTGAAGCTCGACCTGCGGCTTGATCGCGCGGCGTGCACCGTGCGCGCGGACCCGAGTCAGCTCGAGCAAGTCGTGCTGAATCTTTTGGTCAATGCGCGCGACGCAATGCCCAACGGCGGCTCGGCGGTGATTCACGTGAACACGCTCTCGCCCGATGCGGTGCCGGCGGGACTCGCAGCGGGACGCTGGGTGCTGCTCGCCGTCGCCGACAATGGAATGGGTATGGACGCTGCAACGGCCGAGCGCGCGTTCGAACCGTTCTTCACGACGAAAGAGCGCGGCAAGGGCACCGGGCTCGGATTGTCGATGGTGTACAGCATCGTGCAGTCGGCGGGCGGACAGGTTCGGCTGCAGTCGAAAGTCGACGAGGGCACGACGCTCAGAGTGTATCTGCCATTCTGCGCGGGCGAAGTCACGCCTCGCCTCACGCCGCAGCACGGGACCGATGCCGTTGGCGGCGGAGAGTCGGTGCTGTTGGTGGAAGATGATGATGCCGTGCGCCGCGTGACATCGCGGATGCTCGAGGGGCTTGGGTTCCGTGTGATCGCCGCAGCCGGTCCGAGGCAGGCGCTGGATTTGGCGCGCGATCACATCGGCACGATTGACGTGCTGCTGTCGGACGTCATCATGCCGGGAATCAACGGCCGCGAACTTGCGGAGGCCGTGCGCAAACTTCGGCCGGCGATGAAGGTCGTGTTTGTCTCGGGCTACACCGATGACGTTGCGCTGCTGCAGCAGCTGCGGGCACAGACGCTGTTTTTCCTGGCGAAGCCCTTCACGGCGCAGGCGCTGGGGCACATGGTGCGGGGGGCACTGGATTCTTCGATTGACGAGTAAGAAAACATACGGCGAGTGAACTGTTAACCACTAACAGTTCACTCGCTTTTCAGTCTTCACGCTCGCCGTAGCTCGCTGTAGTGCCGAAACGCCCAAATCGTAAACAAGACCATCGGCGCCGCCATCCCCCCGATTGCCCACTGCGCCCCGACATACGACGCCACCCATCCGCCGATATACGATCCCACCGGATTCATCCCCACGTACACCATCACATAGATCGACATCACCCGCCCGCGCAGTTCGTTCGGCACGCGGTGCTGGAGCAGCGTGTTGATCAGCGCGTTGTTGGTGATAACGGCGACTCCGAGCGCGAACAGCATCACGCCGCAGAATATCACCGAATGTGAAAGCGAGAACGCGAGGATCGTGATGCCCAGGCCAAGCGAGCTGATCGTGAGCGTTCTTCCCCGTTTGAGCTTCCCTCCCTGCGATGCAATCGCGAGCGCGCCGAGCGTCGCGCCCACACCGTAGCAGGTCATCAAGAGGCCGTACCCCGACACGTCGAGGTGCAGCTGGTCACGCGCGACCACCGGCAGCAGCGTGAGAATCGGCACGCTCAAGATTGAAAACACGCAGACGATCCGCATGAGAATCCACATGATGCGATCGTTGCGAACGTAGAGAAGCGCCTCGCGCATTCCCGCGATTGCCGATGGGTACGCCGCGGCCTCAACGGACGGGATGCTCTTCGGAAGCCGGATCATCGCCAGCCCGATGAGCACGGCGAGATAGCTCAGCGCGTTGAATCCAAAGCACCATGAAAGTCCGAGCGATGCAATGACGAGCGTTGCGACGGTAGGTCCAAGAATTCGCGCGAGATTGAATCCGCCTGAGTTGAGCGCGATCGCATCGAGCAAGTCGTCTTTCACGACGAGTTCAATAATCAGCGACTGTCGCGCTGGAATCTCGATCGACGAGAGCACTCCGCCCGCGAGCACCAGCGCGAGCAGCCAGTGAATCGTGATGTGTCCGGACCACGCGAACCACCAGAGCACCGACGCTTCCACGAGCATCAGCGATTGCGCGATGCGGACTATTCGCAGCTTGTCGGTGCGATCGGCAAGCACGCCGGCCGGCAGCGAGAAGAGCAGAATCGGCAGCGATCCAACCGCGGCCACCAATCCGACCATGTACGCGCTGTTGGTGAGCTGGAGCGCGAGCCACCCCGTCGCGATCTGCTGCATCCATGTTCCGACGAGCGAAATCGTCTGCCCAAACCAGAAAAGCCGGAAATTCCGGTGCCGGGCGAGGGTTCGAAACGGGTTTGCGGAGCGCACGGCGGTGGCCATTCGCAGAAAGATAGTCGACCGATGAAGTCTAGAGTCTGGAGTCTTGTGTCTAGCGTCTGAAAACCCGCAGTACGTAGTTCACAGCCGTGAACTGACAACAGCAGGTTTTCAGACGCTAGACAACAGACCTTAGACGCTAGACTACGTCTGCACTCGAGACTGGCGGGGCGCTGCTGGAATTGAATCGATGAATTAACCCAACCAGCATTCGACTGATCTCGGCGACTTCGGCCCGCCGCTTTTCAAATTCGTCGCGAGGAATCCTTCCGGTGTCAGCAGCCAGTTCGAGGTGATACTCGACTTCACCCGCCGACGCGAGAGCGATTCCGAGATAGCGGACGAACTCCCGGTCGGTCGAACGGCAACTGCCGTGAACGATGTTTCCGGGAATCGAAACTGCGGCCCGTCGAAGCTGGCTGATGAGCTCTGCATTGTCCCGTCGCGGGATCCTCATGACAAGCCGCTCAATCTCGACGACTGCTGCGTGAGCTTTTTGCCAGACCAGTAGACGGCGAAAGTTGTGCACGGTGCACGGTAGCATCGACCTGTCGCGCGACCGTCATCGCGCTATTTCGCGGCGAATCCTTCCGCCGCCAGCCAGTCTACAGTCTAAGGTCTTCTGTCTAGCGTCTGAAAACCCGCAGTACGCAGTTCACAACTCTGAACCGCAAACGGCAGGTTTTCAGACGCTAGACAACAGACTCTAGACTCCAGACTGAACACGCAACGCTCGAAACCATAGTATGTTCAATGCAGCCATGCGTTCCCATACCTACACAAAATTCAGCCCCGCGATGGGAGACGCCGTCGATCTCCAGTCGCTGCTCGACAACCTCGCTGACTTTCTTCTCCAATCTGGATTCGCGGGCGGGTCGCACTTCCACCCCTACTGGGGCGAGACCGGCGATGACGCCGACCATTCACTCGACGCGCTCAAGCAGGCGATCCTCGACGCGCTGATCGAAAGCGGGCAGATGACGCCCGAGATGCTCGACGCCCTCCGTGGCGATGGCGACGAACTCTCCGAGCAGAAGCTCGCCGAAATGCTCGACAGCATCGTAAAACGGCTGATGGACGAAGGCTATCTCAACCTCGACCAAGCTCCCGAGATGCCGGCCGGCCACCAGAACGTCACCGGCCCCGGCGGCCTGGCGCAGGCCGCGGCGCGCGACGTGCAGTTCAATCTCACGGACAAAGGCGTCGACTTCCTCGGCTACAAAGCGCTGCGCGGAATTCTATCGTCGCTGGGCAAGTCGAACTTCGGCGCGCACGACACCGCGTACCTCGCGACCGGAATCGAATCGGATGGCTGGAGCAAACCGTACGAATTCGGCGACACGCTGAACATCGACGTCAACGAGACACTCAAGAACGCACTCGCGCGAAACGGCAATCTCGACGTCCCGATCGACCTGGACTATGGCGACCTGATGGTGCGCCAAGCCGAGTATCGCTCGAGCTGCGCGACCGTGCTGATGCTCGACTGCTCGCACTCGATGGTTCTATACGGCGAAGATCGCTTCACGCCGGCTAAAAAGGTCGCGCTCGCACTGACCCATCTGATCCGCACGCAGTTTCCCGGCGACACGCTGAAGATCGTGCTCTTTCACGATTCAGCTGAAGAGATCCCGCTCGCCGCGCTCGCGGGCGCGCAGGTCGGCCCGTATCACACGAACACGGCCGAGGGATTGAAAATCGCGAAGCGCCTCTTGATGGCGCAGCGGAAAGACATGCGCCAGATCGTGATGATCACCGATGGCAAACCAAGCGCGCTCACGATGCCCGACGGCCGCATCTATAAGAATTCGATGGGGCTGGATGCGTACGTGCTGCAGGAGACACTCAAAGAAGTCACGGACTGCCGCCGTTCCGGCATCATGATCAACACTTTCATGCTCGCGCGCGATCGCGCTCTTGTCGAGTTCGTGAAGATGGTCTCGAGCATCACGCGCGGGCGCGCGTACTTCACGAATACGATGTCGCTCGGCCAGTTCATCCTGATGGATTTCCTGAAGCGCAAAACCAAGACCGTGTCGTAATGCCGGCCGGCTTCAGCGTGCTCTCGGCGGCGGTTCTCGGATTTCTGCTTGGCCTCAAGCACGCGACCGATGCCGATCATGTGGTTGCGATCACGACGATCGTTTCGCGCGAAAAAAGCTTTCGCCGCGCAGCGTGGATCGGCGGTCTTTGGGGAATCGGCCACTCGCTGACCGTTCTCCTCGTCGGCGGCGCGCTCGTGATTTTCCGGATCGCGATGCCACCGCGCGTCGGGCTCGCGCTCGAGTTCGGCGTCGCGCTGATGCTGATCATGCTCGGCTTCAACAATCTCCGGCCCGGTGCCGCGATGCCACACGCGCACGACGTTCCGCTGAAGTTCAACGGGGTTCGCCCGATCGCGATCGGTGTGGTGCACGGTCTCGCAGGATCAGCCGCCGCTGCGCTGCTCGTCCTCGCGGCGATTCCGCAGACGTCGTACGCGCTGGCGTATCTGTTCATCTTTGGCGTTGGCACGATCGCCGGGATGACGCTGATCACCGCGATGCTCGCGGTGCCGTCGGTCTACGCCGCCGATCGCGTAGTCCGGTTGCAGAGCGGCATTCGGTTCGCCGCCGGTGCGCTCAGTCTCGCATTCGGAATTTTCGTGGCACGCGAAATTATTGTAACGGGCGGACTATTCTCGACTGCGCCGAGCTGGATTCCCAAGTAGTCTAGAGTCGCCATTACGGCGCGCGCCAATTTCCCGTGTTGAGCCAATGCGGCCGCGGCAGCGCCGCCCCGCCCCAGAGCGCAGTGAGCCGCAGCGCGACGATGACCACAACCGACACCGCCACGCATACCCCATCGGCCACGTCGAACGCACGGAGCGCGAGATAAACCGCCGCGCCCGCAAACGCAGCCGTCGCCTGCAGCCTTCCGTGTTTGAACAGCGCCGGGATCTCGTTGACGATCAAATCGCGAATCACGCCGCCGCCGGTGCCGGTGACCACACCCAGCAACGCGCAGATAATCGCAGGCATGCCGGCCTTCGCCGCGAGCGCCGTTCCGGAGACCGTAAAGAACCCGAGTCCGAGCGCGTCAATAATATCCGCGCGCGCGAGCAACGTCGTGCTCCATCGGTAGAGCGCGCGGCTGTACACAAACGGCACGCACAGCGCGAGCACGATCACCAGATATTCGGAACGCTCCACCCAGAAGAACGGCCGGCGGTCGAGCAGCAAATCGCGAATCGTGCCGCCGCCGAACGATGTCACCAGCGCGAGCGCGTAGACACCGACAAAATCCATTTGTTTTTTGGCGGCCGTGATCATCGCCGAGAGCGCCGCGACGACAACGGCGGAGCCCTCGAGGAGAAGGCTCGGATTGATGTGCGTGAACGTGCCCGTCAAGTTGCCCATGCGGAAAGCTAGCTGTTCGGGATGTTAGACCGGATTGTACCCGTCGAGCAGCATCAAATTCGCCGAGGCCGTCTTATTGCGCAGCGCCTTCGCCGGCGCATACTCCGGTGAACTCCACCACTCCTTCGCGCGCGCCATCGTCGGGAACTCGAGAATCACGAGCCGTGTTGGCTGCCAGGTTCCTTCGAGCGATTCCTTCGCCCCGCCGCGCGCGAGATAGCGTCCGCCGTACTGCGCGATCGAGACAGGCGCCAACACGATGTACTCCTTGTACTGCTCCGCGTCATGCACCGAAACATCGGCAATCACGTAGGCCGCCATCTGAGACTCCCAGGTCTATGGGTGAAGTGACTATGGGAAAAGATAGCCGCGTCGTGCGCGACGGCGCGGCGCGCACGGGTTAAGTTCTTGCGCGTGCCCGCCCGCCGCAAAACCCCTCCTATTCCGAAGATCGCCCCCGACCTCGCCGTCGCGTTCGGCGCACGCCTTCGCGCCTGGTACCGCCGGAATCATCGCGATCTCCCTTGGAGAAAAACGCGCGATCCCTACCGCGTGCTCATCTCGGAGCTGATGCTCCAGCAGACGCAGGTCTCGCGCGTACTCGATTTCTACGCGCGATTTCTGGAGACCTTTCCAACCATTCAGCACCTGGCCGACGCCAAGCCCAAGCGCGTCATGGAGTCATGGGAAGGACTCGGCTACTACGCCCGCGCGCGTAATCTCCATAAGCTCGCAAAGCATGTCACGCGCGAAGGCGCGGACGGGACGCTGCCTTCTGATCCGGCCGAACTCAGAAAGCTCCCCGGAATCGGCGCGTACACGGCGGGCGCCGTGGCGAGCTTCGCGTACGAAAAGCGCGCCGCGCTGGTGGATACCAACGTCGCGCGCGTTTTATCGAGAGTGTTCGCACCGAAGCTGAATCCGAAGCGTCCAGCCGATCTCAAAAGGATCTGGGCGATCGCCGAGCAAACGCTCCCCCGCACCGGCGCGGCGGTGTGGACGCAGAATCAGGCGCTGATGGAACTCGGCGCGCTGGTGTGCACCGCGCGCGTGAAGCGCTGCGGTGCCTGCCCGCTAAGGCGGACGTGCAAGAGCGCCGAATAGCGCTTTGCGTCTTGCGTCTAAGGTCTACTGTCTAGCGTCTGAAAACCCGCTGTTCGCGGTTCACAGCTGTGAACGACGAACCGCGGGTTTTCAGACTCTAGACACAAGACTGCAGACTCTAGAGAACTACTTCGTAATCTTGTGCGAGTAGTCGAGCTTCGTCGAATACGGCCGCTCCGCGTACCCCGTGTAGATCTGCCGCGGCCGCGCAATCTTCTGTTCCTTGTCCAGCAGCATCTCCTCCCACTGCGACAACCACCCCGCCGTCCGCGCAATCGCGAACAACACGGTGAAATAATCCGTCGGGAAATGCATCGCCCGATAAATCAGTCCCGTATAGAAATCGACGTTCGGGTACAGCTTGCGCGAAACGAAGTAGTCATCGCTCAGCGCGATGCGCTCGAGCTCCAGCGCAATCTCCATGTCGTGCGACATCCCCGAAATCTTCAGGACGTCGTCGCACAGCCCCTTCACGATCTTCGCGCGCGGATCGTAGCTCTTGTACACGCGGTGGCCGAAGCCCATCAGCTTCTCGCCCTTCCCGCTCTTCACCTCGGCAATAAACGCCGGGATGTTCTTCACATGGCCGATGTGCTCGAGCATGCGCAGCACCGCTTCGTTCGCGCCGCCGTGCAGCGGTCCGTACAGCGCGGCAACACCCGCGGCGACCGCCGAGTAGGGATCGACGTGCGACGAACCAACCGCGCGCACCGCGTTAGTCGAGCAGTTCTGCTCGTGATCCGCGTGCAGGATGAACAGGATGTTGATCGCCTTCGCGTACACCGGATGCGCCTCATACTTCGGCTCGGACATGCGCGCGATCATCGAGAGGAAATTCTCGGCGTAGGGCAGCGAGTTGTCCGGGTAGACGTACGGCATTCCCTTTACGTGACGATATGCGAACGCCGCGATCGTCGGCATCTTCGCAATGAGACGCACGAACGCGATGTCGCGCTCTTTTTCATCGTGGATGTTTTTCGCCGTCGGATAGAACGACGACAGCGCGGCAACGCCGGCGGTGAGCATCGACATCGGATGCGCATCGTAGCGGAACCCTTCCATGAAATGCTTGATGTTCTCGTGCACGTACGTGTGGTACGTGACGTCCTTCACCCACTGGTCGTACTCGGCCTGCGTCGGCAGCTCGCCGTGACGCAGGAGCCACGCGATCTCAAGAAAATCCGCCTTGGCTGCGAGCTGGTCGATAGGGTATCCGCGATAGCGCAGGATTCCCTTGTCGCCATCGATGAAAGTGATCGCGCTGCGGCACGACGCCGTGTTCATGAATGCCGGGTCGTAACCCATCATTCCGAAATCTTCAGCGTTGACCTTGATCTGCTTCAGGTCAGCGGTGCGGATCGTGTCGTCGGTGATCGGGACGTTGTAGGACTTTCCAGTGCGGGAGTCCTTGATCTCGAGGTGGTCGCCGGATGGTGCTGCTGCGCTCGTACCAGACATTGCTCGATACCGGGTTTGGCTGAAGAAAGCTGCGGGTAATCGGAGTCTTTAAAGGTAGCCGAACGCCGTTATCAATGGCATTGGCGGGGTGCTGATTTTGCCGGTCCGTGACGCCTGTCCGGCAACCCTTTTGCGACAGCAGGCCTCCAAGAACAACGGACGAGGCTGCACCTGCGTTGACAGTGACGGCCATTATACATAGATAGCTATACCTAGCTACCTGAGACGAATGTCAAAATCCAAGAACGACATCCTGCAGGGCACGCTCGCCCTTCTCATCCTGAAAAGCCTCGCCGCCCGCGGCAAACTTCACGGTTACGCCATCACGAGTCACATCCAGGCCGCGTCCTCCGACTTGCTGCGCGTGGAAGAAGGATCACTGTACCCCGCCCTGCACCGCATGGAGCAGGATGGATGGCTCAAAGCCGAATGGGGAGTCTCCGAGAAGAACCGCGATGCCCGCTTCTACACGCTTACTGCCGCGGGCAGGCGGCAGCTCGTCCACGAGCAGGCCAGCTGGAGCCGGCTCACGGACGGCGTCGCCCGCGTCCTCCAGTACGCCTGACCGGAGGCCTCTCATGTCTTGGTATCGCCGCCTCTTCAACCTCACGCGCTCCGAAAAACTCACACGCGACCTCGACCGTGAGTTTGCACATCACCTCGCGGAACGCAGGGACACACTGATGGACTCCGGAATGAACGCACACGACGCAGACGCCGAGGCGCGACGAAAGTTCGGCAACGCCACGTCACAGAAGGAGCGCACGCGCGATGTCGACCTGATGATGTGGCTCGAGACCTGCCTCGCCGATATCCGCTATGCATTTCGCGCTCTGCGCCGCAGCCCGGCCTTCGCGCTCGTCGCGATCCTCTCGCTCGCGCTCGGCATCGGCGCGAACACGGCGATCTTCAGCCTGATCGACGCGGTGATGCTCAAGTCGCTGCCTGTGAGCCATCCCGAACAGCTCGTCGCGGTCAAGGCGGTCGGGGCGGGCCCGAGCGATTATTACTTCACGAATCCGTTGTGGGAGGCGATTCGCGACCGGGCCGACATGTTCGCCGGCACGTTTGCGACGGCCAATACCCGGTTCGATCTCACGACCGGCGGCGAAGCGCAGCAGGCAAGCGGAGAATTTGTCAGCGGCGATTATTTCAACGTACTTGGCGTGCGCCCCGCCGCTGGGCGCCTGTTCTATCGCACCGACGACGTCCGCGGATGCCGCGCGACCGCCGTGCTCAGCAGCGCGTTCTGGAGCAGCGAGTTCGGCGGCGACCCGCACGCCGTCGGCACGTTGATCGAGCTGAGCGGAAAACGATTCGAGATCGTCGGCGTCGCCGATCCGGCGTATTCCGGCATCGCCGTCGGGTCCCCTACTCAGGTCTATGTCCCGCTCTGTGCTCAAGCCGTAATCAGCGGGAGCGAGGCCGATCTCGACGAGCGCGACAACTGGTGGATCACGATCACCGCACGCGTGCGGCCCAACGTCGCCGCGGCGCAGATCGCGAGCCGCCTCAAGGCAATCTCGGTGCCCGTGTTCGAATCGGCGATGCCGACGAACCAGGAGGTGAAGCAGCAGCAGAACTTCGTGAAGAGCACGCTGTCGATCGAACCACGAACTGCGGGACTGACGGGGTTCCGCGACCGATACCGGACGGCCCTGTACACGCTGATGGTCGTCGTCGCCGTCGTGCTGCTGATCGCGTGCGGAAACGTCGCGAATTTGTTGCTGGCGCGGGCGCGGGTCCGCCAGCGCGAAGCCGCAGTTCGGCTCGCCGTCGGCGCCGGACGCAGCCGCCTTGTGCGGCAACTGCTCACCGAGAGTCTCGTGCTGTCGATGTTCGGCACCGTGGCCGGGGTTCTCCTCGCAATGTGGGGAACGCGCGTGCTCGTCTCGCTGCTGTCCGTCGGACGCGGCGCCGTCTCGCTGGATCTCACCGTCGACATTCGGATCCTTGCGTTCACGTCGACGATCGCGATCCTCACCGGTGTTCTCTTTGGAATCGTGCCGGCGTGGCGCTCCGCAAACGTCGATCCGCAGGAGGCGATGCGCGGGTCGGGCCGCGGCATCACCGACGAACGCGGCAGGTTCCCGCTGGCGAAGACCCTCGTCGTCGGGCAGGTCGCACTGTCTCTCGTGTTACTCGTCGCGGCCGGCCTGCTGCTCGGCTCGTTCGAGAACCAGACGTCGATCGATCTGGGCTTTCGCGGCGAAGGTGTACTCGTCGTGCAAGTCGATACCCGGCAGATGGGAATCGCCGGGGATGGCAGGCCGGAACTGTTTCGCGCGTTGCTCGACCGCCTTCGCCAGGTGCCCGGCGTACGCGTAGCGGCCATGACCGGCATCATTCCGTTCGGCAACATGTCCGGGAGTACCCGCATCCACGTCGATGGATTCGAGCCGCAGAACGAGGACGATGCGACCGTCTGGGTCGACGCGGCGAGCCCGCGATACTTCGAGACGATCGGCACCCGCATGGTCGCGGGCCGTGATTTTGGCGCGAGCGACACGCGGTCTTCGCCGAAAGTCGCAATCGTAAACGAAGCCGTGGCCGCGAGGTTCTACGCCGGAAAGAATGCCGTAGGTCAGACCTTCGCGCTCGACGACAGGGGAAATCCCGGCGAGAAATACGAAATCGTCGGGGTCGTGAAGAATACCAAGTATCGGTCGATTACCGAGGAGAGATCGGAAACGATTTTCTTTTCCGCGGCACAGGAGACGGCTCCGCGGCCCGGCACCGTCTACGTACTTCGCACGGAAGGCCCGACGGCCGCGGTGATCCCCGCCGTGCGCTCCGCAATCAAAGACATGAACGGCCTTATCTCGTTCAACTTCAACACGCTCGATGGCCTCGTGAGCAACTCGCTCGCGCGGCCGCGGCTGCTCGCAAAGCTGTCGCTTTTTTTCGGAATGCTGGCACTGCTCCTTGCGGTTGTCGGGTTGTACGGCACGATGACGTACAGCGTCGAACGTCGCAGAAACGAAATCGGAATTCGCATCGCGCTCGGCGCCGCGCGCACGCGTGTGCTCGCGATGGTGCTCGGCGAGGCGGGCTGGATGGTGTTCGGCGGGATCGTCGCGGGGATTGCACTCGCGATCGGCGCGACGCGGTGGATTTCGTCGCTCCTCTATGGCGTGACTCCGACCGACGTCACGACCTACGCACTCTCTGGCGCGGTACTCGCGGTGGTCGCACTCGCTGCGAGCGCGATTCCCGCCTGGCGTGCGGCTCGACTGGATCCAATGGAAGCGCTACGCGAAGAGTAAAAAGACGTTAATCTTCGGGATGACCGATTCAGTGTCGCATCCCGAAGAATCGCTCGACCCCGCCGACTGGGAAGCGTTTCGCGCGCTCGCCCACCGCATGGTGGACGACTCGCTCGACCATCTCAAGACACTCGGTGAGCGCGCGCCGTGGACGCCGCTGCCTCCAGTGGTCCGCGCGGCGCTTACATCCGAGCCGCTCCCGCGTTCACCGCAATCAGCCGATCGCGCATACGAAGAATTCCTGACGAACGTCCTTCCATATACAAACGGAAACCGTCATCCACGCTTCTGGGGCTGGATCCAGGGAAACGGCACGCCACTCGGCATGATGGCAGACATGCTGGCGGCGGGGATGAACGCACACTGCGCAGGACTGGATCAGGCGCCGAAGCTGGTCGAGCTCCAGGTGATTTCATGGCTCGCCGAGCTGATGGGATTCCCGAACGATTCGAGCGGAATACTCGTGAGCGGCGGCACGATGGCGAACGTGCTCGGCCTCGCGGTCGCGCGGCACGCGCGCGCGGGATTCAATGTGCGCGAGCTCGGGATGCAGGGGACCCAAGAAAAGCTTACGGTCTACGCGTCGGCAGAGGTGCACAGCTGGGCGCAGAAAGCGGTTGAACTTTTCGGCATGGGAAACTCGTCGCTGCGCCGCGTTCCGGTTGATGCCGATTTCAGAATTCGTATCGACGCGCTGCGCGAGATGATCGCTGCAGATCGTGTCGCCGGATGCAAGCCGATCTGCGTGATCGGGACGACGGGCACGGTGAATAGCGGTGCGACAGACGATCTCGATGCACTCGCAGATCTCTGCGCCAAGGAGAAGCTCTGGTTTCATATAGATGGCGCGTTCGGTGCGCTCGCGCGGCTCGTCCCATCGCTCGCGCCGGCACTCAAGGGAATCGAGCGCGCCGATTCACTCGCGTTCGACCTCCACAAGTGGATGTATCTGCCGTACGAAGTCGCGTGCGTGCTCGTGCGCGATCGCAAAATTCACGAGGCGACGTTCTCGGTGACGCCGAGTTATCTCACCGACGAAGGGCGCGGCGTGATCGCCGGCGGACTTCCGTTTGCTGATCGCGGCGTAGAGCTCACGCGAAACTTCAAGGCGCTGAAAGTCTGGCTCTCGCTGAAGGCGGAGGGCGTCGACAAGTTCGCGCGAGTGATCGAGCAGAACGTGCTGCAGGCGCGCCGGTTCGCCGAACGTATCGTCAAGGTTCCGAACGTGGTGCTCAGCGCGCCGGTCTCACTGAATGTCGTCTGCTTTCGCGTCGCGCCTCCGTCGCTGTCACCAGAGCAGCAGGACGCGCTCAATAAAGAGTTGCTGCTGCGCATCCAGGAGACCGGGCTCGCGATTCCGAGCGGGTCGAAGATCGCAGGACGCTACATCATTCGCGTGGCGTGCTCGAACCACCGGAGCCGGTGGGAAGACTACGAGGCACTCGCCTCGGGGATCGAAGCGTTACTTATGGCAGGAGGCCTGACGCGCTAAGCTCTCCACGCGTCGGCATCGCGGGCGTCGTTCCGTACCGCGTCACGCAAATCGCCGCGACCGCGCATCCGAACCGCACGGCGTCCACGATCTCCTTGCCTTCGGCGAGCGCGACCGCGAGGCCGCCATTGAATGCATCGCCGGCGCCGGTGGTCTCGACAACCGCGCCAGCGCGAAACGATGGCACATGTTCCGTGAGCGTCGCGGTCTTGATCATCGCGCCGCCCTCGCCGAGCGTCACGATCACCGTGCGCGCGCCCCGCGCCAGCAACACCTCCGCCGCCCGCGCCGCACTTTCTGCATTCGACACCATTACACCGCTCAGCCGCGTCGCCTCGGTTTCGTTCGGCGTGATGTAGTCACAGAGCGCGTAGACGTCGTCGGCCAGCGGTTGCGCAGGTGCGGGATTCAGGATCGTCGGAACGCCGAGACTCCTCGCGAGCGCGAGCCCATGTCGCACGATGGCGATCGGCAGCTCAAGGCAGGTCATGAACATCGCCGACTCGGCAATAGCATCGCGCGCGAGTTCGACTTCGTCAGGCGTGATACGAAACCCCGAGCCCGGCACGACGACGATCGCATTGTTGCCGGTCGTTTCGTGCACCGTGATCGTCGACGATCCGGTCTCGAACTCCGCAGTGTCCACGACGAACCGCGTGTCGATCCCTTCATCCGCCCACGTGCGTCGCGCGATGTTGCCGAACTCGTCGAGACCGACCTTGCTGATGATGCTCACGTTCGCGCCAAGCCGTGCGGCCGCGACAGCCTGGTTGGATCCTTTGCCGCCCGGGCCCATGCGAAATGCGCTGCCGAGTACCGTCTCTCCCCACGTCGGGAGGCGGTCGGCGCGGAAAGCCAGATCGGCAACGAATGTGCCGAGAATCGTGATGCGCGGCATGGGAGAAAGACTCGGCAGAGTTCGGATGGCTACTTCTTGGCGGCGTTCAGCGGCGCCAAGGCATTCATCGTCACGATGAGTTGTGACTCGGTCTGCACCGGCTTCACCATTGCAAAATGATTGCCGTCCGGAAAGACATGCCAATCCTGCGTGCCCGCGTTGTCGTACTTGTCCTCGAACAAGACCTTGCGCGAGAGCACGGAGAACGTTGGCGAGGTGCTCACGGTCGCGGCGATGACGTTCGCGCCGTCGCGATAGAAGATCTCCTTTCCATTCGGATTCCAGAGCGGCTGGTCGCCCCCGTTCGTGCTCACAATCCACTTCCCGCCGGGCCCGGGAAATGGCCGCACGTATGCTTCGAACCGTCCACCCGATTCATTGGACGCGTACGTCACCCACTTTCCATCCGGCGAGAGATCGGGAAGTCGTGACTGGAAGTCCGAGTCGAAGGCTCTGGTCGCCGTCTTCTCCCCGACCTGCATCCGGAAAATTCCCAGCTGAGACGTGCCATTCTGATTGAAGACAAGCGTCTTTCCGTCCGGCGTGAACCCGTATGGCCACTGCGAACCGGGCGCTTCGTACAAGGGCTCTGCCTTTCCGCTCCCGTCCGCGGGCTGCCACCATATATCTGAACCGACGCCTGACGTCTCAGCGCGCGCATATGCTACACGCGTCCCGTCACGTGTCCACAGCGGATCGGAGCTCGCCGCTCCAAACGTAAAACGGTTCAAGGTTTCAGACGCACGGTCGAGCATCCACAGATCGACCGACGCACCGGATCCCGCAGTCCCGCCGGTCCCGATCTCGACCACAACGCGGCGGCCATCGGGCGAGACGCGCGGCCGTCGAAACCCGCGCGGTTCCGAATACAGCGGCGTTGCCACACCGGCGCGATCAACCGACACGAGCGTGGACGGAGTCGAGCCGACGTAATACACGAGCGTGCCGTTCCGTGAGATAGCCCACATCCCGCTGGCGCCATTACGCTGCGCGACGCTTCGCGCGATCGGCGTCGGTTCGCCGGTTGTACGCAACGAGCGCGCATCGAATTGCACGGACAGCACATTGCCGAGGAGATCGAAGTACACGAGGTGGCCATCGTCTGTGTACTGAGGCGAGATCCCGCTCACGGACAGTTTCGTCACTTTTCCGTCGAGCGAAAGGGCGACGAGCGGTGCGACTCGACCTGCCGCCGCGCCGGCAGGAGTACTCGAGTAAAGTATCGTGCGCCCCCCGGGCAGGAACGACGGCGCGCTGTGCGCGATTTCCCGCGTCGTGTCGACTGATGTGAGCCGCCGCGCTTCGCCGCCGGACGCGGAGACGAGCCAGAGTCCGTCCGCGCCCCTTGCAGAGGTGCTGGTCTTGCCGAACACGATCTGGTCGCCGTCGCCCCAGGCGATCCCCGCATTCTGCGTGGCTCCCTGCGCGACCGTCACGATAGCACCGCCATCGTGGGGAATCTTGACGAGCGCTCCGCCTTGAACGAACGCGATCCACTTGCCGTCCGGCGAATACGCGACTGCTCTCGACGCGCCCGCGGTACCGGCGAGCAATCTCAGCTGCGGATCATCCATCGTGCGCACGGAAAGGCCAACGGCACGCTGCACGAGCGACCCGACCACGAACTCGGAGCCGTCAGGCGAAATCGCGAGCGCCGAACCCGTAGTGCCAAACCCCACCGATGCGGGGAGCGCCACGTTGAACCGCACCAGGCGATCGGTCGCGATCGACGACGAGGTCGCGCCAAATCTCGGCGCGATGGCAAACATGAGTGCGATGACCGCCACGACCCACGGCAACGCCGTGCGAGCGCGAATCGCGATTGAGCGCGGCGCCGCGCCGCGCGCAACTCCGCCCGCTCCACTCGAATCGCTGCCGGTCGCAGCACTTGCGGACATCAGCGCCGGATTCTTGAGCGCGGCCACGAACTCTGCGGCGCTCGCGAACCGATCGGCGGGAAGCTTCGCGAGCGCCTTGAGTACGGCCGCATCGACGTGCTCCGGAACCGTGTCCCGCGTAATGCGCGCACTCGTCGCTTTCTCGGTCAGCACGCGCGCGATGATCGCCTGAGCCGTTTTCCCGGAGTGCGGCGGCTCTCCCGTGAGCATTTCGTAGAGCACAGCACCGAGCGAGTAGATGTCGCTCCGCGCGTCGACGACTCTGTCTCCTGTCGCCTGCTCCGGACTCATGTACTGCGGCGTGCCGAGCGAAAGTCCCGTCTGCGTGACGCGCGCGCCCCCGGCATTCGATACGGCAAGTGCAATCCCGAAATCGGAAACGACGGGTTCGCCGTGCTGGAGGAGGATGTTCTCGGGCTTCAGGTCGCGGTGGATCACGCCCTGTTTGTGTGCGTACTCAAGTGCGCTCGCCACGGCGAGAGTGATCCGGAGCGCCTCGTCGATGGGAAGCTGATGCTCCGTATCGAGCCGCGCGCGGAGTGATTCTCCCTCGACGAACGGCATGACGTAAAAGAGAAGGCCCGCCGCCTCACCCGAATCGAACAGCGGGAGAAGGTGCGGATGCTGCAAGTGTGCCGTGACTTTGATCTCGGAGAGAAACCGCTCGACACCGAGCACGGCGCCGAGCTCCGGGCGCAGGACCTTCAGCGCGACGTGGCGGTCGTGCTTGACGTCGCGTGCGAGAAATACCGTGGCCATCCCGCCGGCGCCGACTTCGCGCAACACGGAATAACGTCCCGCCAGTGCGGACTGAAGATTTTCGAGTGCGTCCACGGCGGCTGAAGGTACCTCGCGTCAGTGTTTGCCGCGAGGCCGATCAGGCAGCCGAACGGGCGGCGCAGCTGCGCGCTGCCCGTCTCACATCAGCCCAGCTTCGGACGCTCGAGATGCCATGCCGTATTCACCTGGTATTTGTGCGAGACGGAAATGACGATGTCGTCGAGGTAAAGATTCCCGGCGATCTGTGCGCAGATCGGCTGCGCGTTGAGCGGAACTGGCGGCGGCGCTGGAGCCGCCGGCGCAACAGTCGAATCACCGCGCCCGCCGCGTCCACCGCCCGCACCGGCACCCGCACCGCCGCCACCACCGCCCCGACCTGCGCGGATTCCAAACCCGATCGGCACCACCACCGCGGGATGGCCCGTGGCCGCATGCACGTTCGTGTCGGAGGCGCCGATATACACATCGGTGTCCTTGAGATATTCCTGCCACGCGACGATGAGCATCTGACGGCGACGCTGCGCCTGAATGAAATCCATCGCCGTCGGAAGCCGGCCCGGCACCCAGCGATTGAGCTGGCCGTTGTTTGCCGGCGCGGCCGGTGCGGCTGGAGTCCCCGGCGCAGCTGCTCCGCCGCCGCGCCCGCCGCGTCCGCCCGATCCATACGCCGCGATCACGGCAGCCATGTCCATCCCCAGCTCTTTCGCTTTGAACTGCACATATGAGTCGAACGCCGCCGCCGATTCTTCATTCAAGCCATCACGCGCGCCCGCGACTGTCGGCGGATCGGCCATTTCCTTTGGCTTCGCGCCGAGTGATTTCAGTTTTTCCAGGAACGCTGCAAAGTTTGCGTCCGGAGTTGGCTGGTTCTGATGGCGGACGCCGATCCGCACGGACGCGAGATCGATGTTGTTATTGAAGTGGAACGGCATCGTGATCGTACCCGGGTCTTTCTCGTCGGCACCGTGAATCACGTTGAAGACCATCGCCGCATCCTCTGCAGTCCGCGTGAGAGGTCCGACGCGATCTTGCGACCACGCGAGCACCATTCCGCCAAAGCGGCTCACCCGTCCGAATGTCGGTCGCAGCGCGTTGATACCGCACGTGCTGGCCGGCCCGACGATAGAACCGTTTGTCTCCGTGCCGATGCCGAACGCGACGCATCCTCCGCCGGTCGCTGACGCCGGCCCTGCGGACGAACCGCCGGAACCCTGCGACGTGTTCCACGGATTTTTTGTGCCGCCGCGAAACCAGTTGCCGCCCTGTGCAAACTGGCCGGTGGAGAGTTTTGCAATGAGCACGGCGCCGGCGTCGCTCAGACGGCGGACAATCTCTGAGTCTTCGTCGATCACGCGCGTCTCGAAGTCGGCCGCGCCCCACGTGGTCGGCGTACCCTTCACCGCGAATAGATCCTTCACACCCCACGGGATTCCGTGGAGCGGCCCGCGATATTTTCCGGCTTTGATTTCCGCGTCCATCGCCGCCGCATTGGCAAGCGCGCGATCTTCAAGAATCGTGACCGCGCAGAGCAGCGTCGGGTTGAGCCGCTTGAGGCGTTCCAGGTAAATAGTTGTGATGCGCACGGACGTGAGCTTTCGCGCGTGAATCGCGGCCGCGAGCCGGTGCGCCGGAAGGAATGCGATTTCTTCATCAGTCGCGGGGAGCGGGCCGTTTCCCCACGGCGCGATCTTGAATGCACCGGCCGTCGCCGCATCCCATGCGAAGCGCTGGCGCGTGAAAGCCGCGACCCCTTTCTCGCGATACGTCTTCTCGAGCAGCGAGCCGGTGCCGCCGGGGTACGGCTGAAACGTCCACGAGACCGGTTCCATGTTGTCGAGCGGCACGGGTGGTTCCGGATTTTGTGCGCCGCGCGCGCCTGCACCCCCACCGCCTCCCGCGCCTTGCGCGATCGCCTTTGCGCCGAAACCGAACGTCGTCGCGGCCGCGCTCACCAGCGAGAAGAACACGAACTGCCGCCGGTCGATACCGCTCTCGAATACCATCTCGTCCGCAGTGCGTTCCGCGTCAGTCTGCGCCTGGTCGAGCAGGTCCAGCTCGTCGTGCATTTTTCCGTCGTGCATCGTCTCGTCTCCGTCGATGGGCGTCGTGGGATCGCTATGATTTACGAGCGGTGCGGGTCCAGCACAACCGCCCGCGGAAGTTGCGGCATCATAGATGCGGCGCTAACCTCGATAGCGTGGATCGAATCGGGGAGACGATGAGAGTTGCCCGCTCGCTCGGAACTGCCGTCCTGTTGCTCTGCTCGGCGCGCGCAAGCGCACAGGGCAGCATCGCAGGAACGGTCTACGATTCACTCCGCACACGTGCGCGGCTGGCCAACGCAACGGTCGTGCTCGTCGAGCAGTCGCGCTACACCACCACGGACTCGCGCGGGCGATTCACATTCGACAGTGTGCCGGACGGCCGATATACCGTCGGCTTCACGCACGCAGTGCTTGATTCGCTCGACGTACAGGGTCCGATCATCGCGGTGAGTGTTCTCGGCGCGAAGCGCGCGACCGTCGCGCTCGCGACGCCAAGCTCTGCCACGATGTACGCGCTCCTGTGTCCCGGCGGGCACGAACGATCGACAGGAATGGTCGTCGGCCGCGTTCGCGGCGCAGACGGTCAAACGCCGGTTCCCGACGCGGCCGTCACCACCGAGTGGAAGGAGTATTCGCTGGGCGGAGGCCACACGGCGAGTACGATCATGCGCGCGTCGACGCGCACGAACGCCGGCGGAATTTATCTGCTCTGCAATGTGCCGACAGACGTGGCCGTGGAAGTGAAGACAGAACTCGGTGCGTTTGCCGCCGGCCCCACTGCGCTCGCGATGGAAGGCCGCCTCTTTAGCCGCGTTGATTTCTCGCTGAGCCAGAAGGACACCGTCGTGCGCGCGGCGGCGGAACCCACACCGGTCACACGCGGGGCACAGCAGCTGCGGGCGGTCACCGTCGAGGCGAGTGCGAAAGCGCCGTCATGGATGACGCTCAGCGGATTCGACGAACGCCGCGGCCACGGATTGGGCGCATACGTCACGGCAGAAGACATCGGCAAACACAACTATTTCGATCTCGCGTCAGTCTTTCGGAGTATCCCGGGCGTGCGAGTCGAGTGCAACGCGGAGAAACACGGCATCCAAGGCGTCCCCTGCCGTCCATTAGTCCAAATGCTCGGCATTTCGGATTTCACCAGCATTCACTGCACGCCGAACTTCTACGTTGATGGCGCACCGTTCAAAGCCGGATACGCCGACGTGGACGCGTCGATTCCAATTGCCAGCGTCAAAGGAATAGAGGTCTACTCGAATCCCGGAACGATACCGGCGCAGTACGATTTGACGTCTTCCACGGGCTGCGGATCGATCGTCATCTGGACGCATTAAACCCGCACGAACGTCGCATTAAGGTGCGCCGGGCACGCTCAGCGGAATCAGCGTCAGCTTGGTCTTCAGTACGGCACTCGCGTTTATCTCGTCACCATTGAGCGGCCGCACACGGATCCGCACTGTGCCGCCGAGATCAAACCCCGGCACGCACGACTGAAAGAGTCCGTCCGCTTCCGTCGTCCACGAGTTGCGGAGCTCGGTCCATTGCCCGGTCGTTGATTCCACGGAGAACGTCACCTTCGCTTCGCTTGCCGGATTGCCGGCCCCGTCGAGGATCCGCCCGAGCAGCAAGACGGAATCGCCGGCGATCCACTGCCGCGCGTCGACGCAGCGTTTCGTCACGAATTCCTCTGCCGTCGGTACGGTGACGATCGCACGAAAAATGGAATCGCGAGATGCGACGAACGATACCGTCGACGGCATCGACAGTCCGAGCGTCGCCAGCTGCGGATCGACAATCTGCAGCGAGTACGGTCCCGGGAGCAGTTCGTCCAGTGTGAGATCACCGTTTGCGTTTGTCCTGCCACGATAGTGCGTGTCCGCGAGAACGATGCTCACTCCCACCGCAGGATCGCCCGACGTTTTCATGGCGTGCAGCCGAATCGTGCCAAGCGGAGAATGCCACACGGTTCCGCCCCGCCATTCTGCGCGCGCGAGCTCTCCGCCGATTTCAACCGCCGCCATGCCATAGCGAATGACCGGATGCCCTGCCAGACCGGAGACATTTTTTTGCGTCGTCACACCGCGAAGATACCAGCGATCGACGAGCACGATTCCATTCGCCATCTGCAGAAACGAAACGAGACCGCCGGGCACGAACTCGTCCGTATTTTTTTCCATGCCGAGATAGTGAAACTCGATGTCGACCAGCACACGCCGCACCGTATCTACCCACAGCGTGCCGTCGATGTCGATCCGGTCGCGCGGATGCTGCGCCGGACTGAAAGAAAGTCCAACCTGATTTGCGCGCACCCGCGACGGCTCCGCGAGGTGGAAGCAGTACGCGGCTGCGAACGCGTCGGAGAGCAGCACGTCGGCATCGGGACCGAACAAAATCTGCGAATCAGCGCTGTCGGTCGCGAACCCGGAACTGGTGAACTCATGAGCGCTGCGCGCGGCGCCGAACGAGTTGTCGACACGATCGGCCGAATCTCTGTCGACGCTGAACCGCGCAATGCGCTCGGTATTCCCCTGGAAGGTGCGCTGAAACGAAAGCCGTACGAGGCTCGCGGGGTTCGCATCGCGTGCGACGACCGTCGCGAGCAGTCCGGCGCGCGCTTGCCCCCACAACCCGGCCGCGGCAGCATCGTCACGCTTGTGCCCGCATTTGGATTTCTCTTTTACGCTGACTGCGGAGAGCATCGTTTGAACGGGCACAATCGTGAAATCGAATGACGCCGCGCGGTCGGCTGGCGGCGGCAGGCGGACGTCGCGCGGCTGAAATCCAATGCGCACGACGCGCGCCGCGATCGCCGCAGCCGGCGGCGTGAGACGATAGAGCCCGCTCGAATCGGTGATGTTTCTGCCGAGTACCGCGCCCGCGGCGTCGAGCAGCATCACGACGGCGCCCGCAACAGGCTGCTGGGTCGCACTGTCGCGCACCGCGCCCCGAAGATTTTGTGCAGTCAGCGCTGCGGGCAGGACCGATACAAGCGCCGCAATCGCCGCCGCTGCCGCTGCCGCTGCCGCTGCGGAACGACTACCCCGCCATCGCAACGATCGTCTCCCATTCCTTCGCCCGCACCGGCGTAACCGAAAGCCGGCCGATGCGAATGAGCGCCATGTCCGCGAGCTCCTTTCGCGCCTTGATCTCCGGCAGTGTCACGGGCCGCGGAAGTTGCTCGACTGCGCGCAGATCGACCATGTACCACTGCGGGTCGTCGGGCTTCGAGTCCTCATCGTAGCCGTAGCTCTTCTTGTCGAACGCCGTAGGATCGGGATAGCCCTCGCGTACGACCTCGCAGATTCCGACGATCACTTGCGGGTCGGCCATCGAGTGATAGAAGAACACGCGGTCGCCGAGCTTCATTCCGTCGCGCAAGAAATTCCTCGCCGCGAAATTTCGGACGCCATCCCAGTGCGTCGTGCGCTTTGGCGCGAGTACGAGATCGTCGAACGAGAACACCTCCGGCTCACTCTTTACGAGCCAGTACCGGCGCTCCCCGCTCTTCCGCGTGAACCACTCGGCCCACTTTCCGTCAGCGTGCGGTGCTGGTGCCTTCACGACCTTTGGCTTCGCCGCCTTCTTCTTTGCAGCCATACTGCTACGCAATCCCCGTCTTGATCGCCTTCAGCACTGCATCCGAGAACGTGTCGATCTCGTCGAGCGTCGTATAGACGTTCGGCGTGATGCGAATGCCGCTGAACTCCGGGTGCGCCATCGGCGTGGTCACGATGTGGTACTTGCTGCTGAGCCAGCCGCCGAGTTTTCCCTGATCGAGGCCTTCAACGTTGAAGAGGCAGATCGCGCCGCTCTTGTCCGGCCCGAGTGGCGTGAGAACCTTCACGCGATCGCTCGCGGCAAGCAGTCTGTTGGCCCAGCGGTCTCGCAGAAATCGGAGGCGCGCAATTTTTTTGTCCGCACCGATCCCGCGGCTGAACGCGAGCGCCGTGCTCACGGCGTTGTAGATCGGCTGCGGATGCGTGCCGATCTGCTCGAACTTCCTGATATTGTCCTTGAGTGAATCGTCGGAACCCTGCAGCGACCAGATCTCCGGGATCTTTGCTTTCCGTACATACAGGAATCCGGATCCGATCGGCGCGAGCGTCCACTTGTGCAGCGACACGCCGTAATAATCGCACTCGAGATCGTCGCGCTTGAACGGAAAATGATTGAACGCATGCGCGCCGTCGACGAGCACTTCGATTCCGAGCGGCCTCGCCATGCGCACGATGTCGCGCACCGGCATGATCTGGCCCGTGAGGTTCGTGATGTGCGTGACCTCGATGACCTTCGTGCGCGGCGTAATCGCCTTGCGGAACTGATCGACGAGATAGGCATCCGACGGCGGCGGAACCTTGAACGAAATTTCCTTGAACACGATTCCGTCACGACGGACGCGCTGCTGCCACGACGTCGTCATGCGTGGATAATTCTGGTTCGTCGAGATGACTTCATCGCCGGCTTTCAGATTCATGCCGAAGATGACGATCTCATTGGCCTCGGTCGCGTTGCGGACCACGGCGATCTCTTCCGGGTCGACGCCAAAATCACGCGCGAGGTCGCGGCGCGTGCTCTCCATCCGCGGCTCGAGTGTGCGCCACATGTTCTCGACCGGGAGCTCGTTCACGAAGTGCGTGTCGCGAATCATCTGCTCGAGCACGTGCGTCGGCGCCGGCGAACAGCCGCCGTTGTTGAGATTGATCATCGTGCGATCGATGTCGAACGCGCGCTGGATCTGGCTCCAGTACGGCTCTTCTTCCGCAAGCGCGGCGGCGGATCGATCGCCCGCGATCGCGTTGGCCTTGAACAGCTGCCCGAACGCATCTTCGCGCATGACGGGAAGTGCGATGCTCGCACCTGCGAGGCCGCGAACGAAATTTCTACGGGTCGTCATGGGCAGATCCGGTGTGGGATACTTTAACTATATCTGCGTCTGACCCGTGGGACACAATTTCTCGAGTCTGAAGTCTTGAATCTTGAGTCTGACAACCCGCGGTTCGCAGTTGTGAGCTGAGAACCGCAAACTGCGGGTTTTCAGACGCTAGACAGAAGACACTAGATGAAGAGCCGATACTCTCTCAGGGAACGACGATCAGCCCGGCCGCGCCGCCGTAGTCGTCCTTCACGCGCGCCATTCCGCGCGGTGCCTGCCACGGTCCGCCGTTGATCCGCACCGCCACACGATGGCTCCCCGGAGGCAGCGCGATCTCCGCTTCCCACGCGTCGTTGATCCGCACGAGAGGAACCGGCTTCCACGCGGAGAAGCTCCCCGCCACTTCCACCGACGCGCCATCGTCGGCGACCACACGCACCGTTAGCACCGCGCCGCTCGACTTCGGGGAGAGCGATACGAACGCCGCGCCACGGGACTCAGCCGCCGGCGTGGGCGCGCGGAGAGGAACGAGCGCAACACGAATCGCCGCCGACGTGACCGTTGCATCGGGGATGCCGCGCACCGGATCGGCAAGTAGCCACCCCGTGCCGATTATGAACGAGTAGCGCGGCGAGAATGTGTACACCGCGGAGATGTACAGCGCGGACTGGTTTGCGCTCGTCGCACGCAGGCCGTTGCGGAACGTCTCGCTCGCCTCGATATAGAATGGGCCGTGCTCGTAATGCAGGTCGGTTGCGACATCCACGAGATCGTAGACCGTCGCGTCGCCGGATAGAAAGAGCTCGGCGGCCTGCAGCAGCGGAATGTCCTCGGAGCGCAGCCGGGTCACCGAGGCTGACGCCTCGAAGTCACCGATGCGCCACCAGCCGCCTGCGTCAAACGCCGTGGAGTGACTGGCAACGTTGTCGCGCGAGGTTCCGCCGAGCGCTGCGCCGACCCACACGCCGCCCGCATCGATCGCGCGGCGCTCGCGGATGAATCCGCTGAAGCTGCCGCCTCGCGCGAAGATCGTCTGGCCGAATGCGGCGGCCGACACGCCCCCTTCGGTCAGCCACGGCGAGCTTTCGGAGGCGCGCCACGCGGCCGCGAGTGCGAGCTGAGCGGCCGACGCGCTATCGCCGGCAGACGTGATCGCGGCGGAAAGCCGTGTCGCTATGAGCGGGTTGCTCTCGCGCCAACTGAGGGCGAAGATTCCGGCAACGTCGCGCGTGTCACGCCCGGTCTGCTGGACCTGCGCAGCGCCGGCATCCAACCGCACCTCTCGCGTTGACTGCGCGCCCGCCGCATCCGTTGTTAAGATCGCGACGAGCAACATCAGCGCAGAAACGCGGGCGGTCATCTCATGCCCTTACGACCTCACCGATGATTGGCTCCAGTCACGGCAGACGGCGGGGGAAGGAGTGACATGATGCCACGCCCGTGCCTGTCCAGCGCTGCTTCCGGAGTCAGTCCAGCGGCGACGTCGCTTTGTACGGCAGTGTTCATCGCCGTAAGTTGCGCGCCCGTCGCCCCGCGCGCCATGAGGTCCAGAACCATCTTCGATGCCTTGGCCGGCGGAACGCTGCGTGCGACGAGTTCCGTCAGCACGCCGAGTTCAACCGCGATCGAACGCCGCGGTGCGGCCTGACGCATCTGCTTCAGCGTCCTTTCCGGGACTCCGACGTAGAGCGCGTCTGCACCAGCGGAGAGTTCGTCGACTGTCGGGGACGGCGCGAGAAGGTCATTGGCTTTCCGCAGGCGCTTCTGCAGCGCGTCCATGGCGCTGCGAATGCTCTTGCTCGTCGCCTTTTTCGCGACGCCTTCCATCGCCTTCGCCATCAGCGGTTCCATCGCGCCGGCGGGGAGCCCGCTCTCTTTCGCGAGGGTGAGCTGCTCGATCACCACGCTGCGCGTGGCATCGTCGCTGATTGCAGTGATCCGGCGTTCGGGCTGGACGCCCTGCTGAGCACCGGCGCCCGAGATCGCGGCGACAAGCGCGGCTGCGACAAACGCGGCGTACCGCGTCATGTTTTTGTTTTTCATGGCGTGTTGACCATCAGCACGGACGCATCGGTTCCGTAATCGAGATCGTGCGCATGCGGCGCGCGTGGATCGACGACGAGCTTGCCGTCGACCATGAAGGCATAGAGATGGCGGCCCGGCATGACGTTCACCGTTGCCGTCCAGGGTCCATTGGAGCCGAATCGCGTGAGCGGCGCGGCGGTGCTGTCCCAGTCGTTGAAATCGCTGACGATGGCGACGTTCTTCGCGCCGGGAGCGTCGAACGTGATCGGAACCGGCACGGCGCGTACCGCTGCGGGCGCGTTCGAAGCCGGAATCGCGGTGACGTTTGTGGCTGGCGCAGACGACGCAATCGCATTGGGCTGCATATCGAGCGTCGACAGCGCGCCGCGCGTCACGAAGCCGATCGCGAGTGCCGCCGCCGCGAGCAATCCAGCGGACGCAACAGAGAAGGCCGGCTGCCGCATCCAGTCGAATACGACCGACCACGGCTTTGGCGCATGCGCCGCGCGTGCGCGCACCGCGGCCAGAATCCTGGCCCGCGCATGCGTGTCGTTTGGCGGCAACGGACTCAGCGACCGCGCCACGCGTTGAATCAGTTCGTCTCGTTCAGCTGTATCATCGATCATGTTGCTCTACCTCGGTCAGTCTGACGCGCAACGTGTCGCACGCTCGCTTGACCCGCATGCGCAACGCAGAAAGGCGGACACCTGTCAGCGCTGCAATGTCTTCGTATGAAAGATCCTCGACATGCCGCAGCAAGAACGCTTCCCGCTGCTCCGCCGGGAGTGAATCCAGCACCGCCCGTACTTCCTCAGCCCAGTCGGCACCGTATTCCTCTGCCGGCGCCGCGGCCGTTATTGGCACTTCTCCATACTCGATCAGTGCGCGGTGTCGTCGGCCCCGTGAAAGCAGCGTGCGGCACCTGTTCGCCAAAATCCGAAACAGCCACGGATCGAATCGTGCATCTTCACGAAATCGCGGGAAACTGTGGTGCACCCGCACGAACGCATCCTGTACTGCTTCTTCGGCGTCCTGATCGTTCGAGAGCATATTGCGCGCGAACCGCAGGCACCGCGGATAGTAAAAATCCACGATTTCGATGAAGGCTTTCTCTTCACCATTTTTTGCCCTGATGGGCACCGAAGGGTCGATCTCGTTCAAGGGCTCTCGATTGGTCTGAGGTGTCTCCCGCAGATTATCCCGCTGGGGAGTCGAACGCCACCGCCGACCTGCCCGCAACCCGTGAACCGTGCTTCATTTACAAGTACCCATGAGAGGGCCCGCCCTGTCACCAAATAGGGGTATTTTTGCGATCCCGGCCCCTCGCCGGACACAGATGTGTGACTTTCCCCACACGAGCACCCGGAATTCTCCACATTCCCCAGATGGCATCCTCCTCGAGTATCGTCACCCCGCGACCGGTTGAGTCGATCGACCCGGCCACCGGCCTCGTCTGGAAGCGGTTCGACGCCACTCTCAAAGAGGCTGTTTTCGCTGCAGCTGACCGCGCAAAAACCGCCCAGCGGGACTGGGCCGCCCAACCTGTAGGTGCGCGAGTGCGCGTACTGCGTCGGTTTCACGAGTCCCTCTTTCGACGTCGCCGCGAGGTGGCCGACGCGCTGACGCGCGAGAACGGAAAGCCCGTGTCGGAAGCGATCGGATCTGAAATCGCGATCGCGCTCGACTTCGCAAATTACTACGCCCGCGAGGCTCCTCGGTTCCTTCGCGCGCCCTGGTTCAACGCGGGCTCGCTCTCGATGAAACGCAAACGGGTGCGTGTTGCGCATGAGCCGTTTGGTGTGGTGGGCGTGATTTCGCCGTGGAATTACCCGTTCATGCTCAGCGCGGGCGTCGTGATTCCCGCGCTCGTCACGGGAAATGCCGTACTGCTGAAACCGTCGGAGTTCACGCCGGAATCGGGTGAGTTGCTCGCGTCGTTGTTATACGAAGCCGGTGTACCGCGCGATGTGTTCGCGGTTCTCCAGGGTGACGGTTCAACCGGCGCGGCACTCTGCGACGCGGCCGTCGACAAGATTTTCTTCACCGGCAGCGTGCAGACCGGACGCCGCGTCGCGGTGAAATGCGCGGAGCGGCTGATTCCATGCGCGCTTGAGCTCGGCGGGAGCGATGCCGCGATAGTTCTCGCCGATGCGAACGTACATCACGCCGCGAGCGGAATCGCGTGGGGAAGATTTTCGAACGCGGGGCAAACATGCGTGGCGCCGAAACGCATCTACGTGGAAGCACCTGCGTACGACACGTTTATTGCGGCGCTCGCCAGCGCGGTGAACGAACTGCGCGTTGGCGCGGCCGGTGTGGCCGAAACGGACGTCGGCCCGATGATTCGCGCCGATGCCGTTGCGACGCTCGAGGCGCAGCGTGATGACGCGGTTGCTCGTGGCGCGACGATTGTTGCTGCCGCGAGTACGCCGGCCGGAACGGGATCTTTCTTTCCGCCGACTCTGCTCGCAAATGTGCCGGCGGATGCGCGTGTGCTGCACGAAGAAACGTTCGGACCGCTGGTCCCTGTCGTACGTGTACAGGACGCCGACGAAGCCATCGCGCTCGCGAACGACAGTGAGTTCGGTTTATCGGCGAGCATTTGGAGCGCTGATACCGCGCGCGCCGCGCGCCTCGCACAGCGGATCGAATCAGGCACCGTGGTGATCAATGACTCCGTCGTCATCGCCGGCATGGCAGACGTGCCGCATGGCGGTGTCAAACAGAGTGGGATCGGCCGCACGCATGGAAAAGCCGGGCTGGAAGAATGCGTGAGAACGAAAGCAACGGTGATCGATCGGTTTCCCGCGTGGCGACAAGCATGGTGGTTTGGATACTCACCTGCGCACGAAGACGGCATCGACGCGTACGTTCGCATCGCGCATAGTCACAGCGTTGTCGAGAAGCTGATGGCGCTGCCGCAATTTCTGAAATTTATTTTCAAACCACGCCGTCCGGTCTGATCAGACTATGGAAACCTTTCTCAGCGCGTTCGATTCAACGCTCTCCGCGCTTCGCCTCGGACTCTTCGGCGTTGCCGCCGCGCTCGCCGTGGTGTGCGGCGTCGACTGGGCGGTTCGCACCCGGAAACTTTCGCCGTTCGGTCCCGTCGCGCGCTTCATGCGCAACACGGTTGATCCGTTGCTCCGCCCGATGGAACGGCGCGTCGTTCGCGCCGGCGGCCTCCCCGCGAGCGCGCCCTGGTGGGCACTCGGCGCCGTGGTGCTCGCGGGAATCGTGCTGCTCTGGGTGCTTGAGTTCGTTCGATCGCAGATTGCGTTCTTGTACGCGTCGCTCACGAGTGGACCAAGCGGCATCGCGCGGCTGCTGATCACGGTTGTCTTCACAGTCCTGCAGTTCGCGCTGATCGTGCGCGTGCTGCTCTCGTGGATCCCGATGCGGCCGGGTGCGTGGTATTGGCGCTGGTCGTACGCGCTGACGGAGCCGTATCTCAAGCCGTTGCGCAAAGTGATTCCGCTGATCGGGATGATGGATATCACGCCGATTATTGCGTGGTTTCTGCTCGGACTGCTGCAGAACTTCTTTCTGCGGCTGGTTTAGGCGGTTAAAGCTCTCAGCTAGCAACTGGACGCTAGGAGCTCAGAGCTTTAGCCTCGCGCTGTTAGCTGAGAGTTCTTAACTACAACATTAAACCATCTGGTTGACTAATATCGCACCCGCGATATATTCAACCATATGGTTATGCAATCGCTTCAGCTCGACCGCGTGTTTCGTGCCTTGGGTGACCCCACACGACGCGCCATGCTCGGCCGCCTCTCGCGGCAGGAGCACACCGTAGGCGAACTCGCCGAGCCGTTCAAGATGTCGCTCGCCGCCGCCTCAAAACACATCAAGACACTCGAGCAGGCAGGGCTCGTCCGGCGCACAGTGCGCGGGCGGACGCACTACTGCCAGCTCAACCCACAACCACTCGCGGATGCCAACGACTGGCTCCGCTCCTACGAACGCTTGTGGACCAAACGCCTCGCGGCGTTGGAAGCGTTTCTTCGCCATCCCGAAAAGGAGTAAGGAAATGCCCGGACAGTCGCAGGGAACAGACAGGATCGAACAGCAGATTCTCTTGCCGAACCCGCAGGCTCGCGTATGGCGGGCGCTGACGGACTCGGAGCAGTTCAGCGCGTGGTTTGGCATCCGATTCGCCGGACCGTTCAAGGTGGGCACGACCATGCCGGCCAAAGTCACTTACAAAGGCAAGGAGAATGTGACGCTCGACATCGCCATTGAAGCGATCGAGCCCGAACACCGCTTTGCATTCCGCTGGCACCCGTTCGCCATGGACGTAAACATCGACTATTCGAAGGACCCGATGACGCTCGTCGAGTTCACGCTCGATGCAGTCGATGGCGGTACGCTTCTGAAAGTCGTCGAGTCAGGATTCGACAAGGTTCCGGCATCGCGCCGCGCGACGGCGTTTGAGATGAACACCGGCGGCTGGAACAGCCAGATGAAGAACATCGCGAAGTATCTCGCGGCGAACAGCTGAACGGCTTAACCGTCGCGCATCATCGCGTTGACGTCAGCATACGGAATCGCGTTTTCTGCGTACGTGAACGTGCCGTGCTCCTTCATCTCGCGCGCGGCGCTCATGAATCCCGTGAGCGCCGCGCGGCTCAGCGATGATCCCACACTGATCCGCCGAACACCCATCGCCGCGAGCTCCGCGACAGAAAACGAACCGCTGCGCAGCCCCATCACGACGTTCACCGGCTTTTTCAGCGATGCGCAAACGGTACGAATGTCTTCGGCATTGGTGAGGCCAGGCGCGTAAAGCGCGTCCGCTCCGGCGGTCTCGAAGGCCTGCAGACGTCGGATCGTGTCGTCGAGATCGGGCCGGCCGTGCAAATAATTCTCTCAGCGCGCGACGAGCACGAATGGAAATGCGAACGCGCGCGCTGCCTCGACTGCGGCAGCGATCCGTTCGACCGCGTGCGCGAAATCGTAAATCGGGTCTTCAGCGTTGCCGGTTGAATCTTCTATTGATCCGCCGACTAGACCGGCAACTTCACCAGCGAGCCGGATCGTTTCCGCGGCCGCCTCCGGCGAATCACCAAATCCATTTTCGAGATCCGCCGCAACCGGCAGATCCGTCGCATCGACGATCGCCTTTGCGTTTGCGATGGTTTCATCGCGCGTGACGTCGCCGGTTCCGTCGCGCTTGCCCAGCGTGTACGCCAGTCCGGCACTGGTGGTGGTGAGTGCCTCAAAGCCGAGGTGCTCGAGGATGCGCGCCGTGCCCGCATCCCACGGGTTGGGGATGATGAACGCGCCCGCGCGCTCGTGCAGCTCTTTGAATCGCTTGCCCTTGTCAGACTGTGTCGGACGCATGGAGGTCGATCTCCCTGCTATGATATGTAGAGACTCAGACATCTCAGCCAAAGGATAGCGCAATGCCGAACACATCCAAGGGAGCGCTCTGGACAGGACGGATCATCACCGGAATCGTTGTGCTGTTCCTGGCGTTCGACTCGATCACCAAGTTAATCCGCGAGCCGCACACCATTGCCGCCGCAGCGCAGATGGGACTCAAAGGCGACACGATCGTGCAGATCGGTGCGATCCTCGCGGTCTGCCTTGTGGTCTACCTCATTCCGCGGTTTTCGCTCCTGGGCGCGGTGCTGCTAACCGGATACCTTGGCGGAGCCACGGCGACCAACATGGTTCTCGGTCAGTCGCTTTTGCTTTGTCTCTTCCCGGTGGTCTTCGGCGTGTTCGTTTGGCTCGGACTTTTTCTGCGCGACGAGCGCGTAGGCGCGCTCATCGCGCCGCGTGGCAGCGTTACGTAAGCGCGCTTCGCCGGCGTGAAATAACGACGAGAAGGATCGTGGCGGCGGCGCCGCGAGGTCGAGTTCGTGGAGTTCGACGAACGCCAGCACAGCGGGCATATCGAATCGGCGACTCCGGAACTGCGTCTCGTGCGATCAGATGCGTCTGACGTTATTCGCCGGGCGATCGACACACTCTCGCCCAACGACCGGGAAGTGCTCATCCTACGGGAAGTTGAGGACCTTTTATATGAAGAGATCGCCCTGACCATCGGCGCACCAATCGGGACGGTGATGAGCCGTCTGTCGCGCGCGCGGAGGCGCATGCAGGCCTTAGTCCATCGGGAGTCCCGTGATGCAAGCTGACGACACGCACGAGTGGTACCTCGACCGGCTCAGCGCGTATATCGACGGCGAGCTCGACGCCGCAGAGGCGCTCGAAGTCGCCGCGCATCTCGCGAGCTGCGAGCAGTGCTCGGCCGATTATTCCCTTCTATTGAGCACCGTTGAATCGATGCGTCAACACCTTCCGCCTCTCAAGGCGCCGAATGCGCTGCGCCAGCGTATCGTCGCCGGCATTCGCGAGCCGTCGCAACCGATCCCTGCGCGCGAACGCACGATCCGCACGGCTCGCTCGTATCGCGCGTGGGCTCTCGCGGCTTCAGTGGTGGCAATGATCGGCGTCGCGTACGGCATCGGCGCGCGCGCGTCGTCATCGCCATCCGCAGGCGAGACGGCGGAAGCGATGCTCACCGCGCATGTCCGCTCGCTGCAGTTGGGGCATCTCACAGATGTCGTCTCAACCGACCAGCACACCGTCAAACCATGGTTCACGGGCAAGCTCGATTTCTCGCCGGCAGTGCCGCGATTGGAGTCCGAAGGGTTTCCGCTCGTCGGCGGACGGCTCGACTACGTTGGTCACCGAGCGGTCGCGGCTCTCGTATACCAGCGCCGGGCGCATATTATCAACGTGCTGACCTACCCATCAGAATCGGCCGCGAACGTTCCGCCGCATCTCGAGACCCGTCGCGGTTTCCAGATCGCGAACTGGAGCGCGGGTGGAATGGCATATTGGGCGGTTTCGGATTTGAACGCGGACGAATTGCGTACATTCTGCACGCTCATGCGAGAGGCGGATGTCGCACGCTGATTGCGTCATATCAAGTCGGTGAGTGTCTCACAAATCGAGGAGCATGACGAATGCGTGATCAACCGGACAAATCGACACTCGACCGCAGAACTTTTTTCGGCGCATCGATCGCTGCCGGCGTAACCATGCTCGGCGCGCCTGCAATCGCCGTGGCAGGCGAGACTGGCACCGCGCGCGATCACGCGGCGAACTCCGCCAATCAGGCGCAGCAGCCGGACGAACTGCTTTCAAAATCCGTCGCCGAGCTCGGCGCGATGATGCAGCGAGGCGCGCTCACATCGCGCGACCTCACGCAGCGCTATCTCGCCCGCATCGCGCAGATGGACAAAACCGGCGTCGCGATCAATGCCGTGATCGAGCTGAATCCCGACGCGCTCGCGATTGCCGATCAGCGTGACGCCGAGCGAAAAGCCGGCAACGTGCGCGGCCCACTGCACGGAATTCCGGTACTGGTGAAGGACAACATTGGCAGCGCCGATAAAATGCGCACGACTGCCGGCTCCCTCGCGCTTGCGAACAGCACGCCAGCCAAGGACGCATTCATTATTGAGCGTCTGCGTGCCGCCGGCGCAGTGCTGCTCGGCAAAACCAACCTCAGCGAGTGGGCGAACTATCGCTCTACGCATAGCATCAGCGGATGGAGCGGCCGCGGAGGGCTCACGCGGAATCCATACGTGCTCAACCGAAATACGAGCGGTTCGAGCAGCGGAACGGGCGCATCGATCGCAGCGACCTTCGCGACAATCGGCATCGGCACAGAGACCGACGGTTCGATCGTTTCACCGTCGAGCATCTGCGGACTCGTCGGCATCAAGCCAACAGTCGGGCTTTGGGGGCGCAGTGGAATCGTCCCGATTTCTGCGTCGCAGGACACCGCCGGGCCCATGACGCGATCCGTCGCCGACGCGGCGGCATTGCTCGGCCCGCTCACCGGCGTGGATCCGCGCGACTCGGCTACGAACGCGAGCCGCGGAAAGAGCGTAGCGAGCTATGAAAAATTCCTCGACCCAGCCGGCCTGAAGGGCGCACGCATCGGCGTCGCGCGCGAACTCGCCGGATTCAACGATGTGGTCGACGCACGCTTCGACGAAGCGATCGCCGCGATGCGCAACGCCGGCGCGACGATCATCGATCCGGTGAGAATGACCACCGCCGGAAAGTACGGCGAGGCCGAGGGGGTCGTGCTCGACTACGAGTTCAAGGCCGGACTGGCCACCTACTTCGCGACGCTCGGCTCCGACGCCGGAGTGAAATCGCTCGCCGACCTAATCGCCTTCAACGAGCGCGAGAAAGCGCGCGAGATGCCCTGGTTCGGCCAAGAGACATTCATTCGCGCAGAAAAATGCGGGCCGCTCACCGACAAGAAATATCTCGACGCGCGAGCGAAGTGCATCAGGCTCGCGCGCACGGAGGGGATCGATGCCGTAATGGCGAAGCACAAACTCGACGCGATCATCCTGCCCACGAACGCGCCGGCTTGGACCACCGATCTTCTCAATGGCGACCACGTCACCGGCGGCGACTCGAGCTTTGCCGCCGTGGCTGGCTACCCGAGCATCACTGTGCCAATGGGCTTCGACGGCGAACTCCCCATCGGGCTCTCGTTTGTTGCGCGAGCGTGGGAAGAGGGTAAGCTGATTAAGTTCGCGTTCGCATTCGAGCAGGCGACCAAGCTACGCCGCGAGCCGAAGTATCTCGCGACGTATCCATAGGAGACGATCACACCGATTCGAACTTCGGCTTCCATGTCGCGGCGTCGATCACCGACCACAGGTGGATTAGCCAGCCGAGCAGGAAGAACCAGAGGATTGCCGCGAGACAGAACTGCACGATTGCCATGCCGAGGCGGCCCTGCGTAAGCTGGCCGAGGCCTGGGATGAAGACACTGCACAGTGCGGCGATGACGTTGCCTGCGGAGCCTTGACCGCTCATACGATTCTCCGGGTGGAGGTCTCTGAGCTACCTACGAATGGCTGGGCGTTTGGTTTCCGAGCTTCGCATCAACACTCCACGGTCCCGGCCCCGCCGCGGAGATGTACAGCCAGACGAAGCAAAAGAGCAGCGCCGGAGTTCCCTGATTCACCACCGGCCAAAATCCGCGCACGGCGTGACCGCTCAGATACGCATACGCCATCTCGCCCGAAAGCAGAAACGCGACCGGCCGCGAAAAGAGGCCGACGAAAAGCAACAGGCCGCCGCCGACCTCGAGCATTCCGGCGACACCAATCAGTGATGCGAGCGGCGCCGTCGCCCCGTTCGGCATCATGGCCGCCGGCCATGCGAACAGCTTTGCAGATCCGTACGTGAAGAACGCGAACGCGGCGATCATTCGAAGAACGCTCAGAAAATACGGCGCCCACGAGCGCCAGCGGCTGGTCAGGTTGCTTTGCATCATTTGCACTTAGGTGAAAGTCTAGGTCAACGGCGATCGAACGTGACGGTATGAGGTCACGAGCACGCCCGCGGGCGTGGCATGCGAGTCGATGAGCGCAAACTCGCGCAGACTTTGATCTTTCTCATTTTTGAATGCCGTTCAGTGAATTGCTATGCTTAGGTTAACATTTTCATCGCGTGAGTACTACTGAGGAGAAACTTCGCATGAGCCGTGCCGTCCTGGTGATCGATGTTCAGCGCGACCTCTGCGAAGGAGAATCCGAGACCTTCGATGCGGCTGGCGTCATCGAGCGCATTAATTTGGTGACGGCAAAGGCGCGCGCGGCAGGTGCGCTCGTGGTGATCATCCAGCACGAATCGAAAGAAGGATTGCTCGTGCACGGGAGCCGCGGTTGGGAACTCGCGCCGCAGTTGCAAGTCGCCGCGACCGACACGATGCTGCGGAAGACCGCAACCGATTCGTTTCATCACACCGAGCTCGAGGCGATCTTAAAACAGCACGGCGTGTCCGAGCTCGTGATTTGCGGTATGCAATCCGACTTTTGTGTGGACAGCACCACGCGGCGTGCACTCGCGCTCGGATTTCCTCTCGTACTCGTATCAGATGGCCACACGACGCTCGACAACAAGCACCTGAGCGCGACTCAAATCACGCAGCACCACAACGAGACGCTTTCAAACATCGAGAGCTTTGGAGTGAGAGCGCGGCTGGAGAGCGCGCGTGAGGTTGTCTTCCGCTGAGATCGACCAGCTCGATCTCAGCGGGTCAACTCCGATGCACAGCTCCGCTCAGGGCAGAACGGTGCGCGTGTAAATCTTCGCGGTGCCGGGCAGGCACGAGACGTTCGGATTGAAATCCGCGAACAACCCGTCGGGATTTGCATTCCACGCCCAGGCGTGCAGGTACCAGTACTTGAACGCGTCTTCGCGCAGCAGCGTTTGCCCCATGAACACCGGCGCCGTTGAGTCGCGCGGCCAGAACCGGTACGGCACGATGAACTCGGCGCCGTTCAGCTGGTACGTTCCGTCAGCAAGGCGCTGGTACAGCAGAAACTGCGGATGTTCCGGAACGAGCTTGCCGTCGACGTACTTGCTGTTGAGGTGGTGGTATCCCATCGCGCCATGATGCTCGTGTACGATGCAGTCCTTCACCTCACGCGGATATCCGGCGGCGACCGCGTTGTCGATCACGTTGAACGATTTCGTCGCCGCCCGCAGCCGAGTCACACCGTCGACCGCCGCGCCGCTGTAGCCACGCGTGACCGAGTGCAGCGAGTTAGTGGGGTTAGTGGCGCAGGCCGCCGTGAATAGAACAAGCAAGACCGAGCTCTTCTTCATCGAGGATCTCCGTGGGTCGATAGAACACGCGGCCTCCGCGTTTCACCGCGGCTAGCGTGCGCAACGCGTCTATCGTACCCATACCCTTGATGACCACGGATCAGTCACGCAAGCGGTCGCCCGATCTAGTTCACCGTGATCACGACGACACCGTAGTACGGCGTGTTCGTCCCGGACTGACAGGTGCTCGGACGATACGTGACCGTGCCGGCGCTAGCCCAATTTACGCCACCGGAAGTCTGTCCCGGCGCCACCGTGGTGAGCGGTGTTGCGGGCGACTGGTATATCGTGATTGTCGAACTCGAGTTGTTCAACCACTGCACGGCTTGACTGGTATGGACCGACGTCGGGTTCGCGGAAAATGCGAAGCATCCGTCTGCATCGCTTTTGGGAAAGGAATTGGCGAGCTGACCCGCATCAAGAGCCGGTCCGATCGTGATCGTGACCGCGTCCCAGGCGCAGCTTGTGCCGAGCGAATGCTGTCCCGCCGCGCACTGAATTTGAGGCTGCGTGGTCGTCGACGACGCCGTTCCGCAACCCTGACCGATGCCGACCGCGAGTGCCAGTGTGAGCATGACTCTCAAAACGTGTCGCATGACGCTCCGATGTTGAGTGTGCAAAATGGTTCTGGTCGACCAGCGGCCGAGCGGCTACGTTCATCCCCGCGTGTCATTTAGCTCGGCGGCGTTGCCGCGCCCGCTGGTTGGGCGTTTCCTGGGCGTTACTTAGCGAGAATTCCAGATGTTTCGACTCAAACTTCTCGGATCGCTCGACATTTCCGGCGCGGATGGAACGCCCGACGGCGCGCCGCTCCGTCGACTGAAACCGCTGGTGCTCTTGGCGTACCTCGCCGCATCGCGCCCACGCGGCTTTCATCGCCGCGAAAAACTGACCGCACTTTTCTGGCCGGAACTTTCAACAGACCGCGCCCGGGCGGCGCTGCGCACCTCTCTCTCCAGACTGCGCGACGACTTCGGCGATGACCATTTCACGGTGCGCGGCACGGCAGAGATCGCGGTGAATCCGGAGCGCCTCTGGTGCGACGTCGCGGCGTTCGATCTTGCCGTCGTCGAATCACGTTTCGAGGATGCCGTGGCGCTGTATAGCGGCCCGCTTCTCGACGGCGTGCACGTCGAGGGAACCGGCGCGGAGCTCGAGGATTGGATCGAAGCTGAGCGCATGAGGCTGATGCGCGATGCCGTGCGAGCGGGCACCTCGATGTCGCTCGCCGCGGAAGCGCGCGGCGATATCGCCGGAGCGGTGCGCGCAGCGGAGTGGGCTCACGCATTGAACCCGAGCGACGAATCGACAGCGCGCCGTACGATCGCCGTATTAATCGCGGCGGGCGACCACGGTCGCGCGATGCGCGTACACGACGAGCTCGCGCGCAGGCTGCAGCGCGAACTCGGCGTGGAGCTTTCCGCGGAAACCGCTGCGCTCGTCGGCGTGTTGCGGCAGCCTGTCGTGGGATCTGCGAACGTGGCGCCGCAGATCTTGCCGCAGATCTTGCCGCAGAGCTTGCCGCAGAGCTTGCCGCAGAGCTTGCCGCTGACGGCGAGCTTGCCGGTCGCGACGCCTGTTGCATCGGGAGTCGGCGCGCCGAGTGTGGCGCACACGAGCAGGATGTGGCGGGCGAACCGGTGGCTGCTTGCGGCGAGTGTCGTCGCCGCGATTACGATTGGCGCGTGGCCGGTTGTTTCCGCGAAAATGCAAAGAATGCGGAGCGTCGCTGCGCCCGTGCAAACGGTGGAATGGGTCAATCTGCGCTATGACACCGTCGCACCTCCGGCGCGATTCGGCGGACAGGCCGTGCTCGATTCGACGGGCAACGCGCTCTTGCTGCTCGGCGGGCAAATCGATACGCGCACACATTCGTTCGCGCCGCTCGGCCGGGAGATCTGGCGCCTGAGCGGATTGCGCGTCGGCCAACATTCTACATGGACACGGGTCGCGACTGCCCCGGGCCCGCATCCAAGCGATCGATGGTTGTTCGGCGCTTCCTATGATACACCGCACGACCGGATCGTCTTGCACGGCGGCGGTCTTGGCCAGACCTCGCCGTGCACCAACGACACCTGGATTCTCGATCACGCTTCAGGGTTGGAACAGGCGCCGGTGTGGCGGCAGGTCTCATTCCGCGGCTCTGCGCCGCCGGCGCGCGGCGGCTTCGATCAAATCTTTGATGCGGCCCATCGTCGGTTGATTGTGTTCGCGGGTCACGATTGCATCTATCCGCATTTCGACGAAACCTGGGTGCTCGCGTTCGACGACGAAACGCTCACCAGCGGAGAATGGAGTCGTCTCTCGCCGGACAGTTCCGCGGGGATTCCGCGCGAGCGAGATTTGTACGCCGCCGCGTACGACACGGCGAGCGGCCGCATGTTCGTGTTCGGCGGGCGCGCCTCGATGCTCGCGAGTTCGGAGTTGTGGGCACTCGATCACGCGAACGGTCTCGGCGGGCGTGCCGCATGGCGGCGCGTGGAATGCGCCGGTGAGCCGCCTGTCAGAATTTCCGCGGCGGGAACATTCGACGCGAAGCGCGACGTGTGGACGCTGGTCGGCGGCACGGACGAGAACGCGAACGTGACTCGCGATGTGTGGATGCTGCGAGGTGTCGGTCGAGATCTCGCGCATTGTCGCTGGGAACATCCGGCGGTGATGGGCCGAGTGCCGGCCGAGCGTTCGGCAGCCAACGCGATACTGTTACCGGAGT
The DNA here is from genome assembly GCA_903910555.1 of uncultured Gemmatimonadota bacterium. Lineage (GTDB taxonomy): Bacteria > Gemmatimonadota > Gemmatimonadetes > Gemmatimonadales > Gemmatimonadaceae > Fen-1231. The sequence continues at coordinate 47,664 of CAIVZZ010000005.1, read as the reverse complement.
CGCGTGGGATCGTGCTGTTTGGTGGATCGTTTGATTCGACGCCGCTCGGGGATACGTGGCTGATGAAGGCGGCGCCGCTACGGTGAAATACAATAGACTATGACAAACTTCAAAGATTCCATGAAAGCGATGAACGCGATCGGAAACCGCGCGTGGGCCATGCTATTCGCGCGCGGTGTCCTTGGCCTGATCTTCTTCATGGCAGGAGTCTGGAAAGTCTTTGAGCTTGGCCCCGCAGGCCATGTGCGCCGATTCTTCCTGCCGTATCAGGATACGTTCCTGCCGACGTGGTCACTGTGGGCCGTCGGCGCGACGATTCCGTTTGTGGAGTTGATCGCCGGCGCGCTCGTCATCATCGGTTGGCGCACGCGGGCAGCCCTGCTCAGCCTCGGCGCAGTGCTGCTCGTGGTCACGTTCGGGCATTTGCTCAAGGAACCGCTGTACGCGTTCCACGAGCACGTTTTCCCGCGCCTCGCGCTGTTGCTCTTTCTCCTCGTCATGCCCGCGTCTGAAGACCGCCTCTCGATCGACGCGTTTGTCGGAGCGCGTCGCGGCATCGCGTAGCGTCGCGTCACTGGCCGGGTCAACGCCGCAATTTTGTAAAACGCGGACGGATCACCGGCACCCCGCTCGCCAGTTATTCTCGACATGCGCGACCCAGCAGCGCGCTGTCGTCCACGCATCGAGTCCAACCGGATACGTGAATCGAAGGACGAATTGCGATTCCGATACTCTGAACAATGCTGTCCAGCGCACGTCATTCGGATCATCGCTGACGGGACAGCGCGGATCGCCGGCGAGCGCGATGCCCGCCTTGCGAGCGTTCTCGCGCATCGCGTCGGCGTACGGGAATGTGGCGGCGATATCGGAGCAGCCGTTCCACCCGCGCGGGCGGGTGTGATAGTCCATTTGCGTAACTCGCAGCTCCGCCAGAGCAGCTAGCAGCACGGGAATAGTCGCGCGCGCACCAACTGGTGCAAGCGGAGCGCCGGCGATCCATTCGAGTTGCATCGTATCGGACGTCGCGCCGACGATGTATCGCCACGTCGCAGCAGCCGGGGAACTGTCGGGAGCTGGCGGCACGATGAGCACGAGATGGACCGCAGTGCGAACAGAAGCACCGCGCAGCGTACCGGCACTGAACTTCACTTTGCGCACGGCGGTTTTCCAATCCCTCGGAACCGAAAGCGGCGTCTGCTCGCCAAGCATCCAACCGCTCGACCCTGAGACGTCCAGTGTCGTAGAGTCGACCTGTCCATCGACATTCACCACGAAGGCCATCGACGCTTGGTATTCGCCAAGCCAGTACGGAACGCCCGCGAGGATTTTTGTCGCGAGTGGGAGCGGTCGCGCGTCGACCGCGCAGCTGTTGTAAGCCGGATCGTTCTTCGTAACGAAGAGCGCATTGTACAGCGAATCGCACTTCACCGGCTTCACCGCTGGGATCTGGCTTATCGAGACTGTCGGCGCGAGAGCGATGCATAGCGCACCCGCGAGACACCATGAACGCTTGCTCAACGACACAATGCCTTCCAGCCGCCGGTCACTCGCTCGATGCGGCACTTGCCATCGGTATAGGCTGGAGCGATGTACCGCACCATGTACGCGGTCGGCGTGATGCGAAACACGCCCGTCCATGTAACAGCGTGGCGCGGAAGGAGTGAAGCACAGTTGCTCTCGCCGGCCAACGGCACGCCCGCGTTCCTCAGCCACGCTTCGACGGCCGGCGCGTCAGGAATCGTCTTGCCGATGACCGAACATCCGGTCCACAACTGCATGTCATCTTCCCGGGCCATCCTGACGTAGAGCGATGTCGTACGAAGTTCGGCGAGAGCGGTGGCGATTGCAGTTCCGATTTCCGCGGGTGTCCCGACGGGAAACGGCGCTGCCGGAGTCCAATCCAGGTACAGCGTGTCGCCGTCATACGCGCCCTCGCGAGGGCCGGAGACGTAGCGCCAGCTGCTGATTGCGGGGAGCGTGTCTGGCGCGCCGCGCGTGAACAGATGAATGCGAGCCGCAGCACGCACCGCCGTGTCACCGGCCAAACCTGGCGAAAAGCGGAACTGCTTAAGCGCAACCATCATACTGTCTTCCATTTTGTATCCTGGAACGCCGAACGACCCATAACTGTACGTCCACGCTTGCGTCCAGCGCCGATCCACGGCGCCGTACGAGTTCACGACCACTGTCACATCGACGTCCATATATCCCGTCCAGTGTGGAAGCGTGGACGGGAGCTTTGCTTCGAGCGGCACCGGCCGAACGGTGAGCGAGCAGAATGAGCGCGATGCTTCGACCCCGAATGGTGTCCGGTTGGGATCACACGGGGCCGGTGTTTGTGCGTCCAGCGTTGTCGACGCGAGGAGCGTCAGTGGTGCGAGGACTGCGCGGCGATATGACGGCATCATGGAGCCCGAGGTGCCACCACTTGGAAGTCTTCGATGAAGTAGTGCACCCACGTGTCGGTGACTATGAGCGATGATTCGGTCGTGAACTTTCGTGGATAGCCGTACGTCGCGTCGTACTCGACGCCTTTGAGCTCCATGCGGTCGTCGATGACGACCTTTGTCATGAAGTCGAACAGCCCGCCGATGTCGTAGGCCTTCGATGAATCGGGAGTAACGAGATGTCTGACGCCGTCTGTGCCAAGCAACGTCACGACGTTTCCTCGAACTTCCGTCGTCGATCCGGGAGGTCCGGGGAAGCAAAAGCATTCGTCGCGCACGTGAAACCGGTACGCGGCGGGTCGAAGACTGAGCCAACGCGTACGCGCTGAATCGAGAGCGGCAATCTGGGCGCGGCGCCCGCTGGACAAGAGCGGCGCGGCAACTCGACCTCGCGTGGCAAGAGTGATGAACACGCTGTCGCTGGCAGCAACGCGAAACGTCACGCGCGTTGTGTCGAGCAAACGATGAGCTGTCGAGATGACGTAGCTCCCGGGCAATATCGAATCGAACCGGAACCGTCCAGCCTGATCGCTCACACGCTGCCGCGCGACGCCGGGCGGGCCGGTGATGATGAGCGTCACCCCGTGCAGGGGAAGGTTCGTCAGGCTGTCCACGACGCTGCCGGTGACCACGATCGACGGGCGCCGCGCGCGAGTGAGGGAGGAGTGAGCGGCCTGCGGCGCGGCTAGTCGCCAAGGTCCGACGGCGACCGCCAGCGTGAAGACAATCCGGAGAAGGGTGCGCAGCGACGCGGTCACGCGACGACCTCCAAGCATATGGTCCATACTGAGGCTACCCTGCGCATCACTGTCTCGGTCACCGGACTGGCCTGTACTGGGTTCCGTGGACAGCAGCCTAGCCCTTGACTCCATCCGTTCATCCGGATACAATGATGTAGTAGAAAAACCGATCCCGTGGCGATTTGGAGGCAAATTGCGGCCACGTTAAATATTCAGCTAAAGCGCCGGCCCGGGCCTCCACATGCCCGGGCATTTTTCGTCCCTTCTATATAGATGCCACTTAGCCTCGCCGCGCCGTTCAACGTCTCCTTTGAGTTCTTCCCTCCGAAAACACCGGAGATGGAGGAGACGCTGTGGCGTGCCGTGAAGCGACTCGAACCGCTCGCTCCAAAATTCGTCTCGGTCACATACGGCGCCGGTGGATCGACGCGTGAGCGTACGCACAAAACAGTTCAGCGAATTCTCAACGAGACTTCGCTCGTCCCTGCCGCGCACCTCACCTGCGCTGATGCGGCGTGCCACGAAGTGAACGCGGTCGCGGATTCGTACTGGGAGATGGGGGTGCGCCACGTGGTTGCGCTGCGCGGCGATCCGGCTCCGGGCACGGGCGCATATGTGCCGCATCCGGAGGGTTACCCGTACGCTTCGCAGCTGGTCGAGTCGCTCAAGAAGCGGCACGACTTCGAAGTCACGGTCGCGACGTTTCCTGAAGGTCATCCGGATTCGCGCTCAATCGATATTGAGCTCGATAATCTCAAGCGAAAAATCGACGCCGGTGCCTCACGCGCGATCACGCAGTTCTTTTTCGAGAACGCGTTCTATCTGCGCTTCATCGAGCGGGCCCGCAAAGCGGGGATCACGATTCCGATCGTGCCCGGCATCATGCCGGTGACGAACTTCACGCAGATGACGCGCTTTGCCGCAACAGCGGGCGCGACTGTGCCGAGTGCGATGGCGCCGTTGTTCGCAGGACTCGAGAGCGATCCCGATACGCGCAAGCTCGTCGCGATTACGGTCGCGGCAGAACAGTGCCGACAATTGGCTGATGCGGGGATCACTGAGTTCCACTTCTACACGCTTAACCGTGCTGATCTGTCGTACGCGCTCTGTCATATTCTCGGGCTGAGGCCGGCAGTGGCGCCGGGTGGGCGACTGTCTGATATGGTCCGAGGACACCAGACCGGGGACCGATGAGCGCGCAGCCGCCATTCGATCGTGCTGCGCGACTAGAGCTCCTCAAGCAGGAGCTCGGCCGCCGCATTCTCATTCTCGATGGCGGAATGGGGACGGAGATCCAGAAATTCCGGCTCGGCGAGAAAGAATATCGCGGCGAGCGCTTTGCAGACTGGCCGCGCGACCTCAAGGGGAACAACGATCTCCTCGTCCTCACCCGCCCTACCGCTATTGGCGATATCCACTCAGCGTATCTCGACGCTGGCGCGGATATCATCGAAACCAACACGTTCAACTCCACTCGGGTCGCGATGGCCGACTACGGGATGGAAGAGCTTGCCGCCGACCTTTGCGAAGCGGGCGCGCGTCTCGCGCGTGACCGTTGCGATGCGGCAGAGAAAAAGGACGGCAAGCCGCGTTATGTGGCCGGCGTGCTTGGGCCCACGAATCGCACAGCCAGCATCTCGCCGCGCGTCGAAGATGCCGGCTTTCGCAATGTCTCGTTCGATGAACTCGTCGTTGCTTACATCGAAGCGGCGCGAGCGCTGCTCGCCGGCGGCGCGGATCTGCTGCTCGTAGAGACGATCTTCGACACACTGAACGCGAAGGCCGCACTCTTCGCTATCGAAGAAGTTTTCGCGCACGACAACACACGCGTCCCGGTGATGATCTCGGGCACAATCACCGATCAGAGCGGACGCACGCTCTCAGGCCAAACCACCGAAGCATTCTGGAATTCGGTCGCCCACGCGCGCCCGCTGTCCGTCGGCCTCAACTGCGCACTCGGCGCGAAAGATCTCCGAGCCTATATCCAGGAGCTTTCACGCGTCGCGCCCTGCTGGACGAGCGTGCATCCGAACGCGGGCCTGCCCAACGAAATGGGCGAGTACGATGAAACGCCGTCGTACACCTCCGGAATTCTCAAAGAGTTCGCCGAGGCGGGTTTCATCAACATCGTGGGCGGTTGCTGCGGAACGACGCCGGCGCATATCGCCGCGATCGCGCGCGCCGTCAAAGGAATCGCACCGCGCGCGATTCCGGATGTGCCAAAGCGTTTGCGTCTCGCTGGGCTTGAGCCGCAGACCATCGGGCCCGAAACAAACTTCGTGAACGTCGGTGAACGCACCAACGTCACCGGCTCGGCGAAGTTCAAGAAACTGATTCTCGCCGACGACTACGACGCCGCACTCGAGGTCGCGCGCCAGCAAGTTGAAGCCGGCGCGGTGATCATCGATATCAATTTCGACGAAGGAATGCTCGACGCCGACGCGGCGATGAAGAAGTATCTGAATCTCGCCGCCACGGAGCCGGCAATCGCCCGAGTGCCGTTCATGCTCGACTCTTCCAAGTGGAAAGTCATCGAGACAGGGCTCAAGTGTCTTCAGGGCAAAGGCGTCGTCAATTCCATCTCGATGAAAGAGGGCGAGGACGAGTTCATTCGTCAGGCCACTCTCGTCCGCCGCTACGGCGCGGCCGTGATCGTAATGGCGTTCGACGAGCAAGGTCAGGCTGATACGGCTGCCCGCAAGATTTCTATCTGCGAGCGCGCTTATAAAATCCTCACCGAACAAGTCGGATTCCCGCCCGAAGATATCATCTTCGATCCGAACATTTTCGCGATCGCGACGGGAATCGAAGAGCACAACAACTACGCCGTCGATTTCATCGAAGCCACTCGTGAAATCAAGGCGCGGCTTCCGTACGTGCATGTCAGCGGTGGCGTGAGCAACGTCTCGTTCTCGTTCCGCGGCAACAACGCGGTACGCGAGGCGATCCACACCGTGTTCCTCTACCACGCGGTAGCCGCGGGGATGGACATGGGGATCGTGAACGCGGGCGCGCTCCCGCTCTATTCCGATCTGCCGCCAAAACTGCTCGAGCTTGTTGAAGACGTTGTTCTGAATCGGCGGCCGGACGCGACAGAACGGCTGCTCGAGGCTGCCGAGTCAGTAAAAGGCGACGCCGCAAAGCAGGCGACGAATCTGGAGTGGCGCGAAGCGCCGGTGCACGAGCGACTGAAGCACGCACTCGTTCATGGAATCGCGGATTTCGTAGTTGACGACACCGAGGAAGCGCGCAAACTAGCCGAACGCCCGATCGAAGTGATCGAAGGGCCGCTGATGGACGGAATGAACGTCGTCGGCGACTTGTTCGGCTCGGGTAAGATGTTTTTGCCGCAGGTCGTAAAGAGCGCGCGGGTCATGAAGCGCGCGGTTGCGCACCTCATTCCGTACATCGAAGCGGAAAAGGTGAAGAACGCGGACACGCGCGCGAAAGGAAAAGTCGTCGTCGCCACGGTGAAGGGCGACGTGCACGACATCGGCAAGAACATTGTCGGCGTAGTTTTGCAATGCAACAACTACGAAGTGATCGATTTAGGTGTGATGGTCCCGTGCGCCAAAATCCTCGAGACGGCGATTCGCGAGAAGGCCGATATCATCGGTCTCTCCGGGCTGATCACGCCATCACTCGAAGAAATGGCGTTCGTCGCCGGCGAGATGGAGCGCGAAGGATTCGCGATTCCGTTGCTCATTGGCGGCGCAACCACGAGCAAAGTGCACACCGCGGTGAAAATCGAGCCCCACTACTCGGGCCCGGTCGTCTACGTGCTCGATGCGTCGCGCGCCGTCGGCGTTGCAAGTGCACTTCTCTCTGATACCCAACGCGACACGTTCGTGCAGGAGACGCGCGCGGAATACAAAGAAGTTCGCGAGCGCCGCGCGGAACGCCGTCGCGATACAAAAACGCAGACGCTCGAGCAGGCACGCGCGAACAAGGTTCAGGTTGATTGGACTACCATCTCGCCGCCAAAGCCAAGCTTCACGGGCGTTCGCACCTACGACGAAACGCAGTTCCCACTCGGCGATCTCGTGCCGCGGATCGACTGGACGCCCTTTTTTCAGACGTGGGAGCTCGCAGGGCACTATCCGGACATTCTCGAGGATCCCACAGTCGGCCCGGCTGCGCGCAGCTTGTTCAACGATGCGCAGGCGATGCTGAGGAAGATTGTCGAGGAGAAATGGCTGAAGCCGCGGGCGGTGGTGGGATTTTTCCCGGCCAATTCCGACGGCGCGGAAGATATCCAGCTTTGGGAAGACGTCGGACGCAAGCCGTTAGAGCGCAGTGATGAGTACAAGCCGATCGCGACGATTCACACAATCCGCCAGCAGATGGTGAAGGCGGACGGGCGCGCGAACTCAGCGCTCGCGGATTTTGTCGCGCCGTGCTCCACCGGTCTCACCGATTGGATGGGATTGTTCACGGTTACCACGGGCATCGGCGTTGATGCCAAGGTCGCCGAGTTCGAGGCCGCGCATGACGATTACAGCTCGATCATGGTGAAAGCGCTCGCCGATCGCCTCGCGGAGGCGCTTGCCGAGCGGCTGCACGAACGCGTCCGCCGCGAGTTTTGGGGTTACGCCCCCGACGAGCACCTGGATAATTCCGCGATTATTCGCGAGCAGTACCAGGGGATCCGGCCGGCACCGGGGTATCCGGCGTGCCCCGACCACACCGAAAAGCGAACCATATTCGACTTGCTCGGCGCAACCGAGCGGGCCGGAATCGAGCTCACAGAGAGCTTCGCCATGTTTCCGACAGCATCCGTCAGCGGCTATTTCTTCTGGAATCCGCAGTCCGCGTACTTCGGAGTTGGCAAAATCGAGCAGGATCAGGTCACCAACTATTCGGCTCGCAAGGGCGTAGATATAAAGGAAGCAGAGCGCTGGCTAGCGCCAATCCTCGCCTACGACCGATAATTAGAGCATGCCAGCCGCAACTGTTTCCGCCCCCCCCGGCGCCCGCAGGGTTTTAATCATTGACGATGAGCCCGCGGTCCTCCGCGTCATCGGATTGCTCCTCGAACGTCACGGATTTGCCGTCGCGACGGTGAGCAATGCGCGCGAAGGACTCGCGCTGCTCGCCGACAAGGGCTTCGACGTCGTGCTCACCGACATCATCATGCCGGAACTCTCCGGCCTCGATTTTCTTCGCGAGCTGCGACAGCACGATCTCGACGTCCCGGTCATCCTGATGACCGCAGGCGCCACACTCGACTCCGCGCTCGACGCGATCGAGTATGGCGCGCAACAATATCTGCTGAAGCCGGTTGAACCCGAAGCACTCGTCCATTCAGTTGGACGCGCAGCGGCGCTCGGCGAACTGGCGCGCATGAAGCGCACCGCACTCGCAGCGCAGGCGGGCAAAGCGATTCCGTACGGCGATCGCGCGACACTCGAAGCGGTCCTCACGCGCACTTTCGCGACGATTCACGCCGAGTTCCAGCCGGTGGTGTCGCTGAAGAAAAAAAATGTGCTCGGCTACGAAGCGCTCATGCGCTGCGATGAAACACTGTTTGCATCGTACGGCGCTCTTCTGCTCGCGGCCGAGCGAATCGGCTGGCGCACCGCGCTTTCGCGCACGCTGTATCAGCGCATCGGGCAGGATTGCAGCGATATGCCGGAGGGCGCGCTGCTCTTCGTGAACATTCATCCGCTCGATGCGCAGGAGTCGCTGCTGACTGGATCGGGCGCTCCGCTCGAGCCGATCGCGCGCAGTGTCGTGCTCGACATTCGCGAAAGCGTGGCCGGTGAGCAGCTCACCGCGCTTGCCGCCGCGATGCCGGGCCTCCGCGGCGCAGGGTTCAGGATCGCGATCGATAACGTTGGGACAGGAACGTCGGGGCTCGACAATTTCGGCAAGCTGTCGCCGGATTTTGCGAAGCTCGACCGCAGTGCTTTTGCAGGAATCGAGAAGGATCCGAATCGTCAGCGCACCGTACGTGCGATGTACGCCATGTTCGCATCGTTGGAGGTGCCGTTGATTGCAGAAGGAGTAGAGAGTGTGGCAGAGCGCGATGCGCTGCTCGCCGCGGGTGCGGACCTTGCACAGGGAAACCTGTTCGGGGCTCCGTCCAAGAGGTTTGAGACGCCGTCACTCTAAAAAATATGCAGGCAAATAACCACGCTCCGCTCACCGTCCTCAGCGACGAAGAGAGCGCATTCCGCGACGCCGTGGCGTCTTTCGTAGATGGTGAAGTCCGCCCCCGCGTTTCTGCCATGGAACGCGCCGCAAAACTCGATCCCGAACTGATCCCGAAATATTTCGAACTCGGGATGATGGGGATTCAGGTTCCCGAGAAATACGGCGGAGGTGGTGGATCATTGATGATGGTCACACTCGCCGTCGAAGAGATCAGCAAGGTCGATGCTGCGGCGGCGATCGTTGTCGATGTACAGAACACTCTCGTGGCGTATCCGATTGTCGTCTATGGCACCGAAGCGCAGCGCGAGCAGTATCTGCCGCGTCTCTGCGAGAACACCGTTGGTGCGTACGCGCTTTCGGAGGCTGGTTCCGGATCCGATGCGTTCGGTCTCGCGACGCGCGCCGAGAAGAAGGGCGACAAGTGGATCCTCACCGGCCGCAAACTCTGGATCACGAACGGCGCGGAGGCCGGCGTGTTCATCGTATTTGCGAACGCCGATCCGTCAAAGGGCTACAAGGGAATCACGGCGTTCATCGTCGAGAAAACGTTCCCGGGATTCAGCGTTGGAAAGAAAGAAGACAAGATGGGAATCCGCGCGTCGAGCACGACGGAGCTGATTCTCGACGGCGTCGAAGTTCCCGCTGGGAATGTGCTTGGCCCGGTCGGCAACGGATACAAGATCGCGATGGAGACGCTGAACGAAGGCCGCATTGGTATTGGCGCGCAGATGATCGGAAACGCCGAGGGTGCACTCGCTGCCGCGGTCGCGTATGTGAAAGAGCGCAAACAGTTCGGAAAGACGCTCTCGGATTTTCAGGGAGTGCAGTTCCAAATGGCGCAGGTGGCCACTGAACTCGAGGCGGCGCGGCTGCTCGTGTATAATGCGGCGCGCATGAAAGAGGCGGGACTCGATATCGCTCGCGATGCGGCGATGGCCAAGCTCTATGCATCGCAGGTGTGCGAGCGGGTGACGTCACTCGCGCTGGAGTTGTTCGGCGGCTACGGCTACACGAAGGATTTTCCGGTGGAGAAGTTCTTTCGCGATGCGAAAATCGGGAAGATCTACGAGGGGACTTCCAATATGCAGCTTTCGACAATCGCCAAGGCGCTGCTTAAATGAAACGGCACGACGTCAGACGATAGCTGTCAGTTCTTGGTTGTGAGTTAACGACGACGTTACCGATTTGTGGCTAATCCAAGAGCAGGATTGTGCCTTCGCCTTCGATTACGAGTTCGCCGCGCTGATTTCGACATATGGTCGACAGCGCGGCGCGCTTTTTTTCCGGGAACAATTCTTTTATTTCTACGCGCCATGTGATCGTGTCGCCGAGCTTCACCGGCTGTTTGAATCGCAGCGCCTGAGCAACCCAGATCGTACCGGGGCCGGGCAGGTCCATGCCGATCACCGCGCTGAGGAAACCGGCTGACAGCATACCATGGGCAATGCGTGTGCCAAATCGTGTTTTCTTCGCGGCCGATTCGTCGACATGCACCGGACTGTGATCGCCGGTCATCTCGGCGTACGCCAACACGAGCGCCTCGGTCATTTCCTTCGTACGCTCGGCGGATTGACCCACGTGCAAATCGGCGAATTTCATTTTCAGGTCTCCATTACGAGCTGAATGTCCGCGTCGAGTTCATTTGCAGCGTTGGCGCGGGTGAACCACGAGACAACGAAGAAGACGAGGAGTGACGTGATCAACGAAAGCGACGCGATGTCGACGCCCGTTGGAAGCTTGATGATCTTGAAATAGGCGAGCGTGCCACCGGCGAGGGTAAGCCCGAGGCCGGTGCAAATGGATGCGATCGCGCCAGCACGTGTCGCGCGCTCCCAATTGAGGCCGATCGCGAGTGCGGGGGCGATGGTCGACGCGAACAGCCCCCAGCCGAAAATTCCGAGGAATGCGACGAGCGTTCCCGAGATTTGCGCGACGCCGGCGGCGATGATTGCGAGGAGCACCGTCGTGATGCGGCCCCATCGCAATTCATTGTCGAGTTTTTTTCCGAACGCCATGGGGAGATCGAGCGTGAGCGCGGCAGCGCCGGCGTTCATGAATGAGTTCACCGTCGCCATGATCGCAGCGGCAACTCCCGAGAACACGAGACCGGCAACGAGAACCGGTGCCGCGTGCAGCAGAAACATCGGCGTGGCCTGATCGGCTTTCGCCAGCGGCGCGAGCGCGCCGGTAATGACGAGCGCCTTGGATGCCACGCCGATCGCGATGTAGATCAGCTGCGCGGTGAGCAGCGCGACAGACATCAGCAGCAGATACCACTTCAGCTGCCGCGGATCCTTCAGCATGTAGAACTTGTGGATGACATTTGGCTGGCCGAGTGAGCCGACGCTGAAGACGAAGAAGAACGAGAGCGCGGTGATCGGCCCTGCACTTCCCCACGGGCCCAGGAACTTCGCGTCGGCCGCCATGATCGTGTCGGAGATGTGGTGCAGCCCGCCACCCGCCTTGAGTGCCACGGCGACGACAATCACCGACGACAGTGCCATCACCGAACCTTGGAAAACATCTGTATAAATTCCGGCCAAGATTCCGCCGGCGACCGAATACGCGAGAATGATCCCCGTCCCGATCCAGATTCCGCCCGCGAGCCCCGTTCCGAAAATCGCGTCGATCACGATTCCGAGTGCGAGGAGGTTGGTGGCCATGTAGCCGATGACGGCAATCAGTACGCCGACGGCGGCGAGTCCTTGAGCGGCAGGCGAACGGTATCTCGCTCCAATCGCCGCGGGGACCGTCAGCAGCCCGCGCGCCTCGCCGAGCAGGCGAAGTTTTTTTGAGAGTACCCACGCGCCGAGCGCGTTTGAGAGTGCGCCGGGCAAAATGATGAAGACGCCCGCGAGGCCGATCGTGTACACAAGGCCTGGGCCGCCGACAAATGAGAACCCGGACAGCGACGCCGCCATCTTTGCAATCGCGAGTGTCCAGAGACCGACGCCCGCACCGCCAACAAAGAAGTCGCGCTCGGTTTTTGTCTTGCGCGTGGCCCACGTGGCGATGATCGCAACGATCGCGAAGTAAAGCAGCGCGACCGTGACGATCAGCGGCTGCGTCATGCGCGGGAGCGACGCCTGCAAGAGCGGATGAAGTGGAATCACTTCGCGCCGTGCCTGCGGACGTCGTTCGCGCGCGCCATCACCGCCTGCGCTTCGCGCAGTTTTTTCAGGTCATCTTCGCTGAGCATCGAGGAGTCAAAAGTCAGTGCCCACGCGAGCGGGAATACCAGAATAGGAACGATCGCCACGCCGAGCAGTACGATGGTCGAGCGAAGCGGAAAGCCGAACAGCAGTGTGCCACCGGCGCCCTCGTTGGCGGGCATCGCGAGCGCAACGCAAAAACAGCCGGCGCAAAACAAAAACATCGCGACGAACACGACGCGCAGAACCGGGGTGATGTGGCCGCGGCGGACGGAGCCGAGTGCCATGAGTGACATGAGGGCGCCGCAGGTGCCGATGGCGAGGCACCAGGGGGACCAGGCTGCGCCCGCGAAGGAGCCGGCGTAGCCGGTGGCTACTACGAGGAGCGAGAGGAAGACTAGACCGAGGACAATGGATTTTAGCACAAGATCAACTTAGCAAGGGAACTGCGCTGGACACACAAATATCTTGATCCGCATACTGTCCAACGAGTGAACTGGTAACTACTCGACCGAAGTGAACGGTTAACTACTAACTGTGGTCGGTTAACGAAGGTAAGAAAATCAGTCCTGGCCGCGAACTCGATCGACGCAGTTCGTGGCCAGGACTGATTATTTAACTTTGGTTAACCGACCAACAGGTAGTAGTTAACAGTTCACTCGTTTTACACGGTGCAAGAGACGTTATGCAGTTACGGCACAATCCTCGTGTCGGTTTTGCTCCCCCCAACAATCGCATTAAACAGCAGCTTGAATGTCGCCGCCGGCTGCGCCCGGAACGTGATCTCCGGACCAAACAGGTACACCGTTCCACTGCCAAGCTTCGCCTCCGCCATCGCCACTCCACCGTCCAGATAATTCTGTCCCCACGCCCAGCCGCTGCGCAGTGGCGTTCCGTTCTCGAACCACGCGATTGGCTTCACACCCTTCGCCTCTGCATCCGGTCCGAGCCGCATCACCGGGCTGTTGTCGAAGAAAACAATTCCGTGTGATTCCTCACCGCGCGTCGCGTCGAGTGTCGTGTCATACGCGACCTCGAGCAGCGAGCCGGGCACGTAGTACTTCTCAGCCGGCAGCGGCGAACCCGCCGAACCCGTCGGCGTGCGCTCAACGAGATGGTTGGTGACCGGCAGCCCGAGCTGCTGCGCGATGTTGATCGACGACGGTCCGATCGCGACGATCCGGCCGCCTGCATTCAGGAATTCCTTCAGCTTCGGAATCGTCGCGGCGGAAACATTTCCAGTCCACGAGCGGAACTCCGCCGGTAGCGACGTCGTGTCCTGACCGCGGCCACCACCGCCTCCACCACCACCGCCGCCGCGTCCACCGCGACCGTTGCCAACACCCGGAATCGAGTTCTCCGGGAAAATCAGCACGTCGAACTTCGCGCGCAGATTTCCCGCGTCGAGTTCCTGCGGATACACAACGCGGAACGGCAGTTCGTACTGCTCCATCAGCCAGCGCATCTGGCCGCTTGGCATCGAGCCGCCAAAACGATCCCACAAACCAATGCGCAGCGCCGGAAGTTTCTCGCTCACGCTCGCGAGATCACTCGACGATTCGAACGTTACGCCAATGTCCTTCGCTGATTTCTGGACGACCGGCGTGCTCTTGGCATTGGCCGGGATATAGAGCGTGCCGGCGGGATACGCCTTGCCGCCGATGTTCGCCGAATGCTGCAAGCGATACACATCGGCGCCCGCGGCCCACAGACGACTCAGCGCGTGATACGAATCATTCACCTTTGGCGAGAGCGTCCAGCCCGCGCCGGTCGTTGCGACCGTCGTTGCCGTCGGTGTGATGCGATCCTTGAGCGGATCGAGCTTCACGAACGGTCCGTCGAACGCATCGAGGATACGATCGAACTTCACGCCCATCTGCAGAGCGAGCGTCCAGCCGGCGTTGTCGTACGGACGGGTCGGCGGTGCGCCCGGAAATTTGAAATCGTTCGGGTGATCCTGCGGCTCGAACATGTCGAGCACGTCGGCGCGATATGCCTGCGCCGACTTCACCACGTACGATCCAGCCGGATAGCTCTTGCCGGCCACCGTGAACTGCGCGCTCGCGCGATGCACAATCAAACCGACCTTCTGAAGCGCGACGAGGAATTTTTCCGCCGTGAGAAAATCCGGCTGATTCGCGGGGAGAATATATCCGCGCGGCATGCGTGCTTCGGGCTTCTTGAAGTCAGCGTACAGTGCAGCCGGCGCGGAACCGCCGCCAAACGCCGCTGCAAAATCTGGATTGACATCGCCTGCCGCACCTGCGGCGCCACCACGGCCGCCGCGTCCCACACCGTTGGCGGCCGCTGCGGCCGCAGCCTTCGCCTCGACATCGGCAAGCACGTGCGGCGTCACGATCCAGTTGTCCTCATTTCCCCATTTGATTTCGTCGTGACCCATCTTCCAGGTGTTGAACAACCACGTCTCACGATTTCTCTGGAGCAGGTCGAGCAGCGCGCGGTTCGCAGTCACCGAGTAATCGATCGACTGTTTGAAGTGCCACTCCTGCAACGGCGCGAGCGGCAGCACTTCGTCGGCGAAACGCAGCAACCGCTCGGGTACGAACGGAATCGTCTGCGGCGTCGGGTTGCCGATCGCTTCCGTAAGAATGCCGACCATGTTGTGGAAATACGCCTCCGTGCGAAGACCGCCGTTCCACCACGTCGAATACGACGAGAGCGAACGATCCACGACGCCCGGCTTGTCTTCGCGGACCATGCGGTCCTTGATCGCCGCGCCGACCATGTCGAGGCCGGTGATCATGCCCGGATGGAAGAAATAATTGGCCGGATCGCGAAAGGGCGGCGCGAACATGACGGCGCCCGCCGGGCCGGTCTGGTGATGGTTGTACACGATCTGCGGATACCACTCGAGGTACATCCGCTTGTTCATGTTCGTCGTTTCGTTCTGATTCGACATATAGAAGTCGCGATTGTCATCGTGCCCGATGTACTTCTGATAGAGCACGGGGACATTCATGTTCTTCTTTTTTGGATCCGGCTCTTTGTTGTACCAGTTCGCGATCAGCTCCATGCCGTCTGGATTCGCATGCACGAAGACGATGATCACATCCTTGAGAATGCGCTGCGTTTCCTCGTCATTCATCGTGAGGAAATCGTAGTTGGTCTGGATCAGCTGGTTCGCGCCGAGCACTTCGCTCGCGTGAAGGCCGCCGTCGATCCACATCACCGCCTTTCCTTCCTTGGCGAGCGCGTGCGCTTCAGCCTCGGTGATTTCGGCGTACGAAAGTTTCTTCGCGATTTCCTTATAGCGCGCGAGATTCTTGATGTTCTCAGGACTCGAGACCACCATGCTCAGCTGCGGCCGGCCCTCTGCCGTCATGCCGATCGTATCGAGATGAGCGCGCGGCGACTGCTTCGCGATCTTCTGCCAGTAGGCAAGGAACTGGGTGTAGTTCGGCAGCCAGTAGTCGTCGCCGATGTTGTGACCGAAAAATTCCTTCGGCGTGGTGACCTGCGCAGCAACCGGCGCGGACGCGCCAGCGATCAGCGCAAATGCAAGCGCGACAGCCGGCAGTTTCGAAAATGAACGCATGATGGGGGACTCCAAGAGGATACTCTTTTACGGCGCAAAACTGAGCACCGTTGATATAACGTGAATAGCTATGAGAGACAAACTGCCCGACGTCAGACGTTAGCTATCAGTTGAGAGCCGCGAGACAACGACTTCATCACCGTCCCGCGCGCAAAACGGTGATGAAGTCGTTATCTCGCAGCTAATCGCTCACAGCTAACGTCTGACGTCGGGCAGTTAAGGCCTCGCCCCTGCAGTCACTCCCTTGAGTATCCCGTCTCGAATTCGCTTTGCTTTGTCAGACGCGCCGGGATCGGCCTCGAGCTTCCTGTCAATCAGCGTCGCAAACTTCACCGGCGGATTGAGCGTGATCGTTTTGCCATCGCGCTCGAGTTTGATCTCGATCGGCGCCCCTTCGCGTGTCGCGAATTTCTGACGCCAGTTCTCCCAGGCGGGATTGCTCGTCGGGATTCCGTCGAGCGAGGTCACGACATCGCCCGGCCTGATCCCGGCACCCGCCGCCATGCTTCCCGGCTCGACGATCACGACCAGCAGCCCTGCGCTGTCCTTCTGAAAACTCACGCCCATGCGCGGCTGGTGGATCGTGTCGGTATGAATCCGCCATCCTGCCTTCGCGAACCATGACGCCCACGGATACTGCTCGCGTCCGTCGACGTACTTCTCGTTGAACTCCTTCATGCTCGCGCCCTTCGCCGCGCGCGAGACGGCGCCCCACCAGTCAGCGGCCGAGAATCCCTTTCCCGTTTTGTAGTCGGCGGTATAGAGCGATCGCATCACGCCGTCGAGACTCGCCGTGTTATCTGTGGCATCGCGGATTATGATGTCGAGCGCGAGACCGGCGAGTGAGCCCTTGTCGTAGTAGATGTCCGACGTTCCATCGGTCATGTGGATCCACGCTTCCATCGAGGCATCGGTCAGCGCGATCGGCGCGGTCTTCTCGACATGGTCGATCTTGCCGTTCGTCTTGCCCAAAAACTCCGTTGCGTTGATCACGCCGCCGCGCACGAGCGCGAGATCGGCGTAGTAGTCGGTGATTCCCTCGCTCACCCAGAGCCAGGGCGTCGCCTGCATCGCGGCGTAGTTGTAGGGATACATATCCGTGGGGCGCAGGCGCTTGACGTTCCACGAATGGAAAATCTCGTGCGCGTATACCGACGGCACGAAGTCTTCGTCCATATATCCGCTGCCGATCACGCCGACATTCGAGTTCTCATGCTCGAGCGCGCTCATCCCCTGTGCAGCAGAGTCTGCGATCTGCATGATGTCGTAGCGCGGCCAGGGGCGGTCGGCGAACACGGCGACCTCTGTGGGAATAGCGCGGGCCATTTGATCGAGCAGGCGCTTGGCCTGCGCCGGCTTCACCGATCCCGCCGGATACGACGACAATCGCATCCATACATCTGCGACCTTCGCGCTGTCGACATCGAACTTTCCGACGAAGAACGGATGATCGACGAGCTCGTGGTAGTTCTGTGCGCTCCACGCGCGCGCACCGGTCTGCGTCATTCCCGTGATCACGCGCCACGAATCTTCGGTCTGAACGGTCACGCTCGCCGGGAAATCCGTGCCGCGGCCCTCTGGATACAGAAAGAGATTCGTTCCGTTGAACAACAGGAAATCTTCGCGAGTCCAGCTCTGCGCATTGTCCAACGAGTCGGCGCGATAGTGAAATGCGACCGTAACGGGGCCGCCGTTCTCGGTCACAATCCGCCACGTGCTCGGGCCGGATTTGTCCCACGTGAGCGGCTTCCCGCGGGACGTCGCTGCGAACTGCGACACATTGCGGGCGTAGTAGCTCACTTCGTAATCGCCCGGCGTCCAGATCGGCAGGGAGAGCAGCACCGGATCTTTCCCGGTAGCCGTGAACGACATCGAGACTTCGACGCCGCGTTCGATACCCTGGAGGGCCTTGAACGTCACCGCGTATTTGATGTCGGAGATCGGCGCGGAGCGGGGCGCGGACGGTGCCTGCGCAGCGGCAATCAGCGGCGCGAAAAGCAGGGCAATCAAGCGGTGGTTCACGGTAGTCGGTCGTCGGTTGTCGGTTTACTTCGGTTTTCGGAAGTCAGGCTTCCTTTTAACTAACCATGGACGGGGCTGGTTCGCATATTCAGGCCATGGCCAACCCTCATGAACCGTACATCGCGGCCGAAAAATCACTGACCGAGATAACCATCGGCGCCGTCATCCTCGGCTGCGCCCTCGGTCTGGTCTTCGCCGCGTCGAGCGTCTACCTCGCGCTCAAAGTCGGACTCACCGTCAGCGCCTCAATCCCGATCGCGGTTCTGTCCATCACGATCTTCCGCAGCATCACGCGGGCGATGGGGAACACCGAGCCTCAAATCCTGCGCAACAACATCGTGCAGACGACGGGCTCCGCCGGCGAATCGGTCGCTGCAGGCGTGGTCTTCACGCTCCCCGCCCTGCTCCTGCTCGGCTACGCGCTGCCCTGGTCCAAGGTCGCGGCGATCGCGGTGGTGGGCGGATTGCTCGGCGTACTGCTGATGATTCCGCTCCGCCGCTCACTGATCGTGAAGGAACACGACACGCTGAAGTATCCGGAGGGAACGGCCTGCGCCGAGGTGCTTATAGTAGGCGAAGAGCGCGGAGTACAGGCGCGAACCGTGTTCATGGGCTTCGGGCTCGGCGCGCTCTACAAGTTTCTCAACGGCGGCGTCCATCTCTGGGCCGAAGTACCGGTGAAGATGTTTCAACGGATGCTTCCCGCTGGAAAGACCGAACTGATCGGCGAGATTCAGGCCGAGATCAGTCCGGAGCTCACCGGCGTTGGATACATCATCGGCGCCAAAGTCGGCGGATACCTATTCGCGGGCGGCATGCTTTCGTTCTTCGTTTTGATACCGGCGATCAAACTGTTTGGCGCAGGGCTTACCGAGCCGATTTTCCCGGCGACAAAACTGATCAGCTCGATGTCGCCGATGCAGGTTCGTGCGAACTATGTGTTTTATATCGGCGCAGGCGCGGTGACGGCGGCGGGACTCATTTCGCTGGCGCGCGCGATGCCGATGATCTGGCAGGCGATGGTGCTCGGCTTTGGCGACATCAAAGGGGCGGCGAGCGCGTCGTCCGTCAAGCGCACCGAGAAGGAAATCCCGATGATATATGTGGTCGGCGGCGTGATCGCGCTGGTCATCGCGATGGTGACGCTGCCGCAGATTGGAATCAATCTGGCTGGTGCGATCCTCGCGGTGATCTTCGCATTTCTCTTTGTCTCGGTGTCGAGTCGCATCTGCGGGCAGATCGGCGCGTCGTCGAATCCGATTTCCGGCATGACCGTCGCGGCGGTGCTGATGACCTCGCTGATTTTTCTCGCGGTCGGCTGGACTGGGATCGAACATCGCGTGCTCGCGCTTTCGATCGGCGGCGTGGTGTGCATCGCCGCCGCGGTGGGTGCCGCGACATCGCAGGACTTGAAAACCGGATATCTCGTCGGCGCGACGCCGATGCGGCAACAGATCGCGCTGCTCTTCGGCGTGACGACATCGGCGATCATGATCGGCGGCATGATCGCGTTCCTGAACAACGCGAAAACGACGATCGTCGCGCGCGACTATCCGGGGGTGCAGGTCGCGAACTTTGAAAGCGATCCGATGACGATCGCCGGAAAATCGTACAAAGTCGGCCATCTCTTCGAGCGCACCGGCGACGCACCAGCGGGCCGCTATCTCGTCAGCGACGCCGGAGCGATCGCGTACTATGTCGATCCCGGCATCGGCGGTCGCGAGGCCACCGATTACACCGGACGGCACGTCGACAAATTCGATTCACCCAAGGCGCAGATTATGGCGCTGGTGGTCGACGGAATCCTCACGCAGAAGCTGCCGTGGGGGCTCATTCTCATCGGCGCGTTCATTGCGGTGGTGATGGAAATCCTCGGCATTCCGTCGCTCGCGTTCGCCGTCGGCACCTATCTGCCAATCTCGACTTCTGCGACGATCTTCATGGGCGGCATCGTGCGCTGGCTCGTCGAGAAGCGCTCCGCCGCGTCGAAAGCACCAGCGGACACGAGCGACTCGGGTCCGGGAGTTCTGTTTTCATCGGGACTCATCGCCGGCGGCGCGATTCTCGGCGTTGGCATTGCGGCGCTGCAAGCGCTTCGCAAGGATGAGTTCATGAACATTTCACACTGGATGGGTGACGGCGTGACGTCGGTCACGGAGAATGCGATCGTCGCGATCGCTATGTATGTGCTCCTGCTCGCCGTCCCGCTTTATCGCGTCGCGAGACGCCCCGCCCCATAACCGGCAATCACCAGTGACCGCACCGTCCACTCGAATTCGTCAGGCACAGTCTCGTCGTGTCCATCTCGTCATGCGCGATGGCACGATGGTCGAAGGTCATATCATGATCGGTGAAGATCAGGCGCTCGTTCCCTACCTCAATGGCCGTCGCGGCGGGTGGATGAACGTCACGCGCGCGCACCGGCCAAAGCTGAACGAGGCGCCCGGACATGTCATTGTGCAGTCCGAGCACATCATTCTCGCGACGGCACCTGATCACGACGTACAGATTTCCACCGCGCCGCCGTCGGGAATCGAAGAGCGCAACGTCGAAGTCGTCCTGATCGGCGGCAAGACGCTGCATGGGTTCGTCAGCGCCGCGGCACAGCAGCGGCTCAGCGACTACATCAGTGCACAGACCGGAAAGTTCATGTGGCTGCAGCGCGCCTCGCTCGCTGCCGATGGCCGCGCACTCGGCGACCTCGCGCTGCAGATGAGCGCGATAGAAATTCTGAAAGACCTCCGCGCCAATGCTCCCATCGAAGAAGGTTCATCGGTGATGGAGCCGCTCGGGTAAGCTTGGTTCACTTTTTTTGTTTGCCTTCCGCCCTCTGCCATCCAACGAAATGAGATCGACCAGGAAAATCGCCGCGCTCGCCGCCCTCGTCACGGCCGTCGCAGGACGCTCCGCATCGGCGCAGCTCCATCCGATCGAGCAGGGCAACAAGGGAGCAGTGATCTCATACGAGATCTCGTTCCCGAACATCGTTCACCATGAGGCCGAGGTGAAAGCGGTGTTCACGGCAGTGCCGCCGGGCCCGCTGCACACGCGGATGGCGCGCAGCTCAACGGGCCGGTATGCGCTGCACGAGTTCGCGAAGAACGTGTACTCGCTGAAAGCCGTCGATTCAAAAGGACATGAGCTCGTCTTCACGCGCCCCGATCCGTACGCGTGGGATGTGTCGGGTCACGACGGCACGGTGACGATCACCTACACGCTCTTTGCTGATCGTGCGGACGGCACGTACCCCGGATTCGACGCGGCGCAGGCGCACATCCAGCCGCAGGGAACGTTTCTCTACGCGCGCGGATTCGAGCAGCGCCCCGTGAGCGTGAAGATTCACCGGCCGAACCCGACGTGGACGATTGCAACCCAGCTCGTACCGACCGCCGATCCGGAGACATTCACCGGACCGGGAATGCAGTATCTGTTCGACAGCCCGACGCACGTCGGACCGATTCAGTGGCGTGAGTGGACGGAAACGAACGGCGGCCGCACGGTGAAGTTCCGCGCAGCGGTCGATGATCCGGCGCCGTCCGCCACGATCGACGAATACGCAGAAGGCGCAAAGAAAATCACGCGCGAAGCGGCCGCGGTGTTTGGCGAGTTCCCCGCATATGATTTCGGCACATACACATTTGTCGCCTGCTATCGCCCGAGCTGCAACGGCGACGGCATGGAGCATCGGAATTCCACGAGCGTCACCGGCAATGCGAGCATGGGGACGAGTGCGCTGCGCGAGCTCGGCACCGTCGCCCACGAGTTTTTCCACTCGTGGAACGTGAAGCGCATCCGCCCCGCAACGCTCGAGCCATTCGACTACGACCGTGTGAATTTCTCCGGCGAACTGTGGATTGCCGAAGGCTTCACGCAGTACTACGGACCGCTGCTCGAAGCGCGCTCGGGCGTGACACCGAGCAATGCGTTCGTGCGCAGCCTGAATGGAATCGTGAACGCGGTGACGAACGCACCGGGGCGCCGATATTTCGGGCCGATCGGGATGAGCCAGCAGGCGCCGTTCACCGACGCCGCAGTCTCGATCGACCCGCAAAATCGCGGAAACATCTTCATCTCGTACTACACGTACGGCGCGGGCGTCGCACTCGCGATCGACCTCTCGCTGCGTGCGCGCGGCGGCAAGACGCTCGACGACTTCATGCGCACGATGTGGAAGAATCATGGCAAGCCGGAAGTGCCGTACACGCTTGACGACGCGCGGCGCGCGCTCGTGACGGCGTCCGGTGATTCGGTGTGGGCGAACGATTTCTGGAAGCGCTACGTGGTGGGTCATGAACTCCCGGATTACCCCGGACTTCTCGCGAACGCGGGCATCGTCGTGCGCAAAGCGCAGCCGGGCATCGCGTGGATCGGAGACTATCAGTTCCGCCCGCTGCTTCCGCAGGGCGCGGCGCAGGGCGGAGGTCGCGGCGCCGCGCAGGTTGTTGCGCCGCTCACGATCAATTCGAATGTGCTCGTCGGTTCTCCGCTCTACGACGCGGGACTCGAGCGTGGCGACCGGATCATCGGACTCGATGGCAGGGAGCTCACCGCAGAAGCGGACTTCCGCGCCGGAATCGCCGCGCACAAACCCGGTGATAAAGTCACGATCGCATTCGAAGGTCGTGCGGGGCGTCGCGAAGCGCCGATGACGATCATCGAGAATCCTGCGCTGATCGTGGCCGCGTTTGAAGACGTCGGCATGAACGCGACTGACGATCAGCTGAAATTCCGCGCGAAGTGGCTCAGCACGCGGCAGCAGTAGGCCGCCGGCAAACACTCACAGCGAGACGCGAACATGACCGATCCAATCACCCGGTTGTTCGAGGACTTCGACGGCGGGAGACTTTCACGCCGTCAGCTGCTCCACGCGCTCGCGTGCGCGGCCGTCGCGGTCCCCGCGGCTTCGTTCGCGCAGGGGACGCCGGGCGACAGTGCGCGCGGCGGTCGGGGCGGCGGACGCGGCAACGTGCCGCGCGACACGATGCCGCTCGTCCTGCCGTTTGAATCCACAGGATGGAAGACGGTCTGGCTCGACCATCTCAACTATCAGTGCGTCGACTACGAGAAGGCCGCTGCGTTCTACTCGGCGCTCATGGGTTGGAAAGTTCGCAGCGATGACGGCAAGCAGGCCGTGCTGGATATCGGCGACAACTCCGGCGGCATCATTATTCGCGGCGGGCTCACGATGCCGCCGCCTGCGGCGATCACCGACGCGGGGCTCGGCATGGCACGTCCGCCGGTGCAGGCCGTGTTCGACGGTTTTGCGTGGGGGATCGATCCGTGGGACACAAATAAGGTTGAAGCCGAGTTGAAGAAGCGCGGGCTGAATCCTGTCGCCGATCATCATGGTTCCGACTATAAGAGCTTCCGTGTGAAGGATCCCGATGGATTCGATCTCGCGATCACGAACGGCACCAAGGCGAATCGCAGAAAGGGACCGGCGAACGCCACGCTGAAAGCACCCGCGCCGTTCGCGCCCACCGGATGGAATACGCTGTACGTCGATCACATCTCGTTTGAAGTTCCGGATTACCGTCGCAGCGCCGCGTTCTATCAGGCGCTGCTCGGCTGGACCGGTCGTCTTGGCGGCGGCGGACA
The DNA here is from genome assembly GCA_903910555.1 of uncultured Gemmatimonadota bacterium. Lineage (GTDB taxonomy): Bacteria > Gemmatimonadota > Gemmatimonadetes > Gemmatimonadales > Gemmatimonadaceae > Fen-1231. The sequence goes on along the minus strand of CAIVZZ010000005.1, from coordinate 23,993 downwards.
GACCACGGTGCAGATCGGCGAAGTCGCAGGCGCGATCATTCGCGGCAACGCTGCAGCGCGCACGGCGACGTCGATTGCCGCCGTCAACGCCGGCCGCGGCAGCCACAATGATTCGATCGCCGCGGCCGCTCCACCGCCGCCGCCGCCGCGAAACGGTGTGACCGCCGCGATCGGACATATCAGCTTCGGACTTGAGAACTGGGATTCTCAGCGCGTGTACGACGAGCTCGTGAAGCGCGACGTCGCATACACAACGCGCGAGGGGAAACGGGAGCCACGAATCGACAACACGGGTACGCTGCTGAGCTGGCATGTGCCGGACGCGATGGGCTGGGATCTGCAGATCGGTAACAAGATCAAGCCCGGGCCATGAGCGCGGGGCGAGATCGGTGAGATCTGTCGGAGCCGTCGCCGCGATTGCATTCCTCGCGGCGACGAATGCGTTCGCGCAGCAGCCTGCGTTCGAGATTCCCGCGTGGGCATTCCCCACGTTGCCAACTGAAGTGCCGTCGTCAGTTCGCGGGAGCGACGCGTTTACCAGAACTCTCGCGCACAGCAGCAGGTCATTCACGGGTGCCCAGCTAACGGATGCGATCAATCCGCCGGACTGGCATCCAGAGTCTCACCCGCCGGCTCCGGACATCGTGCTGCACGCGCGCAAAGAAATGAAATACGCGTGCGGACTTTGCCACCTTCCGGATGGACAGGGTCGCTCCGAAAACGCAACCGTCGCGGGGCTCCCCGAGAGTTACATTCGCCAGCAGCTCGCCGATTTCCGTTCAGGCGCTCGCGCGGCGGCCGTCGAGTTCACTGCGTCATCACGAATGAAAGACGTCGCGGTCGCGGCTACGGACGCTGAACTCGCCGCAGCCGCGAAATACTTCGCGGGCTTGCACGCGCGCAGGCAATATCTCGTCGTTGAGACAACCGAAATTCCGCGCAGCTATCAGGCCGGTGGACTGTACGCCCTGCGGCCCGGCACGCAAACCGAACCGCTCGGCGCACGCATGATGGAAATTTCCGACAACATCGAGCATCACGAAATGCGTGATCCGATGGAGACGTTCACCGTCTACGTGCAGCCGGGAACTCTCGAAAAGGGCCGCAAGATTGCCATCACCGCGCGCGCCGACAGTCCGACGCGCTGTGCGACGTGCCACGGGCCGGAACTTCGCGGCGGAACGGCGGGAACGGTCGGGCCTCCGATCGCGGGGAAATCACCGCTTTACCTGCTGCGACAGTTGGTAGGATTCAGAACCAAGGCGCGCAACGGCGCGACCAGCGCGCCGATGCAAATCGTGACGCATAGATTGTCACTCGACGAGATGCTCGCTGCGGCAGCATACGCAGGATCACGCGCGCCATAGGCAGTCGCTCCGTTTTTCACGACTCTTCACAACAGAGATCACATGAAACGCACACAACGCTTCACCATCGCAGCGACTCTTTCGGCGGCACTCGTCGCCGCGGGCGCGTGCGCGGGCGGCGAAAAATCCGGCGCGGTTGCGTCGGCGGCTGGAACCGATAGCGCGTCGCAGGCTATCAACAGCGCCGACATCCTTCAGCACATCAAGGATCTCTCCGCCGATTCGATGGAAGGGCGCGCGCCCGGCACGCCGGGAGAAGTGAAAACGATCGCGTACCTGCAGGCGCAGTACAAAGCGCTCGGCCTCAAGCCGGGAAATCCCGACGGCACCTATTTGCAGAACGTCGATCTGATCGGCTACAAGGCGCATCCGACGGCGTCGTATACAGCGGGCGGCAAGACGATCTCGTTCAAGTATCCTGACGACTTCATCGCCAACTCGCGCCACAATCGCACCGAGACGAAAGTGGAGAACTCCGACGTCGTATTCGTCGGGTATGGAATCGTCGCGCCCGAATATGGCTGGGACGATTACAAGGGAATGGACATGACGGGCAAGACGATCCTCATGCTAGTGAACGATCCGCAGATTCGCGTTCCCAACGACACCGCGCTCGACACGACGATGTTCAAGGGAAAGGCGATGACGTACTACGGCCGCTGGACGTACAAGTACGAGATCGCCTCGTTGAAGCACGCAGCGGCCGCGATCATCATCCACGAGACCGGTCCGGCCGGCTATCCGTACGGCGTCGTGCGCGGCAGCAACTCGCAGGAACAGTTCGATGTGATCTCACCGGACGCGGAGAAGCGTGTTCCGGTTGAAGGCTGGATCACGCTCGAGAAAGCGAAAGAGATTATTTCGGCGGCAGGACAGAACTTCGACGCGCTCAAGGCGGCGGCAACGAAAAAAGACTTCAAGCCCGTCGCGCTCAACGCGAAGGCGACCTACGACGTGAAGATCGACGCGCGAAAGATCCAGTCACACAACGTCGTGGCACTCCTCGAGGGCACGGACAAGAAAGACGAGTACCTGATCTACACCGCGCACTGGGACCACCTCGGCAAAGACACGACGCTCAAAGGCGACCAGATCTACAACGGCGCGATCGACAATGCGTCGGGGAGCTCGGCTGTTCTCGACATTGCGAAGGCGTTCACGAAACTGCCGGTGCGGCCGCGGCGCTCGATTCTCTTCCTCGCGGTGACCGCGGAAGAAAAAGGACTGGTGGGCGCGAAGTACTACGCAACACATTCGCTCTATCCGCTCGATAAAACCGTCGCGAATATCAATGTCGACGGAATCAATCAGTGGGGAAAGACGAGCGACTTCACCGTGATCGGTCTGGGGAACTCGACGCTCGATGACTACGTGCTCGCCGAGCTGAAAGCGCAGGGCCGCACCGTTCGCGCGGACGCGGAGCCTGAGAAAGGATTCTATTTCCGCTCAGACCACTTCGAGTTCGCGAAGCAGGGTGTGCCGGCGCTCGACACGGATTCGGGAATTGAATATGTCGGCAAGCCGCCCGAATACGGGATGAAGAAGCGCGACGAGTACACGAACAAGGACTATCACAACGTCTCCGACGAAGTGAAGCCCGACTGGGATCTGAGCGGCGGCGTTCAGGACATGCAGACGCTGTTCAAGGTCGGCGTTTCCGTCGCGAACGCGAACGACACGCCGCAGTGGAAACCGGGAACCGAGTTCAAGGCGAAGCGCGATTCGACTCTCGTGAAGCCGTAGTCGTCGTCGCGCGTGCAGCCGGTGTGATTACGGCTGCACGCGCGCTCGGCGTTTCATCAGCGCCTCGATCTCGTCCATCTCGCGCGGCGCGGTGCTGATCCGCTGCAGTCCCTTGTCCGTGATCACGTAGTCGTCCTCGACACGGACTCCGGTGTTCTGATACTTCACCACCGCGGCGCGAACCCTGGCAATAAACGCGCGATTCTTCGGTGTGTCGGGCAGCACGTCGAGCGCATGCGTGGTGATATAAATCCCGGGCTCGATCGTGAAGGCGTCGCCAATCTTGTAGACGCCATCGCCGTACGACGCCTGCACCAGATCGTGCACCGCGAGTCCGAGCCCGTGGGAAATTCCATGAATCATCCACAAGTTCGACTGCAGGCACTGTGAAGGCTGCGCTTTGCAATCGACCTGCCACGGCGGATCGAAAGTGGCTTCGGTGCTCTCGATGAGCCCGAGCTTTGCGAGACCGTCGGCGCGGACGACAACGGAAGAGTCCTGCGCAACCTTCGGCGACATTCCCGGCTTCGAGTTCCTCTCCGCCACATCCTGTGCCGCGCGAACGAGCTGATAGATCTGCCGCTGCTCGGGCGTGTACGTCCCGCTCACCGGAATCGTGCGGGTGATGTCGGCCGCGTAGCCGTGATACTCACCCGCCGCATCCATCACGACGAGATCGCCTGGTTTCACCGGATCGGTGTCTTTCATGTAGTGCAGCTGCGTACCGTTTGCGCCGGATCCAACAATCGACCCATACGCCAAACGCTCGGCTCCCAATTTCGTGAAGGTGTACTCGAGCGCAGCGCGCAGTTCGTATTCGTGCGAAGGATTCGCGGTGAGCATCGCCGCGCGATCTCCTTCGGAACTGAGGTCGGCCGCTTTTTGGAGCAGCGCGAGCTCTCCCGATGACTTATGCGCGCGAAGCTGATCGACCATCGGCATCGCGTTGCGCAACGCAATGTTCGGGTGCTTCGCGGCGAATGCCTTCATGAAGAGCTGGCCGCGAGTCAGGGAATCTGCGCGCGCAAAATCGGCGTCTTCAAAATCGCCCATCGTGTAGAACGGGAGGCCCGAACCCGCGAGCGAATCGAGTACGGCGGCGAGCGACGAAAACGGCCGGCCGCGAATTCCATAGCGCTGCTGCGTCATCGACGAATCAACGCGGCGGCCGTAGTAGAACGCCGTGCGCGCGTTGATCGGCGAGACAAACAGCATGCTCTCGCCGCGCTTGTGCCGCGCAACGAGCACGTACACCGCGTCCGGCTCGTCGAAGTTCGTCAGGTAGTGAAATGGCGGGAGCTGGAAGAATGTGCCGAAATCCTGCACCAGCGTTCGTCCTCCGAACGCGACCACGACGCCGCTGTCGACGCGCGCAGCGAGAGAATCACGGCGCGCGGCGAATTCGGCGGCCGGAATCTGTGCGTCGAGAGCAACCGCAAAGACGCAGCCGAGCGTAAGTGCAGAAACGATGCGTGTGATCGATGAGCGAGTCATGTGAAGGGCGGCCTGGCGTGGGTTTTGGCAGCGGGTCTGCGATGAAAGTACGTTTATTGGTGCCGAACGCCTACTCCCAAATCATGATCATGAATCGCTTCGTCCGCATTGCCCTCTGTCTGGCGCCGCTCTCTCTCGCCGGACAGCAGCTCCCCGCCGATCTCATCGTCACCAGCGCGCGTATCTATACGGTTGATGAGTCGCACCCCGTAGTCGAGGCATTTGCCGTGCGCGGTGGACGCGTCGCGTTCGTCGGCGACGCTCGCGGAGCGCTCACACTGCGCGGGCCGCAAACGCGCGTGCTCGACTTGGGCGGCCGCACCGTTATCCCCGGAATGACCGACGCGCACGGCCACGTTTCGGAACTCGGCCAGACGCTCGCGATCGTCGATCTCACCGGCGCGTCGAGCTACGATGAAATCGTCGCACGCGTCGCCGCAAAAGCGAAGACCGTCGCGCCCGGCGTATGGATCGAGGGGCATGGCTGGGATCAAAATCGCTGGGCCGACACTCATTTCCCGTCACACGAAAAACTTTCCGCGGCGGTTCCGAACAATCCGGTGCTGCTCGAACGGATCGACGGCCACGCGAATCTCGCAAATAAAAAGGCGATGGACGCGGCCGGCGTTACGGCGGCAACGAAGGATCCTGCCGGCGGCCGTATCGAGCACCTCGCCGATGGAAGTCCGAGCGGCGTCTTTGTCGATAACGCCCAGCCGATCACGCAGCACGTCGTTCCCGTGGCGTCGCACGAAGAACTGAAGCGGCAGCTCCAGAACGCGATCGCCGAGACGCACCGCTGGGGACTCACCGGGGTGCACGACGCCGGCGAGCCGCAAAACATTCTCGATATTTATGAGGAATTGGGAAGAGCGGGTGAAATAAACTCGCGCATCTACGCGATGATCGGCGACGACTCCACCGCCATCATGAAGGCGTTCGCGCGCGGACCGCAGAGCGCGATGTACGGCGGCACGCTCTGGATTCGCAGCATCAAGCTCTACGCCGACGGCGCGATGGGCTCGCGCGGAGCAGCGCTGCTCGAGCCGTACAGCGACGATCCTGCAAACTCCGGCCTGCTCAAGTCGACCCCCGCACACCTGCTGGACGTTGCAACTCGCGCCCTTAAGAACGGATTTCAGGTTTGCATCCACGCGATTGGCGACCGCGGAAATCGCGTCGCGCTCGACGCGTACGAATCGGCGCTCGCCGCTAGTCCGACGGCAGATCACCGCTTTCGAATCGAGCACGCGCAGAACCTGCATTACGCCGACATCCCGCGCTTCGCAAAACTCGGCGTCATTCCCTCGATGCAGGCGAGCCACCAGACGAGCGACATGTACTGGGTCGGAACGCGACTCGGCGTTTCACGTTTGCCCGGCGCATACGCATGGCGCTCGCTGCTCAACACCGGCATCGTGATTCCCGACGGCAGCGACTTCCCCGTTGAGCGCGTGAACCCACTTATTTCATTTCACGCCGCTGTGTCGAGACAAGACGCCAACAACTGGCCCCCCGGCGGCTGGTATCCCGAACAGCGCATGACGCGTGACGAAGCGCTCAAGGCTATGACCATCTGGCCCGCGTTCGCCGCGTTTCAGGAGCACGATCTCGGATCGCTCACACCGGGCAAGTACGCCGATTTTGTCGTACTCGATCAGGACATCATGCGTGCGCCGGTCGAAACAATTCTCTCGACTCATGTGATTTCGACATGGGTCGGCGGCAAGATGGTGTACGAGGCGAAGTGATATGGTGAAACCACGCCCGATGCGTGTCGTCACGCTCCTGCCGTCCGCGACGGAAATCGTCGCGGCACTCGGCGCGATCGAGTCGCTCGTCGGCATCACGCACGAATGCGATCATCCCGCCCAGGTCGCGTCGCGACTGCGTGTGACCTCGAGCCTCGTCGACGGTGCCGATGCACCCGCCGCGGTCGACGCCGGCGTGCGCACGCTCGTTGAAGCGGGAACGTCGCTCTATACGCTGGACGAGGAACGGATTCGCAGCCTCAGTCCCGATCTGATTTTCACGCAGGCACTGTGCGACGTTTGCGCGGTGATGGAAACCGATGTTCGCGCGCTGGCATCGAGGCTCTCACCGGAGCCTGGCGTGATCTCGCTCTCGGCCACCACACTTGACGGTGTCTTTGACGACATCGCGAGCGTTGCGCGCGCACTGCATCTCGAAGATGAAGGCGAAGAGTTGCTCGCCGGACTCCGCGCGCGATTGCTTTTTGTACACGACACCCTGAAAGCCGCGCGCGCACCGCGGCCGCGAGTCGCGATGATCGAATGGACCGATCCGATTTTCGCAGGCGGCCATTGGGTGCCCGAGATGATCCGGCGCGCCGGCGGAACGGACGTGATTGCGGTGACCGGTGATCATTCAAAGGTCGTCGCATTTGACGCAATTGCAGCGGCACGGCCGGATGTCGTTCTCGTTGCGCCCTGCGGCTACGGCGTGGTGCGTGCGACCGAAGAAGCTCGGAAACTGGTGGCGTCGAGTGCGTGGAATCTTCCGGCGACAACGCAAGTATGGGCGCTCGATGGCAATGCGCTCACGAGCCGCCCCGGCCCGCGGCTCGTAGATGGAATCGAGGTGATGGCGCGGATCTTCAATCCGTCGCTGTTCAGTCCCGTCGATCCTTTGTACGCCGCCTGCGTTACGCAGCCGTCCCGCGCAAAAGCAGCAGCGTCTTAGCGACAGCCTCCTTCACGTCTTTGTCCTTGTCGTTCACCATCGACTGAAGCGCGGTGATCGCACCCGGAGTTCTCGCTTCACCAAGTGCGTGAATCGCCGCGACGCGAAGCCCGATGTTCTTTCGCGAAGCAAAAATCCCGCTCGCCGCCTCCGCTGCCTTTGAAAGTTTCTGCACCGCCTCGGGTGTCGCGACGCGGCCGAGCGCACCGAGAATCGCAAACTGAACTTCCTGTTCGCCTTCGCTGTCGATCGCCTTGGCGAGCATCGAGCCGGCGCGTCCCGTCTTGCGCAATGCGAGTCCCGCGATGGCTTCGAGTCGGACCGTTGGCGACATGTCCACGACAGAACGCGCGATCGCATCGAGCGTGAACGAACTTTCGATCCGCGCGAGCGCGCGCGTCGCGGCGCGCCGTACGCGCTCATCTTCATGGCGCAACAGCTCGGCGAGCGGACGTTCCGCTTCTTCCGCTCCCATATCACCAAGAAACTCCGCGGCCTGCCGCACGATGAACCAGCGCGGGTCCGCGAGCATTTGCACGAGTGCTTCGCGCGCCAGCGTGAGCCGCATCAGCACTTCGCGGTAAATTTTCCGGTCTGAGAGCTTTCGCGAACTGGTGTACTGATCGACGACCGAGTCAACGCCGTCTTGTCCGACGCGCTGGAGAATCCGCTCCGTGCGCGACGCGGTGATCGGATGTGTCGCAAGCAGCCCCGCGACCGGGCGAAGAATCGTCGGCTTCGTCAAACGGCGCACGGTCACGAGGAACACGCGGCGTACGTCGGGATCGGTGACGCCGCCCTCGCGGTCGAGGAGGGCCGAAAAAATCGCCGCCACGTCCGTCGTGCGCCCTTCGCGTGTCGCCTGCTCGGCGAGAAACGAAAGCTCGTCGAGAACCTGAGTCGCTGTTGCGGGATTGAGCTGCTCGGTCAGCTTCGTGAGCAGCTTCGGTACGCGTGCCTGTGCGTCGTCCTTTACCGCGCCGGGCGCGGCCGGCGCCTCGGTCGTACGCATCGGCTCCGCTTCGGTCGCAGCGGATCGCTTTACTCGAACCGTTGTGCCGGTGAGCTCGGAAAGCTTCTGCGCGAAGTCGGCGGCGTCCGATGACGTCGTCGCTTCAACTGAAAGCAGTCGCGCCAGCGCGAGCAGCTCCGCGGGCACCGCGCTTTGATCGATTTCAATTTCGTCGATCTTGTGAACCGCAAGACGTTCGGCGAGCTCTTGAACGCCGGTGAGCGCCTGCGGCATCACGAGACCGTTCACCGCGAGGCGCCCCTCTTTGTTGCCGAGGCGCACCGACGAATCCTTCGACACGGTCACGACCGCACGCAGCGCAGCCTTCTGATCGTCGACGGACTGGCCCTCGTGGACCAGCAGCCAGACCAGGCGCGCGAAGTAGCGGGCGAGCGAGAGTGAATTATCCATGCGTCCTGAGTAACATACGCCGTACCGCCGCCCCTCACTACACCCCGACGAGGCCGAAAACCGTGGCGCCCGCACTTGTCCCACCGCCTCGAGCTTCGGGGTTCACCAAATCGACCGATGTGCCGCTGTATTGGTGCTCGTACGGACCGGTCGGCGCGCCGCGCTTGCTCGTGCTGCACGGCGGGCCCGGCGCGGATCATGCATATCTGTTGCCGCAGTTGCTGGACCTCGCAAACGATTTCGAATTGATTTTCTACGATCAGCGAGGCGGCGGTAGATCGAAGGAGACCGTTCCCACGAACATCACGTGGGAGACGCAGGTGAACGATCTCGCGAGCGTCGTTGCAGAGTTCGCGATCGATCCGCTCGCGATCGTCGGCTACTCATGGGGCGCACTGCTCGCACTGCTCTACGCGACTGAAGCGGAGAAAGGCCGCGTAGCGCCGCGGCCGGCGAGGCTCGCGCTGATCGATCCGGCTCCGGTCTCGCTCGCATACCGGGCGCAGTTTGAGGCCGAGTTCACGCGACGGCAGCAGGGGCCTGCGATCCAGCAAATGCGCGCGGAACTTGCCGCCTCGGGGCTCAAAGAGCGCGATCCCGATGCGTACAAACAGCGCGCGTTCGAGCTGAGCGTCGCCGGTTACTTCGCCGACCCGAATCGCGCCACCGATCTCACGCCATTCCGGGTTACCGGACGCGTACAGCAGTCAATCTGGACCAGCCTCGGCAATTTCGATCTCACGAGCGATCTCGCGGCGGTCCAGTGCCCCACGCTCATCGTGCACGGACGTCAGGATCCGATCCCATTTGAAAGCTCCGAATCCATCGCAAAAGCGATGAATGCCGAGCTCGTACCGCTGGATGAGTGCGGTCACGTGCCGTATGTTGAACAACCTGCGAAGCTGTTCGCGGCGCTCAAGCCGTTTTTGCGTCCGTCGTAGCTGTTTCCAGATCCCGCATTCCTCTTCTGCATCCTGCATCACTGACATGTCGAGCTACGACGAAATCACGCAGCCTCACATCGCGACGATCGAAAGCGACGGACGACGCTACAACGTGTCGTGCCGGGTCGGTTTCGATGGCGTGGAGTACGTGGGGCGCCTCTGGTTCGCCGATGAATCGTGGGACGATCTCGGGTTGCCGGATCGCGGCGCACTGCCCGGGCGCACGAAAGACGAAGTTCTCGTGCAGGCCAAGCGCCTCACGCCGGACGAGCTCATCAAGCGCCACCGCCGCGCACTCTCCGAAAAGCGTCGCTTTCATGGATTGCGCAAAGCGACCGACGAAATCCTCGCGAAGATCCGCTACCTGAATCAGGTCGCGATCTCGATGCGCGCAGGTCTATTGGACGTCGAGGGTGCCGCCCAGGAAATCGACCTCACCGAGAAACAGCTGCACGCGCTGATCGACCGGCTCTCTTCGTTTGCCGGCGTCGAAGACTAAGGCGAAGGCCGGCGCCAAAACCGGCGCTAAACGCGGCGCGAAAACCGGAGAGAAGGCGAAGGCACTCCAGAAGCAGGCGCGCACGATTGAGCGCCTGCTGCGCAAAGAGTACCCCGACGCCCACTGCGAGCTCGACTATCGCAGTCCGCTCGAACTCGCCGTCGCGACTATCCTCAGCGCGCAGTGCACCGATAAGCGCGTGAACATGGTCACCCCCGCCCTGTTCGCGCGCTTTCCCACGGCAGCGGCGCTCGCCGAAGCCGACCAGTCAGACATTGAAGAGCTCATCAACAGCACGGGCTTCTTCCGCAACAAAGCCAAGAGCATCATCGGCATGGCGAAGGCCGTCGTGGCAAAACATGGCGGCGAAATTCCGCGCACGATGGACGAGCTCTTCGCGTTGCCCGGGATTGGCCGCAAAACCGCGAACGTGATCCTCGGAAATGCGTTCGGAATCAATGAAGGAGTGGTCGTAGACACGCACGTCGCACGGCTCAGCAAACTCCTCGGCCTCACCCGGGAAACCGACCCGGTGAAAATCGAGCTCGCGCTGATGCCGCTCTTTCCGCGAACGTCATGGGCGCTGCTCTCCCACCTTCTGATCTGGCACGGACGCCGCGTGTGCGACGCCAGGAAACCGCGCTGCGCCGACTGCGTTCTCCGCCGCATCTGTCCCTCGGCGGCGTGACCCTTTACAATTGAGTCCTATGCCAAAAACTGCGATTTTCGAAACCAATCTCGGCAAGATCACCGCCGAGCTGTACGAGAAGGATGCCCCGCTCGCCGTCGCCAACTTTGAAAAGCTGGCGAACTCCGGCTTCTATGATGGCGTGAAGTTTCATCGCGTGATTGCCGATTTCGTCGTTCAGGGCGGCGATCCGCTGTCGCGTGATCTTCCCGCTGGCGATCGCAAGATCGGCACCGGCGGTCCCGGCTGGACGATCAAGTGCGAAACCGCGGGAAATCCGCGCACGCATGCCGTCGGCGCGCTGAGCATGGCGCATGCCGGCAAGGATACCGGTGGCAGCCAGTTTTTCATGGTGTTGAGCGAGCAGAACACGAAGCACCTCAACGGCGTGCACACGGTGTTCGGTCAGATCACGGACGGGCTCGATGTAATGAAGAAGATCAAGCAGAACGACTCGATGACCACGGTCCGCGTTTCTTAATTTCGAGGTTTATCAAACCATGTCGCACACACCCCACGAATCCGACCGCGCCGCCGCCTACCGCGGCCTGATCCTCGGCGCCATCGCGATCGCAGTCCTGGTCGTTTCGATCGTCAAGATGACGGAGGCGAAGTACGCCTCTGAGACGCCGGCGAAAACCGGCTCGACCGCCGTGCAGGGGAGCGCAAACGGCGCACTTGACGCGTAACTGACTAGTCAGTAAGTTATTCATCAGGCGAGCAACTGCTTGCCTTTTGAACGCCTTCTTTTTGACTGACCGTTCAGTCAATTACTATGTCGACTACGCAAACTCCTCCCACGCACGACCCGCGCTGGCGCCGCCTCCCCGAGGAACGCCCGCAGCAGATTCTCGATGCCGCGCTCAGCGTATTCGCCGAACATGGGATCGACGCGGCGAAGCTTGAAGAAATCGCGGCCCGTGCCGGTGTTTCCAAAGGCACCATCTATCTGTACTTCCCCAGCAAGGAAGAGCTCTTTCGCGAAGTGGTCCGGCAGAAAGTCGGGCCCGCCATCGCGAAGGCCGACGACGCCAGTTCGTCCGAAGAAACCGCCGAAGGCCAGTTGCGTGTGTATCTGACGCACCAGTGGGAATGCCTCGGCCTCGAGGATTCGGAGGGTTGGATCAGACTGGTGACGTTCGAACTGCATAAGTATCCCGACCTCGCCGCGTTCCACTGGGAAGAAGTGGTCACTCGGTCGAACCGGATTCTCGGCGACATCATCAGGCGCGGAATTGCGAGCGGAGAATTCCGCGATACCGATCCGCACACCGCCGTCCAAATGATCAAGGCGCTCGTCCTGATGCATGTGCTCTGGACCGGTCCGCGCGCGCCGGCGCCGGCCGAGCATCGCCCGCCGCACGCAAACGTCCTCGCCAACGTCACCGATTTCGTCCTTCACGCGCTGCGCGCCGCACCGCAGAGCGCAGTACCGGTATCCGGAGCCAGCCACGCATGACCAAGATTTCGATCCGCAGACATTCTCAGCTGACCGCCCGACTGACGAGCGCCGCACTCGCGCTCACGCTCAGCACATTGAGCGCGAGGCCTGCGCGTGCGCAGGAACCGATGGTGCTCACGCTCGGCGGCGCGGCACGACTCGCCGCTGAAAAGAGCGCCGCTCCCGAGGCTGCGCGGCTCCGCGCCGATCAGGCCGCGGCGCGCGTGCGCCAGTCAAAGGCCGCGTTCCTGCCGAATGTCACCGGCGACGCGTTCGAAGGCGAGCACACATTCAACAGTGCGAGCTTCGGCATCAACTTCGCTGATCCGACAACCGGAAAGTTTTTGTTCGACCCGCACGGTCAGGTGCTTGGACCGGTGCGCACGTACGATTTCCGCGGCACGGTGAGCCAGAATATTTACGATCCGTCCGCGTTCGCCCGTTTGAAGGCGGCACGTGCGAGCTCGTCTGCATACGGCGATGAAGCGTCAGCGCAATCGCAGCAGGCCGCGGGTATGGCCGCGGCCGTCTACGTTCGTGTGCTCCGCGCCGACGCGCAGCTCGCCGCACGCGTCGCCGATTCGACGCTCGCCGAAGATCTCCTTGGAATCGCGCGCGACCAGCTGAACGCCGGCACCGGCATCGCACTCGATGTGACGCGCGCGCAGTCTCAGCTTGCAGCAACACGCGCGCAGATCATTTCCGCGCGCAACGAGAAAAACCGTGCGCGGCTCGACCTGCACCGCGCGCTCGGATTGCCGCTCTCCGCGCCGATCACGCTCGCCGACTCGCTTCCGGGGCTTCCGACGAACGGCGCGCTGCCCACCGAGCAGGAGGCCACGGATCGCGCAATGCGTTCGCGTGCAGATCTGCGTTCTGCAGACGCGCAGATCACCGCGGCGCAGCAGCAGATCGAGTCGATCAAATCCGAACGGATGCCCGCGCTCTCCGCGTTCATCGATCAGGGTCCGACCAGCAGCACCACATCGCATCTGGTGAGCACGTACGACTGGGGGATCAAGCTTTCGGTTCCCGTGTTCGACGGCTTTCGCCGCGAGGGACGCATTGAGGAACAGCAGGCCGCAGTTCACGAGCTCGGCGTGAAGAAACGCGATCTCACCGAGCAGGCCGCGATCGACGTCAGTGGTGCATTGCTCGATCTCATGTCCGCGCGCGAAGAACTCGCTGCAACCGAGGAGCATCTGCGGCTCGCCGAGCAGGAGCTGTCGCAGGCGCGCGATCGTTTCCGTTCCGGTGTCGCCGGCAACGCGGACGTCATCACCGCATCACTCAGTCTCAATGCAGCGCGCACACAGATCGTCGATTCGCGCGCCGCTTTCCAGTCGGCCCGTGTCGCGCTCGCACGCGCACAGGGCATAGTCACCGAATTGCCGTAATCAAATCGACAAGCTCAGCGCCCAACTTCCGTAGCCCAACACCTTTCGCTAGAGAACACAGACCCATGGCTTCCACAGCAACTCCGGCCCGCGACAGCACCGCTACCCCTGCGACGGGCAAGCGCAGTCCGGTGCTTCCGATCCTCATTGTCGTCGCGCTCGTCGGTCTCGGATGGGCCGCGAAGACGATTCTGTACAATCAGGCGCATGTTTCCACGGACAACGCGCAGGTCGACGGCGCGATCGTCCCCGTGCTCGCCAAGGTCGGCGGGTTCGTGCGGACGCTCAGCGTCGACGAGAACGATCATGTGAAGATCGGCCAGCCGATCGTCCTGATCGATTCATCTGAATACGCGGTGCGCCTGTTGCAGGCGGACGCCGAGGTCTCTGCGGCGGCGTACGTCGCGGGAACCAAAGGCGTCGACGGCCAAGCTGAAGCGATGATCCGCGGCGCGACGAGCCAGGGGCAGGTCGTGCAAGCGCAGATCGAATCGGCGAAGTCCGCGCTTGCGAAGGCGACCGCCGATCTCGCGCGTTACAAAGAACTGGCCGGCAAACAGATCGTTTCAAAGCAGCAGCTCGACGCTGCGCAGGCCGCGTTCGATCAGGCGACGGCGAATCTTGCCGCCGTTCAGCGTCAGGCAGGGAGCGCAGCCGCACAGCTCTCGAACGCCGAGATCGGCGGAAAGCTCGCGCAGGCGCGCTATGCCAGTGCCAAGGCTACGCGCGACAACGCCGCGCTCCAGCTCTCATATACGAAAGTCGTCTCGCCGGTCGCAGGCATCGTGAGCCGCAAGCAGATCGAAGTCGGCCAGCTCGTTCAGCCCGGCCAGCCGCTCCTCACGCTCGTGTCGGATTCGGCGGTATGGATCACTGCAAACTTCAAAGAGACGCAGCTCGCGGATCTGCACGTCGGTCAGGCCGTCGCCATCGAGGTCGATTCGTATCCGGGCTGCGAGGCAGAGGGGAAAGTTGAGAGCGTCAGCGCGGCAACCGGCGCAAAGTTCGCACTGCTCCCGCCGGACAACTCGACGGGCAACTTCACCAAAGTCGTACAGCGCGTTCCGGTGCGCATTCAGATCACGAAGGGATGCGGCACGACCCAGCCGCTGCGTCCCGGCATGTCCGTAACCGCGCACGTCGCAACGAAGTAAGAAAAGTCACAAGGAAAACAGGCCCAGTATGAGTTCGCCAACGGCGGATCCGTTGATCGACGCCGACAAGTACCGCTACAAGTATTTGATCGGAATCGCAGTCACGATGGCCGCGATGCTCGAACTGATTGATACGTCGATCGTGAACGTCGCGATTCCCCACATGATGGGAAATCTCGGCGCCACGCTCGACGAGATCTCGTGGGTTTCCACGGGATACATCATCGCAAACGTCATCGTGATTCCGATGTCCGGCTGGCTCTCCGCGTACTACGGCCGCCGCCGCTATCTCACTTTTTCGATCGGGCTGTTCGTCGCCGCTTCATTCTTCTGCGGCGCGTCACGCTCGCTCGAGGCGCTGGTTTTCTGGCGCGTCGTGCAGGGTCTCGGCGGCGGCGCTTTGCTCTCGACGGCTCAGGCCACTCTGTGGGAAGCGTTTCCGCCAAGTGAAGTCGCGATCGGCCAGGCGATGTTCGGTGTCGGCATCATGGTTGGCCCCACACTCGGACCGACCCTCGGCGGATTTATCGTCGACAACTGGGAATGGCCGTGGATTTTCTACATCAATCTTCCGCTCGGACTAATAGCGGGACTGATGGTGTGGAGCTACGTGCGCAACGCGGATCACCAGGAGAAGGCTGAGACTGTCGACTGGGCCGGAATTTTTCTGCTCACCACCGCCGTTGGAGCGCTGCAGTGGATGCTCGAGCGCGGCGAGCGCTACGACTGGTTCGAGTCGAAGTTTGTGACCGCTCTCGCGATCATTTCGGGGTGCTCGTTCATCGGACTGATCTGGCGCGAGATGACGGCGAAAGAGCCGGTAATTAATTTCCGCGTGCTGAAAAGCCGGCAGCTCGCGACCGGCGTGGCGATGGCCATGCTGCTCGGGTTTGCGCTGTTCGGGTCGGTGTTTGTGCTGCCGATATTTCTGCAGTCACTGCACGGGTTTACGGCGAATCAAACGGGACTCGTCATCCTGCCGGGGGCCATCGCGTCCGCGTTCACGATGGCGATCATGGGCCGTTTTGCGTCGAAAATCGACGCGCGCCCGCTGATCGCCATCGGTACGCTCGGCTTTCTCTGGTGCATGTGGATGCTGTCGCGGCTTACGCTCGACGCCGGCGCCGGCGATCTGTTCTGGCCGCTGGTCATCCGCGGCGTATCGCTCGGCTTGATCTTCATTCCGCTCACGAGTGCGTCGATGGCTGAACTCAAGCCGTGGGAGATTCCGCAGGGCACCGGTATGTTCAACCTCACCCGCCAGCTCGGTGGATCGCTCGGAATCGCGATGCTCGCAACCCTGCTCTCCCGCTTCACGTTCCAGGCTAAGAGCCAGCTGACACAGCACGTCGTCACGGTCGGCACGGACGCGCAGGCGCGTTTGGAGTTCATCAGCAATGGCATGGTCGCACGCGGGATGAACCCCGCGATTTCGCACCAGCAGGCGCTGATGGTGATGGACCGGATGGTCGGCGCCCAGGCGAGCGTGCTCGCGTTCTCGAGGATCTACATTCTGAGCGGGATCGCGCTCTGCTGTTCCCTGCCGCTGATGCTATTCTGGCGCCACGGCAAGGGGCGGGCGGCAGTCCAAGCGCATTAGCGTTTGGCGTTGTAATTTGCCTCAGGGGCCGGGAACCCACCCGCCCGAACTTGTCTCCAAAGAAGGCTCCAATATGCGTACACGTCTTTTTTGCGCCGTCGCAATTGCGGCGTGCATTCCCGCCGCCGTTTTCGCACAACGTACCCGCGGCGGCGATCCGTCCGGCGTGACGTCGGGCGCGATGGCCCCGCCGCCAACGACCGTGAAAGCGCCGTCGGGGCGCGATTTGCAGGACCTGAATCCGGCTTCGCTGCTGATCGACAAAAAGAAGAAGGCCTCGCTGGCCGACTCAACCGTCGCGCAGCTGAAGGCCGTCGAGAAGAAAATCAACGATCGCAACGCGCAGTTCTTTGCGACGTACGATTCGATCTACAAGTGGACGCGCTCACCCGCAGCGGCGGCACCGGTCGCGGCGGGCGCGGGAATGCACGGCGGAGCCACCGATCAGGCGATCTCATCTTCGGCGAGTTCAGCCGGCGAGCAGGCGCAGGCACAAGCGGCGATGCGCGAACTTCGCAAGATGATGGCGGACTATCGCGACAGGCACAGCGCGGACATGACGGACGCGCTCGCCGTCGTTCCCGACACGCAGAAAAAGAGCGCGACAGATCTGCTGAACTCGCAGAACAGCGATCTCGAAAAGCTTATCGGGAAGCCGTAACATTTCCGCCGACACGCCGCTCCCCTCGCGCGAAACCGCTCTTGCCCTGATGGAGGAGTGGACGCCGAGCGACTCGCTCCGCAAGCATATGCTCGCGGTCGAGGGCGCGATGCGCGCATACGCGGAACAGTTCGGTGAAGACGTCGAACGCTGGGGCCTGGCCGGCCTGATGCACGACTTCGACTACGAGCGCTTCCCAAACAACGCACACGCCGCCGATGCGGAGCACCCATCGGAAGGTGTGCGCGTGCTTCGTTCAATGGGGTATCCGGAGGACGTGCTTCAAGCCATCCTCGGCCACGCGGACTACACGGGTGTGGCGCGTGAAACGCGTATGTCGAAAACGCTGTTCGCCGTGGACGAACTGGCTGGATTGTGTACCGCCTCGGCACTGGTACGTCCCTCGCGCAGCGTGAACGACCTTGAGCCGTCATCGGTCAAGAAGAAGATGAAGGACAAGGCTTTCGCTCGCGGCGTGAACCGCGACGACGTCCTCCGCGGAGCAGCGGAGCTTGGCGTCGACCTCGATGCTCATATCGCACTCGTGATCCGCTCCATGCGGGACCGGGCCGATTTACTGGGGCTGGGCGGCAGCGTCGCCCCGTGACGCCGGTTACGGGTTGCTCCTGCCGGCCCCCAAACACACGAATCGCACCAACGTTCGGGTTCAGCGCCCCGTACTTGGAGTGTGAATCGTGAGGCGATCGAATGACCGCAGCTGCGATTGCAGAACGGTCAACGGGTCTGTTGCCGCCGAGGGCACGCGTCGTGGCTGAACGTCCGGCTGACGAACGCGCGTTGGTGCTCGCGGCGCAGCGGGGGGAACGCGAAGCGTTTTCCCAGTTGGTGCGCACGCATGAACGGCGTGCATACGCAGTGGCGCGTGCGATCGTCGTCAATCACGAGGACGCGGAAGACGCCGTGCAGGAGGCATTCCTGCACGCGTATCGCGCCCTTCACCGGTTCCTGCCGGATCAGGCGTTTGGTGCATGGCTTCATCGAATCGTGGCGAACGCGGCGCTCGACATTACGCGCCGCCGCAAGGTTCGCGATGCGGATGAGCTGCCGGAAACGGTGGCATCGCCGTTCCGCGATCCGGCTGAATCGAGTGAGCTTCGCCAGCGGCTGAAGGATGCGCTGGATTCGCTGCCCGCACGGCAGCGTGCGGTAATCGTTTTGCACGATGTGGAAGGGTTCAAGCATGCAGAGATCGGCGTCACTCTCGGAATTCCCGAGGGAACCGCGCGATCGGATTTGCACTACGCCAGGTCAAACCTGCGCGAAGTGCTCGGCTCAGTACGGAGTGAACTATGACGACGGAATTCCGCGGACCCGAATTGGTTCGAGACGACGACCTGACGCGCGAACTGCGCTCGATTTATGCCGCCCCCGCGGATGGTGCGTGGTGGACCGGTCTCGAGCAGCGGATCAACGCGCGCATCGACGCAGCGGTTGCCGCGGATGAATGGTGGACGGTACCGGATCGCTGGCTGCGCGTCGGACTGATGGCCGCGGGCCTCGCGGTGATCGTCGCGGGCGCGATGGTGCTGCGGTCACAGACGCAGCAGGCAACGCGCATGGCGTATCAGACGATCGTCGACCCTGCAACGATCGACCTGCTGGAAGTTGCCGAGCGCGACAAGCTTACTCCGCAGCAGATCACGCTGCGCGCGCTGACCGGCCGCTAATACCGCTCACGTAATGACACGCACGAAAAGCATCGCGCTCGCGTTCTACCTCGGCGCCGCATTGGCGGGAGCCGCGGTTGGCGTGGCCGTCGACCGCCTCGTCGTTGGCGTCGGGCCGCGTCCCTACGACCGCGGCCAGATGCGTGCGCGTCTGTTCAACGATCTGCACTTCACGCCCGCGCAGCGCGATTCGGCGAACACGATATTTGACGAACGCAACCGCGCAGACTCGATTCTGATGTCGCCCGTCCGGCCTGCAACGGACTCGGTTAACAGCCACGCCCGTCAGCGCCTTTTGCAGCTCCTCACGCCCGACCAGAAGTCCATTTACGAACAGATGCAGCGCGACAACGCGCCGCGCACGGAGAAGAAATGAAGTCCTGGTTCATTCGCGGTGCCCTCGCCCTCGCCATCGTCCCTGCGCTCGCAGCAGCGCAACAGGGCGCCGACAACCCGCGGCCCATCTCGGTTGACGAAGCCGTCCGCCTCGCAGTGCTGAACTCCCCGCTCACCGTCGCTTCGCGCAACAGCGAAGTAAGCGGCAGGGCGGGCATCACCTTTGCGAAGTCACAGTTCCTGCCGAGTCTTGCGCTTGGTTACTCGGCAACGAATCAGGGCGGCACACAGTTCATTCAGGGCACGCCGGTCGCGATTTCCGGTCTGCCGTGGACGTACAGCCGCAACATTACGTCGAACCTCACCGTGTTCGACGGCGGCGCGCACTGGTATGACTACAAGGCCGCGGGGGCAACGCTCGATGCCGCAGTCGCATCGGATGTGTCGCAGCGCTACAGCGTCGCGCTCAGCGTGAAAGTGCAGTACTTCGCGATTCTCGCGGCGCGCGAGCAGGAGTCCGCTGCGAAGCGTCAGCTCGAAGAAGCGCAGCAGGCGCTGCAGGTGTCGGCTGCGAAGATGCTCGCCGGCGCCGCCACGCGCGCTGACTCGCTCACGGGCGCGCTCGGTGTTGGCACCGCGCAGCTCGCGATTATCACGGCGCAAAATCTTCTGCTCAATGCCAACGCGGCGCTGACACGCCTTGTTGCTTCGCCGGTCATGGTCACGGCCGTCGCGGCGGACACGTCGGATATCGGCCGCGTCGATGTCGACGCTGGTTCGCTCACGAAAATGGCACTCGAAGGGCCGTCGATCAGAGCGGCCGCGGCGTCATACGCCGTAACACAGGCGCTGCACAAAGCCTCGAACACCGGCTACCTGCCGTCGATTACGGCGAGCGGCTCGTACGGACAGAATCCGAAGTCGACGCAGGGATTCGATTTCGGCGGCGGGCCGACGAGCACCAGCACGCGCTTCGGCATCGCGGCGTCGTACACGATCTTCAACAACTATACGCGCGAGCAGAGTATCATTCTCGCGCGGATTTCCGAGGACAATGCGCAGGCCAATCTGCGTGACGCGAAGTTCCTCGCCCAGCAGAACCTCACGCAGTTCCTGGTGAACTACCAGACGGCGCAGCAGACGATCACGCTGCAGCTCCTGCAGATCCAGTCGGCCACGGAAAACCTCCGCGTCCAGCAGCAGCGCTACAACATCGGCACGGCGCTGCAGGTCGACGTCACCACAGCGCAGGCCGCGCTCGACCTCGCGCGCTTCAACCTGATCACGGCGCGCCTCAACGCGCGTACCGCGAAAGCGAATATCGAGGCCCTCATCGGCCGCGATCTGAAGTAGCGCGCAACAAACGGAAGTAACGCTCGAAGTCGTCACCGTACCGCATTCCGCATCCCAATACCGCATCATCCAAAGCCGGAGTTTGCTGTGAACCGCAAGATCCTGTACCTAGCACTTATCGCCGCCGCCGGCTGCTCGTCCTCCGCTGTCAAGGCGGTGCCGATTCAGACCGCGACAATTCAGCGCCGCGACATCATCGTGACCGCCGAAGCCACGGGCGTCATCGAGCCGATCAACATCGTCGAAGTGAAGTCGAAGACGGCGTCGGGTCAGGTCATGGCGATGCCGATCGACATCGGCTACTTCGTGAAGCCAGGTGACCTGATCGTGCAGATCGATACGACGATTCTGCACCAGCAGTATCTCCAGAACCAGGCCGACTACGGCGCGTCGGAGGCCAACCTGAACGTCGCGAAAGCACAGCTCGCGCGTCAGCAGGACCTCTACAAGCAGCACATCATCGCGATGCCGGATCTCGAAGCGGCGCAGACCGCATTTGCGAGCGCGCAGGCGCAGGATGTCCGCAACAAGGCAAACGTCGATCTCGGCGCGCAGGCGCTGATCGATGCGCGGGTCGGCGCAACGACGGTCGGTACGATCCTCACGAAGCCCGTGTCGATCGGCCAGGTCATTCAGGCTGGCGCGACGTCGGTCAGCGGCGGCACGGTCATCGCGACGATGGCAGACCTCACGAAGGTTCGCTCGCGCGCGCTGGTCGCTGAAACAGATATCGGAATGGTGAAGCCGGGACAGACCGTGAACGTCACGGTCGATGCATTCCCCGACCATCCGTTCATCGGAAAGGTCGACCATATCGAACCGCAGGCGACGGTGCAGCAGAACGTCACGATGTTCGCGACGCTCGTGTCACTCGACAACAGCGAGGGACTGCTCCAGCCGGGCATGAACGGCGAAGTCTCGATCGTCGCCGATACACGTCTCGATGCGATCGCGGTTCCGAACGACGCGATCCGCTCGCCGCGTGAAGCCACGCAGGCCGCAGCGCTCCTCGGATTGAATCCGGACAGCGTGAAGGCACAGATGCGCGCGAGTGGCGGCGGTGGTGGTGGCGGCGGACAGGGCGGCCCCGGTGGTGGTGGCCAGGGCGGCGGCCAGGGTGGCCGCGGCGGCGCAGGTGGCGGACGCCAGGTCTACATCAGCAATGGCGAGCTCGCACTGCCGTTGCAGGGTGGTCAGGGCGGCGGACAGGGCGGCGGTATGCGCGGTCCGCCGGTTCAGGTCACCGATGCCGATTGCAAAAAAGTCGACGCGGCGATGAAGAAAAAGCCGGCAGTCGCGAAGAAGATGGACGACATGCGCACGAAGATGCGTGATCCGGGCGCCGACCGTCAGAAGATGATGGGCGACATGAAAGCGGCGTACACGGAACTCGGCGTTGATATGCAGGTGTCGGGTGCCTGCGCGCGCAAAGCGCGTGACGGCGGTAACGGCGGCGGCGCGGGCGGTGCAGGTGGTGCCGGCGGCCGCGGTGGAATGGCAGGCGCGGGTGGTGCCGCTGGTGGCGCGGCAGGCGGCGGCTTCGGCCAGCAGGGCAACGCACGCACGCGTCCGCGCACCGGCCTCGTGTTCGTGCAGAAGGGCACGACTTGGGAAGCCCGCACGGTCCGTCTCGGCGTCGCGAACTACGACTACACCGAAGTGCTCGGCGACGGTCTCAAGGAAGGCGACAAGGTCGCGATGCTCAGCGCCGCAGCACTGCAGGCGAAGCGTCAGCAGCAGAACGATCAAATGAAGGCAGGAGCGAGTCCGTTGGGCGGCAGCGCGCCGGGTGGCGCCGGCCGTGGACCGGGCGGACCGGGCGGCGGCAGGGGGAACTAGTCCCATGCTGATCGCGGAAACTCTCCGCGTCGCGCTCGGCGCACTCCGCGCGAACAAGCTGCGGTCGCTGTTGACGATGCTCGGCATCGTCATCGGCGTCGCCGCGGTGATCGCGGTGGTCGCGCTCGGACGAGGCGCACAAAAGCAGGTGAACGACCGCATCGCGGCGCTCGGCACGACGCTGTTGACGGTCAACGCCGGCCAGGCGCGCACCGGCGGTATTCAGGTGGGCGCCAACACGGCGAAGCTCACCATGGATGACGCCGATGCGCTCAAGGACCGCAGCGAGCATGTCCTTGCCGTGCAGCCGGAAATGTCAGGCAACCTTCAGGTCGCGTACCTGAACCAGAATACCAACACGTCGATCGTCGGCGTGACCGCGAACTACCCCGAAGTGCGCAAGTACGACATGGAGGTCGGACGGTTCTTCACGAACACCGAGGATCTCACACGTCAGCGAATGGCTGTTGTCGGCCACACCGTGCTCGACAATCTGAACATTCAGGCGCCCGAGGCGGTCATCGGCGAAGGCATCCGGATTCGCAGCATCATGTTCACGGTTGTCGGCGTATTCGCGTCAAAGGGGCAGACCAGCGGTTTCCAGAACCCTGACGACCAGATCTTCATCCCCATCAACACCGCGCGCTTCCGCGTGCTCGGCAACAACCGCGTGCGCTCCATCAGCATCCTGGCGTCGTCGGAAGACGAGATCCCGGACGCGATGGCGAGCATCGAAAAAGTCCTTCGCCGCGAGCACCATCTGCGCGTCGGACAGGTCGACGACTTCCAGATTCGTAACGCGTCGGACTTCCTCGCGACACTCGGCGAGACCACGCAGGTGTTCAGCCTCCTGCTCGCGGGCATCGCCGCCGTTTCGCTGCTCGTCGGCGGCATCGGCATCATGAACATCATGCTCGTCTCGGTCACCGAGCGCACGCGCGAGATCGGCATTCGCAAGGCACTCGGCGCGACGAAGCTGAACATCCTCTTCCAGTTCCTGATCGAGGCGGTGGTGCTTTGCCTGCTCGGCGGCACGATCGGCATCATCGTCGGAACCGGCGGAGCCGTGGCGTTCCACCGGTTCGCCGGCTGGAATACGGAGGTCGGGTTGTCGTCGGTCATCGTCGCATTCGCCTTCTCGGCGTTCGTCGGCGTGGTGTTCGGCGTCTATCCTGCGCGCCGCGCAGCATCGCTCGATCCGATCACAGCGCTCCGCTACGAGTAACCGAGTTTCGCAGGGCAGAAAAACAAATCAGCCGCAGCGTTATTTTCCGCTGCGGCTGATTTGTTTAACTGCCGCTCTCTAGGGGTGCCCGGACGCGAGGCGCGTGAGCTGGAACTTGAATTCTTGCTGCGATATCTGCCGCACCAGTTTCTCACCCATGTGCGCCGGATGAAAGCGCATCCTCGGCAGCGCGACGAGTACGGCGTTCGCGAACGCCGGATTCGTCGCGGTCAGCGTCTGCACTGTCGCCAAATCCACGCGACCCGTCGTGTCGATGACGAATTTGATGGTCGCGGTTCAGAAGTGGCCCCGGTTTTCTGAACAGCTGAGATAGGTGGACAAGCGGGCTCCCCGAGCGAAAGTTTGCTCACCACTGGAGGAGTCCCCGATGTCGAAACGATCCCGCCGGAACCATGCCCCCGAGTTCAAGGCGAAGGT
>CAIVZZ010000004.1 GCA_903910555.1 uncultured Gemmatimonadota bacterium | reverse complement strand
GCTGGCGCGGCTGTTGCCGCGCCAGCCGCCGTGCCGCATACTAGGGCGCGACTGCGTCACTCTGCCGGAACCTGCGTAGGCGCGCGGCGTACATAGTCGTAACCCCCTCCCCCGGAGCGTCAGCCATGCGTCGCCTGAACCCGTCCGTTCTGCTCGTCATGTTCGGAGCCGCCTGCGCCAGCGGCGGTTCCGGCGGATCCGAAACAACGGTGGCGCCGTCGACAACCAGCATGATTGTCGCCTCATCCGCGATGTCTACCATGAGTGTCAACACGACGAACGAGTACACGGCGATCGCAACGTCGATCCCGGTCTCGCCCGACTCGGCGTTTCAGGTGCTCTCGCGAGTGTACGCGATGCTTGAGATTCCGGGCGTACCCGTGGCGGCCAAGCGTGCTGTGGGCAACGACAAGATCAAGATCCGCCGCCGCATCGGCGGAATGCTGATGCAGAACGTGCTCGACTGCGGAGACAAAATGGGGCTGCCCAACGCCGAGACGTGGGATATCCATATGAACCTGCTCAGTTACATCCAGGCGGCCCCGAACGGAACGTCGCAGCTCTTCACGCGAATCCAGGCGCTTGGAAATCCGACCGATCTGTCGAATCGCGATCTATCGCCTTGCTCTTCGAAGGGCGAACTCGAGAAGAAGATCAGCGATACCGTGCTCAAGCTGATCGCAGGTAAGTAGAACACGTAGAGAGCGCGCCAGTCTCTTGATTCACCGGACGGCGAGTGCCGCGCTTCTAGTCGCGGCACTCGCCGTTTCGCTCAGAGCGCAAAGCGTCCGCGGCACGGTCCACGACAGCGCGAGCCATCAACCGATACCCGGCGCCGTCGTCATGGTGCTCGACTCATCGGGTGCCGTGCTCAGCCGCAACATCACCGATGAAACCGGCGCGTACCGCATCGCAGTGACCGGCCTCACCGGCAGTGCGCGATCGGCGCGCGTCGTGCGCATCGGATTCCAACCGCGCGATGTTCGCATCCCGCCGTCGACGGCCGAAGAAGTCTCGCTCGAGATCAACATGCTTCGCGTGCCGACGATGCTCGCGGGCGTTCGCGTCGAAGGTGAGACACACTGTGCAAAACGCAGCGATCGCGATGCGGCGCTCGGCCTTTGGGAACAGGCGCGCGCCGGACTGCTTGCGACGGTCGTCGCACGTGAATCACGGCGCGCCACGATTCGGCGATTCGTTTTCGAGCGCTCGATTGATCGCATTGGCGATCGTATCACACACTTTCGCGTCGAAACCGATTCTGCCGACGACGCCGACCGCTCGTTCAACTCGGTGCGCAGCGCCGGCGATTTCGTCAAATGGGGATTCGCTTCCGATAGCGCGGCAGAGCAATCGTTCTTCGGTCCCGACGGCGACGTCCTCCTCGACGACGCATTCGCGAGCGCGTACTGCTTCCGCGTTGCCGCGCCGTCAAAGGCGCGACCCAATCAAGTCGGGCTCGCGTTCGCGCCGTCGGACAGTCGCATGCACCGCATCGACATCGACGGCACGCTCTGGATCGACACCTCGGCGCGCGTCCTGAGCGACATCGAGTTTCGCTACGTAGGATTGCCCGGGCACACCGACCGCTTCAATCCCGGCGGCAAAGTGTCATTTCGTCAGATGCCCAATGGCGTCGTGCTGATCGACCAATGGCTCCTGCGCGGCGTGGCGATGGGGCTGGACACGATCCACACCGCGATCACGCATACGCGGAATTATTTATATCCGCGCGAAACAGGCGGCGTGCTCGCGCGCGCGACCTGGCTGGACGGCCGGACTTGGCACGCTCCGCTCGCAACGGTTCGCGTTCGCGCGCTCACGAGCGCCGGACAGCCCGTTGCCGGCGCGGTCATCGCGTTCGTCGATACTCCGTACAGAGGAACTTCCGACGCGAACGGAGACGTGACAATCAACGATGTTCTAGCGGGACCGTACGAGCCGGTCATCGACCCGCGGCCTGCCCGTGGCGCGACGCTGCAGGTCACAGTGCAGCGCGCCGGACAGGCCGATCAAGTGCTGCGGGTCGTTGTGTCGTCCGACAAACCGGCCACGATTCGAATCGCTTACTAAGCGGGGTACGTGGTTGGGTGCTACGGCGATCGCGTGAAAGTCGCCTGATAGGCAGTGTCGTTGCCGGGCACGGTCATGTTGCCGGAAATCGAGTTGCCTGCGATCACACCGGTGAAACTCCACCCCTGCAGCACTCCCTCTGTTGCCGCGTTGAGCGAGAGGTTGAGGTCGCCGAGTTTGCCTTTGATCGTAACGTTCGCGCCCCAATTGCCGGTGCCGCCAATCGTTTCCGTGGAATCCGTCACCGACGTGTCGGCGAGGACCATCGAGATCGGCAGACATGGCTCGCGCGGTTCGACCAGACAGCCGCTCCATGTGCCGGAGACGAGCACGTTGTCCGTGGTGAGCGGATCCGTGGTCACCGTCGACGTCGTTTTCTTACACGCCGAAATCACACAAGCGGCGACCACCAGCATTGGAGCAATTCGCATCTTCATCCCTCAATTATCTCGATGAGACCCGCTGCAGCACAACCGTTGCGCTGTCGTCGACTGAGCAGGGCGTTGTGACGATGTTGCCCGACATTGCGGTGCTGCCGACTGACGCGGTCAGATTCAGCGGACCGAACTCACAGGTCGTCGGATCACTCGGCTTGAGAAATACGGTCATCGTCGAGCCGGTTACTGTGCCGTTCAAATTGCCACTGAGGTTGCCTGCGGAATTCGGATAGTTCGTCGACCACGTGCCGAACACGGAGTCGGCGGTTTGCGTGAGGACGAGCCCGATGGTTCCGGGGCCGAGAATGGCGTCCGACATCGATCCGCCCCAGTCGCCTGCGACGTTCGCCGCGGCGGGAGCAGTCGTTGATTTTCCGCATGCGATCAGAGCCACCACGCTTGCAATGGCGAATAGTCGTTTCATGTGTGTCGTTGAGTCAGGGCGGCGTGCGTCTTGATCCTACATCGGATAGCAGGACGTTGTTCCTGATTTCGTGATTAACACTACGCCGCGTCGCGTCGAAGACTCCCGATCCGTAAGTTAGCGGGGTGCTGCCCACCCCGCACCCGGACGGACATTGACGCTAAGCATGGAAGAAGAGATCAAGATGCGCTTGGCGTTCATGGAGATCACACGCCATCGCCGGGAATCTCTGCGCACCATGTTCACGGGCACGCAGCTCTCGCCAAAAAGCCGGCTCGAAGACGCGTCGAACCTCCAGGCGGCGGCCAAGACATGCGTCGCCGCGCTGAAGAAAGTGCCGGGTATCACCGTCCCGAAAATCGACGTGCCATCGGTGAACCTGCCGTCGATCGACCTCCCGTCGATCGATGTCCCGGCGATCAATCTCAATATCAACATCTTCAAGGGGATCGATCTGCGGGCGCTCGTGAATTTTCGGATTCCGACGCTCACGCTTCCCGGCGTGAATCTCGCGTGGATCCCCGACATCAAACTCGCGTCGCTCCCGCATTTCAACCTCGACGCGATTCGCATCAACCTGAAGGGAATCCTCAAGTTCAAAGATCTTCTTCCGAATATCTCACTCCGCGCGC
This sequence comes from uncultured Gemmatimonadota bacterium, assembly GCA_903910555.1. Taxonomy (GTDB): domain Bacteria; phylum Gemmatimonadota; class Gemmatimonadetes; order Gemmatimonadales; family Gemmatimonadaceae; genus Fen-1231. The sequence continues at coordinate 137,594 of CAIVZZ010000004.1, read as the reverse complement.
TCGCATTTTCGCTCGCGGTGAAATGGCCGAGCATCAGCTTTCCGTCACTGATGTTCGATCTGAGCAAGATCCTGAATATTCCGTTCATCGATTTCGACGTCGTATTTCCGGGCTTCAGACTCGCATACCCGGACTTTTTCACGATCGATCTGAATATCCGCCTGCCGAACATCACGATCCCCGACATCAACATGCCGTCGATCGCGCTGCCGCAGCTTGATATCCCGAATATCGATTTATCGTCAATCCGAATTCCGGATTTCGACATCAGCGCGCTGCTGCGGATCCCCGGCTTCGATAAAGTCCTGAAACTGCTGTTCGAACTGTTCGACGTGCTCGATCTCGGCGCGATCATCATCGAGCTCGGCGTATCATTCATCATGGAATTCATCACCTCCGCGCTGCCGATCGTACAGCAGGTGAAGGCGGGCGCTCAGGCCGCTGCCAACTGGGGCGTTGCTGCGCAGGACTGGCACAAGGCGCACAAGACAGCGACGCACCGCCGATTCCTGCTCCCCGGTGATGCGCGCGATGCCTGCGATGCCGTCGCAGAACTTCTGCGCACGAGCCGCGATGAACACGCGACGCTCGCCGGAATTCAAACAACGCAGCTCGGTGCATCTACCGCCGGCCTCTTCGTCGACCTCGGCGGCATCACTGGTCCGGCCGTGGCGGCAGCGGCCGCACTCGCAAAGACCTGTCAGAAAGTGGTGATCATGGGCGCGCGCTACAAAGAGGTGAAGAAGGTCAACCTCATTCTGCGATCCGAACCCGACCGCGCGCTCACGTCAAATATTTTTGCCGTCTCGCCGCTGCTGGGCGCGTACTATCTCGCGAACAATTCCACGAGTACCGTGCTCAACATCCTCTCCAGCAACATCATGGCGGACGGATGGATGGCTGAGGCGGCGAAGAACAAAAAGAATCACCTCGATCCGCTTCTCGCCGAGTCCCGGCGATTTATATCAGAGTCGCGCTACGTGCTCGCCCCCATCCGCCAGAACATCGGCATGTATCAGGAACTCGGATTCTCAGAGAAGCTGAAAGCAGGCGCGATACTCTACGTGAAGAAAAAACTCGGCAAAGCACCGGCCAGCGCGCGTGCGGCGACGCACAAGTTTATCGGCTGAGCTGTTCCGATGTGACTGGCAGCGCTTATGGGACTAGGCCCAACGTGCGATTGTTTGCGGCTGAAAATTCCGGTAGTCTCGAAGGTAGTGATGGCGCACGCCGATTTCGGAATCACCGGCACACGCGTGGCACCACACTTTCGGCCGGGAGGCCACCATGCGCGTTCATCGCCATATTGCAACTCTCATCACACTGGGCACGCTCGCGTCGTTCGCCGCGTGCGCCCCATACGGTCACAGCAGCACAGAGATCTCCGCGAGCTGGGACTCGGGGCCGCTCGACCGCCAGTATCGTCGCGAGCATGACGCGATGGTCGTGCGCCACAACGACGAAATCGCCCATCCGCGCGCGGACGAATCAAGCGACCAGCGCGACGCACGTCAGTCGTCGGAGCGCAACAGTCTCGAAGTTCGTTACACCACGGGAAAGAACGGTCACATGGCCTCGCTGCCGAACTGACCGCAGTATGCGGGCGGTCACCCCCAGACGAGATGGCGCGCCTGGAGGTGACTGTTCGCACGTTCCGGATGTAGACTAGAGGCGCACATCTTTACCTCCATAAGTTCTCATCCGAGGAATTGCACATGAAGCGGATTCTCTTCGTCGCCGCGCTGGCGGCCATCTCATCGGTCGCCAAAGCGCAGTCGGTTCCGGTGACCCTGTCTGAGTGGAAAGTCGAAATCGCACACGATACAGTGAAAGCCGGTGCAGTCACCTTCAAGGTGAAGAACGCTGGCACGATGACGCACGGGTTTTACGTGATGGGCCCCGGCGTGGCGAAGGGCTCGCACGAAATGCCGGCCGGCGAGAGCACGGCACTGATGGTGACGCTGAAGCCGGGCTCGTACGACGTCTACTGCCCTATGTCCGATCTCACGCACAAGATGGCAGGGATGTCGCACAAGATTGTCGTGATTGCGGGTGACGCTCCGGCGACGAAAAAGCCGACGAGCTGAGGGAATCGAGCACGAGAAAAAGGGCACCTCGCACTGAGGTGCCCTTTTCATTTGCGCATCAAGCGGAACGAATCAGACTCCGCCCGTGATCGTATAGGTAACGACGCGTGTTGCCGAGGAGACGACGCCGGCTGCTGCGGTCGCGTCGAGCTGATAGGAGAGGCCAAGGGCCGCCGCGTTGAGCTTCGTGATGCCCGTGACAACGTTCACTGCCGTCGTGCCGAGCGCGGTGAGACCCGTGCTCGTGGCGCCGGACGGAGCGCTGAGGTTTGCGGAGAGGGTCAGGCCGGCCGGCATTGCCGTCGGGATGCTCGCGGTGATCGATGCGCCAGTCTGGTTGGTGGTGACCGACCATGTATTGCCGCTCGCTGTTACAGCTGTCGGCGCCGTGCCGGCTACCGCGCTGTTGATGACGAGCGACGGGCTGCCGGTGACGGCGATCTGATTGATCGCGGTGACCTGGAAGGTGACAGTCTGCGTGGCGGTCTGAGCCGAGGCCGAGTTGACGGCGACGAGGCCAGCGATTGCACCGAAAGACAGCAGGGTTGAGAGCTTCATGAGTTCGTATCTCCGAGACGTGTTTGTCTGCGGTTTCTGTCCCGCTTATCGGGAGAGATTTTAGAACCAAGCAGCGTCGCCTGGTCCTGGACCGCATGCGGAAGATGCCAACTGCCCTATTACAGGATCGTGTAGGGGTTCTTACAAGTTTGTTAATGAAAAACGAGCCGGGGGGAGATCACTCGTCGCCAGAAATGGTAAGTTCACACGACAAATATGAGGGAGACTGCACTCGATGGAAGAATCAGGGCGGCGCCCCCACGCTCGCACGATGATGCTCGTCGGCGTGACATATGTGGCAATCGGAATCGTTTTCTCCGCTCTCGCCAAATCGCCGGATTTCAATGCCGTGCGCATTTCGCGGCTGGCCGCGTGGCTGGCTAGTGCCGCCGTCGGCATCGCACACACTTGGTACGAGCGTCAGCGACTTGGCACTTCGTCACGCGTGACCGCTCTGCATACCGCCGGGGCCGTCGCCTTCGGAGCTTTCGGCATCGCGCTCGCAGCGAACGTGCACTGGCTGTTCGCCCGAACGTCCGGTCAGCGCGCACCGCTCCTCGCGCTGCCGATATGGCCAGTCATCACCGCAATTCCGGTGTTTCTTGTCGTGCTCGCAGTTGGCGTCATGCTTGATCGCTTTTCGCGACGCACTTAGCACGGAGAACTGAGTTGTTCAGTACAACGCAGTAGACTTCCTCTCATGAAGAAGATCGGGTTCCTGTCTTTCGGTCATTGGAGCACGGCGCACTACTCGGAGACGCGGACTCCGCGCGACGTGCTCCAGCAGTCCATCGAGCTCGCAGTCGCGGCCGAAGAGCTCGGCGCCGACGGCGCGTACTTCCGTGTGCATCACTTCGCCCAGCAGCTCGGGTCCCCCTTCCCACTCCTCGCGGCGGTGGGCGCGCGAACGAAGCGCATCGAGATCGGGACCGCAGTCATCGACATGCGCTACGAGAACCCGTACTACATGATCGAGGATGCCGGCGCGGCCGATTTGATCAGTGGCGGCCGGCTGCAACTCGGGATCAGCCGCGGCTCTCCCGAGCAGGTCATCGACGGATGGCGCTACTTTGGCTACGAACCGCCGGACGGTGGAACGGATGCGGACCTGGGCCGTCGCCACGCCGAAGAGTTTCTAGACCTGCTGCGGGGCGAGGGATTCGCGCGCCCGAATCCGCGCCCGATGTTTCCAAATCCGCCGGGACTGCTTCGCCTCGAGCCGCACTCAGCGGGACTGAGCGATCGCATCTGGTGGGGCTCCGCATCCAACGCGACCGCGGTTTGGGCTGCAGAGAAAGGGATGAACATGCAGAGCTCCACGCTGAAATTGGACGAGTCCGGGGAACCCTTTCACATTCAGCAGGCCAAACAAATCCGCCTCTATCGCGAAGCGTGGACCGCCGCGGGGCACACACGCGTGCCGCGCGTCTCGGTATCACGATCCATTTTCGCGATCATGAACGACCGCGATCGGATGTACTTCGGCCAGGACGAGAGCAGCGATCACGTCGGAGCGATCGACAACTTTCGCGCGGTGTTCGGCCGGACCTATGCCGCCGAGCCGGATGTGCTGATCGAGCAGCTGCGAGGCGACGAGGCGATCGCCGAAGCGGACACGCTCCTGCTGACCGTGCCGAACACGCTCGGCGTCGAGTACAACGCGCACGTGCTCGAATCAATTCTCACGCACGTCGCGCCGGCGCTTGGGTGGCGCTAGGTTAGCGCTAGGTTAGCGCACGTAGCATCGGAGGTGCCCTTCCCGCTTCAGATTCCCTGTTCGAGGTAGGACGTGCCCAACATCCCGCGCTGGATGCCGCCCCGGGTGAATGTCGTCAGTCAGTACAACGACGGATATCTCATGTACCGGGAATTCTTGACCAACGCTCTCAAGGGGCGTTTATCAGAAGCGCGAATCGCCGCGCTGAACTCGAAATTGGGCACGAGGGCGCGGCTGCTGCCGGGACAATTGGAACCGAGCCCCGATCAGACGATCGCCGAGCTCATGACAAAGCTCAGAAAGGAACAGGCCGAGGACATTAAAATCGTCGCGCGCGACGCGCTGACCGCGTTCATCGACGCGAAAGCGCCGGGCCTGAAAGAAGAACTCGAATTCCTCGCGAACTTCGTGCTCGATCAGGATCGCGAAACAAAGTGGGTGCCCGGTCCGATCAAGAAGATCGAGAAGGCGATGAGCAAAACGATCGAAGACTACGACTACGCCTTCGGCGAGAACAAGGATCTGGTGCGCGGCACGCTGGCGTGCAACACGCCCGAACAAATGAATACGGTCGCCAATTTTGTGGACCGGACGTGCAGAAACGATACGTGCGGACTCTCGCTTCCCAAAGCGGTGTACCAAAAATCGACGCGCGACGACGGAAAGGTGAAGACCGGCTACAGCGGCTGGAATTTCGTCGTGCAGTTCAACGAGCACGCGTTCGGCGCCGAGATACAGATCAACACGGTCGACATGCTGTATGGGAAACACAGCAAAGAAGAAGTGACGGACTGGCTGAAAGTCGGCGACGCGGGATACGCGGCAATGCAGAAGCGCCTGGGGTTTCCGGGTGGCTTGGGACATGCGATGTACGACATACAGGACACGGCCCGGTCGAAGTGTTCCGAGAGCGAAGCGGAATGGGCACGCGCGCTTTCGCTCGATTACAACGATGCGTGCCGCGGCCAGTTTCGGGGCGAGTTGTCAAAATCGGTCGAGCAACTCAACGAGCGAATCCGCGGCGGGTGGGGCCGTCTGACGCCGAACGGAACCGCCGAGAAGCTGTGGGAACACGCAGTGTCGGGGAGCGACTGGACCGCGTACCGGCTGCCGAGATCGCGCGCAGAGTGGGAGCAGGAGAAACAGTCTTCATACGAAGCGGACAATTTGGCGCGGAACAAGAACATGCGCCGTTAGTCGCACGGGCGGTGCAAAAAACATAGGGCGAGCCAACCTATCCGGTTGACTCGCCCTGAGTTTTTCAGTTGCCCCTCCTGGGATCGAACCAGGACTCTTCTGCTCCAGAGGCAGACGTGTTGCCAGTTACACCAAGGGGCAATGCTGTTGTCCGTCCTGCGTCCCGCACTCCTCTCCTGCATCCAGCATTAGGAAAGTATCGGCTCGGGAGACGAATTCTAGTCGCGCGGCACCGCCCCTTCAACCCTCAGCATGCAAGTCTTGCATAACGGGCCATTTGGACGTACATTACTGTCCATATGGACCACCGCCAGAACGCAGCAACCGCCGAGATCCTGCGCCTGTTCAAAGGGCCAAAGGAGCAGCACGCGACGACGCCAGCCAAGGTCGCCGAGCCATCCGCGCTTGCGTACGACGCGGCGCTGCATCGCATGGTCGCGCGCGGACTCAAAGCCTCCGACCTCGACGGCATCTCGCGCATCATCGGCGCAACTGCGGGAGCCGCAGCTGACGTCCGCCGCGCCATCGTCCCCGATTCCACTTGGAAGCGGCGCAAGGGCAAGGCGCTCTCGCACACCGAGAGCGACCAAACCGCGCGCCTCGCGCGCGTCACCGCGTTCGCGCTCGATACCTGGAACGGGAACCTCGACGCGGTCCGTGAATTCCTCGCTGCGCCGCACCCGGAGCTCGACAACGAGTCGCCCGTCCACGCGATGCAAACCGACTCCGGCGCGCGTCTCGTCGAGGACATCCTCAAACGCCTGAGGCATGGGCTCCCCGCCTGAGCATACGCTTGGGCTTCCGCTCCGCGTCATCCGCCTGCACGATCCACGCTTTACTCCGCTCGACTCCACCGGCGCGCGCACATACGGCGGCCGCTGGAACAGTCCGGGCGCTGAGGTTGTCTACGCGGCGCTCAGCTACGGCGGCGCGGTGCTCGAGACGCGGGCGCATGCCAACGTGCGCACGCCGCCGCCGCGCGAAATCGCCGTCGTCACCATACCGGCGGACGTGCGCGTCGCCGAACTCCGTGCCGAAGATTTGCCCGGGTGGGATGACGTCGATCAATCCGCGAGCCGCTCGGCCGGCGACGCGTGGATTGCTGCGGGTCACACCGTCGCGATGATCGTCCCGAGCCGGGCCGGCGCGCCACTCGAACGAAACGTTGTACTAAACCTCGCGCATCCCGATGCGAAGAAGCTCCGCGTTGAATCGCTCGGACCAGTGCCGTGGGACCTGCGCCTGTTCAGCGAGTCCGAGCCGCGTCTGACGCATCGTCGCACGAGCGGGAAGCCGGCCGCGCCGAGAAAAAAGAAATAGACGCCGACTATCGCCGCTGAAACTCCGGCGATCCGAGCGCGATTCCCAGCAAATCCTTCAGCGACGGCCTCACCGGCGCCGCCGGCGCCATCGACGTATCCGCGGCGGCACGCGCCGCCAGCGGATTCTGCCCTTTGAACAGGATGCTCCGCGTCTCCGGCGACGCGTTCCCGCCGAGCAATTGGTCCACGATCCCGTCCACCTGCCTGTCCAGCGGCATCGTCGACAATAGCGCCCACCCCGGCCATTGCTCAGCCGGCGCGAATCGCAGACGGCCGCTTCCGGCCTGGACACCAAAGTTTATTCTGTCGAGCACCGATCCCGCGTTGATCCACTGATCGCCGGTTTCGGGCCAGCCATTCGGCGCGAGGTGGCCGAACAGCTGCTCGCCCATCCGCTGGATCTGATACGCAGTATTCGCGGAAGTATCCGGCGACGCATTCATGATCCGCCGTGCGCTCAACACCAACTCAAACGGATCCTTCACTTTCGCGCGATACGCAACGCGCGAGAAAAATTCCGGACTCGTGAGGATCGTGCGCATCACTGCGCGCAGATCGCCATCGGTCCTTCTGAACGTTTCGGCGGCACGATCGACCAGCGCTTTGCTCGGCGTGTCGCTCACGAAGCGGCGCGCGAGCTTGAACGCGATATAGTGCGCGGTCGCGGGATGGCGCGCGACGATATCGAGCACTTCTTCGCCGTCCTCCACGCCGCGCCCCGGCGGGAGCGTGTGACCGAGCACAATCTTCGGTTCGGCGTCATGCATCCCTTCGCGGAAAATGAATCCGCCGCCCGCACGCGGATCATCGAGCGTCCATCCCGTGAGTGCACGCGCGACCGCGATCACATCTTTCTGCGTGTAGCCGCCGTCAACTCCAAGCGTATGAAGCTCGAGCAGTTCGCGACCGTAGTTCTCATTGAGGCCGTTGCGGCGGTGGTTCACCGGACGGCGCCCCGTTTTCTCCGCTTGCCGCATCTCGGGCAGCGTCATGTGACTCGAGTCGGCCGCGCTCTGGAAATTGTCGAGGTAGTAGAGCATCGCCGGGCTGTGCGCGACGGCGCCGAGCAGATCGCGGAATTTTCCGAGGACGCGCGGGCGGATGATATCGCGATCGTATGCGAGCAGTGTGTAGCGCGTCGGCATCTTGCCAACGAAGACCGAGAAGTGATTCTCCCAGAAATCCGTGAGCACTTCGACGAGCTGCCGTTCGCTCATCTGCGCGCGCATGACTTTTGCGGCCTGGAACTGATTGAAGTACTGATTGCCGCGATCGTTCATCGCTTTCATCGCGATGCTGTCGTCGGGCGTAAGCACGAGCTGCGCGTTGGGGAGCATACCGCGCGCCTTGCGAAGATCCCGGATATAAATGTCCTGCGGCGGGAACGAGTCGGTGAGTGCCTTGATCGGCATCGACCAGACGGGGAGTCCCTGCATCACACCGTCGAGCTGCGGGTCGCTGATCGATTCGGGTGCGAGCTGGCGTTCGATCCACCGGTCGGTGCCGATTGCATTGACGCGTTCGATTTCGCCGGGGCGCGGCCCGAACGTCAATCGATTCATGGCTTGCGCGGCCTGCTGATCGACCGTGAGTTCGCGCATCCCGTAGTCGGCGGCCATCGGCACGGGTTGCGCCGCGGGCGCGGGTCCCGCAGCTCCGCCGCCGCACGCGGCGAGAACACCGATTGCAGCGAGCGTGAACAACGAGAGAGAAGAGCGGGTGCGCGTAGTCATCATAGAATGGTATTCCGCCGCACCGATAATGTTGCGCGTGCGGCGCACGAAGACTTTGTGCAAATTGTCACACATGACACCAACCACCGAACCACCCGACCTGCGCTTCCCGATTGGCAAGCGCGTTCCGCGCACCTCTCACACCGTGGAATCGCGCGCTGCCGCGATCCAGACGATTGCCGACACGCCGGCAAATCTCAAGCGCGCAGTAACCGGTCTGACTGAGGCGCATCTCGACAAGCCGTATCGTCCGGGCGGCTGGTCGGTGCGTCAGGTTGTGCATCATGTCGCCGACTCGCACATGAATGCGTATGTGCGCACGCGCCTCGCGCTGACGGAAGAGAATCCGCCGGTGAAGCCGTACGATGAAGCCAAGTGGGCGGAACTTCCCGACGCGAAGACGCTGCCGATCGAGGGCTCGCTCGCGATCGTCGCCGCGTTGCACGAGCGCTGGGTGCACCTGCTGCGCTCGCTGCCGGCGGATCAGCTCAGCCGCACGATGCACCATCCCGAACACGGAAATATTTCGCTCGACGCGCTGCTCGAGATTTACGCGTGGCACGGCCCGCACCACACGGCGCACATCACAGAGTTGAGAAAGAGAAGCGGTTATTAGTCTGTGTCTGGCGTCTTATGTCTAGCGTCTGAAAACCCGCCGTTCGCCGTTCACAGCTGTCGTTGCCGTTATAACGAAGAAGGCCGCGAACCCAAGGGTTCGCGGCCTGACTTGAAAGTTGTCCTGTAGTTGCCGCGCTCACCGTCATTGGAACTCTACGTCCTACCGAACGGCGGCGGGCAGATCACTACAAGGACAACCAAAATCTCGAATTAGTAACATGAAACAAGTGGAGCTGAGGGGGATCGAACCCCTGACCTCTGTCGTGCGAGGACAGCGCTCTCCCAGCTGAGCTACAGCCCCATTTTACGACTCGGGCGCGCTTCGCTGCACTTGCAGGACCGGTCTCGCACTCAGGTCCTGATACTACAAACCCCGCCGTAAAGCTTCGGGCGGGGCCGACTTCACTCCCCATATTATAGGCATGAGTACGCCAAAAGTCAAGCGCTCCGCGCCGCGCGATATCTCTATCCTCGCATCTGCCAACGAGATCCGCGCGGCGGCGGCGCGCATTGCCCCCGCCATTCACGACACGCCCTTCTACAAATCCGACACACTCAGCGCATTTGTCGGCGGCGATGTCTGGCTCAAGATGGAATCCGAGCAGCTCACCGGATCGTTCAAACTGCGCGGCGCCACCAACGCCGTCGCGATGCTCACAACCGAACAGCGCGCGAGCGGCGTGGTCACCGCCAGCGCCGGCAATCACGGACTCGGAATCGCGTACGCCGCAAAAACACTCGGCGTAAAACTCACCGTCTTCGTGCCGCGTACCGCGCCATCAGTGAAAAAAGATCGCATCGCAGAGTTCGGCGCGACTGTCGACGCGACCGCGCCGAACTACGACGACGCCGAAATATTCGCGAAAGAATTTGCGGCGCGCACCGGCGCGGCATTCGTGAGCGCATACGCCGGTCGTGATATCCTCGCGGGCCAGGGAACGATCGCGCTGGAGATTCTCGAGCAGCTGCCGTCGCTGCGTACGATCCTGATACCGGTTGGCGGTGTTGGGCTCGCGAGCGGGATCGCCGGATTGCTGCGCGCTGAGGCACCCGACGTGCGGATCGTTGGCGTGCAGAGCGATCGCACGAACGCGATGACGATCGCGATGCAGACGGGAAAGCCGACGGTTATTCCTGATCTTCCAACGCTCGCAGATGGTTTATCCGGGCAGGCCGACGCGTACATGCTCGCGCAGGGACAGGCGGCGCTCGATGAAATGGTGGCGTCGAGTGAAGACGATGTGGCGGCGGCGATTGCGTATTTGTGGATTGAGGAAGGGTTCAAGGTTGAGGGAGCAGGGGCATGCGGCGTTGCGGCGCTGCTCTCGGGGCGGGTGGAGAGTCTTGAGTTTCCGGTCGTGGTGGTGGTGAGTGGGGGGAACATTGATGATTCGAAACACAAAGCCGTCCTCGAGGGGAAAGTGTCAAACGAGTGAACTGTTTTCTGTTGGTCGGTTAACCAAGGTCACCCAATTTGTCCGGTCTTCGAACCGCGTCGACCCAGCTCGTCACTCCGGACGGATCACCTTCGTTAACCGACCAACAGAAAACAGTTAACTCGCTGTTGTAGTTACATTCTTCGCGTGTCCCTCTCTCTACGGTTCCTCGGAACGTCCGCCAGCCGCCCCACAATCGAACGTGGGGTCGCCTCCATCGCGCTCGTGCGCGAAGGCGAGACGATGCTCATCGACTGCGGCGAGGGTACGCAGCGCCAGATGATGCGCTACGGAATCTCCTTCGCGCTCACCGATCTCTTCTTCACGCATTTCCATACCGATCACGTCCTCGGCACGCTGGGCCTGCTGCGCACGCTCACGCTGCAGGCGCGCGCGGAACCGCTCCGGGTGTGGGGGCCGATCGGCTTGCACAACTTCTTGAAGAAGGCTGACGGCCTCGGCGTCGAACGCCTCTCCTTTCCGCTCGAAGTCACCGAGATCGCGCCGGGCATTCCGATCGTTCGAAAGGGCTATTCGATTCTTCCCTTCCCCGTTGAGCATCGCGCTCAGGCCGCCGTTGGCTACGCGCTGATCGAGGATGAACGCCGCGGCCGTTTCGATCCCGCGCTCGCGCGCGAAATGCGGATCCCCGAAGGCCCGCTCTGGGGGAAACTCTCCAAGAGCGAGACCGTCACTCTCGATGACGGGCGGGTGATCGAGCCCTCAACACTCGTCGGCCCGACGCGCACCGGCCGCCGGGTTGTCGTCACTGGTGACACGCGACCGTGTGATGCAACGGTTGCCGCGTCAGCCGGCGCGGATTTGTTGGTGCACGAAGCCACCTTTGCCGATGAAGAAGCCGCGCGCGCCGTGGAGACCGGACACTCGACCGCGCGTGAAGCAGCGACAGTCGCGGCGAAAGCGGGAGCACGACAGCTCGTGCTCACGCATTTCTCCGCGCGCTACTCGCGCGACCCGTCGGATTTGGAGCGCGAGGCCAAAGAAGTATTTCCGGCCACCGGTTGCGCGCGCGACGGAATGGAAATCGACGTCCCCTTCTCCGACGCAGAGCCCGGCTGACAGGGCTGTCGCTGATCGAAGCCGGCGTCGATCTCGTGCCAGTGCGCAACGGTTGGCTCGCCGCGCATCCAGCAGAAATACACGGGCCGGCCGTCGAGATCACCCGGGAAATCCACCAGCCCGCTGTCAAAGGCGCGCACTTCGACGCCCAGCTCCGTGAGTTCGCGAACGTGCTCGTCGACTTCAGCGGCCAGCTTCTCGGCGGCGGTCTGGAGCGCGTTCGCCTCCGGATCCGGCGCTGACGCCGTGGACTTTGTCGTCGCGTATTCAAAACGACTCACCGCATCCTGCCAATCGCGGTAGCGCATCACGAGATCGTCGACGATCCGGCGCACGAGCGGGAGCGCGCGGTTCGCGAGTTCGGCGGTGTATCGCGGCGGCTGGAGCGGCTCGCGCCCTGCACTCATGGTCGCGCTCACTTCGCTTTCTCCCGATTGGATTCGTCGAGTTTCGCGTGCTCGGCCGCGCGATCTTCCGCGCGACGGCGACGGCGTTCCTCGCCCGCAGCATAGCGGCGGCGCTCGGCGTCGGTTTCGAGCACAAGCGTCGGAACTTCCGTCGGTTTTCCCTCACGGTCGAGCGCGACGTACGTGATGTAGCAGGAGTTGGTATGGCGGCGCGTGCCGAGCAGCATGTTTTCGGCTTCGATGCGCACGCCGATTTCCATCGAGGAGCGGCCGACGAAGTTGACGCTCGCTTTCATATGAACGAGATCGCCGACGAGAATCGGCTCGCGGAAATCCACGCGATCCACCGAGACCGTGACGCAGCTGGTGCGCGCGTGGCGGATTGCACAAACCGCGGCCGCCTTGTCCATCATCGCAAGCACGACGCCGCCGAACACGTGGCCGCGCGCGTTTTCGTCAGGCGGCATCATCAGCGCGGTGGTTTCGTGCGCTGATTCGCGGACGGCGCGGGAGGGACGATCCGGGTTTGCGGACATGGCTGAGATACTCGGCTGATCAGCGGTGACGGTACGACGCGAGCGCGAATGCATTGTGCTGCTTCGCGCGCCGTGGCGCCATCACGATCCGTGAATCGTCGGAGTACATCGACGCATCATTGAACGCGCGCTTGAGCGCTTTGCGATCTTCAGCGCTGACATTTGCATCGAGCCAGATCACGCGCCAGACGGGCGCGGTCACGGCGCCGACTCGCCAGTCGGTGCGCGTTGAATCGCGGAGCGTGAGGCGTGCGACATCACCGTCATCAGAAAGCACCGCGCGGAGTTCGAGTCCGCGGTGCTTCCAGGTGAGGAGCGAATCCGGCCCCGCGGGCAGTTCGGTTCGGAGATCGTTCCACCACGGCATCACCGGCACCGCGCGCGGTTCCAGCTCGACCGCGCTCATCGATCCGCGCGAAACTTCGCCGGGCACCGCGTACACCACACGCGGCTCGCCGCCGCGCGATTCGATCGTGAAGCTCGTGGGGTCGAAGGTGAACGATGCCACCGCGTGCTGCGCGCGCGTGCTCCGTCCATCGCGAAGGGCGAGCAGAGAATCACGGGCAAGCTTCCACTCGGCGTTCGCGGCGATTTCTGCGCGGCCGGCCGCCTCGCCGCCGAACAGCGCGGCGACCGTCACGTCTTTTCCGGTGCGCACGTCGAGCACCGCACGGCGGGCGGTGTGCCGATCGGTGTTCGTGCGCTCGCCGGTCACGTCCATGTCGGTGCGATACTCGTACGACACGTAGGGTCCGTGGACGCCGATCACTTCGAGGTCCGCCGTGACCGAAATCCGCGGATGCGCCGCGGTTTCGTCGTCCTTGGCGAGCGGCGTGTCGTCGGGGTGCGCCCTTGCGTACGCTTTCGCAAATCGCGGGACAAGCGTATCGGCGAACAGTTCGACCGAATCGCCGCGCACGAGATCGCGCGACCAGAGGCGCTGGCCGACGAGCACGGCGTCGAAATACGACCGGTCGTCGTCGGCGACGTAAATCTCGCGGAAGCGTCCGTCGATGCGTGCGAGCAGCATCGGGACGCCGCGGGTCCGCAGACCGTGTGCACCGCTCGTGACCCAATAAGACGAGTCGGCGGTCGCGATTATCAGATCTGCTGTTGGCGGGGCCGGCGATTTGGCGCCTCCGCACGCAACTCCGGCCAGCGCGGCGATCAGCGTCGCGAACGACGCAGCGCTAATCCTGCCGGTGACCATGCGAAGTTTCGTCACGATTCGACTAATATACACCGGTGAAATACAGTCTCCTCGCCCTCTTTGTGGGCTCGACGGCGTTCGCGCAGGGTGCATCGAAGGCCCCTGCCTCAGCGGTTACTCCAACTGTTCATTCGACAGCGCCCGATACGCAGATCGTTCGCGGGCTCTACGTGAACCGCTTCGCGGCGCAAAGCACGAAGCGAATCCATCAGCTCATTCAGATCGCGGATCAAACCGAGATCAACGCACTGATCATCGATATCAAAGACGAGTTCGGGCTGAACTACGCGCCAACGGATACGTCACTGCAGCACAACGCGGGAAAATCGGGAACGATTCCGAAGCTCAAAGAATTGATCGATACGCTCCACGCACACCACATCATCGCCGTCGCGCGCATTGTGGTGTTCAAGGATTCAGTCACCGCGCGCGTGCATCCTGCGTGGACGATTCGCAAAGCCGACGGCACGCCGTGGCGCGATAAAAAAGGCACGCTCTGGGTGAATCCGTATCATCACGAGCTCTGGGAGTACAACATCCATGTCGCCGAAGACATGGCTCGACTTGGATTCAACGAAGTGCAGTTCGACTACATCCGGTTCCCCGAGCCATACAAATCGCTTCCGCCGCAAATCTTTCCGGACCAGAACGGACAGAACAAAGAGCAGGCGCTCGCGGATTTTCTTTCGCTCGCGCATTCGCGGCTCTCGAAACTCGGCGTCCGCACGACGGCGGATATTTTCGGTCTTGTGACGACTGTTCCCAACGCGCTCGAAGTCGGACAACAGTGGGAGCATCTTGCGCCTGTCACCGACGTGATCCTGCCGATGACGTATCCATCGCACTATCCGCCGGGCTCGCTGAATGTCGCGCATCCGAATGCGGAGCCGTACGCGATCATCCACGCCGCAATCCTCAGTGCACACGAGCGCAATGTGAAGCTCGGCCTGAGCGGCGAACGCGTGCGCCCATGGCTGCAGGCGTTCACGCTCGGCAAGCCGCCGTACGGACCCGAGGAACTGCGCGAGCAGAAGCGCGCGGTCTACGACGCGGGATACGACGGATGGGTGCTGTGGAATCCGGGGTCGAAGTACGAACTGTTCTTGAGCGGACTCGAAAAGACGCGGGTTTCGCACAAGAAGCCGTTTGTGCCGAGCCCCGAGAAGCGAGCTAACAGATAACAGCCCGACATCAGACGTTAGCTATCGGTTGCTAGCTGCGAGCGAACGACTTCATCACAGATTCGCGCGCTGATCTGTCATGAAGTCGTTGTCTCGTAGCTACATGCTCACCGCTAACGTCTGACGTCGGGCAGTTGTAGTTCCTTCCCCCTCTCAGCTCTCGCCCGTAGCTTCTCGGGATGGAACTGCGCGACCAGTTGCAACAGGCCCTCGGATCCGCGTACACCGTCGGCCAGGAGCTCGGCGGCGGCGGCATGTCGCGTGTCTTCACCGCCACCGAAATCGCGCTCGGCCGCAAAGTCGTAATCAAAGTCGTGCCGATCGAACTCGGCGCCGGTGTGAACGTCGATCGGTTCAAACGCGAGATCCAGCTCGCCGCGAGTCTTCAGCATCCGCACATCGTGCCCGTGCTGACCGCGGGCGAAATGAGCGGCGTGCCATACTACACGATGCCGTTCGTCGACGGCGAATCGCTCCGCGCGAAGATCGCGCGCGGACCGCTGCCGATCGCCGAGGTCGTCAGCATTCTGCGCGATGTTTCGAAAGCGCTGGGCTACGCGCATGAGCGGCTCGTCGTGCACCGCGACATCAAGCCGGACAATGTCGTGCTCACCGGCGGCGCAGCCGCTGTAATCGACTTCGGAATCGCGAAAGCTCTGAGTGCGTCGCGCGCGTCGTCCGAAGACGGATCGATGCTCACACAAATCGGTACGTCGATCGGAACGCCGGCGTACATGTCCCCGGAGCAGTCCGCCGCCGATCCGAGCGCCGATCATCGCGCCGACATCTATTCGTTCGGCTGCATGGCGTACGAACTGCTCACCGGCCGCACACCATTCGCGGGGCTTTCGCCGCAGAAACTGCTCGCCGCGCATATGAGCCAGCGCCCCGAGCCGGTTTCCGACCTGCGCCCGGACACGCCGCCCGCGCTCGCACATCTTGTGATGCAGTGTCTCGAGAAAGATCCGGATAAGCGTCCGCAGAACGCGGCCGATGTGAGCCGTCAACTCGACTCCGTGACGAGCACGGGTTCACTCGAGTCGATGCAGGCGATGAGCGGCCCCGGTGCGCTGCGCCGCGCGCTCATGATCTGGGTTGCCGCGTTCGCAGCGATGTTCGTGATCGCGAAGGCTGCCATCGTTGGAATCGGTCTCCCCGATTGGGTGCTGCCCGCATCGATGATGATGATGGCGCTCGTGCTGCCGCTGATTCTCGCGACGGCAATCCTGCATTGGATTTCATGG
Source organism: uncultured Gemmatimonadota bacterium (assembly GCA_903910555.1). Lineage (GTDB taxonomy): Bacteria > Gemmatimonadota > Gemmatimonadetes > Gemmatimonadales > Gemmatimonadaceae > Fen-1231. Next base: position 121,268 of record CAIVZZ010000004.1, on the reverse strand, counting down.
CGCCGCTGCGCGTCGGTCTGCGGCTATGGGTTTGCCGCATTCATCGCGTTCGTCGCGATAGCAATGACCCTGCGCGCCGAGGGGATCGGGCCATTTGCGTCGCTGATGGGTTCGGGCAAAATGAAGGACAAGGACAAGATTCTCGTTGCCGAGTTCACGGCGAGCGGCGACAGCACGCTCGGCGCCGCGGCATCCGAGGCCGTGCGCGCGGATCTCGGGCAGTCGCCGATCGTTTCGGTCGTCACGCCGGCGGTCGCGATGGGTGCGCTCCAGCGAATGCAGCGCGCGCCAAACACGCGCGTCGACACCGGCGTCGCGCGTGAGATCGCGCGGCGCGAGGGGATTAAGGCAATCGTCTCCGGCGATATCCACGCCGTCACCGGCGGTGGCTTCCTCGTGACGATGAAGTTGTCGCCCGCCGACACGGGTGCTGATCTCGCGTCCCTTTCGGCGGGCGCGTCGTCCGTCGCCGATCTGATCCCAACGATCGGCAAGCTCACGCACCAGCTGCGCGGGAAGATGGGCGAGTCGCTGAAGCACTTGCAATCGACCGCGGAACTCGCGCAGGTCACGACCGCATCACTGCCGGCGCTGCAGAAGTACACCGAGGGGCTGCGCGCGATGAACCTCGAGCGCGATCTCGACAAGGCGATTCCGCTGTTCAAAGCGGCGGTCGCACTCGATACGACTTTTGCATCTGCATACCGCGCGCTTGCGATCGCGCTTGGAAATTCCGGTCGCGATCGCGCCGCGCAGATCGACGCGCTCGAGCGCGCGTACGCGATGCGCGATCACCTTCCGGAAGTTGAGAAGTACCTCACGATCGGCACCTACTACACGCAGGGCCCGAACCCCGATCGCGCGAAAGCGCGCGCCGCGCTCGAGGAACTGCTCACCAAGTGGCCGACACAGTACGCGGCGCTGAACAATCTCGCGCTGATTTACGCGCAGGACCGGGACTTCTCCGGCGCTGAAGGGCTGCTCCGCCGCTCGATCGCGTCGAATCCGACCGCGCTCACGGCGTACAACAACCTCCTGCAATACCAGGCCGAGCAGGGCAAAATGCCGGCCGCCGAGAGCACATTCACAGCGTCGCTGAGGGCGTCGGGGAACAATCCGCGCGTCGCGATGGATCACGTGAACTTTCTCTGGAGCCGCACCGCGTACGACATGGCCGCCGCGTACGCCGATTCGGTTTCCAATGCGAATCCCGCGATGCTCGATTTGATGGGCACGAAGATCGTGGTTGAAAAAGCGGTGGCCGTCACGCGCGGGCGCGTGCACGAGGCGCTTCGACTCGATGGCGACGGCGCGAAGCTTCTCGAGAAACGCGGTTATCCCGATCGTACGCTCGGCCTCGCGTCCGACTCCGCGATGGTGGAAGCGTGGTTCCTCGGCGACAACGCACGCGCGATCTCGATCCTCCAGGGCGCGCTGCAGCGCAAACCGCTCTCCTCGATGCCGCCGCTCACGCGCCCATACGCCAGCCTCGCGCAGATCTACAGCTTCGCGGGCCGCCCCGATCTCGCGCGCGCGATGCTCACCGAGTTCGAGACGACCGCCGGAACGATGCCGGCCGAGAATGCAGACGCGAACCGTCATTCGATGAAGTCGATGATCGCCATCGCGGAGAAACGTTACCCCGATGCGATAACGGAATTGCGCGCGGCTGACGTTGGATCGTGCACCACGTGCGTCGCGCCGCTACTCGGCATGGTGTTCGATCTCGCCGGGCAGCCGGACTCGGCGATTGCCACGCTCACGCGCTACACCGGCGCGACGTCGATCATGGGGAAGATGAACAACGATCAATACTTCCTGGCGCTGTCGTACCGCCGGCTGGGTGAACTCTGGGAAAACAAAGGCGACAGGACGAAAGCTGCGGAGAACTACACCAAGTTTGTCGACTTGTGGAAGAACGCGGATCCGGAACTGCAGCCAAAAGTTGCCGATGCAAAGGCGCGGTTGGCGAAGTTGACGGGGGTTGAGGGAAAGCGGTGAGTCTGTGTCTAGTGTCTTTTGTCTAGCGTCTGAAAACCCGCAGTACGCAGTTGTGAACTGCAAACCGCAGGTTTTCAGACGCTAGACAGAAGACCTTAGACTGCAGACTACAGACGGCGCGCTACCTGCCCTGCAGTTCCGCGACCGCCGCAATCAACCGCTCAACTTCATCCGCCGACGTGTAACACGCGCAGCCCACGCGCAGCAGTCCGTCGGCCGCGTGGCCGAGCAGGTCCACAATCGTCGCGGCGTAAAAATCTCCGTTCGAAACAAACACCGCGCGCGTCGCGAGATGCCGCGCGATATCGATCGACGCCTTCCCGCGCATCGTGAACGAAACCGTCGGCGTGCGCGGCTGATCGGGCGTCGGGCCGTACATCGTGACGCCTTTGATGACGGAGAGTCCCGACCAAAGGCGCTGAACCAGCTCCTGTCCTCGCGAATGCAATCCGGCGAACGCCGTCTCGAGACGTTTGCGGCGTGTCGCGCCCGTCGCGAGCGATGCAAAGAAATCGACAGCCGCCGCGGCACCAACCATTCCCTCATGATTCAGCGTGCCCGTCTCGAGGCGGTCCGGCGAATTGTTATGCGCGGGATCGAGACGCGGAACATCGAGTGCCTCGATGCGTTCTTTTTTCCCAAACAGCACGCCCGTGTGCGGCCCGTAAAACTTGTACGGGCTGCACGCGAGGAAATCGCAGTCGATCGCGCGAACATCCACGAGTTCGTGCGGCGCGTAGTGCACCGCGTCGACAAACACCGTCGCGCCAACATCGTGCGCGAGTCGCGCCGCGCGCGTGACATCGTTGATCGTGCCGAGCGCATTTGATGCGGCGCCGATCGCGAGCAGTTTCGTGCGGGTGCCGAGCGCGCTCTTGAGACTCTCCCAGTCGAGCTGTCCGCGCTCGAGATCGACACCGACCCGTTTGATCGTCACGCCGCGCTCCTGCTCCAGGCGGCGCCAGGGCGCGATGTTGGCGTGGTGATCGAGATCGGTGATGACGATTTCGTCGCCAGGTCCCCATGCGGCGCCGAGCGAGCGCGCGAGATGGAACGTGAGCGTCGTCATGTTGTTGCCGAACGCGATTTCCGATGCATCGGCATTCAGAAAATCGGCAAGCGCCACGCGCGATGCTGCGATCAGCGCGTCGGTTTCTGCGCTCGTCGGATATGCCCAGTCGGTGTTCGCGTTGTGGTGGAGCAGGTAGTCGCGCATTGCGTCGACGACCGACTTGGGCACCTGCGTTCCGCCGGGCCCGTCGAAGTATGCAACCGCCTTCCCTTCATGCACTCGTTCCAGTGCCGGAAAACGCGCGCGGATCTGTTCGAGCGGAGCGACGCGCGCACCGGGCACGCTGCGGCTCATGGCTGCCGTGCTGACTTCGCTCACTTGATCTCCGCTCCGCCGGTGCGCTCGATCACTTTCACCGCTTCGACGTGATCCGCCTCCTCTCCAAGCTCGGCGTGCGCAGCGGCGAAGAGTTCAGCCGTCAGCTGTGTCAGCGGCGACGGCACATTCTGTTCACGCAAAAACTGTGCGGCAATGCGAACGTCTTTGTCGATCAGCGCGAGCTTGAACGTTCGTGGAAACGCCCGGCCAATGACGCGCTGCGGAAAGAGATTCATCGAGACATTCGAGCGCCCGCTCGATGCGTTGATCACATCGAGCGCGACTTCCGGTTTCACACCGGCTTTTGACAACGCAAGCATTCCTTCGCCCAAGCTCCAGATGTGCACGGCGAGCATCGCTTGATTCACAGCCTTGATCGCATCGCCGGCGCCCACGGGGCCGCAGTGGACGATTTTTTCACCGAACGTGTTGAGCGCCGGCATCGCGCGCTCGAGCGTTGCCGCATCACCGCCGACCATCACGGTGAGCTTGCCAGCTTCCGCGCCTACAACGCCACCGCTAACCGGAGCATCGAGAAATCCGATTCCTTTCTCCGCGAGTCGCGCGGCGGTTGCGCGCGATGTGGCGGGATCACCGGAGGTGCAATCGACGAGGATTGAGCCATTCGCCATGCCCGCGAGCAATCCGTCGGGGCCATCGAGCAGCGACGCGACTTCGCGCGAGGTCGGCAAGCACGTGATGACTATCTGACAGCCGCGCGCAGCTTCGGCCGGTGTTTTCGCGTGTCGCGCGCCGTTTGCCGCGGCAAACGCCGCAGCTTTTGAAGGAGTCCGGTTCCAAACGACGAGATCGAAGTCCGGATTTTTGAGATGTTTGGCCATAGGGGCGCCAATTGCGCCGAGGCCGAGAAATGCGATGGGGGGCATTCCGGAAAAGTCATCGGAATACGGACTACACGCTAGGGTCCGGCTGAAGGGAGAGGTGAAATCTGAGGTGAGATCTGAGTTGAGTATGAGAGGTGAGTTAGAGAGGGAGGGATGAGTTGGAGCAAGTAAAGTGGGAGTTTGAGTGGCGAGAGTGAGCGAAAGAGGGAGCAAAGTGCGAGTGGGAATCGATTAGGATCCCACTCCCACTTTACTCCCTCTCTGCCTCACTCTCGCCCCTCAAACTCCCACTGAGCGTTCTCCAACTCATCCCTCCCTCTCAGACTCACCTCTCATTCTCAACTCCCACTCACCTCTGCCGTTAACGGAATTGGCGACGGGCAGTCAGTACACAGGAGGCCGGCCCCCCACCAGCACCGGCCTGCACCGCAGTACTCCCTGCCCGTCGCCTATTCCTTCTACAGGATTAGAACACCTGTACGTCCAAATGGTTGCATCGCGTTCGTATTGAATACGCGCCCTGAATGTCAAAGTTTCGTATCGTGCGGCGCGAAACTTTAGAATCCGTTACACTCTCTCCTCATGAGCGAAGCAAAATCAGCGGCGATCACCATCCCCGGCGAAACTGGCGCCGGCACAGCGTATACCCTGCTCGCCGCGTGCGGGTTCGCTGCTGTCAGCACGCTCTCGACGATCGCCACCAAGCAGGGCGTCTCGCTCTACGATGTCCTCATGTGGCGCTACCTCATCGGCGCCGTCGTGATGGTGACTTTCATCACAACGCAGAATTATCCGCGCATGCGATGGGCCGAAGCGCTGCGCTTCATCGTACTCGGCGGCGGTGGGCAGGCGCTGCTGGTTGGGATGGCGCTCTCCAGCCTCAAGTACATCGGCGTCGCAACACTCGCTTTTCTCTTCTACACATATCCGGCGTGGGTCACGCTCGTCCAAACAATTCGCGGCGCGGAACCGCTGACACTGCGACGCGTCGCGGCGCTCGCGCTCAGTTTTGGGGGAATCGTCGTGATCGTTGGAGTGCCCGGTGCCGGCGGCGCGCCCGGCGCAGCACAGTTCCCGACGACCGGAATCGCACTCGCACTCGGCGCGGCAATCATCTACGGCATGTACATCCCGCTCATGCAGTGGATGCAGAAGTCGCATCCGGTGGCCGTCACCAGCGCGTATGGAAAGATCGGATCAGCACTCTGTTTCCTGCTGCTCGCCTTGCAGGATCAAACGCTGAGCGCAAATCTCTCGTCGACTGCATGGATCGCGATCATCGCGCTCACGCTCTTCAGCACCGTGATGCCCTCGGTGTTTTTCCTGATGGGCCTCATGCGGCTCGGCGCAGTGCGCACCGCGATCATCTCAACGGTTGAGCCTTTCCTCACCGCAGTGCTCGGCGCGATCGTCCTGAGTCAGGCGATCACCGCGAACATGCTGCTCGGTGGCGCGATGATCGTTTCGGCGGTGGTGGTTCTTCAGTTCCGACGCCAGCGCGTAGCGTAGAGTCTGCGTCTAAGGTCTCCTGTCTAGCGTCTGTTAACCAGCAGTCGTCAGTTCGGAACTGACAACTGCTGGTTTTCGGACGCTAGACGGAAGACTCTGGACTGAAGACTCGCCATAGTACGACTCCCACGCGATCCCTTCCTCGAGCCACGCGTACTCACCCTTCAACACTCCCATCGCCAGTTTGTAGAGCTGCTCATCGTGCGGCCCGTACAGTGACTTGAACAGCGCCTCGATCCTGCCGCGCGCCTCAACACAAAACGCATCCGCAAGCTGAATCGCCTCAGGCTGATTCAGCTTTGACGCCAGCATCACCGCGCGCGAGCAACTCGCCGCCATCGCAAAAAGTTCAGCTCCGATATCCACCGCGCGGAACAGCACCATCTGCTTTCGTTCGAGCTTCGGGCCGAACCGGACCATCGCGTGAAAGAGCGAGCGCCCCAGCTTGCGCGTCGTGCCGTCCACAAAACGCATGTGCCCGGCGAGCTTCCCGAAATCGCCGTACGTCTTGAAGCTCGGAATCCAGCGCGCGGGATACCAGGTCACATAGAACGGCGTCGCCTTGATGAGTGCCTTGATTCGAGTCGAGAACGACGACTCCGGCGCAACGATCGGAAACGCGATCGAGAAGTGCGCGTCCACCGCCTCACGCGCAATGAACAATCGCATGATCTCACTCGACCCTTCGAAAATCAGATTGATGCGCGAGTCGCGCATCATGCGCTCAACAGGAATCGGTTTCTCGCCGCGCGCGCGGAGCGAATCCGCAGTTTCGTAGCCGCGTCCGCCGCGAATCTGGAGCGCATCATCTACGCCCTTCCACGCCGCTTCGGTGTTCCAAAGCTTCGCGATCGCCGCTTCGAGACGAATATCGTAGCCGCCCTTCTCATACAGCGACGTCGTCAGCAGCGCGACCGACTCCATCGCAAAAGTGCTCGACGCCATGCGCGCGAGTTTCTGTGCAACTGCTTCATGCTTTCCGATCGGCTGTCCCCACTGCACGCGTTCCATCGCCCACGCGCGCACCGATTTTAACAGTGCCTTCGCCCCGCCGACCACACTCGCCGGAATCGTGAGGCGCCCCGTGTTCAGCGTCGTTAGCGCGAGCTTGAGTCCCTTCCCTTCAGCCCACAGCACGTCTTCGATCGGAACTTTCACGTCCTTGAACGAGAGCCAGCCGTTCTCGATCGCTTTCAATCCCATGAAGTGGCAGCGCATCTTCACTTCAAAGCCCGGCGTCTTGCTGTCCACGATGAACGCCGTGATCTGCTTGCGCGCCTTTCCGTTCACGATCTTGTCCGGCGTGCGCGCCATCACCACGAACAGTTCCGCGCGCGTGCCGTTCGTGCACCACAACTTCTCGCCGTTGATCACCCAGTGCTTTCCGTCTTCGGAGAGCACCGCTGATGTCGTCATCGTCGCCGGATCCGATCCCGCATGCACCTCGGTCAGCGCGAACGCCGTGATCGCACCCTTCGCGATGCGCGGAAAATATTTCTTCTTTTGCTCCTCTGTCCCGAACAGCTTGAGCGGCTGCGGCACGCCGATCGACTGCGACGCAGAGAGGAGCGCGACGAGCGATCCGCACTTCGACGTCACCAGCTCCATCGCCTTCACATACGTCATCTGCGACAGGCCAAGGCCGCCATACTCTTTCGGAATCTTGATTCCCATCGCGCCCATGTCGCGCAGCTGCTGAACATCGGACTCTTTGATATTCCCGGTACGATCCGTCTCGTCCGCATCGTACGTATCGAGAAACGCGCTCAGTTGATCGAGAAACGGTTTCGCGCGCGCAGCTTCCGCCGCGTCTTCCATCGGGTGCGGATGAATCAGCTCGGCGCGGAACCGGCCAAGAAACAATTCACGCACAAAACTCGGGTGCGTCCACTCGGTCTCACGCGCCTGTTCTGCAACGTCGCGCGCTTCCGCCTCTGAGACGTGGGCATTCTGCGGAGACGCAGCAGTGTGCGTCGGTTTCATATTGTCGGGCATGCCTGATAGCTAGCGAGAACGGCGTGAGAGCGCCACACCGCCAATCACGGCGACGAGCGCGAAGCTGAACCACTGAATCGCGTAACTCTGATGCGGCCCCTCGTCGAGCGTCGGCGTATTCAGCCGCACCGGCACCGAGTCCGCGTGCGCGGCGCTGTCCGACGTTTGCACCAGCACGTACGGTGCGACGGGCATCCCCACCATCGATTGAATCGCGTCGCGATCGAGCGCGTGCACGCGATGCTCGCCATTCGGCGCGCGTCCGCGCTCTTTCCCCGCGAACGTCTCTGCGTACCCCGCAACGTGCAGCGAGTCGCGTTCTTTCCAGCGCGCATTCACAATCTGCGCCGCGTCCGCCGAATATGCCCAGCCTCGGTTCACCATTACGACCGTATCGTGGCCCGCGATTTTCATCGGCGTGAGCAGATCGGCACCGGGCGATCCCTCGTGCGAACGACCGGCATAAACGACTTCGTGATCGTAGAGCATCGTGCCGCCGGCCGACGCGCGGCGGTAATGGCCGAGCGCCGTATCACCCGGCAGAGCGGTTACGTCTGTGGGGGGCGACGCGAGCCGTTCGGCGAGGATTGTATTGAACGCGCGCTTCTCTTTGAGGCGCGCGAGCTGCCACACGCCGAGTCGCGCGAAGAGCGCCGCGCATGCGAGCGGAATGGCGAGCGTGAGGAACGGGCGGAGTCGCATGATGGGGTAAATCTAGCTGGGGTGACCTGAGTCACAATTACAAAGAGACGCGTTCCCTTGTCACTGACTCTTAATTGGTCGATGTTCTCCGGACACTTTTGTTGATATAGGAACCGCTTTTTTGGCCCCCATTTCACGGCGTAGTTCACCGCTCACACGTTTGACGCTGCTCGGCATCGCGTTTGGACTCGCGATACTGAGCTGCGGTCGCGACGTCACGTCTCCGGGCGGTGCGCGTGGCGCGTGGCCTGTCGTGGCAGGCGCAGTTTCCGCCGGCATACCAGCTCGCGGGAAGCGGAGCGTCGGGCGTGGTGGACTTCAACCGCGTGCACGTCGTGCTGCACCACTCCGACGGAAGCGTCGCGCTCGATACCGTGATCAATTTTCCGGCCGGTGACGACGCGCTGACGGTGACGCTCGATGTGAAGCTGCTTGCGGATGCGCCCCCGACCGGCGAGCCGCTCAGAGTGAACAGCTGCGAGAGAAACGGCCTCATTACCGACTTGTGCAAGGATCGGTAATGAAGCCGTTGTCTCGCAGCCAATAACTCGCAGCTATCGTCTGACGTCGTGCCGTTCGAAGCTCACAGCTCAGCTATCTCTTCGGCACGAACGAAATGTCGAACGTCAGCTCCACCTCGTTCGCCACCGGATTCATCGGCGGATCAAATCCGACATTGTAGTCTTTCCGCATCACGATGAACTTCCCCTTCACGCGCCCGCGATTCGCCTTCCGGTCGAAAAACACGAGCGTACTCGGCACGGTGATGCTCTTCGTGATCCCGCGAATTGTCAGATCGCCGGTGATGTTCAGCTTCGTGTTCGACATGATGCTGTCCGCAGTCTGACCGGCCAGCTTATTGATAATTTTCGACGTGAACGTGATTGTCGGAAAACTGTCGACATAGAAAAAGTTCTTGCTGCGCAGATCGTTGTCGCGCATCTCGACGCGTGTATTCACGCTCTTCGCGTCGATGTTGATGTTCACCGACGATTTATCGAGTGCGTCTGGATCGAACATGATGTTCGCCGTCCAGCTCGACCAGAAGCCCTGCGCGTCAACGAGGCGTGAGCTCGCGAGAAAGTTGATCTGACTGTGAACTTCGTCGCGCACATATGCCTTCGGCTCGGGCACGAAAGTGGCGGCAATAAGCGCGGGCGCGAGAATCAGCGCGGCCAACCGTATGCGGTGCTGCATAAAGCGGATCTCCAATAAGGTTCAGTACTAAGATATTCACCGGCACACGAATATCAAGACTGCCCCTATGGGATCGCTATCAGCTATACTTTCCCGGTCCGTGGCTCGCGCGCCGCTCCATCCACATACACCGCGGCCGCGGCCGCGGCGCCAACGGCCTGCTTCGCACGCCCGACGGTCAGCGTGATCGGCCCGTCGAATGGCTCACGAGCCGCCACACGAACGGTCGCGCCCGGCACGATCCCCCGCTTCGCGAGATAGCGCAAAAACTCGGGATCGCGGTCACTCATCCGCACGACGCGAGCGCGCGCGCCTATCGGAAGATCAGCAATGCTCGCGAGCCGCCGCTCGTCCACGCGCCCCGCGGCCGTCGGGATCGGCGCGCCGTGCGGATCCGTCGTCGGATTCCCCAGCGCCTCCGCCATCCGATCGATCAGCTCCGCGCTCGCCGCGTGCTCCAAACGCTCGGCTTCCTCATGAACGTCATCCCAGCCGTAACCGAGTTTGGTCACGAGAAAACTTTCGATGATGCGATGACGTCGCAGAAGCTGCAGCGCGACCGCACGACCCGGTGCCGTGAGGCGCGCGCCGCGATACCGCTCGACACTCACGAGCCCCAAGCGCGCGAGTCGCTGAAGCATTCCGCTCACACTCGCCGCCGCAATGCCGAGCTGCTCGGCGATGTCCGTTGTAGCTGCCGGCGCGCCGCCCTGCTCTATCTCATAGATGCACTTGAGATAATCCTCGGCCTGACGCGTGAGCGCTTTCTCTGGCGGCGCAGTTCTGCGGCCCGCGCTCACTTCGACGATCCGGGTCGTTCGCGCACCAAGAGCACCGGCACCATCGACTGGTGGCGTACTTCGTTCGCGACGCTGCCATAGATGAGATCCTTCACGCCGGTATGACCGTGCGTTCCCATGGCGATCAAATCGCATTTCTCGCGGAGCGCAGCCGCTGTGATCTCTTTCGCGGGATCGCCCGAGGCAAGCACAGCTTCGGCCGTAAAACCGTCCGCCGTCAGCTTAGACGCGAGCTCGTCGAGATACGCACGATCCTTTTTGATTTCCTCGGATTCCTTCAGTTCGAGCGATTTGATATTCCGGGCCGCGAAGCCGTCGGCCACATGAATAAGCACGATGCTCGCGCCGCAGTGCTTCGCGAGCGCGCGCACGTGCGCGACGATCGCATCGTCGGTGCGGGTATTCTCGAGAGGAACAAGGATGCGTGTGTACATCAGGCGAGCCACTCCGTGACGGACTGCACGATGAGCCAGACATTCAGCACGGCAATCACAACCGCCGCGCTCCAAGCCAGGAATTTGACCCAGCCCGGGTTCGTGAACTCCCCCATCTTGGCACGATCTCCGGTGAATTGCACCAGCGGCACCACCGCGAACGAGAGCTGGAGACTGAGAATCACCTGACTGAGGATCAGCAGCTTGGCCGTTCCGTCTTCTCCCGCGACGATAGACACGATCACCGCCGGGATGATCGCGATGGCGCGGGTGATGAGCCGGCGCACCCACGGGCGGAGACGGAGATCGAGAAATCCTTCCATCACGATCTGGCCGGCGAGCGTGCCGGTGAGCGTCGAATTCTGACCGCTTGCCAGCAGCGCCAGCGCGAAAATAGCGCTCGCTCCCGTAATGCCGAGGAGCGGCGTCAGCAGCTTGTACGCATCCTGAATCTCGGCGACGCCCGTGTAACCGCTGAAGTGGAAGGTCGCCGCTGCAACTATAAGAATGGCTGCGTTGATGAACAACGCAAATGTCAGCGCGATTGCCGAATCGATCGATGCATATCGAATCGCTTCGCGCTTTCCCTCGGATGTTTCTTCGTAGCGGCGCGTCTGCACGATCGAGGAGTGCAAATACAGGTTGTGCGGCATCACGGTCGCGCCGAGGATGCCGATCGCGATGTAGAGCTGCGCGTGATCCATGAGGATCGATCGCGCGGGCACGAATCCGAGCGCGACTGCAGCGAGATCCGGCTTCGAGATGACCATCTCAAAGAGGAAGCCAATGCCGATCGTCGCGATGAGCGTGATGACGACCGCCTCGAGCATGCGGAAGCCGCGATGCTGCAGCAGCAGAATCACGAGCACATCGGCGGCGGTGATGAGAATGCCGATCGTCAGCGGAATATTGAACAGCAGCTTGAGCGCGATGGCCGACCCGATCACTTCGGCGAGATCGCATGCAGCGATCGCGATTTCGCAGCCGATCCAGAGTGCGATCGAAACCGGGCGGGAATAGTGATCGCGGCACGCTTGCGCGAGATCGCGGCCGGTGGCGATGCCGAGTTTGAGCGCGAGGCCCTGGAGAAGGACCGCAATCAGGTTCGAGACGAGCACAACGGAGAGCAGCGCGTAACCGAAGCGCGCGCCGCCGGCGATGTCGGTGGCCCAGTTGCCCGGATCCATGTAGCCGACTGCAACCAGATATCCCGGCCCCGAGAACGCGAGGATCTTCCGCCACCATCCGACGCGATTCACGGGGATGCTGCGGTGCGCGTCGGCGAGCGATGGTGCCGAACGCGAGCGGCGCCAGCCGGATGGCTGAGGCGGCTCTACCGGATCTGGCGGCGGAGGGGGCGAAATGATATGTGCCACGGAAACCATAAGTTAGTACGTACTAACTTATTTCGCAATTACCGTTCCCGCGCGAGCCGGTAGCTGTGCCGCTAATACAGCCCGACCTCGCCGAGTTCGGGCCGTCGCACCGACTCTTCGATCACGATACGCCACCGATCGCTCGTGACAGCGGAGAATCGATCGATCTTTTTATGACCGATCGTCGTGCCGCGAGATACGGGAAGCCACGCGCCGCTCGCGAACGCCTCGACGCGGTAGCGTGAAACCGCCTGCCCGCGCTCGATCTGCTCGCGCAACACCGCAATCCCGATCGATGCGTTCGCGCGAAGCTCGAGCTCCAAGCCATCGTTCGTGCGCGTCACACGCGCGCGCGCCGCATGATTGACTGCGAACACATCGCGCACGCGCGCGCCAAACTCCGCGAGACGCGCCGCATCCGCCTCGTGAAATAATCCTTCACGCGTCGGCGGCACATTGAGCAACAGATTTGCATTCCGCCCAACCGACGCGAAATACAGCTCCATGAGGTTCTCGACGCTCCGCACCTTCGCGTTCTCGGCCTCATGATGAAACCAGCCGGGCCGGATCGAAACATCGGCCTCACCTGGCCGCCATGTGGTTCCATCGGCTTGTCCGTGCTGGAGCCACTCGCCGACCTGCGGCGCATCGAATCCGGCGTACGGCACGAGAGCAGGATTTACCGTGCACCAGTTCGGATCACCGGCGATTCCCCGTTCGTTTCCGATCCAGCGAATGTCCGGACCCGCATCCGAAAACATCAGCGCATCAGGCTGCAGTTTGCGCACCGTGCGATGAATGAGCGGCCAATCATAGACCTGCTTCTTTCCGTTCGGCCCCTCACCGTTCGCGCCGTCGAAAAATAACTCTACAATCGGGCCATACTGCGTGAGCAGCTCGGTCAGCTGCGCCACATAGTACTGATTGTATCGCGGACTGTCGCCGTAGCTATGCTCGTGGCGATCCCACGGCGAGAGATACAATCCCGGCCGCAATCCTTCCGCGCGCATCGCGTTCACAAACTCGCGCACAACATCGCCATGACCGTCGCGCCACGGACTGTTCTTCACCGAATGTTCCGTATACTTGGTCGGCCACAAACAAAATCCGTCGTGATGCTTCGCGGTGAGAATCACGTACTTGAATCCGCCCACCTTTGCCGCGCGCGCCCACTGCCGCGCATCAAAGCGCGTTGGATTGAACTGACTTGGGCTTTCGTGCCCGTCGCCCCACTCACGATCGGTGAAAGTGTTCATCCCGAAGTGAGTGAACAATCCGAGCTCCGCACGCTGCCACCAGAGCTGCGATCGCGAGGGCACCTGGAAACGTGGAATCGCAAGCGTTGCCGGCACACACGCGGCGGCACCGAGCGCCGCCGCACTGCTTATAAAAAAATCACGCCGCTTCATTCAGTTTCGAAAACTGAATCCAAAGTCCCCAGCCAACCGCCCAGCCAAGCAGCGCACCAAACGTCACGTCACTCACATAGTGCGCGTGTGAAAGCATTCTCGTCGCGCCGCACCCCCACGCAATCACATAAAACACCCAGCGCGCGCGCGGATACAACCGCGCCAACATCGTCGCCGCGCCGAACGCGACCATCGTATGACTGCTCGGCGTCGATAGCCCCGCCGAGGAAAATGTGTGTTCGCTCCAATCGCGGAACACCCACTCGCCCGCGCCGACATCGGGCCGCTCGCGACGAATCACGATCTTCAAGACTTCACACAAAACACCGGCGAGCACGGGCGATCCGAGCATCAGCAGGCTGCGTCGTTTTGCGAGCGCAGGATTCTGCTCGCGTTGCACCAGCCAGACGATCAGCGCGACCGGAATCCAAACGTACAGCGTACCGGCGGCACGCAGCGCCATCGCCCAATCGCGATCGTAGATCTTCGGTATATATAGATGCGCGTACGCCCACTGGTCACCGAACGCCGGCACGATGAGAAAGGCGAGCGTGATCAAGAGCGCCACGCCGGCACGCACCGCGAGCGGCATGCGCGAATACGAGTTCCAGCTGTCGTAGCTCATCGACCGCGGCCCGGCTGAACAATCGCAGCGAAGTTGCGCAGGATGTGCTCGGTCATTCCCCAAATCACGTTGCCCTTGTAGTGGATCGCGGGGCGCAGCGTGACCGTCTGCCGAATCGAAATCTCCGTGTTGCGCGTCGCGGCCGGATCGAGAATCGCGTCGAGCGGAGCCCAGAAGAAACGCTCGACTTCGTCACTCGTGCCGGTGGGCGCATCAGCTCTAATCATCGCCACGTACGGTCGCACGATGACCGGCGGCAGCACGGGGGTGCGGGGGCGCACTTCATCCAGCGCCCCACAGATCGTGCCGTAGCGCCGTAGTTCGAGTCCGACTTCCTCACGAGTTTCGCGCACCGCGGTGTCCTCGAGCGATTCATCGACCTCTTCGTGCCGGCCGCCGGGGAATGCGATCTGGCCGCTCCACGGATCGTCCGCGCGTGTGGCGCGTTTGATAAACAGGATCTCGATCTTCTCGTCGCTCGTCGCGCGAAGGATCAAGGCGACAGCGGCCTCGAAATACTCTCCGTCACGCTCCGCGAGCGCGGGTGCGTTCGCGCGGATCGCCTCCGCTATGCCGCCCAGGCGGGCAACAGCGAGGATCAGGGTCGTCATCCCTCGACCGGTCCGTCTGCAGCGACCCAGTCGCCCCATCCGCCGGCGAGCGACATCACATCGGTGTATCCCATCACCTGCATCGTGTCCGCCGCGAGCGCGGAACGGTTTGCGCGCGCGCAGTACACGATCACCTTTGCGTCGCGCGGCACCAGCGCCTCGACCTTGCTCTCCAAGTTGCCGCGCGGAATGTGCACGGCTTTCGGGATGTGGCCCAGGTTCCACTCGTTCGGTTCGCGCACATCGAGGTAGGTCACGGCGTCGCCGCGGTCGATCATCGCTTTCGCGTCGGCGGCGGAGATCTCGCGAATCCGCGATCGCGCCTCGTCGACGAGGTCGGTTCCGGTCTTGTAGGTCATTGATAAAATATGCAACGCATGTAGCTTGTCGGCATGTCGCTCGCCCTGAAAGTCTTGCTGGCACTCGTTGCAGGGTTGACAGTTGGCCTCGGCTTGGCAGCGACCGCGCCAGACGCGCTCGCGCATATTGTGCCGTTCGTCGAGCCCGTCGGCACGCTCTGGGTCTCGGCGATCCGCATGACGATCATTCCGCTCATAGTCTCGAGCCTGATCGTCGGCGTCGGCGGAGCGGCCGATCCGTCGTCCGTGGGCCGGATTGGCGCACGCGCGCTAATTGTGTTTCTCGCCCTTCTCGCCGCGGCTGTTACGGTGGCACTGCTCGCCGGGCCGCCGATCCTGGCCACCATACATATAGATGCGGCCGCAGCCGCAGCACTGCGCGCGGGGGCGGCACAATCCGCGGGTGCGGCGGTCGAGAGCGCGAAGGCGCTGCCCGGAATCGGACAGTGGATCGTAGATCTCGTCCCGGCAAACCCCGTGAAGGCCGCGTCGGACGGTGCGATGCTGCCGCTGATTGTGTTCTCGCTGATGTTCGGAATGGCGCTCTCACGGATCGCTGCGGACCAGCGCGAAATTTTCATTCGCATCGTGACCGGGATACAGAGCGCAACGCTGGTGCTTGTCCGCGCGATCATCTCGCTCGCGCCGATCGGGGTGTTCGCACTGGCTGTAGCGGTGGCCTCGAAGCTTGGTCTCGCCGCGGCGGGTGCGCTCGCGACGTACATCGCGCTCGTGAGCGGCGTCACGATAGTTTTCTGCGTACTCGTGATTTATCCGGCTGCCGTGATTTTCGGCGGTATATCGCTGAAGAACTTCGCATATGCTGCGCTCCCGGCGCAGGCGGTGGCGTTTTCGTCGAGATCGTCGCTCGCGTCGCTTCCTGCGATGCTCGAGCCGGTGCGCGAGCGGCTCGGGATGCCGGTGGAACTTGCGGCATTTCTCTTTCCGCTCGCGGTCACGCTCTTTCGCGTTGGTGCGGCGATCGCGCAGGTGATCGGCGCATTGTTCATCGCGAAGCTGTACGGCGTGGTGCTCGGGCCGCCGCAGTACGCGGCGATCGCGGTGACGACGATCGTTACGACGTTCTCGGTGCCGGGGATTCCGGGTGGGTCGATCATCATGATGGTGCCGGTGCTACTCGCCGCCGGCGTGCCGGCAGAGGGAGTGGGGCTGCTGCTCGGCGTGGACACGATTCCGGATATGTTCAGGACTACGCTGAACGTGACCGGTGACGTGGCGGCGGCGGTGATTCTCGCAAAACAATCGCGCCGATGATCGCGGATTTCTCTTGGGAGTACATCGCGCTCGGCGCGGCGCCGTGGCTCGCGCTCCCGCTATTTGTGCTGTGGCCGCTGCGGAAAACGACTTCACTTGAGAAATACCCGGCGGATGCGCCTGCTGACGCGGCGCTTGTTTCCGTGATCGTGCCGGCGCGGAACGAGGCGCGGAATATTGAGGCATGCGTTCGGTCTATTCTCGCTGGCACCTGGCCGAATCTTGAGGTGATTGTCGTTGACGATCACTCGGCGGATGGAACGGGTGATATCGCGCGGCGGATTGCGGACAGCGATCCGCGTGTGAAAGTCGTTGCAAATCCGGATCTGCCTGAGGGATGGATTGGGAAACAGTGGGCGTGCCACAACGGGCAGTTGATCGCACGAGGGACTTTCCTGCTTTTTACCGATGCGGACACGCGTCACGGGGCTGAACTGCTCACACGGTCGATGAATGCGATGCGTGAACGTCGCGCTGATCTCTTCACGGTCGGCGGATCGCAGACCATGGAAACATTTTGGGAGCGGTTGATTCAGCCGCATGTGTTCGGAATGCTCGTTGCGCGCTTTGGCAATACTGAAAAAGTGAGTCGCTCCGCCAACCCGCTCGACAAGATTGCGAACGGGCAGTTCATGCTGATGCGCCGCGAGGTATACGATCGCGCGGGCGGGCACGAGGCGGTGCGGACCCATGTCGCGGAAGATCTGCGGCTCGCGCAGGAATGGACGCGGCTCGGATACTCCGTGCAGATCGTCGCGGGGTTCGACTACATGACCACGCGCATGTACGAAGGCTTCGGCGAGGTCTGGCGCGGCTGGGGGAAGAACATCTGGGCCGCGGGACGCGATACGGTTTCTGCCGGACCGGCGCTCCAGACCGTTCTGCGCGTTCTGGCACCGCTGGTTCCGCTCTGGGAGATCGCGCCGGCTGCCGCGATCGTGCTCGCTCTGGCAGGAGTCGTTTCCGTCGGCGTCGGCATCTGGGGCGCGATCGCGTTCACGATCAACACGTTGTTTTGGATTTTGCTGCACATCGCCTTTCGCGCGCCCGCGTGGTATGCCCTGCTCAATCCGCTCGCGGCGATCGTACTAATGGGGATGTTTGCTCGCGCTGCGTGGAAAGGTGACCGTGTCGAATGGAAGGGGCGCGCCTACGTCTCGCGTTAGCTTTCATACATGCCCACTAAACTCAAAGCCGTCCTATTCGACCTCGACGGCACCCTCATCGACTCGATCGGTCTGATCGTCGATGCAATGCATCATGCCTTTGAAGCATTCACCGGCGAAGTCCCCGACGACTCCGCGTGGATGGCCGGGATCGGCACTCCGCTCTACAAACAGCTCGCACTCTACGCGCGCAGCCCGGAAGAACTCGAGATGCTGCGCGAGCGGTACCGCGCATATCAGTTCGTTCATCACGACGAGGTGATCAAGGAATATCCGGGAACAACCGCGGTACTCGAGAACCTTCACGCTCGCGGACTGGTGATGGGAATCGTCACGTCAAAGGGAAATGAGCTCGCGCAGCGTGGAATCGATATCACCGGCCTCTCGAAGTTTCTGCCGGTGGTGATCGGTGCAGACTCGGTCACCAGACACAAACCGGAACCCGAGCCCGTGTTGCTCGCACTCGAAAAACTCGGCGTCCGTGCGAACGAAGCGCTCATGGTTGGCGATTCGCCGCATGACATCAACTCGGGAAACGCCGCCGGCGTGCGAACTGTTGGCGCGCTCTGGGGGCCGTTCACGCGCGAGCAGATTGCGGTGGCGAAGCCGACGTACTGGCTGGAGAATATCGGTGAGTTTCCGAAACTGATAGACGCACTCACGGCATAAAAAGTGAACTGTTAACTACTAACTGTTGGTCGGTGTTCTGTTAACAAATTCGTCAACAGAACACCGACCAACAGTTAGTTGTTAACCTTCCACTTGCGGTTCGATTCGCTGCGCTTTTTCGATACGCCATGCGCAGATCAGGTAAAGCTTCCGTCCGCGCCGCACGCCATCGTGCGGTGTGTCCTCTCTCCGCAATGCCGCCGAGCTCCTCACCGGCGCCCGAACCTTCCGTGACCTCGCGCGAATCTCCATCGCGCTGGGATTCACCGAGCCGCTCCCACTAGACCTCGAAGGCCGCCGCGCACTCGGCCTCGATCGCGCTATCAAACGCGCATCAGTTGCAAACGGCGCCGGCACGCTCCGCGCATTGCTGCTCGAGCCAGCGCCGGGCGTGTCGCTGCGCGAAACTGTCGCACGCGTCGCCGCGCAGACAACCGCGCGCGCGCCGCAGTTGCTCTGGTTGCTCATCGTCACACAGCCATCGGCCAACGCGCTCGTGATGGCGGCACCCGCACCGGGCACTCGAACGCAAATCGCCGCGCTCTCGATGGATCTCGCCCGCATCACCGACTCCGACGGCGAAACCCTCGCCGCCATGGCCGATGCCGCGTGCGGCGCGGACGTACTCGTGCACCACCGCTGGCGGGAACTTCTCGGCCGCGATGCGCTCACCCGGCGCTTCTATCGCGAACTCGAGGGCGTAGTCGGTACACTCGCCACCTCCGCGCGCGGCCGCGCTGACATCGCAGCGCGACGCGAGCTCGCGCTCCTCTGTTCATCGCGCATCCTCTTCATCGCATTCCTCGAAGCAAAAGGATGGCTCGACGGCGATCGCGAGTTTCTTCGCCACGCATTCGACGCGCGCTGCGCCAACGGCGGAGATGCTCATCGCCGCCTGCTCGACCCGCTCTTCTTTGGAACACTGAATACGCCGGTCAACAAACGTGCCGCGGCGGCGCGTTCGCTCGGCCGCATTCCATTTCTCAATGGCGGACTCTTCGCGCGCACCCCGCTGGAACGGAGCGCAGGCGATCTTCGATTTTCCGACGAAGCACTCGGCGAGCTCATCGGCGGCCTCCTCGCCCGCTATCGCGTTACCGCGCGCGAAACGTCGTCCGCGTGGAGCGAAGCGGCGATCGATCCCGAAATGCTCGGCCGGGCGTTTGAGTCGCTGATGGCCGCAGCTGACCGACGTTCGTCGGGCGCGTTCTACACGCCGAGTGCGATCATCGAACGCGTCGCCGGCAGCGGACTGGAGACGGTGCTCGAATCGCTCGACGTTCCGATAGAGATCACCCGCGCGGCGCGCGACGGTCACCGCCTGCCGGCCGCGCAGCGCGAAGTCCTGCGGGGCGCGCTGGGGAAACTGCGCGTGCTCGATCCGGCCTGCGGATCGGGGGCGTTCCTCGTGCATCTCCTCGAGCGCATCGCCGATCTCGCGCAGGCGGCCGGCGACGATCGGTCAGTCGGTGATCGCCGCCGCGAAGTGCTTACTCGATCGATCTTCGGCGTCGATGTGAATCCGACGGCCGTTTGGCTCTGCGAACTGCGGCTCTGGCTCTCTGTAGTGATCGATGCCGACGAGAGCGATCCCCACAGCGTGCGCCCGCTCCCGAATCTCGATCGCCACATTCGCGCCGGCGACGCGCTCGCAGGTCCCGCGTTCGACGATTCCGCCCAAATCGTCGTGCCCACTGCGCTCGCGCAGCTGCGCGGCCGCTATGCCCGTTCCACTGGCGCGCGCAAGCGGCTGCTCGCCCGCACGCTCGATCGCGAAGAGCGTCGCGCGGCGATCCTCGTTGCCGAACGGGAACGAGACGCCATCGCAGCGCGCCGCCGCGACCTGCTCTGCGCGATGCGATCGCACGATCTGTTCGCCGAGCGCACCGTTGCGGCGCCGGCGCAGCGCGCACTGCTCGGCGAGCTGCGCCATCACGCGCGTC
This sequence comes from uncultured Gemmatimonadota bacterium, assembly GCA_903910555.1. Lineage (GTDB taxonomy): Bacteria > Gemmatimonadota > Gemmatimonadetes > Gemmatimonadales > Gemmatimonadaceae > Fen-1231. The sequence continues at coordinate 100,962 of CAIVZZ010000004.1, read as the reverse complement.
AGTTGCGGCGGCGAGTTGCCGCGCTGAAGTCAGGCGCGCCTCTTCCGTTCTCATTTCCCGTCCATTTCTCCGACGCGGCCGCGAACGAAGGCTTCAACCTTGTCATAGGCAACCCACCGTGGGTGCGGCTGCATAACATTCCACCGGCAATGCGCGATGTGCTGCGCGCGCGATACCGTGCGTTTCGCGAAGCAGCGTGGATGCCCGGGGCCGAGGAAACCGGCGCGGGGCGTGGTTTCTCCGCGCAGGTCGATCTCGCTGCGCTATTTGTGGAGCGGTCCGTCGCTCTCGCGCGACCGGGCGGTACGATCGCGCTGCTCTTGCCCGCCAAACTCTGGCGCTCGCTCGCCGGCGGCGGTGTGCGGCGCGTGCTTGATGACCGCGTCGATCTCTGCGCGATCGAGGACTGGGCAGAATCGCGCGCCGCCTTTGACGCAGCCGTATATCCGTCGTTCCTGCTCGCGAGCAAGCACGACGATGACGAACCCTTCGACGACAATCCATCCGTCGTGCGCATCGCCGTGCACCACCGCGACAGCGCGCTTGAATGGAATATGGCCCGCGCGCGTATCGGCCTGGACGACACCCCCGGCGCACCCTGGCTTCTGCTTCCACCGGATGCTCGCGCCGCATTCGATCGCATCAACGCCGCCGGAACGCCGCTCGCGCGCACACCGCTCGGACGTCCGATCCTCGGTGTGAAGAGCGGCTGTAACGACGCATTCATCGTCACGCCTGCCGCCGGATGGCGCGATGCCCGAAATGATTTCTGGCCTGTGACCAGCGGCGATCGCAACGGTCGTGTCGAACGCCGGATGCTGCGGCCGCTGCTCCGTGGCGAAGCGGTTCGCGCATGGAGCGCGACTGCGGATGACTCAGCCGTCCTTTGGACGCACGACGTAAGCGACGCGCCGATGAAACAGCTCCCCACGGGAGCGGCGGCGTGGCTCGCGCCGTGGCGTAAACAACTCGAGTCACGCGCCGATGCCGCACGAGCCTCGCGCTGGTGGTCGCTCTTTCGCACCGATGCGGCGCGAAGCCATCTGCCGCGCGTGGTCTGGAGCGATATCGGGAAATCCCCGCGCGCACTCGTACTGCTGCCCGGCGATACCACTGTGCCGATCAACAGCTGCTATGTCGCGCGCACGCCGTCGCTCGACGACGCGTATGCGCTCGCCGCGCTCCTCAACTCACCAGTCGTCGCGGCATGGCTGGCAATAATCGCCGAGCCTGCGCGCGGTGGCTATCACCGCTACCTGGGCTGGACGCTCGCACGTCTGCCGATCCCGCTCGACTGGCCGTGCGCGGTTTCGATACTCGCACCGCTCGCACGCGAGGCGCTCGACGGTGAAATCCCCGATGCGAGTACACTCACCGATGCTGCAATACGCGCATATCGCGTGCGCTCGTGCGACATCGAGCCGCTGCTCACATGGTGTCTGCGCTGAACGCTGTGCTCGCGACAATCGCGAGCGCGGTCCTCGGAAACGCCAATGACGCACCGGTCACTGCGGGCGGCATCACGCTGCGCGCGCATCAGCGCGACGCGCTGCATCGTGTCCGCGCCAGCGTAGAGGGCACGGGCGGCGCACTCCTCGCAGACGAACCCGGCCTCGGCAAGACGTACGTAGCGCTCGCACTCGCGCACAGCTTTCGCGACACGACCGTCATCGCACCCGGTGCGCTTCGTTCGATGTGGCGCGAGGCGGCCGCCGCCGCCGGACTGACTGTTTCGTTCATCTCCATGGAGGCACTGAGCCGGCGCAAATCCGCGATCGCGCTGCCCGACGATCCCGCAAACGGACTGGTGATTGTCGACGAAGCGCATCACGTATGCAATCCGGCAACCGCGCGTTACGCGCGACTCTCGCGTCTCGTGGCGTACCGTCGCGTTCTGCTTCTGTCAGCGACTCCGGTGCGCAACAGAACGGCGGAGCTTTCTGCTTTGCTGGCGCTCTTTCTGGGCCCGCGAGCCTACACACTCAGCGACACAGCGCGCGGGCAGTGCATCGTGCGCCACGCCAGTGATACATCGCTGCTCCCGGCAATCGACGGGCCGCACTGGCGTCGCGTTCGCTCCGGGCCGCAGCTGCGTGACGCAATCTCGAATCTCCCGGCGCCGCTGCCCGCACTCGATGGTCGTGAAGCATCGGCGCTGCTCACCATCACGCTTGCGCGCTGCTGGGCATCAAGCCTCGCGGCGCTCGACAGCGCGCTTCGGCGACGACTGCAGCGCGGCGCGGCGCTCTCCGCTATCCTCGACGACGGCCGCGTGCCCACGCGCGATGAACTGCGCGCCTGGGTCGTCGGCGATGACTCGGTGCAGCTCGCCTTTCCAATGTTTGCGTCGCATCGCGCGCCGGATACTTCCCGTCTGCGCGCAGTGCTCGACGCGCATCTCGCCGGAGTGAGCGCGCTCCGCGCGCGCATTCGCAAGAAAATAGCTGGCGATTCGGCGCAGCGCGCCGAAATGCTGATCGAACTCCGCGCCGCGCATCCATGCGCGCAGGTCATCGCATTTACGTCGCACGCGGCAACGGCCGATGCACTCTATCATGCGCTGCGAGCGGAGAACGGCGTGGCAGTGCTCACTGCGCGTGGCGCTCGCACGGCGGGAGGCTCACGTCCGCGTTCCGAGGTTATCGATGCACTTGCCGGCGACGCGCGCACCACGACCCGCCGTGATCACATCTCGCTCTTGATCACAACGGACCTTCTCAGTGAAGGCGTCAACCTTCAGGGCGCGTCGGTGGTCGTGCACCTCGACATCCCATGGACCCCCGCCGCGCTCGAGCAGCGCGTCGGTCGCGCAGCGCGGATGGGATCCCTGCACGAGCGCGTCCATGTATACGGCTTCGTACCGCCTCCGGCCGCTGAGCGACTGCTGGCCCTCGAACGTCATTTCGCGAGAAAGCACGCCGAGCGAATCGAGGCGGCACGTGTGCCGAAAGAAGTCGAGCAGCTGCGCGCCGCCGTCAGCGTGTGGCCAGCCGACGATCGCACGACAGGTCACTCGATCGCTGCATGTGTCCACTCGACTCGGCGGGGCTGTATTGCGGTCGTGCGCGGAGCTGGTTCTGAATCGGTTGTTTGTGGTCTGATCGACAGAACCGGCCGATGGAGAGTCAGCGATGCGCCCGGCGACTTAGCCGCGATGGCGCTCGCAGTGAAGGTCGCACCCGCACCGCCGGACCAAAAATTCGAGACGGCAGCGCGCGCCGCGCTCTCGCGATGGCTGGCCGGCCGCCGTGCGCGCGAATCGAGCGGTGCTTGCGCTCCCGCTTCACACGCGCGTCGCGCGATTCTCGCCCGCGTCGACGCCGCGCTTCGCAGCGCAGGCGCTCACACGCGCGCGGCACACGCAAATCGAGTGACAGCCATCCGTACGCTGATCGATCGCGCCGTCAGCGTGGGAGCAGAACGCGAGCTCGCGGATCTCGCCAACGCCGACGCAGCTGATCTCGACTCGTGGCTCACGCTGTGTGAAACGCGACTCTCGAACGCCGCGGCCGCGGCTGCTGCCACACACGGCGAGCAGACCGGACTCTCCGCACTCCTACTTCTGCTCGGACCCGCCTGACCGTTCGGCCAGCAGCTTCGCCGTAAACCGCTGCCCCTCGGAAATCCGCTCGAGTTCGATCGCCATCGCGTCGACGGAATCCTGAAGTTGACGGATGTGCGGCGTCAGATCCGGGCCGGCCACCGGTTTGTACGCTGCCTTGCGATCGAGCAGCCGCCCAAACGCGCGGGCGAGCGGCAAGCCGACAACGCAGATGGCTACCGTGGTGAAAAACGCGTACGAGATTCCTTCGACCTGCGGGGGAATCACGTTGCTCGCGTCGAACGGTGGCGCAGGCGCGGTCGTCGCGGTCTGCTGCGCGGGCGGCGGATTGACAGGAGCCTGTGCCGCCTGTTTGGCCTCCCGAGCCGCGGCCTTCGCCTGCCGGACAGCGGCGCCCACCTCGCGCCCGATGTCTCGCGCCGTCGCCGGTGGCGCCGGGTTCAGATCCATCGACGGTATCGGCGGCGCCTTGGTCGCGCCTGCCGCTGTGCCCTGTAGGTTTGACATACATGCTCCCGTAACTGGAATCCCTCTGGCTCCGTACGGAAAATACCCTCAAAAGTGTCGCTTGGCATTCGCCCGGCACTTCAAACCATTCCCCTCCTCCGGCCATCTGAACCAATGAGACGAAAAGGATCAGATTCCGGATGCCCGCAGCCCTGCGATTCAGGCACATCGAACCAGTGATTGAACCGGTCAACCGCCGAAACGAGACGGATGTTGAGCGTGCCGCCGGCGGTGACCGGCAGGCATTCGAACGTCTGTACCGTGAGCACGTGAGCCGGATCTACTCCCTCTGCACGCGCATGGTGGGCGATCGCACGCGCGCCGAGGAACTCACACAGGACGCGTTCGTCAGGGCTTGGGAAAAGCTGGATCAGTTCCGCGGGGACAGTGCGTTCGGCACCTGGCTCCATCGTCTCGCGGTGAACGTTGTGCTGAACGATCGCCAGACAGAGAGCCGGCGCCGCGGGCGGCATGATGATTCGATCGAAGACGTCGACACAATGGCACATGGCGATGTTCGTCCCGTCACAACGCCGGGACTTTCCATCGACCTGGAACGCGCCATCGCAGGACTTCCGCCGGGCGCCCGAAAAGTTTTTGTGCTGCACGACGTCGAAGGCTTCACGCACGATGAAATCGGCGAGATGCTCGGCGTGACCGCAGGCGGATGCAAAGCGCAGCTCCATCGCGCCAGACTGTTACTGAGAGAGGCACTGAACGCATGAATACTCCTGACAACGAACTTCCCGAACTCGACGCCGAACTGCGCGCGATCGTGCGCGCCGCCGGCGAGCTGCCGCCGCTGATGCCCTCACGCGATCTCTGGAGCGGGATCGAGTCGCGCATCGAAGCTCCGGTGATTGCACTGCCCGTGCGGCCGCAGCCTGTTGCACACCCGGCCCAGCCGGCGCGACTGCCGCTGCGCCGTCTCGCGGTTGCGGCATCGCTGCTCATTGCCGTAACAGCGGGCGTCACGTATTCGCTGGTGAAGCGCAATGCGGCCGGTGAAGCGGCGGCTGTCCCAGATTCTGCGTCGACCGCGTCGCAGCTTTCGGGCGCGACGGTTCAAGCGGTGAGCCTGCCGACCGCCGAGCAGACGTTTGATCGCGAGATCGGCGCGATGCGCACGGTCATCGATGAACGCCGGAAGGATCTCGATCCCGTCACGATTGCCGTGCTTCAGAAGAACCTGAAGCTGATTGACGCGGCGATCGCAGAAAGCAAAGCCGCGCTGGCGAAAGATCCCGCGAGCGCGTTTCTGATGGACCGGCTCACCCATGCATACGACACCAAACTGCAGCTGCTGCGCGGAGTGGTGACCATTCCGTCGCGCGGCTGATTTCTCCGGACGACTCTTGATTATGAACCGCATCATTCGTTTTTCCATGCTTACCGCGGCGGCAGCGCTCGCGATCGTGCCGGCGGCAGCGCGCGCGCAGCGCAATCGCGAGCTCACGCGCATCGATTCGACCTTTGCGTTCGACAAAGGAAGCTCGGTCGATGTCAGCGTGATCTCCGGCGAGATCGTCATCACCGGCTGGACGCGCCCCGAGGCGAAGGTCTATGCCTCGATTGACCGCGGCTGGTTCGACTCGCAGCTCTCATCGCGACGCATTTCGGTCGACACGCGCTCCGACCACGGACACTCGAGCGGTGCACGCATCGAGATCATGGTGCCGATCGGAAGTCGCGTGCAGGTCGGCAGCGTCTCCGGAAGCATTCGCGTCACCGGCACCGACGGTGAAGTCGACGCAGGCTCGGTCAGCGGCAACATCGAAGTACTCGGCGCGACCGACCGCATCACGGTTCACACGGTCTCAGGCAAAGTGCACGCGGCAAAGCTGCGCGGCCGCACACGCCTCGGCACCACGAACGCGACAATCGAAGCCGAAGACATCGTCGGCGATGTCTCCGCAGGAACTGTGAGCGGCCGGATCACGCTCAACGGCGTGAAGTCTTCGCATGTCAGCGCCGAAACCGTCAGCGCGTCGGTCACGTACATAGGAAGCATAGATCCGTCGGGGAACTACGAGTTCTCATCGCACTCGGGGAATGTGCACCTGGAGATTCCGGAAAACTCAGGCGCCGAGCTGTCATTGGAAACGTTCAGCGGCCGGATTTCGAGTTCGTTCCCGATGACGCTTCAGCCCGGCGATATCTCGGCGATGGCGCGGCACGGAAAGAAAATGGAGTTCTCGATCGGCAAAGGCGGTGCGCGGCTCACCGCCTCGACATTCAGCGGCAATATCAACATCGACAAAGGCGGTCACACCGACCGCGAGGAGAACTAAGACAACATGCGACGCAAGATTTCGACGCTGGCGCTGGTCGTTGGCGTGGCGATTCCGCTGCTTTCCGCGTGCTCAACCGTTCGCGCGTACGCACAGACGAGAAACAGCAGTGACACGCCGTTCACCTGGTCGGGTGCGGTGCAGTCGGGGCGCTGGGTGTACGTGCGGAATCTCAACGGCCCCGTGCGCGTCGAACAGGGCACGGGTGACAAAGTGGAAGTTCGCGCGGAGAAGCGCTGGCGGCGCGGCGATCCCGCCGACGTGAAGATCACCGTGCGCCAGGTCGGGTCGGGCGGCGGCGATGTTATCGTCTGCGCATTGTGGAACGATCGCTCGAGCTGCGACGAAGACGGCTATCACTCGCACAATGACAACTGGTTTCACAACGATCACAATGATGTGCAGGTCGAGTTCGTCGTGCGGCTCCCAGCCGGCGTGAAAGTCGATGCGAGCACGGTGAACGGCGGAGTCGATATCGAAGGCGCAACGTCGAGCGTGATTGCGCACACTGTGAACGGAAGCATCGAGGCGAGATCGTCGGGTGGCGCGGTATCGGCACATACAACCAACGGCGACATCATGGTCCGGTCCGCGTCGCTCGATGGCGATCGCACGGAATACGTCACCACGAATGGCACGATCACGGTGGAGCTTCCGGCTTCGGTTAATGCCGACGTTGATATGCGCACCGTGAACGGCCGCCTCTCCTCCGACTTCCCGCTGACGGTGGAAGGCTCGTTCAGCCCGCGCCGGCTGCACGCGACGCTGGGCAAAGGTGGCTCGACGCTCCGCCTGTCGACGGTTAATGGGAGCATCCGGTTGCGGAAACTCTCATGAAGTAAGAACGTAGGGCTGAGTAACCGGATCCACTGTCGGATCCAATCGGAGGATCACTCATGCCCGCAGTCGCAGTCGTTTCAATTCGAGAGAAGGCCGTACGCGCAGGCGCGTTCGGCCTTCTCGTCGTTGGTACCGTTGCGCTCAGCGCATGCATCATCAACGGCCGCGACGGGCCCATCCAGGACGATCCCGCCGCGTTCTCCTGGAATGCGCCGATCAGTGCGCCGGCCACCGTCTTCGTGCGAAATACGAATGGATCGGTCGAGGTGCGGCCATCGACCGACGGAAACGTTCGCGTGACCACTGACGTGAAGTGGCACCGCGGTGATCCGAAGACAGACCTCAAGTTCGAAACGAAGAACGGCGCCGACGGCATCACAATCTGCGCGCTCTGGGACGGCGGTCAGTGCAGCGCCGCTCACTACAAATCCACTGCCGACGGCGTCACGAAGAACCTGCTCAATCATGGCACCGATGCGACGGTGACTTTTACTGTTTACGTGCCGACCGGCGTAAAGGTCGACGTATTCACGGTGAACGGTTCGATCGGCATCGCTGCTACGGCACCGGTGAAGGCGCAGACGATCAATGGATCGATCAAGGTTGCGACGTCGGTCGGGCCGGTCGACGGTGAGACGGTGAACGGCAGCGTCGATGTTCGCATGACGACGCTCGCTGGCGATGGGCCTGTCCGGGCGCACACGATCACGGGAACCGCTGCGGCGTATCTGCCTGAAAAGTTCGACGGCTCGGTGGAGATCACTTCTGCGATCGGCGGAATCTCCAGCGACTTCCCGGGAACGACCGCGAAAGACGGCGACAAAAAGTTCACCGCGGTACTCGGCACGGGAAGCCGCACGATCGACATCGCCACGGTAACCGGATCGGCGGAACTGCATAAGCTCAAGGCCGACGGGACTGTCGCTGCTCCGTAACGGAATCCCGAGGAACGCCACTGGCGCGACTGGTTATAATTAGGGGTCCTTCACGGAGCAGTATTCGATGGGTTTTTCTAGGTTCGCAGTACCACAATCGGGAATAGTCCGCAGCGGCGAGGACGTTGCCACGCTCGTCCGGCGGACCTATACGCTCGTTTTCGCGAGCATATTGGTCACGATCGCAGGAACGGCGTACGCGATGACGAATCAACCGATGATGGATGCGGTGAAAGCGCATCCGTTCATAATGCTGATTTGTACTTTCGTGCCGCTGCTGCTCGCACAAGCTTCGCGAAACTCGTTCCCGCGCAACATCGCGTTCGTGTTTCTGTTCACATTCGCGATGGGGCTTTATCAAGCGCCTTGGATCGCGCTCGCCGAGAGCATGAACCCGGGAATCGCCGCGCAGGCTGGCTTGCTGACATTCACGGCATTTGGATCGCTTACGCTCTATGCGTTCCTAAGCCGCCGTGATTTTAGCGCGTGGGGTGGCTTTCTCACGGTGGGCTTGGTGGTGCTCGTCGTGACGATGGTCCTTATGGGGATCGCAGGCAGCACGGCTGGCTTCACCTGGATCGCAGGCATCGGCGTGCTGCTCTTCAGCGGTCTCCTCGTGTTCGATACGTGGCGCATGCGCAACGTTTTCGGACCGGACGACTACGTGCTCGCGGCGGTAAGTATTTATCTCGATCTGCTGAACATGTTCATGTTCATCCTTTCGCTCTTGAGCGGCGGCCGAAAGAATTAGTTGAAGCCGTGTTGTACCCGCGAGTTTCCGCCGTTTTGTTCCGCGAGTTTCCGCGGCAAGCAGTTTCTCTCAGCTCGCAACAATCTTCTCCATCTCACGCGCCAGCGCCACATCACTGCCCGTGATCCCGCCGGCCGAATGCGTTGAGAGCGTCACCCCGATCTTGGTATAGCGAATATCGAGATCGGGGTGATGGTCCATCTTCTCCGCGACAACAGCCACCCGGTCAACGAACGTGATTCCCGCCATGAACGTCGGGAATGTGAACGTCTTGATCAACGACTCGCCCTTCCGAGTCCAGCCCGCCAGCGTTCCAAGCTCGCGCTGAACCTCGATGTCCGACAATTTCGCCGCTGCTGGCATTAGTGCTCCCGAGCGGCATCGCCGCTGCTCTGTTCGTCATGTGCATGAATCAGCTTGCCGCCGCGCCTGCGCGACCCGGCCCGTCGTACAGAAATCATTTCGGCAACGACACTCACGGCGATTTCCTCAGGCGTGTCAGCACCAATAGAAAGTCCAACCGGTGCATACACCTTCTCGATCGCTTCGTTCGTTATTCCCCACTCGCGCAGAACTTTCTCCGTGAGCGCGACTTTGCGACGGCTGCCAAGCATGCCGAGGTAGCGGAGCGGCAGCGGCACGAGCTGGCTGGCGAGCACCACATCATGCTGATGTCCGCGCGTCGCGATCACGACGTACGTATCTGCATCGAGGGGCGCGGCGCCGATCGCATCGTGGAAATCGCAGACAACGGCGCGCTCCGCAAATGGGAGCCTCTGCGCGTCCGCAAAATCCGCGCGATCGTCCGCGACCGTCACACGCCATCCCGCAAACGCCGCGGCCTCGGCGACGCGCGCGCCGACATGCCCGGCGCCAAACACGACGAGCCGCGGCTTTCCCGAGATTGGCTCGACCAACACTCCATTTTCCAAACTCGGCAGTTCACTCATCGCATCGAATTCGCCGATGGCCGATCGCACGAGATCGTTATCCGCGCCGATGAGACGCTCGGGATGCGAGATCGCCTTCACCACCCCGCCGCTCCAGTCAATACCAGTCGCCATCAGCGCACGCTCGCCGCGCGCCATCAGCGCAGACGCTTCCGCATAAACCGCCGCGAGTCGCTCGTCGCCGTACACCGGCTCTATAAAGAGCTCGGCGGTCCCACCACAAGTAAGGCCGTAATCTCCGGCAAGCTCCGCATTGAGCGAATGCGATGACAGCGCCGGCACGCGCGTCTGCAAAACATCCTGCGCTCGCTCGATTATCTCCGCCTCGAGACAGCCGCCGCCCACGGTGCCGATCCGCGCGCCGCCCGCGGTCACGAGCAACTTCGCCGTCGCGCTCATCGGCAGCGACCCGTGACGCTTCGCAACCGACGCGAGTGCGCCCGCGGGCGCGCCCGACGATCCGGCCGCAATGCGCGCGCACTCGGCGAGGATCTCGGGAAGGCTCACGGACGAACCTTTGCCGTGTCGGCCGGCGCGCGCCACACCGTCCCATCGGGCCAGCGCTCAACCGCAACGAGCCCCGCCAGCGCTGCGAGCGAATCTGGTGCCGCGTAATCTTCCGCGCGCACCGTGAATGCCAGGAGCGCACCATGTTCGCGTTCGATCTTCGCACGGAAATCCCTCACCGTGTTCGCGTCGAGATCCGACGGCAGCTCATGCGTCGCGCGGGCCGTGTGGAACCAGACTGCGGCCGGCCAGTTGGAATAGAGCGGCGTTCCCGGCGCCGCATGGGCGGCCCAGGCAACGAGCGGAGACGCGCTCCATTCGTGACCGGCGAGATCGCCGCCATCGGCGTGAAAATCCGCGACCCTGCCCGCGGTCACATCTTCCGATCCCCAAATCCAGCTCGCGGTGATGCCAATCGTGAGGAGCACCACTCCGCGATGCGAGAAAAATGACGCACGCCAGAACGCCGCGAGCGCCACACCGGCGCGCAGCGCGACGATCAAAAAGACCGGTGCGAGCATCCGGTCGTCGAGCGGGATGCCCGGGTCGGCAACGAGCCGCGATGCCGTAACGACGAGCGCATAGCTGAACAGCGTGATCGCGGTCGCGCGATACAGTCGCAGTTCCGACTGCGGTACGGCGCCGTGGCGTGCCGCACGTACTGTGCGGACGACGAGCGCGACTATCGCCGCAAATACCGCGGTCGCGGCCATGATGCGAGCCGCATCGGAGTTTACGCCCGGTGCGAGCCAGACTGACGCGGTGTGCAGCCCACCGAGAATCGTCGCACCGAATCCGATCGTGTAGAGTCCCACGTCGCGAATTTTCTCTGCGCTCTCGCTGTGCGGCCGCGAAATCATCCAGATCACGAGCGCCACCACCGGAAGTTCCGCGGCAACAAATGCGCGCCGCGCACGCTCGCGCCATGTGCCGAGCCACGAGCCATCCACCGACCACCAGGCCTCGAACACAACGGCCACCACAAGCGACACACCCGCGTACCGCACGAGCGTGGCCGCCGCGGCGATCGCGCCGAGCACAAGCGTGCGCTTCATATCTTTGCCGCGGCGTTCGCGCGCCATTTGCAGGACGAACAGCGCGAGCAGCGCGAGAAAGAGCGGTTCGCTGAGCACCGACGCATGCACGACGAACATCGCGGGCGTTCCCACAACGATGCCGAGCACCGCGACCGCGGCGACTACTCCACCTGCTGCGTTCGCCGCGAGAATAACCGCGACCACCATGACGGCGCCCGCGGTCGCCTCGACAAAACGCGCAGCGTTGCGCGGCGTCGCGCCTGTCGCGATGCCGAGGGCGATCGTCGCCGGAAATCCCGGCGGGAAATGCACGAGCGGCGCGGTGCTGTCGTTGCTCTCCCACGCCGACGACGGAACGCGAAGTCCGTGGCCGTGTGCGAGCGATGTGGCAGCGCCGAGATAGGCGAGCGCATCGGGATCGAGTCCCGGCCCCGGCGGATCGGTCAGGTCGATCACGCCCCAGAACGCCGCAAATCCCAGTAGCAGCGCAGGGATGAGAATTTTCGGGGCGGTGCGGAGGCGGCGCATAGGAGAAAGATGGCCTATTCGCGGGCGAACTGCACAAACGGCGCAAACTGCGTGAGCTAACCAGCTACCGCTTAGCTACCCCTTGGGAAGCTGCCGCTCGTGGTGCTCGGTGTGCAGGGTACCGAACCGGATGTAGTCGGCGATACTCACATGGCCGAAGAAGGTGTGCTCGAACGAGTGCTGGTTATGCGCCATGAGATTCCGTACGTGCGTCTCCAGCGCGACCATGGCGCGCTCGAGTTTCGTTGCCGACGTCTCGTACGCCGGATGGTCCTTGGACGGCGCGAAAATCGCCGGCCCGCGCTGTTTCTCCGGGAATCGTCCTTTCTTGATTGTAGGGTCGAAGCCGAGCTTCCGCGGAATGAACCGCAGGAACTTCGGTATCGACCCCATCGAGGGATCGCCATTAATGGCCTTCAGTGCGACCTCGGTGGTCACGGCAATGTGATCCACGATCTGCGCGGGCGACCATTTTCCCTCCGCGACCGGCTGCTCCCACTTCGCTTTCGCCACGTTGCGCGCGGTGGCGAGGAAGTGCTCGGTCGCTTTGCGATTCTCGGCGATGACTTTTTCGATATCGGGCTTGGTCATCAGTTGGCCTTCTTCGCGTGCTGGTTCTGTCCGTTCTGATGCAGGATGAGCTCTGTCACCGTGCCCTGCGCGTCACGAACGAAGGTGATCTGCGCGTCGACTTCCTTCAGGAAAAAATCGACGTCTGTCTCCGGCCACAGGCGCAGCGCTCCCTGCCCCGTAAGTTGCTCGTATAGCGCGCCATCTTTCAGCGTGATCACGAAATTGAACTTCGGTGCGAGCTGGTAGACGCCTACATAGAGCGCTAATCGGTCCGCAGGAACTTCGATCGCCGTGCGCACTTTCTGAGCCACCGGCTTGGGAGCCAGTGGAATCATCGGATCGAGCAAGTGCATACCAATGTCATCTGCTCCCACACCACCAGAGTTCGTCATAACGACGACCGCAGTTTTCTTTGCTTGATCCAGCCCGAGAAAGGTGCGATCCCCACCGGTGCCGCCGTTGTGCCACACGATCGTCTCGACTGCGGCGTGCTGAATCATCCAGTTGAGTCCGATCGTCATGTTCGGACTTCCAACCGGCGCGCGTGATTCGTGCGCGAACGCCATCGCCTCCTGAAGCTTTCCGCGTTCGGGATGCAGATTTGCCGACGCGAACTTGAGCATGTCGAGCGTTGTTGAACGGATCGCGCCCGCGCCGGCGAATGTCGGCAGATCCCAGTTCGGTACAACCTCGCCGCCCACGCCGTGCCCAAGTGCGAGATGCTGCTTCATCCATGGCGTGAGCGTGATGGCAGTGTTCGTCATGCCAAGCGGCTCCCACACGCGTTTGCGTTCCATCTGCTCGTAAGGCTGCCCCGTCGTCAGCGCCAGCACGTGACCGAGCAGGCCGACACCGAAGTTTGAATACTCGAACATCGTGCCAGGATCTCGGGGCAGCTGATAACTCGAGAGGAAATCGTACATCTGCTGAACGGAATAATCCGCGAACGGATTTGCGTTGTTTGCCGGGTGAAAATTCGTCGGCATATACGGAAGTCCGGAGTTCTGCTCCGAAAGATTTCCCAGCGTGATCGGCTTCTCGCCGCGCACCGGCACGTGAACGCCCGCCGGAAGAAATTTCTGTACCGGATCGTCAAGCTTGACCTTCCCCTCTTTCACCAACTCCGCGAGTACGGTCGAGGTGAACACTTTCGAGATCGAACCGATCTCGAACACAGAGTTTCCATCGAGCGGCGGCTGGCCGGGCCCCGGATCGCCAAACGCAATAATGCGCGTGCGACCGTCCGGTTCGAGAATCCCAACGACGATTCCAGCGCTGCGTTTTTCCTCGACGCGCTGTTTGATGATCGCGAGGACTGCGGAATCGGACGGAAAGGCCTGCTGTGCGAGCGCGAGCGTCGGCGACACCAGCGTCGCGATCAGCGCGACAATCTTTGCACTAACGGATGCATTTGGCATAGTGCTAAGAAGCTAATGAAAATCGCGGGACTTGTGCGTCACCCCATCCGCCGTGAGCTCCTGAAACTCCTGCCCTATCAAATTGATCGCCGCCCCTTCCCGCTCCACCTTGCCGCGAATCAGCACGAACTGCGCCCGCTTCACGACATCTTCATTCGGCTCCACGAACTTCTTTGATACGATCACGTTAACAAACCCGTGCTCGTCCTCGAGCAAGAGAAAAATCGTCCCGTTCGCCGTTCCTGGACGCTGCCGCACGATCACCATCCCCGCGACCGAAACAGTCGTCCCGTTTTTCACCTGAGCGAGATCGCGGCTGTCTTTCACACCTTCAGCGCGCAGCCGCTCGCGCAGCGCCATCATCGGATGGCCGTGAATGCTCGTCCCCGTCGCGTGATAGTCGATCGCAATAAGCTCGTGTTTCCCGAGCGGCGCCGGATTGTGCATCGTGCGATGCGCCGGGGCAAACGGCAGCGTGTCGCTCACCGCGCGCAGCGCCTCCCACGACGCGCGTCGCCGCTCTTGCTCCCACGCAGAAAACGCATCAGCTAACGCGAGCGATGTCGCCTCCGCACGCGTGAGCCGCGCGCGGCTCACGACATCGGCAATAGAGTTGAACGGCGCCGCACCATGCGCTCGGCGCAGCTTCTCCAGCGTTCGCTCTCCCATTCCGCGCACGAATCGCCAGCCAATGCGTAATGCAGGTTTCGCGGGATCCGCCGTCGCTTCAGTCGTGCACTCCCAATTTCCGTTGCACAAACAGGGCTGTCGCACCTCGACCTTCTGCCGCTTGGCATCGTGAATGAGCGTGGCCGGCGAATAAAATCCCATCGGCCACGCGTTCAATATCCCGAGATAAAACTCAGCCGGGAAATGCACCTTGAGATACGCCGTTGCATAGGCAATCAGCGCAAAACTCCACGCGTGCGATTCGGGAAATCCGTAATTCGCGAAGCTCAGTAAATCATCACACAGTTGAGTCGCGATCTCCGGCGTCACGCGCGGCGTGATTGTTTCGTTCGCAATCATCTTCGCATGCAGCCGCTCGAGCGCGCCTTCCAGCCGCTTCTGCTTGCGGATGTTTCCCATCGTGCGGCGCAGCTCGTCGGCCTGGCCGCCGGTGTAACCGCCGAGTGCCATCGCGATCGCCATCGCCTGTTCCTGAAAAACCGGAATCCCCTGCGTGCGTTTGAGAATCGGTTTCAGCGCCGGATGCACGTAGGTGGGCGCTTCCTCACCGCGCCGCCGCTTCGTGTACGGCCGCACGAACTTCGCCTGGATCGGCCCCGGCCTGATCAGCGCGACCTGCACGACTATATCGTACAAATGTTCGGGACGCGTATGAACAATCGACGAGATCTGCGCGCGACTCTCGATCTGAAAAGTGCCCACGGTATCGCCGCGCGAGATGAGATCGTAGGTCTTCGGGTCATTGTCGTACGGCAGCTTGTACATCTCCGGCCGCGTTCCGGTGCGCACTTCAATGGCGTCGAACGCTCTGCGAATCATCGCGAGACCGCCAAGCCCGAGAAAATCGAACTTCGGCACACCGACGGCATCGAGATCGTCTTTGTCGAACTGCACGATCGTGCGGCCCATCGTGGTCTGCTCGACCGGCATCCAGTCGCCGAGCGGCATGCTCGAGAGCACGAACCCGCCGACATGTGTCGCACGCAGCCGCGGTAATCCTTCAAAGCCTGCAATCGCACGCAGCAGTGCGCGCACGCGCGGCGTGTCTACGTTCAGCCCTGCCTGCTCGGCGTAACGTTCCTGCATGTGGATCGCCGCATCGGCGGGATCGTAGCGGTGCAGTCGTGATGAAATCGACGTCGCGAGTTCCGCCGGATAACCGAACGCGCGCATTGCATCCTGCACCGCGTTCGGTGCGCGGTATGTCTGCACGATGCACGCGATTGCCGCGTGCGGACGTTTGTACTTCGCGTACATGTAGTCGAGCACTTCTTCGCGGCGGTCGTGCTCGAAGTCGACATCGATATCCGGCGCGTCTGTTTTGCCGTCGACGCGCACTTCGGAGAGAAATCGTTCGAAGAGCAGTCCTTCTTTTACAGGATCGACCGGCGTGATGCCGAGGCAGTAGGTAACGGCAGAGTTCGCCGCGCTCCCGCGCCCCTGGCAGAGGATCCCGCGCGAGTGCGAGAAGCTCACCGTATCCCACATGACAAGAAAGAATCCCGCAAAGCCGAGCTGCGCGATGATCGTGAGTTCGTGCTCGATCTGTTTTTCCTGCGCCGCGCTCAACGTGGCACCCCACCGCGTGTGCGCGCCTTCGTATGCGCGTGCGCGGAGAAAATCGTCGGCGTCACGGCCGACGAGTTTGTTATACGCGGGGAGCGGCGGCCGCATCCAGGCGAGATCGAGCGATTCGATGTCAGCGGCAATGCGCGCGCTTTCTTCTATCCCCGCCTCGCGTCCCTGCCAGCGCAGCTGCATTTCAACAGGAGAGAGCAGCCGCCATTCACCATTGGGATGCAACACGCCCGCGCGGAGTGCGGTCGCCACATCCATCTCATGGCGCAGTGCGGTGAGGAGATCGTGAATGACGCGTGATGATTCGTCCACGTAGCGCGGATCGTTGGTCACCACCCACGGCACACTGCAACGCTCCGCGAGTTCGATCAGCGCGCCCGCAAGCGCCGCCTCCGAGCCGCCGGCGTGATGAAGCTGCACTTCGACGGCGATGCGACTTCCAAATATTTCGCGAAACTCCTCAAGCCACTTTTCGGCGCCATCGCGATCGTTTGCGCGCACCAGCGACGCGAGCGCACCCGATGCGGGACCACTGAGCGCATGCAAGCCTGTAGAACGCGCGAATACTTGCGCGCGCTTTACATTCGGCCGCCCGCGCTCCAAACCCGCGCGCGTTTTGTCCCACGCGCCCCACACGCCCACACGCGACTGCGTGACCAGCCCCGCGAGATTGCGATATCCCTCGGCGTTGCGCGCGAGAAATGCCATCGGCCTGCCGTCAACGCGAAGTTCGGCGCCCGCGAGAATACGAACGCTTTGCACACGCCCCATGAGCACCGCGCGCACGAGGCCGCCAACATCTGCGGTATCCGTGATGCCGATCGTGTTATAGCCGAGTTTCGCAGCGTGCTCGACCAGTACTTCCGGTGTGACGCTGCCATCGCCGAACGAGAACGCGGTATGCCCGCGCAACTCGACGTATGAATTTTCCGTCACGACTCAATCCCACCAGCCGTGCAGATACCAGCCGCCCGTCTTTTCCTGCGCGTCACGAAAGAGCCAGACGAGCGCGCCGTCGTTCGTCACGCAACGAAAATATTCGCGCGCGTATGTGCGGATGCTGTCGCACTGTCCGCCTGATACACGATCAGGTCCCGCCGCCTGCACGATCTCATGCCACCCGCCCGCATCGCGATACCGCGCCGGCACAAAGTGATCGCGCCGCGGCGCGGTCTCCACACTGATCAACTGTGGTGACGGTGAGAGCTGCAACTGGAGATGCGGTATTTGATTTTCGGTCTTCGGTTTTCGGTTCTCGGTTTTCCATTCACGATCCTCATTTTTCCATTTCGTGCGCACATCCAGCAACGGATGCGCCGAGTTCTCCGGCACCACCACGACATCTCCCTGATCTTCCACCAGCCGTGCGACCGCATCTTCTGTCGCCTGCGCGCTGACGAATCCACGATCGAACAGATCGCCCTGCTTGGACTCCTGCCCCGTCACGCGCGTCGCGCGCACGCCGACTCCCGTCACCGCCGCAACAAGCGCGATTTTGTCGAGCGCCGTGCGTGCGAGCCGGATCCAGGTGCTCCGGTTTGCAGTGGGCCGCGCGGAACGGAGCGGCTGCAAATGTGTGGTGCGGTCTGTGAGCGAAAACTCGATCGTGATTTCGCGCGCACCGCTCCCGTTCTCGATCAGCGCGCTGCACACGTTCTCAATCAGAGAATTGATCACGAACAACAGGCG
Source organism: uncultured Gemmatimonadota bacterium (assembly GCA_903910555.1). Classification (GTDB taxonomy): domain Bacteria; phylum Gemmatimonadota; class Gemmatimonadetes; order Gemmatimonadales; family Gemmatimonadaceae; genus Fen-1231. The sequence goes on along the minus strand of CAIVZZ010000004.1, from coordinate 83,106 downwards.
CATCGGATCCTTCAGTGCGTACTCGACCCAGTCGAGTGACGCGTGCGGCAGCGCGCGCTGCGCCGGCGGAAAGAGCGACTCACTGCGGCGATCATCCGCGCGCGCGAGCCGCCACAACGCGACGCCCTCGGCGCCGAGTCGCACTTCGATCGCTTCGTGCTCGAGCACCGCGAGTTCACCGCAGGTGGCGACGCCAATACTGAAGAGCAGTGGCTCGAGTCGCTGCGGCGGGTTGAGCACATCTATAGGAAAGAGCGCGACGAACGCGCGATCAGTTCCCGGTGCAACTATAGCGACCGCTCCTTCTTTTTCTTGTTCAGCGTTGCCATGTCCCGTGCGCGCCGCGAGTTCGGCGGCGATCGGAGTATCCGCGAGCGCAGCGCGCGTGCCGGTGATACCGCGATTGCCGAGCAGCACAAGCGCCGTGCCGGCGAGCGCGAGCTGTTCGCCCGCGCTGAATCCGCGCGCATCAACCCAGAGCACACCGCGCTCGCCGACTGCGACGTGCGGCGCGCACGCCAGCAGCACCGCGGCGAGTTCAGGCCGGATTTTTGATTTCTGCTCTGACTTTTCCGCGGGGAAGTCCCCGTCGGTCTGCCAGGCCGGGTTCCAAAGACAAACGAAGCTCATGTGACTGTACCGGAATCGGAAACTCTGCGCGCGCATTCCATCCGAGCGCGCGCACCTGTGTACGAATGCGCACCTCCTGTACTTCAGCCGGATCGCCGAACGGATCGCGTCGCCATCGGTAGTGATCGGGCGCGATGCGCGCGGCTATACGCAGCGCGGCCATTGTAGAGAGCCGCGTGAGCGCGACGAACGCGCAGCCGCCATCGTGTGCGGCGCGAACCAAGCGCACGAGATCCACATCGCGAAAAAACGGAGCATCAACGCCGCGTTCGCCTGCGAGCACTACCAAACGGAATCCGCCCGAGCGAAGCAGTTCGTCGACAGCACGAAGTGCGTGCACCCGGCCTTGAGGGCGCACGAGAAGCGGCCCCTCTTCCCAAAACGCGCCGGCGATCGTTCCGGCGACGTCTATCCAGGCCGCGCGATCACCATGCGCGATTGCGGTACGGCATGCCGCGCGCATGATGGAAGTCGCGCCGCCGCCCGGTTCCCAGACGGTGAGTCGGCCGAGCGGAAAGCCGCCGCCGGGGAGTGCGCGATCGAGCTGAGCGATCCCCGTGAGAACCGGATCGGCGACGTGCTGCGCGATCTGGACAGCGTCAGGAAAACGCTGTTCGAGCAGAACACGGAGTGCGGCGACCTGGGCAGACACGGGATGAAAATGATACCGAACAAACACCGAAGCTGCAAGGTGCAGGCGATTATGCACTCCTTAGGCGACCCGTGACTAGCGAGTCGCCGCGGTTACGTAGAGGCCAAGCTTGTCGAAGTTGTCATTCCATCCGTCCGACCACCCGGTGCGCATCGCCTCTAGCGTCAAGCGCGGATCGCGTCCCGGCACCAGTTCGATCTCACCGCGAATTGAAATCGTCGTCTTCCCTGCCGCTTCCGTGAACTCGACGGTTTGTCGGGCGCGGTGGAACGTCACTCCGTTTACATCGCACACTTCGTCGTAGACGATTCGCTCGGACTCCATCACCTACACGAAAGACCACTTCGAGAGGTAGACACTTCCGTCCGAGTATTTCATCTGCATCCGCAGCGACCCGCCGGTGCGCGCGTCCATGTGTTCGATGATCGGCGGCGCGAATCCTCTCGGGATGACCCAGTGCACGAGGTGATCGGGATCCGTCCACATCTTGAACACGAGCGCGCGCGGCGCATTGAACGTCCGCGTGACGATGACGATATGATCGCTCATCAGCTACGCGGCATTGGCAACAACTCGCTCGAGCCGGTCGAGGCTCATCCCCCATCCCTGCACCATCTGCATTCCGCGGAATGCTTCGGCGGTGGCTGCAGAATCGAACAGCGTTGTGATCGTGAGCTGCGTCTTCCCCGCGACATCCTCGAACGTCACGGTGACCGCGGCGTCAGGCACCAGCGATCCCTTCGGCGCGCTGCGAAGTTCGTTGAGCTTGTCGTGCCACGCGGGCGGATTCGACGCGAGGTTCTGCGTGTACGAAATCCGATCGGGCTTCACGATCTCCGTGTAGACGCCGGTGAGTGGATACTGCATGCCGTCCGGCGAGAGCATCACCCACTTGAACGCGCCACCAGGCCGAAGATCCATTTCGCACGCGGGGTTCACCGTTGGAAACGGTCCCCACCAGCGCACGAAGTGCTTCGGATCAGTCCACGCTTCCCACACGAGTTCGCGCGGCGCGTTGAACGTGCGCGTGACAACGATTTCGCGCGGGGCATTCTGGTCGGTACCGGACATATCAACTGCGCTCTTTTCTGAGGACGATGTGCGTGGCAGTGGGAGTGTTCGCGTGCTCGACGCGTTTGTAGCCGAGCGAGAGCATGTCGATTCCGTCGAACAAGCTTTCGCCCGACCCGAGCATTACCGGCGAAATCGCGAAATGCATTTCATCGATCAACCCGGCGCGAAGGTACTGCCGGATCGTCGCAGCGCCGCCGCCGACCCGCACGTCCATTCCGTTGGCCGCATCCTTCGCGAGCTCGAGTGCGCGTTCGATGCCGTCCGTGATGAAATGGAACGTGGTTCCGCCTTTCATTACGATCGACTCGCGCGGATGATGGGTGAGCACGAACACCGGCGCGTGGTACGATGGCTCGTCGCCCCACCATCCCTTCCACGCGTCGTCCGGCCACGCACCGCGAATCGGCCCGAACATGTTCCGTCCGAGTATCCACGCGCCGACGTTTTTGAAGCCGCGCGCGGCGAAATCCTCGTCCACGCCGGTCGTGCCGCCGTCTTTGCCGAGTACCTGTTTTCGAAACGTTTTCGTCGCCATCGCCCACTCGTGCAGCTGCCCGCCGCCGACGCCAAGCGGATGCGCGAGATCCTGATTCGGGCCTGCTCCGAACCCGTCCACCGAGATGGAAAAACTTTCTACGCGCACCACGCTCATGTCTTGCTCCTGTGTTTTTTGGATTGCAGTTCAGTGAGATAGCCGTCGAGGCGGTCGAGCCGCTCTTCCCACATCCGCCGGTATGTTTCGATCCACTCGTCCACCTCGCGCAGCGCCTTCACTTCGATCTTGCACGGCCGCCACTGCGCATCGCGAGCGCGGGAGATAAGGCCCGCGCGCTCGAGGACTTTGAGGTGGCGCGATATGGACGGCAAGCTCATTTCAAACGGCTTGGCCAACTCGTTCACCGTCGCCTCGCCTTTCGTCAGGCGCGTCAGAATCGCGCGGCGCGTCGGATCTGAGAGCGCGGCGAATGTCATGCCGAGCCGGTCGGTTTTCCCGCTGCGATGCGTTTGTTTTGTATTTAGCACATATGCTAAATACAACACACGCCAACAGCTGTCAACTGCCACCTCCACATCGCGAAACGGGCAGCCTGATTCACATAACCAGCACAATCGGCAACGGTCGGGCCGCGGTACTCTTCGTAATCCATTTCAATGCATGGCCTGGCGTCGAACATGGCAGAGAATCGCAGGATTCACATAATTACTGTATCTCACCATATCCCGGTGCCTCGCCAGACCATCACTCTCGGAGAATCGTCGTGACCAATCGACAGCTCGCCCAAGTTGGACTCGGCCTGATCGGTGTCTGGGCGCTTATCGATGTGCTCAAGCTTTTTGCCGGGATCGCATCAATGGCTGACGCCGTGCCGCGCGGAAGCGCCATACTCGTGGTCGCAGTGCCGTTGTTCCATCTCCTCGGCGCCAGTTATGTGTTGGTTTTTCGCAGCTCGAGCCTGACCGCGGCGATCGCACCGGAGGGGCATGCAGCGACCCAGCACGGAGCGACTGATTTTTCGCGGACGCTGGTCGTCCTGATCGGCGTGCTGCTGCTCGTGCAGTCACTACCGATACTGATCAACATCGCCCTGGCATTCTTGGCCGCTGGTGAATTCCCCGAGGGGGCCCCGAACAGCGGACTGCTTCGCAACTTCGTCAGCACCGGCGTGCAGTTCGCGATCGCTTCGTTCTTGATCCTGCGCCCGGAACGCCTGCTCGCAACTATCGCGAGAACACCGTCCCGTGAGGCGCCGCAGTCCCGGTAAACACGTGCGGCCCTATGCTGTCCAGATCGCGCCAAGCGTACGCGCCCAGTTCCCGCCGAGTATCGCTTCGATGTTCGCGTCGCTGTACTTCCGCCGAATTAATCCTTCGGTGAGATCGTAAATCCGTTTCGGGTGATCGAGCCCGCGAATTGTTAGGCGTCCGTCGGCATCCGCGTGCACATGGTACCGATCGAAGTTGTGCTGGCCCGACGGCATGTCGTTTCCACCAGGCGTATGCACTGGATTGGGATTCCCGACCAGATCGAGGTCGCCGCCGACGCCGACATGCTCCACGCCAACAAGCTTGGTCACATGATCGAAATGATCGAGCACATTCTCCTGCGTCACCGGCTCGTCGATCTTGATCATGAAGCGAATCAGCGGAATCCCCATCACGCCGCCGGTCTTCGCCATGTTCGTGATCATCTCGTCGGTCTTGCAGCGCATGTGCCCGGGCACGAGCGCGCGACACGACGCATGCGTGAAGATTGCCGGTTTTTTTGTTGCCGCGATTCCATCGAGCGTGGTCTTGTCGCCGCAATGCGAGAGATCGACCGCCATCCCGACCTGGTTCATGCGCGCGACAATCTCCGCGCCGAATGGAGTCAGTCCGATATCACTGTCGGCGAGGAAGCCAGATCCCAGACGGTTGGTGGCGTTGTAGGTGAGCAACGACACGCGCTGGCCGAGCGAATGGAATGTCTTGACGTCGTCGGCAGTGCGGAAATGATCGGCGTTCTGGAAGGTGAGCATGATCCCCACCTTGTTCGATTTCTTCAGCCGTTCGAAATCGCCGACGCTCTCGAGACGCGTGAACCAGTCCGTGTAGCCGGCGATAAAACCGTTCCACTCGGCGTACCAGCGCATGGCAGCTTCGTAGTTCGGCGCGCCCGCGCCGAGCGCGAAGACGCGAATGCCCGACGTGCGGTACTGCTGAAAGTCTTCGGCGGTAAACGATCGCGGCGTATTGAGCCAGAGCTCGCTCTTGGGCGGGTGCTCGGCGTAATCGGCAAATCGAAACTGGTTGAGCATATCGATGACGACCGTGCGCTCCACGAGGCGCACGGCACGCGCGGAGTATTCCGTCGAAGACTCTGCGAACAACCGGTAACGGCCGCGCAAAATGGCCGGCGCTCCGGCGATCGCGAGCGCGCCCGCGACGATGGACCCGATAGCGCCACGGCGGGAGACATTGTTGCCATTGGACATTGAACCAATGTACGACGATCTTCACCACCACTCCAACTCACCAACGGTCCAGTCGACTCGCGAGGCAACGCACCATGCCGATGATGACGGTGTTCGAGCCACTGTTCATCCTGCTTTTTCTGGCGGCGGTCGTCACGTTCGTGATCGCGGGGATCGCAGCAGCCAGAGGAGAGCGAGTTCGGGCGGTGCGCATTCTCGCGAGACTCGCGAATGGCGCGGGAACATACTTCGCGATCGTGCTGGGCGTCGCCGCGTTCAGCACGCCGCGCGTTTACCACATCGGCGAACCGCAGTGCTTCGACGATTGGTGCATCACCGTCGCCGATGCGAAACGCGCGCCGACACCCACCGCGCAAACATGGACCGTGACACTGCGCGTCTCGAGCCGCGCGCAGCGTATCACACAGAGGGAAAACGGCGCGGCGGTTTACCTGACCGATTCGCTCCACAGGCGGTTCGACGTCCCGCCGGGAACAGTGGTCATGCCGCTCGATGTAAAGGTTGCGCCGGGAGAGTCGGTTGAGTCCGTCCGCGTCTACACTCTTCCGGCTGATGCCCGCGGCGGCGGGCTGGTCTACACGCACGAAGGCGTCTTTCCGATCGGCGATTTCATCATCGGAGAGAATGAGTGGTTCCACAAAACCGTCGTCACGTTCGATCAGCCCGGCCACGCACTTCTCGGGATCAGACGATCAGCCGTCGCGCAACCCGCCGAGTGACACGCGTGTTCCCGCACCCGTCTTCAGCGCCTTCGTATGGATGTGCCGCAGCGATGCAACGTCTTCCACGGCAAGTCCGAGCGATTTGAAGAGCGTGACATCATCGCGATTCAGCCGCCCCTTCACCGTGCCAGCGAGCAGATCGCCGAGTTCGCCAAGGATGTGAGCGTCGGTTACCGCGCCCTCGCTGCGCGGAATCAGGAAATCGCCGGCTTCGGCCATCGTTGATTCACGGCGATCCGCAAACAAACGAGCGCGCACAACCGCCGCGGTATCGAGCTCACGCGCCGTGGGGATCGACGCACCAACGGCGTTCACATGAGCGCCGGGCGCGAGCCACGCCCCTTCAAGTATGGGCGTGCGCGCGCCGGTAATTGTACAAATCACGTCGGCGCCCTCAACCGCTTCGCGCGCCGACGGCGACACGACAACTTCGATTTCAAACTGCTTTCGCGCGCGTGCCGCGAGCTCGTTGGCACGTTCGCCGGAACGACTCCAAACTCGCACCCGCTTGATATCGCGCACGCAGCGCACCGCCTCCAAATGCGGCAGCGAAAGCACACCCGCGCCGAGCAGCGCGAGCTCATGCGCATCTTCGCGCGCGAGCAGCCGCGTCGCGAGTCCGGATACCGCCGATGTGCGAATCGCCGTGATCGACGATGCATCAGCAATCGCGAGCAGCTTTCCATGCTCGGCGTCGAACAACAGCACAACACCGATATGGGCGTCGAATGGCGTGGCGTCGTTTCCGGGAAAGACCGTGATGATCTTCGCGCCGAGCGACGCGCCACTCCCCTTCCCGACCACCGCCGGCATTGCCGCGAACGCGTTCGGCGTCCCGTCGAGCTTCATCACGGTGCGGAGCGGCAGAATGCTCGAGCCATCGGTGACGCTTCGCAACGCGCCCTCCATGACCGTGATGCACTCGTTCATCGGAAGCAGCGCACGCACATCGTGGCCGGATAGGAGCAACGTTTCGAGTTCTTTCATGGCTCAACGATGCCCAGAGGAACGCTGTGGTGGAAGAGGCGCGCCCCGCGCCGTATGTTCGTGCAAGTTGATGCAAGCGACAACCGCAGTAACGCCCCTCCGGAGGCACGGCAGATCGATGCAGATTCCAATCATTGCGATGAATTTTCTCTACGCCGTACTTGGCGTCGTGCTCATGTACGCGACCTATCGCGTGATCGACATCCTCACGCCATCGGTCGACTTCCACGACGAGCTCAAGAAGGGGAACATCGCCGTCGCGATTTTCCTCGGCTCGATCTTCATTGCGATCGGGATGATCGTCGGGCGAGCGCTCAATTAGCCATCAACCGGCTATGCGCCTCGCCGCAGCGCTGCTTTTTGCAGGCACCGTCGGTGCACAGCAGATCACGTCACCGCAGAGCGCGCTCGACCGAGCCACCGCCGCGCGCAATGCGCGGCACGACAACACGCGCTACGACGCGTTCTTCCGCAAATACAGCAAACGTTACTTCGGGATCGGATTCGACTGGCAGTATTTCAAAGCACAGGGGATGGCCGAGAGTGAACTCAGCGCCACCGCGCGCAGCTACGTCGGCGCACGCGGCGTGATGCAGCTGATGCCGTCGACATTTCAAGAGATCCAGTCGAAGCGCCCGGAGTTCCAGTCGATCGACGATCCCGAGTGGAACATCGCCGCAGGGATCATGCACGATCGCTATCTCTGGCGCTTGTGGGAGCCGGTGGGCCCGGACTCAGATCGCACGAAGTTCATGTTCGGCAGCTACAACGCGGGCGAAGGCACAATCGGTCGCGCGTCCGCTGCAGCGCAGGCCAAGCAGCTCGATCAATCACGCTGGCCGAACATCGAACTCGTCGCACCCGAAGTGCCGCGCTGGCGTTACCGCGAGACGCTCGGCTATGTGAAAAAAATCGACCAGAATTACGGTACCCTGCGCGCAGGACCGCTCCGCGATCGCGCTCCTCAGCCTGGCGCCTTGCCGCCGCCCAAGCCGTAGAGCGCGAGCGCGTTCTCGCGCAGCACCATCCGCGCGAGCTGCTCCGCGCGTTCGCGCGTGATCACACCGTCGCGCATCATCCCCGTAAGCGCGAGACCGAGCGCGCGCCGCGCTGAGTTCGTCGCAATCAGCGCGCCCGCCTGCCACGACTGATCCTTGCCGCCGTCGAACGCGTCCGTGCCAAAGAGCACGCGATCCGGGTATTCGTTCAGCCACATCCGCAGCGTGTTCGCGAGCTCGCGCGGCTCGGCGACCATTCCTGTCATCGAGATATCCGCGTACACGTTTCCCTTCGACATCAGCGAGAGCGTGTGCGTGACGAGCGGCCAGCCGCCGTGGATGATCACGAACTTCGTCGCGCGCAGAGTCGAATCGTTGAACGCGCTTTCCAATAGATACGGATCGCTCCCGCGCACAGAATAAAAACTTCCGGCGATATCGGTGCAGTGAATGTGCACCGACATCCCAAGCCGCCCCGCTTCGCGCGCAATGACGCGAAAGAGATAGTCCTGCAGCGCCTTGTACTCCGCGCGCCCAGGCGTGCCGCCCGATGCAAAGCGCGAGTAGACGAGCTTCGCGATCCCCGGATCAGGATCATCGAAATCGAGCGCACGCAGATACGCCGCCTCGAACTTCACCGCCACTGCGCCATTCCTTCTCTGACGCTCGAGCGTTGGCGTCACGATGGTCTTGACGTAGTCATCGAGCGTCGCCGGAAGCTTCGCGACGCCAAGGTCATGCATGTAGCGGTGCAGCAGCTTCGTCTCCAGTGCGTACAGCGAGCGCGTGTCAGGAGTGCGCGCTGATTCCAGTTTGCCGTCGAGCGGCAGCATCAGCGCGTCGACAAACGAAACCCAGAGAAATCTCGGCGGCGCGAGACCCGGGCCCATCGAGATGCGGTTCGCGAGCATCACGTCGATGCCCGCGAAATCGAGCGCCTCCGAAGGACTCTTGAACGCGCGCGCTTTTGTGTCGCGCATCGCGCTCACCCAGTCCGGATGTTCTGCGCGGAGGCGCGTGGGCAACGTCATCGGCGGCAGCGCGTCCAGCGGCAGAGCGTCGGAGTCCGTATCAGGTGGAGTGCCTGTTGCGACCTGCAGCAGCGGATGCGCGTGGTTGTCGATTGCTTTGATCGCCGCGATGTACTGCTCGAGCGACGAATCCACCGGCGGCGTTGCACAGGCGGTGAATGTCAAAACGATGACAGCGCTTACTGCAAAAGAAAAACGCGAAGAAAGTCGCATCGCGATATCATAGGGTTTGCAGGCGAATAACTTCAACGAAACACCGATTCTGGGAGAGGAAATGGCTCGCTCGAAAACTTACGGCGCGGCGATCGCTAGCGCACTACTGCTCGGATCGCAGCTCGGATCGCAACTCCTCGCGCAGGGCGCGAAACCAGCTGCGCCAAAGTCCCCACCCGCAGCAAGCGCGCCTGCTCCAGAACAAAAAATGCAGCTCGCTGCAGGCTACGATGCGTCGCTCTACTCGGCGCTGCGCTACCGGATGATCGGCCCGCTCCGCGGCGGTCGAGTTACCGCGGTGACCGGTGTCGCATCGAATCCGCAACTCTACTACATGGGCTCCACCGGCGGCGGAATCTGGAAAACGACCGACGCGGGCCACAACTGGATCAACATCTCCGACGGACAGCTCCCGGTCGGTTCGATGGGCGCGATTGAAGTTGCGCAATCCGATCCAAACACGATCTACGCTGGAACGGGATCGTCGAAAATCCGCAGCAACGTGTCGATCGGAAAAGGCATGTTCAAATCGACGGACGCGGGCAAGACGTGGAAGTTCAGCGGGCTCAGGGATGTCGGCCAGATCGCGACGATTCGCGTGCATCCCACCAACCCGAACCTCGTCTACGTCGCCGCGCTCGGAAATCCTTATACGAACAATGTCGATCGCGGCGTGTTTCGCTCGAACGACGGCGGCGCCACATGGAAGAAAATCCTCTACGTCTCCGACAGCAGCGGCGCGGCGGATCTCGAGCTTCAGCCCGGCAATCCGAATGTGATTTTCGCCTCGATCTGGCGCGGACAGCGCAAACCGTGGACGATCATCAGCGGCGCGAAAGAGGGTGGCATCTATAAGAGTACCGACGGCGGCGACACGTGGACCAAACTCGGCGGCGGTCTGCCCACGGGCTTGTTCGGCCGCAGCAACGTCTCGATCCCGGCAGCAACGCCGAATCGCATCTACGCGCTGATCGAAGCGCTTCCCGGCGGCGGCCTCTACCGTTCCGAAGATGCTGGCGCGACGTGGACGTTCGTGAACGGCGCGCAGACGATTTGGACTCGTCCCTTCTATTACACCACGCTCGAAGCGGACCCGAACAATCCCGACGTCGTGTTCGTCGGCAACGAAGGATGGTTCAAAAGCACGGACGCCGGAAAAACATTTCGCAACGCAGTTGCGCCGCACGGCGACCATCATGACATGTGGATCAATCCGAAGAACTCGGATTACATGGTCCAGTCGAATGACGGCGGTGCAGCCGTGTCGCTCGACGGTGGGCGCAGCTGGAGCACCGAAGACAATCAGCCGACAGCCGAGATCTATCAGGTCGCGATCGACAATCAGTACCCGTACCGCGTCTATGGCGCGCAGCAGGACAACACGACGCTCATCGTGCCATCGCTTCCGCTTGGCGCAGGTCAGGCCGACGAGTGGCGCACCGGTCCCGGCTGCGAAACCGGCCCGATCATTCCGAATCGTACAAATCCGGACATCGTGTACGGCGGCTGCAAAGGACAATTCAGCCGCATGAACTTGAAGACGGGTGAAGAGCGGCAGTATTGGGTGGGCGCGGAGTCGCTTTACGGAAACGGCGGCGCAACGCTGACATACAGGTTCCAGCGCGTCTCGCCGATGGAAGTTTCGCCACACGAAGCGGCGACCGTTTACTACGGATCGCAGTACGTGCACCGCACGCGCGACGAAGGCGTGACCTGGGATCGCATCAGTCCGGATCTCACGGCGAATCCGCCGGGCGAGCCGCAGGAAGCGAGCGGCACGCCGATCACGCGCGATGCGACGGGCGAAGAGATGTACAGCGTGATCTACTCGATTCGCGAATCGCCGATCACAAAGGGTCTCATCTGGACCGGTTCCAACGACGGACTGTTCTACGTCACGCGCGATGACGGCAAGACGTGGACGAACATTACGCCGAAGGATTTGCCACCGGGCGGCCGCGTGCAGAACATCGAGCCGAGTCCGCATCGGCCGGGCACCGCTTACTACGCATACTATCGTTTTCTCCTCGGCGGCGATTTCACGCCGTACGTGTATCGCACAGATGACTACGGCAAGACGTGGACGAAGCTCGTTGACGGCTTCCGCGGTGACGAGCCGGTTCGCGTCGTGCGCGAGGATCCGGTGCGCGCAGGACTGTTGTACGCCGGCACCGAGTTCGGCATGTACATCTCGTTCGACAATGGCGCGCACTGGCGTCCGTTCCAGCAGAATCTTCCCGCGACGCCTGTGACCGACATCAAGTTTGGTCGCAACGACATGGTGATCTCAACGCAGGGGCGCGCGTTCTGGATCATGGATAACGTGACGGCGCTGCGGCAGCTGAACGAGAAAGTCGCGAGCTCGGTTGCCACGCTGTACAAGCCGGACGAAGCGGTTCGCGGCCGCAGTGGTCGCGGTGGCGGCGGTGTTGGTCGCGGTGCGGGTGTGCAGTATCCCGCGCCGGGCGCTCAGATCGATTATTACGTATCGCCGAGCATGAAGGATGATGTGACGCTCGAGATCCTTGATGGTGCGGGAAAGTCGGTGCGGAAGTTTTCGAGTGCCGCGGTGGTTGCTGCGGCGCAGCCTGCGGACGATGCCGCCGGTGGTGGCGGTGACGAAGAAGGTGGCGGCGGCGGTGGTGGACGCGGCGGGCGCGGTGGACCTGCGCGTCTCGACAAGACGCCGGGAATGCACCGGATGACGTGGGATCTGCGCTACCCGGGGCCGAAGTCTGCTGCGGGCGTCGAAGGCGGCAACGGGCCGGCCGCCGTGCCGGGCGTGTACTCGGTGCGACTGACCGCGGGCTCGGTCGTACAGACGCAGCCGCTCACGGTGGTTGAAGATCCGCGCATTCTCCGCGACGCGATTTCACTCGAAGATTTGAAAGCGCAGTTCAATCACAACATTGGGGTTCGCGATTTGGTGAGCGACGCGAATCAGGTGGTCGCGCGCCTCCGCACTGCGCAGCAGAAGCTGAAGGGCGCAACGAGCGGGCCGCAGCTCGAGGAGCTCAACAAGCTGAACGAACTGGCGTCGAAGCTGATCACCTCACCGATTCGCTACAGCGAGCCGAAGCTGCTGACGCACATTACGTATCTGTACTCGATGACGAACGGTGCGGATGAGAAGCCGGGGAAGGATGCGATGGATCGGTTGAAAGTTTTGAGGAAGAACTTGGATGATAGGAAAAAAGAGCTGGATAAGATTTTGGGACCGGCGATGTAAAACCACGTTCGGCTGAAGTGAACAGTTAACCACTAACTGTTGGTCGGTGTTCTGTATGAAAATCCGTCCGGGCTGCGAACGCGATCGCGCGTTTGGTGGCCCGGACGGATTTTTACACCTTGGTTAACTGACCAACAGTTAGTGGTTAACAGTTCACTCGCAGTACATGTGTTCACAGCTGCGGTGGCCGTTAAATCAAATCGGCGCAGCCACCGAAGTGACTGCGCCGATCCAATTTTTCAGTTCCGCAAGCCTAAGTTTCCTTGGGCGCAGCGGGGGCTGCCGGTTTGTCCCTTCGCGCCCAGTGTTGCCTGGGCACGACTGGTTGCGCTAGGCGTTCAAGCCGGGCGTTATAGAAAGCGATGACACGGGCCTTCACCGAGGTTTGTGTGTCTTTCGGCTCAGCTTCGAACGGAGCATAACGCTGACCGTCCTGACTGACCTCGAACCACCACCACTTCCCCAACGGTGCCGTCCGTCGCTCTTCGACGGTGCACGAGTACTTGCGTCCACCATCTTCAAACTGGAACGGTCCGATCATCGCCTCTCCTGGCTATCGAGCCTGACGCTTCGGTTTTCCACGCCGCCGTGCTGCGGCGGACTTGAGCTGCCGAGCCTCGCTCGGCTTCACGTAGTGCCGTCTGCGTCGCAGTTCACGCAAGATTCCTGACTTCATGACCTTCTTTTTGAAAGCCTTGAGAGCCCAGTCGATCTTGTCGCCTTCGTCAAGCTTGACTTCGATCATTCGAACTTACGAGCCGAGCTTGGTGACGTTCTCTGCCGCCGGACCCTTCTGGCCCTGAACGACGTCGAACTCAACGCGCTCGCCTTCGGCAAGCGACTTGAAACCCTGGCCCTGGATGGCCGAATGATGGACGAAGCAGTCCTTCGCGCCGTCTTCGGGCGTGATGAATCCGAAGCCCTTCGCGTCGTTGAACCACTTCACGGTACCTGTCGTACGCATTGTGCTACTCCTTACTGGTGTTAGACCGTCGGCTGTTGCCTGACAAAACAAAAGGGCCACCGCGAGAGCAGGGCCCTGGGTCAGTCGGACATGCGCGCCGAATGCGCATTTGTCCTGCTCCAACCCTAATGCATTAGGTGGTTTAATGCAACGGGTAGTATTCCCGACAGCGCACAGGGCTCCCCCGGCGTAGCTTCAGGTAACTGAGGCGACACCCGAGGTACAAATGAATACTGAGCCGGAAAAACTGAATTCTGACCTTTCTGGGCGACCCGTGTCCCCGGTCTCCGATTGGCGCAAGATCGTGGCGCGCTATCAGGGATCGCATGTGGGCCGGTCGCTCTTTCAGCTGGTAACGACACTGGGGCTGCTCGTGGGCACCCTGATAGCCATGCACCGGATGCTGCACGTCGAAACGTGGGTCACGATCGTCCTGATCGTCCCCGCGGCCGGCTTCATCATCCGCACCTTCATCATCATGCACGACTGCTCCCACGGGTCTTTTCTCCCGTGGCCCAAGGTGAACGATGCCGTCGGCTTCGTGACCGGCGTCCTGACCCTGACCCCGTATTCGCAGTGGCGCCGCGAACATGCCCTGCACCACGCGTCATCGGGCGATCTCGACCGGCGCGGAAACGGTGACGTCACGACGATCACGGTCCGCGAGTATCTCGCGCTCAGCCGCTTCGAACGCTTCCGCTATCGCATTTTCCGCAATCCGGCCGTTCTGCTCGGGCTCGGACCGCTCCACATGATGGTGCTCCAGCGCTTCCGCTCGCGCAGCAAGGCGACAGGCTCGATGCAGCTCTGGAATGTCTGGATGACCAACATCGCGATCGCCGGGCTGATCGCCACGCTCGTGATCGCGACGAGCGCGCAGTCGCTGCTGATCATCTACCTCCCGGCGTACTACCTCGCGACGATGGCGGGAGTGTGGCTGTTCTACGTGCAGCACCAGTTCGAAGATGCATACTGGGAATCACACGAGAACTGGGATTACGCGACGGCCGCGGTTCAGGGGAGTTCGCATCTCCGGCTGCCGCGCGTGCTGCAGTGGTTCACAGGGAGCATCGGGCTGCACCATGTGCATCATCTGGGGCCGCGGATTCCGAACTACAGGCTGCAGAGAGCGCACGATGAGAATCCGATCTTTCATGCGGCGCCGGTGATGACGATCAAGATGGGAGTCCGGGCGCTGATGCTCACATTGTACGATGAGCAGAACAGGCAGATGATCAGATTCAAGGATCTCCGTAAAAAGAGCTAAGAGAAACTGACTTCTTGTTAACCTGATACTGCGAGTTAACTGTTAACAACTAACTGTTGGTCGGTTAACCAAAGTTAAATAATTCGCCCTGACACCGAGCCGCGTCGATCGCGTTCGAGGTCAGGGCGAATTTTCTTACCTTGGCTAACCGACGAAAAGTTAGTGGTTAACAGTTAACTCGTCGTACACTCTGCCACCGCAGGGCTCACCCCCGCCGCGCCTACTTCCCCTTTTTCTTTGCAGGCGCCGCAGCCTTGGCCGGCGCATCCTGCAGTACCGGCTTCGAATCCTTGTCATACGTAAACTTCACATTCGCGCTCTGCTCGAGCGCCGCAATCGCTTCCTTATTCGACCCGAGTGCCACCGACATCGTGACCGGGCGCGAATACAGCGATGTGTCCTTCGTCGTCACGGGCAGATCGTACCAGCGCGCCATCTCGCTCATCACAACCTTGAGCGGAGCAGCAGTGAAATTGATCTTGCCGTCCGTCCAGCTGAGCGCCTGATCGACGACCGCGGCTGACGGCTCCGACATCGTGCCGTCGGCAGCGATCGACAACGATTTCCCCTCGGCGACCGTCTGCGTGCCCTTCGGCGTGTCGACCTTCACTTCGCCCGTTTTCACGCGGACAATGATTGCCGGATCGTCCTTGTACGCGCGAACGGCGAACGATCCGCCCATCGTCACGATCGAGGCATCCTTGGCGTTCACCTCAAAGCGCACCCCGGTCGAGACGAGGAAATTCGCGCTGCCATCCACACGAACGGCGCGAACCTTCGTCCCGTAGTCGCCGCCGACCGTGATATGCGAGTCGGAACCGATCGCCGCCGTGTCGCCGGGCGCGAGCGGAAGGTTCCCGCGCTGGCCGGGCTGCACTGCAACCGGCTTCGCATCGGGCAGCGTGTACGACGACGCCGCGAGACCGTGCGCGCCGGACTGAAGCGCGTAGTAGCCGCCGATCGCCACTCCAATAAGAAGGAGGACGCCCACCGCGATCATCGCGCCGCGGCCACCACCGTCTGTACCCGGCTTGACCGGGCGGGGCTTCGCATCGGAAGTCTTATGGACCGGAGCGACCGGACCCTTCGCGATTTCAGCCGAGATAGCGGTCCAGGTCGAGTCGACCGTCCCGGCCGCTGCCTTGCCGCCGTCCTTATTGGCCGCGCGGCGGCGCTGTTCGCGCGTCACGCCCGCGCGGACGGCGGTTTGGATTGCCTCGGCGAACTCCTCGGCATTCTCGATATTGGCGCGATTCTCCCAGAGCTGGATCATCGCAAGCTGGGCGACCGCCGGTCCCATGCTCGGATCGCCGCCCTGCTTGCTGGCGTCGGCGACGATCGCGGCATAAGAGGCACGGTGGATGCGTTCGAGGGCGCTCGCGTCACCTTTGCGGAGTGCCTTCAGGGTAGCGGTATCGACGGACGGGAAAGTGGGGGCCATCTGTGTCTCCAGGCGAAGGGTTGGATCGGTACGGCACGAAATTGCGACGAGAGTGCGGCCCGCGCCAGCGCCCGGCACGGGAGACTGGGTATGTTTCATACATGACGCCACGCACCGAGAACTCACCAACCGCTGGGTTCTCGACCCTCGGACTAGACGAACGCCTCCTCGCCGCGCTGACCACGCTCGGCTACGAAGAGCCCACGCCCATCCAGCGCGCCGCAATTCCGCCGCTGCTCGAAAGGCATGACGTACTTGCACAAGCTGCAACGGGAACCGGCAAGACTGCCGCGTTCGCGCTGCCGCTGCTGCATCTCGTCACACCCGACGCTCCTACGCGCGAGCGCACCGCGGCGCTGGTACTGGTGCCGACGCGCGAACTCGCGATGCAAGTTGCCGAGGCCGTTCACAAGTATGGAAAGCCGCTCGGCGTGATCGCCGTGCCGATCTACGGCGGCGCTTCCATGGAAGGACAGATCCGCACGCTCAAGCGCGGCGTTGATGTCGTTGTCGCGACGCCGGGCCGCGCGCTCGACCATATCCGCCGCCGCACGCTCCATTTGGCGGCCGTGAAAATGGTCGTGCTCGACGAAGCGGACGAAATGCTGGACATGGGATTCGCCGAAGATCTCGAGGCGATTCTGGCCGCCACACCACCGGAACGGCAGACCGCACTTTTCTCCGCGACGCTGCCATCGCGCATCACCGCGATCGCAAACAAACATCTGCGCAAGCCGGTGACGATTCGCATCGAGCGCGAGGCCGTCGCCGCGGGCACGCTCGCGAAGGTCCGCCAGGTGGCGTACATCGTGGCGCGGACGAACAAAATGGCGGCGCTCAGCCGCGTGCTGGACGTCGAACAGCCGGTGTCGACCATCGTGTTCTGCCGAACGCGCACTGAAGTCGACGAGCTCACCGAAACGCTGAACGCGCACGGCTATCGCGCGGAAGCGCTCCACGGTGGACTCAATCAGGAGCAGCGTGATCGCGTGATGAAAAAATTTCGCGCGAACAAGACAGACTTGCTCATCGCAACGGACGTCGCCGCGCGCGGGCTCGACGTGCAGCACGTTTCGCACGTCGTGAATTACGATGTGCCGGTCGCTGCCGAGGCGTACGTGCACCGCATCGGCCGCACAGGACGCGCGGGACGCGCGGGCGTGGCGATCACGTTCGCGGAGCCCCGTGAACAGAGGATGCTGCGCAATATCGAGCTGCTGACAAAGCAGAAAATCGAGATCGCGCAGGTGCCGTCCGTCGCCGACCTGCGCGAGCGGCGGCTCGACTCCACCCGGAACGCGCTGCGTGAGACAATCATCGCGGGCGGCCTCGAATCGTATCGCGCAATTGTCGAGTCACTCGCGGCCGAGTTCGATGTGCTGGACATCGCGGCCGCCGCGGTGAAGCGTGCGGAGTCGCCGGCGGGAGAGAAAGAAGAAGCGGAGATTCCGTCGATCGCCGAGCGTCCGGGATCGCAACCGCGCGCACCTGGCCAGCGCATCGCCGGCCCGCGTCCCTCGCTCGAGCGCTCGCGCCCGCCAAAGCCGGGCACCGTTCGCAGCCGACCGGGCGAACTCGCCGGGATTTATATCGGTGGCGGACGCAAGCTGAAGATTCGTCCCGGTGACATCGTCGGCGCGATCGTCAATGAGGCCAAGCTGAGCGCAGAGTCTATAGGCTCGATTCAGATTGCCGAACGGCATTCGACAGTTCTCGTGCCGAAGGACATCATCGACCACGTGATCACCGCGCTCAATTCGACGTCGATCAAAGGGAAAAAACTCGTCGTGCGGCGCGACAGGGCGTAGCGGAGACCACGGCCATGACCGCGCACATCAGGCGGCTCTACGATCATCTGGTCTGGGCCGACGCACGCACACTGAATGCTCTCCGCGCGATGCATGCGGCGCCGCTCGATGCGCTGCGTCTTTATGGGCACCTTCTCGCCGCCGAACATGCCTGGCTCTCGCGCATCGAAGAGCGCGAACAGGAAGTGCCGGTGTGGCCGGCGCTCGATCTGGATGAATGCGCAGCGCTCGGCGCGAAGAACCACGCAGGTTTTGCGCTGATCGCCGAGACCGTTTCTGCGAGCGAACTCCAGCGAAAGGTTCGCTACCGGAACTCCAAGGGCGACGCGTTCGAGAACACGGTCGAGGACATTCTGATGCACGTCGCGTTGCATGGGTCGTACCATCGCGGACAGGTGGCGCGGATCGTGCGCGGCGAGGGCGGCGCGCCGCAGCCGACGGACTACATTTTCTTCATTCGCGAACGGAGCTGACAGCGCGTGAAGATCGGAGCAGGCGGCGTGGTCGAAATCGAGATCGAGGCCCCACCTGTCTTCGCATCGCTCGGACAGCGGTTCCTCGCGAGCATGATCGACCTTGTCGTCATCACGATCCCGTCGCTGATCATCTCGCGACTCCTCGACAACGCACCGGGGCGCGCAGGCGACGCGGTAATCACTGCGCTCATATCGCTCTATTTTATCGTGAGCTACAGCGCGGCCGGCAACGGATACACGGTCGGAAAGTTTGTGCTCGGCATTCGCGTTGTCGATTCACTCGGCCAGCCGCTCAACGTTGCCGCCGCCTCGATGCGCTGGTTCATGTCGATCGGCATCGCGCTCCCGCTGGCATTTCTCGCGGTTGGGTTCGAGCGCGGCCTGCCGCTGCAAACCGGCCCGGCGTTCTCGATCTGCGTGCCGATCCTGTGCATCGTCGTCGTTGATTCATACATGAGCGTCGCGAACGGCGTCAGTCATCGATCGCTGCACGATCTCGCCGCGGGTTCGTACGTTGTGCGTCGTGACCACACCGGCGCCGTGCCAGAGACGCCACCGATGAATCGCATTCATTTCGGCGGCATGGCGCTCATCTGTTTGGTAATCGCGCTCTGGTTCAGCCGCGTGTATCCGTTCGCGCGCGTGATCGGCCAGCGTTCCGTTGAGCTCATGAAGGCGCGCGCGGTGGCGCTTGCAACGGGCAAAGCGAGCAAGCTCTTTCTCGCGCCCGGATTCGCCGCGCAGGGGACCGACACCGCTTGGGTGACTCTCGTGACGGCCACGATTCACGCGAAGCCGTTGAACGAGCACGATGCCGAAGCGTTGCGGAAGGCGCTTGCGTGCACGCTGGCGCGCGCCGCGCCGCTCACCTTCCATCAAGCCGAAGTGCAGTTGCATGCGGCTTTTGATCCGGGGGCGCGGACGGATGGACGCGGTGCTATTTATCTCGCTGACTTTGAACTCACTCCTGAGGCGTGCAACGGCAAATGAAAACCAAGCTGACGCGGTTGTTTCAGTTCGCAGTGGTCACAGCGGCAACGGTCGTGGCGGCGGCGGCGTGCATGTCCTCGCAGGGTCCCGCGGTAAGCGAAGCGCCGAAGATGGGAAAGATCGAGGTGCAGCACAAACTGCTCGCCACGCCCAAGACGGTGATCCTCGGCTACTACTCGGCTGACGCAACGCCGGTGCTGCGGGTGAGATCGGGCGACGTTGTCGAAGTGACGACCATGATCACCAACAATCCTGCGGGACTCGAGCGCGCGGGTGTGAAGCCGGCGGACATTCAGCCGGCGCTGCGCGCGATCATCGATTCGGTGAAGAGAACGCCGGGACTGGGCGGCCACATTCTCACCGGCCCGATTTATGTGGAAGGTGCAGATTCGGGCGACGTGCTCGAAGTGCGTATCCGGCAAATTGATTTGGCGATTCCGTACGCCTACAACTCGTTCGGCGGACGCAGCGGATTTATTCCAGAAGACTACGGCTACTCGAAAACCAAGATCATTCCGCTCGACGCGAAGACGAACATGGCGCACTTCGCCGACGGGATCGACATCCCGATGCATCCGTTTTTTGGGTCGATTGGAGTGGCGCCGCCGGCCTCGATGGGAAAAGTGTCGAGCGCGCCGCCAGGGATTTACGCAGGGAATCTCGACAACAAAGAACTCGTCGCGGGGACGACGCTCTTTATTCCGGTCCACACGAAGGGCGCGCTCTTAGAGATTG
Organism: uncultured Gemmatimonadota bacterium; assembly: GCA_903910555.1. Taxonomy (GTDB): domain Bacteria; phylum Gemmatimonadota; class Gemmatimonadetes; order Gemmatimonadales; family Gemmatimonadaceae; genus Fen-1231. The sequence goes on along the minus strand of CAIVZZ010000004.1, from coordinate 62,917 downwards.
GCGACGGGCACGCCGGACAGGGCAACGGCGAAGTCGATATCACCGCGCTGGAAACGTCGCTCGTCGGCCGCATTCAGCTGATCGTTCGCAAGGATCTCCATCTCACCTGGCCGCGCGGCGAGACGCCGACGCATTTCATCGCGATGGGAATCGACAAGGATCTGGTTGTCGCAACCAAGACCGCGATTCGTCAGGCCATTGAGTTCCTCGTCACAATGAAGGGAATGAACAAAGACGATGCGTACATGCTGGTGAGCACCGCGTGCGACGTCGACATCACGCAGTTGGTTGACGGTCCTTACGGTGTGCACGTGATGATTCCCAAGAAGATCTTCACGAAGTAGAAAGTTTAAAAAAAGTCTAGAAAGTGGCGAGCGCAGCAAAGGGGCCGGTCACGCGCTTCGCGCCGGCCCCGACAGGGTGGCTGCATCTGGGTCACGTGGTGAACGCGATGCACGTTTGGGGCATCGCGCGCGAACGCGGTGGCCGCGTGATCCTGAGGATTGAAGACCACGATCGCACTCGCTGTCGCCAGGAATACGTCGATGGTATCGTCGACGATCTCGACTGGCTCGGATTCGTTCCTGATTCGATCGCGCCGCGACAGAGCTGGAAGCAGCGCGGTGAACGATACGCCGCGGTGCTCGCCGAATTGGAAGCGGCCGGACTCGCATATCCGTACGATTGCTCGCGACGCGACATTGCCGCCGAAGTTCCGGATCGGTTCGGTGAGGAGATGCGTTATCCGGCTCTCTGTCGCGAACGCAGGCTCGCGCCGGATTCGACTCTCGCCCGCCGCGTGCGCATGGATGACGGAATCGAGACGTTCGTCGACGAGCGGCTCGGCCCGCAAGCGCAGTCGCCTGCGGAGCAGTGTGGCGATTTTCTTATTCGCGACCGTTTGGGAAACTGGACTTATCAGTTCGCGGTGACCGTCGACGATCTCGATCAGGGCGTCGATCTCGTGATTCGCGGCGAAGATCTCTTGTCGTCCACGGCACGACAGATCCGCCTGGCTCGATTACTCGGCCGGACCACGCCGCCGACGTTTCACCATCATGCGCTGATCACCAATCCTGATGGTTCAAAGCTCAGCAAGTCGGCGGGGGATACGAGCATTCGCGAAATGCGCGCGGCAGGCAAAACCGCAGATGACGTGCTCAATGCTCTAGCTCACGGGTCGTAGGCTCCCCGCTTGGCATTGTCATCGCTCAAGTTCAAAGCCTGCCGTAAGCTTGAGCTCTGACCCTGCCAAGCGGTGCGCCCGGAACTGTGAGCTAGGGCGCTGAGCCATTAACATCAAGTAATGCGCTCCCCTGCAATTCCGACCTGGTTCATCGCAACGATCGTCGCGAGCGCCGCCGGAATCGTCCTCGGCCTGCTGTGGGATATCTCATGGCACATGACCGTCGGCCGCGACACGTTCTGGACGCCGCCGCATGTGGTCGAGTATCTCGCCGCGATCTGCGCCGGCTGCGCGTGCGGCTTCATTGTGCTGCGCACGACATTCCAGAAAACTGACGACGCGTCGACGGTGCATTTCTGGGGATTCCGCGGCCCCATGGGCGCGTGGATCACCATCTGGGGCACCTTCGCGATGCTCGCCTCGGCGCCGTTCGACGATTGGTGGCACAACGCGTACGGGCTCGATGTGAAAATCGTCAGCCCGCCGCACATGGTGCTCTTCTGGGGAATGCTCGGCATCGTCGTCGGCGCGCTCGCGTTGACTGCGTCTGCGCAGAACCGCGCCGACGAACACGACACCGTTCGCGACGCATGGCTGTACGCGTGCGCCGGTGGAGTCGTCGCGTTCATCTTCATGTGCGGCTCGATCGAATATTCGTGGCCGAACGAGCAGCACTCGGCTGTGTTCTACCTCGTGTGGGGCGGAGTCTTTCCGCTGTTGCTTGCGGGATATTCGCGGGCGGGACGGCTCACCTATCCCGCGGCAGCGGCGGCGCTCGTGAGCACGCTGCTCTGGCTGGCAATGGGACAGATCCTGCCGCACATCAGCGCGGTGCCGTTGCTCGCGCCGATCTGGAATCCGAGAACGTATCTGTGGCCACCGTACTTTCCGGTGTTGCTCATTGTTCCGGCGTTCGGGATGGATCTCGTGCGACGCCGCCTCGCCAGCGTGAATCCGTGGCTCCTCTCGCTCGCGTTGAGCGCGACCTTTGTGCTGCTGCTCTGCGCGGTGCAGTGGCCGATGGCGACCTTCATGGTGCACGGGAACTCGCACAACTGGCTCTTTCACGGACATGAGTGGCCATACTCGGCGCGCATGGGCCCGTGGGAAACGCGATTCTGGCCGACGGAACGCGCGACGGACGGGGTTGACGATCCATCGTTGCTTTCGATCTTTCCCGCGCTCGGAGCCGCGACGATCGTCGGAACGGTTACGAGCCGCGTCGGCCTCGCGTGGGGTGAGTGGATGTCACGAGTGAAGCGTTGAGCATAGCTCGCGCTGTCACGCGGCGAGTCGCAATTCTTTCCGGCGCACTCTCGCTGCTGTTCGTGTGTGCAGCGCACGTCGGAAGTCCTGATGCGTATTTCGACGGAAAAGCGGGACCATACCCGCTGCGCGTCATCATTCGCAGCCCCGCCGTGATCCCGGCGCGCGCCGAAATCATCGTGCGCGTCACGGGCTCCGCTGTAACGCGCGTGACTGCGACCGCGCGCGTCTGGGGCGCCGACAAAAAAAACGCACCGCCGCCGGACGACGCCGCCCGCGTTCCCGGTGACTCCACGCTCTGGACGCTCCAACTCTGGATGATGCGCCAGGGCTCGTACGCCGTGATCGTACACGTCGACGGTGCGGCGGGACCAGGCACCGCGACTGTCCCATACACGGCGGTCGCGCAGGGCGTGCTCAAGATGAACCGCACGATGGCCGTCGCGCTCGCCGCCGCGGGAATATTTCTCATCGCGGGAATGCTGACGATCATCGGCGCCGCAGCGGGTGAGGCGACGCTCACGCCGGGTGAAGCAACAGACGATCGCGTACGCCACCGCGCGCGTCGCGTGCGCCTGACCGGTGCGGCGATCATCGCGGTGATTCTGATTGGCGGCAGAATCTGGTGGAACGTCGAAGATCGCGCATACGCAGCGGCTGTCTTTCGTCCCGAGATCGTGCACGTCAAAGTGCGCGACGACACGAGCGCACGCGGCGGCCGCGTTGCGCGCCCGGGCCATACGGAGCAGCACACACGCATCGTCACGCTGGTGATCGATTCTAGCGTCACCGGCCAACGGACATGGTTGCCGTTGATTCCGGATCACGGAAAACTTCTGCACATGTTTTTCGTGAAGAAAAACGGGCTCGGCGCGCTCGCACATCTTCATCCACTTGCGGTCACGTCGACGAGCTTCGAGAGCTCGCTGCCATTTCTGCCCGCCGGCGAGTACTTCGTTTTTGCCGACGCAGTGCACGAGAACGGATTCGCCGAGACGCTGGTGGAATCCGTGAGGCTCGGCGAGCAGCCGGCGATGGCGTGGAAAGCGTCGGATCCTGATGATGCGATTTTTGTTGGGAACGGCGTGCGGACGCCGTTTCGATTTGATGACGGGTCGACGCTATCGTGGGACGGCGCGAACAGCGCGCATGCGGCGGGCGCGGATGCGGGGCTGCGGTTCACGCTGCGCGATGCGAACGGCGCGGTATTGAGCGTCGAGCCGTACATGGGGATGGCGGCACACGCGGTTGTGGTGCGCGATGATGGAAAGGTGTTTGTGCATCTGCATCCGATGGGAACTACGCCGGCCATAGGATCTGGAGCGATGCCCGCTATGGAAAGCGCGATGGCGGGGAGCTTTGAGTTTCCTTGGGCGTTTCCGAGCGCCGGGCATTATCGCGTGTGGGTGCAGTTCAAGCGCGCGGGAACGGTGCGATCGGCGGCGTTTGATGTTGAGGTAGGACCAACTGCGAAGGCGGGTACACGGTGATCGATCGTCGGTGGTCGGTAATCGGATTAACTGCGGCGACGTTCCTGGTCCTCGCGTGTGGCGGACACGATTCTTCGACCGCGCCCACAGGAAATGGAGTGCCGCTGCAGAACGGGCGGATTCCGCTTGGGTCGGTGTCGTGCGGAACGAAAACCGCCGTGCTCACCGTCGCGCCGATTGCGCCGTCGTTCTTGAACGGCTGGATACCGCTCGGGCAGATGTCGCCGTCGGGGCACACGTTCCCGGTGGACCATCAGTACCTCTATATCAACTCCGGTACCGGACTGTCGACGTACCGCACGGCAACCGTTGTCGCGCCGGCGGATATGATCGTCACCTACATCCACGCGGGGACGACCACGCCGCCCGGACTGGCCGATTATACGATCGAGTTCTCCATCTGCACCGAGTTGTACGGACAGTTCGGTCACGTTGCGAGCATTGCACCCGCGCTGCTGGCACAGGCCGGAGCGATCGATCAACAGTGCAACGTGTACTCGCCCAGCACCGGCACGAGTGTCTCGACGTGCCAAACGAAGCAGCTCTCGATCGCGGTTCACGCCGGCGATGTGCTTGGCACGGCTGGCGGCGATCCGCCGCACGCGATCGCGATGGACTTTTCGTTCTGGGATTCGCGAGTGACACCGCTGACCTTTGCGAACCCATCGCGATGGGGAGCGAGCAGCGACGGCTTCGATTCGTTTCACGACGTCGCTGCGAGCGATTATTTCGTGGAGCCAGTGAAGTCACAGGTCGCCGCGATACTCGGCACATACGACGGCAGCGTTCACCGCACGATCCCTCCGCTCGGCGGAACTATCGGCGTCGATGTCCCCGGCACGGCAATGGGTCACTGGTTCAATCCCACACAACCCGTGAATCCAGAAACACCGCACCTCGCGATCGCGCCCGACAATGTGAATCCGAACATGATCGGGTTTTCCATTGGCCAGTCGCAGCCGGGATGGACGTTCGGCCTTCAGGAGTTCACGCCTGTGAACTCGGGCAATGTGAACCGCAACCCGGCGCAAGTGACTGCAGACGGGAACGTGTACTGCTACGAATCGCCGGGCAATTGGATCCTGTTGTTGAAGATGCCAACCTCGACAACGCTGCAACTCGAAGGTCGACAGGGAAATGTCATGTGCGCCGCCGCGCAGCCGTGGGCCTTTACCGGAGCGTCGTTCACTTACTCTCGGTAAGCGCTGAATGCAGATTGCACGCTCACGTCTGCAAGAGGCTCTCGTGCTCGTCTCCCGCCGTCACGCATTGATTCTCGCGAGCGCATTGTCGCTCGCACTCCCGGTCGCCGTTTCACTCCGCGCGCAGGCCGTGTTCGATCCCGGCCCGATCGCGATGCGCTGGCGCAACATCGGACCGTTTCGCGGTGGCCGTACGAAGTCCGCGGTCGGTGTGCCGAGCCAGCCGAATGTGTTCTACATAGGAATGGTCGGCGGCGGCGTCTGGAAGACGACGGACTTCGGTCGCGTGTGGATCCCATTATTCGACGAGCAGCCGTCGGGTTCGATTGGCGCCATCGATGTATCGATCTCAAATCCGAATGTGATCTACGTGGGATCGGGCGAAGGACTGCACCGCCCCGATCTCGCCACCGGCGACGGCATCTACAAATCGACGAACGCGGGAAAGACGTGGACGCATCTCGGGCTCCGCGACGCGCAGCAGATTCCGCGCATTGCAATCGATCCGACGAATCCGGAGCGGCTGTTCGTTGCCGCGCTCGGCCATCCGTATGGTCCGAACTCCGAGCGTGGAATTTTCCGCTCAACGGACGGCGGCAAGACTTTTCAGAAAGTGCTGTTCAAAGATGATTACACCGGCGGCGCGGATGTCGTGCTTGCGCCGAACGATCCGAACACGGTGTACGCGGCGCTCTGGTCGCATCAATACGGGCCATGGGAGAATGGCAGCTTTAACGGCACGACGAGCGGACTCTTCAAGAGCACGGACGGCGGCAATACGTGGAAGCAGCTCACCAACGGACTGCCGACATCAGCACAGGGGCTTGGCAGAATTCAAATCGCGGTGAGTCCGAGCGAGCCGAGTCGCGTGTATGTGGTGGCGACGGCGACCGTGCCGGCGCTGTATCGCTCGAACGACGCCGGTGAGAACTGGAGTGTCGTCACGACGGACAATCGCATCGCGGGGAAGGCAGACGACGAAGGTGCGATCACCGTCAATCCGAAGAACGCAGATATTCTTTACGAAGCGAACACCGTCGCGTGGAAATCAGTCGATGGCGGAAAGACATGGACCGCGCATCGCGGCGCGCCGGGTGGCGACGACTATCAGCGCTATTGGATCAACCCGAACGATCCGAACATCATGATCCTCGTGTCGGATCAGGGTGCGGTCGTCACGGTGAACGACGGCCTGAGCTGGAGTTCGTGGTTCAATCAGCCGACCGCGGCGATGTATCACGTCGCGGCGGACAACGCGTGGCCATATCGTCTCTGCAGCGGACAACAGGATTCTGGATCAGCATGTGTATCGAGCCGGGGCAACGACGGCACGATCGGCTATCGCGAGTTTCATCCGGTTGGAGTCGACGAGTACGGATACGCCGCGCCTGATCCGCTGAATCCTGATCTCGTCTACGGTGGGGCGTCGGTGACGCGATTCAATCGTCTGACCGGTCAGGTGCAGATGGTTGGTCCGAACGCGGGCGGCCGCGGTGGGCGAGGCGCTGGGCCGGATACACTGTTTCGGCATGTGCGCACGGCGCCGGTTCTTTTTTCGGCGATCAACCCGCACAAACTGTTTCTAGGCACCAATCGCGTTTGGCAGACGACCGATGCCGGTGATCATTGGAAGAGCATCAGCCCGGATCTCAGCCGCGCAACGTGGGATGTCCCAAAAAACGTCGGTCACTATGCGGGAACGCCAGCAGCCGCGGTGACGCAGCGCGGCGTGGTTTATACGATTGCGCCGAGCCCGGTGGACAGCAACACGATTTGGGCCGGCACCGACGACGGATTGATTCAGGTCACGCGCGACGGCGGCAAGAGCTGGAAGAATGTGACGCCGCCGGAGATTGGCGCGTGGGCGAAGGTCTCGATCATGGATGCCTCGCACAGCGATGCAAATGTTGCGTATGCCGCCGTGAACACTTTTCACTTGGACGATTTACGTCCGCACATTTTCCGCACACGCGACGGCGGAAAATCGTGGAAGGAGATCGTGACCGGCATCGACAGCGGCGCGACGATCAACGTCGTGCGCGAAGACACCAAGCGGAAAGGTTTGCTCTTTGCCGGCAGCGAGACACAGGTCTGGTTCTCGCTCGACGACGGCGATCACTGGCATTCGCTGCGGATCAATATGCCGGCGACATCGATTCGCGATCTCATCGTGAAGGACGATGACATTGCCGTCGGCACACACGGCCGCGGCTTCTGGATTCTCGATGACATCACGGCGCTCAGGCAATGGAGTGACAGCGCCGCGAACGGTGCCGTCACCTTGTTCAAGCCGGCAACCGCGACGCGCGTGCACTACAGCATGTACACCGACACTCCGGTGCCGCCGGACGAGCCGTACGCAGAGAACGCGCCGGACGGGGCAATCTTTGATTACTACTTGAAGCACGACAGTCGCCGAGTCACGATTTCGATCGCCGCGATGGATAAACGGATGGCCCGCAGTTACTCGAGCGACACCAAGCCCGAGCCAGTGAAGGACGTCGGCAACTGGCCGTCATACTGGTTCCGCCCTACTCAGGTTCTCTCCGCGAAAGCCGGGCTCAACCGGTTCGTGTGGGACCTGCACTACACGCCGCCGGATGGCGAATGCTCCCTGCCGATTTCCGCAACACCACACAATACAAAGTGTGAGCCCGAGGGAATCTGGGCGCCACCCGGCCAGTACCAAGTCACGCTAAGAACGGAAGATGGCGGAACGCAGACGCAGATCGTGACCGTGCGAATGGATCCTCGCGTCAAAACGCCGGCGGCGGCTCTGCAGCAACAGTCGACACTTTCGCTCGCCCTTTTTGACGCGATCTTCGTCAGATTGGCGATCGACACCGGATCTGTGCGATGGGTTCGAAAGGAACTCGCTGATCGTAAGACGAAAGCGCCCGCACTCGCTGCGCAACTTGACGCCCTCGACAAACGGGTCGTCGAAATCGCCGGTGCGGGCGGAGGCCGCGGCGGTCGCGGTGGCGGCGGTGGTGGCGCACCGCCAGGAGACACATTCGCGAGTGCCGCCGGAGAGATTTTGAGTACGCTCAACCTGCTGCAGGAGAGCGACGACGCGCCAACATCAATCGTCGTCGCCGCCGCGCACGACAAACTCAATCGCTTTCACGCGGTCGAGGCGCGCTGGAACAGGCTATTCGCCACAGATTTCGCCGCGATCAACATCGCACTCAAAGCCGCCGGGCTCGAACCCATTCTCCAAGGTGCTTCCAACTAGAAGCCGCCAGCCGCTATTCGAGCGCGAATTCTCTCGCAAACGTGAGATCGAACGAGAACGTCTTCGCCTTCGACCTCGACTCAATCGCATCCGCCACCCTCTCCAGCCGCTCCGGAATCTCCATCAACTTCTCCTGAGCGGCCCGGCCAATCTCATTCAGCCCTCCGAGCGTCTCGATCTTCCACCAGCTCAACTGCTCTTTCACAATTTCCAAATAGTCGCGCGGCCCATAAATCCCAACGCGGCGCACGACATCAGCCATATCGCGGAAGTGTGGCATCTTCACGCCCGGCATATCGATCGCCGGCATCACCTTCAGCGCTGACTCCAGCGCACGGTTCGGATCGCGCGCCAGCACTTCCTTGAAAATGGTCCGATAGAACGTGTAGTGCCGCGCTTCTTCTGCGGCCACGTTCTTGAGAATCGTTCCAATCGTCGGCTCGTACACACCGCACAACTTGCCGGTATTGGCGTGCGAGACTTGCGTCGCGCGCTCCTGCAGCGTCGTATACACGAACACCCGGTACGGATCGCTGTCCCATGCGGGATCAAACCCGTTGCGGATATACGCAAACTGCATCTGCTCGATCACGATCGGGTTGAACAGGTTGGCGTCGCGCGCATAGTCGTGCAGCACGGCGCCATGACGATCTTCCTCCGCGGTCCACAGATAATTCCACTTCGACCAAAAACCGTCTTTATCGAGGTACTTCGCGAGCAGACGGTGGAAATGCGGAAGCCCTTCCTCGGTCAGCAAATTCAGGCCGACCGCAACCCGCGCCGACTCATGAATGCCGCGCGCGCGCTCACGCAGCGCGACCCGGTGCCGGTCGGGATCCTCACCCTCGGGCGGTGCGAGCAGCTCGGACGGAAACCAGAGCACGCGCTTCGATTCGTGCGCTTCCATGAGCTTGTCCACCACGGGCTCGAGGTCGCCAAGGACTTCGACCTTCGAGAGCGTTTCCCAATCTTTCGATTTCACGCGGAATCCGGGTAAGGGTCAGGCGTTCCTCTCGGGAATCTAGCCGGATACAGAACCTCGGGGAACCGAGTGGCAGGATCGCACTGGGCGCACTAGATACAAGTGTCCGTACACATCTCGTCTCCCAAGGGGGCGGTCTTGAGCTTGCGAAAGATCGGTGGGTTCGTCGGCGGAACTCTCACCAGCATCGTCGTTGGGTACCTCGTCACGGCGCTCGGCGGCAGCTTCTTCACGGCCTTCATCGTCAGCACGATCGCCTACGGTCCCGGCATTTATTACGGCGTGAAAATCGCCAAGCGATACGAGTAGCGTACCCCCGAACCAGAGCCTCCGAACGTCCGAACTCTCCACACGAACACGAGCCTCCCATGTCGACCGCCGATCTCTCCCGCCTCATCAACCGCGAACTCGCGTCGCTGCGCGATGAACTCCTCGCGTATCCCAACGAAGCCGATATGTGGGCAATCCCCAAAGGCATCCCCAACTCGGGCGGAAACATCGCGCTGCACCTGATTGGAAATCTGCGGTTCTTTATTGGCACGCAGTTCGGCGCGACCGGATTCGTGCGCGATCGTGACGCCGAGTTTTCGAGCACGGGTGTTCCGCGCGCCGAGATCGTGAAGAACATCGAGAAAGCGGCCGAAGAGGTTACACGCACGCTCGCAACGTTCGATCCGGCGCTGCTCGAGAAACCGTTCCCCGTCGAAATCGGCGGGCACAAAATCCAGACGGGACTCTTCCTGCAGCATCTCGCTTCACATCTGGCCTACCACCTCGGCCAGGTCGACTATCATCGCCGCGTCGTCACGGGCAATCCTGTGTCGGTCGGCACGATCCCGATTCCCCCGATCGCACTCGCGAAATGAACCGGCTACTCCGCACAACCGCACTCTCGCTTGCCAGCGTTTTGCTCGCCGTACCGTTCGCAGCGCGAGCGCAATCGACGCTCACGCCGGCCGAGCAGAAGATTCGCGAGACGATCGATCGTTCGCGCGAAGATCAGATCAAATATCTCGAGCGCGTCGTAAATATTCCGAGCAGCACGCTGAACCTTGCCGGCGTGCGCAAAGTCGGCGCGGCGTTCCGCGCCTCATTCGACTCGCTCGGCTTCGAGACGAAGTGGGTCGTGCTTCCCGAGGCCACACAGCGTGCCGGCCATCTGGTGGCCGAGCACAAGGGAAAGCCCGGTGCTGTTCGCATTCTGATGATCGGCCATGTCGATACGGTTGTCGAACCCGACGGGCCGAACTGGGTGCGGACCGATTCGATGGCGAAAGGCGTCGGCTCGAACGACATGAAAGGCGGCGACGTGATCATTCTGTACGCGCTCAAGGCGCTTCAGGCCGCAGGCACACTGAAGGACATGAACATCACGATCGTCTTTACCGGCGACGAAGAACATCCCGGCGATCCGATCTCGGTCACGCGCAAGGATCTCATCGACGCTGCGAAGCGCAACGACATCGCGCTTGCGTATGAAGGCGGCAACCGATTCGATGCCACCACCGCACGCCGAGGTGCGAGCTCGTGGCGCGTGACGGCAACCGGACGCCAGGCACATTCAGCCGGCGTGTTCGGCAGCGCGGGATACGGCGCCATCTACGAACTCGCGCGAATCGTGAACGAGTTCCGCGTGCAGCTCGTGGGTGAGCAGTACCTCACGTTCAACGCGGCAATGATCGTCGGCGGCACCGATGTCGAGTACGACACGATCGGCATCAAGGGATCGGCTGCGACCAAGCTCAACATCATCCCGAAGTCCGCGATCGCGCACGGCGATCTTCGGTTCATTTCCGAAGAGCAGAAAGAGCGCACGCGTGCGAAGATGCGCGAGATTGTCGCAAAGCACCTTCCCGGCACCGACGCAAAAATCACTTTTCTCGATGAATATCCCGCGATGTCGCCGACGGCCGGCAACGCGCGAATCCTCGCCGTGTACGACACGTCGAGCCAGGCGCTTGGCTACGGGGCGGTTCGCGCACTCGATCCGGGCTCGCGCGGTGCTGGTGATATTTCGTTCGTCGCGCCGCTGATTGACGGCATCGATGGACTCGGCGCGCTCGGCACGGGCGCGCATGCACCAGAAGAGCGTGTGAATGTGAACTCGCTGCAAATGCAAACCGAGCGGACTGCACTGCTGCTCGAGCGCCTCGCACACCAGACGAGTGCCAGCTTTACCCGCAAACCAGCTTCGGAGTAATCGACACGTGATCATCATGCGCCGCGTATTCGCAGTCACTGCACTCGTCGTGTTCGCCGCCGTGACGGCTGCGGCACAAGATGGGACCACCGTGATCCATACGTCGAAGCTGATCGACGGAAAGGGCGCGGCGATGTCGAACGTCGACATCACGGTCGTGAATGGCCAGATCACGCGTGTCGGGCCCGCGGGCGCGGTAGCGAAGGGCACGCGCGAAATCGATCTGCGCGGCAAGACGGTGCTGCCGGGATTGATCGACGTCCACTCGCACCTCACCTGGTATTTCAATCGCCAGGGCCGCTACCACCAAGGCGGTCGCAACCCCAACGACAACGACACGCCGATCGAGTCGATCCTTGCCGCAGCCGCAAATGCGTACGCGACGCTCATGGCCGGCTTCACCACCGTACAGAGCCCCGGATCACCGGAAGACGCGGATCTCCGTGACTGGATTACGACGCAGGGACTTCCGGGTCCGCGGATTCTCACGTCGCTCAGTCCGCTCCAGGGCGGCTCGCCCGACACGCTGCGCGCGCTCGTGCGCCGCCGCAAGGCCGCCGGTGCGGACCTCATCAAGATTTTTGCGTCGGCCAGCATTCGCGACGGCGGAAAGCAGACGCTGACCGACGAACAGCTCGCTGCGGCGTGCAGCGAGGCAACCGCGCAGGGGCTTCGCACGATTGTGCATGCGCACAGCGCCGAGTCGGTGCGCGCAACGGTAAACGCCGGCTGCAATCAGGTGGAGCACGGGATTTTCGTCACGCAGGCCGAACTCGATCTGATGGCGCAGAAGAATGTGGTGTTCGATCCGCAGTGCTCGCTCGTGTTTCATAACTATCTCGACAACCGCGCGAAGTACGACGGAATCGGCAACTACAATGCGGAAGGATTCGCGGCGATGGAGCGCGCGATTCCGCTGGCAGCGCAGGACATTCGCATGGCGCTCGCCACGAAGGGATTGAAGATCGCCTACGGCACCGATGCAGTCGCGGGGGCGCATGGACGCAACGGCGAGGATCTCATCTGCCGCGTAAACGATGCGGGTGAGCCACCGATGCACGCGATCATGTCGGCCACTTCGGTCAACGCGGCGTCACTGCGGCTCGCCGACAAGATCGGCGCGATCGCGCCGGGGATGGAAGCAGACATCATCGCAATGGACGGCGATCCCATGACCGACATCACGGCCGTCCGCCGCGTCAGCTTCGTGATGAAGGGCGGAAAAGTGTTCCGGAACGACGGAAAGTAATAACGCCGATCAGCGGCGGCGCGATCCGGTCCAGAGGGCAACCGCGCCGCACTCGCCGTCGACGTGAAAATCCGACGGCATGTTGCCGCCGCGCCGGTACACTTCGATCCCCGCGATCGCGCTGAGATCGATAACCTGATCGATGAGAACCGAGTTCATATCGGTCATCCCGGCGCTCGTATCCAAAATGCGGCAACCGGCATTGGGACATACCTGGCGGCCGTCGATGATGACCGCCATGCCGCAGGAACTCGTGCCCGATACGACAACGTTGTTCCCGTTGGATGTGCGCGTGATCCGGATTCCGTTCACAGAGCCAAGAATGGTGCTCACGCGCGCTTCATTCTTTTTCTCAATTTCTTCGGGCCCGATAAACGCCGCGCTGGTCACGCCCTTCTGGCCGTCCAGCCAGCGACGGTAGAAGCCGCTGCGCTCGAGCGGTGATTTGCTTTTGTCTGCCGTGACTTTCACCGAGCTCAGCTGCTGCGCGATGCTCGGCAGGATAATCGGAATCGTAATCGCCGTATCGGGAAAATCGACCTTCCCGTAATAGGGCGTGTAGCCGATGCGGCGCACTTCGATCGTAAGAGTCTGCTTCTTCCCGGCGCCGATGCTGACGCGGCCATTTTCGTCGGTCAGCATCGCGCGTCCGCCGTTGGCCTGCACAAACGCATAGGCGATAGGCTCGCTATCCGGACTCGTCACGCGCAGAGCACGATCCTGTGCGCCTGCGGCGGACGCCGCAAAAGCGACTGCCGCCACAACGCCGATCGTGTTGATGCAGAACGGAGTAAATCGCATGCAGAGTCTCCTCTAGCGCTCGGGCAGCGTCGCCATGAAGTCCTTGAGATAGTTACCCCACACCGCAGGGAGCGTGTGTGTTCCATGACCCCGCGTCTGGTCGCTGATCGGGATCATCACGAACTTCGCGTTCTTGACCTGCGTGATGAGTTTTTCCTCAATCCCCAGCTCGGGCGGATTCACAAAGTCGTCCGCCGAGTTGATCGCGAGCACCGGCGCGGTGACCGCCGCGAGATGCGACGACGGATCGTAGTTTCGCGACGCGGCGAAGTAATAGAGCATGTCGTTTGCGTCGGTCGTCTTCATGCCGGCGTTGATGTACGCGCGAATGATCGTATCCGCCTTGTCGCGCGTCGGCGCCGCCTTCTGCTGCACGAGCGGTGCGCTCGACATGATGTAGAGCTGTCCGAGTGCGGCGCGGAGTCCGAGCGGCTGCGCTGTATATTCGCCGCCATTGTAATCGGGGCTGTCGAGGATGTCGTCCATCATCATCCTGCGGATCATGCGGTTTCGGCCGGCAAGCTGCGTCGGCAGGCACGCGAGCGGAACGAGGCCGTCGGCGAGTGCCGGATAGGTGTAGCCAAAAACCCACGCATGCATGCACCCCATCGACGTGCCCATGATCAGCCGCAGATGGTTCACCTTAAGCCCCTCAGTGACCATGAGATACTCGGCTCGCACCATGTCGTCGTAGTCGTAGTGCGGAAACTTTGCGTGCAGCCCGTTGCTCGGCTTGCTCGATCCGCCGTGGCCGAGGCCGTCGGGCAGAATGATGTAGTAGTTGGCCGTGTCGAGCAGCTGGCCCGGTCCGAACAGGACGCCTGCAAACTGCGGCGACAGAAATGCGCGTCCGGTTCCGCCAGTTCCGTGGCCGATCAGCACGGCATTGCGGACGATGCCTTTTGCATCGCGGCGGGGGGTGCCGAGTGTCGTGTAATGAATTCGCAGTTCGGGGATCGATTCTCCCGATACGAATTTGAAATTCTTCGTGGTGTAGTCGCCTTCGACGCCCCGCACGGCCTGGGCGGATGCTGCGGTGGCGAAGGCGAGGAGCAGGGCAATTGGGCGCATATGAGCCGGGGCTGAGTAGACCGAGAATCTACGACAAAAGCGAGTATACTGATATCTGTGAATCCGCCTTCGCTGAATAACACGCCCGTGTGGGATGACGGCGCGTGGCGCACGCTCGCCCCTCAAGCCTCCGATCTCACCACCGACGTCTGCGTAATCGGCCTCGGCGGCTCCGGGCTTACCGCCGTGAGCGAACTTCTCGACCTCGGCCGTCGCGTGATCGGGATCGATGCGGCCGACGTCGCCGCCGGCGCGGCTGGCCGAAATGGCGGCTTTCTTCTGGGCGGGACCGCTGACTTCCATCACGATGCCGGCACGGCGATCGGACGCGCGCGCGCCCTGCGAATTCATCAACTCACGCTTGAAGAAATCGGCCGCATAGCCGCGCAGGCGCCCGGCACGGTGCGTTTCCCTGGATCGCTGCGCATCGCCGAGTCCGACGAAGAGTTCGCCGACTGCGCTCGCCAGCGCGACGCGATGCGCGCGGACCGCATGCCGGTGGAAGACTATGACGGACAGTTCGGGCGCGGTCTGTTTTTCCCGGGCGACGCGTCGTTCAATCCGCTCGCGCGGTGCCGCGCGCTCGCGATGAGCAATGTCGCACGCGGTGCGCAGCTGTTCGCCAAGACACGCGCGATCTCATTCAGCGCGAACGAAGTCGTCACGGATC
Organism: uncultured Gemmatimonadota bacterium; assembly: GCA_903910555.1. Classification (GTDB taxonomy): domain Bacteria; phylum Gemmatimonadota; class Gemmatimonadetes; order Gemmatimonadales; family Gemmatimonadaceae; genus Fen-1231. The sequence continues at coordinate 47,565 of CAIVZZ010000004.1, read as the reverse complement.
GCGGTCGCATCAACTGCGACACAGTCATAGTCGCAGTTGATGGAAAGCTCGAATCATTGGTGCCGGAGCTCGCGGGCACCGTGCGCACTGCGCGCTTGCAAATGCTCGCCACTGCGCCGACCCGCGAGATCGAAGTCCCCTGCCCTGTCTACGCGCGGTACGGATTCGACTACTACCAGCAGCTTCCCGATGGCTCGATCGCGCTCGGCGGCGGCCGCGACAAATCGATCGACACCGAATGGACGACCGAAAACGAACCGTCCCTGTTTATCCAGAATTATCTCGAGTCCGTTCTGCGCGAAAAGATCCGTGTGAGCGCACCAATCACGCACCGCTGGGCGGCAAATGTGTCGTATACCTTCAACGGGCTCCCGGTGCTCGCTGAAGTTCGCCCGGGCGTCTGGGTGCTCGGCGGCTACAGCGGCACCGGCAACGCGGTCGGCGCCCTCTGCGGACGTGCCGCGGCACACCTGGCCAGCGGCGGCACAACGGAATTCGCTAGACTACTGACAGAGAAATGATCAACGCAGGAACACCGGAGACGCACTGATGGTCGACATTACGCTGCAGGGCGACAGCCTCGTGTTTGAAGTGGAGGGATGGGACAAGCTGTGGGCGCTGCGCAGCCGCCTCGAGATTCCACTCGCTCATATCAAGGGAGCGCGCGTCGACGACGACGCCGCAAAGGGATGGTGGCATGGAGTGAGGGTCGGGGGAGCCGATATCCCCGGTGTGATCACCGCCGGTGCCTTCTACACGAAAGGCCGCTTTGTTTTTTACGACACGCATAAACCGGAGCACACGATCGTCGTCGATCTCGCACACGAGACCTATGACGCGCTCATACTGCAAGTGCGCGATCCTGCCGGCGCCGTACAGCTCATCACTGACTCCACCAAGAACCGGGCCTGATCATGACCGTCCATCTCGCCGATCCAGACCACAACACTTCCTTCACCAAAGGCGTGTTCCTCGGCGAGATCCGGGAATCTCTGGTCTTCCCGTTTCCCGAGTTGAGCAGCGAAGAGAAAGAAAATCTCGCCGCGATCCTCGACTCGTTCCGCGCGTGGGCGAAAGACAACGTCGACTCGGCGAAGCAGGATCACGACGGTCACTTCCCCGATAATGTCCGCAGCGGAATGGCCGAGCTGGGCTTAATGGGAATGAACATCCCCGAGGAGTACGGCGGATTCGGCGCGAGCGCGATGATGTTCAACCGCGTCTTCGGTGAAATCGGAGCGACTGATCCCGCGCTCACTGTGTATTTCGGCGCGCACCAGTCCATCGGCTGCAAGGGGATCACGCTCTTCGGGACCGACGATCAGAAGAAGCGCTGGCTCACGAAATGCGCGAGCGGCGAACTCATCGCCGCGTTCTGCCTCACCGAGCCGGGCTCGGGATCCGACGCGCAGGCGATGCGCACGACCGCTGTTCCGAGCGCTGACGGCAAGAGCTACACGCTGAACGGTCAGAAGATCTGGATTTCGAACGCGGGCTACGCGGGCGTCTTTACCGTCTTCGCGAAAGTCCCCGTTGAGATCGACGGAAAGCCGAAGCAGCGCGTGACCGCATTCATCGTGAACGCGCACGCGCCGGGTGTTTCGCTCGGCAAGATCGAAGAGAAGATGGGAATCAAAGCGAGCGACACTCGTGCGGTGACATTCGAAAATGTGGTCGTGCCCGTCGAAGACATGCTTGGCGAGGTCGGCCACGGCTTCAAGATCGCTCTGGAAATTCTGAACTCCGGCCGGCTTGGTCTCGCGGCGGGATCGGCGCGCGGCACGCGTCGCATTTTGGATATCGCGCTCGGATACGCGAAGGAGCGCGAACAGTTCGGACGGCCGATCGGATCGTTTGAGATGATCCAGCGAAAATTTGCGGTGGCCGCTGCGGAATGTTACGCGGCCGACGCGGGATGGATGCTCACGGCATCGATGGTCGACAAAGGCGGAATTGATTTCTCGCTCGAGACCGCCGCGTGCAAAGTGTTCGCGTCGGAGCTTGCGTTCAAATCATCGGTTGACGCGATGCAGATCGCCGGCGGCATCGGCTACTCCAAAGAGTTTCCGTACGAGCAGGCCGTGCGCGATTCGCGCATCAACATGATTTTTGAGGGCACGAACGAAGTTCTGCGAGCGCTTATCGCGTTGAGCGGGTTGCAACAGCCGGGCGAGCATCTCAAGGCGATCGGTAAGGCATTCCGCGATCCGCTCCACTCACTTGGTGCGATCGGTTCGTTTCTCGGCGAGCGCGTGAAGCGGCAGGTGGTGAAGCCCTCGTTCCCGCACGCCCATCCCGCGCTCAAGGATGAAGCGGAGCAGATTGCGACCGTGGTGCACGATCTCGCGCTTGGCGTGGAGAAACTCTTGATCGCGCACGGAAAGGATGTGATCGAACATCAGTTCCAGCAGGAGCGCATGGCAAACGTTGCGATCGATGTCTATCTCGCGACGGCGACACTCTCACGCGCGAGTTGGGCAATCAACAAGGCCGGCGGCGTTGATAAGGCGCAAGCCGATCTCGATAACGCGAAGATTTTCATCCCGATGGCCATGCGCCGGGCGCGCCGTAACGTGCGCGCGCTCGAGCGGAATCAGGATGCGCGGATGAAATCGCTTGCCGAGCGGGCGCTCGAGACCGGATCGCTCACTGTGGCGGCGCCGACGGACAGCTAGCTACGCGGCGACCGACGCGCCCTTCCATCCAGCCGCGTCGCGATCTTCTTCGAACACCTTGTCGAGATTCACGATGAGATTCGAGCCGTCGTGCTTGAGCGCAAAACGGTCCATTGCTCTGGTTGCGCGCCCGTCGATGAACGTGCCGTCCGGCTTGTACTGCGAATGGTGCTTCGGGCACTGGAACTTCTGATCCCTCGCGTTCCAGCGCAGCGCCGTGTTCTGGTGCGGGCATGCGAGCATGAACGCGTACACCTGACCCGCGGAGCGCGCGACGATGACTTCTTTTTTCGTGTCGATGTAGACGCCGTCGGCCGATGGAAATGGATACGTCACCATTTCATCACGCTCCGCGATCGCCTTGATCATGTGCACGGGCATCGCCCCGGCTGTCGCGCCGAGTGCGGCAACGGCCGCGGCCGCGAGACCGAGCTCACGAAGAAATTCCCGGCGGCCGTTTTTTGGTGCGTTGTCGATCAACGGGCAGCCACCGCAATCGTCGGACAAATGCATATCGGTCATTGAATCAGGAATTGAGGAGAATGACGCCGGCGAGCGTCGTGGAGAGCCAGAGCGTGATGCTCGCGATCGCGCCGAACTTGAAGCGCGGCCACGCACGGTTGCCGGGGGATGGATCGGCATTGAGCTGTTCTTCCGTGCGCTTCACCAGATACCCGTTGGCGAGCAACAGAGCCACCAGCGTCATCTTGATCCAAAACACCGGCGAGACGAGGAAAGTTCCGACATCGCTCGCCAGCAGCAGCAAGCCGGAAAGGAGCGAAACGGTGAGCGCGATGATGACGGGCGTGTGAATGGTCGTAAAATCGCGTAGCACGAACTTCTTGTGCTCCAGATCGGCCTTCAGCGCCCGCAGTGCCGCGCGATCCGCCGCAATGGCAAAACCGCCGCCGACGAGCAGGCCGCCGACGTGCAGAAACTCGACAGCCGCCTGCACGGGCTTGGTATGGCCGTAAAAATCGGCCCACGGCTTGAGCGCAGCCTCGAGCGTTTCAACTATTGCCATCACTCAGCACTCCACTTGAGGGTGTCCGCCTGCGATCTTTCGTGAGTGACCCAACTCTCGCTTTCCGACATCGCCGTCGAATTCGGCGCAACGACCCTCTTCCACGACATAACATTTACGGTCGGGAAGGGCGATCGTTGGGGAATTGTAGGTCGCAACGGCAGCGGTAAGACCTCGCTGTTCAAGATAATTACAGGTACGCTCACGCCGGCCCGCGGTGCGGTTGCGCGGACGCCCGGTCTGAAGGTCTCGCTGCTCGACCAGCACCGGGACTTCGGCGCGGCGGTGAGCGTGTGGGACGCGGCGGCGCTTCCGTATGCGTCTGTCATGGCATTGGAAGTTTCGCTCGCTGAACAAGCCGCGAAACTCGCCGAACTTGGCGAGCGCGCGCCGGCGGCGATTCTCGAGCAGTATGGGCACGACCTCGAAACTTTCGCTCACGAGGGCGGCTACACCTTTCACGCTCGCGTCGACGCCGTCCTTCAGGGACTCGCGTTTGACGCCGAAGAATCGAAGACGCGCCGCGTCGCGACGCTCAGCGGCGGCGAGCGCGGCCGTGTCGGGCTCGCCGCTCAGCTTGTAGCGCCCGCAGATCTTCTCCTGCTCGACGAGCCCACGAACCATCTCGACCTCGAGACCACGGCCTGGCTCCAGCAATACATCCGCGAGCTCGACGAAACCGTCATTGTGATCAGCCACGATCGCGCCTTTCTCGATGAAATCGCCGATCACGTGCTGCATCTCGAAGGCGGAACCGCCGAGACGTACCGCGGCGGCTACTCCAGCTTCGTTCAGCAGCGCGCCGAACGCAGGCTCGCGCTCGAGCGTCAAGTCGAGAAGCAGCGCACGATGATCGCGAAGGAAGAGGACTACATCCGCCGCAACATCGCCGGACAAAACACATCGCAGGCCAAGGGGCGTCGCAAGCGGCTCGACAGACTTCCGCGCCTCACGCCGCCGCCGGGCGCTGGCGGCACCATGGAATTGCGGCTCGAGATCAACGAGCGTGGCGGTGACCGCGTGATTGCCGCCGAAAGTCTTACGGTTGCGATCGGCGATCGCACGCTCGTTCGCGATTTCTCTGCGACCGCGAATCGCGGCGACGTTATCGCGCTCGTCGGACCGAACGGCGCCGGAAAAACCACGCTGATCAAGACGCTGCTCGGTGAACGCGAACCGCACGGCGGCGCGGTAAAACTCGGCGGCTCTGTTACGCCGGCCTACTTTCGCCAGGATCACGACAAGCTCCCGCTCGATGCGAGCCTGTATGAAGTGATTGAGAATCTGCGCCCGCTCTGGACGCGCGGCGCGATTCAAAATCATCTCGGCTGCTTTGGCTTCTCCGGCGAAGAAGTTTTTCGTTCCACGCGCACGCTTTCCGGCGGTGAGCGCTCCAGGCTGGCGCTCGCGGTAATCGTGCTGCAGCGCGCGAACATGCTCATTCTCGACGAGCCCACAAACCATCTCGACGTCGAATCGATCGAAGCGATCGAAGATGCGATCGAGGACTACGAAGGCACCGTTCTGCTCGTCAGCCACGACCGCGCGCTGCTGCGCGAACTCGCGACGCGCGTCTGGGCGTTCGACGGTGAGAAGCTGCGGGACTTCGGCGGGACGTTCGTCGACTGGGAGCGCTCGCTCAACGACGCCGCGCTGGCGCGCCGCGCCGCGGACGCCGTCGCCTCTGACGCGCGCCGTGAGCAAGAAAAAGTTCGTGCGCGCGGAAACGCCGCCGCGGAGCAGAAAGACCAGGCCGCCCGCAAAGCCGCGCAAAAAGCCGCCGGCAACGCCGAGCGTGCCGTCCACGACCTCGAGCGAAAAGTTGCCGAGCTCCGCAAAGCATTGGACGATCCCGCCCTGTATGACGGGAGCGCCGCGAAGGCCAAACAGGCCGGAAAGCTCGATAAAGAGCTCACCGCCGCGCAGCGGTCGCTCGACGACGCGCTCGCCAAATGGGAAGTCGCTCAATCGCGCAACTGACAGCACCGCAGTCAGGCCGGGCGCGCGATCGTGACGGTGTTGGTGCCGTCGAACGTGGCGGAGTAAGTCGCGAGGCTCGATGTCGGCTGGCCGCCCTGCCACGCACCAGTTGAGCTGAAGAGCGCCCCGTGGTTCGGGCAGCGGAAACTCGCGCCATTGATCACATCGATCGTCGCGCCCTGATGCGTGCAGACCATCGTGATGCCGACGAACGACGACGCGCCCGTTCGCGCGAGCGCAGTCGGTGCGCCAACGCCGTTGTCGACGCGCGCGAGTCCGCCGACAGTGGCGAGCGCCGCAAAATCAGAAAGCTTCACGACGAGCGCACCGCCTGATGGTCCGGTGAAGAACGCCGCGCCGCCTCCGCCGCCGCACGCCTGCAGCAAGGCCGACGCGGCGGCGAGCGTCGCGACCGACAGAAACGCGCGGCGGTCGACCGTGCCTTCGCGGCTCGTGGCACAGTGCGCGCACGCTGCGCGCGGAACGTCCGCGTTCTTTCTCATTTATCTCCACGAATCGGTTTCCACATCATGATGTAGCTCGCCAGCGCAACCGACGCGGAACCAATTGCCCAATTCTTGTGAAGCGTACGCCCGTCGATCGTGCCGTGATTGTAATTGGCGCCGCTGCCGAGTGTCGCTGTGTATGCAAATCCGCCGTCGGCGATGAGCATCAGAGCGGAATGCACGGTCCGCCACGCGCGCCCTTTTTCCTGATCGCGCGTTTCCCACCAGTTCCATGCGCCCGTGACTGTGTTGACCGCAAACAGACCGCCGAGAGCAACCGCTATGGCGTCGTGCGTCGTCTTGAGGCCGTGCGACGGCGGTCCGACCAGCTCTTCGTTATAGAGACGCTCGCCAACGATTGCCTGTGCGGCAAAAATCGGAATGGTCGCATAACTCGCGAGATAGTGGATCTGAAGCCTCAGCGCGTAGCCATCGGACACCTGCACCGCCTTGCGGCGTCGTGGTGGCGTCGTGTCGTCACCGATCGGGGGCGCATCGACGGCGGCCGCGACGGAAGTTCCGATGCCGACGGGCCGCGGAACAATTGGACCGACAGCGACGGGAGCCGGTTCTGGCACAGTGTCGGCTGGCGAGACTGCGAGTGCGCTGACGAGGGCGAACGTGAGAAACATGGCTTCTCCGTATGCGGCTTTGCGTGAACCGCGGCGTTGTTCAGCCTGACACCCCGCGTTCCCAAAAAAGGTTCACGTGTCAGGTATTTCCTTCCATTACTACCTCTGTCGCACGAGCGTCATCACTATTCGGCGTCGGTGCGGAGCTTCCGGTAGCCCGCGACTGCGTGGCTCAAGGCGAGCAGCGCTGAAGCCTCGAGTTCGTACTCGAGGGTGAGCGCGCCGAGCGCGTCTGTGGAGCGGCGGCTGACCTTGGTGTTAAGCGCGTCGCACGAGTGGTGACGCCGCGCGTATTCCCGGCTCGCATGCCACAGCGTGTTCGCGGAGTGCCAGAACGCATCCTCGCTCTTCCCCTGTCCTTCGGCCGCGGCTTGTTCCCACGCGACCGTGCGGGCCGCGAGATGGCGGTGGCCCATCTCACACAGCTCCGCCATTTCCGTCAGCTCGTCGTCGGAGACACCGCGACCGCTGCAGCGCGCGACGCGCTCATGCTGACGGCACGCTTCGATCGCCGCGCGAAAGAGCGCATCAGCGGCATCGGTAAGCGGACTGACCGACTGTGTGCTTTCCGGCGCACTGGCTTTTGCTGGGGTCATCTCGGCACTGGTAGGGAAGGTTGAACGATTACCTGATCACTTCCCTCGGACAAGGGCAACAACGGGCTCGGGGGAAAGCCTTGCGACCGAGCGAGCGGTGTGCGTAAGCGGCTGACAGCTTACCGCCGTCGGTACAAGGCTATGGGTTAGTGGCTCTCGGCCGTTGGTTTTGGGACAACTGCGACGGGACCGTCATCTGCACGGACCCGTTTGAGCAGGCCGAATAGCATGCGGCGGACCTGAACAACTTCAGTCGACCGCGCATCGAACTCGTGGCGCGGGATGATATTGGCATCGCCGGCGAATTGGAGATGGTATTCCAACTCTGATGACGACGCGATCGCTATGTTGAGGAATTTCGCGAAGTCGCGATTCGTTGGACGACTGCACCCTTCGGCGATATTCGCGGCGATCGACAGCGCCGCGCGCCGGATCTGACTCGTCAATCCCGAGTTGTGCTCTCTCGGGATCGCCCTGCTCATCCGTTCAACAAAACCAACAGCCGTCAGCCACAAACCCACAGCCTTGTACTGACACCTGAAAACCCAAAACCACAGTTAGTGTCGCGAGCTCCGGCAATCAGTTCACCGTATCTCCCCGATCCGGCAATGCACCGGCCACTTCACTCGCCGCCGTTCATTTGGATCCCCCCACATCGCCGCGAGCGCCTCTTCGAACACCAATACCGACTCCTCACCCCTCACTTCTATAAACCTGCTCACCGCCGACCAGGTCCGGATATAGCTGACAAATTCAACGAGCGTCCACTGCTCGATCATCTCAAACGGCGGCGGCGCCATCTCATCCAACGGCAGCGCGATCGTCCGATATCCGTCATCAACAAGCTTCCGTTCCTTCGGCCAGAACGGTCCGAGCGTCACGGTATAGAAAAGATCGACAATCTCGTCGACGCTCGAGTCGACCGTGCATTTCGAATAACACCACGCCGCGAACACTCCGCCCGGCACCAGCACCCGCCGCACTTCGCGCATGAACGGATCCACATCGAACCAGTGAAGCGCCTGCGCAACCGTCACAAGATTCGTGCTGTGGTCCGGTAAGCCCGATTCATATTTTGCAACCGAATACGTCACGCGCGGATGCGGCAGCGCGTGCTCGATCATCTCCGCGCTCGGATCGGTCGCGATCACTCGCGCGAACCGCTCGGCGAGGCGCACCGCCGCCTGACCGTTGCCAGTCGCGCAGTCCCACGCGAGACGGGTCCCGCCGCCCGCTACCGCCAAATAGTGAAAGAGCGCCGCGGGATAGCGCGGACGGTACTCGCGGTACTGTCCCGCCTGCGGCCCGAAATAATTATGAAAGCCGTCGGGCGGAGTCAGCGGACGGTTCACGGCGTCGCTTTATCCTCGGCGACGAATGCGAACCAGTTTCCTTTCGGACTCACGGCGATGCGCGAAATGTTCTTCACTCCGAATTTTTCAAAGTTCGCGATCGGCGCCCACCCTTCGTCCGTGTAGCGATAAATCCCGGAACCGACCGCGGTGAGCAGCGATCCGTTCGGTGCCCACACGTGATAGTCCGCGCCCTTCGGTGCCTGCACCAAGCGGCGCACCCCCTTTGTTTTCAGATCGAGATCGACGATCCACGGCAGGCTGTCCTTCACAATCTGCTGAAAGCTGACCGCATCGCGATTCGGAATCTTTACGAGCGCGCGGCCGACATTCGTCGCGACAATCTCGGTCTTTCCGTTGTGATCGTCGATGACCTGCAGCGTGCTGGGCGTGCCGCGCGGCGATCCGTTCGGCGGCAGCACATACACGACGAGCGAGTGATCGCCGGTCCAAACGTGATATCCAACTTTCAGATTGTCATTGATCTTCGACGGCGCACCCTGGCCATCGAGCGGAATCCGCCAGAGACGCTGCGTCGAATCGGGCTCGACTCCAATCGCCGAAAAAGTCTTGCCGTCCGGCGTCTGCGTCGGCGAGTAAAGATTCATCGGGTACATCGTGACATGGACCGGCTTTCCTTCTGGCAGCGAGAAGCGCCATGTGTCTGTTTTCCCCTTCTCATCCGTCGCCGTGTACATGACGGCGTCGCCTTTCAGCGTGAATGACGGCTGATTGTCGTAGCCTTTGCGATCGGTCACGTTGCGCGGCTCGCCAAAGCTCACGGCGGGGCCGCTCATTTTCATCGACACGATCCAGACATCCGTTCCGCCCTGCGCGCGCAACATCGGCGCCGCGGCGGCCACGGCGATGACCGCCGCGAGAATGGAATTGCGGTTTGACACGATCGACGATCTCCGGTGGGGGATGTGCACGATTCGGGTGCTTACTTCGCGCCGGCTGGCGGCGCCACGGTGGCGAGTCGCTGCTCGATTGCCTCGAGACGCGAGACGATTTCCGCGTGGAAGCGCTGCAGTTCGGTCGGCTCCTTCACGAGAAAACTGAGTGCGCCGCTCACTTCGAGCCGCGCACAGGCGACATCGCCCATGTGCTCGATTCCCTGTTTTCGTGCCGCGGCGACAAGCTCTTCGCGCGTAATCTGATTGTGCTCGAGCGGACGAACCAGCACATGCCCGTCCCGAACGAGCTCCTCCGGGCGCCCTTCGAGTGCCCGCCGAAATGCCGGATGCCTGTAGGCGTAGCGAACAAGCAATGAGTTCACAATCATCAGCACCAGCGCGCCGACCAGGCCACCCACAAGCGAATTGTCGTTTCCAATAATCGCATTCTGCACCGTATTCGACAGGAGCAGCAGCACGATGAAATCGAGCGGGTTCAGCTGGCCGAGTTCGCGTTTGCCAAAGAGACGCAGACCTGCAATGAGAAATCCGTATACGGCTATGGTACGAATGACCTTCTCCGCCATCGGAACACCGGAGACGAGCATGTCATTCCAAATCGAATTCATTTCGTTCTCTCCGTCTGGGAAGACACTGCCGGCGCGACACGAATCTCGCCGCGGCATTCGCCGAACCCGATTCGCGCTGCGCCTTCGCGGTCACACCACCCTTTGAAAATTATCTCATCGCCGTCGGCGAGGAACGACCGCGCCTCACCCGACGGCAACGTCACCGGCTCCGCACCCCGCGAGGCGAGCTCGAGCAGACAGCCTCGCGAATCTTTCTCCGGTCCGGATACCGTACCGCTCCCCAACAAATCACCCGGTTTCAAATTGCATCCGTTGCTCGAATGGTGCGTGAGCAGTTGTGCGACTGTCCAGTACATCGACTCGAACGAGCCCGAAGACAGCCGTACAGCGGGGAGATCTGCGGCGCACATCGCCGCCGAACGGATCCACACTTCGAGTGTGATGCCGAATCCGCCGCGCGATTGATCTCCCGCGTCGTTCAGATAGTCCAGCGCTGCCGGATCTCCTTCCGGTCGCGCGAACGCGGCGGTGCGAAATGGCTCAAGCGCGTCGAGCGTAACGACCCACGCGCCGACGGTCGTCGTAAAGCTCTTCGCGAGAAAGGGGCCGAGCGGCTGATACTCCCAGCTCTGCACATCGCGCGCGGACCAGTCGTTGAGCAGACATAGACCGAAGATCCGCTCTTCGGCCCGCGCGATCGGCACCGTTTCACCGATTGCGTTCTCACCGCAGACGAGCGCGGCGACTTCGAGCTCGTAGTCGAGACTCTTCGACAAACCATACGCGGGCGGTGCGTTTGCATCGGGCTTCGTCTGCCCGCGCGGCCTGCGCACGGGTGTTCCACTCACCACGATCGACGAGGCGCGGCCATGATATCCGATCGGCACGTACTTGTAGTTCGGAAGGAGCGGCGCATCCGGACGGAACATCTTTCCGACGTTCGTCGCGTGAAATATCGACGCGTAGAAGTCGGTGTAATCGCCGATTTCCGCGGGAACGAGCATGCCGATCCGATCCATCCCGACGATGATCGCATCGCGCAGCGTCTGCGCATGCCGTCCTTCCGCGGTATCCGCACGAAGAAGTTTGCTGGCGGCAAGCCGCACCGCGCGCGCGTCGGTGCGGCCGAGCGTGAGCAGCGCGTTGAGAGACCACGATTGCAGCGCGTCGTCGATCAGCGGCCCGAGCGCGGCAAAGCACCCCGCGCGCGCGGCCGCGAGACAATCGAGCACTTGATCGCCGATCGCAATACCAACGCGTGGACGTTCTTCGAAGTCGTGGCGGAACACACCGAACGGAAGATTCTGGATCGGAAAATCCGTACCGGGTTCGTTTGCGCTCTCCACCCATGAGCGAAGCGCGGGGTCGTGCGTCTCGTCGAGCATTGGGGTGCGGTTCAAAGGAGTCCGAGTGACGAAAGATCGGCGACTGGCTCTGCAAATGAGCAGGAACCGAACGAAATCGCAAAACGAGCGCGCGCGTCGCGAATCGATGCAGCGTCGATCGTATGACCGCGCCACGTGATGCCTGCCGAACTAAATGCGATGCTCTTGGGATCGCGCTCTTCAAGCAGCGCTTCCGCGTCGGTTGGCGCGAGCCCGTCGCGCAGAAAAAGGCCCGCGAGAAAAACATTGAGAAAACCGAACATCGTGCCGCGCTCGCTCGCAGCATCGTACGTGAGCGGGTACTCCGCGCGCATGGCGTGGTGCAAACCTGCAGTGGCCTTGAACGTCACGCCGGTCGCGACGCAGGCATTCAAAAAACCCGCAAGCTGGTGCGCACTCGGAAAGGCGCCTGCTTCCACGCCACCGGTGCGCACTTTTGCGCGCAGCCCGAACTCCGCGAGGCCCGCGAGCAGAATAGCTGAATCGTTCGCGATCGGAACTTCCACATACACATCGAATGCGTCCGGCACGTTTGCCCGGAGCAGCGCGGCACTCCGCCCAATCGACCCGACGGCGTCGAGCGTCGACCCCTTCACCTCGATCGCCGCAACGATTGCGATCGACGACGCGCGCTGCACAAACTCTTCGATCACACGAATGTCGGCGGCAAAATCAGCGCCGGCAATCAATGCGAGCGGCCATCGCTCTCCGCTCGTAATCACCGCCCGCGCAGCCGCCTCAAACTCCGCAAGCCGCGCCACGGGCACGACAAACTTTCCAAGCGCCCACGCATGAGACCCTCGGCGATACTCATCGTAGCGCGCGACCGCGTCGCGCATCGACTCCGCCGCAGGCGGAAAGAGCCCGGCGTAGTCGACGAGTCCCTCGAACAAAACCCGCCGCGCATCGAGCGCGGTCGCGCGGTTGCTGGTCATACGCCCTCCGCAGTCTGCCGTCGTCCCTCCGGCGCGGCACCGCCGCGCCACGTCATCCCCCACCGCGCTGTTCCACCCGGCTCGAGCCAGTGCGCATCATCCCATTTGCCGAGCGCCGCACGAAGTGATTCCGGCGCGCCAAGACAGGGCTCGATCGCAACCGTGCATCCGCCGCGCGCTTTCTTTCCGAACGGCCAAAAGCCGCGACGCGCCGGTGGTGCGCCCGTCCGGCGATTGATCGACACACCGACGCTCGGAATCTCGCGGCCTTGCACATGCATCTCGAGCCGGGCCCCGCCCTCTTCAATCACGATCGTCACTTCGCGGCGGGGAAGCTCCACAAACAATTTGCAGGAGTAGTCGCCGCCCGTCGCGAGAAATGGACGCGAGAGATCCACTTTCTTTCCGATGTTGGCACCGCGTGCAGCGAGCTTCGGCCACTGATGTTCCGATCCCGCTTTCCCGAAGTCGACGCCGCTCTGCGTCCAGACTCTCGTGCGCGCACCCTCCGGCAGATGAATGCGCGTGCGCGCGGTCAGCGGAAAAATCGGATTCGACGACCACAAGAATGGCAGCCGGTGTTTCCCATTGTTCGTCGCCGAATACGCGAACGCGACCCACCCCTCGGGATGTACGGTGATGCGCCGGGTGAATCGATACGGCAGCGCGGCGCCGTTCCATGTGCACGTCGCCGAATGCCCTTCCTGATCGGTCATGATCATGATCTCGGGATGTTGCGCCCAGAGTTCACCATGATCCGGAAGCTTCACCCAGCGGGCGCCCGCGACAGACCGCGGAAGCCGGCACGATCCGACTGTCGGGAAACACTCGTCGAATCCGCCCGCCGATTCCGCTTCCAAATACGCCGCGCCTTCACGCGGCAGCGCGAACGGCACATCAGGATTGTGCCAGAGCCATTGCCGTCCGCCAAGAAACATGTCGCGCACCTTCCCGCCGAGCGCCGGTACGAGCACGGCACTCGCATCGCCGCCCTGCAACTTTGCGTAGCCGGGAAGATCGCTCAGACGATTCCCGCCGGATCGATTCCGCGCGTGGCAAAGATGCGCGCCACCGCCTCGCCGATCTTGTTGTTCGGTGTGCTCGCACCCGCGGTGATCCCCACGCGGAGCGCGCCGTCCGTCCGGAGCCAGCCGGCGGTCTCGATCTCATCCGAACTTCCCGGCCGCACATGGCGCACCGAGCCCGCCTCGACATCAATGCAATTCGCGTCGGCCACGTGGAAAGTCGGCACGCGCTCGTCACACAGCGCGGCAAGCGAGATGGTATTGCTCGAGTTGTATCCACCGATAACGAGCATCACGTCGAGTGGCTCGCGCAGCAGTTCGTTCACCGCGTCCTGACGGTCCTGCGTCGCGCTGCAGATCGTATCGAACGTGCGGAAGTTTTCGGCGCGATATGCATCACCCTTCGCACGGGCCATCGCATGTCCCGCCGCATCGCCAATCGCGAGCGACTCGCGGGCGAGCATCGTCGTCTGGTTCGCGACACCGATCCGCGCGAGATGCACGTCGGGATCAAAATTCGGGCTCGCCTGCACCTCGTATTTCTCGAGAAACGCCTCGCGCGAGAGTCCTTTTCCCTCGATGTAATCGCACACATCATGCGCCTGCTCCATGTTGCGCACAACGAGGTAACTCCCGCCCTCGTATTTCGCGACCTGCGACGCCGTCGCCCGCGTCTCCTCGTGGTAATACTTGCCGTGGATGAGCGACGTGTAGCCGTCGCGCGCGTAGCTCTCGACGCGCTTCCACACATTGAGCACGGACCCGCACGTGGTATCGACCATCACGCAGCCGATGCCGCGCAGCGTCTCGAAATCACTGATCGTCACGCCGAACGCCGGGAGGATCACGACGTCCTCGGGCTTCACTCCCGAGTAGTCAAATCCCGTTTCGCCCGGCTGGAGAAAGACGATCCCCATTTCGCGAAGCTTCGCGTTGACGTGGGGATTATGGATGATTTCGCCGGCGAGATATATGCGCCGCTCGGGAAACTTCGCGCGCGTCTGGTACGCGTACTCGACCGCGCGCTCCACTCCGTAGCAAAACCCGAATTCCTTGGCCAGCCGCACGGTTACATCGCCCGCGGAAAGCGTGAACTCGCGCGCCCGGAGCAGGTCCACGAGGTGACCCGTGTAGTCGCTGGAAAGGGTCTCCTGCACCTCGGTTCTGAGGCCGAATCCCTTCCGGAAGTACGTCGCCTGATCGGGGGTGGTCATGTCCGTTGAAAACTACCTCCTCCACAGTGATTGTGCTGTTTCCGTCGCACCCGTAACGTTGTCTGCCAATGGCAGACCATTTCGACCTCCTCGTCATCGGCGCCGGCCCGGCCGGTGAAAAAGGCGCCGCACAGGCGGCCTACTTCGGGAAAAAAGTCTGCCTCGTGGAGCGTGCCCCCAAGCCGGGCGGCAACTCTGTGAATACGGGCGGCCTCCCCTCAAAGACTCTCCGCGAGACCGCGCTCTATTTCTCCGGCCTCCGCCAGCGCGGGCTCTACGGCGTTGAGTATCGCGTAAAGTCGGATATCACCATCAGCGATTTCATGTACCGCGAGCGCGCAGTGGTCTAATCGGCGTGGCAGCTGGTCGGCGACAATCTCGCGAACCACGGCGTCGTCACCATTCAGGGCCACGCACGGATCGTTGATGCGCACACCGTTGAAGTCACGCGCTTTCGCGAGACACCGGTGCGCATCACCGCAGATGTGATCCTGATTGCAACAGGCTCGCATCCTGTCCGACCTGACAACGTTCCGTTCGACGGCGAGACGGTCGTCGACAGCGACACCCTGCTCACGCTGCCTTCGATCCCCGGCCGGATGGTCGTGATCGGCGGCGGCGTGATCGGCTGTGAATACGCGGGCACCTTCGCCGCACTCGGCGTGCGCGTCACCCTCGTCAACGCGCGCGAACGGCTGCTCACGCAGCTCGATGCCGAGGTGAGCGAAGCGCTGCGAGCGGAGATGACCCGGCGACTCGGCGTGCAGGTGATGCTCAACGCCGAGGTGACGGAGATTCGCGTCGACACCGACGGCAACCGCATCGCGACCGTCGTGCTGAACGATGGCAGCGAGATCGCCGCCGACTGCGTGCTGTACAGCATCGGCCGCTCGGGCGCGACGGAAGAGCTGGGACTCGAGGAAGCCGGCGTGCGAACCAATCCGCGTGGATTCATCCTCGTCGACGACAATTATCGCACGACCGTCCCGAGCATTTTCGCCGCGGGTGACGTCATCGGATTTCCGGCGCTGGCGTCGACGTCAATGGAACAAGCCCGCGTCGCGATGTGCCACGCCTTCGATCTGCGCTATAAGCAGCGGGTCCATCCCGTGCTGCCGTATGGTGTCTGGACCGTTCCGGAAGTCGCGATGGTCGGCGAGACGGAAGAAACGGCGCGCGCAAAAGAAATTTCGTACGAGATCGGGAAGTCGAGCTTCCGGTCGAATATGCGCGGCCAGATCATTGGCGATCTCGACGGCTTCATCAAGCTCATCTTCCGTCGCGACGATCAGCGGCTGCTCGGCTGCTCGATCGTCGGCGAGGGCGCATGCGAGCTGATCCATCTCGCTGCGGCCGTGATGAACTTCGAGGGAACGATCGACTATTTCATCCAGGCCGTCTTCAACTACCCGACGCTGAGCGACGTGTACAAGTATGCGGCGTACGACGGACTCCAGCGGCTCGCGCGACGGATCGGCGCGAGCGGCGGCTTACCCCGCGTAGAGGGATAGAATCGCCCGCAGGGCGTCGGGAACCGGCCGCGGTGTCATGGTCGGCTTGTCCACGGAGACGACGACGAGCGTGCCACTCGCGCGATGAACGCGGTCGCTGGCGCGGTACACTTCGAACTGAAAAGTGATTGAGGTGTTGCCAATCTTGGAGAAGTAGACCTGGATCGCGACTTCTTCGTCGATCTGCGCGGGCGAGTGGAACTCGGCCTGAACGGCCTTTCGCGGGATCCACACACCCATCTCCTCGCGCAGCTTCGCGTAGGGCAGCCCGCATGCGCGGAGCAACTCTTCTTCAGCGACCTGAAAGAGCCGGATATACGCGCCGTAATAAATGATGCCAAAGGGGTCGCAATCGCTCCAGCGGACACGGTCGAGAACCTCGAACTTCATTGCGGAACTCCGGGTCGGGAAACGGGTTCGAACGACATTAGTGAGAACTTAACGCGCGATCTTCTTGCCCGCCCGCACTTTGACCCTTAGTCTGGGCAATCGATGCCCACAGCCATGCGGTCTCCCAGCACTTCAGCACCTGCAGCGACGAGCGCGAGCAGTGCCTCGTTCGTCTTCGTCGGCGAGCGTCTCTGGCTCGACTTCGTGAACAGCGACGACTCGACGCACTCACGCGGCGATTCGCGAACTGATGCGCTCGATTCGTTCGAACGATTCGTCGGATGGCTGTCGGCGGCGCGGATTCTCGACGAAGAGCGCGCGACCGCAATGATGCGCCGCGCGCAACAGCAGCCGACCGGTTCGAGCGCCGCGCTGCACGAAGCGCGCCGGCTGCGAAATGTTCTGCGCGCACTCGCCGAGCGTGGCGACGCACCGCAGGAACGCGCAACGCAGACTGCTATCGCGGAAATCAATCGTATTCTTGGGCGCAGCGCCGGAACGCGCCGGGTGGAACCGCGCTCGGATGGCGGGTTTGTGCGGAACTTCGTGACGACTGGCGACGTCTTCGCAGGCCTGATGATTCCGGCGATCGAGTCAGCGGCGGACGGGCTGGTGAGCGGCGAGCTTCAGCGCGTCAGGAAGTGTGCCGATCCGCGGTGCGCACGAGTGTTCTTTGACGGCTCACGCAACGGGAAGCGGCGCTGGTGCGACATGAAGACGTGCGGCAATCGCGCGAAAGCGGCTCGTCACAGAAAAAAAATCAGCGGCTGATCGGCAGTTTCCGTCGTCTGCGGTCCGCCGTCTGCCGTCTCAATTAAACGTCGCAAATCGTAAAGGCCTGCCCGAGCGACGTGATCGCATCCCGCTTCGGCACGAACTCATGCGCGAGAAATCCGGTGAAGCCGCTGTCGGCAATCGCCTGCGCAACCCGCCGATAATTCAGCTCCTGCGTCTCATCGATCTCGTTGCGCCCCGGCACGCCACCCGTGTGATAGTGCGCGATGTGCTGCGCGTTCTCGCGAATGGTGTGCACGACATCGCCTTCCATGATCTGCATATGGTAGATGTCGTACAGGAGCTTTAGGCGCGGGGAGTTTACGCCCTTCACGACCTCGACGCCCCACGCAGTGTGATCGGCCTGATAGTCGTGATGATCGACCTTGCTGTTGAGCAGTTCCAGACAGAGCGTGACACCGACACGCTCTGCAGTCGCCGTGATCCGCTTGAAGCCGGCGATGCAGTTCGTGATTCCCTCGCCATCCGACATCCCCGCGCGATTGCCGCTGAAGCAGACGATGTTCGGAACGCCCGCGGCCGCGGCGAGCGGCATCATGCGCTCCGCGTCCGCCACGAGTTTGTCATGATTGTCAGGGCGGTTGAAGCCTTTTGGGATCGAGCCAAAGCCGTTTGCCATCGCGCACGCGAGGCCGAATTGTTTCGGCGTGGTCCAGTCTTTCTCATCAAGGAGATCGATCGCGGACAGACCGATTTTCTTCGAAGCCGCGCACAGCTCTTCAAGCGAAAGTTTTCCGTAGCACCAGCGGCTCACGGATTGTTTGATCCGTCCTGAGGGAAACTTTGAAACCGTGTTCGGTCCTCGCGCTTCGGTCTTCGGTCCAATCGCCGCGAGCCCCGCCATGCCGGCCATAACGCCAACCGCGCGCCGCCTGTTCACAGCGCACCCTTCCGTATCTCGCTCGCCGCATGCGCCGCGGCGCGCGCCGTCAGCGCCATATACGTAATCGATGGATTCTGGCAGCCGTTCGACGCCATGCACGCGCCATCGGTCACGAACAAATTTTTCACATCCCACGCCTGATTCCATTTGTTGAGCACACCGTCCTTCTCGGTGATGCTCATGCGCGCGCCGCCCATCTCGTGAATACAGTGACCGGGCGGATTGTTCGATCCGTGCGTTCTGATATCTGCGCAGCCCGCGGCATCGAGCATCTCGGCCATCGCGGTCTGCATGTCTTTGTCCATCGCGCGCTCGTTCTCACGCCAGCGCACTTCGATCCGCGCCGCGGGAATTCCCCATTTGTCTTTCACATCACCATCGAGCGTGACGCGATTGTCTTCGTGCGGCAGCGTCTCGCCCCAGCCGGACGCGCTGAGATTCCACGGACCGAGATCCTCGATCAGCGACTGCTTGAACGCGGCACCATACCCCGGCATCGAACTGCCACGCCCCCACCCTGAGCGCCCCGATCCGCCCTGCATTCCGTACCCGCGCAGAAAATCGGGATGCGCGTCTTTCACATTTCTAAAGCGCGCGATGTAAATGCCATTCGGTCTGCTGCCCAGCGTCCTGCGATCCGTGTGACCGGGATACCGTCCCGACGCGCCCGAGCCGTAGTGATGGTCCATGAGATAACGGCCGAGCGCTCCGCTGCTGTTCGCGAGACCGTCCGGAAAACGCGTCGACTTTGAGTTGAGCAGAATGCGCGACGATTCAATTGCCGAAGCGCAGAGAAAAATCACGCGCGCCTCAAAGACCGTCTCCTGCATCGTGAGCGCATCGATCACTCGCACTCCGCGCGCCTTGCCGCGCTTGGGATCGTAGAGCACCTCTGCCACAACGCTGTGCGGGCGCAGCGTCATCTTTCCGGTCTTCGCCGCCGCGGGAAGTGTCGAGCCGATGCTGTTGAAATACGAGTGCGTCACGCAGCCGCGCTCGCACGGCCCGCAATAGTGGCACGCGGCACGCCCGTTGTGATTCTGCGTGAGGATCGCGGCACGGCCGATCGTCATCACGCGCTGACCGCCGAACGCCGCGCGAATCTTTCCGCTTGCCTCCTGCTCGACGATCGTCATCGGCATCGGCGGCAGAAACTCACCGTCCGGCAGTTGCGATAATCCTTCCTGCGCGCCGGTGATGCCGATGAAATTTTCGACATACGAATACCACGGAGCGATATCTGCGTAGCGAATCGGCCAGTCGTTCCCGTGACCGTCTTTCGCGTTGGCTGTGAAGTCGAGATCGCTCCAGCGATATACCTGCCGGCCCCACGTGATCGAGCGTCCGCCAACCTGCCGGCCGCGGAACCAGCGGAATGGCGCGTCTGTCGGAGCGGTGTACGGATTCTCGCGATCGTTCACGAAAAACTTGTGCCCCATTTCGTCGCAGGCGTAGCACTCGCGCTGAATCGGATAGTCGCGCGCGAGCGTTTTGCGATCGCCATATCCACGGAAATGCATTTCGTACGGCTGCACATGCTCGACGAAATCACTCGTATCCGTCGGACCGCCGGCCTCGAGCACGACGGTCTTGAGACCGCGCTCGGTGAGCTCCTTTGCTGCCCAGCCGCCACTGATGCCGGAGCCGACAATTATGGCATCGAATTTCGTGACCTCACGCATGGTTGCCGCCATGATCGCCTCCGTGGCTCGCACCCGTCGCCGCTTTCATCGGTGCGTTCCCGTCGTATCGCCCCGGCATCACCGCGGTCTTGAGCACGTCCTTCTGTATGCGCTCACTCGTGAAGTAGCCGTGAATCACCAATCCCTTAAGGCGATTCCACGCACGCGCATCGGGCGCTTGACGGTCGACCGGCTGATCGAGCGCGTCGAGCAGCGCCTTCTGCGACTCCGGCGACAGCCCCGCAAAGGACGTGACGTCGCTGCGCTTCACCCGCGCGCCGATCAAATCGAGCCCTGACAAAAACACCGCGCGCTCTTCATCGCCGTAATACTCGGAAACAATCACATCAATAAACGCCGGCACATTCACATCCGTCGCGCTCGGCGTATCAGTGCGCGGAATGATCGCGTCGGAAAGCGCCGCAACAAGGTCCGCGCGCTCGTCCGTGAGAACGCGGCGCTGCGCAGACGGCGAGGTGGCGACGGTTTCCCACGCCGCCTGCGCCGTACGCGGCATGATGGTGAATGCGGCTGCAGCGCCAAATGCGCGCAGAAGATCGCGACGTTCCATTACCGTTTTCCCCGGCGCTTGCCAAGCCCCGAAGGTGAACCTGGCCTATGCGACGCTTTGTCGTGCCCGCCCTTCTTGCCATGCTGCGGTGGTCCACCGCGGTTGTCGCGCGACTTTTTATCGCCGCGCATATCGTAGCGGCTGCCCGATGTTGAACCGCGCGCCTCTTCGTCGGTGTATGGACGTTCTAGCGCGCCGCTGATCCGGTCAAGCGAATCCGCCTTCACCGAGCCGCGCCCGCCGCGTGTGATGGTGAATCGCAGCGGCCGGTCGACCTCGGGAAGCTCCTCTTTCGCGAGGCCGCGCGCGACTTTCTCCGGAATCACCAGCCGCACCACGCCAAGCGGGCCGTTGGGCGTCTCTTCGATTTCATAGTGCATCGGCACCGTGCGATCGCGAATCTCCGCGGCGCCCGGAAGTCCTGAAAGTTCGGCGCGCACAGCCCGCGGCACAAAATCGTCAGCGTCAAAGCGCAGGGGTGCCGCGCGATACTCATGAAGATTCCGCGCCTCGCCGAGCGCCGCGACATACCACGCCGTGAGCTCCACGAGTCCCATTTTCGGCGTCTTACCGCCCGACCGGCGATAGGCCTCGCGCACTTCTTCAATCGGCTGCCGGTTGCGCATGACGGCCGCATGCCGAGCTTCACCACGGGCGAGCGCTTCAGCAAGCACACGTCGCGCATCGGCTTCCATCCCCGCAGGGAAATCGTGCACCGCTTCGCGCTCACGCTCGAGCTCGAAACCGAAATAGTCGACCTTCCGCTCCAGCGCGAGGGGCGACTGTTTGTGCTTCGCATCGTACACGAGCGTTTGTCCGCTCGATGTCGAATAGCGCTTGATCAGCGTCATCGGCACGTTCGTGCCTTCGATTGCTGCGCGCGGATTTCCGTACGCGTCTGCGAAATAGCGGAGCGTTCCGCTGATCGCGCCCCACGTTCCGGCCACACTCGTCTTCGAAACGCGTGCCTCATGCCCATCCGCCGTCGATTCATCGATGACGAGATCAAACGGCTGGATCTTCGCGAGAAGATCAACGAACCGCCGCTCGATCCCCTCGTGCACGCGCGGCATCGTTTGCGGGAGCGGCAGCTTCACCGCGCGGAAAATGCTCGCCATGCCGAGCGCCGCATCTTCGATCGCCTTCACCAGCACACCGCGCCGTTCCGCCCACTGTTCGATACTCGGATCAAACAGATGACGCGGGAGACCGTACACCTCACCCACGTAGCCACACTTCGTGAACGCTTCGGCGTAGACGTTATACGCGGTGAGATTGTCGCTCCCGCGAACGACCAGCCCTTCGAGATCGCGATCGTCGCGCGTCATGCGATGCAGCGATTCTACCGCGCTCATGACCGCCACGTACGGCAGCAGCGCGTCGTCGCAGTGCACGAGCAGCTCCGCCCACGGCCGGTCCACCGGCATCGCCTCGACTGCCTTTCCATAGCGCGTGAGCTTTCCGTTCTCGATGATCCCGCGCACTTCCAGCTTCGCGATCGCCTTGATGTAACTCGCGCGATCGAGCGGAACGGGCAGCTCGAGCTCGTCGGCGCGCACCGAGAGATCCGCGCACGTGAGCGCGACACGCTCGGAATCGCCGGCGAGCTGAAACTCGGGCGCTGTCGGGCGCAGCGACTCGAAGCGAATGTCGCGATCCGACAGGATGAACACCCGGCCGCCCGCGACTCGCCCGTGCACGCGCCCGGCCATCTGCAAAATCTCATTCGCGCCAAGGTGCACACGCGTGAGCACGTTGCGGCCATGATCCACCACGTTCGCAAAACGCGAATCGTGAATGACGACCGTATCGAGTCCCTGCACGTTGAGCGCGCTCTGTCCCGCCGCAGTCATCGAGAGGAGATACGGCTTCTCGACTCCGCCCTCGAGAAAGGGGCGGATCACGCGGATCGGTTCGCCGCCGTGATAAAACTGCGCGGTGATCCGCGGGAAACGCGCGCTGACCGTCGCGGCGGCCTGCTCGACGCCCGCACGCGTCGGCAGAAATACGCCGACACCGCGCTTCTCTTTCATCACCTGGGTCAGAAATTTGTCGTCGAGAAAACGGAGCGGTTCTGATCGTACGACTTCAACTTTCGCCGCTTTATTGGGATCGAACGCGCGGCTCTCGACCACGCTCGACGCGTTGAGATATCGCGCGTAGAACGACGGATCGACCGTCGCCGACAGCCAGATGAACCGGCAGCCGACGCGTTTGCCGAGTGCAAGGCAGAGTTCTAACTCTGCGCTCGTCTGATGAATTTCATCGACCACCAATGTGTCCTGCGGCCGAATGTCGCCGTCCTGAAACCAGCGGCGCGCGATGCCGGTCGTCACGATCACGACGTTCCACGATGGCGACTCGGGCGTGGCTTCACGTTCGCGATTGATCACGCCAACGCGCAGTTCGGTGGTCCCGAGCAGGGTGTGCGCTATTGGGCGGATCGAGAGCGTCTTCCCCGTGCCGGTGCCGGCGACGATTCCAAATCCGCGGCGCTCGATGCGGGTGCCGGGCGCGGCAGACGCTTCTTCCTCGCGGAATTTCTCAGCGAGCGCCGTGAGTTCGGCGCCGTGTGTTTTCCAAAGAGTGGTTTCGAGGTCCAAGCCGAATGCGAGTTCAATCGTCTCGCAGGCGGCGCGCGTTGGCGCGATGACAATCAGTCGGCGCGTCGCGCCCGACCCCACGAACGCATCGTGGTCGGGCGGAAGGTACGGATCGCGAACGCGGCGGAGGTTCTGTGGAGAGTCGATCCCCTAAATCTACGGACGACGCTTCGCGCCGCTATCCGTTGACGGCCGGCTCACCGGCACCGTGGAGTTGACGGGACGTACGCCGCCAGCGCCCTGGTTCTGACGATCCTGATTTGGATGGTTCGGGATCCCCGGACCCGTGTCGAATCGGTGCGCAGTCGCAGACGGATGGCTCTGCGGAACGGTCGCCGTTTTCTGCACCGTTTTATCGGCATCTTCCTTCTGCGTTCCAAAAACAACGCGCGCGTTAGCCGGACGGTTCTTGATCGCCGTCGCGCAGTCGGTCGGTGCGGGCTGCTGGCCGGCCGGCACGTTTTCGAGCCACACACGGCACATCCCCGCAGGCGGCTGGGCCGACTGCGGAACAGTGCTGGCGGCCTTCGTCTCCTTTGTGCTTTTCTCCTGGGCGCCCAGCGGAAGCGCAACCAGCGAAGCCAGAGAGCCGGCAAGGCAGAGGACTCGGACCAACGAACGGAACACCGCAACCTCCAAGGACTTCAGTGGGCGTCGACTATGGGACGACGCACCCTTTGCTCCCGCCACAATCACCGACAATCATACGCATGGGAGCTTCGAAACGTCATACCCTCAGTCGCCGAAACTGATCCCCAATCGGCGTGCTGTTTTCATCAAATCGTGCCCCAAATCGACCCTCTTGGTATGCAGCAGCGCCTCCTCGATCGGCAGCGTCACGATGTCCGGCGACTGCAGCGCAACCATATGCCCCCATTTGCCGTCCTCCACGGCCTGCACGGCTGCCCCGCCAAAGCGCGTAGCGAGTAACCGGTCATACCCGGTCGGCATGCCGCCGCGCTGCAAATGCCCCAGAACCAGCGACCTGCATTCCTTTCCCGTCTTCTCCTGAATTTGTCGCGCCAGCGATTCGGCTACTCCGCCCACACGCCGTGCCTGCCCCGGCATCGACTCGCCGATCACCGATTCCTCACCGCCGCTCGGATACGCACCCTCCGCGACGACTACCACATCGAAAAACCGCCCGCGCTTTTCGCGCGCCATGATCGCATCGCAAACCTTTGCGAGATCATACGGAATCTCCGGAATCAGGATCGCATGCGCAGCGCCCGCGACCCCCGAGTGCAGCGCAATAAATCCGGAATGGCGGCCCATGACTTCCATCACGATCACGCGATCGTGGCTTTCCGCGGTCGTGTGCAGCTTGTCGATCGCCTCCATCGCGGTGTTTACCGCCGTGTCGAAGCCGAACGTGCTGATCGTGCCACTGACGTCGTTGTCGATCGTCTTCGGAACGCCAACCACGCGCAATCCCTTTTGCGCGAGTCTGTGCGCGATCGCGAGCGATCCATCGCCGCCGATCGAAATGACCGCGTTGATGCCGAGGTTGCGCGCGTTCTCGATCAGCTCGTCCGAACGATCGCGCTTAATGAAGCTGCCATCGGCTTGCCGAACGGGATACGAAAACGGATTTCCGCGATTCGTCGTGCGCAGGATCGTGCCGCCGAGGTGACCGATGCCGCGCACCTGGTCGCGCGTGAGCGGGATGACCTCGTCGTCGCCGAGCAGTCCGGCGTAGCCCTTCTTGATGCCGAGCACATGCCAGCCGCGATCGATCGCGGTGAGCACGGCGGCACGAATGACGGCGTTGAGTCCCGGTGCGTCGCCGCCGCCGGTGGTGATCGCGATTCTCACTTGGATGCCGCGGTGTCGATCAAGCGAAGCACTTCGCCAGGCTGCGCGTGGCGGCCGAGTTTGGATTTCTCGAAAATCGGCGACTCGTCGAGCGTGACCTCGAAGCGGCCGCCGCTGGACGGGTTCATCGTGATCTCCGCGCTTGGATACCGCTCACGAATCGCTGCCGCCAAACTGACGGCCCGGGGTTCGTAGTTTCACGCGGTGCAATATTCGATCGCGATGTGCAAGCAGCCCTCCGAAGATTCCAATGATGGTGCACGAAATATATCGCCGTCATTTTTTGAGCGCGGCGGTTGCGGCGTTCATCGCGAGTTCGGCCCAGCGCGTGTACTGCGCGGCGCTCGGATGAAGTCCGTCAGGCGCGGTCCAACCCGCGTGTTCTTCGCGCGAGGCGGGCGTGATATCAACCCAATGCGCACCGGCGGCGAGCGTTTCGGTGCGGCCGATCGAATTGAAGTGGTCGATATCAGCGCCAATCCTGCCGCGATCGCGCCCCTCGGCGTACGGCGTGACGCCCCAATCGGGAATCGAGAGCACGATCACCCGCGACGCCTTTCCGCCGGCGAATCCAACCGCCTGCGTGAGCAGAGCTTTGAATTCCGCGCGATACTGCTCGGCGTCGCGGCCTCGATACTGGTTGTTGACGCCAATCAGAAGGCTGACGAGATCGTAGCGGCCGGACGGTGGCGCCGCGGCAATGCCGGCCTTCAGTTCATCCGTTGTCCACCCCGTGCGCGCAATGATTTCCGGAGCGTCAACGTTGAGTTGCTTTGCGCGAAGCGCATTCGCGAGCTGCACCGGCCAGCGGCCGGTTGCGTCGACCTTTTCGCCAATCGTGTAAGAATCACCGAGCGCGAGGAATCGCATCGCGCCTCCGGTTGGTGTCTGCGCACGTGCAGCCGGCGCGATCACGGTGAGCGCCGACACAAGCCCGACCGCATGCCGCCATCGCATGCGCGCTCACTTCACGACGACGACGCCGGTCGCGCTTGCGAGCCTCGACATCGTCGTATCGTGTTTCGCGATCACCGTTCGCAGCGAATCCACAATGCTCTCGAGCGTCGCGTTCTCGGTGCGCAGCTCGTTGAGTTGATCGCCGATGTCGTTGAACTGCTGTGCCTGGCGCGCGGCGGTCGCGGGACTCTGCACACATCCGGCGATCGCGGCGCAAACCGCCGCGAGAATCACGAGACGACGGGCACGGATCCGATGAGCCATGAGAAATCTCCGAGATGAAACGACGGGCTAAAACGATCCTGCACGCAACATCGCGATGACGCTTCTGCGCTCGCGGGAACGTATATCAGCAACGACCCGTTCGGGAGCGTTCATGTTATGGGTGTTATACCGTCGCCGCGGCGCAACGATCGCCGAATTGCTGCTCACGCTTACGATCCTCGGCGTCTTCGCATCGATCGCCGTTCCGCGCGCGGCGTCGCTCGTCGACCGCGTCAGCGTGAAGGGAGCGACGCAGGATGTCGTGCTCGCACTTGGCGCCGCGCGCGCCGCGTCGGGCCGGCGCGGCGCGTATGCATCGTTTGTTGCGGACACGCGTACCGGCCATCTGCGCGTCGTGAGCGGCGGCGAACTCTTGCTCGATCGCGATCTATTGCATGTCCGCGGCGTGAAACTCGAGGCCACGCGCGAGTCGGTCACCTTCGCGCCCGGCGGACTCGGCTGGGGGGCAGCAAACACGACCGTGATCGTGAGCCGTGGTGCTCGCTCCGATACGGTCGTGATGTCGCGCTTAGGCCGCGTTCGCTCGGCCTGGTGATCAGTTACGTGCCGAAATCGTAGCCAGGAACAGAAATCCGCGGAATCGCCTGACCAATCACCCGCTCAATCGATTTCACCATCGCAATTTCATCCGCGCACATAAACGTGTACGCATCGCCCGTCGTCGCCGCGCGTCCGGTGCGGCCGATGCGGTGCACGTAATCCTCGGCCTGCTGCGGAACGTCGTAGTTGATGACGTGCGAGATGCCGGAAATATCGAGACCGCGCTGCGCGATGTCCGTTGCGACCAGCACGCGGAGTTTGCCTTTCTTGAAATCCTCGAGCGCCTTGGTGCGCTGGCCCTGCGTCTTGTCAGCGTGCATCGCGCCCGCTTCGATCCCCGCTTTCTCAATCGCCTTCACGACACGATCCGCGCCATGCTTGGTGCGGGTGAAGACGAGCACGCTGCCGAGGCTTTCTTTCTTCAGCAGCTCGACGAGCAGCGACGTCTTCTTGTCCTTCGGGCAGGGATAGACGAAATGCTGCACCGTGGTCGCGGCACCGGAGCGGCGGCCGACCTGCACCACCACCGGCTTGCGCAGATATTTTCGCGCGAGCGCTTCCACTTCGGGCGGCATCGTCGCGCTGAACAGCAGCGTCTGACGATATGAATGGAGCTGCGCGACAATCCGGTTGATCTGCGGCGCAAACCCCATGTCGAGCATGCGGTCTGCTTCGTCGAGCACAAGCACTTCGATCTCGTCCAGCACGACGTTCTGTTTTTCCAGATGATCGAGCAGTCGTCCCGGCGTCGCGACTACGACATCCACACCAGCGCGCAACGCCTTCACCTGCGGGTCGTATCCGACACCGCCGTACACCGGGATCACATCGAGCCCGGAATGTTTGCCGTACTTACGGAAACTCTCTTCGACCTGCACGCAGAGTTCGCGCGTCGGAGTGAGAATGAGCGCGCGCGTGCGCTTCGGTCCGCCGAGCAAGCGTTCGATGATCGGAATCACGAACGCCGCAGTTTTGCCGGTGCCCGTCATCGCGAGGCCGATGATGTCGCGCCCCTTCAGTGCGAGCGGGACCGCCTGCGCCTGGATCGGCGTCGGGCGCTTGTAGCCGGAATCGGAGAGCGCCTTGAGCATCGGCGCCGTAAGGCCGAGGTCGGCGAACGTGATGTCGATCGTGGCGGCTTCTGCAGCGGCGAGTTCGCCGCCGGGTGATGCGGCCACCGGTGCTGCAATGGATTCTTCTGGTGCCGTTTCGCGTGCGGCGGCGGTTGCGGCCGCTGCTGCAGCGGCGCGCGGCGTACGGCGTGCGGCGGGACTCGCCGCCTTTTTCGTCTTCATATCAACTCGTGTGGTTTGGCTCCGCGGTGAGCCAATACCTCCGCGAATCGGAAGATCGGCTCGATGAGACCCGGGGCGCACGCACAAACGTCACGTGCGACCGGCCGGCCTATCCCATCTGCAATTGAAGCTAATCGGACCCCGGAGCGCGGGCTACCGTGAAGCTACCGTGAGGCTACCGTGAGGCTGCGGCGGGGCTACGCAGAGAGGAAATCGAGGAGGAGGCGATTGACCGTTTCGGGCACCTCTTCCATTACGACATGGCCGCCGCCCTCGATCCATTCGAGTCGGCCATGCGGCAGCGACTTTACGAGCTCAGCAGTGTTGACCGGCTTCACGGTGCCATCGAGCGTGCCGAAGACCAGCATCGTTGGTGTCGCGATTTCGGCGAGCACTTCCGGGTTGAGGCGGTGCCAGTCGAACTCGCGCAGCATTTGCATCGCGGCCTGCACGACAGCGGGAAACTGCGTCGGCGCCCAGTACTCGTCGACGTCGCGCTCAGTGAACCAACCGATCTTGCCATAGACGCGACGCTGCACGATTTCAACAAGTTCGCGCGGCACGAGCATCGCGGCGAGCATGCTTGGAATCGCAGGCAGGAACGAGCCGATCTCCTGCGTGGTTGGCACGTCGCCGAACCCGACCGAGCCGAACAGTGCGAGACGCGTCACGCGATGCCGGCGCGCGAGCTCCACTCCTATACGCCCCCCCATAGACTGCGCGACAACAGCGCAGCGTTCGAGATCGAGCGCATCGAGCAGCGCGGCGACATCGTCCGTGAGCGCTTCGGTTGTGTAGCTCCCTTTCGTGAGCGGCGCGTCAGACAAACCATGGCCGGGAAGATCGAGCGCGTGCACGCGGTAGCCGGCCTCGGCCAACGCTGCAAAGTTGTGCCTCCATAAGTAGGCCGAGATCGCCCAGCCATGAATCAGCAGGACAGGCGTGCCGCGCTCGGGCCCCGCCTCGAGCACGCGGACTGCGAGGCCGTTCGCGAGCGTCACCCGCCGCGCCGTGATATCGGCGCGGCCGGCGGGGAACCACTGATCGGGTGTGAGCCTGTTTTTCAGATCAGATCGATCGGCCGTCCGCTCAAGCGGGCGATAAGGCCGATGCGGAACGTCATGTCGGCCCAGCGCTCGTCGCCGGCGCGAGACGGTTCGAGCGGATACGACGACCAGACCCATGCATTCGAGCTGCGCGGCATCGCGAGTCCTTTATGCGGATGCCAGACACCATCGCGGCCACAGTCGTCGACGAAACGCTCGTACATCTTCGACCAGTTCTCGTTGCGGCGCAGGAATCCCATGCGCGCCATGAGTTCGATCCACGAGAGCGCTGCGGGCACGTCGTCTTCGACTGCGTTGCGATGCGGGAGACGATCACCCATCACGAGCAGCGGCACCGGCACGATCTTTTTGCCGACGACCTGCATCTGCTCCTGGCGCGGCAGCGGACGCGTGAGCCAGCGGTACAGCAGTTCCATTCCTTCGTAGTGCTCGCTGCGGAACAGCGGCATATGGGCGAGCATCTGCAGCGCGTAAATCGAAGGAGCAAAGGCGTCCGGCGAGAGAACCTGACGATTCCCGATGCGAATCCACGGCTTCGCGCCGACCGGCGACTTGAGGAACTCCATCATCCGGTCGAGCGTGCGACGTGCCGCGCCGCGCAGTCGCGGGTCAGCTTCGAATCCAGCCTGAGCGAGCGCGGCACCGGCTGCTTCACGCAACGTCTGGCGCGCCATCAAGCGCATCTCTTCTTCCGGCTTCGACTTCGCGTTCGGGTTTGGCGCGAACTCGAACAACAGCTCAGGGTCGTCATCTTCGGCCAAAAGGCGGAACAGAACGCGCCGCGCCTGATAAACCGGCGGCGAGTCCTTATCCCACCCGTATTCAAGCATCCGGCGAACCGCATGCACGGTGCCGACGCCCTCGAAGCCTTCCGACCGCGCTGAAGGCGCGGTCAGCATGGCACCGTTCCACACGCCATCGCCGGACTGGGCCATCGCGAGCTCGACAGCTGGCTTGAACGTGAACGGGAGATACTGAAATTGCGGAGAAACCCTTGTTCCGAGCCGCGCTACGTCGATCATGGCGCGATACTGTATCGGTGCTGACGCATGTTCCAGCAGCCAGCCGATTGGAAACTTTACCGCGGATAGCGTCGGGGGCGGCGGCGGAAACGTAGAAACGATCGGAACGTTAGGTGCGGTCAAGTTGAGACGCCCGGTTCTGAGTTAGCTAAGTCGTTGTCAAACAATACGATCTGGCGCTTTTGTCGCGTGTTACCGCGCCCAGCCGCTAAGGATACCATTTTCGTCACGGAACGCTAGGGCAAAACAACGGTTTTGTGGGGTGGATTTGTTGGTTTTGAACTGCAACGGCGCCACCGGATGCGCTTGTCGCGACCCTGCACCGCGTTCATCTTGCCGCGATGCGCGGCGAGTTTGTGGATCTCGGTGTCACGCGACTCTACTACTACGCCGCGGGCACGCGCGGCGCGGGTGAGCCGGTCATTTTCCTGCACGGGTTCCCCGCGTCATCGCATCTCTGGCACGGTGTCGTGCGCGAAATGCCTGAAGGCCATCGCGTTGTCGTCGTCGATTTGCTCGGATTCTGGAAGAGCGACCGGCCGGAGTTGGCGAGGCTCTCCGCACCCGCGCACGCCGATCGCATCCGCCTCTTGATGGACGACCTCGGCATCGGCGCGGCGTGTGTGGTCGGTCACGGCATGGGCGGCGCAGTTGCCCAAGCGCTCGCGCTCAACGCGCCGACTCGCGTGACACGACTCTGTCTCGTGAACAGCACGGCGTTCGACGCGTGGCCCAATCGCGCCGCCCGCCTCGCGCGGCTCGTCGCCGCCTGGCCGCCGCTCGGACGCGCGCTCGGTGCGCCGCTGCTCGCGGGCTTCGTGCACGGCTCGCTCCTCAAAGGCTTCGCCGACGAACAAGCCGGACTACACGCGCTCGATAATTATTTGCGTGCGTACACGATGCGACTCGGCGTCGACGCGCTCATTTCGCAGCTGCGCGCAATGCACGATCGCTCTGTTGGTGAAATCGGTGCGCGGCTCGGCAACATCACGCAGCCCACCTCGATCCTCTGCGGCGCTGGTGATCCCTGGCTCGGCGTGGACGTCGGCGAGCGTCTCCGCGATTCAATCAGCGGGGCGACGCTCACGGTGATTCCAGAAGCGCGGCATTTCTCACCAGAGGACGCGCCCGCGCACGTCGCGAGCGCCGTCGCCGCCCTGCTCAAGCGCTAACGAACGGTCAGAGCTTCCGAACCTCGTTCGCGGCGTCCATCACGCGTCCGATATCCGTTGAAAGCGCACGCGCTTCCTGAGTCGCGCCGGTCGTCGCATCGAGCTTCGCATCCAGTCCGCTCGACCTGAGTTTGTAGAGGTCGAGCTTCATCGTCTGCAATACGAGCGACGCGCGCTCGAGCTGTTCGGCCACCGCGCCGCGGCGTGCGGCAAGATCTTTGAGCGTTGCCTGTTGACGCTCGAGCAGCTGAAGTCTGCGCTCGAGATCGGGCGCATCCGCAGGACCGGCCTTCGCGTCCGCGACGCGCTTGTCGAGCGCCGCAATCGCGGCGGGTGACGCGTCGGCGTCGAGCTGGTGCAAACCCTGCGCGAGCGAACAGACGCGCTCCACGAGCGCGTCGACGGTTGGCTGAATCTCCGGCAGCAGCTGACGGTCGGCCGGCGACAACTTTGCGAGCACATCCGCGATCGTAGCTTTCGTACTCACCGCTTCGCGAATCACCGCGCCCTGCGGGCCGTCGAGCACTTCTCGCGGAATCGCCGTGAGTTCGGGCGCTTCGCGACGTGGCGCCGCCACCTGCGGCGACGCCGATGCCAGCCGGGGATCGGCCGCCCCCGCGCGATCCGCCGGCGGATCGATATAAGGCTGACGCTGGAAAAGTCTGAACGGTGAGATGCCATCCACCCACAACCGCGTCACCCGCGATACCGCACCGATGCCGAATGCCAATGCGGGCCACATAACCCAGAGATAGCCGGGGCTCGTCATCAGATTGATCGCCGTCAGCCCAGCAATGCCGACTACCGCCCCGATCAGCGAGCGCTGCACGCGTCGAATGCGATCTTCCGGCGTCTGTGGACCGAACAATCCCTCACGGCGCGCGCGCCGGAGTTCCTTCCGGCCAACACGCAAACCAATCACCGCCTGCCGCCCATACCGCTCTTTCCAGCGCCGCGTCTCTTCCTTGTAGCGCTGCAACGCTTCGCGACCGTACTCCCGCGTGTTCGGATCGAGCATCCACCCCGGCGGCAGCGCGGGAACGCGCGGATACTCCGGCAAATGATCGCCGGGCGCGCGCGGCTGACCCGGAGGCGCCGGCGGCGCGCCGGGATGAAGTCCGAGCGCGCCGAGCACCTGCCCTGTCAGATGCAACCCAAGCTCTGCTCCATAAGACGCAGCGTCGAGCGCGAGTGCATCGCCAGAATCCGCGGAACGATTCGGCGTGGACGCGCGGGCGGATCGCGATAACGGCGGCGGCGGAGCCGTCTCAGCCAGCGCGGCGCGAAACGCAGACGCGTCGGGCCAGCGATCATCGCGCCCTTTCGCCATCGCGCGCTCGATGGCGTAGATGAGATTCGCCGGAAGATCCGGCCGCACGTCGCCGAGTGGCCGCGGGCGCTCGCTGATGTGCTTCATGAGCATCGACGGCGTGTTCGCCGCCTGATGCGGAAGCTCACCGGCGAGCATCTGATATCCGACGACTCCGAGCGCATAGATATCCGCACGACCGTCGACATCGCGATCGCCCATCGCCTGCTCGGGACTCATGTACGCCGGCGTCCCGACTGCGACGCCCGTGACCGTGAGCCGCGCATCACCTTCCGCCGCGCGCGCGATTCCAAAATCGGAGACGAGCACGTGACCGCTCGCACCATCGACAAGGATGTTGTCGGGCTTTACATCGCGGTGCACGACGTGACGCGAGTGCGCGTATGCAAGAGCGTCGGCAACTTCGCGCAGCATCGCGCGCACCGTCGTGATCGGCGGGCGCGGCTCGTGCGCGAGACGCTGCGCGAGCGTTTCACCCTCGACGAGCCCCATCGAGAAAAACACGACGCCGTCGAGCTCATCCACCGTAAAGATCGGCACGATGTTCGGGTGCGTGAGCTGCGCCGACATCTGTGCTTCGCGCAGGAACCTCGACTTCACCTCGGCGCGAAACGCGAGCTCTGGCGGCAAAACCTTCAGCGCAACTTTCCGGCGGAGGCGTACATCGCGCGCACGATAGACGACGGCCATTCCGCCGCGTCCAATTTCATCTTCGATTTCGAAGAGCGCGCCGACCGCGCGTTCGACGCGGTCGCGCAGCGCGTCGCGCTCGGTCACGACCGTCCCGACTCGCTGCGGGGCGTGTTTGATCTCGGGTTGATGCGGGCCATTTCGTCAGCCACATACACCGCATTGTCCACGTCCCGCGCGAGCGCCATCGCCTGATCGGCAACCGATGTGATGTGCTGCCAGCTCTCCGCGTTCGTCCCGGTGCGAAGACGCACGACATCGAGCCGCATGTTCTGCAGGGCGAGTGCGCAGCTCTCCAGTTTGCCGTTCATTTCTGCACGGCGGCGCGCGATGTCGGCCACCGAGCGGCGCTGACGCTTGAGCGCCGCAAGCCGGCGCACACGTTCCTCGCTTCCCGCGCGGTCGAGCGGATTCGCCTGCGACTCGAGCAGTGTGATTTCTTTTTCGATCTTGTCCGCCGACACTCCGCCCGCCGCCCGATCTATCTGCTCGATCGCCGCGGCGAGCCCCAGAACTTTGTTGTTGAGCGTCTGCGCCGTGCTGATCACTTCGGGAATCCGCGCGCGATCATTTGCGGGAAGCGAGCCGACGAGCCGGATGATCTCGCTGCAGTCGTCCGCCGCGCGCCGCGTGACCGAAGCGAACTGGCCGTGTGCGAACGTTGCGACACTCGCCGCGGTATTGGCGGCGGCGGTGCCCATCGCCGGTGACATGGTCGACGGCACCGGGCTGAACATCCCCGGCGCGGACAAGCGCGCGACATGCCGCTCGCGAACTTCGACGCGTTTCTTCGGATTCCAGAACGCCTGCACTTCGTCGCCGAGCTCGCTGATTTGATCGGTGAAGAGGCGGTGACGCGGCTGACGGAAGACATCGTGCCAGTCGTAGCCCGCGCTCCAGAGCAGCGCGTATTTGTACGCGAGGTACACCGCGTAAATGCCCCACACGCTGAACAAGCCGCGCGCGACGTTGAACGGCGAGAGCAATACGAGCGCAGCGCCGATGAACATGAACGGCCCAAGTTTTTTTCGAAACTTGACGACGTCGGTCTGTTCCCAGCGCGCCCGGTCTTCGTTCGTGACGACATGCGATCCGATGGGATCACTCGTCGGCGTGGAATAACCGGGAGAGGTATAGCCCGATGACGAATACGCGGAGGGCGCATACGCCGGCGGTGCACCGGGCGCCTGCGTCGCGCGCTCCGGCGGAAGGTTCGGCACGTTCCCCGTATCGAGCGCCGTCACGAAGGCCTGCGCGCTCGGGAAACGATCGTCCGGATTTTTCTCGAGGCAGAGCATCACCGCGCGCGCGAGATCCGGCGGGATGTTCGACGCGCGCTGGTCTACGGGAACCGGGCGCTCCGACAAATGCTTCACGAGCAGCGCCGGCGTGTTCGTCGCGTTGAACGGGAGTTCGCCGCACAACATCTGATATGCGACCACGCCGAGCGAATACAAATCGCTGCGGCCGTCGACATCGCGGTCGCCCGCCGACTGCTCCGGACTCATGAAGGCCGGCGTGCCGATCGCGATGCCGGTCGCGGTCAGTCGCGCGCTGCCGTCGCTGATCGCGCGCGCGATTCCGAAGTCCGTCACCATCGGCCGGTTGCTTGCGGCATCCAGCAGGATGTTGTCGGGTTTGATATCGCGGTGCACGACGCCGTGCGCGTGCGCGTAAGCGAGCGCGTCGCCGACCTCGCGAAGGATGCGCCGCACTTCAACAGGATCCAGTGCGCCACGATCGTGAATCCGCTTCGCGAGCGTATCGCCATCAACAAATGCCATCACGAAAAAGACGAGACCGTCTTTTTCGTCTACGCTATAGATCGGAACGATGCACGGATGCGACAGCTGCGCCGCGGTTTCCGCCTCGCGCAAAAAGCGCGAGCGAATCTCCGAGCGAAACGCGAGCTCCGGCGGCAGCAGCTTGATCGCGACAGTGCGCTTGAGCCGGCGATCCTTGGCGCAGTAGACGATGCCCATGCCGCCGCGCCCGATCTCGCGATCGAGCTCGTACGTCGCGTCGAGGACACGCTGCACATGCCCGCGCAGTTCGGCGTCAGACTGCGTGATCTGCGGTTCTTCCACTTTGCCTGATATGGGGGTCGTCGAAACGGAGAGCATAGCACCGCGCCGTACAAGGATACAAGGCAGTGACGCCTTGCCTGAAGGTGCCTGGAGCTTCCTAAAGGGAACCCACCCTTTTGGGGCGGGTCTCCAGACTGACAGGCCCTACGTCACGACGGCATACGAAAGTTGCAATCCCCGCCTTTATGTCGTAACTCCCGATGGAACGTCCCTTGCAGGTACGGATGCCATGAGCACACGACAGACACTCCCAGTCCTTCCCTTGCGAGGGACAGTAATCTTTCCCGGACTCACCGCCCCTATCGCGGCCGGCCGTCCGGGTACCCTGCGGGCCATTGAGTCCGCACTCAAGGGCGACCGTCTCGTCTTTGCTGTCGCCCAGCGCGACAACACCGACGAGCCGAGCGCTGAAATCCTATATAACACGGGCGTAATCGCCCGAATCGGACAGGTTCAACGCGGTTTGGGCGGCGTCCAGCTCCTGCTCCAGGGCGAGCAACGGGCAACCGCGCTCCAGTACGTGCAGGGCGAGGGCTACCTCTCCGCCGTCGTCATGGACATCGAAGAGATGTCTCCGCTCGACGACAAAGATCCCGCTTTTGAGGCACTCCACAAGGAGATTCGCGAGCGCGCGGCCGAACTCGGCGAGCGTCGCGGGCTTCCCGAGGAAGTCGTGCATCAGGTCCTCGATTCCGTTACAGAGCCCGGCAAGTTCGCCGATCTCGTCGCCGGCTACATCGAACTTACCGTTCCTGAAAAACAGGGACTTCTTGAAACACTGTCAGTTGAAGAGCGCCTGCGCCGCGTGCTCGTGCACGTGCAGCGCCAGATCTCCCTGCTCGAAGCGCAGGACGAGATCAAATCGCAGGTACAGGAAGAGCTCGGCGAGCGCCAGCGCGAGATGTTCTTGCGCGAGCAGATGAAGGCGATTCAGAAAGAGCTCGGCGACGACGATCAGGCCAAAGAAATCGGCGAGCTGCGCGAAAAGCTCAGCAAGCTCGAACTTCCGAAAGAGGCGCGCGCAGAAGTCGAGCGCGAGCTCGGACGCCTCGAGCGTTCAGGCCGCGAGTCGATGGAAGCACAGGTCATTCGCACCTACCTCGAGTGGATGGCGGAGCTGCCGTGGGGCAAGCGTTCCGACGACCACCTCGAGCTTCCGCACGCAATCAAAGTGCTCGATGACGATCATTACGGTCTCGAAGACGTGAAGGATCGCATCGTGGAATTCCTTGCGGTGCGTCAGCTGCGCGCAAAGCAGCTCGCCGAGGAAATCAAAACGACGGGTGAATTCCCCGCCGCCAAACTGCGCGTCAGCAAGGAGAACGCGACGCCATCGCTGAAGAAGAGCGACGAAGACGTCGACCGTCCGATCACCGATCAAAAGGAAGCGAAGGCCCGCGCGATGGCGAAGGGTCCGATCCTCCTGTTCGTCGGACCGCCGGGCGTTGGCAAAACGTCGATCGCAAAATCGGTCGCACGCGCACTCGGACGTGAATACGTACGTGTCGCACTCGGCGGCGCGCGCGACGAAGCCGATATTCGCGGCCATCGTCGCACCTATGTGGGTGCGATGCCGGGCCGGATCATCCAGGGGATGAAGCAGGCCGGAACGAAAAATCCCGTCTTCCTGCTGGACGAAGTCGACAAGCTCGGGTCGAGTTTCCAGGGCGATCCTTCGAGCGCGCTGCTTGAAGTGCTCGACCCCGCACAGAACGACACGTTCACCGATCACTATCTGGGCGTGCCGTTCGACCTGAGCGAAGTGCTGTTCATCGCGACGGCGAATTTCATTCAGAACATTCCCGGTCCACTCCTCGACCGCATGGAAGTCGTCGATTTTGCCGGCTACACCGAGCGCGAGAAGGCGGAGATCGCCAAGAAATATCTGATTCCGCGTCAGCTCGACGACGCCGGACTCGGCGAGAAGGGTGTGACATTCTCAGACGACGCAGTGAACTCGATCGTGTCGAAGTACACACGCGAGAGCGGCGTTCGTCAGCTCGAGCGCCAGATCGGAGCGGTCACCCGCAAGGTGGCGCGCCGCATTGCGAGCAATAGCGAACACACGGGCATCGAAAGCGGTGTGATCACCGCCGAAGAAGTGCGCGAGCTGCTCGGACGGCCGAAAGTGCATCCGGAGAAGGCAAACGCCGTGAACGAAGTCGGCATTGCAACCGGCATGTTCTACACGCCGATGGGCGGCGACATCATGTTCGTCGAAGCATCGACGCGCAGACTCGAAGCGACGCCAGCCGGCGACGGGAACGGCGGTGCCGGCAGCGGACCGGTGGCACTTATTCTCACCGGCCAGCTGGGTGATGTCATGAAAGAATCGGCGCGCGCGGCGTTCACGTACGTCACGAACAACGCGGTGAAGCTCGGAATTCCGCGCTCACGGCTGGGCGCAGTTGAAACACATATTCACGTGCCGCAGGGCGCGATTCCAAAAGACGGACCATCGGCCGGAGTCTCGATCGCAACAGCGCTCGCCAGCGAAATGAGCGGACGTCCGGTGCGCAGAGAGATCGCGATGACCGGTGAGATCACGCTGCGCGGCAGAGTGCTGCCGATCGGCGGAGTCAAAGAAAAAGTTCTCGGCGCGCTGCGTGCCGGCATCACGACGATCATCCTGCCAAAGGACAACGAGGCGGATCTCGAGGATGTGCCCGAGGAGGCAAAGGCGAAGTTGAAGTTCCACTTCGCAGAGACCCTCGAGGATGTACTGCGGCTGGCATTGGTGCCCGAGGCGAAGAGCGCCGTTGAACTTCCCGCGCAGCTCGCTGTCGTGAACTGAGTCGAATAAAAAAAGCCGCCCCCGGTTG
Source organism: uncultured Gemmatimonadota bacterium (assembly GCA_903910555.1). Taxonomy (GTDB): domain Bacteria; phylum Gemmatimonadota; class Gemmatimonadetes; order Gemmatimonadales; family Gemmatimonadaceae; genus Fen-1231. Next base: position 9,238 of record CAIVZZ010000004.1, on the reverse strand, counting down.
ATCGGGGGCGGCTTTTTTTGCGTCCGCTACTTCTTCGGCTCGAACGCCTCCGCTCGGGCGATCGCCTGACCGCCGAGTCGTCCGAGCGTCGCGAGATACGCGCGCTCGTCGTCGCTGAACATGCGATTGTCGGCGAACGCGAGCAGCAGCGCCCCGAACGAGCTGTCGTCTTCCACGAGCGGCACCGCAACGAACGCACCGTCGGACGTGCCGGATTCGGAGAACCGGGCGAGCCCCGGGAATTGCGCCGACCGCTCGGCGCGTGATTCGATCACCACCGGTTCGCGCGTGCGATACGCCTGCGCGAGCGGATCGGCGAGGTTCGAGGGCACAACCGATCCAACAGCGAGATGCGGCACGACATCGCCGAGCGCGCGCAACACGGTGAGCGACGAAGAGTTGCCGACCGCGACCAAGCCGAGGCTCGCCACAAGCGGCGGTGCGCCGCGCGTCAGCAGCGCCTGCGCAATTTCGTTTTTCGTAACCGGCCCGTTCAGCGCGGCGATCACTTGCTGAAGTCGCACGAGCCGGTCGCCCGCGTGACGCGCGGCTTCGGTCATCGTGAGCTGCAGTTCCGGAAGCGGTGCGGTGAGCACCTGCGAGAGGCGCTGCGTGAGCCGGCGTTCCACACTCGGACGCAGCGGCTGGAGGGCAAACAGTGCGAGAATCAGCGCGAAGATCGAGCCGCCGAGAATTACACGCAGCGCGGTATCGCCGGTGGTTGTCATCGCACGCGTGCGCTCACCGAGCACACGCAGTTCTTCCTCGCGCATTTTGTTGGCAGTCGGACCGATGCCATCGCGGGCGCGCACCGCGCTCTGCGCCTTGAGCGATTTCGCGGCGGAGTCCATCCCCACCCGCTTCCGCAGCGCGATCACTGCGTTGATTTCCTTGAACCGCTTGGAGATCATCGGCGCGAGCTTGTCGAGATTGCGGCGCTGATCGGGATCGTCTTCGGTCGCCTTGGTCAGGCCCTGGATCGCGTCTTCGACGTCGCTGAACGCCGCATTGAGCGGCTCGAGATATTGCTCGTCTCCGGTGGAGACATATCCGCGCTGCGCATTTTCAGCATCGACGGTCCGGCCCACAACGGCATCGAGCCGCGCGATATTCTGGTTTGTCGCGGCGACCGCCTGCTGGCCGCCGATCATTTGATTGATGCTCACGTACGACACAAAGCCCATCAGCGCCAGCAATCCAAGCGCGGCGCCGGTTCCGATGGAGAGCTTCTGTACCCACGTGAATTGCATTTATTGAAACTCCTACGGCAGAATCGGGCCGAGTCCGAACAAGCGGCGTGCGTCGACGCGGAGCGCACCCGGCTCCGTGCCCGCAAGAAAGTACTCGGTATATCGGCGTTCGGCAGGAGTGGTGGGATCGGCGAGCTTTCCGGTCTGCCGGTCGAGCACCGCAGTAACCAGTCCCTGCGGCATGTCCCACGTGGCGGCCGGATGCGTGTATCCAGCCGCTGCAAGCATATGGGCGAAGACCGGCGCCGCGAGCGATCCGCCGGCCACTCCGTGCTCGGCAATCGGCCGCGGCTTGTCGAATCCGAGCCAGACGCCTGCGACGATTTCAGGTGTCACTCCAACGAACCAGACATCGGTGTTGTCGTCGGTCGTACCTGTTTTTCCGGCGACGGGCACGCTCGCAGGCAGGTAACGCCGTACGGGCGTCGCTGTGCCGCGCTCGACCACGTCGCGCATCATGTCGCGCAGAATGAAGGTCACCTGCGGATCGAGCGCGGGGGGCAGCGACTGCACACCCTGACTCCAGAGTGTTTTTCCCGCACGATCGTCAACATGGTAGATGAAGCGCGGCTCCATCGGCGTGCCGAGATTATCGAGCGCAGTGAACGCGGCGATAAACGAGAGCGGCTGCACTTCCGACGCGCCGATCGCGCTTGCCGGGTACGGTGAAATCGGTGTCGTGATACCGAAGCGCCGCGCGAGCGCGATGATCGAGTCCGCGCCGTATCGCATCCAGAGCTGCACGGCAACCGGGTTGCGCGAGAATGTGATCGCTTCGCGCAGCGTGATGTTCCCCATGAACTTGTCGTCGGAATTCTTCGGCCGGTACGACTGATTGTCGTAGCGGATGTCGATCGCGGTATCCGGGACGATCGCGTTCGGCGGCAGCGAATCCATCAGCGCGCGCGCATACACAAACGGTTTGAAGCTCGACCCGGGCTGACGCATGCCGCTGACGGCACGATTGAACGACGACTCCTGATAATTGCGTCCGCCGACAAGCGCTTTCACGTCGCCCGATGATGGATCGATGGCGACCACCGCGCCCTGCAGATAGTCCGTGCTCCCCTTCGCGTGCGATGTGTAAGTCGGATTGTGGTAGCCGGGGCGCCGCTCGACTTCTGCCGTCCCGTCCGCGAGCGCCTGCACTGCGGCCCGCTGCAGCGTAGGATCGAGCGTGGTGTAAATCCGAAATCCGCCGGTCGAGACCGGAATCCCGGCGCGCTCCGCCTGGACTTTCACGACGTCGACAAAGTAGGGAGACGGCGCGGACACGCCGCCGTTGGCCACCGTGCGCACTGGCTCCGCTTTCGCTGCGGCGGCGTCGGCCGCGGAGATGTATTTCTGCTCGGCCATGAGACCGAGGATCGCGTCGCGGCGATTCTTTGCACGATCCGGATATTTCACGGGATCGTAGATCGCCGGCCCCTTCGGCATCGCGGCGAGTGTCGCGGCTTCTGCAATCGTCAGTTGCGCCGCGCCCTTCCCAAAAATATGCCTGGCGGCCGATTCGACGCCGTACCAGCCGTGCCCGAAGCTGATCTGATTGAGGAACGCTTCGAGGATCTGTTCTTTGTTGTAGTGGCGCTCCATTTCGCGCGCCGCGCTCTGCTCGTGAAGTTTGCGGGAGAGCGATTTGTCGCGGCGGTCGATCAGATCGGGATGCATGTTGCCGACGAGCAACTGCGTGATGGTGCTCGCACCGCGCGAGGCGCCGAGGAGATTGTCCTTGAGCGCACCGGCAATGCCGACGACGTCGACACCGTTGTGCTGATAGAACCGTTTGTCTTCAACAGAGATGAATGCTTCGCCGACGTATTTCGGAAGCGTTCGGATTGATACGCTCGTGCGCCACTCAGAGCCGATCTCGCCGATCAGTGAGCCGTCGCGCGCGTATACCAGCGACGACTGCGCCGGTGGCACAATCTGCCAGGCTTGCCCCGTGCTTTTCGCTGGTGCGGCGGGGCTCGGGCTCGCCTGCGCCCACGCGCCGCCCGGAGCCCCGGCAATCAGGGCGGCGGCGGCGATCAAGCAGAAAATCGGGGCGGGACGCGGGGGCATCTCGTGTATTGTACCCCCGACGGCGTTGCCCGTCACCCGTCAGGGGGCGAACTTTAGGTCGATGCCGCTCCTGCACATCGCCATAGCGCAGTTCCGCCCTCGAAAAGGGGACGTTCAGGGCAACCTGCGCCGAGTCGGCGAGGTGCTCGCCCAGGCGGCCGCGCTGGAGCCGCGCCCGCATGTGGTGCAGTTCCCCGAGACGACGCTTTCCGGGTATTTCGTGGAGGGCGGCGTTCGCGAGATGGCGCTGACCGCCGAAGAGTTTGCCGCGGGGCTCGCAGCGGCGTATCACGGGCCGCCGATCGACGCGATTGTTGGATTCTACGAAAAGCACGATGGCGATCTGCACAACAGCCTCGCCTATGTGCGCTGCGGTTCGGGCGCCGACATTCTGCATATCCATCGGAAAACGTTTCTTCCGACGTATGGGCTGTTCGACGAAGAGCGTTTTGTGGAACGCGGGTACGAGGTTCGCGCGTTCGACGCGCCGTGGGGGCGTGCGGCGATGCTCATCTGCGAGGACGCATGGCACTCGCTCACCGGACTGATTGCCGCGCTCGATGGCGCGCACATGATTTTCGTTTCTTCTGCATCTCCCGCACGGGGAGCGTTCGAGCGCACCGACGGCGACGCAGTTCCGGGCAGTGTAGCCCGCTGGGACCGCCTGATTCGCGACATCGCGGACGAACACGGTGTGTTCGTCACGCTCTCGAGCCTCGTGGGCAGCGAAGGCGGCCGGATGTTTCAGGGTGGCTCGCTCGTCGTTGGCCCGCGCGGCGACACACGCGCGCGCGCGCCGGTCTTTGAAGAATCGCTGCTCACCGCGAGTCTCGATCTCGACGATATCACCAAGGCGCGCGCCGATCTGCCGTTGCTCTCGGATATGCGCACGCTGCTGCCGAAGCTGAGATCGGAGCTGGACCGAAGCGTGGATGCCACTCCGACGAGGGGCGAGGAACGGCAACTGTCGACGACCGGCCGCCAATCGACAACGGTCAACAACGGCGAACCTTCAACCGCGCCTGCGACCCTTTCGGTCGTGACCGGCGGCGATCTCTCCCGCGGTTCCCCGCCTCCGCTGGATATCGATCCCGCATTGGTCGAAGCGTGGCTCGTCACCTTCCTGAAAGACGAGTTCACCCGCCGCGGTTTCAAAAAAGCAGTTGTCGGCCTCTCCGGTGGGGTCGACTCCGCCGTTGTCGCGACGCTCGCCGCTCGTGCGCTCGGCCCCAAGAACGTCGTCGCCGTCCGCATGCCGTATCGCACCTCGAGCCCCGACTCGCTCGCGCACGCGCAAAAGGTCATCGACACGCTCGGACTCGACTCACGCACGCTCGACATCAGCGCCGCCGTCGACGGCTATCTCGCGCTCGAACCCGAGGCCGACGCCGCGCGCCGCGGAAATGTCATGGCGCGCATGCGCATGATCGCGCTCTTCGACCTCAGTGCGAAACATCACGCGCTGCCGCTCGGCACCGGCAACAAGAGCGAACGCCTGCTCGGCTATTTCACCTGGCACGCCGACGATTCGCCGCCGGTCAATCCGATCGGCGATCTGTTCAAGACGCAGCTCTGGTCGCTCGCGCGCCACCTCGGCGTGCCGCTCGAAATTATTGAGAAGCCCGCATCGGCGGATCTTGTCTCCGGGCAAACTGACGAAGGCGATTTCGGAATCAGCTACGCGAAAGCCGATGTGATTCTGAACTGGCTGCTCAACGGCTACACGCCGGCGGAGCTGGTCGATCGGGGATTCTCAGCGGCAGAAGTCGAGATCGTGCGCAAGCGCCTCGACGGAACGCACTGGAAACGAAAGCTGCCGACCGTTGCGATGCTGAGCGGCGCCGCGATCGGCGAGTCGTATCTGCGACCGGTGGATTTCTAGAGCTGAAGCGACCGCACGAATCGGATTGAGCGGGCGCGCAGTGAGCGATACACTGCGGTCATCAGTTCAACAGGGATCTCCGCAATGACCGCCACCGAACTCAACGCCGATTACGCACGAATCGAGAAAGCCATCCGCTATCTCGACACCAACCGCGCCGAGCAGCCGGAGCTCGCGGACGTCGCGAAATACGTCGGGCTCAGTCCGGCGCATTTCCAGCGCATGTTTACGCGCTGGGCAGGAATCAGTCCGAAACGATTTCTCCAGCATCGCACCGCGCAGGTCGTGAAGCGTTTGCTGCGCGAGAATCGCAGCGTGCTCGACGCGAGCTATGAGGCGGGGCTTTCAGGGTCGTCGCGTTTGCACGATCTGATCGTAAACGCCGAAGCCGTATCACCGGGCGAATATCAAAAGGCCGGCGAGGGTCTCACGGTGAAGTATGGATTTCACCCGTCACCTTTTGGCGAGTGTTTGATCGCGATCACGCCCCGTGGGATTTGCCATCTCGCGTTCGTGAATCCGGTGTCGCGGCACGCCGCGCTCGCGCGCTTGAAGCACGACTGGCCGCGGGCCGCGTTGATTGCCGATCAATCAGCGACACGCATCGCGATCGCGACCGCATTCCCGATCAGCAGCAACAAGAAACTCCCGCCGCTTTCGCTGCATATCAAAGGCACGAACTTTCAGCTGAAGGTCTGGGAAGCTTTGCTAACGATTCCCGACGGCGGCGTCACGACATACGGTGATATTGCGAGCTCGCTCCATCTTCCCGGCGCCTCACGTGCGGTGGGAACCGCAGTTGGCAGTAATCCGGTCAGCTGGCTGATCCCCTGCCACCGGGTAATCCGGTCGACAGGAGAACTCGGCGGCTACGCCTGGGGAATCGAACGGAAAAAAGTGATGCTCTACCGCGAGCAGATCGAAAAAGGCAGTCCTACGCAGCCTCTGCGTAAGCCAGACTCACTGCCCGTCTCGCCCCGCGTTTCAAAGTCCGGTGCACCGCACGCGCGTAGCGCATGAAATTCGCGCCCGCCCAAGGATATCTCGCGAAAAACTCCGTAGGCAGCATCGCCCCTTTCAGCTGATTGCAGCATTCGCATGCCGCGACCAGGTTGCCCGCCGCGTGATTTCCGCCTTTCGAGAGCGGAAACACATGGTCGAGCGTGGCTGTTTCTAGCCCAAGGGTCGTACCGCAGTAGACACAGCGCCGCCCACAATCACGGAAAGTCGCACGCTTGACGTGCCGCTTGTGGTTTTGGGCGAGCACTCGACGGTGATTGCGGGCAAGACCACGGGGTGCACGGGGCAATGCGACGCGGTAGACGCTCCGGTGAGACATGACACCTCGCCATAAAAGACGACACCCCGCATCGGGGCTCGAATCCCGTGCGGGGTGGCTATGATGGGGCGGAGACTCCAGCCGGCGATCGCTGGTAGCGATCGTGGCGCTAGGCACTGGAGGTTGGGTCCTGGCCTTTCTGCCATGAGCCTCCGAAGGGCGCAACGCTGCGATTTTGTCCAAGTGGTGCTTTTCGCTCGCGCGTCACGCGTTCCTCAAACTGACGAACGAAAAAGTTGCTTCGTAACACGTGCGGCGCAAGAGGGGGCGCGTAACGCCCGCGTCGCTAGTCGTGCTTCAGCATCGTACTCGTCGTCGAGAGCGCGGCCGCGAACAACAGGAAAACCATCGAAATCCACACGCAGGTGAACGCCGCGCCGCGGATATACAGCGGGATTTCGTCGAACACTTTCAGCGCGCGCGGCATCGCGATCTGCGCGATCGCCGATCCCGCAAAGACTGTCGCGAGGCTCCCCGCCGCGAGAGCCGCCGACGTCCCCTTCGCGCGATACGGCGAGATGTACGTGACCATCCCCGCACCGAGCGCGAGGGCCAGCCCGGTCAGCATGAGCGGGAAAACCGAGCAGAGCATCGAAAACTGCGCATCGCCGACCGGAGAAGGCGCGCAGTTCTCAACGGAGCCTTTGCCGGTCAGATAGCTGCACCCCGCAATCGGCGAGCGCGGCTCTTTTGGGAAGAGCACGTGGGTTACGCCGTGGAGCGACACATCGAACCGGCTGCCGTCGTCGGCCATCGCGCTTCCCCACGGGCCCCGGAGGGATAACGCGAGGAACAGGGCGCCGAGAAAGCAGGAACTCCAGAGCATCTTGATGCGCATTGACCAGAAAGCTCCGAAAGCTCCGTGAAATGTCACCCGCGATCCCTTATAATGGAGTCTATGGCGACGACTTCCAAGGCGCGCAGCGCCACCCACGGACTCTCCCGCGACCAACTGGTCGCGGCATACCGCACCATGCTCCTGTCGCGGAAAATCGACGACAAGGAGATCGGTCTCAAACGTCAAAACAAGATCTTCTTCCAGATCTCGAGCGCGGGCCACGAGGCGGTTACCGTCGCGGCCGGCTTGGTCCTGAGGACGGGATACGACTGGTTTTATCTCTATTATCGCGACCGCGCCTTCTGCCTCCAGATGGGAATGACCGCGGCTGAAATGCTCTATTCGGCGGTCGGCGCCAAGGCCGATCCGAACTCCGGCGGCCGCCAGATGCCGTCGCACTGGGGGCACAAGAAACTCAATATCGTCTCGATGTCGTCGCCAACCGGAACGCAGTTCCTGCAGGCGGTCGGCACGGCTGAAGCCACTCTGCGCGCGAAGCAGAACGGCATCACGGAAGGTTTTCATAGTGATGAAGTCGTCTTCTGCACCACGGGCGACGGCACGACGAGCGAAGGCGAGTTCTGGGAGTCGCTGAACACTGCCTCGAATCTCAAGCTGCCGGTCGTGTATCTGGTAGAGGACAACGGCTACGCGATTTCGGTTCCAGTCGAGGTCAATACCGCGGGCGGTTCGATTTCGGAGCTCGTGAAGTCGTTCCCCGATCTCTACGTGCAGACGGTCGACGGCTGCGATCTGCTCGCGTCATATGAAGTCATGAAGAAGGCGGTCGAATACGCGCGCGCGCGCAAAGGACCTGCGCTCGTGCACGCGAAGGTCATTCGCCCATACTCGCATTCGCTCTCGGACGACGAAGTGATGTACCGTCCGGAGGCCGAACGCGAAGCCGATGCGCTGCGCGATCCGCTGACGACCTATCCGGCGTGGCTGCTCGACGAGGGCTACGTGACCGAAGCCGACCTCGCGAAAATCCGCGATGACGTCGATGCCGAAGTGCTTGCCGCAACAGACGACGCGCTCGCGCAACCGCAGCCCGACGCGAGCACGGTGCACTACGCGGTTTATTCGCCGGATATCGACCCGACGAGCGAACAGTTCGACACCGAGGACGATCCGCAGTTTGCCGGCGATCCGACGACGATGGTCGACCTGCTCAACTCGTGCATGAAGGACGAGATGCGGCGCGACCCGAAGATCCTCATGTTCGGTGAGGATGTCGCCGATGTCTCGCGCGAGGAACAGCTCGGCAAGGTCAAGGGAAAAGGCGGCGTCTTCAAAGTCACGTGGGGACTGCAGAAGGAGTTCGGCGGCTCGCGCGTGTACAACACGCCGCTCGCCGAGGCGAATATCGTTGGGCGTGCGATTGGTCTTGCTGCTCGCGGATTCAAGCCGGTCGTCGAAGTGCAGTTCTTCGACTACATCTGGCCGGCGTACATGCAGCTGCGCGACGAGCTCGCGACCATGCGCTGGCGCTCCAACAACGCGTTCTCGACCGCGGTCGTCGTGCGTACGACGTACGGCGGCTACATCCGCGGCGCGATCTACCACTCGCAGACGGGCGCGTCGCTCTTCACGCACTGCCCCGGCCTGCGCGTGGTCTGCCCCTCGAACGCGCTCGACGCGAACGGGCTGCTCCGCACGGCCATCCGCTGCGACGATCCGGTGATCTTCCTCGAGCACAAGCACTTGTATCGCCAGACGTACAACAAGTCGGCGTATCCGGGGCCGAACTTCATGAGTCCGTTCGGCAAGGCGAAGGTGCTCAAGGAGGGTGCGCAGGTGACGGTCGTGACCTACGGCGCCACGGTCCACCGCGCGCTCGTGGCCGCGAAGGACGTCGCCGAGCGCGG
>CAIVZZ010000003.1 GCA_903910555.1 uncultured Gemmatimonadota bacterium | reverse complement strand
CCCGCACTCCAGTCTCGCCGATCGCACACCGGACCAAGCCTACTTCACCCCGCTGCCGCATCTCGCGGCGGCGGCCTAACCCCACCCGCGAATCCAGTTATCCGACCGCTGAAACCTGTACAGAAAAGCGGAGCCACTTCTTGGCGACGCCGTACTGGGCGGTGCAGTACACGCTCGATCATATGACCGTGGATCCGAAAATTCGGAAGGAGAATATTCGGACGGATCACTTTCAGGCGGGGCACATGATGTACATCGATGCGCCAAGCATGACTAAGCTCAGGGCGGACTTGCGGCACTTTTATGAGGACGCCGTAGCTCGGCGGTGATCGTAACCGCCCGTTAACTGTTTTCTGTTGATCGGTTACCGAAGGTGATCCGTCCTGAATTCGAACTGCGTCGCGCGGCACGCGGTCAGGACGGAAAACCTTCGGTAACCGACGCACGGAAAACAGTTCACTCGTCGGACACGCTGTGAGGCGCAAAAGCTGGAGACGCGGTGTAGAACGATGATGCGCCGTCTCTGCATTCTCTTCGCCGTCGCCGCCGTCGCCTGCCACAGTGTGAGCGACGCGACCACCCAGCCGATCACCACCGGCCCCACTACCCCCGTCCACCTCCAAGTCTTCCCGGCCGACAACTGGTGGAACACCGACATCTCCACCCAATCTGTCGACCCCAGCTCGGCAACGCTGATCGCCGCCTGCGGCGTGCGAAATCTCCATCCTGATTTCGGCAGCGACTTCGGCATCCCGTACATCACCGTTGGCGTCGGCCAGCCGCTGATCCCAATCACCTTCGACTACTCCGACGAAAGCGATCCCGGTCCATATCCGATCCCGGCGAACGCACCAATCGAAGGCGGCGCGAGCAGCACCGGTGATCGTCACGTGATCGTCGTCGACACGTCGCACTCCAAACTCTACGAGACATACGATTCGCATCCGCTCAACGGCGGCACCTCGTGGCACGCCGGCTCGGGCGCGGTGTTCGATCTCACATCGAATGCGCTGCGCCCACTCTACTGGACATCAGCCGACGCAGCGGGCCTGCCGATTTTTCCGGGACTCGTGCGTTACGACGAGGCTGTGCAAGCGGGCGCCATCACGCATGCACTGCGGTTCACCTGTCCGAGCACGCAGGCGGGATTCATCACACCAGCTCGGCATTTCGCGAGCAGCAGTTTGTCAGCGTCACTGCCGCCGATGGGAATGCGCGTTCGGCTTCAGGCCTCGTTCGACGTCAGCACATTCCCGGCAGAAGTTCAGGTCATACTCCGCGCGATGAAAAAATACGGAATGATTCTGGCCGACAACGGCAGCGGCTGGTACGTCAGCGGCGCGCCGGATTCTCGATGGAGCGATACGAATCTCGACGCGCTGAAAACGGTTCCCTCGAGCGCGTTCGAAGTCGTGAAGATGGGGCCGATCACGCACTGAGCGCGCGGTCCGTTACGGCGTCTGCGGCCAAACTGTAAAGTCGCGGCGCACGCTGCGAACAAATCGACCGCGCATCGCCTGCACGACCGAATCGAGCTCGACGAGCTGCGCTTGCGTCATGTCGAGCTGATGTTCATTCGGCTGATCCACCGTGCCAACCGGATAGTCGACGCCCGGTGCCATCGACTTCTCGACGTGCGCGCCGAGGAAATGCGTGACGGCGTGCGCATTCGCAAACGCCAGCAGGCGCGCGACACTCAGCGCATACGCCGCGGTGTCACGCACGTAGAGGCGGCCGGGATAAAAGGTGTCACCGGTGAGCAGCACACCGGTCAGTCGGTCGTAGACGGCGATGCTCGCCGGCTGATGTCCCGGGATCGCGAGGATGTCGAGCATGCGATTCCCAAGATCGATCGTGCCTTGATCCTGCGGCCAGTGATTGATGTTGAAAAATGCGCGCACCGCCGCACTGTCACGACCTACGAGCACTGTGTTTGCACGGCCAACGAATTGACTGTCACCCGCGATGTGATCGCCGTGCGCATGACTGTGCGCGACGATCAGCTGCAGCGCGGAGACTCCGCGTCGCTTCGCCGCGGCCCGCACGAGCGAATCGACTGGCGTGACAACATCCACTTTCCCCGCGCCAGTGTCGATGAGGAGCGCGCGTTCCGTTCCAACGATCAAATAGATGAACGGCTTCTCATAATTTTTGCATGCGGCCTGACGCAGAATGAACAGGCCGTCGTTGTATGCCCGAACGTTGAAGTCGGGCCGGCCGGCGCAATCGCGACCGCCAGCGTACCAGTTGGCCGGGACCACACCGGGCTGGAACGCCGGATGTGAAGATGCGGCTGGCTTCGCGCACGCAGCGCTCGCGAGAACGATCGCACAGAATCCGAAATTTCGAAGCGTCATAGCAGGAGAATGTATAGCGGCGCGAGGGGCTTGCGTCGCAAAGGCAACATATGTAGAGTATGGCATGCCCCGGCTGCCAAACACGTCGCCTCAGACTCTCAGCGTTCTCGAACTTTTGCTCGAGTCGCCGCGCTCATGGCACTACGGCTATGCGCTCAGCCAGCTCACACGTCTCAAGTCTGGAACGCTCTATCCGATTCTCATGCGTCTTGCGGATCAGGGCTTGCTCGAGACTCGCTGGGCCGAATCGGAACAGCCCGGCCGTCCGCCACGCCATACATACCGCCTGACGGCAGAAGGTGCGAAGACCGCGCGAGCGAAACTCGCCGAGACGGCACCTGCGAAAATGCCGCGTCGCCTCGCCTCCGTGACAGGGGGCCGCTAATGCAAATCCGCGGATTCACCGAACGTCTCGCCGATCGCTTGGCACGACAGCTGCTCCGGTGGCTGCACCGGCGAGTTGAGCCCGGGTCGCGCGAGTGGCTCGACGCGCTAACCGCAGAATCGGAATGCGCCGACAACGGCTGGCAACGACTGCGCTGGGCATTGGGCGCGGTGCCGCTCGTATGGACCATCAACAGACGCCGTCACATGAACGAGGCTACACGCGGCACCGTGCGCGCTCGGTTCGCTCCCGGCGTCGCCAATGTCGCGGCCATCGCGGGCTGGTATGCCGTGATAATCCCGGCGACGTACGGCGCGGCCCGCTTTTTTCACTGCACCCTCTACTTCGGAGATCAACCCGGAGGATGCCAGGAACATCCGTTCGTCTTCGGCTCGATCGTCCTCGGCGGCGCAGTTCTCGGCATGCTCACCGCGCTGGCGTGGCGCGCCAGGTTCGCGGCGTACTGGTGGGCCGTGTTTTCTGTGGTGAATACGGTGGGATTTGTTTGGTTTCTCGGCTCCGGCATCGCCGACGTGCCCCGGTATGGGGCAACGCAGTCGGCGATGCTGATGGCGGCGACATTCGGCGTAGTCCTGGCCGCGATCATGCGGGAAACTTTGAGCCGGCGCAGTATCGCCGCGCACCTGATCGCGGGCACGATAAGCTTCGCCGCGGCGGACTCACTTATTCGCATCCGCGACAGTCAGCTCGCTGCGGACAATGTGAACCACTATGCAGTCCTCGGGTCCGCGGTCTTCGCGGCGATTCTCGCCGGACTGATCGGCCGATACGGCAGCCGACTCTCGGCCAAGGGTCCCATGGATCGGACTCCCACGGAGCGCTCCCTGTGAAGCCGAACGATCTCTTGAGTGTGACCTCGCTCCTGTCTGTGCTTCTGCTGACCCTGCACATCGCGCAGGACGTCGTCTTCGGCCTCGACCCCGCAGGGCTCCATCACCTGTTCGGCGTCGCGATCCTCGTCGTCATTGCGTGTGGTGCTGTCCTGCTGAGAGAACGGCCATCGGGCAAGGTGATCATGCTCCTCGGCGGAGTCATGGCCGTCGCAATGCTGCCTCTGCACATGCGGAATGGATTGCGCCCGGAGTTTCTCGAAAAGAGCGGCGCGCTGTTGTTCGTCTGGATTTTGTATCTGCTCGGAGTGACCGGTGGACTCGCGGTCATCCTCGCCGTCCGGGCGTTGCGCACGGAGTGACGAGAACTGCGTGTTGTTTCGTTATTCGTTGGTTGGTTAACCAAAGTTGTTTGGCCAACAACTTCAGTTAACCAACCAACGAGAAACGAATTAGCACGCCGTTGCAGTTACTTGGAAACCGCCGCGAGTGCCCTGATCGCCTCGACCATCGTGCGGACCCGCGCCGAGTCCTTCGCACCACTCACATCGCCGTCGACTTCTTTCGCGAGCGCGGTGAGCGCCGCACCGCGGGCCTTGCCGGTTTTCTGCTCGGCCGCATCGAGGGCCGCGTTAATCGCCGTCGTGCGCGACGCGTCGAGTCCCTTGTTGCGCACGAGCTGATCGAGATACGAACGCACGACCGGGAACGCCGCCGGCCAGACGATATGCGGCTGACTTTGCGGATTGTACTCTGACATCGTGACCAGCTTCGCCGCCGCGATCTCGTTTGCCGAGAGGTTCGCACTCGGGAGCAGTTCGAAAATATCAAAGCCGCGGTCGAGTTCCGACGAGTAGATCAGACCGTTCCAATAGTATGCGCCCCACGAGCCGCCGATCGTGCCGCCGGCGCCGCGGCGGGCACCCGGTGCCGCGTTCGCCGCGACCGGAACGTCTGCGCCGGGCAGCGGATCGATCGGGCCACGATCGAAGAAGGCGAGTTCTTTCGGGTGATCGGCGTCTGAAAAATCCATCACGTCGACGCCGCCCTGATACCATCCCTGCACCATGATGTCGCGCCCCGGCACGGGAACGAGACCGCCGTTGTGCGAGACGCAGTTTTCCTGTGCGCTCTGCGCCGTGGGAATCTTGAAGTACGAATGCTGCGTGTACTTCTTGTCCGCGCCGATCGTGAGGATCGTGTTGCCACCCATCTCCATCATGCTCGACGCCTGACACATCGGGGCCGTGCCGCCGCCCCATTCGTCAGTGAACACGACCTTCGATCCGTCATTGCTGAATACTGCGGTGTGCCAGAGCGAGAAATTGGTGTCGGCCTGCGCGGCGAGGCGCACGGGCTTTTCCGGGTTCGAGATGTCGACGAGCAATCCGTAGGACGCACAGGCGCCCGCAAGCAGATGCATCGCCGGATACGAGGTAACGTCGTGGCAGTTGCGCGGGCCCGTCGGCTGCGGCGGCGGGCCGGCAGGAGCTGCGCCACCGCGTCCGCCGCGACCAGCGGCTGCGGACGTGCGGGCAGCTGATTGCGGTGCGGCATCGAGCCCGGTGAAAATGCGCGCGCCCGTGACGACAGCGGCGTTCTCCGGATGGTCGAGCGGCACCTTGATCACATCGAGACTGTAGAGCGAGTTGCTTGGATCCGCCGGGTCAGTTCCGTTCTTGCAGCCGACGAGCTCGCTGTCCGACCGCGCGCCCTGATTTCCCGACACGTACAGATAGACGATGTTCTTGTCTGTTGGACTCGGGACAACGGTGTGCGTGTGAGAGCCTTTGCACGTCTGCACGTTCTTCACGAGCCTTGGCGCGCGCGGGTTCGAGACGTCAAAGATGCGAACGCCCGCCATGTGATCCTTCGGATTCTGCACGCCGCCCTTGCCGCAATCATTCCGGTTGCCGCCGCCCTCGGCGGAGATGAACAGGAGGTTGCCGATGATTGAGGGGTCGCCCTGCGACGTGATGCACTCGACCACCGATGCAAGCACGGGTTTCTCGGGACTCGTCACGTCCCAAATGGAGAATCCCGCGAAGTTTCCCTGATAGACGAAGTGCGTGCCGAACGCCATGTCGGAGTTGATGAACGTCAGGCCACGCACGGTGTCGAACTGCGCGGGCTTCGGCGAGAACGAGACCTGGCGCATGTTGCTCGCCGCCGTTCCGGCGTCGAGGCGGCCGGATTTGAGTCCGTTGCGAGGATCGTTGCCGGTCGGGTAAGTCTGCGCAGCGAGCAGCGCGGGAACTATGACGGCAGCGGTGAGCGCTGCAATCCTGCGAACGTTCTGCATCACGAAATACTCCAGATGATGGGGGCGGTTTTTATTCTATTTCTCAGGTAACTGCGCGAGCATCTGCTGCATGACACCAATCTCGGCGGTCTGCACGGATACGACATCGTTCGCAAACACGGAGACGTCGACTTCCTGACCGGCGCGCGGTGTGGCGAAAAGATCCGCGACCATCTTGAGCGCGCCGTTGTGATGCTGGATCATCATCACGAGAAAATTTCGGTCGAAGTCTACGCCTTTCGATGACTCGAGAGTTTTCAACTGCTCTGCGGTGAGCATCCCGGACATATGCATCGTGCGCCACGATGAGGTATCGGGCGCGAACTGGTCCCACCGGCGGAGCCAGTCCTGCATTATGCGAATCTCCGCGACCTGCGACTGATCAATCTTGGTCGCGAGCCGCAGCAGGCGGGGGTTCGCGCCATGCGCATCAGCCATGCGGCTCATATAGATGGCCTGGGCATGGTGGGCGATCATCCCCTGCATGAATTCGACATCGGCTACGGTGATGATCGATCCGCTCGGGATCATGATATGGCCGGGCATATTCATGCCGGACATATCTCCCTGCGCGTGCGCCACGAGCGGCGAACTGCACAACGCAATGACTGCGATCAAAAGGCGGGGGCGGCTGATCATATGGAGTAAGATGCACCGCAATCGGGATGCGATCAATCCATGGCTGGGTTTATGAGCTCACTGTTCAAGCGCCAAGCTCGTCAGCTCCCCGCTTGGCCTTTTCAAAGCTCAAGCTCTGAGCCCCGCCGTGACGCGATCAGCTGGAGCTATGACACGGCTAAGCACTGAGCTGGCGAGCTGGGAGCTGGAGCTCGGAGCGAACGACTTAACGCTACACACAGCGGCGAAATGATGACACTCGGCGGAGCCGTTTCCAATACGTTCGCCAGATGCAAGATTTCCATAAACTCACAGTCTGGCAAAAAGCCCAGACTCTCGCGCTCAATGTGCATCGGCTGACCGATCTGATCCCGCGTCGGGGAAATTCCGGTTTGGTCAGTCAGCTTCGCCGCGCGGCCCTCTCGATCCCGACGAACATCGCCGAAGGATGTGGTCGCGCTTCGGATTCTGATTTTGCAAAGTTCGTTCAGATCGCCATCGGTTCGAGCTCCGAGCTCGAATGCCATCTGGAATTCGTCGCACAGGCAAAGCTGATTCCCGCTGACCGTGTAAAGGAATATCTGCCCGATGTCATCGAGGTTCGCAGGATGCTCATCGGACTGCAGAAGAGACTCCGCCCAGCCAGCGGAGGTTAGCTCACAGTTCGAGCTCCAAGTTCGTGAGCTCCCAGCTTGGCCTTGTCAGAGCTCAAGCTCCCAGCCCCGCCCAGACGCACTCAGCTCGAGCTATGACACGGCCAAGCAATGAGCTGGCGAGCTGGGAGCTAGGACTGTGAGCTTAAGGAATGATTACTGCCTTGATCACGCTGCGATTCTCAACAGCCGCGAGTGCCTCGTTCGCCTGATCGATCCCGAACTTCGCAGTAATCGACTCCGCCCACGGCAGCGCGTTCCCCTGATGCGCGAGGACCTGCACGGCGCGATGCACATGCGAGTAATCACATCCCCAGCAGCCGCGAATCTCGGCGTGCTTCTTATTGATCTGCAAATGCGGATTGATCGAGATGTCGCCGTGGTCGGTGTACTGGCCGGCAATCACGACGCGTCCGCCATCGCGCACGAGATCGAGCGCTTGCGGCACCGCGCGCGGATCGCCGGCCGCTTCGATCACGACATCAACGCCATGTCCACCGGTGATCTCACGGACGAGGGCCGCACGATCATCGGCGGGTACGTCGAGACTGATCGTGTGCGTCGCTCCCATTTTCTTCGCGAACTCGAGACGCGGTGCCGGCGCACCAATCGCGATCACGGGATATGCGCCGGCGAGCCGCGCGAGCGCGATGGCACCTTGGCCTACCGGACCCGCGCCGAGCACGGCAACGGATGATCCGAGCCGGACATCACCGCGTTCCACCGCGTGCACCGACGTAACCAATCCGCACCCGCCCGCGATGAACGAAATCGGATCGACGCCTTTCGGAATCCGCAGCATCTTCACGCCCGGCTTCATCCAGATATGATCGGCCCATCCGCCGAGCGGTCCGTCTGCTACTCCGTAAGAAATTCCGTACACGCGGCGTGACGGACAACGCGTCGTCTGCTTCGTGACGAGACATTCGTAGCATCGCCCGCATGTCTCGTGCACGTCGAGAAATGTCACGAGGTCGCCTTCGTGAAATTCATCGCCATTGATATCAGTGACCTTGCCGCGGATCTCAGCGAGATGCCCGATTGATACGTGGCCCGGCACAATCGGATACGGCACGCCCGCGAGCTTGCCGTGAAGGAGGTGCACGTCGGTGCCGCAGACCTCGGAGTAGAGTGTCTTCAGCATCGCGGCGCCCGGCTCCAGCGTGGGCCACGGCAGTTCACGAACTTCGACCGGCTTGTGCGGCGCGGTCATCACCGCGGCGCGAATCGTTTTTGCCATGAGAAAATAAAAAGAAAAAGAAAAGAACAACTTTTTCTGCCGCGGGTTTGCGCGGGTTAACGCGGATCAACCAGCGCGTTTCCGCGAAAACCCGCGGCAAAATCAAAATGTAGTTGCCGTTATTTCAAACCAAACACCACGAGCTTGGACGTACTCCCCGCACCAGTCGCGATCGCGACGTACTGCCTCCCGTCGCGAGCGCGATACGTCATCGGGTTCGAATACGCGATCTGCCCGAGGTCGTACTGCCACACCGTGCTGCCGTCCTTTGCGTCGATTGCGTACAACACGCTGCCGCCGCCCGTCGCGAACACGAGGCCGCCCTTCGTGACCATCGCGCCCGGTGATCCGCTCACTCCAAGCTTATCGGGAAGCTGGACGCCTCTGAGCGCCGGGTGATTTCTGATCTCCGGTGAATCACCGAACGGAATCGACCATTTTGTTTCGCCGGTGTTGAGATCGATGGCAGTGAGATTTCCGTACGGCGGTTTCTGAATCGGCAGCGCCGGCCACGGACGCCCACCGGCGGCGTTCGGCCCGAAGCGAATGCTCAGTCCCTGGCGGCCAAGATTCAGCATGTACGGCGAGTCGACGGTGTCACTCGGCGTGTCGTGTTTCTCGATGATCATGAACGCAGGCGAGTTGGACGACTTCACATACGCCCAGCCGGTCTCGGGGTCCACGGCGGCGCCGCCCCACCCCGCGCCGCCGATCACACCGGGCGCAACGATCGTGCCCTGCATCGAAGGCGGCGTGAAGAGCGGGCCAAGTTTGTATTTCGAAAGCTCGTCGACCGCCATCTTGTGCAGCTCTGGCGTGAGGTCCATCGCGTCGTCGAGCGAGAACCCCTGTTTCGCGAACGGCGCAGGCTTGGTTGGGAACGGCTGGGTGGGCCAGCTCGCTTCGCCGGGGACATCACTCTGTGGCACCGCGCGCTCTTCGATCGGCCAGAGCGGTTTTCCAGTCACGCGATCGAACACGAACAGAAATCCCTGCTTGGTTGGCGCGATGACGACATCCACCTTCCGCCCGTCATGATTTACCGTGACGAGGTTCGGCGGCGCCGGCGGGTCGTAGTCCCACAGTCCATGATGCGCAGTCTGGAAATGCCAGATCCGTTTTCCGGTGCGCGCATCGAGACAGAGGATCGTCTCGCCGAATAGGTCCGCGCCTTTTCGCTCCCCGCCGTACCAGTCATCGCTCGGCGTGCCGACTGGCAGATAGACATACCCGCGCGCGGAATCGACCGTGAATGGCGCCCACGCGTTCGTGTGCCCCATGTATTTCCACGCGCCATCCTGCCACGTATCGTTGCCAAACTCACCGGGTTCCGGCACGGTCTTGAATCGCCACACGCGTTTTCCCGTGCGGACGTCGAACGCTTGAATGTCCCCCGGCGGATCGCCGTGATAGACGAGCCGGTCTCCGACGCCGTTGCCAAGGATCACGAGGTTGCCCCAAACGACCGGCGGCGACGTGTTGCTATAGTGCTCCTTTCGCACGGGCCGCGAAAGATTCTGCGTGACGTCCACCTCGCCGTGCGTGCCGAACGAGTCGATTGGTTTACCCGTCGACGCGTCGAGCGCGATGAGACGCCAGCGCGAGTTCATGAACACGCGGCGCTGCTTGCCGTCCGTCCATGTCGCGACGCCACGGTGCACGAATCCCGTGCCATTGCTCGGCTGGCCGTACACTTTCCATGCCTGCGGGTCGTACGCCCAAAACTCTCGACCGCTCGTCGCATCGAGCGCGATCACGCGATTGAAGGGCGTTGAGAAGAAGAGCGTGTCGTGGATCGCGAGCGGCGTGACTTGAAACTGCCCGGGCCGCGCAGCCTTCTGTCCATCGCTTGCAGGGACGGCGCTCTCGTGTGCTTCCCACGTGAATGCGATCGCGAGCTTTGCGACGTTCGAGCGATTCACGTCGGCAAGCGACGAATACTTCAACCCACCCGCATCGTTCCCGTATGCGGGCCAGTCGACGGATTGCGCGAGCGCCGGCGCGGCCGATAACAAGAGCGCCAGCGCGATTCTACGCATGGCGCTACTTCGCGAGTTTTTCGAGAAACAGCTTTCGCGCTTTGGAAACTTTTGGTGCGATCACGACGGAGCAGTACGGATTCTGCGGGTTCAGCGCAAAGTAGTTGTTATGATATTCTTCCGCCGGCCAGAACTTTTCGAGCGCCGTGACCTCGGTGACGATCGGATCATCCCACACTTTCGCCGTGTCGAACTCGACGATCGTCTCGCGTGCGATACGCTCCTGTTCCGGCGACTCAAAGAAAACGGCGGAGCGATATTGCGTGCCTTTGTCGCCGCCCTGGCGATTGAGCGTCGTCGGATCGTGAATCGTGAAGAACACGTCCAAGAGATCCTTGTAGCTCACGATCTCGGGATCGAACGTCACGCGCACGGCTTCGGCATGACCGGTCGCGCCGCTGCAAACTTGCTCATACGTCGGATTCGGACGTTTGCCGCCTGCATATCCGTTCTGCACAGCCTGCACTCCCTTCATCTCGAGGAACACCGCCTCGAGGCACCAGAAGCAGCCGCCCGCGAGCGACGCGTATTCAATCCGGTCGCTCACTTTGCGCCTCCGCCGAACAGCTGGAGAAATTCTCCGTAGCCCTCGCCGTCGAGTTTCGCTTTGGGAATGAATCGCAGCGACGCGGAGTTGATGCAGTAACGAAGACCGGTCGGTCCGGGTCCGTCGGGAAAAACGTGGCCGAGATGTGAGTCGCCGGTTGCCGAACGCGCTTCGACGCGGCGCATACCGTACGTGTTGTCGGAGTGCTCGACGACATTCTCTTTTACCATCGGCTGAACGAAGCTCGGCCAGCCGGTTCCGGAGTCGAACTTGTCGGTCGATGAAAAGAGCGGTTCACCAGAGACGACGTCGACGTAAATGCCGTCTTCGTGATTATTCCAAAACTCGTTCTGGAATGGCGGCTCGGTGGCACTGCACTGCGTGACTTCGTATTGCTGCGGCGTGAGCCTGGCTTTCAGCTCTGGGTTTTCTGGTTTCTTGATTGACACTGGATGCCTCGTTATGAACTCAGCGCGACTGCGGCGCCTGTGGTGTCTGCTGTTTCGGCCGGGCCGTGGAATCGGAGTGGGCCGGACGTGCCAATGAACGATAATACTCTTCTACATAGGCCCGAAACTCTGCGGGAACGTCGCCGTTATTTCCGGATCGGACTTGGGCGTTCTCTTTTCCGTCGATCGTGCGGCGCAGAGCGAACTCATACGCCTTGAGTCCGTCGATGACTTGCGTGCGAAGTTCGCCGCCGGATTTTTGGTCTTTCAGATTTTCCTGATTTGCCGCGGCGCGCATTGCGTCCAGCGCGCGATCGAGCGCGGAAACATCAGCGCCCTGCTTCGCGAGTTCGTTCCGCAGCGCTTCGGCATCGCGAACGCGCTGCTGCATCTCCGCGGAGAATTGACGGGCGTCGTTTTGCGAGAGGCGATTGCCGCCTTGGCCGCCTTGTGCAACCGTGCCGTTGCCTGTGCCGCTGCCAGTGCCGTTGCCGCCGACACCACCACGACCACCGCGGCCACCGTTGCCCTGTCCGGCTTGTTGGCCTTGGCCTTGTCCCTGACCTTGTCCCTGACCTTGGCCTTGTCCCTGCTGACCCTGCTGACCCTGTTGACCCTGCTGCCCCTGACCTTGTCCTTGACCCTGCTGGCCTTGTTGGCCCTGCTGTCCGCTCTGTCCCTGCTTCCCTTGCTGTTGACCCTGCTGTCCATCTTTTCCCTGCTGTCCATCTTTTCCCTGCTGCTGTTGCTGACGCACGCGATCATCGAGCGTTTCCATACCCCGCACGAGGTCACGCATGCGATCAAGTGCCTGTTGCTGCTTGTCGCCCGCTGACGCCTGCGACGACGCTTCACCCGCCTTCTGCAGCTTCTGGCC
The DNA here is from genome assembly GCA_903910555.1 of uncultured Gemmatimonadota bacterium. Taxonomy (GTDB): domain Bacteria; phylum Gemmatimonadota; class Gemmatimonadetes; order Gemmatimonadales; family Gemmatimonadaceae; genus Fen-1231. The sequence goes on along the minus strand of CAIVZZ010000003.1, from coordinate 180,981 downwards.
GAGGTCGTTCAACCCATCGGCGATCGACCGTTCGAGATTGTCGAGATACTGCTGCGATGCCTGTCCCAGCTGCTGCTGAGACTCGCGAATCCGATCCTCAATCCGGCGCGCGCGGAGTGAATCAACGGCTTCGCCGAGCGCGCGCGACGCGCCGGGCTGTGAGCGGCTCTGCTCGCCGGCGAGCTGATCGATACGACGCGTGAGATCGCGCAGCGAGTCCGCCATCGCGCCTTTCTCGGCCGCGAGCGAGCGTTGCTGCGGTGACTGCTGCGGTGACTGCTGCGGGTTCGGCGACTGCACGTTCATCTTCGCAACATCACCGGCGACCTGCTTTTCTTGCTCCGCGAGCGCCCGTGCCGATTTCTGAACGTCGTCCAATCCGCGCCGCGCGCCACTCGTCTTTTCCTGCTCGAGCAGCCGCCGCGCCTCGGCGAGCCTGTCGTTCGCATTCTTTGATTCGGCCGAACCGCTCTTTCCATTCGCCGCGGCCTGCTTCATTGAATTCGCCGCGTCCTGAAGCTTGCGCGCCGCGTCGGCGAGCTGCTGCGACTGCTTCTCGCGGGCGAGCCGTTCGAGCTGACGTGCGGCCTGTTCTGTTTGCTGCGCGAGGTCACGTTCGCCCGTGCCGTTCGACGATCCGCTCGAACCCGGCCCGCGGAGACTGTCCGCTTTGCGACGCATCCGCTCGTCTTCCTGCTGCTGGCGCGTGGCAAGCTGCTTCAACTTGTCGAGCGCTTCGTCCACTTGTGACGCATCGCTCTGCTGCGCCTGCTGTTCCTGTCCGCGCTGCACGGACTCGTACTGATTCCGCACCTTGTCTTTGTCGAGCTCGAAGATGTCGGCGAGGTCCTGCGCGCGCGTACTGCCGCCACCGCCGCCGCCACCACCGCCGCCGCCGCCCATTGAGACCTGAATATCACGAAAAACGGCTTCTGCACGCTGCAGCTGCACGAGCGCGCGCTGCTCCTGCGAGAGCGCACCACGCGGCGTCCCCTTCGCGAGATTTTTCTCGGCGCTGTCCATCTCCGCCGTGGCCTTCGGCAGGATCGTCGCAATTTTTTTCCAGCCAGAATCTGTCGACGCAATTCCGCGGTCAACGAGTTTCTTAACGAGCTGCTCGACTTCCTCGCGAAGTTTTTGCTGCGACAGCCGCAGCGTGGCGAGATCTTCGTCGAGCGTTTTTTTGTCGAGCTTCGCGCTGTCACGAGCGGTGTTGAACGAGGCGGCAATCACCTGTCGTTCACGCTCGGAGAGCGGGCCCGGATCCTGCGCACCACCGCGCCCTCCCCCGCCGCCGCCACCGCCGCCCTGCTGCTGACGATAGTCCTGGCCGTACGGGCGAACCTGCAGAAAATAAATATCGGTGGTCGCTGTCGCCGGCCCGCTGACGGCGTTGTTGTCGGTGGCGCGCGCGTAGTACGAGACGACATCGCCCGCGGCGAGATGCTCATTCTCGAGCATGAACGTGTGTCCGGCCGAAATGTCGCGCATGACTTTTCCGGTGGACGCATAGAGCGGAATCGATTTCTCCGCTGCGCCGTTCACCGAGTAGACCAGCTCGAGCTTCGCCACGCCGTAGTCGTCCTGCGCGCGAACTTCAGTGAACACCTCGTCTACCGAGAGCACTTTCACGTCGCGACCCGGTTTCACAAAGCTGACCGTCGGCGGACGATCTGGCAGCGCGTCGATCGTGTACTCCAGAGAACCGGTGACCATGCGACCGTCAGGTCCCTCGAGCTCAACCTTATAGAAGCCCTCGCGGTCAACGCGCAGCATCGCGATAAGTGCGCCGTCTGCGGTGCGTGCCAGCTGCAGCGTATCACCGCCCTGAACAATCACGCGGCCGCCGCTCGTCGCGCGCGTCGGCGTGACGCGCACACGAACCATCGTGCCTTTGAGCGCGGCGATATCACCCGTACTATCGACGCGCTGATTCGGCAGCTGCGTGTACGCGGGATACCTGTATTCCAAATCGAGACGTTTCACGAACGCGAGGTCGGCAACATCGAGACGATACACGGCCGATCGCACGCCGCTCGCCTCAACGGCATACTCGGTGACCTTCGCGAGATCGAACAGCCGGTAGTTGTAACGTCCGGCGCTGTCGGCTGACATGGTCACGCGCGTCCAGTCGGTTGAATCAGCGGAGCGCACGAGCAGGTCGACACGATCCGCGTTGAACCCGCGCAGCGACGCCGTCACGAGCTGATCGCCGCCCTTCGCGATGGTTGCGTTTCCGGGCTTCACCGCGATCGCAAACACGCTCGCCGGATTCGCTTCGCCCCACGGCACGAGCATCAAACTGAATCCGTGACGGAGTACAGCGGGTCCGAATATGGCGAGCCCGACTGACGCGGCGGTCACGGCCGCGAAAATGATCGATGTGCGCTGCAAGTCACTCGCGTCAACGCTGCGTCCATCCTCCGCGCCGCGCATGCGATCGAGCGCCGAACGCACGAGCTTCGCAACGAGTGCGGGTGAACGCGCGGCCGCAGCGCCTGCGGCGTGAACATCAACAGCAGTGATTACCGCGCCATCGAGCGCCGGTTCATGCTCTTCGATGTAGAGCGCAACCTGAGCGTCCTGTGGAGTTGTGCGCAGCGGCTTCACAATGAATCGGATGGCGCACGAAGCAATCGCCGCGAGCGACAACAGGCGGAAGATCCACAGCGAGGAGTCGCCGTAGTGCAGCGCTCGCGTGGCATACGCCGAAATCGCGAGTGCCACGAAGGCAACGATCACCGTGATCGTCGCGCCGTGAAGCGCGCGCTTGAGGCGCCAGCGATTGCGCACGCCACTCACCACGCCGGCGAGACGCCCGCGGTCGTCCGCGAATCCTTGCACGCTGCCCATTGCTACACCCTCCTCATGCTTCGGCCTTCGACAGGCGATTCGAGAGAATCGTCTCCGCGACCATCAGCAGCAGAGCCACCATTAAAAGATACCACCAGAGAGTCTGGCCGCGTTCGAGCTCCTCGGGTGCGGCGGCCTCCCCCTTCTGTTGAGTACCCGCGCCGGGCGTCGCGGTCACAGCCGCCACAAGCTCGTTCGGGTCGAAGTGAGAGAGGTCCGACTCCTTCGGGTCCACATTCACGGCAATCGGGCGGCCGCTTCCGGCGGCGATGCCGAGTCCGCGCAGCTCGTAGAAACCCTGCTCGCTGAGCGTCGCGAGGTGCTCCGGGCCAGCGGGCGTCAGCGGCGCGCGATGACCCGACGGCGACTCGAGCACGAGCGCCGCAGTCGCCGCGTCGGTGCCGGCGTCTGTCACGAAGGGCCCGGTCAGCTCGCCATGTCGCGAGAGATCGAGCACGTCTCCGGCCTGGAACCAGGTGCGCGCGTCACCGTAACGGCCCGCGTATTTCGCCAGCTCGTGCATGAACGGGAGAAACACCGGCTGCAGCGGAAGGTCAGTCCAGTATTCATCGAGCGACGAGGCCCACATCAGCACCTTGCCGCCGCCGACAGTTTTCTCGACGAGCGCCGGTGCGCCGTCATCAAGTTTCGCAATGACACCGCTGTCTCCTGATGTCACCAGCTGGCGATACCGAAAGAGATGGGCGGTCGAGAAATCACCGCTGCGCGGCGCGGAGAACTGTTCGAACACGGGATGGCCATAGTCGACCGATGCCACCTTCCCGCCCGCATCACGCGTGCGATCTACAACGGCACCGAGTGTTGCCGGCATCAGCGCGCGCCACTCGGGAGTCCACCGCGCAGCGGGAAGATCGCCGGGCACGACGAGCAGTCCGGTACCCGCATTGATCGCGTCACGCAGACGCGCGCCAATCGCACCATTCGGCGGAGCGACTTCGTCGAGGACGACCAACGAGCGTGACGTCAGATCCGCGGCACGCAGCGCATCTTCGGCGCGCACATCGACGTGAAACGCGGGACGGTCGCCAATATTCAGCGCGCGACTCAGGTAGAGACTCTGATTCTCTCGCGGCTTGGATGGGCGCACAACGAGCACCGACACCGCTTCGCCGGGCGCCAGCGTAAAGTTGAACGAGTCGTTGGCCGGCAACGAATCGTGCGTGATGCGAACCGTGCCGCGCGTCGCCGCGGCGGGAACAACGCTGGGTGAGAAGCGCGCCTGCGCAACGCCCTTCGCCGGAACGGTCACGCTCTTGCTCTCCACCGCGCGACCGCCGATGTCCAGCGTCGCATCCACCGTCCGTGCAGCAGCGCCGGTATTCGTAACGCGCGCCGTGACGGTAACACGATCGCGGTCGCCCGCGCGATCCCGGTCCGTGGACACCTGCGTCACGGCGAGGTCGGTCGCTGGCGCGCCACCGATATCCACCGTCGTCATCACGGCGCCGGCGGGGAGCTGCACGTCGTCTCTGCGGCCCCACCCAACTCGCTGAAAGTCGCTGATCATCACGACTTCTTTACGCGGCAGATTCGACGCGGAAAGAATCTGCGCCGCCAGTTTCAGCGCGGGCTCATAGCGTGTTCCCTCTGACGAGAGCTTTGCACCGGCGATCGCGTGCTCCAGCCGCGCCTGATTCGCAGTCGGCTCGGTGGCGGCCGCCGGATCATTCGCAAAGAAAACAAGAGTGGCGCGATCGTTCCCCGTCACGCCGCGCGCCGCCGAGCGCGCCGCATCGAGCGCGCGCTTCCAATGATCCGCATAGCCCATGCTGTACGAGCGATCGACAAGAATCACACGTTCTTTCGCGCCCATCAGTGATGACGCCGCAGCCGCGTGGCGTGAGAAGAACGGCCGCGAAAACGCCGCAATGAGCAGCGCAAGCGCCAGACACCGCATCGCGAGCAGCAGCAGGTGCCGCAGTTTCTGCCGGCGCACCGAGCGATACGGCACTTTCCGCAAGAACATCAGCGACGGGAACTGCACCACCACCCGCCGTTCGCGATTGATCAGATGGATCGCAATCGGAATGCCGATCGCGATCAATCCACCGAAGAACGCCGGCGCGAGAAATCCCATATGTGCTTGTTAGCGCGCCGTGCTGAATCGCTCGCGCGCCAGCAGGTAGGTGAACAGCGCTTTGTCGAGCGGTTTCGACGTATCAAAGAGCGCATAGTCGATCCGCTGTTCGCGCATCTTTTGTCCGAGTGTCGCCGTGTGCTGCGCGACAACTTCGCGATACTGCGTGCGCAGATATTCCGGAATCACGGGCATGCGTTCGCCCGTCTCGAGATCTATGAAGTTCGTGGCGTCCGCAAAGGGAAACTCGATCTCGTTGCGATCGAGCAGGTGAAAGACGATCATGTCGTTCCCGCGGCCGCGCACGTTCGCGAGCGCAGAGAGAACGGCATCTGGCTCTTCGTACAAATCGGAGATGAGCAGCACGATGCTGCGGCGCCGCAGCGACTCCGTGAGCTTCTGCAGCGGCGCCTCGAGCGCCGCGGCACGCGACGGTGCGCCCGCCGGGCGTTCCGGCTCGGACGCCGCACTCTTTGCCGTGCGTTCCAGCGCATGCAACACAAGTCGCAGATGCTTCGAAGACGGCGGCACGTATTCGACAATGTCCTGATCGAACGTTGCCAGTCCGACACGATCGCGCTGCGTGCTCGAGAAATACGCGAGCGCGGCGGCGAGGTAGCAGCCATAGTCGAGTTTGCTCACGCTCCCCGGGCCTTCTGTGGCGCCGCGATAGCGCATCGACGGCGACACGTCGAGCAGAACCATGAAGTTCGTGTTCGTCTCCGCCTCGAACTGCTTCACGTAGTAGCGATCGGTGCGGGCGTACAGCTTCCAGTCGATTCCGCGGATATCATCGCCCGGCATATACGAGCGGTGCTCCGCAAAATCGGTGGACGACCCGAGATGCGGCGACCGGTGCAACCCGTTCACGAAACCGTCGACCACCGTGCGCGCCAAAAGCTCCAGATTGCCGATTCTGGCGAGGACTGTTGGATCGAGGAGACTCTCCGCGTTCACATGCCCGACCGCGGCACGGGAACGGCTTCGAGCAGTTTGTCGATCACCTGATCCGACGTCACACGCTCGGACTCTGCGTGGAAGTTGAGCAGCACGCGATGGCGCAGCACGGGCTTTGCCAGCGCGCGAATGTCGTCAAAGCTCACGTGATAGCGTCCCTGCATCAGCGCGCGCGCTTTTCCGCCGAGCAGCAGGTGCTGCGGCGCGCGAACGCTCGCGCCGTACGAGACCCACTGCTTAACAAAATCCGGCGCGTTCGGTCCGGGACGGCTCGTCCGCGCGAGATTCACGGCGTAGCGCGCAACGGCATCCGCGACCGGCACCCGGCGCACGAGCTGCTGGAACCCGGCAATATCCGCACCGGTCACCGCATGCTTGAATTCGTGTTTCTGCACCGAGGTCGTCGACATCACCACTTCGACTTCCTGATTCTCCGTGAGATAGTCGATCACGATCTCGAACATGAAACGGTCGAGCTGCGCCTCGGGGAGCGGATACGTTCCCTCCAGTTCGATCGGGTTCTGCGTCGCGAACACGAAGAACGGTTCCTTCAGCGTGTACGTCTGCCCCTGCACCGTCACCCGGTGCTCCTGCATTGCTTCGAGCAGCGCCGCCTGCGTCTTGGGCGGCGTTCGGTTGATTTCGTCCGCCAGAACGATGTTCGCAAAAATCGGCCCGGGCACGAATACCATCCTCCGCGTTCCGCTATTTGGATCGTCCTGAATGATCTCCGTGCCGGTGATGTCACTGGGCATCAAATCCGGCGTGAACTGAATTCGCGAGAACTTGAGATCGAGCGCCTTCGCGAACGTGTTGATCAAAAGGGTCTTCGCCAGACCCGGCACGCCGATCACCAGACTGTTGCCGCCCGTCAGAATCGAGAGCAGGATCAACTCGACGACGTTGTCCTGACCGACGATCAGTTTGCGCAGTTCCGCACGAATCAGGTCGCAGCCGGCCTTAAGGCGGTCGGCGTGGGCGATATCATCGGAAGACTCGAGCGCAGGGCTTGTAACGTTCGCAGCCACGGGGGATTTCCTGTTAAGGTTTTTTTCCATCGATGATCTGCAGCAGCAGCTCCTGCGCACGCGCGTAGTTCGGCGCTTCTTCAAGCGACCGCAGGATCGCCTTCCGCGCGGACGGATCGTCGTCCGCGTCGTGATACGCCAGCGCGACCTGGTAATACGCCTCTGATTTGTCCGCAGGCCCCAGCGCGATAACCGCGCGACGCTCGCGGACAGTTTTCACCTTGTCGTGAAGGCCGCTGTATAAACCGGCGAGCTGCTGATGCAGCGCGATGTCATACGGATTGATGTACAGCGCGCGATCGAGCGCGTCGGCGGCGCCCGCGCTGTCGCCGGAGACCGTGCGTAAACGAGCAAGCTCGAGATGCGCCGGATAGTCCGTCTCGTTGTGCAGCACGTACTGCGAAAGTGCATCCGCGGCTTTTTTCGAATCTCCCTTGGCCGCATAGAGCTGGGCGAGCCCCGCGTACGGTCCGTCGCCGCCGCCGTACTCTGGAAAGAGCGAACGCGCGCGCTCGAGCAGTTTGATCGCCGTGTCCGTCTGCCCCGCCTTCGCTAATACGACCGCGGCGAGCATCTGAATGCGATAGCTCTGCGGCGACGCGTTGGCCTGCGCCAGCAAGTCTGCCGGAGGTGTCTCGCTGCCGGCCTTCAGCGAGTCTTTCAGCGCGGCAAGCGGCGGCGCATATCGCTCGCGCATGTATGCGTCGAATTTTTTATCGAACGCCTTTGGGTCCATTCCCAAGACTTTCTGAAACACTTCCGGCGTGGTACGCCCGGCTTTGTACTCGAGCAGCATCTGAAGAATCGCCTTCTCTCCGTAATCGCGCGCGATCAGATCGCACACGACGGACGCCTGATGGTACGAGAGAATCACCTGCTCCGGATACGCGGGACGCATGAAGCCATCGTTCATCCGGCTCACCGGCACGAGCTTCCCCGCCGCATACGCGTCGAGAAACTCGACCGAGACGTTCGAGCCCCAGCCGGCCCGCGCATGGTGTTCTTCGTACACGGACAGCCCTTCGGAAAACCAGCGCGGCACATGCTGATCGGTCAGGCCAAGCGTGAATGTGTGCGCGAGCTCGTGCCAAACGGTGGAGCCCCAGTTGAACGGGCCCGCATCTTTCGCCGCCGGCGAGTCGAACGCGAGCGTCGTACCGAAGCTCACACCGAGCGCGCCAAGCCCCCCAAGCCCAACGGTCCGCACCGAGAAATCCGTGTGGCTCTTGTATACCTCGATGCGAATCGGCGGCGCGGGTGAAAATTGATAGTGCTGTTGGAATGTCGAGTACGCGCGCTCAGCGAGGTCGCGCAGGTAGATCGAGAAGAGCGCAGACTCACTCTTCTCGATCATCGTGTCGAACTTCCCCTCGGTCACATCGTCGTAGTTGCCGAACGTGTCGAGCAAATCGAGCGTGTTCTTGATCCAGACGTTGTATGGATCACCCTTGAACGAGGCCTCCAGGGCCTGGCGCCCTTCGGTCATCTTTCCGAGGCGCAGCAGGTTCATCCCGAGTAATCCGTGCGCTTCCCAACTCATCGGATCCGCGGCGATGCCCTGCGTTGCGAATGACGCCGCGACGGCATACAGACGAATCCTGCTCGCCGCCGTCGACATCGCCACATAGAACTCGGCGTTGGCCGGATTGAGCGCGAGCGCACGCTGACGGATTTCCTCGTAGCCTTTTGTGTCACCCGTCACGTAGCGTGCCGCTGCGAGCACAGCGAGCGCGTCCGACGAGGCCGGGTCAATCGCGAGCGCGCGCTCCGCCTCTTTCTGCGCAAGCGCCGGTTCCTCGATCTCGAGCAGCAGCTGCGCCCGCAGGACGCGTGCCTCGACGAAATTCGGATCGACGGCGAGCGCGCGAGTGATCAGCGTGTCGACTCCGGGCTGCGAATCGAAAATGCGGCGCTTGGCTTCTCCGAGCAGCGCGCGCGCGCTGGCCGGATTCGACGTGAGCACTTCCTCGAACGCAGTCTGCGCATCCGCGCTGTTGTATTTCTCGAGAAACAGCTCACCGACGTCGAGCTTCGCGTCGATATTCGTGCCGTCGAGAAGAATCGCCCGGTCGAACGATTTGAGGGCGTCCTTGAAGAGTTCGGGATTCTCGCGGCCGAGGTACTGGCATGCGATCCCGACTGCGGTGAGCTCGGCGCTCGTGAGCGTCCCCGCACTGCTGTTGTAGATATCGATGAAGCGATCGAACTCCTTCATTGCGAGGTCACGCTCGCCGCGATCGTAGTGCAGGCGCGCAAGGTTGACCATCGCCGCAAGGCTGTCGGGTGCGTGCTGCGCAATTCCGCGAACGAACGCGCTTTCGGCGGCGGCGATCTTCCCGTGACCGCGCAGCTCGACGCCGAGCGCGTTCTGCGCGCGCGCCTGCTGCGCGCAAACGAGCGCGGCGATAACTGCGAGACTGGCGCGCGCGTTCACTCGCGCCCTTCCAGCGTGCGAATCTCGCGCGCTTTTCGCGCGAGTGAGATCAGCAGCGGTTCGAGCGCCGCGTCGTACGCGTCGGCGGCGAGCTGTCCCTTTTTCGCACGTATAAGATCAACCTGCTCCTGCAGCGCAAACTCTTCGGAATAGAGCGTCGCAAGTTTGGGATCGCCGCCGGCCGCGAGCGTTGCAACCTTGCCGCCGTCGAGAAAGAAACGGCGGGCGAGCGCGCCGTCGCCTGCGCGCCCCGTCGGCGCTGCGCTTCCTTCTTTCGTGCCGTCGTCTGCAAGCTGCGCATGCTCGCTCTGCATCAAGCTGCCGTTATCGTAGAAACGCTTTGTTTCGAGCTGCGCATATCGAAACGCTTCGAGCAGAGAGACGCGGCCGTCTTTGTCGGTATCGGCGCCGTCCTTTGTGAAGGCGTCGACGAAATAGGCTCCGAAGTGCGACTCGTTCCGCTCGTACGCCGTTTTTGTGGCGGTGATGATGACGCGATTCGCCGCCGCGACCGTCGCGATCATGTCGCCGCTCGCGCTCGTCAGGTTGATGAACGCCACGCGTTGCGTAGGAAACGCCGCGAGGAGGCGCGCAAAATCGCGGGCGTCGAGATCCGGACCCGGGATACTGATGCGCGTGTCGGCGCCGTCGCCCGCACCATGCCCGATGAGCACCAGCACAAATTGCGAAGATGGCTCGGCCCGCGCAGCGATGTTCGTGATTGCTTTCTCTACGTTCGGCTTGGTCGATTCTCCCCGGTAGTGAGGCGTATGGCCGACACTGTCCTCTCCATACCAGGAGATATTCGCGTCGGGAATGCCGAAGCGATTGTGGAGCGCGGTGGCCAGCGCTTCGGCCTGGGCCGCGAACGCGGTGCTGAACGCGGGCTCGCCGCCGAGTCCGCTGACGATCACAACACGGGTCTGTGATTCGAGGCGGCAGACGGCGGACGGCAGAAGACAGCAGGCGAGAACAAGGGACCGTGCGACGCTCATGCGAGCCCCCGCAATTTGCGATATCCCCATTCCGCGGAAAGCAGCGTCACGAGCAGGAGGAGATTCACCGGCATGTCCCACAGATCCATTTCGTTCGCGACCGTCACGCCGCGCTTGCTCATGGCAACATCGGCGGCGAGCGTGCCGACCGTCTCGGGCGTGTAGAACCGGCCGCCTGTTTCGCGCGCGAGGCGCTGCAGCAGCGACGCGCGCATCTCGGCGTCGACGTACTCGGCATTGAGATCCGCGACACGTACAAACGTCGAGTCACTCGCGACAGAGCCATCGTGCGCCGTCGCATCGACTCGCACCACGTAAATCCCGGGTGCGTCCGGCGTGAACGAAGCGCGATATTCGCCGTCGCGATCGACCGCCCATTCAAGCGGCACATCGCGCGGCGGTCCGCCCGGCCCGGAGACATGCGCCACAACGCGAGCATCGTTCACGCTGAAAAATGAACTGTCCACAACTTCGGCGCGCACGTCGACGGGCGTGTGCGGATTCACCTGATCCGCGGCGACATGCACCGTAACGCGATCCGGGACGTCGGCCGTCAAGAATCGAAGCAACTGGCGCCAGAGGGTCGGAAAGGTCGGATCGCCATAGGGAATCGATGCGTCGAACGCCCAGGTCCACGAATCCTGAATCGGCATAGCGACCGCGAGTCCGCGGCCGAAACGCTGATACGTGAGCAAAGGCTGTTCGTATCCGCGCAGCTGCTGACCGTCGAGCGCGCCCTCGCGCCCCGCCTTGGGCACTCTTCCATCAATCAGCGTGACCGCACCAGGCTTCACACGGCGAATCCTGTTCACCGATGTCACCGCCGGAAGCGTTCTCCACCGCTCCGCCGACTTCGCCGCGTCGGCCGCGACCTGCGTCACCGCGTGCGACGCGCCGCCGGGTGTGAGCGACGCGGTGAGATCCGCGATGAACGACACGCTGTCGCCCGTCGCATTTCCTTCGACTACAACCGGCATGACCTCGGCCAGCGGAGTTCCCGCGTATCCGCCTTCTGCAAACGATCTTCGTCCGCCGAGAAACAAGAGGCCGCCGCCGCGAACACTGACGAAATCGGCGAGCATCACCATCTGCGCGTGCGAAAAGAAACTCGCCTCGATGCTGCCGAGCACGATCGCGCGGTACGCATACAGTTCGCTGCGCGTGACCGGAAAACCGTTGGCGAGTTCTTCGGGCCCGTCCACATTCAGCCGGAGAAACTTCCGGTCCGCGGTTCGCTGGAGCGCGACGAGCTGAAGATTCGAGTCTGCTTCAACGGCGGCGCGCACAAAGCGCATTTCGTAACGCGGCTCGCCTTCGATGTACAGAATCTTCTCGCGGCCATCGCGCACACGGACCAGGGCTTGCTGCGCGTTATTCTGCGTGACCTGTTCGCCGCTCTGAAGCGGAATTCGAAATGTGAGTACGCGCGCGCCCGCCGTCGACATCTTCACTTCGACTCGCACGGGCGCCACGTCGCCGTCTGGCGGCAGCGAGATTTCGGTCTGGCCGATTAAACGCCCGTCATCCTCGACCATCAGCGGAACTTTCGCCGCATTGAAGCCGCGCTGCCGGATGAGCACGTCGGCAACGAGCGTGCCCCCTTTCAGCACGGTGCCCGGCGCCTGCACACTGCGCACTTCAATGTCGCGCGAGAAGCGTTCGGACCCGATGCCCACCGCGAACACAGGAATCTGTTTTGCGCGCAGCGACAAGAGCTCATCCGCGATCGGCGCGCGGGAGTTGTCAGCGCCGTCTGTGAGAACCACGAGACCCGAGAGCGGCACCATCTCGAGTTCGCGACGCGCCGCTTCGAGCGACGCGCCGAGCTTCGTTTCGTTTGCATCGAACGGCAGTGCGGTCACGCTATCGGTGCGTTCGGCGGTGGCGCCCATGCGAAACAGTTTCACTTGAAAACGCTCGCGGAGCGATTTGAGCAATGCAGTGTTCGGCGCGGACACTGAATCGCGAATCCAGTCCGCGCGCTGCCGGCCGCTGCGGTCGGCAATCTGCATACTGCGCGAATCGTCGATCAGCACGCCGACGAAATTGCGCTGCGGCACCGCTGCATTGAGCAACAGCATCGGGCGGAGCAGGCAGACAATCAATACGGCCAGCGCGGCGATCCGCAGGCCGCGAAGAATCCAGCGGTCGCGCACGGAGCTCTTCCCACGGACTCGCTGATAGCTCAGCACGGCCGGCACCGCGATCGCGGCACCGACCAGCAAGAGCACCGCGATCGGCGCGGGCGCACCAAAGGTGAAGTCCCCCTGCTCGAAGACCGCCGGCCGGTACTTGAAGAAGAACGCGAACAGTGCGCCGAGCGGATTCGCCATCAGATGGATGAGATTGTAAAGGCGGCGCGGGTGGTGCCGGGCGGGTGCAGGCTCGGTGAAGGGTTTGATTAGCGCCTGCACCGCACCATCTATTAACACTCCCGGGGCCCTGTTTGTTGAGTACCTCGGGCAATCATTTCGGTTTACAGACTCTTGACAGCTTCGAAGGCTCTAGTGCGCATACCGATCGCCCCCATCTCCCTCGCTGAACTTGAGGCCGCTCGCGGCCGGATTGCCGGTACCGCGGTCCGAACGCCTCTCGTGCGGCTGCAGGTCGACGCGCCGGCGGAGATCTACCTGAAGCTTGAGACTCTTCAACCGATCGGTTCGTTCAAGTTGCGCGGCGCGCTCAACGCGATGCGCGCGTTGCCGCCCGAAAAGATGGCGGATGGCGTCTACACCGCGAGCGCGGGCAACATGGCGCAGGGACTCGCGTGGGCCGCGCGCGAACTCGGCGTGCCATGCAGAGTGATCGCGCCGGATCACGCTCCGCGCACCAAGATCGAAGCGATCGAGCGACTCGGCGCGAGCGTCCGCCTCATTCCGTTTGCCGATTGGTGGAGCGCGATTCTCGATCATGCGGTACCCGGCGAACGAGGTACGTTCATCCATCCGGGTGCAGATCCGATGGTCATGGCGGGAAACGGTACGATCGGCCTCGAGATCGTTGAAGATCTTCCGGAGGTCGACGCCGTTCTCGTGCCATATGGAAGCGGCGGGCTCGCGTGCGGTATTGCGTGTGCCGTTCGGGCACTGCGGCCAACCGCCCGCGTGTATGCGAGCGAGCTCGAAGGACGCGCGCCGTTCGCCGCGTCGCTCGCCGCCGGCCACGCGACGACGATCGACTACACGGCGAGCTTTGTAGACGGCATCGGGGGCAAGAGCGTGCTCGATGATATCTGGCCGCTCGCGAAAGAAGTTCTCGCCGGATCGGTCACGGCATCGCTGCGCCAGGTCGCGGACGCCGTGCGGCTGCTTGTCGAGCGCGCGCGAGTCGTGGCGGAGGGCGCGGGCGCGGCGCCAGTCGCCGCCGCGCTCGCGAATAAGATCGACGCGCGCAAAATCGTGTGCGTGATTTCGGGGGGAAATATCGACACCAAGAAACTCGCGACGATTCTCTCGGGCGACATTCCGTGAGTGCACCCGGTTCCTCAACCCGCGACGACGCGCGCGCAATCGGCCGTTGGCTCGCGCTCTGGGCCGCAATGGTCGGGCTGCTCGTTCTGATCGGCGGCGCGACGCGTCTCACGGAAAGCGGGCTGTCGATTACCGAGTGGCAGCCGTTTGCCGGCGTGATTCCACCGATCGGTGACGCGCAATGGACGGCGGAGTTCGCAAAGTATCAGCAAATTCCGCAGTACAAGCTGTTGAATCACGCGATGTCACTTGCCGAGTTCAAGTCGATTTTCCTCTGGGAATACGTTCACCGGCTCTGGGGGCGGCTGCTCGGCGTCGCGCTCGTGCTGATCTTGGTTGTCAATCGCAAACGCATCACGCGCGAACTGTGGCCGCGACTATTGGGCTTGCTCGTCCTGCTGGGCCTCCAAGGCGCGCTCGGCTGGTGGATGGTGATGAGCGGGCTCAGCGAGCGCACGAGCGTCAGCCAATACCGTCTGGCCGCGCATCTCGTCACGGCGCTCGCGCTGTACGCGTTCACCGTGTGGACGGCGGCAGAGCTGATTGAACCGCGCGACGTGCGCGCAAAAGACGATGATGCCGCGTTGACGTTCGGTGTGCGCGCGCTCGCGCTGATGGTGCCCTTCACCGCGGCGAGTGGCGCGTTTGTAGCCGGACTTCACGCAGGAAAGATCTACAACACGTTTCCGTTGATGGGCGCGGGGCTCGTGCCGCCGGAATACGGCCAGTTGAGTCCGTTCTGGCGAAATCTGTTCGAGAACCCGGCTGCAGTGCAGTTCAATCATCGCGTGATTGCGACGAGCACATTCATACTCGCACTCTGGGTTTGGTATCGTGCGCGCAGCCCGGCAAACACACGAGTCGCGCGCGCATCGCAGCTGGTGCTCGCCGCGGCGCTCTTGCAAGTCGCGCTCGGCATCACGACGCTGCTGACAGGAGTGCCCGTCGCACTCGGCGTAGCACATCAGGCCGGCGCTGTTCTCCTCTTCACCGCCGCTATTCTCACACTGCACGCCAACGGACGCGCGACGTAATCAGGGCTTGAGCGTGATCAACAGCGTCTTCGTCCAGATCACGAGCGCCGCGCAGGTCTTTCCCGCGACGACAAACTCCGTGGGGACCATCGACGGATTCGAGTAATACTCAATCGCGCCGAGGTCACCCGTCGGGACGGCATCGTCAATATCACCGGGCTGGTATTGATCGAAGCGTGCGTGATCGATGAAGAAGTTGATGCAGCCCGGCGTCGTTGACCCCGTGCTCGACGTCGACGTGATGTAACGACCGCGCCCCTGATCCATGAGGCGTATTCCCTGCGCCATGCGGAAGAGATCGGTCGTCACGTTCGGATTTTTTTCTGCGATTTGCTCGGGCGTGAGATACCAGCCGCGGCTCATTTGTTTACGCGCGAGAAATCCAAGTTTTGCCAGTCCATCGTCCATCTTGCCGACGATGTGCACGGTGCCGAGCACCGTGGCCTGTTCGAGCGCGATATTGACGTTGACGGGCGCGGCCGCGGCGAGGTGAACGATTTCCGATGCTTTCGCAAATCCGATTTTACGAATCACCGCTTCGTGCGTGCCCGACGGGAGGTTCGTCAGCGTGAACTCGCCGCCGGAAGAAGTCGTCACCACCGTCGTCGTCCCAACGACAGTCACCTGCGCGCCCTCAATCGGTCCGCCGCCGCGTGCGGTGACGATTCCCTTGAGCACGGATGTTCCGGTCGACGTGCCGCCGATTGAAAGGATCGCCGTCGAGATAGATACGTCGACGGTCTTGAGCGGCAAATCCGCGGTCGTAACGCCCCCGAACGACGCCTGCAAATTTCCGGAGAGGGTCGAGGGCAAACCACAGATTGAAAATGCCCCGTTCGCGCTCACGCGCCCCGTGCGCACGCGGTCGACGGCTTCCTTTTGCGTGACGTCCTTGTACACGAGCGACACGGTCGCGCCCGCGGCGGGCTCTCCGTTGTCCGCCTGAAGCACGCGGCCGACGAGAATCGAAGTTCCGGTGGACACGCCGCCGCGCGCGCAGGCCTTCGCGCGCACTTCTTCAAACGACGGCGTATGCGCTTCAACCTGCTGCCGCGCTCCCGCAACGAATGCGATCGGCGCGGACAGCACCTGAAGGCTCAGCGTGTCGAGCAGCGGGTGCGTCACCATCAGGCGATGTTCACCCGGCGCGATGCTGTCGATGATGAAGATGCCGTTCGCATCCGTCAGGCCGCTGCGATTTGCATCGACGACCGTCACGAGCGCGCCAATGAGCCGGCCGCCGCGAATGCTGTCGTCGACGGCGCCGATCAGCGCCGAAAGATCCTTCGGCACCGGCAACAGAACCGGCTGCGCCTGCGCCCGCGCAGTGGATGCCGCGAACGCGAGCGCCAGCGCGAGTCCCAGACTGCGACTGAGTCTGGAATGCGTCATGCGCGACATCCTCGCGGCAGACACAATCCGCCTAGCGGGACCGTCCGCCGCCGCGACCGCCCTGCCCCGAACCAGACCCACCGGCGCCGCGGCGTCCGCCACCTGCCGGCGGCGCGTTGCCGCGGCGCTTTGCATTCTCCGCGGCACGCATGCGATCACCGGCCTTATTCGCGCGATGCTTCGCGAGACGTTCGGCAAGTGGAACCTCGAGTTTTCCCTCGGGCTTCGCGTTGTAATTGAAATCGGGGACCGTGACACGCGGCAGACGGCGTCCGATCGCGCGCTCGATATTGCGCAGATCCGCCTCTTCGTCGGGCGCAACGAACGTGAACGCGTCACCCTTGAGCTCGGCGCGCGCCGTGCGGCCGACGCGATGGATGTAATCCTCCGGCGCGGCGGGGACGTCGAGATTCACGACGTGGCCGAGTGCTTCCACGTCGATGCCGCGCGCAGCGATATCCGTGGCGACGAGCACGCGATAGGTGCCGTCCTTGAATCCCGCGAGCGCGGCAGTGCGCGCCGACTGCGAGCGATTGCCGTGGATGCGTTCCGCCTTGATGCCGTGACGCACGAGATACTCGGCGATGCGATTCGCGCGGTGCTTCGTGCGCGTGAAGACCAGCGCTTCTTTCATCTCGCCACTCGTGAGCAGCGCCAACAGGAGCGCGGATTTCAGATCCTGCGTGACGGGATAGACGGCCTGCGTGATTCCGACCGCAGGCTTCGATTCACGCTCGACATTCAGCGTGACCGGATCGTGCAGCATCTCGCGCGTGAGCGTGGCGATCGGCGGCGGCATCGTGGCCGAGAAGAACAAGGTCTGCCGCTTGGGCGGCAGATGTTTGATCACGCGGCGGATGTCGGGCAGGAATCCCATGTCGAGCATGCGATCGGCTTCGTCGAGCACGAGGTATTCAAGGCCGGCGAGTTTCGCGTACGGCGAGCGAAAGTGATCGAGCAGCCGCCCCGGCGTGGCGACGATGATATCGACACCGCTGCGGAACGCGTGTTCCTGCGGGCCCATTCCAACGCCGCCAAAAACAGCCGCGCCGGTGATTGGCGTGTGCACCGCGAGGTCGTTGATGCTTTCGAGGATCTGCGCCGCGAGTTCGCGCGTGGGTGTGAGCACGAGCGCGCGCGTGGTGCCCCGCGGACGATCGATGAGTTTGTGCAGAATCGGCAGGACGAACGCAGCAGTCTTGCCGCTGCCGGTCATCGCGCAGGCGAGAACGTCGCGCCCTTCGAGCGCCGGCGGGATGGAATCAGCCTGAATCGGCGTGGGGCGGGTATAGCCGAGTTCTTTGAGGCCTTTTTGGAGGCTGGGGTGGAGCTGGAGTGAACTAAACGACAAGTGGATTCCGGACTGGGGTAAGCCGGAAATCTAACCAAACTGCGGGACTTAGCGGTGAGTGGGAGTTGAGAATGAGAGGTGAGTAAGAGAGGGAGGGATGAGTTTGAGTACGCGCAGTGGGAGTTTGAGGGGCGAGAGTGAGATTGAGTGCGAGTAGTGGCGAGGGAGGAGACTCCCGCTCAACTCCGACTCAACTCCGACTCAACTCCGACTCAACCTCACTCTCATCCCTCAAACTCCCTCTGATCTTGCTCAAACTCATCCCTCCCTCTCTTACTCACCTCTCATTCTCAACTCCCACTCACCTCTAACTCCCACTCCGCCTAGAACAGCGTCCCCGACCGCCCGCCATCAACGAGTATCGCCTGCCCCGTAACAAACGACGCCTTTTCCGAGGCCAGAAACGCCACGACCGCCGCGATCTCCGCCGGCGTGCCAACACGCCCGACCGGCGTCCCTTCCTTGTATGAATCCGTAATGCTGTCGCGCGTCGCACCCGTCCGCTTCGCCGTGGCTTCTGCGAGCTGTTCGAGCCGCTCGGTCGCGACGTAGCCCGGGAGCACGGTGTTCACCGTCACGCCATCGATTCCGATTTCATTTGCCAGTGTGCGGTAGTAGCCCGTCACGCCCGCGCGCAAACTGTTCGACAACACCAGGCTCGCCACCGGCTTTTTCACGGCGATCGAGGTGATGCCGATCACGCGTCCCCATTTTCGCTCCTGCATGCCGGGCACGAGCGCGCGCGTGAGTTCCACCGCGCTGCGCAGCAGCAGCTCGATCGCCTTCGTCCAGGCCGCCCAGTCGTGTGAAAGAGCGGGGCCCGGCGTCGGGCCGCCTGTATTCGTGACGAGAACATCCACGCGGCCATAGTGCTCGATCACCTTCGCGACGGTCGCCGCCGTTCCTTCGCTCGTGCTGAGATCCGCAATGATCGGGAAAATGTTCGCGCCGTGCTTGCCCAGCTTCGCTGCGGCAGCGGCGACAGAGTTCGCGTCGCGTGCGACGATCGCGACCGACGCACCTTCACGCGCAAACTCCTCCGCGCATGCGTAACCGATTCCCTTGCTCGCACCACAGACAAGCGCGATCCGCTTCGATAGTCCGAGGTCCATACGACTACTTCTGCTCGCGGATATACGCGTCCGATCCGTTGAGCCAGTCTTCACGCGGCGGCGTGAACACGTCGAGATCGAGTGTGTCAGAGAGCGCTTCAGCCTGATGGCGGAGTCCGCCCGGGATCAGCAGGACCTCACCAGCCATCACGTCGACGTACTCGCCGTTCGGCGCCTTGTCGGCATTTTCGCCGAGCCAGAAGCGCAGGCCGCCTTCGAGGATATAAGTGATCTGTTCGTTGTGGTGTTCATGCGCTTTTACCACCGCGCCCTTCTTCAAATAGACCTGCGCGATCATCGCCTTCTCGGCGGTGAGGACGCGGCGCGAGAGCATCGGAGTCAAAACTTCGAGTTTGACGGAAGACCAGGGCTGCTTGTTGGGGAGGGACATTGGTTCGATTCGAAAGAGGAGGCTTAAGGCGAGAGACCTTTAACTAAACGACGACAGCTGCCAGATCAAACCGCCCGACGTCAGACGTTAGCTGCGAGGGATTAGCCGCGAGACAAACGGCCTCCTTACAGATCGGCGCACAGATCTGTAAAGAGGCCGTTTATCTCAGAGCTATTCGCTAAGAGCTAACGTCTGACGTCGTTCAGTTTCAAAGCCGTCGGCTCACGACTCACGGCTGTTTGTCCGGCGTTCCACCAAACTGGAACCCGCCTTCCTCGCTACCCGAAACATGCTCGACGCGCAGAACCTGTTTGTACGTCTGCCCGCCGACCGTCATCGTCACCAGATACTCGCCTGACCCTGCGACAACAGCGCCGCGTGCACCACCACCGCCGCCACGGCCGCCGCGTCCGCCGCCGCCTGCCGGCGGCTTCATGCCGATGATTCCGAAGATCTTGATTACATCGGCCGATTCCGGGTTGGCTGCGCCGCGACCACCACCGCCGCCGCCTCCGCCGCCCGCCTCGCCCTCACCCGGACGCGCGCAGAACGGTTCCCACTGCGTCATCGGGCGCTCGCATGCCGCACCTGCGCCGCGGCCACCACCACCGCCGCCGCCGCCACGTCCACCGAATCCGGCCGCTGCAGGACCGGCGGCCAACATCGTGCGAACACGAGCGACCGCGGTCGAATCAAAGCCAGCCTTTTTCAACGAGTCGAGCACCATCGGAGCACGAACCGCTTTCAGAATGCTGTCGCGACGTTCCGACGGCGAGAGACTCTCGACGACCGGCGCCACGCGACGCGCACCCTGATAGTTCCAGATCGCTGTGTGCACGCCCGGTCCGCCTGCACCGTTCAGCGTCGCGATCGTGTCGCCGCGCGCATCGCTCACATAGATGCGTACGCCGCCGGCCGGCGCGCCCGCGCCGAGTCGATAAGAGATTTCCGCGCCGTACGTCGGGCTCGGCACAGAGAAGAACGCCTGCGCATTGCCATTTCCTGTGGACGAGAGCGTCGGGCCTTCGCCGTACTGCAGCGCGACCTTCGGTTCGAACAGCGTCGCCGACGCGGCAAGCGTCTTGGCCGTCATCTGCTCGATCGGCACAACGTCCACGGCCCAGAGACTGCGGCCATGTGTTGCGGCCATCAGCTCGTGATCGCGCGGGTGAATCTTGAGGTCGTACACCGCGACCGACGGCAGATTCGCCGCGAACTTCGTCCAGTGCATGCCGCGGTCGATCGATGCGTACACGCTGAGCGACGTTCCCACAAAGAGCAGATCGCGGTTCGAGGGATCTTCGCGAATCACATGCACAAAATCTGCGACACCATCTTTCGGAAGGTCGTTGACGATCGAATGGAACGTCTTGCCGCCGTCGTTCGTCGCGTAGACGTACGGCGTGAAGTCGTTCACACGATGATCTTCGAACGTCACGTAGAATGTCAGCGTGTCGAAGTGTGAAGGTTCGATGCGCGAGACCCAGGAATCATTCGGCAGACCGGGGAAATGTGTCGTGAGATTTTCCCACGAGGCGCCGTCGTTCACCGTCTTCCACACATTGCCGTCGTCCGTACCGGCGTAGAGAAGGCCGGGTTTCACATACGACTCCATCAGCGCGACCACGGTGCCGAATGTTTCGGCGCCGGTTGCGTCGAGCGTGATGCCGCCGGTCCACGTGATCGACGTATCGATCTTGGCCCAGTTCTTCTTGGAGAGATCAGGCGAGATGAGAACGAAATCCTCACCGCGCTTCACCGACTTCAGCACACGATTGCCGGCGAAATAAATCACCTGCGGATTGTGCGGCGAGATGAAATACGGCGAGTTCCAGTTGAAACGCAGCGTGAGATCGACAGAGTCCTGCTTCTGCTGCGCGCGCAGCGCGTTGAGCGACTTCGCCATGTCCTTCGTTTCGGGCTTGAGCGGATCGCCGCGCATGACAGCGATCGAATCTTCCCACCACTTGTAGCGCTCCTGCCACGACGGCTTGTTGAAGTTCAGCCGCTCGCCGGTCTTCAGATTCAAGCGCGATGCATTGCCGCCCTGCGATTCGCCGTAGACGATATTCGGGTCGGTCGGATCCTGTGCCGTGTAGAAACCGTCGCCGCCTGAGATCGTCTGCCAGTACGCGTTCGGTGTGCCGCCCGCCTTGCGACGGCTCGGACCGCACCACGCACCGTTGTCCTGCGCGCCTGAGCAGACGTTGTACGGAACGGCGTAGTCGTACGTGATCTCGTAGAACTGACCGATCGGAAGATTCGTCGTCTGGATGAAGTTGCCGCCGCGATCGAACGTGATCGAGAGGCCGCCGTCGTTCGCGAGCACCCAGCGCTCCGGATCGTTCGGATCGATCCAGAGACCGTGATCGTCGACGTGCACCTGCTGCGCAGCCGGACGTGCCGTCTTGCCGCCGTCATCCGAGACCATGATCTGCGTCGACGAGAAATAGACGCGATCGCGATTTTTGGGATCGACGCGAACCTGCGAGTAGTAGAACGGGCGCGTGTCGTTGGTGTTCGTGCGCGTCCAGGTCTTTCCTGCGTCCGTCGAGCGATAGAGGCCTGTGCCTTCCGGAACGCGCGCGGGGACGTAGCTGCCATCTTTCGACGGCGCTGCTGCTTCGACTTCAGCGTAGATGTAGTTCGGATCGCTCAGCGAAATCGCCAGACCGATGCGGCCCTTCGCGCCTTCTGGGAATCCGCCACCCTTCACTTCGGTCCATGTTGCGCCGGCATCCTTCGTCTCCCACAGCCCCGAACCCGGGCCGCCGGACTTGAGCGAATACGGCGTGCGCAGCCGCTCCCATGCCGCGGCGTAGAGATGATTCGGATCGCGCGGGTCCATCGCGACGTCGACGAATCCGGCTTTGTCGCTGATGAACTTGATCAGCTTCCAGGTCACGCCACCGTCGGTCGTCTTGTAGAGTCCGCGATCGGGGCTCGACTTCCACGCGGCGCCGAGCGCGGCGACGTACACCGTGTTCGGATCGCGCGGATGGACAACGATGCGACCGATGTGCTGTGTCTTCTCGAGGCCCATGAAATTCCAGTGCATGCCGCCATCGACAGACTTGTAGATGCCGGCGCCCGCTTCGATCGTATTGCGCGAGTTGGGTTCCCCCGTGCCGGCCCATACCTGCTGCGTGTCGGACGGCGCGATGGCGAGCATTCCCATCGAGACGACGCGCTTGTCGTCGAACACCGGACGCCAGGTGGTGCCGTTGTTTGTCGTTTTCCAGATACCGCCGCCGGCCGCTGCAACGAACAGCGTCTTGGACGGTCCTGGAATTCCGACGACATCGGACATGCGGCCTTCGAAATCGGCGGGGCCGAGTTCGCGCCATTTCATGCCGGCGATCGATGCGGAGTCGACGGTTTGCGCGGGGACAGCGGCGGCGCTGAATACCAGCGCGGCGCCAGCGAGTGCGGGGAGAATTCGAGTGCGTTGCATACCTTGTCAGCCGAGGGGGGTGTGGTTCTTACCACTGCATTCGGTGAATGAATCTCTACGATACTATGTTAAAGAGTGTTGACCTGTCATGTAGTTGTCATAGAGCTTTTACGACGGGCAGGACTTCTTGTATCGTCTCACGAAGGCGGTCGCGTCGACGAGGACGATTCCATAACTGAGAGCATGAGCAACATGCTGAGACCCGGACTATTCGCGACGGTCGTTTTCGTATCGATCGCCGCAGCGCAAACGCCGCCGACGCCGCGCCCGCTTGGACGCGTGCGCGCGACGTCGACTGAGGCGCTCGCGAGCGTGTCGCAGGTGCGCGGGTTGCCCGGCGGCCGGCTGATCGTGAACGACGTGACCGGCCGTCGGGTGCTGCTGTTCGATTCGACGCTGAAGGTCGTCACCGTCATCGCTGATTCCACGGGAACCACTGCAAACGCGTACGGTTCGCGCCTGGGCGGACTGATTGCCTATCGCGGCGACTCAACGCTGTTCGTAGATCCCGCTTCCCTATCCATGCTGATGATCGATGCGAACGGTGCAATCAGGCGCACGTTGGCGGCGCCGCGGCCGAGCGACATCCAAAATCTCATTGGAGGGCCGTTCGGCACGCCGGGATTCGATTCACAGGGACGGCTTGTGTACCGTATAGGAATTCGCGCGCAGCGGAGACCACCGCCAGCCGATGGTTCTCTCCCAACGCCGCCACCGCTGCCCGATTCTGCGCTGGTCGTGCGCGTCGATCTCGCAAGCCGGAAACTCGACACCGTCGTCACGTTCGGGATTCCGAAGATCCGGTTCTCGCTCTTCACCATTCAGATTGGAGACCATACGGGGACTGGGGCGAGCTCGGTCGTGAACCCAGTCCCGTGGACTGATGACTGGGCGCTGCTCTCCGACGGCACCATCGCGATTGTGCGCGGTCGCGAATATCGCGTGGATTTCATCGACGGCACCGACAAGCTGACATCGGGGCCGAAACTTCCGTTCGAGTGGCAGCGCCTCACCGACGACGACAAGAGAGCGATTCTCGATTCGACGCGCACCGAATTGGAAAAAGTGGTTGCTGCAAGACTGGCGGTGCGCGCGGCTGCGGCTGGTACGTCCGCATCGTCGGCCCGCGGTGCGTCGCCGACAGTACAAGCAGCAGCGCCTCCGGTGGCGCTCGTAGACGCCGACGAGATTCCCGACTACCGGCCGGCGTTCCGCCAGGGCGCCGCAAGAGGCGACGCAGACGGGAATCTCTGGATCCGCACCAGCAAGATCGTCAACGGTGCGGCGGAGTACGATGTGATCGACAACAAAGGCACGCTCGTCGATCGCGTGCTCGTCCCGCCGGGACGCGTAATTGCGGGGTTCGGACCGGGCGGGACGGTCTACATGGGAGTCGTTGACGGATCAATCACGCGCCTCGAACGCGCGACCGTTCACTAGTCCCCCGGCTGCTATCGTCTTCGATGGGGCGAAGCCGGGAATCTCGCGCTAATATCCGTTCATGGAATACACTCAGCTAGGCCGCACCGGCCTCACCGTCTCGCGCCTCGCCCTGGGCTGCATGAGCTTCGGCAGCTCCAAGTGGCGCCCCTGGGTCCTCGACGAACCCGCCGCGAAACCGTTCTTCCGCAAAGCGGTCGAATCCGGAATCAACTTTTTCGACACCGCCGACATGTACTCGCTCGGCGCCAGCGAAGAAGTCACCGGCCGCGCGCTCAAGGAATACGCGAATCGCGAGGAAATAGTCCTCGCGACAAAATTGAACTTCGCGATGACGTCCGGTCCGAACATGGGCGGCCTGTCGCGCAAGCATGTCGTGCAGGCGTGCGAAGCGAGCCTCAAGCGACTCGGCGTCGATGTGATCGATCTCTACTGGATCCATCGCTTTGATGAAAAGACGCCGATCGACGAAACGCTCGAGGCGCTCAACGATCTCGTGCGGTGGGGGAAAGTGCGCTACATCGGCGCCAGCTCGGGTCCGGCTTGGCGGATGGCGCAGGCACTTTCGACGTCAGAGAAAAACGGCTGGGCGAAATTCGTCGGCATGCAGAATCACTACAACCTCATGTACCGCGAAGAAGAGCGTGAGATGATTCCGCTCTGCCTCGACGGCGGGGTCGGTCTCGTGCCATGGAGTCCGCTCGCACGCGGCCTGCTCGCCAGGCCGCGACCCGCAACGGCGAAGATTGTTGACGCCGGAACTGCGCGCGCCGGAAACGACAAATACACAGAGGCATTGTACGACAGCCCGGATGATTGGAATGTCGTCGATGCAGTAGCGCGCGTTGCGAGTGCACGCGGAGTGTCGATGGCGGAAGTTGCACTCGCATGGCTGATGGGGCGGCCCGGAGTTGCCGCGCCGATTATTGGCGCGACGAAGCCGGAACATCTCGACACCGCACTGAAAGCAGTAGGACTGAATCTCACGGACGAAGAGTGCGCCGCCTTGGAAGCGCCGTATCGGCCGCACGGAATTCGCGGCTACGTGTTTCCAGAAACCGTGCGCACCGGAGTGCAGCGCAAAGCATAGAACACCATAATCGTGACGCGTGTCACGAAGCATTTTTTCGCGTGGCAACTTTTTTTGAAACCGGTGTAGGATCGCTCGAAGGCGTAAGAGAACCTCACCGGAGATGACCATGACGATGACAAGGAAACTTGGTAAATTTGGTACGATGCTCGTGCTGGCCGCGCTCGCTGCGCCGGTCACGGGTTGTGCGGTGTACGGACGCCCGCGTCTCGGCGTCACATACATCTCGCGCGAACCACCCGCTGAACGAGTAGAAGTCGTTTCAGCGTCGCCCGGCGTCGGCTACGTCTGGATCAAGGGCTACTGGGGTTGGCAGGGATCCGATTTCGCCTGGGTCTCGGGGCGCTGGGAACGTCCGGCCGAGGGACGGCGCGAGTGGGTGGCTGATCATTGGGAGCATGACAGCCATGGTTGGTACCACGTCGAAGGCCGCTGGCGCTAACTGCAGCGAGGAGACGTACGGGGACGGGCGAAGCATGAGGGGCGATGAGAGCGAAGGGCGACGGGACTCAACTCCCATCGCCCTTCGCCAATTCGCCCCTCATGCTTCGCTCGTCCCTGTTTGTCCCATCGCACCTCATGCTTCGCTCGTCCCCGTTTGTCCCATCGCCCGTCGCCGGAGAACCTCGTAACTTTCGGCGTCGCTCACCGCTCAGGAGATATTCGAAGATGCCCGCCGCAGGCCAGCCTGGATTCCGCGTCCTCCCCGCTCCATCGCGCATCAGCGCCGATCTCCTCGAGCGCTTTCGCGGGCTCGCCAGTTCGAATGTTGCCGACGCGATGGGACGCTTCGGATTCATGGACCCGGGAATGCAATCGCGCAGCGGACTCGCGATGTGCGGACTCGCGGTCACGGTGCAATGTCGCCCCGCTGACAATCTCATGGTGCACAAGGCGCTGCAGGTGGCAAAGCCCGGCGACATCGTCGTCGTCAGTACATGCGGCAATACAACCAGCGCAGTGTTCGGCGAGCTCATGTGCCACACGGCCACCGCCGCGAAACTCGGCGGCATCATCGTCGACGGCGCCGTTCGAGATGTCGAGGGAATCAAGCGGCTCGGATTTCCCGCATACAGTCGCACCGTGTGCCCCGGGAGCTGCGACAAAGACGGGCCGGGTGAGATCAACGTTCCGATCAGCTGCGGCGGCACCGTAGTCTCGCCGGGCGATATCATCGTTGGCGACGCCGATGGCATCGCCGTGGTGCCGCGAGACAGCGCCGCCGAAGTGCTCGCGCGCGTCGTGGAACTGATGAACCGCGAGTCGAAGCGCGTCGCGGAAATCGACTCGGGGCAGATTTTTAAAGCCGAGATCGACGAGACGCTGCGCAAGAAGGGAGTGATCGAGTGACATCAGCTGCGGCGCCGTTGCTGCTGATGACGCCTGGCCCCACGCGAGTCCCTGAGCGCGTACTTCGCGCGGGCGCACGCCCGATGATCCACCATCGCACGCGCGAGTTTTCAGCGGAGCTCGCGACTGTCGTCGAATTACTGAAACCGGTGTTCGGCACGGAGGCGCCCGTTCTTCCGGTGCATACAACAGGACGCGGCGCACTCGAGGCGGCAATCTGCAATTTCCTTTCGATTGGCGACGAGATCGCAGTCTGTTGCAACGGAAAGTTCGGCGAAATGTGGGCGGGGTTCGCGGAATCGTACGGCATCATCGTGCATCGCATCTGCACCGATTGGACGCGCGAAGTGGACGTGATGGATGTCGCGCGCGCGCTGGAAACTCATCCAAAGATCTGCGCCGTCGCGCTCACCTACTCCGATACCTCAACGGGCGTATCGAACGACATCGCGACCGTCGCGCGCACGATCCGCGCGGTGCGGCCCGATGTGCTCGTGCTCGTTGACGGCGTCTCGTCGATCGGCGGGATGCCGTTTGCATTTGATTCATGGGGCGTCGATTTCGCCGCGACCGCGAGCCAGAAGTGCCTCATGTCGAGTCCGGGACTGTCGTTCGTCGCGCTGAGCGATCGCGCGTGGACAGCCACATCCCGCGCGAAACTGCCCCGCAACTATTGGGACTTCGCCGCGATACAAAAAGAGATTTCGAAAGAATGCCCCGAGACGCCCGGCACGCCGCCGGTGGATATCGTGTTGCAGATCGCCGAGGCGCTCCGGCTGATGCACGAAGAGGGACTCGAGCGGGTGTATCAGCGGCACGCTCAAATGGCGGAACGCGCACGCAACGGTGCCGCCGAACTCGGCCTCGCACTGCAGTGTCCAAACTTCGGATCGTTTTCGACGACGCTAACGGCTATCGCCGCGCCCGCAGGCGTCGCGCCGAAAGAATTG
Source organism: uncultured Gemmatimonadota bacterium (assembly GCA_903910555.1). Lineage (GTDB taxonomy): Bacteria > Gemmatimonadota > Gemmatimonadetes > Gemmatimonadales > Gemmatimonadaceae > Fen-1231. Next base: position 153,582 of record CAIVZZ010000003.1, on the reverse strand, counting down.
CGCAACGGGATGCGCGTGCGCGGTGTGCTCACCGCAGGCGGACTCGGAAAATACGCGGACACATCGTTCCGAATCGGTCATATGGGTGACATCCGCATGGCAGATGTGGATCGCACGCTCGTGGCGCTCGCAGAAACACTCGCTGAGCTGCGGGTCGCGCGATGACAGGGATTAACCTGCAAACGAAGATCTTCACAGGTCTCGTCGCGGGAATCATCGTCGGGATTATTGCACGGATGCCGGAGCTCGGCGCATTGCAGCGCGCCGTGCTGACGCTGGAACCGCTCGGCATCATGTTCATCCGTCTGCTGACGATGACGATCGTGCCGCTGATCGTCGCGAGCCTCTTTGTTGGAGTCGCATCGCTTGGCGACGTGCGGCGGCTGGGACGAATCGGCGGCAAAACACTCGCCTGGTTTCTTGGATCGACGCTGATCGCCGCGACGATCGGGCTGGCCGCCGCGCTTATGGCACGGCTCGGCGAAGGCCTGGATGCCGCAACACGCGATTCGCTCACCACACAATTCGAACAGCACGGCACCGCGGCGGCGCAGGTCACGGCGCCCACGCTGACGCAGACGCTGCTCGCGATGATCCCGTCGAATCCGTTCGCCGCTGCATCGACGGGCGAACTGCTGCCGCTGATTGTTGCAGTTTGCATTTTTGGTGCGGCGGCAACGGCCATCCAAACCGACGGCAAGCGCGCGGTGGTGGGTTTCTTCAATGGCGTCAACGAACTCTCGATGGTGGTGATTCGCTGGCTGATGACGCTCGCGCCGGCCGCGGTGTTTCTTTTGATCGCCGCAACCGTTGCGAAGTCCGGATTGGACCTGCTGCGCAGTCTCGCGCCCTACTGCGCGGTGGTGGTCGCGGCGACTGCCGTGCATGTGCTCGTCACTCTCGTTCCGGCACTTCGCTTTGGCGCGCGGCTCAGCGTTTCCGACTTTCTGCGGAAGACGGGCGACGTCCTCATGCTCGCGTTCTCAACGGCGTCATCGAGTGTTGCGCTGCCGGTGAGCATCGAAGCCGCGCGGGATCGCCTTGGAATCTCGAACGAAGTCGCGAGCTTCGTTCTTCCAACGGGCGTGACACTCAACAAGAACGGCGCCGCGGTCTACAAGGCCGCGACCGCGGTGTTCATCGCAAACCTGTACGGCGTCCCGCTCGGGCCGGGGACGCTGCTGACCATCGTGCTCGTCTCAACTGTCGCAGCGTTTTCAGGAGCGGGCGTGCCCGGCAGTTCACTGGTCACGACGCTCATCGTGCTGAACGCCATCGGACTCGGCGCGCACTCCGAAGCTGCGATCGCGCTCGTCGTTGCAGTCGATCGCCCGCTCGACATGATCCGCTCGATGGTCAACACGCTCGCAAATCTCGTTGGTGCCGCCTGGATTTCGCGCAGCGAAATCGGTGCAATGACCGGGCGCAGCGAGCAGCCGGCGTGACCGCCCGTACGATCAGCGAGAAGATTCTCTCCGCAAAAGCCGGACGTGAAGTCCACGCCGGCGAGATCGCGATGTGCACGGTCGATCATGTGCTCGGCACAGACGCATCGAGCCCGATGGCGATCGACTATTTCGAGAAGATGGGCGGCCAGCGCCTGTTCGATGCGTCGCGGGTCATGTTCGCGTTCGATCACTATTCGCCCGCGGCCTCGGCCAAGACCGAAGCGCTGCACGAGCGCGTTCGCGTGTTCGCGAAAAAGTACGGCGCCGAACTTTGCGATGTAGGCGAGGGGATCAGTTTTCAGCTGCTCGCCGAGCGGGGGAGCGCGCTCCCGGGCTCGCTGATCATTGGTGCGGACAGCCACACGGTTACCGCCGGCGCGCTGAATTTGTTTGCGACCGGCGTGGGATCGTCGGATCTCGCCGCAGCGATGATCACCGGCCAGGTATGGCTGCGCGTCCCCGAGTCGATCAAGGTCACGTTGACTGGAACGCGCACCGCGTTTCTCAGCGCGAAGGATGTCGCGCTCGCACTAGTGAAGGCGATCGGCCCTGAAGGCGCGAACTACAAGACACTCGAGTTCCACGGCTCCGCGCTCAGTGCGTTCGCACTCGAAGAACGGATGGTGATCTGCAACCTCGGCGTCGAGATGGATGCAAAGGCGGCGATTTTTCCGTCGGATGGCGCGACGAACGAATATCTCGCCGGACGCAAAGTCGGACTCGACGCGCCGGTCACCGCCGATATGCACGCGGTGTACGCACGCGAAATCACGCTCGATATTTCACGCCTGTCGCCGCGCGTGGCGCTGCCGCACGCACCGGACAACGTCGTGCCGATTGAAGAGGCCGCCGGCACGCCGATCCAAATGGTATTCCTTGGAACATGCACGGGCGGACGCGTCCGCGATTTTCACGAAGCGCTCGCCGCGCTCTATCGCGCTGGCGGCACAGTGGCCGAGGGCGTGCAGCTGGTTGTCACGCCCGCCTCGCGAGAGGTAGACGAGATTCTTCGTGCTGATGGGACGCTCGAAGCATTCGAATCGCTCGGCGCGAAGATCACAACCGTCGGCTGCGGCGCCTGCTGCGGCACGAGTGGAGTGATTCCAACCGACGGCGTGAACGTACTCTCCACCGCGAACCGGAACTTCAAGTCGCGGATGGGGAACGCATCGGCGTCGATCTATCTGGCCTCTCCGGCGGCGTGCGGCGCGTCCGCGGCTACGGGCAAGATCACCGATCCTCGCGCGGCGCGCGTCTCACGATGATCCGCCTCGATGGCCGCGCGCGCAAACTCGGCGACAACATCAATACGGACTACATCATCGCGTCCACGCGCAAGCGGGATACGATCGACGAGCAGCTGCTGAAACAATGGCTGCTCGAAACTCTCGATCCGTCGTTCGCCGCGTCTGTGCGTGAAGGCGATATCATCGTCGCCGGTCACAACTTTGGCTGCGGCTCCGCCATGGAAGTGGCCGCTACGGTGATTCTCGCCGCGGGAATCAAAGCGGTGATCGCACAGAGTTTTTCGAGAACGTTCTATAGAAACGCGATCAACAACGGACTGATTCCCGTTCAGTGCGACACCAGCCGTTTTGACGAGGGCGACGCGCTCTCCGTTGTTCTCGACGGCGCCGCGCTTTCGGTGGAGAATCACGCCAAGGCGCTCACGCTCACCTGCCCGCCGCTAACCGGCATCGTGCTCGATATCCTCGACCACGGTGGACTCGTGCCATATATGAAGGAAAATCGCGCTCTGACTCCGAGAGGAACATGACCGAACTCAATCGCCGCGACTTTCTGTCGAAATCGACTTCATGCGCCGCGCATATCGCACTCGCATCCATTGCAATGCCGCCCGCACTGCGCGCGATGTGGGCGAACAGACCGCTTGGCGCTGTTGTCGCGCGCGAACCGTTCGGCAGTCTCGAGAAAATATCCGATGGTGTGTGGGCGCTGATCTCCACGCCGCTCACCGGTGATCGCACCACGCTCTCGAACGGCGGCATCATCGCCGGACGCAGCGGCGTGCTGGCCATTGAAGGTTTCAACATGCCGGCAGGCGCGGAATGGCTCGCGACGCGCGCGAAGGAACTCACCGGCAAATGGCCGACACACGTCGCACTCACGCACTATCACTCCGATCACGCGAACGGAGTCGCCGGTTACGAACGTCCCGATGCGAAACCCGTGGTACGGTCTACCGAGGCGACGCGCAGCCAGGTCCTCGAGAAGAATCTCCCCGCCGATCCGGCGCGCACTGACGCTCTGAAAGACGTGACGTTCTTCAGCGGCACCGCGCCGTCCGTCGTGGACCTCGGCGGCCGTACGGTGCGCGTCATTCCGCGCAGCGGCCACACATCGAGCGACGTTTCGCTTGAGCTCGACGATCCCAGCATTGTCTTCACCGGCGATCTCGTCTGGAACGCGATGTTTCCGAATTATGTCGACGCTGTTCCCACGCAGCTATCGAAGTCGGCGCGCGCGCTGCGCCGCCAGAAGGCGACGACGTACGTCCCCGGCCACGGCGCGCTCGCAAAGGAAGCGGACTTCGACCGCTACATCGCGATGATCGACGAAGTCGAACACGCCGCCCGGCAGGGGCACGAGAAAGGACAAACACCCGCAGAGCTCGGCGCGAACTACGCGCTCCCCGCCTCACTCGGTGACTGGGTGTTGTTCAACAAGATTTTCTTCGAGCGTGCATTCACCGCGTGGTACCGCGAACTCGACAAAAAATAGCCATCGCCCTTCGCCAAGTCGCCCCTCATGCCTCGCCCGTCCCTGTCTTTTACACAGCCCAGCCCGAGCGATACTCCTTCGTCAGATACTGATTGACCGTCGCGACGTTCGTGACATTCGACGCCGCGCCGTCATAAATAATTTTCTTCCCCTGCCCCGCGCGCAGCGCGACGATGCCAAGCACCATCGTCTCCGTCAGCCCCGCCGCGTACTCGAACGGCGAGCTCGCCTTGCCGAGTCCTTTGCACGCGGCGACCCAGTTGAACTCGTGCGACACGGTGATGCGCGGCAGCGTCTTCGGCACGGCCTTCGCCTTTTCCATCAGTGCTTCCGGCCAGATGCGCGGATTGTTGCCGTACGTCTCGTGCATCAGGATGCCCTTCTCGCCAATGAAGATCACGCCGCCCTCGCGGAGCATCTCGACATCGTCTGGAAGAAGATCGGGGCGCGGCGGCTGAAGTCCGCCGTCGTACCAGCTGAGCTTCACCGGCGGCATCTTCCCGCGCGCTGCGAACTCATAGTGCACGAGCATCGCCTGCGGATAGCACACCGGCTTGCTGCGCATTCGTCCGCCGGCCTGCAACGGCGGCATCGGCGTTGTGCCCCACGGTGTTGACGTTGCTTCGATGCTGATCGGCTGCGTGAGACCGAGCGCCCAATACGGCTGATCGATCAGGTGCGCGCCCATGTCGCCCAGTGCGCCGACGCCGAAATCCGTCCATCCGCGCCAGTTGAACGGATGATAGATCGGGTGATACGGAACGTCTTCCGCCGTGCCGCCGAGATACAAATCCCAGCGCATTCCTTCCGGCATCGGTGTTCCGCCGGCCGACATCCCCGCTGCGGCCGCGTTATCGATCGCGCGCGAATTCCAGCCGTTGCCAAACGAAGATCCGGCGGGCGTGAGCTGCGCCGGTGCGAGCGGACGCGGAACGCCCTGCGGCCAGATCGGACGGTTGGTCCACACGTGCACTTCGCGCACGGGACCGATGACGCCGGCCTGGATCCACTCGACGACGTTTCGCGTGCCGTCGCCGGAATGACCCTGATTTCCCATCTGCGTCGCGATTTTGGGATTGTCGCGCGCCATCTGCGCGAGCGCACGCGCCTCGTGCACGGTGGTCGTCAGTGGTTTCTGCACGTACACATGTTTGCCGAGCTGCATCGCGGATTTCGCGACGATCGCGTGATTGTGATCGGGCGTCGCGACGAGCACAGCGTCGATGTCTTTCTGCTTGTCGAGCATTTCGCGAAAGTCGCGGTACTTCGCGGCTTTGTTGAACTGCTCGCGAAGCTTCAGTCCCTGCGGACGCGGACCGTCGCGGCCCTTTTCTTTATCAGTCACGTTCTTATCGGCGAACGCGAGATCCACGTCGCAAATCGCAACGATGTTCTCCGCCTGCGCGAGCACTTCGGAGTTTCCAGATCCCATCCCGCCGAATCCGACGATCGCGATGTTCAGCGTATCGCTCGGCGCCTGATATCCCGGACCGCCGAGCACGTGGCGCGGCACGATCATCGGGAAACCGGCGGGGACGAACGCGGCGGCGAGGGCGGTCTTTGCGGCCTTCTCGACGAAATCGCGACGCGTAGGGTTCTTCTCGGACATGGACGTGCTCCCAATTGAGGAGTGTTCTGTTCCTTCTATATACGTCGCTTACTTCCCCGGCTTCAAGATGGCAGAGGTGACGGGGAGCGAGATCGCATGCGGCGAAAAGCGGCCCGACGCAGCGATGATCTTGTTCATGAGACCGGCGATGTGGACGCGTTTCCCCGCTGCCATCGCGCGATATCCCTGGCGAGCGACTTCGGCTGATGTCATCACCGAGGCTCCCGGACCTTCGAAGAGCATAGAAGTGTCGGTCTTCGCAACCGTGGTGAACTCCGAATGCGTCGGCCCGGGGCAGAGTGTCGTGACGGTCACTCCGGTGCCGCGAAGCTCGTAGCTGATGGCTTCGCCAAAGCTGAGCACGAACGCCTTGCTCGCGCAGTAGACGGCCATCGATGGTCCCGGCTGAAATGACGCGGTCGACGCGACCAACAACACGCGACCGCTTTTCCGCTTCACCATCGATGGGAGCAGTGCGCGGGTGAGCTCGGTGAGCGCGACGACATTCACGTAGAGCATCTCCGAAACGCGCGCCGGATCGGATTCATGAAACGGACCGCCCGCGCCGAGTCCCGCGTTGTTCACGAGCACGTCGATCGCGAGCCCGCGCGTCTCGAGGTCACGCGCGAGTGCCTCCGCGGTGCCGGGTTTGCTCAAGTCAGCGGAAATCACCGTGCTCGCCGCGCCGAGCGTTTTGAGTTCATCCGCGAGCGCACGCATCGGCTCCGTGCGGCGCGCGGTGAGTACGAGATCGTGCCCATGGCGCGCGAGCTCGCGCGCGAGATCCGCGCCTATTCCGCTCGATGCGCCGGTGACGAACGCGAGAGGACGATTGCCAGTCATGGTGAGTCCTCGTTTACGAGTTCTGTTGAACCGCGAGCATGATCTTGCCGATGTGCTCGCTCGATTCCATCAGGCGATGCGCGTCGCTCGCCTGCGCAAACGGAAACGTCTTAAAAATCACGGGCTTCACGGCACCGCTTTCGAGCAGCGGCCACACCTTCTCGCGCAGCGATCGCGCGATGCCTCCTTTAAACGCCGGCGGCCGGTTCCGAAGCGTCGACCCGGTGATCGAAGCGCGCTTTGCCATGAGCGCGCGCAAGTCGATTTCTGTTTTCGCGCCGCCCTGCGTGGAGATCATGACGAGGCGCCCCTCTTCGGCGAGCGCGGTGATTTCACGCGGCACGTACGCCCCGCCGATCATGTCGAGAATGACGTCGACACCGCGGCCGGCCGTGTCGACTTTCAAGACCTCAACAAAATCTTCGGTGTGATAATTAATTGCGCGCGTGGCACCGAGCTTTTCACACGCTTCACATTTCGCCGGCGAGCCCGCCGTGGCGAACACGCGACTGCCGAGCGCGTGTGCGAGCTGGATCGCGCAGACGCCGATCCCGCTCGACCCACCCTGCACGAGCAGCGACTCGCCGCGCATCAGCCGGCCGCGGTCGAACACATTCGACCACACGGTGAAATAATTCTCAGGAAGCGACGCCGCCTCGATCATCGTGAGTCCGCGCGGAATCGGCAGGCACTGCACCGCGGGCGCGACACAGAACTCGGCATACCCTCCGCCGGTCACTAACGCGCAGAGTTGATCACCAACCGCGAGCGATGTGACCCCGTCACCGAGCGCGACCACCGTGCCGGCAATCTCCAGCCCGGGAATGTCCGACGCGCCAGGAGGCGGTGGATACATCCCCTTTCGCTGCGCAACATCCGGCCGGTTCACCCCCGCCGCCGCGACCTGAATGAGCACCTCGCCGGGCCCGGCGATCGGCGTGGCCCGCTCCCCCACCACGAGCACTTCCGGCCCGCCCGAAACAGAGATCTCGATGACTCGCATACGACGAATCTATCCCCGTTTGTCCCTTCCGCATCCGGCCCCTTCCCAATCCCGCATTCCTCTCCTGCATCCTGCATTGCCCCTGCCGTTGTCCATTGACATCAATATATTGATGGTATGACCGCTTCCCACGCCCGCGACACCCTCGGCGACTTCACCGCCACGTCACGGATGCTCCTGATCGCCGCCATGGCCGCGATCGTCGGCGCGATCGGTGCCGGCGTCGCCTGGGTGCTCGTCCGCCTGATCGAGAGCATCACCGCGCTCGCCTACTTCCACACGCTGTCCGCCGTCGGCACGCCGCCAAGCCAAAACAGGCTCGGCCTTTGGGCAATCGCGGTACCGGTCGCCGGCGCGCTGATCATCGGGTTTGTCGCCCGGTATGGCTCTGAAAAAATTCGCGGCCACGGAATTCCCGAGGCGATGGAAGCCATCCTCATCGGCCGGAGCCGGCTGAGCGCCAAGGTCGCCGTGCTCAAGCCGCTGTCCTCGGCGATTGCGATCGGGACAGGCGGCCCGTTCGGCGCAGAAGGCCCGATCATCATGACGGGCGCGGCGTTCGGCTCGGTATTCGCGCAGGCGTTTCATCTGTCGGACAGCGAGCGGAAAACATTGCTCGTCGCCGGAGCAGCCGCAGGAATGGCAGCGATATTCGCCGCGCCGATGGCCGCGGTCCTGCTCGCCGTCGAACTGCTCCTGTTTGAATGGAAGCCGCGCAGTTTCGTCCCTGTGGCCGTTGCCGCAACAGTCGGCGCGGCGATGCGTGTGCCGCTGCTCGGCGGGGGTGCCGTCTTCCCCGTTCCGCCGCACGCGATGCTCGGCATGACCGGCCTCGCAGTCGGACTCGGTGTTGGCGTCGTCGCAGGATTCGCATCGGCGCTGCTCACAAAGCTCTGCTATTTCTGCGAGGACAGCTTCGCGAAACTCCCGATCCACTGGATGTGGTGGCCGATGATTGGCGGACTGGCCGTCGGCGTCGGCGGCCTCTTTGCGCCGCGCGCGCTCGGTGTCGGCTACGACGTGATCCGCGACCTCTTCGCCGGCAATCTCATCGCAGGTGCGGCGGTTGGACTGCTCATCGCAAAGGCGCTGATGTGGGCGATCGCGCTGGGGTCGGGAACTTCCGGCGGCGTGCTCGCGCCATTACTGATCATGGGCGGCGCGATCGGCGCAATCGAATCACAGATCATCCCGGGACACGATGCCGGGTTGTGGGCGATGATCAGCATGGCGGCGATGATGGGCGGCACGATGCGCTCGCCGCTCACTGCGGTCATCTTTTTGCTCGAACTCACGCACGACATCAACCTGCTCACCGGTCTGTTGATTGCCTGCACGGCGGCGCACGCCGTCACGGTGCTCATCATGCGGCGCTCGATCCTCACGGAGAAAGTCGCGCGCCGCGGACACCATGTGAATCGGGAGTACGCGGTGGATCCGCTCTCGCACTTTGACGGCGAACTCGACGCGGAGACTATCGCATTGATTCGCCAGCGGCTGCACGACGCCGAACATGTTCGTGAGCGAGGATCCGCAGCGTGATCCTCGCGTTCGGCCCGTGCATGTTCGTGGCACCGCTGCTCGTGGTGCTCATTCCGGTCGCCGTAGTTCTCTGGCCGCCGGTGCTGCTCTTGCTCGGCGTCGTCTATCTCGGGACCTGGCCGTTCGCCGCGCTAGGGCGCGCGACCGGCATCGCGTGGCTGCCGAAAATGCACGCGACGCTCAAGCGATGGTTCATCGTCTTGCTGCGCCCATGGCGTTACTTCGACGCACCTGCCGGAAATATCAAACGCTGAGCGATTTTCTCGGCAATCCCCCGCGTGTCGGCGGTCGGGCTGCTCGTGAGGATGATGATCGAGGCGTGCTGCGCCGGGAATCGCACGAATGCATTGCGCCGTCCATCGCTCGTGCCGAACTCGCTCTCGCGCACGTTCCCCTTGAAGTTGTCGATCCGCCAGCCATATGAGCCCTGGCGCAGCCCTTTGATATCGGTGAGCCCGAGTTCCCAGCGGTAGAGCTCGTCTACATCGGACTGGAACTCTCCGGTGGTTGAATCGGCCTCCGTCTTGTGCATGCCGATCGGCGTGTAAATCCGGCGCGTGATCTGCGCCGTGTACGATGCACCGCCTTTCTTCGAGATCAGCGACACGATCGATTTGCGCCGCGCGAGCGACTGCTCGTATTGCAGCAGCACATCGCGAATGGTCAGCCCGGATCCGTCCGGAAATACATCGTCGAACTTCAGTTTGCCTTCATGCTCCAGGCCGATGATCGCCGCGGCGTTGAAGCCGGCAGAGAGACCGAGCAGCGGAAATTGCGGTATGGTCGTCGCCGGCATGTACTTTCGCTGCGGTCCAATTCCATATGCCGCATCGATAAACACTTTGCCGTTCTGCGCGACGAGCACGGTCGCCATCGGTCCGCCGGGCTGCTTGAAATCCGTGAACAGCGAATCGATGAACGCCTGTGAAACTGCGGTCTCCGTGATCGCACGATGCGTCACACGGCGGGAGGCGAGGTTGTACTTGTCGCCGGGATGCAGCGTGAGGAACGGCTTCCCCGGATCGGTGGCGTCCTTGCCGCCGTAAACGAATGCTTTATCTCTTCCAATAATTTCGGCGGAATCGCCGCGCACGACCCAGGCCGTCCCTTCGTCCTCTGAGATTCCAAGAATCTCTGGATGCCGCGGCATCACAGAATCCGCGAGATCGGCGAGACGCTCGCGGGCGACCACGTGCTGGTCGATGCCGACACCGCGCAGATAGCCAAATCCGCGCTCGTAGCCCGGATATGACATGATGTAGTTGTCGTTCGACGGCGCGCCGCGAACCATGTAGCTGCCGAGAATCGACGCGCCGGCGGATGAACCGCCGATCACGCCGCCGCGCTCCATTACTTCCATGAACGCCTTTTCGGTTTTCGTGCCGCCGTACGAATCCACGAGGTGGAACTGACGGCCGCCTTCGAACCAGACGGCGCCGGCAGTTTTCAGCGGCGCGATGAACTCGTCCGAGTCCGCGACCTTTCTATTGATCGTATGCAGAACAACAATGTTCTTTGCGCCCGCCGCTTTGAACCCTGCCGCGCCGCGCCAATCGGCGGGATAGACAGAATCGCCGCCGGCTGTTGGAACATCGACGATCACAGCGTCCGGCCCACCCGCGAGTTCAATGAACTTCGCGTACACCTCCGGCCCCATCGCTCCGCCGCCAACCACAATCACCGACCCATGCACCGGGCCGACGCGCGGCGTTCCCGCAGGAGTGGCGGCTACACCGGTGCCGGCGTGCGGCGCGGTGCAGCCCGCGGTGATAACCGCGAGAACGGTGAGCGTGGCAAGCGTGCGGATCGAGAGCGGAGAAAGACCGGACATTGAGATTCTCATAGAGGGAAACATGCCAGAAGATGCATCAAAACGGCCTGGTCAGAAAGCCTGCTGAAAATATTTCGCCAACTGTGTTCCGCATCACTAAACGTTTCCGCGGCGCCTTCGTCTCCCAGCTGAATCGAAACCACAGGCCCAAGTTCAACCTGCACGTGGAGGATATACGCCAATGAAACGTTCCCTGCTTACCGCCGGCGCTGGTGCGCTCGTCATCGCGATGGGCGCATGCGGCTCGAGTGATTCGTCGACTCAGCCGACGTCGCTCAAGTTTCAGGTCACGGCCGTCGACAGCGCACTGATCGCCGTGCACGCGTCCGCCGATGCAACCATCTCCGACGTGAACACCATCAACGGCGTTTCATCCACGATGGGATGGAGCCTCGGCAGCAACACAGGTTCCGGCGTCTCGATGAGCGTGATCTCCGCAGGCGGCGCGGCATTCTCGCAGGGCCCCGGCAGCGGCTGCACGCTCAATCCAGCCGACGGCCGCTTTGACTGCCCGCCGACCGTCAACGCAAATGGCGTGACTGTCGTCCGCAGCCTCGCGTTTTTCGATGCGAGCGGCGCGCCGATGAACCACTTCGATTCCACCACGGCTTCCATGGATGTTCAGGCAACGCTGAGCGGCGTCGTTGCGACGACCGCAGGAGCAGATACCGTGAACGGCGCGCGTGACCTCACAGCCACTGGCCTGCTCGGCCACAACACCACGCGCACCTGGAACGGCAGCGGTGGCGGCACACACGGCGCGTACTGGTCGGACAGCGCGGCAACGCGCACGGCCGACGTCAGTTACAGCTCAACGTTCTCGAATATCGTCGTCAACCTGCCGCGGTCTGCAAATCCGTATCCGGCCTCGGGCAGCATCGCACGTGTCGTGACCGGCAGCGGCGTCGTGACGAAAGGCGACAGCACGCGAACCATCACGATCTCGCGCAACGTCGGAATCACATTCAACGGGACGGAGTTCGTGCCGATGACGGTCGGGAATGAGACGTACACGCTCGATCTGGCCACCGGAAAAGCGGTCAAGAATTAGCGCGGAATAGCGGTCCGTCGTATGTCCGCGGCACCGCGATTCGCAGCGCACCAGGCACCGCGTCAAACCGATAGTTGACCATCACCCGCGCCGGATCTCCGGCGCGGGTGAGTGCGTCACGGGCGCCGGCGGTGAGATATTTCTTGAGTTTTACGGCGCTTCCATCAAGCTGCAGATCCACCGATGCCGGCGCGCGCACGTGGAAATACGCGTTGCGCGCAGCCTTCGCTCCATCGCGACTCGGCCGGCCGCGCAGCATGATGCCGATCACCTGCATGAGCGCGCTCATTTTGCTCTGTGCAGAGACTACCGAGATGTCGAGTTCACCACTGTCGAGCAGCGCATCGGGTGTCATGCGCGCCACTTTGCCGTAGAGTCGCGTGTTTCCCACCACCAATTGCAGCGCCTTCCCTTCCCACACGAGCGCGCCGGCATTCCCCGATCGAATCTCAATGGGATATGTCTGCAGCGTCGGCAGCATCTTCACCGCCGAGAGTACCACCGCGGCGATGCCAAGTTTGTGTTTGAGCTCTGTTGGCGTGCTGCGCATCAGCGCCGCATCAACCCCGAGCCCTGCCATGAGTAAGAAGTGACGTCGCGGCCCCGATGCGGATGCTGCGTAGTGATCCGTCTCACTCGAAGCGCCGCCGAGTGTGAGAGACTCGACGCCCACGTGCCCGACGTCCACATCGCGGATGTCACTCTCGACCAGCGATTGCGCCGCTCGCACGGGATCGGAGGGCACGCCGACTTCGGCGGCCCAAACATTCGCGGTGCCGCCGGGAATGACGCCAACCGCCGTATTCCGTTTGCCGGAAAGCGCGAGCACACCGTTGACGACATGGTTTACGGTGCCGTCGCCGCCGTATGCGATGACCCAGTCGTAGCCGGCCTCAGCCGCACGCGCGGCGAGCTCCATTGTCTGTCCCTTCGATTCCTTCACAACCACATCGGTCGACCACCCCGCGCGCGCAAATACGGACGTGATGTCGGATACGCACGTGAGGTTTCGTCCCGACCGCGGATGGACGACAAGGCAAGCGGTTGTAGCCTTCATGCGGCGAAGGATACGGGGAGGCAGGCCGCCTTCATATAGAAGCGACATGTTCGTGACGATTCACACGGGGCAGACCGGTGGCTCCGGCGGGCCCAGTGAACCACATTCCTCACATGCTCTTCCCTCTCCTGTTCTTCATTCAGGGCGCGCAGCAACCGCCCAGGAAACCTGTCCGCGAAGTTCCGGACCCGGGCATCATCGCGACCGAGCAGCGCGTGACTCCAGCCGGGCTGCAAAGCGTGTTCGATGGACGAGTCGGCGGAGTGAGATTCGGCAAGAACCCGGCGGAAATCTGGGTTGCAGTTCCAGGAGCGGCGTACCGCCTCGCCTGGCTCGACAATCGCATGGCGGCGAGCGCGAAGTTCGATGGCCGCCCCGGCGTGTACGGCGTCGCAATCGATCCAGTCAATGGCAACGCGCTCGTCTCAACGGTAGGACGGCTCCCGGCGGACCTCACGCTGAAGCGCACTCCCGGCGGCCCGCCGCTTCCGCGCGCGAAATCGGTCATCCAGCTGTTCACCTACTCTGCCGAGGGAAAATCGGTGCGCGACGCCTACGGCGGAGACAGTGCGGCGGTCGTCGGATCATCAGCGTCGCTCGGCGATTTTCTCGCGGGTGCGACCGCAGTTGCGCGAACGGCAAATGCGTCAGGACATCGCGTTGCGATCGTCGCACTTCCCGCAAATGATGCGCTCGCGGTACTCGACGCCGAGAGCAACGCGCTCATCAGCACGATTCCCCTCGGCGTGCTCCCTGTCGGCGCGGTGATCGCGCACGACGGCTCCGCGGCGTACGTCACGAACCTCGGCGGCCCGAGGCCTGCGAGTGGTGAACGCGCGGCACTCGAGTGCTGCGACCCGCGCGCCGAGCGTGTGCGCATCGACGCGCGCGGGATTGCCGAAGCCGGTAACGTGTCCCGTATAGACCTCGTTTCCGGCAAAGTCACGACAGTAATCCCGGTTGGACTGCATCCATCGGGAATCGCGTGGGATGAGCGCGCGTCGCGCTTGTACGTCGCCAACGGCAACAGCGATAACGTCTCGGTCATCGACACGCATACCGACGCAGTCATCACGACGATCGCCATCGCGCCGTTCAGACTCGACCGCATTGGGCTTGCGCCGACCGCCGTCGCACTCTCGCCGGATGGTGCCACACTCTACGTGGCACTCGGCGGAGTGAATGCAGTCGCGATGTATGAGGTGTCTGGAGTCACCGGCAGCCGCACTGCGCGGCTGCGCGGACTGATCCCGACCGGATGGTATCCGTCATCGCTCGACGTGAGTGCTGACGGCAAGACGATCGCGGTCGGCACGCTGCTCGGCGTCGGATCCGGCACGGGACGTCCGGCAACACTCGAAGGACGCTACGTGCATGCGGTTCGCGGGGCGGTGAATGTGATTCCCGTTCCGTCCGACGCCGAACTCGCCGCATACACAACTGGCGTTGCGCAAAACAACCGGCTTGCGCTGCGATCGGGGCCTGATGCGCCATCGCTCGCGCCGCGCCGCGATGCCGTTGCGCGCGCAGTGCCCGAGCGACCCGGCGAAGCGTCGCTCGTGCAGCACGTTGTGTATATCATCCGCGAAAATCGCACATACGATCAAGTACTGGGCGATATCGGCAAAGGCGCGAGCGATCCGTCGCTCACGATGTATGGCCGCGACGTCACGCCCAACGCGCATGCGCTCGCGAATCAATTCGTGCTGTTCGATCACTTCTTTGCATCGGGCGGCAACTCGGCCGATGGCCACCAGTGGCTCACACAGGCGAACGAGACGGAGTATCCGATGTGGCCGCTGTATTTCGGCCGCAGCTATCCATCGGAGGGGAACGACGCGCTGACGTATTCGTCGGGCGGATTCTTGTGGGAAGCCGCGCAGACCAAAGGGAAAACCGTCAGCGTTTTCGGTGAGTACGCGCCCGCACCGGCGCGCAACGACGCGAGCATTCGCACACGCCTGCTCGCGCAGTACCGCGATTCCCTTCCGCACAATCCGGCGTTCTTTCGCGATCAACTCGCCAAGCGATTCAACACGCACTCCGACATACCGTCGCTCGATCGTGCGCTCGTGCGCGAGTATCCCGGGTGGACCGAAGAAATTCCCGACGTTGTGAAGGCCGACGTCGTGCGCGAGCATCTGCGCGAATGGGAATCCAAGGGCGAGATGCCGAATCTCGTAATGATGGTGCTCCCGAACGATCACACACAGGGCACGAGCGCCGGCTGGTGCACGCCAAAGTCATGCGTGGCGGACAACGATCTCGCGCTCGGGCAGATCGTCGAGGCCCTATCGCATTCACAGTTCTGGAAATCGATGGCGATTGTGATCGTCGAGGACGACGCGCAGGACGGCGTCGATCATGTCGATGGACACCGGACCGTTGCTTTGGTGGCTAGCCCGTTCGCGAGACGCGGCGTGATCGACAGCACGTTCTACAATTTGCAGAGCATGGTGAAGACGGTCGAACTCATGCTCGGCCTGCCCGCGCTCAGCATGTTCGATCTCGTCGCGACGGATATGCACGCGAGCTTCAACGCGCCGGATGCAGCGCCGGACTTCGCGCCGTACACCGCGCTGACGCCGAACCAGTCGCTGTACGACGTGAATCAGCGCGTCGGCGACATCGCCGGCCCCGATGCCGACGCTAAACGAAAGGCGACTGTCGCATCAGGGAAAATGAATTTTCGCGTCCCCGATGCGGCGCCGACCGAGCAGCTGAATCGGATTCTCTGGCACGATGCGCGCGGCTGGACCGTGCCGTACCCAAAAATTCAGCGTTCGCTCTTCTTCCCGCTCGCTGTGGATTTAACAGATGACGAAAAGGAAGAACGCGAAGAACGGCGCAAGCCATAACTCAGCCGTAACTACTCAGTGCCGGTTCTCCCTCCGGCGAGCGTGCGCCCTGCACCCGGCGACTGCATCGTCATGCGCGACGCACGGTTCTTCTCGATCGTAAAGGTGATCACCGTGCGCGGAGCCGACCGCATCGCGAACGTGCCGTCCGGCTGCTTGAGCAGACGTTCGGCACCCTCACCACGCGGCTCGATCATCAGCCGTCCGTTTTCATCAAAGATTCGGTACGTGCGGCGGTATTGGGTGAACGACCCGTGCAGATCGGCCGGCAGTTTGTCGTAGCGCACCGTAAAATCACCTAGCAACTGCGCACGCGCGATCGGCGCCATTGGTTCGTCGGCCAGTATACGCGGCGGCTGAGGCGCGGGCGGCGCGGGAAGCTCCGGCAGCTTGAGCACCGCACGAGCCAGCGCGCGCGCAACCGAATACGCGTTCTGATTCTCGGTGTTTGTGAGCACCACTACCGTCAGCTGATCCTCCGGAAATTCATACATCGCGCCGGCATAGCCGAGCAGCGAGCCATGCTGTCCGCGGCTGCGATGCTTGTCTTCATGATTCAGAGTGAGCGCGAGCCCGTAGTGCATCTCGGCGTCGGTCGGGCTCATGTGCATCCCCGGCCCGGTCGGCGTGCTCATCAGCGTGAGCGATTCGCCCTTGAGCAGCTTGTGATCGCGCACCGCCTGCCAGCCGCGGTCGAGATCGCCGACGGTGCTGCAGTAGCGGAGATCGTAGTTGAACGCCATGTCGTTCTCGGCGGCCTGCACATGGCCGTCGGCGGTGCGGCGATATCCTGGCGACAGGCCGCGAGTGAGCGTGAAGTCATCGCACAGCGTGGTCGACTTCATTCCTGCGGGTCCGTAGATGTGCTGCTGCATGTAGTCGTCGAAACTCTGACCGCTCACGCGTTCGATGATATCCACTAGCAAAACGAACCCTGAGATCGACCAATCCCAGGTCGTGCCGGGATCATTAATCCACGGCCGGTGCGAGAACAGCGTGATGACTTCATCAAGAGCCTTCGGCTGGCGGCTTGTGCCGTCGATCGCGTCGCCCAAGTAGTGATAGTCGACTATGCCCGAGGTGTGGCCGAGGAGATCGCGAACCGTGACGTGATGGCCTTGCAGCGGAAATTCAGAGATGAGCGTGGAGATGTCCGCGTCGAGCGAGAGCTTTCCGCTCTCGACGAGCTGCATGACCGCAACGCCCGTGAACGGCATCAGCGGCCCGACGACGTGATAAACCGTCTCGTCCTTTGCCGGCACCTGAAGATTGAGCTCGGCGTATCCGTATCCTTTGTGCAGCAGCACCTTGCCGCCTTGGGTGACCAACACCGACGCGCCAACGACCTGCTCGCGCGCGATGACCTTCTTGGCGATCGCGTCGAGGTCCGGCGCCGCTGATTGTTTCGTTTGGGCGCGAGCCGGTGATACGACGGCTGCCGCGAAGATCGCGGCAACGAGCAATGGGGTGCGGGATTTCATAGAGGAACGCTCGCGCCGGATCATGCTGCTGTCAACGATTTCCGGCCGGCGCGTGTCTAAAATGATCGGATCCCACCCGTTCAATTCCTGATCGTGTTCGAGCAACACGGGAAAACTTTGGAGAACGCCATGAGCGATTCACAGACCAACGCGTCCGCCCGCGCCCCGTGGTGGGAATCGTTCCTACAAGATCTGCGCTACGCCGCGCGCGGACTGCGCGCAAAGCCTGCGTTCACGATCGCGGTGGTGCTCACGCTCGGGCTCGGCATTGGTGCGAACGCGGCAATGTTCTCAATCGTCGATCGCCTGCTCTTCCGGCCGCCGCCGATGCTGCGCGACGCGACGCTGACACACCGAATCTTCCTCGGCACGACGTACCGCGGGAAGGAATACCTCGGCAACGGGATGCCGTTCGCGCGCTACGTCGATCTCACGAACTGGACTACGTCGTTCTCTCGACTCGCGCAAACCACGCGACGCGACATCGCAGTCGGCAGCGGCGGCGATGCGCGCGAGATGAGCGTCGCGATCGTGAGCGCGACCTTTTTCGATATGTTCGACGCGCCACCCGTCATCGGCAGAAACTTCACGCCGGCGGAAGACTCCACGCCGGCGGGCGCGCCGGTTGCCGTTCTGGGTTACAGCTATTGGCAGAGCGCGTACGGCGGCCGGCGCGATGCGATAGGACAAACGATTCGCGTCGGCCCACTCGTGTATACGATCATCGGCGTGGAGCCGGCGGGATTTGCCGGCCTGTGGCCTGACCAGCTGCCGGTCGTGTACATCCCGATCAGCAGCTACGCGAGCACGCAGACGCTAAATCAGAAAGGCAAGACGTGGTGGACGACGTACAACTGGACGTGGTCGCAGGCGATCGCGATGCGCAAGCCCGGCGTCAGCATCGCCCGCGCAGACGCAGATCTGACCGCCGCGTTTCAGCGGAGCTATCGCGTTCAGTTAGCGGACCAGCCAGCCGGGACGCCGTTCGATCTCGCCAAGCCGCGCGCGGTTGCCGCCTCGATCATTCTCCAGCGGGGCCCAAGTCCGAGTCAGCTGTCGAAGGTCGCCGCCTGGATCGGCGGCGTTGCGCTGATCGTGCTGCTGATCGCGTGCGCGAATGTCGCGAATCTCCTGCTCGCGCGCGCTTTGAATCGCCGGCGTGAAATCGCCGTGCGGCTCGCACTCGGTGTCAGCCGCCGCCGGCTCGTTGCGCAGCTGCTTACCGAGAGTGTGCTTCTCGGTGCGCTCGGCGGCACGGCTGGATTACTGATCGCTCAAGGAGCCGGTGTGTTCCTGCGCGCGGCGTTCCTGCCGAAGTCCACCCCCGCACCGCTGCTTGCCGATCCACGCACTCTATTGTTTGCGCTCGCCGTCGCGCTCGGCGCAGGCTTGCTCACCGGGCTCGCGCCGGCATTTCAGCTGCGCAGCGTGAATCTCACATCCGACCTCAAGGCCGGTGCGCGCGAAGGCACGTATCACCGCTCGAACCTGAGAATCGGGCTGCTCATCCTTCAAGGCGCGCTCTCGGTCGTGCTGCTCATCGGTGCCGGACTGTTCGTCCGCAGTCTCAGCAACGTCAACAACACGCGACTCGGCTACGATGTGGATCCCGTGCTCATGGTCAATTTGAACATGCGCGGCGTCGTGCTCGACAGCGCCCAAACCGTGTTGCTCAAGGACAAGCTGCTCGCCGACGCCAAGACACTCACGGAAGTCGAGACCGCGTCGCGCCAGACCAGCGTTCCGTTTTGGAGCACGTGGAGTACGGGACTGTTCATTGCCGGGATAGATACGGTGCAGAAGCTCGGCCAATTCGATCTTAACGGCGTGAGCCCCGAATACTTCGCCGCACTCGGTACGCATATTCTCCGCGGCCGCGGGATCACAGACGCCGATCGCGCAGGTGCTCCCGGCGCGATGGTCGTGAGCGCAAAAATGGCGAAGCGCCTTTGGCCCGCGGCGGACGCGATCGGCCAGTGCGTGAAAGTTGGCGCGGACACGATGCCGTGCACGTACGTGGTGGGAATCGCCGAGGACATCAAGGCGCAGAAACTCGACGGGGACAACGACGATTACTACTACTATCTGGCGATCGCCCAATTCCATCCCAACAACGGCGGCTTGTTCATCCGCACGCGCGGCCGCGGCGCTCCGCTCGCCGAGTCGATCCGCCGGCGGCTACAGGCAGACATGCCCGGCGCGTCGTATCTCACGGTGACACCGTTCTCGGAAGTGATCGGGAGCCAGACGCAGTCCTGGTCACTCGGCGCGAGCATGTTCCTGGCGTTCGGCATTCTCGCGCTCGCGCTCGCCGCGATTGGCTTGTTCAGCGTGATCTCATACAACGTGGCGCAGCGCACGCATGAGCTCGGCGTGCGCGTGGCGCTCGGCGCGCAGATGAGCGACTTGATCAGGCTCGTGGTCCGCGAAGGAATGACGCTCGGCGTGATCGGCGTCGCGATCGGCGGAGCAGTCGCGCTCGCGGCGGGGAGCTGGATCAAGCCGCTGCTCTTTGGCGAATCGCCGCGCGACCCGTTGATTTTCGGCGCGGTCGCCGCAGTTTTGCTCTCCGTGACGATGATCGCGAGCTTCATTCCAGCGCGCCGCGCGGCGAATGTCGATCCGAACCGGGCGCTGCGATCTGACTAAAGATAGAAGCGGGTGATGTGGTGCGATGTCGGTTGCGTTATGATTTATATATATGAAACGCATCGACATCGCCGTTTTCGGACTCGTAATGTGCGGCCTCGCCGCGCCCGCGCTCGCACAGAAGGGTGTTCCTGTGACGAGCGAACCACATCATCACCTCGTCTACACCGGCGACAAGATTCGCGTGTTCCGCGTGGAAGTTCCGGCGCACAGCGCGACGCTCATTCACGAGCATGTGACCGATTACTTCTGGATCGGCGTCGGTGCGAGCGAGTTTGTGAACGCGTCCGTCGGCAAACCAGAGGCGCTCGTGACGGCGGCCGACGGGAGCGTGCACTACACGCGCGGCGGCTTCTCGCACCTCGCGCGCGTTGATGGCGCGGTTCCGTTTCGGAACGTCACCGTCGAGATGCCCGAGACGCAGACGAACGCGCGCAATCTCTGCGAAGTGGTGATCGCCGATCAGCCCGCCGATTGCGACGCAGCCACGAAGCGCGCCCGCGAACTGTTCATCGGCGTCGGAGTTCGTCCGGCGTTCGAAACGGACCAGGAGCGCGTAACGGTACTCACGCTCCTGCCCAACGAGCAGATCGAACTCGCAAAACGGAAGCGCTCGCCGGTTCTCATCGCTGTGGACGACGTCGCCGGCGTGGTGCACACCACCTGCCCTGTCGCCGATCAGCCAAAGGGCTTCACGATGCAGTCGCGGTCGGGAAATACTTACCGGGTCATGGGTTCGGCACAGTGCACGATCCACAATCCGAACAAAGTCGCTGTGCGATTTCTCGCGGTAGAGTTTTCGCCGACGGCGCGCTAATCAGCATTGAGACTGTCGACTGCGCTTTCTTGGTCGGTGGCAAACTCTCGCTGGACATGATCAAGTTGGCGCCGCGAAACTTCAACACGCGAACAGCGCTACGCGGTGTGCCTGAATCAGTCTGAGGGATAGCCTCCGTCGCACATCAACGGGTAAAGTGCGTCAACCAATCGTAAAGCGACGTCTGTCGCGGCTTTTTTGGTAAGGGTCGCACGATGAGGAACCCGACCACGGTAAGTGCCGCATACGCACCTCCCGCGATCAAAACGCTTCGCATATTGTAGTGGACGCAGATCGAGTCATTCTGCAGACAATGCATCGGGTTTCCGAGCAAGCGCACGACGCCGACGCCAGCGGCGGCGAAGACTGACCCGCCAAAGTATCTTCTGACGCCATCCCCTCGTAGAAATAGCAGCGGTGATACGCCAGCGATCAGCTGGAGCACCGTCCATTGATCCATAACCATCAATGGGATTTCAACGAGCGCCTTCACGAGAAACATTCCAGCGACCGCCAAGCCGATGAGTTGTGGTAGCGTGAGGCGACGCACTTTGGTTTGCACTATTTGGATGCAGATTGTGAGAGATCGTTCGGAGTCAGTTCAGCGTGAATCATCGCGCTGGTGACACCCTCTGCGCCTATAGCGCCTCGCGGATTGCGGTTGCAACCCAGATGTCGTCGCGGCGCATGGAGACTCAGACAGATGATGCCACGGCATCGTATGACAGAGCTCCCCGGATGGACGCGATCCAATATGGCGGACATAGCAAGCACCCGTAATACGCGTCGTGAGTTTTGACTACGCTATCTATAGATAAGAGTCTCGAGCCGACGCGACGGTCGTCCTTGCGTCGGTGCACTTGAGATTGCGCCAGCTGTTCAGCACAGCGGCAGCTGGCGCAAATGTGTCCGCGACTAGCGCGCTCGTCATGAACACAAACTTATTACAGCTTAAACTCACTGAGGAACAGCGCGACCGTCACCTGCCTCGAGTTCGTGCGGTAGCCAAAGCGCACTCCACCCGCGAGCCCGCCGGCCGCGTTCTGGATCATCCACACGGGGAGATCGATCCCGGTCGTTCCGCGGCGCAGATCGTGTGAGATCGTAAGCCGCACCGCGCCGTTCCCGCCGACACTCCACGCGCCGGAGACGCTCGCGATTGCGCGCGCTCGCGTGAATGGCGCGCCGAGCACCATGTCCGCGCACGTTTCGGTTCCGCTCGGCCCGAACGACGCCGGTGCGCACACGTTTTGCGACGTGTGCGCGCGATACGATTGCTCCCACCGCACAGACCCGCTCAACGTCATCGAGGACAGGCGATATCCACCGTCGGCCTCGAGCGCGTACGCAGTGTGCAGCACACTGTGCTCGGTCAGTGCGGCGGTGTCACGATAGGAAAAGCTCGGCTGACTAAGCGTTCCGGAAAACGAGTAGAACGAGCCGACCGTCGTCACGTTGGTGGTGTACGTCGCCTGCACGCGCGCGGAACCGACCAGCCCGTCGAGATCGCCGAGTCGCGTGAACGGATCATCCTTGTTGAGCGGGCCCGCGAGCATCAGACTCGCCGCACCGCGCGAGCCGCAGATTGCGACCGCGATATCGCAGACGTTCACCTGGATTCTCGCTTCCTTGGCCGGCCCCGACGGTGACACGCTCGCTGTCCACGCGGATGATCGCGCGGGCGCTGTCAGCGATGGATCGAACACCAGCGCCGCGAAAACCGTGTCGGCCTTCGCATCGTGCGCATCCGCTGTTCGAATCCCCTGCGCTTGCTCAGCGGTGCGAACCGAATCCTTCACCCGGAGAAGCGCTCCGGTCTTTTGCGCACGCGCGGGCGCCGCAATACCGCTCGCGAGCGAAAGCAGAGCGAGAGCCAACGATGTGATTTTCATAGATCATCACCGCGGCTGCGGCTTTGCATTCCGCCGCAAAAAACTCACGAGCGGCCGGGCTTGCTTGTGTACTTGACGGTCGGATTGATCACGGCTCGCGCGGTCTCCAGGAACGTACGCGCCGTTGTCGCAGAGCGCGGACCTGCCACGTTATACGCGCCTGATCGCTGTCCCTCGAGCAGATGCACCATGAATTCGGCGAGATCGCGCACGTCTATGAACTGCGCGGGATCATCTTTGCGCCCGGGCGCGAGCACTTCACCGCCGCGCGCCAACCGAACGGGCCAATACGGAAAGCGATCGGTCGTGTCACCGGGGCCGACGATATAGGTCGGCCGCACGATGATCGCGCGCTCACCA
Source organism: uncultured Gemmatimonadota bacterium (assembly GCA_903910555.1). GTDB lineage: Bacteria > Gemmatimonadota > Gemmatimonadetes > Gemmatimonadales > Gemmatimonadaceae > Fen-1231. The sequence goes on along the minus strand of CAIVZZ010000003.1, from coordinate 130,399 downwards.
AATACACGCCGCGTTTCCTGTTCGCACAGAGCTTTCGCGACGCCGAACGTCGCAGAACCGTCTTTCGGATCGGCGGCCACCAGCGGCACCGGCCCGGATTCGTCGATTCCGCGGTGCAGATACGGATAATAGACGCCCGTCGACGATGTGAAGAGATATCGACCGACGGAATCGCGCAGCAGCTCAGCGGAATCGTGGACCCATTTGGGATTGGTAGCCGAATCATCGACCACGGCATCCCAACGCTTTCCGCGGAGCGACTCGAGTTGTCCGTTGCGATCGCCTTCCAGATGAATCACCGATTCCGGAAGATCGGCAGTATGCCGCCCGCGCGTGAAGATCGTGATGCGATGTCCGCGCGAAACCGCATATCGCACGAGATGCGGTCCGATAAAACCGGTTCCGCCGAGGATGAGGATGTCGAGCGGCTTTGTATTCGGTCGCGGCCGCTCGACCATCGCGCCTGAACGCGCGGCGCCGCATGCCGATCCCACAATGAGCGCACCCGCCGCCGCGCCTGTGGCCGTCAGAAATTCCCGTCGTGCAGTCATGTAAGAATGAATCGACTTCGCACGCAATCAAAAAACAAGCGGACCCCGCCAATCGGCGGGATCCGCTTGTTACTCATAGCTAACAGCTCACCGCTATCAGCTCACCGCTTTAGTTGTCAAAGCTCTACGCTGTTCGGCCGTAAATCCTTCACCCGCACTCAGAAAATCCGCAGGTATGGCACTTTGCGCACCCTTCAGCCATCTCCAACTGCGATCCACAGTCCGGGCACGTTCCAATAAACGCCGCACCATCATTTCCGGAAGCCTCGAACATCGCGACATGCTCCAGCCCACCCGACGTATTCCGCACCATCACATTCTGCGGCTTCAACGACATCGGCGGCTGAACGGCATCGATGGTCGCGCTTGATGCGAGCAGCTCCTGCTGCACTCCCTGCTTCATCTTCATCCAGTCTTCGAGCGCCAGACCGATTGCATCTGGCACCGAGAGAACCTTGTTCGGTCCGAGTCCAACCGCGCGATCCGAGGAAATCCCTCGCAGCTGGCGATGCAACGCCTGGAGCGAAATCCCAGAGCGAAGTGCGAGCGACATCAAACGGCCCACCGCTTCAGCATCGGCCATCGCGCTGCCGCCTGCCTTGCCGAGATTGATGAACACTTCGAACGGCTGACCTTTGTCGTCTTCGGTGATGTGCACGAACATCACACCAAGCGGCGTCTCTTTCTTGATCGACGTTGAGCGGAGCGTATCCGGGCGCGCGCGCTTCTGGCGGCGCTGGAGGTTTTCCGCCTCTACTTCGAACAGAACTTTCTTGAGACGCTCGAGTTCTGCGTCCTTCTCCGTGATCGCGCTGTGGAGATCGGCGACTTCCACACGATACTCGCCGGTCTTCTCACGCTCGGCCTTGGCGACATCGGTGGCGCCCGTCGAGAGCACCTGATTGTCGCGCGAGCCGTCGCGATAGACGGTGACACCTTTGCAATGCGACTTGTACGCGAGCTCGTAGATCGCGCGCACATCTTCCTGCGTCGCACTCCCCGCGAAGTTCGTCGTCTTGGAGATTGCAGAATCGCAATGCTCCTGGAACGCGGCCTGCATGCGGATGTGCCACTCCGGCGCAATCGCATTTGCCGTGACGAACACGCGCTGCCACTTGGCCGGCACCTCGGGGAATCCGATGTGACCAGCGTTCGCGATGCGCTCCATGAGCTCGTCGCTGTACCAGCCTTCGGCTTTCGCGATGTTCGTGAAATCTTCGTTCACGTCCGGCATGCGAACGCCGGCCTGATTGCGCATGAACGCAACTGCGAACAACGGCTCGAGCCCGCTCGAGCAGCCCGCAATGATCGAGATCGTTCCGGTGGGTGCAACCGTGGTGACGTTGCAATTGCGCAGCGCCTGCATCGGACGGATCCGGGCACCCGATTCATCCCGTGCGCACGTGGCATCGGGACCCCAGATGCTCTGCGCCCACTCTGGGAACGCGCCGCGATCTGTCGCGAGGCGCTCACTCTCCTTTTTGCCTTCGACGTCGAGGAACTCCATCACCTGCTTGCCGAACGCAACGCCCTCGGGGCTGTCATACGGAATACCGAGGCGCACGAGTGCGTCTGCAAAGCCCATCACGCCGAGTCCGATGCGGCGGATGCGTTTAGCGAGCGAGTCGATTTCTGGCAGCGGGTACTTGTTTACATCAATGATGTTGTCGAGGAAATGCGTCGACAGATGAATGTCTTTCGCAAACGAATCCCAGTCGACCGCGCCATCGTTTACATAGTAGCCGACGTTGATCGAACCGAGATTGCACACGTCATACGGGAGCAGCGGCTGCTCGCCGCACGGATTGGTCGCTTCGTACGCGCCCAAGTGCGGAACGGGATTGTAGCGGTTCGCTTCGTCGATGAAGAACACGCCGGGTTCGCCCGTGCGCCACGCGCCGACGAGCATCTTGTCCCACACATCCTTCGCGTGCATCTGGCCCGTGACTTTCTTGCTCACGGGATCGACGAGATCGTACTCGCCGTTAACTGCGAGCGCTTCCATGAACTTCGTCGTGACGCCAACCGAAATGTTGAAGTTCACGATCTGCGTCAGGTCTTCTTTGCACGCGATGAAATCCAGAATATCCGGATGATCGACGCGCAGGATTCCCATGTTCGCGCCGCGACGCGTGCCACCCTGCTTAACGGCGTCAGTGCTCGCATCGTACAGCTTCATGAAGCTCACGGGACCGCTCGCGACGCCCGTCGTCGAACGCACCATCGAGCCCTTGCCGCGCAAACGCGAGAACGAGAATCCCGTTCCGCCGCCGCTCTGATGGATGAGCGCCATCGAGCGAAGCGTGTCGTAGATGCCCGCATGTCCGTTGCTCAGCGCATCGTCGACTGGAAGGACGAAGCACGCCGAAAGCTGGCCCAGAGGACGGCCGGCGTTCATTAGAGTGGGCGAATTCGGCTCGAACCGGCGCTGAGTCATCAGCGCATAGAAGGTCGCGGCCACCGCCGAGACTTGTTCGTCCGTTGCCCCGTACCGCCTGTCTGCCTCGGCCACCACCGTAGCCACACGCCAGAACATGTCCTCCGGCGCTTCTACCGGCTTGCCTGTCTTGTCCTTTACTAGGTAACGCTTCTCGAGAACTGTGCGTGCATTGCTGCTGAGCGACGCGGGCGTGCTGGGTGGGTTTGCAGGCAGCGGCATTTCCGACTTCTCCAACGGGGTGGTCTTATGAAATCTATGAAACTTGGGAAGCGTAGAATCGGTGGTACCGACGGTACCGGTGGAGCAGAGCCAAGGGGGATGAAGCTACGGGCGGTCGTGAGTCCGCGCAAGAAGGAAGTAACTCGTTATAAATCAATAACTTGAAAGTGCAAAGTCACAGATCAGTGACGGCCGTGTGGATGAACATGGTAACCCACATTTGCGACGAATTCGCGTCTCTCTCACTCTCAAAAACGAGGTCGTACCGGGGAGGGGAACAGTAGAGCCTTCGGGTTCGCTTCGCTAGTGCCTTGCTCGCTCACACGACACTCTATAGCCGCCTTAATCGACGAGGGACTGCTTCGCGCGCAACGTCACGATTTGGCCAGCTACCGATGCCGCGGAAACTCTCCGGCTCTGTGCCGCTCGCGCATCCCTACATATGAAACGTGACCAGACGCGAGCCTCTCCCTCTGCTCCGGCGTCAACGTCTTCACCACCTTCCCCGGCACGCCGAGCACCAGACTGTCCGGCGGAATCACCACGCCCTCCGAAACCACCGCCCCCGCGCCGATCAAACTCCCCCGCCCCACCACCGCCTTGTTCAAGACCACCGCACCCATGCCAATGAGCGCGTCGTCCTGAACCAGCGCGCCGTGCACGATCGCGCGGTGACCGATCGTCACCCGCTTCCCGACAATGCACGGAATTCCTTCATCGCAATGCAGCACCGCACCGTCCTGCACGTTGCTGTCCTCACCAACCTCGATGCGGTCGCAATCCGCGCGAATCACCGCGGTCGGCCAGATGCTCGAGCGCGCGCCAAGGTGCACATCGCCAATCACAACAGCGGTCTCATGAATGAACGAGCTCGGATCGATCATCAGAATGCCAGCCCCAGTGCGAAGTAGACGACCACGTTTCCTCCTCCAAAATATTGGCGCCCGGCAAGCGGCGTCGCGATGCCAAAGCGAAATGTGTACGGGACATCGTATTCGAGCGCCGCGTCAGCATGAAGCTCCGCACCGGCGCTTGCCATCCAATCGCGCGGCGTTCCGTCCGGACAGAGCACAGACTCGGTGAGTCCATACGGACACCACGCACTCGCCGCATCGGTGAACACCACACCGCTCAGCCGCTGGAGAAAAACCGGGAGCATCTTGATTCCCACAGCTGCCAGCGAAATCGGCGCGCGATATTCGAGATTCGCGCCGAGCGCGCGCGTTCCCTGCTGCACCCCCGCCGGAAATCCACGCGCGAAAAAAGTCCGCTCGGGATCGCCAAGTGTCACACCGGGCGCGATGCTCAGCGACGATCCACTGATTCCACCCGCGTCGAGTTCGTTTGTCGCCTTCTCGTCCTCCCATCCCGCGGCAACGCGCAGCGCGAGCACGTGATGCGAAAATCCGGGAAGATCGAGCGACTTGAATCCCGATGCAATGCCGATCACGCTCGTACTGCGCGTGAATGTCGGATCGCTTGCGAGCCAGCGCTGCTTGGCCGACGCCGAAACCTGGATTCCATTCTCCGGCGAAATCGCCAGCGTCGGCTGACGGGCATTCCCCCATCCGATATTCACAAAAAACGCCGGATACGAATACGTGGTCAGAAATCCCGTGTCGAGCTTCGCAAGAAGCGACCGCGGGTCGGTGCGATAGTCCTGCCACTCGTTCTCCACACCCACCGACAAATACGCGCTCGACATAATGCGCGGGTGCAGCTCCGTCAGTGCGACATCAACGATCCTTCTGCGCCGTGCGATTGTTCCCGCAGCGGACTGCGCACCGCCGGAGTTCGTGGCGACAATAGCTCCGTGCTCCCACTCTTCTACCGTCGTCACGCCGAGCACCGGATTCCCCAAACCGGCGTACTGATACGACGTATTCCAGTTCGGCTCCGCCCGATTCGGCTCGTACGTCATCTGCACTTCGTATTGATGCCGCCCGATCGCATCGACGCCGCTCGTGACGAAGCCGTACATCGGCCGATGATCGTCGCTCTGCTGGAGCGCGGGAAGCCAGTAGTGCGGCAGCAGCGAAAGAAATGGCGAGTATGTTTTCGCCGGCGTCGTCACCGTTACGCTCGTGTCGTGCCGCGACCGCGCAAGCACACTCGACGAATCCGCCGACGGAAACACGCCGCGCGCGGGCACGAGCGCGACGTGAAATCCGTCGCCCTTGTAATGCAGCGTTGCGAGCTGGGTGCCATCGGCGCTCGGCTCGTTTTCAAACAGTCCGGTCGCGGATTCTGCGATGCGCACGAGCTGGCCGTTTGAAACGGTGGCGCGATAGAGCGCGGAACGGCCGCTGCGATCACTCGTGAAATAGATCTCACGATCGTCCGCACTCCACGCAGGCGCGTTGTTCACCGCGTGCGCATGCGCGACCGTTTTGATCACCCGACCCGAAAGATCGAGAATCGCGATCTCGCTCTCGCCGCCATGCGTCCAGCGTGTCGTCGCGATCCGCGTTCCATCGTGCGACCAGCGCGGCTCCGACCAGATCGTATCGAGGCTCGCTCCGGTGAGCGGGACAATCTCGACAGAATCTCCAGTGAGATTCACACGAACGAGCCGGTCGGCTCCCGGCGTCACCTGCACTGCGACGATATCGATCGTCTGCGAATCGCCACTCCCCGCACCTGCGCGCAACCGCGCGTCGGGCTGCATGAGACGCGCGTCGTTCGTCAGGCGGCGCGTGCGGCCATTCCGCTCGATATAGAGATCGTTGCGAATCGTGTAGGGGTCGACAAAGTCACCCTCCGCAAAAACACGCGCGCCGTTCGGCAGCGGCGATGTGATATCGAGCGTCTTGCGCTCGGCAATCAGTGTTGTGCGGCCGCCATCGACCGACGCTTCGCGCAAGCCGGGAATCGAGCGACCGTCATCGCTCGCGTAAACGATATGCGCAGGATCGATCCATCGAAGACGCTCCGCAGTCCAGCCGCGCCCCGTGATGTCGTGAACCGGAGTGTTCTTCGCTGCGAGCGAAAACGCATTTCGGCGGATCGAGTCGGTCCAGACTTTCCACGCGCTGTCGAACGAAATACCGAACCCGCGCTTTGCGTTCGAGTTCAGCAGAAATGGAATCGTGCGCCCTGCAGTGCCGTCGACAAACTCGCGCATTTTCTCGGGGCCCTGCGTGCGCGCGATGAAATCCATGAACAGCGATCCGTACGCATAGGGGATCTGGCCGAGCGGATAGCTCATCGTCGACGCGGACAGTGCGTTCAGCGCCGGCGTCAGGCTGTCGAGCGCCTGTGCGCGAACGATCATCGCGTGATCCGTGCCGACAATTCTGCCCGAGCCGGTGAGCCGGGACTCATAGTAAACCGCGATCCCCTCGGCGACCCAGCTCGGTGTGTACAGGTTCGGAAAGAGAAATGGATTCCGCCCGAAGATCGCCTGCGCCACGCGCCACCAGCCCGCGGTGCGATCGAGATGAAACACATGCGTCAGTTCATGCGTCACGACCAGGTCGATCCAATCGTCGAGAAAACTCAGCGACGTCGCATCGACCGTCGGGCGCGCGTAGATCACGATCCGATTCGTCGGAAAAACCGTCGTGTAGCCATTGGAGACATCGAGGTTGTCCGCGATCGTCAGCTCAATCGGGCCGCGCGGTTCGTGCAGTTCTTTCGCGAGGCGGCCGTACGCACGCTCCGCGCTCCCACCGGCGCGGCGCGCAACAGTCTCGAGACCGGGCGCGAAATTCACTCTGAAGTGCGCAGTCTTGATCGTCTGCCAATGCAGATCGGGCGACACCTGGGCGTGTGCTGCAGTCGCCATGCAGAGCGCCGCGCACATGGCAGCGCGCGCACGTGCAATGAACGTGCGCAACTTGGAACGCAGCGCCGTCACGGCTTCACTGCGAGCGAGCGGAAATATTCCTCGAGCCCTTCGGCGATCCCCGCCGCGTAACGCTTTTGAAACCCTTCGTCACGAAGTGCGGCTTCCAGCTCTGGAACGATCACGAACGCACCTTCGCAAAGAATCGCCGGCATCCAGCTCTGCCGCGCAACTGCGAGGTTGTCGTAGTTGATCCCCATGTCGGGGAGCCCCATCTCTCGCACGAGTCCGCGCTGTACCGCGCGCGCCAGCGGCTCGGCTTGATCGAAAAAGAAATACGTGTTCGTGCCGTTGCGCGCGCGCAGCGGATTCACGCCGTCCGGATACGCGTTGAGGTGCACGCTCACGAACGCTTCGGCGTTCGCACGGCGCGATGTGATCGGCCGGCTGCCGAGCGCCACCGGCCCTCGCGTCGTGCGTGTCATCACGACCGTTGCGCCTTTCGCTTCGAGCATCGTTTGCAGCTGCTGAGCGATCGCGAGCGTCGCATCGCCTTCATATAGTCCGGTCGGTCCGGTCGCGCCGATTGGCGGATGCCCCGGGTCAACGGCAATAGTCCGGCCCGCGAGCGGATGCGCCGCGTCAACCACAGGCGCGTGACGCACACGCAAGACGATTGCGTTGCGATCCCAGAGTGCGAGCCAGCCGTACGCGCGTTGCCGGAGATGCACCGTGAAACGCACGCGGTCCGACGCGGCCTGCTCCCACGTGACATCGCGAACCGTCGGGTCGTTCGTCGCAAAATTCACGATGTCGACATTCGAAATGGTTCCGTAGAGCGTGAGCGTCAGTGCGTCTCCACTTTCGCCTACCTCATACGCCGGCTTTTCCGTCACCGGAATTCGAATGTCCGTGTATTGATCGTTGGCCGAGACGCGCACGTTCGACGCGGTGCGCCGCGGCCCCATCGTGCTTTGATCGAGGACGCGCGCCGCTTTCTGATCGACCCACGCCTCGAGCTGACCGTCGAGCCGCACGCGATACGACGTGCCGCGCATTCCCGTCAACTCGAGCACTGTGCCCGGAAAGAGAAACCATTTGTACGTGCCGTCGGGCGCAGGCCGCAGAATGGTCACCTGATCGGTGTCGCTCGTTGCGTCCACATCGGTGTTGAGCAGCGTCACGTAGCGACGCGGTGCTGCGTCGAGTTGCGTCACCGCGCCGGTGGCGACAACGACAGAATCTGCGCCGCGCCGCACGACGATCGATCCGGCTCGCGTCAAATCACGTGCGTAGACATCCGCACTCCACGTCACGCCGCCGCCGCGAGTAAGCGGAACCAAAGTGCCGTCGCTGAGATGCAGTGTGGCCGTCGCGTTGGCAGGCGCCCGAATCGACACGCGCACGCGTTCGTCGCCGCGCAAACCGATCCCGCTCGACGGCGCGACGCTGCCACGATCGACTATCAACCGTCCCGTGTCAGGAAGCGGCGCGGAAACGGCCGACACTCGCACATTCAGCGTTACGTTCGCAACTTCTGCGCCCTTTGTGGCGTGCAGATCGTAGTGCGGCGTGTCGCCGGACGGAACCGCGAGCCATCCAAAAAACGCGCCGTTCGCCTGCACAGCTACTTCGACGCCATTAATCGCAAGCTTCGCGGCGCCAGACCCTGTCGAGCCGAAGATGTAATTCGAATCGCGAACCGTCAGCAACTGGTTGGGCGCCGGGTACGCGACACGTAGATTCAGTGGACCATCAACGCTTGGAATCGGCGGCAGTGCTAACGCTGTGACGGGCGCGGTGGCTGAAACAGTCGGAGCGCTCGGCGACGACGCCGCAGCCGGCCTGGTGGCGGGAGCCGGCGCGGCGGCCGGAGCAGGCGCGGGAGCTGGAGACCGGGAACAGGCAGCCAGAAATACGAGCGCGATGGCTCGGCAGTGTGGTGCCAGACGCATACGCGAAAACTATAGCAACGAACGCTCGCGCGATTCGCGAGTGGCGCCCGTTGACTGGCCGCTGCCCGAACCCCGGTCTATATTCGCCCCGCTCAGGGAAAAGTGACCAATTCGCGCCAATTCGCGCGTTGCTATCGGAGATGATCGAGTGAATCGCTGCGGCTTCTGTGGCCGTGATAACGATGAGCAGTCCAAGTTCTGCATTGACTGCGGCAAACCCGTCGTCAAAGGCGGGGCTCGTGTCATCTCGGTACCCGCGATGGGCAAGCAGTCGGATCGCCCGTCGAGCGCCGAGCCGGTTCGCGCTTCGAAGGGAATGCCGGACACTCGCGTTTCGTCAAAGCTCCCCGACGCTTCTAAGGGAGGCCAGGTGAAAGTCTGCCCAAGCTGCGGAAAATCGGCTGACTCCGCGCTGCCATTCTGTCCGCATTGCGGCGCGCGCCTCGACGGCGGCGCGCCCAAGCGCAGCAGCACCGCGACATTCACCGCGCGCGGCACGGGCACGGGCCCAAAGCTGTCATTGCTCGATGAAGCCGGCGAAGTGAAGAAGTCGTTCACGCTTGATCGCGGCGAGGCCAACTTCGGCCGCAGCGAAGGCGACATACGATTTCCTGAAGACGTGTTCCTGAGCCCGGTCCACGCGCAGATCGCGATGCGCGACGGCATGCTGCTCGTCCGCGACCTCGGTTCGCGAAACGGCACGTGGGTTTTCACCGACGGCCCGTACCGCCTGCAGGACGGGGACACGATTCTGATTGGATCGCAGCTAATTCGCTTCCGCCGCCTCGGCTATCCGGGTCCGCATCCACCGGAAGCCGATCAGACGCGCCGATTGGGATCGTTCACGCCGAGCGCCGATATCGCGGTGCTTGCGCAGCTGCGCGCGGATGGCAGCGCGCGCGACACGATGCATCTCTCACCTGCGCGCAGCGTGAAGATCGGCCGCGATCAGGGCGACTGGGTATTTCCGTACGATCAAACGATGAGCGGCAAGCACGCGGAAGTGCGCAGTGAAGATCTCGAGTTCATCGTGCTCGACGACGGCAGCCGCAACGGCATCGCCGTCGCGGTGCGCGGCGAAAAACCATTGAAGGCGGGCCAGCGTTTCTTGATAGGCGATCAGACCCTGCGCGTGGAGAGCGTGTGAGCGACCAGAAAGTTTGCCCGACGTGCGGCACGGAGTATCCGCTCTCAGAGCGGTTCTGTCCGCGAGACGGCACCGCGCTGCGGAGTGCCAGCACCACCGCCGACCTGCTTGGCGCAATTGTCGCAGAGCGCTACCACATTCTGAAGAAACTTGGCGAAGGTGGCATGGGCACCGTGTACCTCGCCGAGCATGTGAAGATGGGGCGCAAAGCCGCGCTGAAGGTGATGAACCCCGGCATGAACACTGATGCCGATGCGATCGCGCGCTTCAATAGAGAGGCAGCGAACGCGAGCCGGTTGAACCATCCGAACGTTTGCGCGATTTACGATTTCGGCGAAACGTCGGACGGGCTGATTTATCTGGCGATGGAATTCATCGAGGGCGAGTCGCTCACGAGTTTGATTGAGAAGAACGGATATCTCGCGGCGCCACGCGCGGCGACGATCATCCATCAGGCGGCGGACGCGCTCGCCGTTGCGCACGACTATGGAATCGTCCACCGCGATTTGAAGCCCGACAACATCATGATCGCGAAGGATCGCGACGGTGCGGATGTGGTGAAGGTCGTCGACTTTGGCATTGCGAAGGCGAGCTCGAGCGATGCGCAGAAGGTGACGAAGACCGGCCTGGTGGTTGGCACGCCGGAGTACATGAGTCCCGAGCAACTCGCGGGCGACAAGCTCGACGGTCGGAGTGACATCTATTCGCTCGGACTTGTGGCGTTCAATTGTTTGACGGGACTTTTGCCGTTCCCGAGCGAGACTGCGCAGGAAGCGATGATCATGCGGTTGACGGATCAGCCGAAGACGCTCGCGGAGATGAAGCCGGATGTCGAGTGGCCGGCGGAACTTCAGACGGTGATGGACAGAGTGCTCGCGCGCGATGCCGACGAGCGTTACCAGAAATCGGATGAGTTCGGCCGCGATATTTCAAAGGCCGTTGAGAATATGCCGGCGGCGGTTGCTGCGGCGGCGGGGACGATGGTGATGGGCGCTGCGGCCGCGGAGCTGCCGAAGACGCGGATGGCGGCGAAGGGCGGGGCGACGGCGAAGATCGAGGCTCCGGTTTCTGCGCCCGTCGCTGTGGCACCGGCGAAGAAGAGCCCGATGATGATGATTGTTGCCGCGGTGGTGGTGATAGTTGGCGGCGGGGCGGCGGCGCTGTTTATGAAGGGTGGTGGAAGTGCGGCAACGCCTGCGACGACGACCGCCAAGATTGATGCCGCGGTGCCCGCGCCAAACACGTCTACGCCGGCGCCGGTAAATCCTCCAGCGGGACAGCCCGCGGATACGAAGCAGCCTGGGACGAAGGCGCCCGCGGTTCAGCCGATGGGTAAGTCGGCGACGACGATGCCGGCGGCGAATCCGCCGGCGGCACCGGCGGAAAACCTCGTCGCCACCGTCGACCACTGGGACACTGTGATCAATCAGGGAACGCCGACACAGTCCGATGCCGAGAGCGCAATCGCCGCGCTGACCCCAATCATTCAGAAACTCTCTGGCCAGGATCGCAGTAATGCCATTTACGTGCGAATGATGGCGTACGGCATTACCGAGAACGACACAGACCTATGCAAGGCCGTTCGAGATGTCGTGAACAACGACTCGAATAAGAATCACATCTCCACCGCGCAGGCCGCGGCTAGTGCCAGGAAGTGCAAGTAAACGCGCTTGTGATCTAAGTCACCACCAAATAGTACACCCGCTCCTCGCGCTCCCTCCGACTGCCGCGTTAGGTTCCACTGTCCAATATTCAGCCCGCCACGTAACCTCGCCTTCGTGACCGCCAACAGCTTCCCCAATTCCGGCGAGATTATCGTCCACGTCTTCGGAAAAACCGACGTGGGGCGGACGCGCGAGCATAACGAAGATTCCTTCGTCGTCGCCGACCTCAACACCATGAACGCGACCCTCCAGCCCGAGGTGCGCACTCACCACCCCGCAAAGCTCGGGTCGCTCTTCATGGTCGCCGACGGCATGGGCGGCGCCGCAGCAGGCGAAGTCGCCAGCGCGATGGCTACCGAAGTCGTCCTGCAAGAACTCGACACACGCTGGCGTTCGGCGTCGACGCACGACACGGAGACGTTCGCGCGCGCCATCAAGGCCGCGACTGAAACTGCGAACGCACGCATTCATCGTTACGCCGCCGAACATCCCGAGAATCGTGGCATGGGCACGACCGCCACGATCGCGGGATTCCTCGGCGACACGCTCTATCTCGCGCAGGTCGGCGACAGCCGCGCCTACCTCGTGCGCAACGGCGTCGCATTGCAAATCACGAAAGACCAGTCGCTGATGCAGAAGCTCGTCGAGGCCGGCGAACTCACCGCAGAAGAAGCCGAAGTCAGCGAGCGCCGCAACATCATTCTCCAGGCGCTCGGCCCGGAGCCGGTCGTGAAAGTCGATCTCACGTACCAGCAGGTCCATCTCGGCGACGTCCTCATTCTCTGCAGCGACGGACTCTCAGGACAGATTCGGACGAACGATATTTCCCGAGTCGTTGCCGAAGATCCCGATCTCGTAGATGTCTGCAAGCACTTGATCGATCTCGCGAACGAAAATGGCGGCCCTGATAACATCACTGTGATCGCGGTGCGCTTCGACGGCACGGGGCTCAGCGCCGCATCCGCTGGCGACGGCGTCGGACATCAGGTTTACACGAGCCAGTCGGAGTCGCGCGCAACGATCCCGGTCGATTTAGGCGCGATTCAGGCCGCCGACGCCGCCGCGCACGCGATGCCAAAGACCGACCACACCGTCACGCTTCCGCGCCAGCCACAGACACCGGTCGCACGCAACTCGCCGACCACGCCCATGGCGCCCGTCTCGCGCGCGTCGGTTCCCGAGGGACGCGTGCCAAAGAGCGTGCTCCAGTTGATCTTCGGTGTGATCGCGCTCGGCGTCATCGCTTACGCCGTCTACAAGTATCGCAGCTAATGCGCGTCGAGCTGCGCATTACCAGCGGGTCCCGCGCTGGCCAGCGCGAGCTATTCGATAAATCAGTCATCAGCATCGGCCGTCATCCGCTCAACGATCTGCGTTTCGACCCGGAGCGCGATCCCGATGCGTCGTCGCGGCACGCCGAAATCAGAATCCTCGGTGACAAAGCGACGCTGCACGACCTCGACAGCACCAACGGCACGTTTGTGAACGGTCAGCGCGTCGCCGGCGAGCGCGCGCTGTTCGACGGCGATCTCATGGCGTTTGGCCGCGAAGGGCCGGCCGTGGAGTTTCATGCAGTCGCCGCCGTGCCCGCGCCCGACAAGACGCGCGTTGGCGGCAGCGACGCACCTGCACCCGCCGCGCCTGTCGCCTCCGCGCGCCCGTCAGCACCTCGCCGCGATACTACCGCGCGAATTGCCGATGCCGTTCAGGAGCAGACCGGCACGCTTCGCAAACTGGTGATCGCGCTTGGCGTGATCGTCGTGCTCGGCGCGGGCGCCGCGTACGCGATCGTGCATCGCAGCACCGCGCAGGCGCAGGCGCGGGTCGATGAACTGCTCAAGCGCAACGACTCACTCAGCGCGACGTTCGAGAAAACCGTCGGCTCGATGAAGGGCCGCGTCGCAGGACTCGACTCGGCGCTCGCATCGTCGAAACGCGAAACCGATCAGATCCGTTCGCGCATCAAAGGTGAGATGCAGAAAGGCGGCGACGCAGATGTCGAGGAGCTTTCCGCGCGCCTCGACCTCGCCGAGCAGCGTCAGCGTTCAATCGTTTCGGCCGGAAACGTCGACTACGAATCGATCGCTGCGAAAAACGGTCCGGCAATAGTCTTTATTGCCGTGCAGGAAGCGGGCGACGAAACGATGAGCGGCTCGGGGTTCAACGTGTCGCCGTCGGGGCTGGTCGTCACGAACCGTCACGTCGTGCAGGACGCGCAGGGCCGTCCGGCAAAGCGCGTGAAGGTGATCTTCAACGACACACATGGCGCGTGGAAAGCTGCGCACGTGATCAAGGTGAGCGCGACCGACGAACTCGCGTTCATCAAGATCGACGACGCCGGCACGTACCCGGTCGTCTTGGGTGTCGCGAAGCAATCGTCAGTGCGCGTCGGTACTCCGGTCGCAATCATGGGCTACCCGCTCGGCACCAGCACCGCGGGGATGGGCGGCGACATCAACAAGTTGAACCCCAAGAGCACGCTCGGGCTGGGCACGGTGAGTAAAGTGCTCGCGGACACGCTGCAGTTCGATGCGTACGCTGCCTCCGGATCGAGCGGCAGCGCAGTGTTCGACGCGAGAGGGTTCGTGATCGGTGTGCTGTTCGGCGGTCAGACCGAGAGCAACGGCCGGATCATCTACGCGGTGCCCGGCACCAAGCTCGCCGCGCAGATGCCGCCCGAGGGCGCAGGAATCATCCGCTAGACTGCGACGCGCGCGCGATCACCCGCGCAGCAGCGCGTTGCATCGGTTTCTCGCCGCCCCACGCACACAAGACATTAGCCACCGCAGGCAGCTGCTCCGCATGGCGCGGATGTGAGAAAAGCACAACCAGCGACTCACGTTTCTGTTCATGCGCGATTGCGGCGGCTCGCTCGATCCGGTCGCGATTCGCACGCGAAAAACCGGATTCGGTTTTGCCTGCAACGACGTCGGCAAACGCGGCGATCAACACCGGCACCCGTGTTCCGGTCGAGCTCATGTCGATCACATTGGCCTCGATTTCAAGCGCGCCGAGCGCGTCCGTAAAGTGTGCGCGACTTGGAACGGGCCATGGGCCGCTTGTGTCGTCGTCGACTTGCACGATCTCTACTGCGCCGCCGACGCGCGGGATCACACCGCGTACGAGATGCACGGAGGCGTCGGCCACCTGACGCGACCACATTTCATCTTCCAGTGAGGGCTCGCGCCCGGCGGCGGGCCGCGCCCAGAGCGCCCAGCGGTCGCGCCGGTCGATTGCATCGCGCACGCGGACTTCATCCAGTTCGCCGCGCTGCGCCGCGCGATCGAGCAGGCGTGCGAGGCCGGTGACATCGGCGGGCGCGAGCAGCATGTCGCAGCCGGCGGAAATCGCGCGGACAGCGGCCTCGCCCTCGGTGCCAGTCGTGAGCACTCCGCGCATCTCGAGCGCGTCGCTCACGATCAGGCCGTCAAACTCCATCGAGCGCCTCAGCAGTGTGGTGAGAATCGGCGCGGAAAGCGTCGCCGGCGAACCGGATGGATCGAGCCCCGGATACGCGACGTGCGCGGTCATGACCGACGCCACACCGGCATCGAGCGCCGCGCGGAACGGCGCGAGTTCATCCTTCTCGAGCCAAGTCGCACTGATTGTCACCGTGGGAAGCGTCGCGTGCGAATCAGCGTCTGCGCGGCCGTGCCCTGGAAAATGCTTCGCGCACGCCATGACGCCTTCCGACTGACAGCCGTCGATCCACTCGGCAATCAGTTCGCCAACACGCTCCGGGTTATCTCCCGCGGCGCGCGTGCCGATGATCGTGTTTCCCGGCGCGAAATCGAGATCGCACACCGGTGCGAGCGCCCAGTTGATTCCGGTTCGCTTGAGATCGCGCGCCGTGATCTGCCCGGCGCGGCGCATCACCGCCGGGTTTTCGAGAAGTCCGAGCGCGCCCAGCGGCGGCAGCTCGATGCATCCGTCGAACTGCTGCCCTGCTCCGCGCTCTGCATCGGCGGCAGTGAGCAGTGGGATCGACGACCGCGAATGCAGTTCTGCCACGAGTTCCGTAACGGCTGTGCGCGGTCCGCCAAAAATCAGGAAGCCGCCCACGCCCGCGCCAAGCGCGTCATCGATCGTGCGCCGGAGATGCGAGAATCCCTGCCCGGGGTCCCAGCGCAGCGCCGGAACCAGGAGCGATGCGAGCGTCACGCCGGTGTGTACGAGCCGAGGATGCGCGGGCCGCGCGCGCCGGTCGCGTTGGGGACGTTGCCGGCACGGCGCTGCAAATGGAGCCAGCCGAGGAATGCGAACGCGACCGCCTCTTTCGCTTCGCCGTCGAAGTAGAAATCTTCGAACGGTACGACGGCCGGCACTCGCGACTTTGTTTTTCGCGCAGCGCTCGTCATCTCGTTGCGGATCGCGTCGAACAGTGCGGGATTCTTTGCGCCGCCACCGGAGACGAGCACCTGTTCTACCGGTTCCGGAATGAAATTCTCAAACGCGAGCGCGATGCTGCGCGCGGTGAGCAGCGTGGCGGTGGCAATGATGTCTTCGGCCGTGCAGGTCGGATTGCTTACGCGGCACTGCCTGATGAAATCGCTCACGAACTGAGCTGAGAATAATTCGCGGCCGGTCGACTTCGGCGGCGGCGCGGAGAAATACGCCGCGGTCAACAAATCATCGACCACTGCCGTGAGTGCGGTCCCTCGCCGCGCCAACACGCCGTCAACATCATACAGCGCGCCTGGTATGAGCGTGCGAACGACTGCGTCGAGCACGCCAATTCCGGGCCCCGTGTCGAACGCGCGCACGCTCGGCAGCGTTCCGCCCGGCGGAAGCAGCTGCACGTTCGCGATCCCTCCGAGGTTCAGCGTCGCGCGCCATTTGTCGGGCGAGCCGAAGAGCATCGCGTCTGCAATCGTGACGAGCGGTGCGCCCTGCCCGCCGGCCGCCATGTCACGCGAGCGAAAATCTGAGATCACCGCGACACCGGTGCGCTCGGCGATCACTGCTGCGTTGCCCATCTGCCATGTCGCGTTCGGCGGATCGTGCCAAATCGTGTGGCCATGCGAGGCGATCGCCACGATATGTGCGCGCGAGATACCGGCCTCGGCCATCACCGCGACTGCCGCATCTGCAAGCCACGCGCCGACTTCGAAGTCGAGCGCCGCATATTGCTGCGCACTCCCTCCGGCGAAGGCACCTTCGATCCGCGCGCGCTGCTCGGCCGAATACGGTTTCGTGACAAACGCGAGCAGCTCCAACCCAATCGCACTCTTGTCCTCATCGAACCGCACGACGGCCGCAGAAATGCCGTCGAGGCTCGTCCCCGACATTAACCCGACGAGAACGGTCACTCCGGCTCCACCGGCGGCGGCGCGCCTTTCACAACGCGACGAATCACGCCGCCCTCTTTTTCGAGCGCAGCGCGCGCATCGGCGGCGTTCACATGCAGTTTCTTCATCACGATCGCGAGCTTCACGCTCCCATCCGCCGCACGCAGCAGATCGGCGGCCTCGGCAGCGGTCACGCCGCACACTTCGCAGACGATTCGCTCGGCGCGGTCACGCAGTTTCGCGTTCGACGCCTGCAAATCGACCATCAGGTTGCCATACGTTTTCCCAAGGCGGATCATCGCGCCGGTCGTGATCGTGTTGAGCACGAGTTTCGTCGCGGTGCCGGCTTTCATACGCGTGGATCCTGTCACAACCTCGGGGCCCGTCAGCACGACGATCGCGATCTCCGCCGCGGCGAGTGTCTCGGCCGGCGGCGGTGAGCATGCAACGATCGCCGTGTGAGCACCAAGTTTTTTCGCATGCTGCAGCGCAGCTCTCACATACGGAGTCGTGCCGCTCGCCGCGATTCCGATTACGAAATCACCGGAGCGCACACCGGCCAGATCGAGATCATCGCGCGCGCCATCCGGGCGATCCTCAGCGCCTTCCTGCGATCGCGTCAGCGCCGCCATCCCGCCGGCGATAATCCCCTGCACCAGATCAGGCGGCGCGCCGAACGTCGGCGGAATCTCACTCGCGTCGAGAACGCCGAGCCGGCCTGAGGTGCCCGCGCCGGCGTAGAACAGGCGCCCACCGCCGCGCAGCACAGTTTCAGCGGTGGACAGCGCCGCGGCGATCGACTCGCGCTGCGCATGTACCGCGTCAGCAACAGTCTTGTCTTCGGCATTGATGAGATCGACGATCTCCAGCGCGCCGGCAAGATCTATTTCAGCGGTCTTCGGATTCCGTCGTTCCGTCAACGCACCCAAGTTCACGATCCGGTTTTGAAGTCCGTGGATTGTGGGTGGAACGCCGGTTGCTGTCCGGCATCACCCGCCAAGGCTAAGTTATGGATCGTGCGCCTGAGGGCCAAGCGCTTTGGCAGCATCAGTGTGCGATAGCCTTCTTCGCCCGACTGTTATCCGTTGGTCACACCGGGGAATCGATATGCGTGAATCACTGCATCGCTCGCGTGCCGCTCTGCTCTCCACGCTGTTGTTCGTTGCGGCGTGTCATCCGGCGGCCTCACCCGCACCGGCGCACCCTCCCGCACCCGCCCTCGAACCGCGGGACGCGACGCGCGTCGCCGAGGCGGCCGCTCTCGCGGCGTTTCCAGGCGGGTGGCGCTTTCCGGTTGGTGTGAAGCCGACGGAATCGGAGCATGCAATGGTGGTCAGCAATTCAAAGCTCGCCAGCGATGCTGGCATCGAGATTCTCAAAGCCGGCGGCAACGCAGTCGACGCCGCCGTCGCGACCGGCTTCGCGCTCGCGGTGACATATCCGAGTGCCGGCAACATTGGCGGCGGCGGATTCATGAATATTCGAATGGCCGACGGACGCTCGATGACGCTCGACTACCGAGAGATGGCTCCGGGTGCCTCATCGCGCGATATGTACGTCGACGCCAGTGGCAAGCTCACGAACAAGAGCACGGTGGGATATCTCGCGAGCGGCGTCCCCGGCTCCGTTGCGGGAATGAACGAAGCGCTCAAGAAATACGGCTCGATGACGCTCGCGCAGGTGATGGCGCCAGCGATTCGCTACGCCGAGAAGGGTTTTATGGTCGACAGCGTTTTTTCGAGAGGGATCGAAGGCGCGCGCCGTGCGATCACGCCGTTCGAGGGCAAAGCGGTGTTTTTCCCTGGCGGTGAAGCGGTGAAGACCGGCTCGTTGCTTGTACAGCCGGATCTCGCGCGCACGCTGAAGCTCATTGCCGCAAACGGACCGAAGGCGTTTTACGAAGGAGCGATCGCCGATTCACTCGTCGCAGAAGAACAGCGCGGCGGCGGAATCATCACGAAAGACGATTTGCGCCGGTACAAACCTGAGTGGCGCACGCCGATCAAATCGACGTATCGCGGCTACACGCTGCTCGCGATGCCGCCCTCGTCGTCCGGCGGAATCACGATGACCGAAGCGATGAACATTCTCGAGAACTTTGCGCCGCTGCCGCCGGCGGGGAGCGTAGGGTACGCGCATCTATTGGCCGAGAGCTACCGCCGCGCGTTCATGGATCGCAATTCAAAACTCGGCGATCCGGCATTCGTGAAGAATCCGCTCAACGAGCTCACCAGCAAAGCGTACGCGAAAACGCTCGCCGCGCAGATTGACCTGCATCATGCATCGAAGACCCCGGCGTTCGACACACGCGCCGAGGGAACGCAGACCACGCACTATTCGGTGGTCGACAATTTCGGAAACGCCGTTGCGACGACCACGACGCTGAATGGCGGATTCGGATCAGGAGTATGGGTTCGCGGCGGCGGATTCTTCATGAACAACGAGATGGATGACTTCGCCGCGCAGCCGGGCACGCCGAACATGTTCGGGCTCGTGCAGGGTGAAGCAAACGCGATTCGTCCCGGCAAACGCATGCTGTCGGCGATGGATCCCACCATCGTGCTCGACCCGCAGGGCAAACTGCTGATGGTCACCGGCGCGGCGGGCGGTCCGACGATTATCACCGCGACGATGGAAGTGATTCTCAACGTGATCGAGCATCACATGACGCTCGCCGACGCGATGCGAGCGCCGCGGCTCCATCATCAGGCGCTGCCGGATGCGCTGCGGTTTGAGCCGAATGGAATGAGTGCCGCGGTTGTCGATTCGCTGAAGGCGATGGGACACACGGTCACGTCGCAGAACGGGCTGGCGAATGTGAACTCGATTTTACGCGTGCCGGGCGGGTGGCACGGCGTGTACGAACCGCGATCGGTTGGTGGCGCGGTGGGCTACTAGTTTGGCAAAAGCTTGATGAACAACGGCGAATCCAAACTCACCGTCAAATTCATCGTCGTCGGCACACACCCGTCATAATCCGCCGTCCCCGCCGCAACCGCAGCGCCAGCGGCCGCTCCAACAGCGCCGCCAATCACCGTCGACCGCGTATTCTTGCCGAGCAGCTGGCCGGCGAGCGCGCCAAGCACCGCGCCCGCTCCGACTTTCTTCGCCTGATCTCCGGTCGACTGCACGCGAACCTTCTCGAGCGGCGCTGTCTGCGCGACGTGACCCGTGAGGTCGTACGACTGCTGGCCAATACGCACGGACACCGCGCTGAATGTGAGCTTCAAGCTGTCCTTTGAATTCTCGCTGCGTGTGGATTCATCCACCTTGAGCACGACGCTGCTTCCAGCCGGAATGATCGCGCCGTCCAATCCCGACACAGACTCATTGAGGATCGTCGTGAACCGATCGCCCGCCTTGAATGTGTTCGTGCACACTCGCGCGATCGGGTGCACGGCGAACGACCTGCCGGCGCTGATGGTGCCCATCGTGGGTGCGGCCGGCGCATTCACGATTGGCGCCTCCGACGGTGCCGCAGCGACCGCCACGGGAGCTGGAGCGCTCGCTGCGGGGACATCCGTCGGATCGAGTCGGCGAACGACAACTTCCTGCTGTCGCGGCCGCGGAGCTTTCGCGACCTGGACCGGCTTCGGCGCCGGTGCCTCCGCCGCCGCTGGCGCGTCGTTCAGCTGTGGGTTCGCCGGCGCGCTCGGCGCGAGCTGGATTTCCCGCGCGGGCGTCGCGCCCGCCTGCTGGGAGTTTTTGTCACCGCACGCCGCGCCGACCGTCAGAATGGCGATGGCGAGAAACGTCGCGGCACCGGAGGGGTATTTTGATGGCATGGTTTGGCCGTGGTTGAGATCACCGTCAGAAATGTAGTACCGCCGGATCACCGGCAAGTTGCGCAACTCCCGTCTTAAACTATGGAGCCCCGATGACCCGACGTGGCACGCTCGCGCTCGCGACGACCGCACTGCTCCTGTTAGCCGGCACGGCACACGCGCAACGCGCGAGCCTCGCGGTTGGCGTGGCGAGCCCGATTTCGGACTTCTCGAATGGCGCCAGCTCCGGATTCGATATCGCATTTCACGTGCGCACCGATCCGATAATCGGACCGTTCCCACTGCGCATCGAAATCGGCTACGACCAATTCCCGGGCAAGGGCGCGGTGAGCAGCACTGCGCTGTCATCGCAGGCCGTCAGTGTCACCGGTGACTTCGGGTCCATTTTTTACTGGGCGGCGGGCCCCGGTTACTACCAGACCACTGCGAAGGGCACAATCCTCGGGCACCAAGTTACCGATCAACTCCAGTACTTCGGCACGCAGGCCGCGCTCGGCGTGTACATCCCGGTGTTTCGCTGGAATGGGTTTCTCGAGGTGAGCGCGGTGAAGCTCTATGAGCCCGGCTTCAACCTCGTGTACGTCCCCGTGCGGTTCGGAATCCGCCTCTGATCACAGGTGACGAAGCAACGCGTCCGGCGTCCACTGCTGAAGTTTCGTCGCGAGCAGCGAGAATCGGTTCGTCATCATGAGGATGCCGACGCCGATCAGCAGAACGCCGGCCGCGCGGTTCACCCAGATCATTTTGCCTTTGTGCCGCGCAAAAAAATCCAGAAATCGCTCGACAGCGACCGCCGCAATCAAGAACGGCACCGCGAGTCCGAGCGAATAGCACAAGAGCAGCAGCAAGCCGCGTGAGAGATCGCCGGAATTTGCGGCGAGTGCAAGAATTGCACCGAGGATAGGGCCGAGGCACGGACTCCACCCCGCACCGAACGCGATGCCGACGACCACTGTGCCGAGATATCCGAGCGGTTTCTCCGCGAGGTGCACGCGCCGCTCGCGCATGAACGCCGAGATATTCAGCACGCCGAGCAGATAGAGGCCGAACACCGTCACCAGCGCGCCGCCGACGCTCGAAACCAGATACCGGTAATGCAGCAGCACACGGCCGAGCGCCGTGGCTGTTGCGCCGAGCGCGACGAAGATCAGAGTGAAGCCGAAAATAAAGAGCAGCGCGTGCACGAGCGCGGTGCGCCGCGCCTTTGTCACGTCTTCGAGCGAAAGCCCCGTGATAAACGTGACGTAGCTCGGTATGAGCGGCAGTACGCACGGGGAGAGAAAGCTCAGCAGTCCCGCGGTGAATGCGACGGCGATGCCGAGTCCTGCGGACGCGTCGTTCATCTTGTCATGCTCGTGTCGCCACGCCAGTGAGACCGGCCGCGCGCGCGCAACCGCCGCATGTGCCGTAAATCACGAGGCGATGCCGTTCGCGCACGTAGCCGTGCGCATCGGCAACCCGCTGCGTCATGCGCTCGAGCGCCCCATCGCGAAACTCTTCGACGCGGCCGCACACCGTGCAAAGGAGCTGCTCGTGATGCGGCAGCTCGCGGTTCGGCTCGAAGCGTCGAAAGCCTTCGCCGCGATCGCGCTCGACGATAAATCCGCTCTCGAGCATCACGTCGATCGTCCGGTATACAGTGGCAGTTCCCACTTTCAGCCCTTTCCCTGCGAGCGTTTCGATGAGCTCTTCCGCGGACAGGTGGCTCTCCGAGCCAAGCAGCAGATCAGCAATCGCGAGACGTTGCGGCGTGAGCGGAAGCTGCCGCTCGGTCATCCACGCCCGAAAGCGGTCGATTACGGGCTGGTCTGCCACGGAAGCGAAGAAGGCTCGCTGATCATCGCGAGGAGCTCCCGACCGGTGAGACGCACGGGCTCGATCGCCTCGCCCGCGCGCTCCTGCGCGCCGCGCACGACCGTCTCGACGGTCTCCAGCGGAGCGTCGGCCTGCGTCTTCACCTCAAACTCCCACTTTCCGCGCTCAGGCCCTTTGCGCGTGAGGCGATACCAGGCCGTGTGCACTTCGAGCCGCGTTGGATTAAGCGCCGGTTCGAGCGGCAGCTCCGGGCCCGGCGGTGCTTCGGCGGCAACGACCGCGACACCCGTCTCGAGCTGGCCGAGTCGTATCGCCGGAAAGAGGTGCATCTCGACGATGCGTTCGACCGGAACGCGCTCGATGATCGCCTTGATGAATCGTTCGCCGTTTTCGTTCAGCATGCCGCGGGGACTCGGCGGGATGCGACAATAAGCAGAGTGTTGGTCACCCCTAAACTTACTGCGCGCCCGCCGTTCCGACGACGACCAGTGCTCCGGTCGCCACGGGGACACCGCCAGCCGGCTCCTCGGTGACCGCGACGGCTTTGAGCGCGTTTGCGTCGAGGGCGTAGGTGGCCTGGACCAGCGCGTCGCCGCTCGCCGTCACGCTAAACGTACCGGCGGAGATTTTCTGACCGGCCGTGACAAGCCAGAGCTGGTAGGTTCGTCCGGCTTTCAGCGCCGGCATGTTGTGCGCGATAAACGTCCACCTGTTCGTCGCTTTGTCCCAGAACATCAGCGCACGGGGCGATTTCGTCGCGCCCGCGGTCAGGCCGACCACGGTGACCTTCGGCCCGGTGAGAGAGGCAACGAACTGATCGCGAGTGGCCAGCACACCGCGCAGCGAGTCGATGCGCGTGGATTTCGCGGCATCGGCTGCGGCGAACGCTGTTCGTTCGTCCGTGTTCGTCTGATTCGCGCGCACAAGAAGGACCAGCGACGCCGCGAGCGCGAGGCCGAGACCGATGCTCACCGGCGCGAACGAGCGCTTCGCCGCCGCGGGACGTGCACGCGCGAGCAGTCTGGCGCGGACGTCGTCACGCGCACGCTGAGGCGTGAGCGCGGCGCGGACCAGCGCGTCCATTTCCGGATCCGGAGCGTCGTGCATCGGTTCGCTGCTGTCGGTCATGCCGGCTCCTCGCGCAGCACGCCAAGCTTCTCGTGAAGCTTGATCATTGCCAGCCGCATGCGCGTCTTCACCGTGCCAAGCGGTTCTCGCGTGCGCTCCGCGATTTCCGACTGACTCAATCCTTCGAGGTACGCCATCTCGAGTGTCGAGCGCTGTTCCGCGGGCAGCGTCGCGAGCGATTCGCGCACGACGCGTGCGCGCTCGGCAAGCATAGTCGCCTCGAGCGGATCCGGAGTTTCTTGTATCTCGGCGTGAGAGCCGGATTCCAACAAAGCATCGAGGCCCGCGTCTTCACGCGACCTCCGCAGCGAACGCAGCCTGTCGAGCGCACGCGAACGCGCGATCGTGAGCAGCCATGTGCCCCCGCTCGCGCGCCCGGCCTCGAACCGGCCCGCCTGCCGCCATGCCTGCCAGAACACTTCTTCCACGACGTCGTCGGCCTCCGAGGGATCGTGCACGACGCGCATCACCATCGCGCGCACCGCGCCTTCCCATCGATCGTAAAAAGTCCCGAGCGCGCGTTCATCGCCGCGGCTCATTCGCGCGAGCAGCGCGGCATCGTCGGCCGCACCGCTCTGTTCCCCGTGCTTTGAATACGGTGCGGAAGCCGCGCGCGGATTCATTGCGGCGTCACAGGCGGGCGACCTGATTCTGTGGCGCGCACTTCGCCGGAGACGACAGCGAGCTCGCCCTCGAGCGCGCGGCGTTTGTGCTCAAGCGTGCGCAACTCGCGCTGCAGCTGCGTGGCTTCTCGCTCGATCGTCCAGCCGGCGAGCCGGAACACCGCGCGCCCCGCACCGCTGCACCAGAGGCGTGCGATCTGGCGATCGATGCCGTTCGAGCGCCCCGGATTCATCATCGCCAGCGCGATCCCGATGCCAAAGAGCGCGGCGCACACCGCCAAAATGCCAAACCCGCCCATGCCGATCCGATACGTGCCCACGCCGGTGCTCACGCGCATGACGCGGATCACGAACACGAAGCCGGCGATACTGAGCGCGAACGCCGCCAGCATGATGCGCGTCGCGCGCTTGGCGCGCTGACGCGCTCTGAGGTTTGCGAATTCCTGCGCGCGCGCCTCGGCGCGCTCGGCGAGAATAACGCCGAGGCCATCGCGCACTTCATCGAACGAGTGGCCGAGCGTCATCAGGTAGCGCGCGCGTCCGACCATTTGCGCGAATATTCCCCAAAGCACCGTGACGGCGACGACGAGGATGAGTATGAATTGGGCGTCGGCTTTCGCCCACACCAGGTTGTCGAGGTAGACCGATGTCATCAGGACGACGATGAACACCGCCCGCACGGCCTGAGTGGCCTGCTGCTGAAACATGCGAACGGCCGGCGACACTTCACGCCGCGAAGCACGCATCACATCGAGCGCCGCCGCGAGCGCCTCACCGCTCTCGAATCGTTTCGCCGGCTCTTTCTCGAGGCAGCGGTCGATTGCCGCGCAGAGCGCCTGCGGCAGATCGGGGCGCAGCGACGCCACGCGCGGCGGAGCCTGCGTGAGGTGCATCGCCATCACAGCGCCCGCACTCGTCGCTTCGAATGGCAGCCGCCCCGTAACCGCAAAAAATGCGACGACGCCGAGCGAATAGAGGTCGCTGCGTCCGTCGAGCGGCTCGCCCGCGGCCTGCTCGGGACTCATGAACTGCGGCGTTCCGACGACCTCGCCGACTTGCGTGAGATTCGACGCGCCGGACGTACTCGAGCGCGCGATGCCAAAATCCGTGACGAGCGAACGGCCTGTCGCCCGCTCGACCAGAATGTTGTCGGGCTTGATGTCGCGGTGCACCACACCGCGTCCGTGCGCGTAGGAAAGCGCCCACGCCACTTCCTGCAGCATCCGCACCGCTTCGGCTCCGCCGAGCGGCCCGGCACGGCGCACACGCTGGCCGAGCGTTTCGCCCTCGATGAATCCCATGACGAAGCAGAGGAGCGAAGGATGCTCCTCTACCGCGTGCACAGCGACGATGTTCGGATGCGAGAATCCCGCGGCGAGCCGCGTCTCGCGGAGAAAGCGCTCCCGCAGTTCCGGGCGCACCGCGAGTTCAGGCGGCAGCACCTTGATCGCGACAAGCCGCTGCAACTGGAGATCTTGCGCGAGATACACGGCACCCATGCCGCCTTTCCCGAGCTCGCGTTCCAGATGGTAGCGCTTATGAAGCGTTGATTGGATCAGATCTCGCATGGAGGGAATGTACGAGAAAGTGCGACGGACGACGCCCCCCACCCCTTGTGACGCCGCCTGCCGCCCGCCGACCTACTTTTTTACATTCGCCCGCCACTACCCGGTTGCTACTGAACTGTGACCGTCCCCGTCATTCCGGGGTGAATCGTGCACTGATACGGGAAGGTTCCGGCTGTGTTGAACGTGACCGAGAGTGTTGTGTTCGCGTTTGAACCGCCGATACTCGCCGGCGCACCCGCGACGGCATTGAACGTCACGTTGTGCGCGACGGCTTGAAACGTGAAGCTGACCGTTGTGCCTACTGCCACCACAATGCTGCCCGGCGAAAAGCTGTCCGACGTTGTTGCTGTGACCGCGTTCGTCGCCACCGGCGTCACCGTGCCGGGATTGTTGTTCGTTGGTGCTGTCGCGTTGTACGAACTGCTTCCACCACATGCGGCCGCAGAAAGGATCAGGCCAGCGAGCGCCGTGCGAATCGAGGTATTCATGGCTCACATCTCCATCAGGGTATGGGCACTCTACCCCTCAATACTTCACCTGTTCACTATCCGCAAAAGCGACAACGTGATCGGTCGGGAAAGTGCCCAAACAACAACCAACGCGGCGCGCCGGGCCACGCATTTCCGTGACCCCGCGCAACCGCCCTCACAGCATTACTACAGGATCCCTGTCGAATGTCACACGAAGGTCACCACGAGAGGGAACATCGAACGTGGTGAGGAACCGCCGGGCAAGCCGGGTGAGCGGGCCTGGCTTGGTTGTGCGAAGCAGTAAGTGCCAGCGCCACCGTTGTTTGATGCGCTCCACGGGGCACGGCGCCGGGCCGATCATTTGGACCGATTCGTAGCCCGGCTGCGTCAAAGCCGCCTCAAACCACTCCCCTGCCGCGAGCGCAAAAGCGACGGTCTCGGCTTGATCCTGTCCGCTCAGGACCACGTTGGCGAGACGGACGGTCGGCGGGTACGGCGGATCCACGCGGCCCGGCATTTCCTCGGCCACAAAGCCCGCGTAATCGTGCGTCAGCGCGCAGCGCACCGCGTGATGTGTGGGCACGCGCGTCTGGATGATCACGAGTCCGCCTTTCGGCCCACGCCCGGCCCGGCCCGCGACCTGACTCAAGAGCTGGAACGTACGCTCCGACGCGCGAAAATCCGGCAGGTTGATTCCGACGTCGGCATCGATCACGCCAACCAGCGTGACGTTGGGGAAATCGAGCCCTTTCGCAATCATCTGCGTGCCGAGCAGCACGTCTACTTCACCGCGGCCAACGCGATCGAGAATGTCGGCGTGCGCCCACTTCCCGCTCGTCGTGTCGACGTCCATGCGCGCAATGCGTGCTGACGGAAGCTGCTCCGACAGAAGCTTCTCCACCTGCTGCGTGCCGAGTCCGCGCTGGCGCAGCGTGAGCGCGCCGCACTGCGGACACGTGTCAGAGGGAGCTTCCTGGCGGCGGCAGTAATGGCAGACGAGACGTTCAGGTGATCGATGCAGCGTCAGCGAGATCGAGCAATCGGGGCAAGCCGCGACCCACTCACATGCGCTGCACTGCACGAACGACGCAAAGCCGCGGCGATTCAGCAGCAGAATGCTCTGTTCTCCCTTTGCGAGGCGATCGACCAACGCGCGCTCGAGCGGCTCACTCAGCACGCCGCGCACCTGACGTTCGGCTGCGGTCATCTGCGGCGCCCGTGCGTTTATGCGCAGGTCGACCACATCGACCTTCGGCAGCGCACCTCCGCCAACGCGCGCCGGCAGTGAGAGCAGCCGGTACTTTCCGGTGCGCGCATTTTCCCAGCTCTCAAGACTCGGCGTCGCGCTCCCGAGCACGCACACGGCACCGGCCTCGCGCGCGCGAACGATTGCGACTTCACGCGCGTGATAGCGTGGTGATTCGCCTTGCTTGTAGCTCGCTTCGTGTTCTTCGTCGACAACAATCGCACCGAGATCCGGGAGCGGCGCAAATACGGCAGAGCGCGCACCAACGGCAATGCGACGCTCACCGCTGCGCAGCGCGAGCCACGCATCGTAGCGCTCGCCGTCGGTGAGGCCGGAATGCAACACGGCCACCTGCCGTCCGAACACCGCACGAAACCGGTCGACCGCTTGCGGTGTCAGCGCGATTTCTGGCACGAGCACGATCGCGGTGCGGCGCTGCACCTGCACGATGTGCTTCAGAAGCTCGATATACACGAGCGTCTTTCCGCTGCCGGTGATGCCATGCAGCAGCGCGACTTCACCCGGTTCCGCGGCAATCAGCGACGCGATGGCATCTCGCTGAGCATCAGATGGATTGTGCGGCTGCGCCGGCGGCGCCGCGCGCGCCATAAATGGGTCGCGCTCGACAGTCTCCATCTCGATCGCCGCGAGTCCGCGCTTCACGAGCCCGCTCACCACAGCGGGCGAGCACGCGAGCGTCGCGACGATCTGCTCGACCGATGCGCGCGCGCCCATCGATTCCACGAGCTCATACACCGCGCGCTGCTGCGGAGATCTCGCAAAAGTTTTCTCTCGCTCGAGCAGCGACGGCAGCTCTCGCGCGAGCACGAGCATCCGCCGTGCCTTCACACGCGGCTCCGGGCGCTTCGACGCCCCAAGTGCCGCCGGCAGCGCGGCGCGCAGGACGAGACCCGGCGGCGCGACGTAGTAGTCCGACATCCAGCGGCACACGGCGAGGAGGTCGGGCCTGAACGCCGGTTCGGCATCGGGCACATCGATTACGACTTTCGGTTTCGTATCGCCAAGCGCTACGCCATCGCTCTCGCCAAGACAGTAACCGACCGCGCGTCCGCCGCGCACCGGCACGACGACGCGCGACCCGGGCACGAGCGGATGCCGCGTCGTGCTTTCCACTGCATATGTGAAATTTCGAAAGAGCGGGAGCGGCAGCGCGACGTCGACGAGGCGGCGCTCCCCGGCGGGGCGCGACGTCATGCGACCGTCGGTTTGTTTCCCTGGTTCTCCGGCGACGCAGACTCCTCTGGCACTGCACTCGTCAGGCGGACGCGTTCCGGCGAACGCGCATTTGCGTCGTGCAGAAACACGAGGAGCGCGTCGGCAAGCTCACGCCCCGTTTGATAGCGGGCGGCCGGATCCTTCGAGAGACAGCGCATGGCAATATCCGCGAGCATTTTCGGAATGCGCGAGTCTACATCGTGCAGCGAGACCGGCGCCTCATGCACGTGTTTGTAGCCGATCGAATATCCGTCGGCCCCGTCGAACGGCGGAAAGCCCACGAGACATTCGTAGAGCATCACGCCGACTGCATACAGATCGGCCCGGCCGTCGAGCATTTTCCCCATCGCCTGCTCGGGCGCCATGTAGTGCGGCGTTCCCATCGCGCGGCCGCCCGCGGTGAGGCGGCCGTGAAAATGCGCGGTCGCGATGCCAAAATCTGTGAGCATCGCGTTGCCGTCATCGTCGAACAACACGTTGTCCGGTTTCACATCGCGGTGAATCACGCCGTGCCGGTGCGCATAGTCGAGCGCGCCGCTGACCTGGCTCGCGATGAACGCCGCGCGCTCCGCGCTGATCGTACGATCGCGCATGAGATCGTCAGCGAGACAGCCGCCGCCGAGAAAGGGCATCACGAGATAGACAACCTCGCCAACCTCGCCGTAGTCAATCGGGGTGCAGATCAGCGGATGAACGAGCCGGCTCGATGCCTCCGCCTCGCGGCGAAAACGCGTGCGCATTTCCTCGTCCCGCGCGAGGTGAGAATGGACGACCTTTACGGCGAGCGGGCGGCCAAGCCGTTCATGTTCGGCCGCGTAAACATCCGCCATGCCGCCAGACCCAACGCGCCTGAGGATCCGGTAGCGATTACCCGTTGCTTGCCGGAGCGCGGTGATGAGCGCGTCAGGAGCTTCCGTTGCGACGCGGATTTTCGGAAGCGGCGCGGCGCACTTTGTGCAGTCGCGAGCCGCGTTGCGATTCCATGTTCCGCAATCGGGACAGAACAGAAGACTGCTCCAGCGGGAGGGAGCCGAAAGTTAGTAGCTGTAATGACGGGCTGCGAGCAACTCGGTCAGATCAGCGCCCGCATATGCACCACCGCCGCCTCGCCAAGACGATCCGGCGCATACCCCCCCTCCAGCGAGCTCACCAGGCGCCCGCCGCACCACTGCTCAGCGCGCGAGACCATTTCGCGTGTGAGCCGCGTCACATCATCCATTTCCATCGTAAACCCACCGAGCGGATCGCCCGCAAGCGAATCAAATCCCGCCGAGATGATCACCAGATCCGGCGTAAATCCATCCGCCGCCGCATCCACCGCAGCGAGCAGATCGCCGACGTACTTCTCGCGCGGCAGCGCCGGCGGCAACGGCACGTTCCACACACTCTTCTTCGGCCCGTGATCATCCGCCGCGCCGGTGCCGGGATACCACGGCCACTGGTGCATCGAGACGAATCGAATATTCGGATCGTTCTCCACGAGCGCCTGCGTTCCGTTGCCGTGATGAACATCCCAGTCGACGATCAAAATCCGATCGAGATTTTTCGTGCGGCGCGCGTAATGCGCGGCGATCGCGACATTGCCAAAGAGGCAAAATCCCATCGCCGAATCGCGCAGCGCGTGATGGCCCGGCGGCCGCACCGCGCAAAAACTGCGCTTCGTGTCGCCGGCGAGCGCAAGATCGACCGCGTCCAAAACACATCCAGCGCCCGCGGTGGCCGCGTCCCACGATCCCGGGCTCGCGACGGTATCAGCATCAAACTTTCCGCCGCCCTGCTCCGCCATCGCGCGCACGCTCTCGATGTAT
Organism: uncultured Gemmatimonadota bacterium; assembly: GCA_903910555.1. Lineage (GTDB taxonomy): Bacteria > Gemmatimonadota > Gemmatimonadetes > Gemmatimonadales > Gemmatimonadaceae > Fen-1231. The sequence goes on along the minus strand of CAIVZZ010000003.1, from coordinate 99,669 downwards.
TTCGCGCCATGGGCAAGCGCGATCTCATCGGCGTTTGCATGCCGCCCTTCGAGATGATCGAGCGCCTCGTACAGTTCGAAGTCGTTTCGCAGCGCACGCGGAATCGCGCGCAGGCGGCCGACATGCTCCGGATGCTGCCACCCCGTGTCATGGCGCCCGCAATCGGCGTGTGAAATGAACGCAACCGCCTTTTTCTTCATTGTGCTCCCCGCCAGCGGCGTGAACCCCATTCTGCGAGCAAACAAATTATCAGCAGCGGGAAGAGCCACGCCGGCAGACGTCGCGGCTCCGAGGCTGAGGGTTCAACCGTCGTGGCGGGGCCGAGTGCGCCGATCAACCTGGCGAGCGGTGCACCTTCTGCCGATTGCGCCTCGTCGACGGCCGGAATCGGCGTGGCAGCAATGCTCCCGACCATGCGCGACCACCATGCGCGATGCGCCGCAGCAGCATCCGTGCCGCCCTGCATGCGCCACCGCCACGTTTCGTCGAATCCGATTTGCAATACGCGACCCGCGCCCTCGCGACGGGCGGCGGACGTCAGCGTCGCGCCCCGCGTTGTAAGCCGCACAATGTCACCGCGCGGTGACTCGAGCGGATAGACCGGCATTGCATTCACCGGATCGGCGGAATCGAACGCGTGGAGGGCGGCGGTTTTCTTTGTACCCGCGCGAGCGGGCGCGATCGCGCGAATAGACGGCGCGTTGGCAGCGTCGGCAAGCAGCAGCAGGCCGCCGCCCTCGCGAACAAAGCGCACGATCGATGGACCGACAGCGCCGAGCGTGGTATCCAGCGCGACGATCGCTGAGAAGTGCGCCGTATCGATCACGCCGATCGCGCCCTGCGTGACGTCAGCGGTCGGGGCGACGAACACGCGCTCGTCTACGTTCCATCCCTGCTCTTCGAGCGCCGCGGCGGCAAATTTTGCCTCCCACCCTGCGTGGCCGATCAAGAGCACGGGATGAAGGGCGACGCCGGCTGGAATTCCGATTGGCGTGCGCGCGGCACCCGACCCTGCAGCAACCGCTCCCGAAGGCGCTCCGACGCTGAGCGACGCGCCCTGCGCGGCGCCCGCGGCGGTCACGGAATCCAGCGCGGCGAGCCCGTCCGAGACCGCGACCTTTTCGGTCGAGGCGACTGAAATGCGCACCGGGCCACCGGGTTCGCGCGAGCGAACTGCGACCGCCGCGAGCGGCGGAATCGTCGCGGCACTCCAGGTGACACGCGTGCCCGCGTGGGCCACGGCGGCCAGCGCATCGCGATCCTCAGGCGACGGCATCGCGTCGACATCCACATGGAGCGCGGCGTCGCGCGCAGACTCGAGCGAACGCACGTCGTGTGCGAGGGAGGACGATCGCACGCGCAGCGTTCCGCCCGCGGCACCGGCGCCGACCACGCGCCAGATCGCAAACGCGACGAGCGCGAGCGATGCCGCGCGCAGCGCCCGCTCTATGAAACCGGCGCGCGAAGCGCGCCCGATCACAACGCTCCTCGTGATCACCGCATCAGCCGGTGAGCGCATACACCACGATGTTGACGCCGAACTTTGTATTGTCGACCGACAGAAATCGCTTGTTGTCGGGATGATAGCCCCACTCGGAGCTGTAGTCCTTGCTGCTGTAGAGCACGGCGATGCGATCGCCGCGCATCGCGGCGAGCAAATGTTTGTGAACGAGGTTGTCGCCCCACCCGTTCAGTTCGTGCGTCGTCGCCGGCGGCCCGTCTTCGAATTTGAAGAACGATGAATAGATCGCGTGCGTGTTCGGCAGCTCTTTCAGCGGCCCCACGGCGCGCGTGAGTTCTTCGACCGCGCTCTTGTGAAACACGCCGTCGATATCGTGATTGTGATCATCGACGAACAGCATCCCGCCGCGATCGCAATACTCGCGCAGGTTGCGCCGCTCGAGTTCCGAAAAGCGCACCGGCAAATGGCCGGTAAGGTACGCGAGCGGATATTTGAACAGCTCCGTCGACCCGAGCGGCACCGTGACTCCCGTCGGCGCAACACTGATCGATGTATAGCGCGCGATCGAATCGATGAGATTCGCCGGCACGAGCGGCGCCGAATCCCAGTCGCCGGAATCGTACTGTGCCGTGCAGAAAATGAAATCGCTCATGACTGCCTCATGGCTGTCTCATGGCTGTCTCATGGCGGCGAACCCCATGCTGTGAGCGCAATCGGTGTCGACGGAACCGCGGCGAGCGCGCGCCTCGCGCGGATCAATGCGTCGGTGGCGTCTTTCCCACCGCGCAATGCGTTGGCAGCGGTCTCGATCGCGCGCGCCGCGCCCGCATCACGGTCGAGCAGGTCGAGCCGGAGCAACAACAACGAATCGACCGCGGCCGACGGTGCGGTGCGCGTCAAAAGCAACGCCGCATCAAAGCGGGCGACACGTTGATCGCGCGCCGGGTCCGCCGGCTGGCGCGGAGTGCGCGCCGACGCGGAGCCTTTGTCTTTCCCCTGCAGCCGCACGCGGTCGATATCCACCACCACCGCACGCGTCTTGCCCCGCAAATAAATGCGTTCAGCCGATCGCGCCGCTTGCAGCGCATCGAGCGCCTTTTTCATAAATGGAATCGCCTTCCCCGGCTCGCCTATCTCGAGTTCGCCGGACGCGCTCCACATCGCGTTGTACGCCTCGAGCAACGGACGGTTGGTCGCGACGAGCGGCGTTTCGTCTTCATTTCCCTCAAGCGCGGTTCCGACCGGGGCGCTTGCGAGACGATCTGCCGCGGCGAGCACGGAGTCGGCATTGACCGGCCGATCGAGCCGCTTGTCCGCGGCATCGCCCTCTTCGCCGGTGTCTTCGCCGAGTCGCGTGAAAACTATTTCACCCACGCGTTTTCTGAGGCGCGTTTGATCGACGGCAATCGCGCGCGACTCGCTGACGAACTGCGCATGCGAAATTTTCGACCGCTTCTTCTCGAGCGCCTGCGCCATCATCAGGATCATGCGCTGGCTCAGCGCATTTTTCTCAGCTTCAGGCGGCGGCGCAGGATCAACGGCGACAGAGTCGTATTCATCGGAGCGCGCGATGCGAAGCGTGCGCGTGTCGGACGTCCCGACGCCCGGCCCGCTGACATTGTTCCGGTCGCGCACCACAGCGCGAAGATGCAGCATGTCGCCGGGCTGCAGTCCGATCGAGTCGAGTGAGAGCGTCGCGGCCAGCTCGCCGGTGCGCGAAGTAAATGTCACGGCGCCGAGCGTGCGCGATTTAAATGTGAAGTTCTCGCCGCTGCCGGAGCTGACAATCAATTCGAATGCTCCAGACGCGAGACCATAATCATCGCTCGCTGTCGCTGCGAGACGGATCGTTCCTGTTGGTTTGCGCAGAATGGAATCGCGGCCGGGCAACGTGAGCAGCACCACGGGCGCCGAATCCGGCGCGGGCTCCAGCAGGAGCAATCGCTCGTGCGATGCGGCGCGCAGCCGCACTGCGGTCGGCGTGGCTGGCATGGTCAGCGCGAGATGCCAGCGATCGGCTGTCGACACGGCGTTGGTGTGTGCTTCGCCTGATGCTGGTGCAGTCGTCCCAAGCGTTGCAACGACTGCGCCATCGCCGACTACTCCTTCGATCGTGATCGAACTGCCGACCAGCGCGCGGACTGACGCGGGATTGTCCAGCGATTCGTCACGCAGCCCCGCATACGCCGGCGGCGACACGCGCACAACAACCGTGGCGAGCGGATTCACATGCGAGCCCCCGCGGGCGCGGCTCAGCGCGTCGCCCGCCGCAGGCCGAACGACGCGGGCAATCGCGCCGCTCGGAAGCAGCAGCAACAGAACTGCAAACACCGCGACCGCAATCGTCGGACCGGTCAGCGCGCGCCGCGCCGCCTTGATGACTGCGGGCTCGAACTCAACCTCCGCCGCAACGCGCTCGATCTCCGGCACTCGGCCTGCGTACCGCGGGTCGACAGCGGTCACCAGCGCGTAGCGCAGCGACGGAAACCTCGCCTCGATCCAGAGCGCCGCGCTCCCTGCATCGGCGCGAACCGCTGCGCGCCGCCACCGCCGCGCAAATACCACGATCGCCGCAATCAGCGCCAGCACCGGCACCGCCTGCCGCGCACCCGTTGGAAGCGAAACGAACGCGTCGACCGTCGCAGCGAGCAGCAGCACCGCGAGCGCAACTGCCGCACCTCGCAGCACGGCCGCACCGATCGCCGCCGCGCGCAGCGTGCGCCTCGCGCGCTCGACGCGTTCGAGTGTCGTCATGCGTGCACCGGAGCGGCGTCGCGCCGCATCACGAGCTCGCCGAGCAGCAACAGCAGCGCCGCACCAAACAACCATGGAGCCAGCGGCGCACTCTCATCCGCCGAACGCAGCGCCGCAGCCGTCGCGGCAGGACCGCCGCGCGCGAAAGACTTCGCCATCGAATCCGACAGCGCCGCCCCGGTGTTCGCGCCCTCACACGGTGCGAGCAAAACCCGCGCAACTGCGCCGAATGCAGGCTGCAGCGTGACATCACCCGCCTCGGGAACACCAACGCCAATGCGACGGATGCATCCGGCCCCGAGCGGCCACTCGATGGCGGCGGGTTTGCCGTCGGCCCACCGCGCGACGATGCGGCTCCCTGCGAGCGTCCCCGGATAATCGATGCGTTCGAGCGGCGCGACGAGCGTTGCGTTGCCGGCCCACAGTCCCTCAGCCGCGACGCGTCCCGCGGCGGCGATATGCGGCCAGCTCACGACCGCCGTGCCGGCGCGCGCCGCTGCAGAATCTGCGCCATTCAACTCGACACGCAGCACGCGCACCGGCGCCGGCGTCGGCGCCTGACCCTGAGCGGTGGGCACATTCAGAGCGGCAATCACCGGGCGGAGCGCATCGTCCGCGTCGTTGCTCACGAGTGTCACTGCAGCGGCCACAGGTCGCACCGCGGCCGTACGCACCAGGCGCACCCGCCCCGGCCACTGCGTAAACATTCCCGCGCTCGCCGCGTCGACTTCATCCGCGGTCAGCGGCGACACGACAACGAGCTCCACCGAATCAGCGCTGCGCGCGAGATCGCGGGCCGCACGACGCGCAGCCACCAGCGCCGCGGAAATCGAGCCCCGGTTCCGGCCGTTGGTGATCGCACGGAGCGAGTCCGTAAGACTGACGGAGACAAGCGTTGCAGCAGAATCAAAGAGCACCGCCGCATCACCCGCACGCGCGAGTGCGACGGCCGAGTCGCGCACATCACGCTGCGCCGCACGCGAACGATCCGCGACGATCACCCGCGCGAGCGAAGCGCCGCGTGAGCGCGTCACCGGTCCGGCGAATGCAGTGCCGAGCAGCAGCAGCGCCATACATCTCAAGAGCAGCAACAACAAATCCGTCGGGCGCGCCGCGCGCGACGAGGCGCGTGCATCACCCTGCGGCACGAACCGCGCTGTGGGCAATGGCGACGCGGGCGGCCGCTGCGTTGTGATCAAATGCAGCGCGACAACACCAAGCGCGGCGAGCGCGGCGGCGGCCAGCCAAAGTGGCGCGAGGAAACTCACGTGCGCACTCCAGCGCCGCCGGCAGGCGCGACAAGTCTGCGCACGAGCACGTCCACCGGCTCATCATCGACAACTTCGTGATACGCCACGCCGTCGTCGCGCCATGCGCGCGCCACGTCGCCGCGCCAGTTATCGAACGCAGTCCGATACGCGTCGCGCGTGGCAGCCGTGAGCGGTCGCGACACGGACGGATCTTCAGGATCGGTCGCCAGCATCGCCGCTCGCGGCGGGTCCAGCTCCGCGCGTGATACCACATGCACGACGAGCACCTCGCCGCCGCCCACAACGTGCGCGCGCGCAACCCTGTGCAATCCGTCGAGATCGCCCAGACAATCGGTGATGATCAGCACTCGTGCCGGTGCGCCGACAAACACCGTCGCGAGCGAGGCCGATCCCGACGGGCGCGCGGAATCGAGCGTGCGCGCGATCTCGGCCACAACGCTGCGGCGCGTCCGCGGCGCCAGCCGCACGAGCCCGTCATGCGCCGCAATCGTGAGACCAACCGGGTCGCTCCCCGCATGCGCCACCGCCGCGCACGCGACAGCAATCTCCCTGGCCGCGCGCCACTTCGTCCGGATCGCGGGATCGGCGGCGCCGGAACTCTCGACCGGAAATGCCATCGATGCCGACGCGTCGACCGCGATCAGCGTCCCGAGCACCGCACGGTCCGGCGCGAGCCTGATGAACGCCCGATCGCTGCGCGCGAGCAGTTTCCAATCGAGCCGCCGCGGATCGTCACCCTGGCGATACGGGCGATACTCGACGAACTCTGTCGCCACACCACGGCTCCGCGCGAGATGCGCACCCGGTGCGCCACCCTGCACCGGCCGCCGTGCGGGCCACCTTACGCCGCGCACCGACTCGAGCAGCGCGCCGTACGGGCCGACCGCCATCGCTAAAGCCTGAGGTCGCTGCGCGGCGCGGCGACGCTCGCGAGCAGATCCTCCACGATGCGCTCGGAGTTCACGCCCTCGGCCTCGGCCGCGAAGTTCGGGAGCACACGATGACGCAGCACCGGACGCGCAACGCGCCGGATATCTTCGGGCGCAACAGTGAGCCGGCCCGCGAGCAGCGCCGCAGCTTTCGCACCGAGAATCAACGCCTGACCGGCACGCGGACCCGCGCCCCAGCGCACGTACTTCCGCACGAGGTCGGTTGCCGTTGGTGAATCCGGGCGCGTCGCGCGCGCGAGCGCTGTGGCGTAGCGAAGCGCGGGATCTGCGGCCGGCACTTCACGCGCGAGCCGCTGGAGTGCGCGCGCTTCCTCGGCGTCGATCACCGGCGTGAGCGGCGCCATGTGCACGCCGGTGGTCGCGCGCAGAATACCGATCTCTTCCTCTTCGTTCGGATAGCCGATACGAATATCAAAGAGAAAGCGGTCGAGCTGCGCTTCTGGAAGCGGGTACGTTCCTTCCTGCTCGATTGGATTCTGCGTGGCAAGAACGAAAAACGGCTCCGGAAGCGCCATCGAATCGCCCGCAACCGTCACGCGATGTTCCTGCATGGCCTCGAGCAGTGCCGCCTGCGTGCGCGGTGGCGCTCGATTTATTTCGTCAGCGAGAACGATGTTCGCAAACACGGGACCGCGCACGAATTTGAAGGTGCGCTGTCCCGTGGAGGTATCCTCTTCGAGAATTTCCGTGCCCGTGATATCACTTGGCACGAGATCGGGCGTGAACTGAATGCGGCGGAACTCGAGATGCATCGCCTCGGCCACCGAGCGGATCATCAGTGTCTTCGCGAGACCCGGCACGCCGACGAGCAGCGCATGACCGCCGGCGACCATCGCCATGAGAATCTCGTCGAGCACCGCGCTCTGCCCGACGATGCGCTTTGCGACTTCAGCGCGCAGGCGAACAGCGGCCGCGAGCAGTGCCTCGCGGTCGGTTCCAGCCCGGGGATTGACGACGGCGCTCAGCGGATTGGCCGGCGGCGCCGATAGGTCATCAGGTACGTCGAGCCCTCGCGCGCACCACTCTCCGCGAGCGAGCCCTGCTCGCCGAGTACGTCCCAACCGCGCAGCTTCACGACATAGTCTGCAGCGACGGCATTGCTGAGGCCGAATGCCGCGAGCGCTTCGTTCTTGAGGGTCGCGACCGACATGTCCGGACGGACGTCGAACGGCAGGCGATCCCAGCGCTCGAGCAACTGTACGCGGATATTCACGCGACCGCCTCCGATGTCGGCGGCAGCGACGAAAGAAAACGCGCAACCTGCTGATCGAACATGTATGACGACGCGGACACGTTCGTACCGCCGTCAGCTGCTGCGACGCCGATGGCGATTTCCTCGCCGCCGAGTCCGCGAAGTGTCAGATACGTCGGGCCGACCTGCTCGGGGAACGCGGAGTAGATCCCCGACCGCTGCGCGAAAAATTCTTTCGCGGCGGCGAGGACCGCCGCCGGCGCGAGCGTCGTGCGGACCTGCTGAAGTGTTCGGCTGCGCTGCTGGTTTCTCACGAGCGACCCTCGGTAGGTGCGTACTCGAGCGGGAGATTGAGAGCGAACGTCGATCCTTGTCCGGGGGCGGAAACCAGCTCGATGTCGCCGCCCAACAAACGCGCGACACCGCGTGAAAGCGCCAGTCCGAGTCCGGATCCTCCATAGCGCCGCGTTGCCGTTCCGTCGACCTGACGGAACTCGTCGAACACTAAAAGCTGTGCGGCCGGCTCGATCCCGATCCCCGAATCCTGTACGCTGTACACAACTCGGCCGTTGACAAGGTTTACGGATGCGCGCTCTTCACCTTTCGCAGTGAACTTGAACGCATTCGAGAGTAAACTAACGAGGATGCGCGTGATTTTCCGCCGGTCCGAGCGCATCGGCGGGAGCGCAAGAACCGGCTCCTCGGCAATCAGCTGCACTCCCGGCGGAAGCCCGCGTGCCGCGCGCATCGCCTCACGCAACGGAACGCGTGGATCGAACTCTTCGAGCATCACTTCCAGCGTGCCACGGCGCAATGCGGTGAACTCCAGCAGCGCATCGATCAGCTCGAGCAGCCGTTCGCTCGCCGTGTGCGCCTGACCGAGTTCTTCGGCCTGTTCAGGAGTGAGCGGCCCCGAGATCTGCTCGCTGAGAATCGAGATGTAACCCATCACCGCAGTGAGCGGTGTGCGCAGTTCGTACGAAACGTTCGCGAGGAACTCATCCTTCACCCGGCGCGCCTCGACCACCGCTACGTACTGTCGTTCGAGTTCCGCGTTCGCCTCGACCAGCGCAGCGTTCGTGCGCCGCATTTCGTCGAGCAAACCGGCCTTTTCCGCCGTCGCGGCCATTTGATCGGCAACGATGCGCAGCAGTCCGCGCTTCTCAGGCGTGAAGCCGCCGGGATCGCTGAAGTAGAACGTCACCGTGCCGAGCACATGGCTCGCCGTCTGCAGCGGCAGCGCGACGATCGCCCGGAAGTCGAGCTCGCGCGCCACATCGTGCCAGTCTTCGAGGTCGGGATCTGCGAACACATCGGGGATCTCGATCGCGCGGCGTTCGCTTGCTGCCTCGCCGCTCGGCCCGAATCCGACTCGTACGCGCATGTCGCCGAGCCATGGGCGGTGCTGCTCGGGCCAGTTGTACGCGGCAACGAGCCGCATCAACTCCGACGCGCCGTCAACCAGATATACAGACGCGAAGCTTGCGCCAACCACGGGGCTCACGCGGTCGAGCGCAAACTGAAAAACATCTTCAGGGCGGTCCGCGCGTAAAAAAGCGTGGACGATTTCGCGGACCGCGATCAACTCACGATGTGCCGGCGGCTCCGCTACGGGCGGCGCAAACGGAGTGCGCGTGGCGTAGCGGCGCCACGGCATCGGCTAGCGACCCGCTCCCACCGCGGCGTACAATCGCGCATCGAGCAGCGCCTGCAGCCGCAGCGTCATCGGGCCGGGTGCGCCGGCGCCCACCGGCTTGCCGTCGAGCAAAACGACGCCGGTGACATCGGTCGTCGTACCAACCAGCATGAGCTCGGACGCGCGCCGCAGTTCGTCGTGCGTGATCGGTGTCTCGACGAGAGCGATGTTGTTTTCTCGCATGAGAGCGACCACCACCGCACGCGTAATCCCCGGCAAAATCAGATTTCCGAGCGGATGCGTGCGCACGACGCCGTCCACCACGCCGAACACGTTTGTGGCCGCACCTTCAGTGACGACACCATCGCGCAGCAGGATCGCTTCGTACGCGCCGGCTTCTGCGGCAGCCTGCCGCCCGAGCACCGCGCCGAGCAGGTTCACCGTTTTCAGATCGCAGCGCAGCCAGCGAATATCGGGAGCGGTGATCGCCTTCACGCCGGAGTCGCGCTGGTCGCGCGGCACGACGAAGCGCGAAGCGGCGGCGTACACGGTCGGCGCGGTGCCGGCAGGCGGGAAGTAATGCGTACGCGGCGCGGCACCACGCGAAACCTGCATGTACACCGTCGCCTCACCGTCGGCGAGGCCGTTGTCATTCACGAGTCGCTCACAGACCGCTTTCAATCCGTCGATCGCGGACGCGTCGAGCGCGATGCGAATGCCGGCGATGCCGTACTTGAGCCGCGCCGCGTGAAGGCCCCATTCGAAAATGCGCCCGTCGATCACGCGCACCACTTCGTAGATGCCGTCGCCGAAAATGAAGCCGCGATCCTCTACCGAAATCATCGCGCGCTCTTTCGGAATGAACTCGCCGTTCAAATAGACTGTTGTCATCTGCACTCCTCTCAGGTCAGCAGTCCTTCGATCGCCTTGACGAGCGGCGCGAACGACAGCGATTTCTTTGCCACCCGTTGTGCCTGTTCCTCTGCGAGCTCGCGCTGTCCGCGCGCGAATAATTCCTGGACGATCCACGGCCCCGCGTGCGGATTGCGCCACCAATCGTCGTTGAAGCGATCGACGAGCGTCTCGGCCAGCAGCGACTGCAGCTGCCACGCGCGAAGGTAGCGCGCCGAATAAAAACGCGGGTCGACATCGACGAACGCATCCGAGCGCTGGTACTTGAAGCCGGTCGCTCCGGTCAGCGTTTCCACGTACAGATCGGGCAGCGCCGACCATGAGACGTTGCCGCCGTAGAGCTCGACTTCATAAATCAGCTTCGCGCAATACCGGCGCAGAAACTGGAGCTCTTCAAATCCGGCCGAGCGCAAATAGCGCGGAAGGTCGGTTTTGCTGAGCTCAGTATAGCGGGACAGCCATCCCCGATCCTTCATCCGGTGGTCGAACAGCATCGCGTACCCTTCGGTGATCGAGTTGTCACCAAGCCAGCGGTGCTCGAACGGAAGCTGGGTATCGATGTTCGCGAAGTGGAGCGCGTGCCCGAGTTCGTGCAGCAGCGTCTGCCAGTCGTTCTGCCCGCCGTGCGGGCGGATAACCAGATAGACCTCGTCTGGAATCGTGACGGGCGCGCAGAACGCGCGCGCACGTTTGCCTTCGCGCTCGCCGGTGTCGTAGCGCACGCGGCCGTTGGCGTCCGGACTCGCGCCCATCTCGGTAACCTGGCGGCGAACTTCGCGCTCCATCGCTTCGGACGGAAATCCGGAGTCGAACTCCGGCACGCGCATCAGAGCGACGGCGTCCGCGCGTGTCGCTTCGGCGGGCGTGATGCCGAGCCCGTGCTTCAGGAACTCGGGGAGCACGTCGTCCCACATCGACTGCGTGTCCCGCAGAAACTGTTTGCAGTCGTCGCGTAGCCCGCGGATCGAAATCCCCGCGAGCGCGTCGAACGTGTCGAGATAGCTCGGTGCAATTCCCGCTCTCTCGATGATTTCTTTCTCGCGCGAAAGCCGTTCCTGGCGCATCGGCGCGAGTTCGGCCGCGACGAGGCGCGCACGTGCGTCATCGAGTGCGCGCCGCTCACGCGCGTCGCGCGTGTTTGCGATCGTGATCGACGCTCTGCGATACGGCTCGAGTCCGCCGTCGGCGAGCGGTATCATCGCCGCGCCTTCCCAAGCGATCTCGCGCTCCTCGAGCGGCGCGAGTTCGCGGCCGGCGCGCGATTCGAGCAGCCACTCGACGAGCATCCGTCCGGAGCGGTGCTCCTCGGAGCCGGGCGTCGAACTCTTCAGAAGATTCATCGCGAGCTCGAGCGATTCATCGCCGTATGCTTCGCGGTGCTTCTCGTAAATGGGTTGCAACTCCGCGGCCGGCTTCAGCCCGGCATGCGACGAGTAATACTCTCGCGACACGTCTCGGAGAAACGCTTCGCCACGGGTGCGCACTGTGTCCAGCGCAGCGGATTCGGGTGCGGCCATAGGGGAAATATAGCTCCTGCCAACTGTCTCGCGCCTGACGTTGTCGAACGTCCGGCAAGTGGCAAAACGTGGCAAAATGTGGCGCAATGTGGCGCGAAATGGGAAAATCCCGCTGGGAGGCGATCTGTGGGCAGCTTTTTTCAAGATGTCCGGTATGCACTTCGCTCGCTGCGAAATCAGCCCGCGTTCACCACGATCGCGATCCTCTGTCTGGCGCTCGGCATCGGCGCGAATACGGCGATTTTCTCGGTGGTGCGGACCGTATTGCTGGGCTCCCTGCCATACCGCGAGCCGGCGCGCTTGGTTCGCATCTACGAGACGTTCACCGCGCAGGGAAAATCCGGCCTGCTCGGGTCGGTCTCGGTGCCCAATCTCGCCGACTTCAGGGCGCAGCTCACGTCTTTCGAGGGGATGGCGGCATACAACGGCATGAACATGAACCTCGTCGACCGTGAGCAGCCTGAACGTCTGCGAGTCGTCGAGGTCACTGCGAATGCGTTTGCCCTCCTTGGCACGCCGCCGCTCGCAGGGCGTGTTTTTCGTCCCGAGGAAGATGGGCCCGGCTCGCCTGACGTCGTCGTAATCAGCGAGGGACTGTGGCGGCGCCGATTCGGATCGCGCCCGGAAATACTCAACTCAACATTACGTCTCGATAGCACCACGTTTACGGTCGTCGGCGTGATGCCTGCCTCGTTCGACCTTCCGGTGTCGGCCGTCCACACCGATCTCTGGACAGCATTTCGCCCGGAGCGGAACGGCGACGCCAAGAATCGCGGCGCGCACTTTCTTCAGGTATTCGGACGGCTCCGCACCGGAGTGGACGCTGCTGCCGCCGACGCGGACCTCAAGACGGCCGTCGCGAGGATACGCATTGTCGACCCCGGCGAAATGGAGGGACGGAGCGCGACGACGAAATCGATGGAAGAAGTGCTCGTCGGGCCGGTTCGGCCCGCACTCGTGCTCCTGCTCGGCGCGGTCGGCCTCGTGCTGCTCATTGCATGCGCAAACGTCGCAAACCTGCTCCTCGCGCGTGCCAGCGGGCGGCGACGCGAAGTCGCGATCCGCACGGCGCTCGGCGCCGACCCGCGCCGCATCGTGCGTCAGTTTCTTACCGAGAGCGTGCTGTTGTCGGCGGCGGGCGGAGTGCTCGGATTGGCAGTTGCGTTCAGCTCGCTGCGTATCATCCTCTCGTTCGCGGCGGCGGCGCTGCCGCGGGCTGAATCGATCGGACTCGACCCGCTGGTGCTGGCGTTCACCGCCGCGATTTCGATCATCACCGGTGTCGCGTTCGGTCTCGCTCCGGCCCTGCAAGCTTCGCGTGCCGATCTCCGTCAGGATCTGAGTGATTCGTCCGGCAAGACTAGCATCAGCGGCGTGCGACATCGCGCGCTGAAGACGCTGGTCGTCGCCGAGATAGCACTCTCGATGGTATTGCTCACCGGCGCCGGACTGCTCGTCCGAAGCTTCGGTGCGCTGATCAAGACCGATCCGGGGTTTCAGGCTCACAACGTGCTCACCTTCAAGACCCGCCTGGCGACAAACCCCGGACTCGACAGCTCATTGTACGTTCGATTCGCGGGCCCGGTGCTGGAAAAACTGCGTGCGTTGCCGGGCGTGCGCGCCGCGGGAACCACCAGTCTGCTTCCGGTGCAGAGCTGGGGAACCAACGGCGGCATGAGCATCGTCGGCCGTCCACAGGAAACCGAGCAGAGCAAACGGCCGTTCGCCGAGTTCCGGACGGTGAGCAGCGGATACTTCGCCGCGCTCGGAATACCGATGCGCGCCGGACGGGAATTCAACGATCACGATGTGCCGGGTGCGCTTCCTCCGATCATCATCAATCAGGAGTTCGCGCGCCGCTACTTCCCGGGAGAGGACCCGCTGGGCAAGCAGATCAATGCGTGGAGTCCAACGCCATATACGATCGTCGGAATCGCGGGCGACGTACGCCAGGCGGGGCTCGACCAGGACCCGCACTCGGAAGTGTACGTGAACGCCGCATTCAATCCACAGCGGCTCACGAACATGACATTCGTAGTATCGACAGCGTCGGATCCGTCGCGGCTCGTGTCGGCGGTGCGCGACGCGGTCGCCGCGGTGTCGCCGGGTCAGCCGCTCTACGGCATTGAGACGATGGAGAGTGTGGTTTCGTCGTCGTTGCGCAGCCGGGAACTCACGCTCGCACTCCTCGCCGTGCTCGCGGTGCTTGCCGTGCTGCTGGCGGGAGCTGGAGTGTTTGGCGTGATGTCGTATCTCGTTTCGCAGCGGACGCGTGAGCTGGGCATTCGCATGGCTCTCGGTGCGAACGCACGCGGCGTAACCACGATGGTGCTGTCCGATGCGATGAAACTCGCAGCGGCCGGTGTTGCGATTGGATTGGTCGCGGCGCTCGCGCTGTCGAGCCTGATGCAGTCGCTGCTGTTTGGAATCGGCGCGCGCGATCCGATCACGCTGCTCGCGAGCAGCATTGTGCTGCCCGCGATTGCGATTGCGTCGAGTCTCGTTCCGGCGCTAAGAGCGGCCCGCGCCGACCCGCTTACCGCGATCCGCGCAGACTAAAAAAACTCCTCGCTCGTCGCACGTCGCCAAGTCGCCCCTCATGCTTCGCTCGTCCCTGTTGGTTACGCGTCGCTCGTCGCGGTTGCCTTGTCCGACGCCAGATAGGCAGCAATAACTTCCGCCGCCCGCGACGCCTCAACGCGAATCTGTCCCATGTCATCACGGAATCGAATCGTGACATCATGGTTCTTGGTCGAGTCACTGTCGATCGTAATGCAGAACGGCGTCCCTGCCTCGTCCTGACGGCGATAGCGGCGGCCGATCGCGCCGGCCTCGTCGTAGAACACCGGAAAGCGTTTTCGAAGGTCATCGGCGACGGCGTGCGCCATTTCGGGCTGCCCGTCTTTTTTCGTAAGCGGAAAGACTCCCGCTTTCACGGGCGCGAGCGCCGGGTGGAAACCCATTACCACCCGCCCTTCTTCTTCACCTGCAACCGTCTCCTCGCGGTACGCATTCACCATGATCGCGAGCAGCGTGCGATTCGGACCGCATGCGGTCTCGATCACAAACGGCAGATAGCGCTTGTTCGCGGCTTGATCGACGTATTCCAGACGCTTGCCCGAAAACTCCTGATGCTTGCCAAGGTCGAAGTCGCCGCGATTGTGGATGCCTTCGATCTCCTGCGGACCAAGCGTGCCGCCGAAATCGAACTCGATGTCGAACGCCGCGCGCGCGTAGTGCGCGAGCTCGCCTTCACCGTGCGGATGATACTGCAGCCGCGCTTCATCGAGTCCGAGGCCGCGGTGCCAGGCCATCCGTGAAGCCTTCCACTTCTCGAACCACTCCATATCCGTGCCCGGCTCGACGAAGAACTGCATCTCCATCTGCTCGAACTCGCGCGTGCGGAAAATGAAATTCCCCGGCGTGATCTCATTGCGAAACGCCTTGCCGATCTGCGCAATTCCAAACGGAACTTTCTGGCGCGAAGCCTGCTGCACGTTCAAGAAATTCACATACGAGCCCTGCGCCGTTTCCGGACGCAGATAAATCGCCGTCGACGTATCCTCGGCGGGACCCATGTGCGTCTTGAACATCAGATTGAACTGCCGCGGCTCGGTCAGCACGCATTCGCTGAACTCACCCGGCTTCTTGCTCGGCTTTTTCAGACACTGCGCGTCCTGAAGCTTGTCCGCGCGAAATCGGCCCTGGCAGGTTTTGCAGTCGACGAGAGGATCGACGAAGCCGCCGACATGCCCGCTCGCCTCCCATACGCGGGGATGCATGAGGATCGCAGAATCGAGCCCTTCGATGTCATCGCGCGAGCGCACCATCGCGTGCCACCAGCGCTCCTGCAGATTGCGCTTGAGCTCGATGCCGAGCGGACCGTAATCCCATACCGAACCGAGGCCGCCGTAAATCTCGGAGGACTGAAAGACGAACCCGCGCCGCTTGGAGAGCGAGACGAGTTTTTCCATGACATCGGGAAATGACATTGGCGGCTGGAGAGGGGTATGGTGAACAGGCAATTTCGCTGTATGCAGGCGAAACGTCCACCTGTCCGCTTGCGAACGGATCAGAACGACATTCCTTTCGGTGTATCCTCACACCAATGACCATGCGCTCAATCTTTCGCGCTGTCTCCACCGTTGTGCTCGCTGCAGCCGTATCCGCTCCGCTCGCGGCACAAGCCAACCGCGCGCTCGACCGCGCCAACCTCGATACGACCTGCGCAGCGTGCAAAGATTTCTACCAGTTCGCCAACGGCGGCTGGCTGAAGAAAACGCCGATCCCGGCCGCGTATTCGTCGTTCGGTTCCTTTCGCGAACTCGCGGACCGCAACGAGGCGCAGCTGCATAAGCTGCTCGACGCAGACGCTGCCAAAGCGAACGCCACCAAAGACACGCCCGCCGACGCCACATGGAAAGTTGGCGCCTTCTATTCGAGCTGCCTCGATACCGCCTCGATCGACAGGCTCGGCGCCGGTCCGTTGAAGCCCGAGATGGACATCATCGCCGGAATCAAATCGCCGGATGACCTCAAGCAGCAGCTCGGCGTACTCGAGCGCCGCGCAGGTCTCGCACCGTGGTCCGACGGCTCCACGCAGGACGCCAAGAACGCCGCATCGGTGATCGGCGGACTCTATCAGGGCGGCCTCACCCTTCCGGACAAAGAGTACTACACCAAGACCGACTCCACCTCGAGGAAAATCCGCGACAGCTTCGTCGCTCACATGGCGCGGATGTTCGAACTGCTCGGCGATTCAAAAGACGTCGCTGCCGCCGAAGCGAAAACCGTGCTCGCCGTCGAAACGAAATTCGCACTTGCCTCAAAAAACCGCGTCGAGCTCCGCGATCCGCAGACGAACTACCACAAGATGTCACTCGCCGAGCTCGCAAAGCTCACCCCGGGATTCAACTGGCCGGCGTTCTTCGCCGCACAGAGTGCGCCTGGCATTTCGTCTGTCGACGTGGGTCAGCCGGAGTTCTTCAGCGCAGTGAACAAAATGTTCACCACAATTCCGATCGACGATTGGAAAGTGTTTCTGCGCTGGCGTCTCGTGCACGCATCGGCGCCGGCGCTCGGCACGCCGATCGTGAAGGAGAATTTCACGTTCAATAAAGTTTTCAGCGGCGCGACAGAAATGCTTCCGCGCTGGCAGCGCTGTCTCCACTCCACCGACGATCGCCTGGGCGAACTCCTCGGACAGGACTACGTGAAGCAGAACTTCACCCCTGAGGCGAAAGCTCGCGCCGTGAAGATCGTGAACAACCTCGTGAACGAGCTTCATGATCGGATCGAGAAACTCGACTGGATGAGCGCGCCCACCAAGGCGCAGGCCGTCGCGAAACTCGCGGCGTTCGCGAAGAAGATCGGATTCCCCGATAAATGGAAAGACTATTCCACGCTCAAAGTCTCGGCGGGTCAGTACCTGCAGAATGTTCGCGCCACCGATCAGTGGGCCGCCTCACGCGACTGGGCAAAGATCGGCAAGCCGGTGGATCGCACGGAGTGGACGATGACGCCGCCCACCGTGAACGCGTACTACAACCCGCAGCTGAACGAGATCGTTTTTCCCGCTGGAATTCTTCAGCCGCCTTTCTACAGCCCCGACGCTGACGACGCGGTGAACTACGGCGCGATGGGCGCCGTGATCGGACATGAGATGACGCACGGCTTCGACGACCAGGGCCGCCAGTTCGACAAGGACGGCAATCTCAAGGACTGGTGGACGAAGGCAGACGCCGCGAAATACACAGTGCAGGCGAAAAAAGTCGTCGCCCAGTTCAACTCGTACACCGTGCTCGACAGTGCGACGCATGTGAACGGCGAGCTTACACTCGGTGAGAACATTGCCGACTTCGGCGGCTTGACCGTTGCGTTCGCGGCTATGGAACGCGCGCTGGGCAACACGCCGCGCAAAACGATCGACGGCTTCACGCCGGAGCAGCGCTTCTTCCTCGGCTGGGCGCAGGTATGGCGCGAGACGTACCGGCCCGAGGCGCTCCGCACGCAGGTGAACTCCAACGAACACGCCCCGTCGATTTGGCGCGTGAACGGCCCGTTCAGCAACATGCCCGAGTTCAAGGCCGCGTGGGGATGCAAAGACGGTGATCCGATGGTGAGGCCGGCTGCGTTACGGGCACGGATCTGGTAACGGCAGGGACGAGCGAAGCATGAGGGGCGATTCGACGATGCGTGGTTCACCCTCGTCGTTTTAGCGCCGCGGCGATCAACGCGCCGTGGCCGCGGCCGTTCTCGATAAACACGCCGTTCGCTTTCTTTCCGGAAGTGAGCACGCCGGCGACAAATAAATTCTTGATCGGCGTTTCCATCGTCGCGGGATCGTGTGCGGGGATCCCAGTTGTCTCGTCGAACTCGACGCCCATGCCGCCAAGAAGTCCCGGTGACGGTGTGTAGCCGGTGAGCAGATACACATTCTGCGCGGCAATCGTCGCCGGTCCGGTTTCAGTCGTGAGATGCAGCCAGTCCGATTCGATCGATGCGACGCGCGCATTCCACCGCAATGCGATCGAGCCCGTGCGCACGCGCTCTTCGAACTCCGGAAGAATCCACGGTTTGATCACGTGGGAAAACGCGGACTCGAAATGCACGAGCGTGACGAGCGCACCGCAGCGGGCGAGTTCGAGCGCGCACTCGACTGCCGAATTTCCGCCGCCAACGACAACCGCGTGCCGCTGAAATGCCTCGTGTCCCTCGCGGAACTCGTGCGACACATGCGGCAACTCTTCGCCGGGAACGCCGAGCATGTTCGGTGACGCGAAGTAGCCCGTTGCAACGACGACCGCACGTGCCTGCGTCGTCATCTCGATTCCGGCCGAGGGATGCGAAACCACTTCGAAGCCACCGCCCGTCGCGCGCACGGCGCTCACGTCTTCGTACTGCCGCACATTGAGCTTCCACCACTCGACTACCGAGCGGTAATACGCGAGCCCTTCGCGCCGCGTCGGCTTTGCACCGGATGGCGTGAACGGCACATCGCCGATCTCAAGGCGCTCCGGCGACGAAAAAAATGTCAGATACGTCGGGTATCGCGCGATCGAACTCACGACCGATGAGCGATCGAAGACGATCGAAGGAATCCCGACTTCTTCGAGGGCGACAGCCGCAGCCAGTCCGCACGGCCCCGCCCCAACGATGCAGACCGGCGATTCACTCATGTGCCGTCTGCCGCCTCAAAGTCCAATGATCTGATCCCGCCGCGTACCCACGGAGACGAATTCAATCGGGCACTCAACCAGCGCCTGAATCCGGTCGAGATACGCGCGCGCCTTGGCCGGAAGTTCCTCGAGCTTTCGCGCACCGGACGTCGACTGTTTCCATCCGTCGAACCATTCGAGCCGCGGCTTGATCCCCTCGAGTTCGGCGATATCCCCCGGGAACTCTTCGACAAAATTTCCGTCGAATTCGTATCCCGTGCAGATCGCGATTTTATCGAGCGTGTCGAGCACGTCGAGCTTGGTGACCGCGAGCGACGTCAGGCCGTTGATGCGCACGGCGTAGCGCACGACCACGGCATCGAACCAGCCGCAGCGGCGCGGACGGCCGGTGGTTGCGCCGTACTCGTTGCCGAGTTTGCGCACGTGTTCACCCATGACGTCATCGAACTCGGTGGGCAGCGGCCCGGCGCCGACGCGCGTCGTGTACGCCTTCACCACACCGATCGCTTCGTCGATTACACGCGGCCCGATGCCAACGCCAATCGACGCGCCGCCGGCAGTCGTCGAACTCGACGTCACAAACGGATAGGTCCCGTGATCCACATCGAGCAGCGATCCCTGCGCGCCCTCGAGCAGCACCGAAGCACCGCTCTTGATCGCGCGGTGGACCGCGAGCCCGACGTCATCGGCAATGGCCAGCAATCGCGGCGTGAGCGCTTCGAGCACACCCATGGTGTACTCGACTTCAGCGCGCTTCGTCGAGCCAAAGCTCGCCAGCAGCTGATTCGCGTGTTCTGTGCCGCGCTCGACGAGCGAGCGCAGCCGTTTCGGGTGGCGCAGGTCGAGCACGCGCACGCCGCGCCGCGCGACTTTGTCTTCGTACGCCGGGCCGATGCCGCGACCGGTCGTGCCGATCGCTTTGCTCGCCGCGCTCTCTTTGTCGACGAGCTTGTGATACGCGAGCACCAAATGCGCGCGATCGCTCAGATAGAGCCGGCCTTCGACGTCCACACCGTCGCGCACGAGCTCGTCAACTTCCGTGAACAGCGTCTCCGGATCGAGCACGACGCCATTGCCAATCGCGCAGCGCACGCCCGGATGCAGAATGCCGCTCGGAATCTGATGCAGCACCGTCGAACGATCGCCGATGTGCACCGTATGCCCGGCGTTCGCACCGCCCTGATAGCGCACGACCCAGTCGGCGCGCTCGGCGAGAACGTCTACGAGCTTCCCCTTCCCTTCATCGCCCCACTGAGCACCGACGATGACGATTGTATGCGTCTTGGAATCAAACATCCGGCTACGCCGCAGCAGCGTTGAGTCCGCTCATCAACGCGGCGACGCGCGCGCGCGCTGCGGCGTCGAGATCCATCAGCGGTGCGCGCACCGGACCTCCGTGCAGCCCGGCGATGTCCATCGCGGCCTTGACGCCCGGCACGCCGAGTTCGCCGACGATCGTCGCAGCATGCGGCTTGATCTCCGCTTGCATGCGTTCGGCCGTCGCGTGATCGCCCCGCGTGTGCGCATTGAAAATCGCGACGGAACGTTCGGCGAGAAACAGCGCCACTGCGAGAATGCCGCCGCGCGCGCCCGCCATCAGCGCGGGATGCAGCTGCCCGCCGTTTCCGGTGAGCACCGTGAACGAATCGCTCTGCGCCGCGATGTACGATTTCAGCAGATCCAGATCGCCCGAACTGTCCTTGATGCCGACGATGTTCTGGTGTTTCGCGAGTTCCGCAATCAGCTCAGGCGGAATCTTAAAGTGCATGTATTTGGGAATATTGTAGAGCAGAACCGGAATCGGACTCGCGTCCGCAACCTGTGTGTAGTGCGCGCGCAGCGCATCGCTGTTCATCGCACTGCCGTAGTAATGCGGCGCGACGACGAGCACTGCGTCCGCACCAACCGTCTGCGCCTCGTGGCAGCGGCGCACGGTGAGCCTCGTGGATTCGGCGCCGGTGCCCATCAGCACCACGCGGTCCGACGGCACCGCGCGGCGCGCGGCCTCGAGCAGCTCGAACCGCTCCATCTCGCTCAGCAGCGCTGCCTCGCCGGTCGATCCGCACACGACCACGCCGAGCTCGCCTGCCGCGATGTGCGCATTCACGTTCGCCGTGAACGCCGCCGTATCGATGTCCCCTGAATCGCGCTTGAAAGTGGAGACTACCGGACCAAACACGCCATCCAATCGCAAACTCATCTTCTTCTCTTTCCGTTAGAAATCAAAACCCGTGGACAATCCTTTGACCCGCGGCTCCGGATCCGGCGCTTTCTCGCCGGGCGGCGCGACGATCGGCTGTGCGCCCGTCACCGCGGAACCTGAAACTCCGATTGAAATCGCGCCGGTCATCGGCTCCGCAATCGGATCGACGATCGCCCTGCGTCCCGTGGTCGAGCGGCGACGGAATGTGCGCATCTTCAGCTCGAAATCGCTCGGCTTCGTCGCCGCCGCGAGCGCGACTTCAAATTCGACTTCGCCGCTCTGCACGAGATCGCTGAGATGCTGGTCGAACGTCTGCATGCCGTACTGCTCGCGTCCCTCCGCAATGTAATCGCGAATCTCCGAGACACGGTCACGGTCGAGCATCAGCTCTTTGATCGTCGGCGTGACGATCATGACCTCGCACGCGACCGCGCGGCCGCGCCCGTCCTTTCTCGGAAGGAGGCGCTGCGACACCACGGCATAGAGCGATTCCGCGAGTCGCACGCGCACGACGTCCTGCTCTTCCGGCGGGAACATCGCCAGAATGCGCATGACCGTGCTCTGCGCGTCCGGCGTGTGCACCGTGGAGATGAGGAGGTGGCCCGTCTCCGCCGCTTTCATCGCCGTGTCGATCGTCTCGGAATCGCGCATTTCGCCGATCAGAATCACATCCGGATCCTGACGAAGAGCCGCGCGCAGTCCCATGCGGAAACTTTCGGTATCGACGCCGATCTCTCGCTGTGTGATCGAGCACTGAATGTCGCGGTGCAGGAACTCCAGCGGATTTTCGAGCGTCACCACATGTTTGTGCTTCGACGAATTGATGTGGTTGATCATCGCCGCCATCGTGCTCGATTTACCCGAGCCCGTCACACCGGTCACGAGGATCATTCCACGCTCGGCGTCCGCAATCGTCTTGAGAACCGGCGGCAGCGTGAGCTTCTCGAAGCTCGGCACCTCGAACGGAATCACGCGCATCACGATCATGAAACTCGAGCGCTGCCGCAGAATGTTCACGCGGAAGCGGCCGATCCCCTGCGCACCCCAGGAGCAGTCGTAGTCCTGGATCTTGTCGATCTTCGCGCGGTCCTCGTCGTTCGGGATGAACTTCATCGCGATCGAACGAGTCTGCTCGGGCGTCAGCGCCTGCTTCGTGAGCGGAACGAGTTTGCCGTCAATGCGCGCACGAAAAACGTCGCCTGCCTTGATGTGCAGGTCGCTCGCGCCACGGTCTACCGCTGCTTTGATGATCTTTTCCATATTCTATAATTCAGCCGTGAGCTTGTTGGATTAATATCCAGCGTGCTTGTCTACGAGATTGCGCAATGAGTCTCCGGCGCGGTACCGCGACCAGTTGTCCATGAAAAGCGCGCTCAGCCGGTCCCAAAAAAGACGCGGCGAAACCCCGGCCATATGGGGTGTGTGCAGCACCTGTGGAAGGTGCCACAACGGACTATCAGACGCCAGCGGTTCGCGCTGAAAAACGTCCAAAGCTGCGCCACGAAGCCGGCCGCTCTTGAGGGCTTCGACGAGCGCCGTTTCGTCAATCAGCGCGCCCCGCCCGACGTTGCTCACAATCGCCCCGGGTGGGAGCAGTGCGAGGCGCTGGGCGGTCAGCAGTGTGCGTGTCTCCGGAGTGAGCGGCGCTGCCAAAACGAGAACGTCTGCCGACGGCAGCTCTGCGTCGAGCGCCGCAGGTCCAACAACCCGGTCGAACCCTGCGGGAACGCCCTTCGCCGGATTTCGACGGATTCCGGTCACATGCGCGCCGAGCGCGGAAAATCTCCGTGCGGTTTCCGCGCCGATTCCGCCCGCGCCGACCACGAGCACACGGCACTCGCTCACTTCGCGGATCGGTGCGGCCGCCGTTCCAAAAATCGCAGAATCCCATTCGACACGCCGCTGCAGCGCGCCGGCCACATCGAACGAGCGAAGGAAGAACAACACGCCGGCGACGATGTGTTCGGCGATCGGCACGCCGTATATCCCCGCTGAGTTCGTCAGCGCGACATCACTCGCCACCATCTCCGGGAAGAGCAGCGACGCCACACCGGCTGATGCCGAATGCACCCAGCGCAGTTTGGTCGCGGCGTTCCAGAGAGGGCGCGGCATTCCGAAGCCGATGTAAATATCGGCGTCGGCGATCGCCGCGATCGACTCGGCGCTCGGCTGCTGCGACCCGTCGCCCGACGAATCCGTATCGGCCTGCACGATCTGCGTCGTCCAACCGGCGGGAGTTTCGCGCACGATTCGGGCCGCGAGGATATCCGGGAGACGGAATGCCGGCGTGCGCGAACGCAGGTCGACGACGAGCTTGCCCGTGCTCAATCGCCGCTCAGCCAAACATCACGTTGAGGACTTCTTCGCGGTCGAGCATCTCGGCTTTCGCGATTTCGAATTGCCGCGCGGGTCCTTTGAGTTCGAGCTCGAACACGCGGTCGTCGTCGTGATCAAATATCTGCGCCTTGACGATCGATAAGCCGTCGGCGAACAGCGCAGTCTTCAGCCATTCGAGCGTGACGCCGGGCTTCGTACGCACCGTGACAGGGTGTGAGCGCTGCATGCGAAGCAACCGATACTCCACGCGTCCGAGTCCCGCGAGCACGAGCATGACCATCGCCGTGGCGCCGAGCGCTTCCACATAAAATCCCGCGCCGACCGTCATGCCGATCGCCGCAACAACCCAGATCGTCGCGGCCGATGTGAGGCCTGTGATCGCGCCGCGCGATTGCATGATCGTCCCTGCTCCGATAAAACCAATACCGGTCACGATTTGTGCCGCGATTCGCCCGGGATCTCCAACGCGCACATCGCCGAAACTCGCGCCAAGATTCATGGACAGATCCATGATGAGTGCAGAGCCGAGGCAGATCAGGATGTTCGTGCGCAACCCCGACGCTTTGCCGGCCAACTGCCGCTCGAGTCCAATCGCGCCGCCCATGAGAATGGCCAGTGCGAGTTTCGTGATCAGGTCGAGGCGAAACACACTGATCATCTCGGACATCGTGGCCTGCGGCGGCGGGACGATCATCTCGCGCTCATCGCGTTGGCGATCAGGCCTTCGCGCGCGAGTCCCATCATATCCTTCACCTGCTTGATCGTCTCACGTGCGACGGTCCGCGCCTTCGTCGCTCCGAGATCGAGCGCCGCAGAAACCTGCGCACGGTCCGCCTGCAGTTCGCGCGCCTTCTCGCGAATCGGCGTAAGCTCGGCGAGCATGTTCGGCAGCAGCGACTTCTTGCAATCAACGCACCCCCACTTCGCACCGCGGCAGTTCTCTTCCACCTCGCGAACGGTCTCTTCCGGTGAGAACGCTTTGTGCAGCTGGTAGATGATCGGGCACTTGTCGGGTTCGCCGGCATCGGTCTTTCGCTGACGCGCAGGGTCGGTCGGCGCCGGTCGCAGCTTTTCCCAGATTGCGTCGGGCTCTTCGAGCAGGCCGATCGTGTTGCCGAGCGACTTCGACATTTTTGCCTGACCGTCGAGGCCCATGATGCGGCGCGTCGGCGTGAGCCTCGGCTGGGGCTCGGGGAAAAACGGCTTCGCCGGCGAAAAACGTGAATTCCAGTTTCTGGAAACCACTCGTGAGAGTTCAAGATGCTGTACCTGATCCTCGCCGACCGGAACGAGATCTGCGAGATAGAGCAGGATGTCCGCAGCCTGCAGCACCGGATAGTTGAGCGTGCCGGCCA
This sequence comes from uncultured Gemmatimonadota bacterium, assembly GCA_903910555.1. Taxonomy (GTDB): domain Bacteria; phylum Gemmatimonadota; class Gemmatimonadetes; order Gemmatimonadales; family Gemmatimonadaceae; genus Fen-1231. Next base: position 74,902 of record CAIVZZ010000003.1, on the reverse strand, counting down.
TCACCTGCTCCTGCCTCGCTGATTTCTCTTTAAATGCAACTTGCCGCTCGAGTTCGCCGAGCGGGGTGATCGTGTTGAAGATCCAGGCCAGCTCGGTGTGCTCGGGCACCTGCGACTGTACAAACAGCGTGGCCTTCTCCGGATCGACTCCGGCGGCAAGGAGGCCGACCGCCATATCGTGCGTACGGCGCACCAGGTCGGCAGGCTCATACGGCGCTGTGATCGCGTGGTAATCAACGATGCAAATGAACGTTTCGAACTGGTGCTGCAATTGCACCCAGTTCTTCACCGCACCGAGATAGTTTCCTATGTGCAGGTCGCCCGAGGGCTGGATGCCGCTGAAGATTCGTGCCATCATCGAAAAGTACGGAGTGCCGAGTGCCTGAACAACCACGAGTTTCGCCCGATACCGAGTTCCCGCCGACGAAATTGCTGTCCGTCGCGCTCGCGGCGGCGCAGGCCGCCGCCACGCTGATCCGCGATGCCGCACCGCGCGTCCGCGACATCGTCTGGCAGGAGAAAGGCGCGACCGATTTCGTGAGCGAGGTCGATCTCGGCGCCGAGAAGCGGATCCTCGAGATCGTTCGGCGCCATATCCCGAACGCAGCGTTCCTTGCGGAGGAGACCGCATCGACGATCTCTCCGGAGCAGCGCGACGCCGGCATCGTGTTCGTGATCGATCCGCTCGACGGCACGACGAATTTTTTGCACGGCTATCCGGAATACGCGGTGTCTATCGGCGTGCTCGTGAATGGAACGCTCGCCGCAGGCGTCGTCATCGACGTGCCATCGAACGAGTGCTTTACGGCAACGGCCGGCGGTGGCGCGCAGTTGAACGGCGAGCCGATTCACGTTTCGACGATCAGCAATCCGCAGCGCTCGCTGTTCGGCACCGGATTTCCGTTCGTGCGGCAAGAGGAAATCGCGCCGTACACGCAGCAGCTCGCGCGCGTGATGGCCGGTGCCAGCGGGGTCCGCCGCGCCGGTGCGGCCGCGCTCGATCTCGCGAGCGTCGCGTGCGGCCGGTTCGAAGGATTCTGGGAAATACGACTCTCGCCGTGGGACATCGCAGCGGGGATGCTCCTGGTGCGCGAAGCCGGCGGGATCGTCACGACGCTTGGCGGCGACGAGTGCCTTGTGGCGCGAACGGGTATTGTCGCCGGCAGTGCGGCGATGCACCCATGGCTGCTACGGACCGTTAGCGGTCGCTAGCGATCGGTCGAAGCGCGCGCGTAACCAGGCGCGCGCCGGGCGCTCCAGCCACGTGTAACTCGCGATCGCGAGAATAAGCGCGGCGATCACGTAGACGCTGAATCGCACACCGTCCGGCGTCGACGGAGCCACTCGATTGAACATCGCGAGGACGTACCCGTGCAGCGGACCGTGGAGCATGTACAGCGCGTAGCTCGCTTCGCCGAGCAGGACGAGCGGCGCCGCCGTGAGCAGGCCGCCATTCGGATCTCTTGATCCGGCGACCGCATAAATGAGAATCGCGAACAGTGGCGCCGCCATCAGCTGCGGCGGTACGGGAAGCGGGTGCAGCCCTGCCCAGCACGCATACGCAATAAGTACGAGCGTCGTCAGCGTCACCACGATCGAAGCGATGCTCAGCACCGGTCTGCGGGCGAGGAACACACCGCCTAGCCAGACGCCGACAAGAAACTCAGGCAGCCGCAGCAGCGGATTGAGGGACGCGTCCGCGAGCACTTTCGAGACTTCCGGGGGCGCCGCGCTGCTCGAACCCCACGCAACGAGCGCCATACCGCCGAGTGTGAGCGCGAGCAGCACAGCCCGCCTGTTGCGCGTCGCGGCGAGCAGAACCGCGAATGGAAAGAGCGCATAGAACAACGCCTCGTCCGAGAGCGACCAGCTCGGACAATTCCAGACGCATACATAGCTCGAGAACCACGACTGCATCATCGTGAGGCTCGAGAAGATTGCGCCGGCGAGGCGTGCGCCACCGATCGCGCCGGTGGCCGAGCCGGCGTCCCGCACGTCGTGCACAAGTCGCGGCACCGCGAACGCGAGCGCGAACAGATAGAGCGGATACACGCGCGCGAACCGAGCGAACCAGAACCGGCGGCGATCGACCTTACCGCCGTCGCGCCCATACGTGTACGTCAGGATAAATCCCGAGAGCACAAAGAAAAACGTCACGCCCAGCCAGCCGAGATTCCAGAACGCGGCCCAAGCGTTTGGTGGCGCAGTGCGTGGCAGCGCGTGAAAACCAAGCACCCAAAACGCGGCGAAGAACCGGAGCGACGTCAGCTTCGGCAATGTGGCGACCCCGGCGTGCGCCGGCGCGGCGCGCCCGCTTGCTCCCGCCTCCGCCTGACCGTGCCTAGATTTCATCGCATGAAAATGATCGAGTGCGTTCCGAACTTCTCCGAAGGTCGCCGCCCTGAAGTTATCGCCGCGATCCGTGATGCGATTGCCGCCGTTCCGGGCGTCGCCATGCTCGACGTCTCGTCGGACCCCTCGCACAACAGAACGGTGGTCACCTTCGCCGCTCCGGCGGAAGTCGCCGTGCGCGCGGCGTTCAGCGGCATCGCCAAGGCGCGCGAACTGATCGACCTCACGACGCATACCGGCGAACACCCGCGCATCGGCGCGACCGACGTGTGCCCGTTCATCCCGCTCGAGGGCGCGACGATGGACGACTGCGTCGCGCTCGCGCGCGAACTCGGCGCCAAAGTCGGGACCGAGCTCGGGATCCCCGTCTTTCTCTATGAACGCGCGGCGACGCGGCCCGATCGCACCAATCTTGCCGACGTCCGTCGCGGCGAGTTTGAAAAGGCCCGCGATGAAATCGGCACGAATCCGGATCGCACGCCGGACTTCGGCCCAAACAAAATTCATCCGACCGCGGGCGCCACGGTGATCGGCGCGCGGCCATTTCTCGTCGCGTTCAATGTTTACCTGGGCCCCGCTTCGAACCTCGCCGTCGCCAAAGAAGTCGCGAAGGCCGTGCGCACATCCGGCGGCGGACTCCCCGCAGTGAAGGGACTTGGCCTCGACGTCGACGGTCAGGCGCAGGTCTCAATGAACCTCGTCGACACCGACACGACATCGATCCTCCTCGCGTACGACACGGTCAAGCTCGAAGCCGAAAAGCGTGGCGTGAGTCCGACCTGGAGTGAGATCGTTGGTCTCGTCCCCGCGCGCGCGCTCTTTCAGATCGCAGCTGACCACATCCAGCTGAAAGGTTTCTCCGCCGACCGCGTGCTCGAGACAAAAATTGCCGAAGGAGCGCGCAGCGGCGAAACGGTCGCGGGCTTCGTCGCTTCGGTTGCATCAAATGCACCGGTGCCCGGCGGCGGTTCCGTGGTCGCGCACGTCGGCGCGCTCGGCGCGGCGCTCGCGGAGATGGTCGCCGGCCTCACGATCGGCCGCAAGAAATACGTCGCGGTCGAGGGCGATATGAAAGAGCTCGCCGCGAAAGCGATCACACTCGGCGCGCGCCTCGCGGCACTCGTCCAAGAAGATTCTGATTCGTACGCGCTCGTGAGCGCCGCGTACAAGCTGCCGAAAGAAAACCCGGCGCAGATCGCGACACGTGACGCTTCAATTCAGGCCGCGCTGATGAAAGCCGCGGAAGTTCCGCTCGAGACCGCGCGCGCATGCGTCGCGGTTGCAAAGCTCGCCGCGATCTGTGCGCAGAAGGGAAACTCAAACGCGGTGAGCGACGCCGGCGTCGCCGCGCTGCTCGCCGAAGCGGCGTGCAAAGGCGCGTCGTACAACGTCCGGATCAATGTGTCGTCGATGAGCGATCCGCACACCGGCAGGAAACTCGCGGATGAAGCCGCCGCGCTCGTACACGAGTGTGCATCGGCCGCGATCGATGCGATCTCCGCGGTCGAGCGTGCTATCGGGTCGTGACGCGCTCGTGAACTCTGAACGGAAACGCCTGATCGACGTCAGCCACACGGTTGAGCACGGGATGGTGACGTACAAAGGCCTCCCCGCCCCGCTGATTTGCGATTATCTGAGCCGCGAAGAATCGAAGAAGCGCTATTCGCCGGGCACTGAATTCCAGATTGGAAAAATCGAGATGGTCGCGAACACGGGCACGTACGTCGACAGCCCGTTCCACAGATTTCCCGACGGAGCCGATCTCGCCGGGCTCCCGCTGGAATCGCTGGCGAATCTTGATTGCCTCGTCGCTCGCGTCGCGCCGACAGCAGAGCGTGCGATCGACTCGCTTCCGTTTACTGCTGCGGACGTGCGGGGCAAAGCCGTGCTCGTGCAAACGAGATGGGACCGCCACTGGCGCACGGATCAATACTTTGAGAATCACCCGTACATCACCGGTGATCTCGCGCGCTGGCTCGCCGATTCTGGCGCGGTGCTCGTGGGCAGCGACTCGCACAACATCGACTGCACTGATACGGGCGAGCGCCCGGCTCACACCGAGCTATTAGGCCGCGAGATTCCAATCTGCGAGCACATGTGCGGGCTCGATGCATTGCCTGAGCGCGGCGCAAAATTCTTTGCCGTGCCGGTGAAGGTGAAGGGATTCGGCACCTTCCCCGTACGGGCGTTCGGGATCGTGTAGCCCTACATGGCTCCGGATTGGCCTTTTAGAAAGCCGAGGAGAGCGCTCTCCTCCGCTCCGAGCCCACGTTTGGCTTTCGCAGCGGCGCGGACCTTCGACCAACGATCCAAGCGCGTCTGGTCCATGTACGCCGTGAGCACGGCGGGGTGGATGTAGCATTTCCGGCAGACCGCAGGTGTGTTGCCAAGTTCATCTGCCACTTCCTTCACCATCTCGACCACAGCCGTGTGGGCCTTCGCTTGTGATTTGGGAATTTTGAGCGCTGTAAGTCCGCGCGCGGCCAGCAGCGTACCGGCCCACGTTCGAAACTCTTTCGCCGTAAAATCCTCGTTCGAAATCGAGCGCAGGTACTCGTTCACATCGCTCGAATCGATCGGCTGCGGTTTGCCGGTTTCGTCGATGTATTGAAACAGCTCGTGCCCCGGCAATTCACGGCATCGCTTCACGATGCGCGCGACGCGCGGATCATTCACATCGATCGCGTGCGATTTGCCGCTCTTTCCGCGGAAATGAAAGTGGATCGTGGGCCCCTTCACATTGACGTGATTCGTCAGCAGCGTCGTGAGGCCGTACGACTTGTTGTCGCGCGCGTACTCTTCGTTGCCGACCCGGATGTGCGTCGTCTCGAGGAGCCTGACGATGATGCCGAGCACCTTCTCGCGCGGGAGTCCAGTCGCGCCGATGTCTTTCTTGACGCGCGCGCGAATCCGCGGGAGCGCCGCGCCGAATGCGGGAAGCAACTCATACTTTGTTTGATCGCGGGTCTTGCGCCACTTCGCGTGATAGCGGTATTGCTTGCGCCCGCGTGCATCGCGGCCCGTGGCCTGGATGTGGCCAAGTGCGTTCGCGCAGATCCACACGTGTGTCCAAGCGGGCGGAATGGCGAGCGCCTTGATCCGCGCCAGCGTCGCGGCATCCGCGATGCGCTTGCCCTTCGCATTCGCGTAACGAAAGCCTCGCGCAGGTCCCAAGCGCGTGATCCCCGGCTGCGCGTCGGTGACGTATCGAAGCGACGCGGCCTTGGCGGCCTTCGCCGGTTCGAGCGCGAGGCGGCTTGAGGCGCCTCCGCTCATGAGCAGTGCGTGTAGTTCATCTAGGTCGAGTGTACCCCACTCGCTTCGATTCCACACTCGCCCGTAAGGACTAGCCGGCGCTGGACGGTCGACGCGCTCGGCATCATCCCGAGAGGAATCCATTGTTCGTCGCACAAACGCGGAACGGAGGGCCGGCCCAAGATGGCCGAACCCTCCGTCGCGGGAGCCTGCGAAGCAACAGAACCATAGCCATTTCTGTTCGATCGGTCAATCGTTCACGCTCTCGATGACACGTCCGGTACCCGGTGCGGGACTCGAACCCGCACGGCCTCTCGGCCAGGAGCTTCGCAGGCTCCCGCGTCTACCAATTCCGCCAACCGGGCCGGGCAGCACGCGAACGTGCTGCCATACACGCACTGCGATGCGCGCACGACGAGTCGACCTGAAGTTGACATCGATTGCCGCGCAAAGCATCATCGCGGTGCCGCGGTCCGAATCATTGTGTTGCGACGCGTGGATCGTGATGGCTCGAAGCAATTTTCAACCAAACACCGAGTTCGTTCATGCCTCCATACGCGGCGTCATTTCCGATCGGCACTCGCGTTCGCGTCGCGTCAGCGGAAATACTGGCACAGTTCCGCACGGACTGGGCGTTTCACAATCCGCTCCAAGCGGACCAGATGCGTTTCGCGGGAGCGGACTCCACCGTCGGTGGAGTTACCTACTACCATGGCGGCGACGCGCTTTACGAACTCGCCGGTGTTCCGGGTGTCTGGCACGAGGCGTGCTTGCTCGAGCTGCGGAGCCGTTAGACGTGCCCACCACTCGCGAGATGACCGAAGTCTTCGGCTTTATCTCCGTGACCGTGATGCTGATCGCCTACTCGCTCGAGCATCGCGCACGTGTGTACGTGCTGCTATTTGCGATCGGCTGCGCGTGTGCGGCGGCCTACGCAGCCATGATTCATTCGCTTCCGTTCGCCGGCGTGGAGGCGATCTGGGCCGTTGTTGCGCTAAGGCGCTGGCGCGCACGGCGACCATAAACGACAAAACCTGCGGGCCGGTTGGCTCCACAGGTTTTGTTGCCGACCGAAGTCGGCGCACACACCTCGCAAGTGATAGAACACTACGGCGATCAATCCGCCGAGTCAAACATTGAAACGTGTGCGGGCAGCGGCGAGACGTTCGCCGCAGCGAGCGCCCGCAGCGAAGCGAGGACTAGCTCGCGAAGGCGAATGCCTCGGCGATGCCCGCTCGCACCAATCTCAAATTCGCCTACACAACTCCTAACGAGTCAGAACTCGCGGCCCCTCGTTCAGCACCGCCACCGTATGCTCAAAGTGCGCCGATCGCTTCCCATCGATCGTGATCACCGTCCACTTATCACCAAGCGTCCGCGTGTTCGCACTCCCCGCATTCACCATCGGCTCAATCGCAATGGTGAGCCCGTGCACCAGCTTCATCCCACGCTTCGGCTTGCCGTGGTTCGGAACCTGCGGCTCCTCGTGCATCAAATGACCGACGCCATGCCCAACCAGCTCGCGCACCACAGCGAATCCGCCCTTGAGCACAACAGTCTCGATCGCGTTGCCAATGTCACCCACATGGTTCCCAACAACGGCCGCCGCGAGCCCGGCTTCCAGCGCGTCCTTCGTCACCGTCAGCAGCTTCGCAGTCTTCTCATCCACCACGCCGACCGCCCACGTATTCGCCGAGTCCGTGTGCAGCCCGCCGTAGAACACACCGATATCCACCGACACGACATCGCCTTCCTTCAGCACCCGCTTCGGCGACGGAATCCCGTGCACGATCTCTTCGTTGATCGACGAGCAAATCGTCGCCGGAAATCCGTAGAGACCCTTGAAACTCGGAGTCGCGCCCTCGTGCGAGCGAATGAAATCTTCGGCGATCTGGTCGAGATCCATCGTCGACACGCCGGGCTTCACCGCCTCACGCACCCGCTGATGAGTCGCCGCGAGGATCTTCCCACCCGCGGCCATCGTCTCGATCTCCCTCGGTGACTTGAGCTGTACCATCAGCTCAGTCCGACGGCCATTCGAGCGCGGCCCGCTACTTCGTCCATCGTTCCAACCGCATCAACGCGCGCAATGTTTCCACCGTGCGAGGCATACCACTCGACCACCGGCGCCGTTTGCGCCTGATACACGCGCAAGCGATTGCGAACGGCATCCGGCTCATCGTCTTTGCGGCGCATCAAATGACCTTTCGGCGACTTGGCGCATTCCGCGTGCAGCTCGCCGGGCTCGCGCCCGGTGAACGGCATCGAGCACGCATCACACACCGTGCGCGCACTCAAACGCGACACGAGCAGCTCGTCCGGAATCTCGAACAACATCACCACGTCGAGCTTCCGCCCCAGTGTCTGCAAAACCTCGGCGAGCCCCTCGGCCTGAGGCACCGTGCGCACGACGCCGTCGAGAATAACGCCCCGTTCCTGAGCCGGCGCCGCGAGCGTCTCTCTAATGATCCCCATGATGACATCGTCAGGGACGAGATCGCCGCGATCGTAGGCGGCTTTCGCTTTCAGCCCGAGCGGAGTCTTCGCCGCAATTGCAGCGCGAATCACATCGCCGGTAGAAATCTTGGGGACGCCGAGGTCAGCGGCGATCCGCTCCCCCTGCGTCCCCTTGCCGGCGCCCGGTGGTCCGAGCAGCACGACGATCATATGCGGGGGCTAGAAGCCCGAGCGCCCGCGGAACCGCACGCGCCCCTTCTTCATGAACCCGTCGTACTTACGCAGCAGCAAGTGCTGCTGCATCTGCGCGAGCGTGTCGAGCGCGACGCCGACCACGATCAGCAGCGACGTGCCGCCGAAACGGAAGTTGACGTTGATGAATCCGCCGATCCACACCGGCAGCAGCGCGATCAGCGTCAGGAAAATCGCGCCCGGAAGCGTGATGCGCATGACGACGTGATCGATGTAATCGGCCGTCTTCGCGCCCGGCTTGATGCCCGGAATGAAGCCGCCCTGCTTCTTCAGATTTTCCGCGAGATCGATCGGGTTGAAAATGATCGACGTATAGAAATAGGTGAAGAACAAAATCAGAACCGCCGTGAGAATCGCGTACGCCCACGTTCCCGGCATCAGGAAATCGGCGATGCTCTTCATCGTGTCATTTCCCATGAACTGCGCGAGCGCGCCGGGAACGACGATCAGCGACGATGCAAAAATAATCGGCATAACGCCCGCAGAGTTGATGCGGAGCGGAATGAAGTTCTTCGCGGCCTCACGCATCCGACCACGCGCCATCGAGCGCTGCGGGATCTGGATCGCGATACGGCGAGCGGCGATCGTGATCGTCACAACACCCGCGACGACCGCGACCATCAGGAATCCAAGCGCGATCAGCCCGAGCAGGTTCGTCGCACCGGTCGTATAGAAGCGGTATGTATCACCGATCGCCGGCCAGAAGCGCTCGACGATCGAGAAGAAAATCATCAGCGACGCGCCGTTGCCCAGACCGCGTTCCGTGATCTGCTCGCCGAGCCACATCACGAACATTGCGCCCGTGGTGAGCACAAAGGTCATCTGCAGCTTGAAGCCGAGGCCCGGTGTAGCCACCGCGCCCTGCACGCTCTCGACGAACAGCGCGAAGCCGTAGCCCTGCACCGCGGCGAGCACGATCGTCGCGTAGCGCGTCCACTGCGTGATCTTTTTCCGGCCCTCTTCGTCCTTCTGCATTTTGTCGAGCGACGGAATCACCGCCGCGCCGATCTGCGAGAAGATGGACGCCGAGATGTACGGCATGATGCCGAGCGCGAAAATCGTCGCGCGTGACAGGTTGCCGCCCACGAACAGGTCGTACAGCCCGAGCAATCCGCCGCCGCCCTTGTTCTGCGACGAGAAGTAGTCGACCATCGACTGAACGTCGACGCCCGGTGCCGCGACATGCGAGCCGACCCGATAGATCAGCAGGCAGATGAACGTGAACGTGATCTTCTGCCAGAGCTCCGGCGTCTTATAGATGTTCTGAAGCGCCTGAGTCGTGTTGGCCTGAGCCATGTGCTTCTGTTACTCCTCGACGCGACCGCCGGCCGCCACGATCTTCTCGCGGGCCGCGGCGCTCATCTTGATTCCACGCACCGTTACCGCGTGCGTGATCTCACCGTTGGCGAGCAGCTTGGCGTGGCCCTTTGCCGAGCGAATGAGTCCTGCTGCGGCAAGCGTCTCACGGTTCACTTCTGCGCCCTTCGGCAGCAGAGCAAGATCCAGGAGATGCACGACCTGCGACTCGATGCGGAACGGATTGGTAAATCCGCGCTTCGGCACGCGCCGCGTCAGCGGCATCTGGCCGCCTTCGAAGTGCGGCTTGTTTCCGCCGTGGCCGTGATGGCCCGAACGCGCCTTGATACCCTTATGGCCCTTGCCCGACGTCTTACCGGTGCCCGATCCCGGGCCACGGCCAAGCCGCTTGCGATTGCGATGCGAACCGCGAGCGGGCGCCAGGTTGTGCAGGCCGATCTTTTCTTCTGACATATGACTATTCCTTGACCTTGGTCACCGTCACCAGGTGACGGACTCGCTTGATCATGCCGCGCAACGACGGCGAATCCGTGTGCGTCACCTCACTCTGGTGATGCTTGAGGCCGATGGCCTCGAGATTCGCGCGCATCCGCGCTGTCTGGCCGATTCCGCTCTTCACCTGACGGATCAGCACTTTTCCCTTCGTGAGTGTGTTCGGTGCAGTCGTCTTAGGACCGCGTGACCTATGCCATACAAATGTCCTAGGCATGCGCTGCCTCCTTCGACTTTGCGCGCGAACGGTATCCGAGCGAGTTCGGCTCGACGCCGCGCTCACGTGCGATCTGCTCAACCGTCGTCAGCGCAGCGAGACCTTCCATCGCGGCGAGAACCATGTTGTGCGGATTCGTGGATCCGAGCGACTTCGTGAGAATGTCCGTGATGCCGGCGCATTCCATGATTGCGCGAACCGCGCCACCGGCGATAACACCGGCTCCCGGTGCTGCCGGCTTCATGAGAACCTTTCCTGCGCCGTGCTTACCAACGATTTCGTGCGGGATCGTCGATCCCGTCATCGGAATCGAAACCATGTGGCGGCGCGCGCCGTCGACGGCCTTACGGACCGCTTCCGACACTTCGTTCGCCTTTCCGGTCGCGATACCAACTTTGCCCTGTCCGTCGCCGACTGCGACGAGTGCGTTGAACGAGAAACGACGGCCACCCTTCACGACCTTCGCCACTCGGTTGATTGCAATCACATTTTCGACGAGATCGCTGCCTTCACCGCGATCCTGTCCCGGACCGCCGCGACCACCGCGCTCTCCACCCGGACCGCGACCACCAGGCGCACCGCCGCCCGGGCCGCCGCGTCCGCGACCGCCACCACCGCCGCCTGGTCCGCCACCACCGCCCGGGCCACCACGTCCACCGCCCGGACCACCGCGACCACCACCCGGCCCGCCACGACCACGGCCACCCGGGCCGCCGCCGCTGCGCGCGCTGCCGCCACCGCTGCGAGCGCTGCCGCCCGTGCGCGGCGCCTGACGCGGCGCTTCACCAGATTCGGACGGCGCTGCTGCCGCCGGCTCGCCTGTTGTTCCCTCGTTCTCTGCCATTTAGAACTCCAGCCCGCCTTCGCGGGCTCCGTCGGCCACCGCTTTCACGCGGCCGTGATACTGGTAACCAGCGCGGTCGAACACGACCTTGCTGATGCCGGCGGCCTTGGCCTTCTCGGCAATCTTCTTCCCAACTTCGACTGACTTCTCGCTCTTCTTGCCCGTAAAGCCCTTGTCCGTCACCGTCACGATCGTGCGCTGTGTGGTGTCGTTCACGAGCTGGGCGTAGATGTGCTTGTCTGAACGGAAGACGACGAGGCGCGGACGCTCGAGCGTTCCCTTCACCTTCGCGCGAACGCGAATGTGACGGCGTGTGCGCAGCCCATCGCGCGTCTTGGGTACACGTTGTCCCGGCATTACTTACCTCCCGCCTTTCCGGCCTTTCTGCGAATCACTTCGCCGGCGTATTTAATTCCCTTGCCCTTGTACGGCTCGGGCGGACGCAACGAGCGAATCTCGGCGGCCACCTGTCCAACGACCTGCTTGTCAGCGCCTTCGATCACAACCTGTGTCGGCTGCGGTGCGAGCAGCTTGATCCCCTTCGGTGCCTTGTACTCGATCTGATGCGAAAAACCGAGTGCGAGCTGCAGACCGTAAGGCTTCACTTCCGCCTTGTAACCGACGCCCGTGATCTCGAGCTGCTTCGAGTAACCCTTCGTGACGCCCTCGACCATGTTGGCGACGAGCGTACGCGAGAGACCGTGAAGCGACTTGTGAACCGGTTCGTCGGACGGACGCGAAACGGTGACGACCGCGCCGTCGACCGCAACGCCGATATCGACATGCATGTTCCGATGGAGCTCACCTTTGGGTCCCTTCACCGTGACGGAACTGCCGCTCACAGTGACTGTGACGCCCGCGGGGATCTGGATCGGAATCTTTCCAATACGTGACATAGTCTCGGTCTCCTTACCAGACGAGAGCGAGAAGTTCGCCGCCGGTACGCTGTGCGCGTGCCTCGCGATCGGTCATCAGCCCCTTTGAGGTGCTGAGGATTGCGACGCCGAGGCCGTTGCGCACGCGCGGGATTTCCGTCACCGCGACGTACTTCCGGAGGCCGGGGCTCGACACGCGCTTCAACTCGCGGATCACCGGCTGTCCACCCTGCGCGTACTTGAGTACGACGCGGAGCAGCGGACGGCCATCGGCCGCCGCGACAGTCTTGTAATCCGTGATGAAGTTGTTGGACTTCAGCACGCGCGCGATTTCAATTTTCATTTTCGATGACGGCATATCAACGCGGCGATGCTTCGATCCGCACGCATTGCGGATCCGCGTCAACATGTCGGCAATCGGGTCGGTCATACTCATGGATTGCTTCCGGTTTTTCCCATGGTTTCCGCTCTAGCGGCGGACTTCTGGAAAGTGAGAGTGCTGTACCTGCGAGTTTCTGTTTTTTTGTTGGTTGGTTAATTCGTTACTGGTTTTAACCACTAACCTTTCTTAACCAGCCAACAAGAAACATTTCCTACGCCCTTCCCTTCACTACCAAGATGCTTTTCGTACGCCGGGGATAAGTCCCATAAGAGCCATTTCCCTGAATGCGATACGCGAAAGTCCAAACGTCGCGACGTAGCCACGTGCGCGGCCGGTCATCGAGCAACGATTACGAACGCGCTCTTTGGCCGAGTTGCGCGGCAGTTTCTGAAGTCCGGCCTGCGCCGCGAGCTTCTGCGCCTCGGTCGACTTCGGATCGTGCATGACCACCTTGAATGCCTTCCGCTTGGCCGCGTACTGCGCGGTCATCCGCTTCCGGCGCTCGTTCTTCTCGATGCTGCTCTTTTTCGCCATCGGGGTCTCGTGAGTTTGGTATTCGTTTACTGCGCAGCCTGAACAACGATCGGCTTGTCATCACCACGGAACGGCATGCCCAACTCGCGCAGCAGCGCGAACGCCTGGTCATCCTTGTTCGTCGTCGTGACGAACGTGATGTCCATGCCGTGGATCTGTTCTACTTGGTCGTAGTTGATCTCCGGGAAGATCATCTGTTCTTTGACGCCCATGCTGTAGTTGCCGCGTCCGTCGAACGCGCGCGTCGAGAGCCCGCGGAAGTCGCGAATGCGCGGGATCGCCGTCGAAATGAAACGGTCGGCAAACTCCCACATCCGCGCGCCACGGAGCGTCACAGCCACACCGATCTCCTGTCCCTGCCGCAAACCATAGTTGGCGATCGACTTCTTCGCCTTCTTCTTGGTCGGCCGCTGACCGGTGATGATGCCGAGCTCCTCGACAACCGCGTCGAGAACCTTGGGCTGCTTGATCGCCTCACTCATGCCGACGTTGAGAACGATCTTCTCGAGATTCGGAATCTCGTGCACGTTCTTCAGGCCGAACTGCTTGGCCAGATTTCCGCGCACGGTCTTCACATAATAGTTGCGAAGGCGCGGCTCGGGTGCCGGCTGGCCGACTCCCGTGTGCTCCTTCGGCGGTGCGGCCGCGGCGGCCTGGCGCTTCTTGCTGCCGCCTTCCGTCTTCTTTTTGCCGCCGCCTTCTTTCTTTTTGTCGTCAGTAGTAGCCATCTGTCAGTCCTCGCTCAGCTCTTGCCGGGACGCGCGATTGCGTCGCCCGATTTTTGGCTGATGCGCTCCTTCGTTCCGTCGGCGTCGATCTTCGCGCGAATGCGCGTCGGCGCGCCAGACTTCGGGTCAAGCAACATCACGTTGGACGCGTGCATCGGAGCCGGCATCTCGATGATCCCGGACTGCTCTTCCGCACGGCGCGCCTTGCGGTGCTTCTTGACGATGTTCACACCTTCAATCACCACGCGGCCCGTCTTCGTGAGGACGCGGATGATCTTCCCTTCCTTCCCCTTGTCGTCGCCGCGCACCACGCGCACGGTGTCGCCCTTCACGACGTGAAGCTTCTCGCGCTCGGCGTTGATCTCGTGCCGCGTACGGTTACGCTTGCCGCGTGTCTTTCTGTGCGTCAGGATGCGCATGTTACAAAACCTCCGGCGCGAGCGAGACGATCTTCATGTACTTCTTCTCGCGCAGTTCACGAGCCACCGGCCCGAAAATACGCGTCGCCCTCGGCTCGCCATCTTCGTTGATGATTACGACGGCGTTCTCGTCGAACCGGATGTAGCTGCCATCCTTGCGCCGCGTTTCCTTCACGGTGCGCACCACCACGGCACGCGCCACGTCCGACTTCTTTACCTGTCCGTTGGGAAGCGCGTGCTTCACGGCCACGATGACGATGTCACCGAGCCCGGCGTATCGCCGGCGCGTTCCGCCAAGCACGCGGATCACGAGTGCTGTTTTAGCACCCGAGTTGTCCGCCACCTTGACCATCGATTCCTGCTGGATCATTGGCTTATCCTCTTAGCGCGCGCGATCGACGATTTCGACCACACGCCACCGCTTGTCTTTCGAAAGCGGACGGGTTTCGACGATGCGCACGGTGTCACCGGTCTTCGCCGAGTTCTCCTCGTCGTGCGCCTTCAGGCGCTTCGTCCGCGTGATCATCTTGCCGTAAACGGGATGCGCGACGCGACGTTCGATCGCGACGACCACCGTCTTCTGCATCTTGTCGCTCACGACGATTCCCGTGCGCGTCTTGCGACTGTTGCGATCCGGCGTCCCCGCCTCTGCATTCTGCATCGCCATACCTATCTCCCACCTGCGCGAACTGCGCCGGCCTTGGTCTGCTTGGTCTTCTGCTCGAGCAACACAGTCTTGATCCGCGCGATGTCGCGGCGAATCACCCGCAAGCGAAGCGGATCTTCCAACGTCTCCGTCGCGCTGCGGAACTTGAGGCGGAAACGCTCCTCCTCGAGCTCCACGATGCGAGCCGACATCTCGTCAACCGAGAGCTCGCGAATCTGTCCTGGCTTCATCATTCGGTGTGCGCCTCCTCACGGGCAACGAACTTCGATTTGATGCCGAGCTTTGCGGCCGCGAGACCGAGCGCCTTCTGCGCGATCTCCTTGGTGACGCCTTCGATCTCGAACATCACGCGGCCCGGCTTCACGACGGCCACCCAGAGTTCTGGCGAGCCTTTGCCTTTTCCCATTCGGGTTTCCGCGGGCTTCTTCGTTACAGGCTTGTCCGGAAAGACGCGGATCCAGACCTTGCCGCCGCGCTTGATGTGGCGCGTGAGCGCGACACGGGCGGCTTCGATCTGGCGCGCCGTCACCCAACCCGGCTCCTGCGCCTGCAATCCATACGTTCCGAACGACACTTCGGCGCCGCGCGTGGCGATGCCGGTCATGCGGCCCTTGAACATTTTGCGAAACTTGACGCGCTTCGGTGCGAGCATTGGTCAGTCGTCTCCCTTACGCGTCGGTCGAGTACGTCTTGCCACGGCGATCTTCCACGATCTCACCCTTGAAGATCCAAACCTTCACACCGATGGTGCCGAAGGTGGTCTTCGCGGTGCTGACCGCGTAGTCGATATTCGCGCGAAGCGTATGAAGCGGCACACGACCCTCGTGGTAGCCCTCAACGCGCGCGATTTCAGCGCCACCAAGGCGCCCGCCGCACTTCACTTTGATTCCTTCAGCGCCCATGCGCATCGCGCTCTGCACCGCACGCTTCATCGCGCGGCGGAACGAGATACGCTGTGCCAGCTGCGCCGCAATGTTGTCGGCGACGAGCTGCGCTTCGATTTCCGGGCGCTTGATCTCTTCGACATTGATGCCGACTTCCTTGCCGCTCAGCTGCTGGAGCTCATTCTTCAGTTCCTCGACCGCAGCGCCCTTCTTCCCGATCACAACGCCCGGACGGCCCGTGTGGATGGTCACAACGACCTTCCCCGGCTTCCGTTCGATCGTGATGTCGGCGATCGCCGCGCTCGCGAGGCGTGCCTTCAAATATTTGCGGAGCAGCTCGTCTTCCTTGAGCAGCGCCGGGAAATCGCGCTTGGCGTACCACTTCGAGCGCCACTGCTTCGAGACGCCGAGGCGGAAACCGATCGGATTGGTTTTCTGTCCCATTATCGACCTTCCTTCTCGCCCACGATGATCTCGATGTGGCTGGTACGTTTACGGATTGGTGTCGCCCGTCCCATCGCCGCCGGCATGAAACGCTTGAGCGGCGGTCCCTCGTTCACGATCGCCTTCTTCACGAACAGCGCGTCGACGTCGATCGATTCGTTGGAGTTGCGTGACGCCTGCTCGGCGTTCGCGATAGCGCTCCGGAGAACCTTCTCGATCTGCTTCGCTGCGTGCTTCTTGGAGAACTTGAGGAGCGCGAGCGCCTCATTGCAGTTCATGCCGCGCACCTGGTCGATCACCAGCCGCATCTTGTAAGGCGACTGGCGCGCCGTGCGCTGTATCGCGCGGGCTTCAGACATGGCTTACTTGCCTCCCTTGGCGGCAGGCGCCGCAGCGGCGGCAGCCGGTGCGCCTGGGCGCGCCTTCTGGTCCGTCGCCTTTGCGTCTGCCGGCGCAGCCTTGCCACCCGCCGCGGTGTGACCGCGGAAGAGTCGCGTCGGTGCGAATTCGCCGAGCTTGTGCCCGACCATATTTTCGGTCACGTACACCGGGATGAACTTGTTCCCGTTGTGCACGGCGAACGTGTGCCCGACAAAATCGGGAAGCACGGTGCTCGCGCGCGACCAGGTCTTTACGACCTTCTTCTCGCTCCTCGAGTTCAGTCCCTGCACGCGCTTCAGCAGGCTGTCCTGAACGAAGGGCCCCTTTCGAATGCTTCTTGCCATAGTCTCGAGTCCTTAGATATCGCGTTACTGCGTGGCTTTGCCGCGCTTCCGGCCGCGCACCAACAACCGCTGCGAGGCTTTCTTCTTGTCGCGCGTCTTGACGCCTTCCTTCTTGCCCCAGGGGCTCACCACGTTGCGTCCGCCGCGTGTGCGTCCGCCGTGCGGGTGGTCGACCGGGTTCATAACTTCGCCGCGAACCTTCGGACGCTTGCCGGCCCAGCGCGATGCGCCTGCCTTGCCTGCGCTGAGCAGTTCGTGCTCCGCATTTCCAACCACACCGATCGTGGCCATGCAGTTGCCATGCACCATGCGCATTTCCGTGCTCTGCATGCGCAGCGTGACGTAGTCGCCTTCTTTCGCGACAACCTGAACACTCGTGCCGGCTGAGCGCGCGATCTGGCCGCCCTTCCCCGGAATGAGCTCGACGTTGTGCACGTCGGTGCCGAGCGGAACTTCCTTCAGCGGCATCGCGTTGCCCGTGCGGACATCGGAGCCCGGGCCGGACACGATCGAGTCGCCCTGCGAGAGTCCCTTGCAGTGCAGCACGTAACGCTTCTCGCCGTCCGGATATTCAATGAGCGCGATGCGTGCGGTACGGTTCGGATCGTACTCGATCTCCTTCACCGTGCCGACAATGCCGAACTTGTTGCGCTTGAAATCGATGATGCGATACTGACGCTTGTGACCGCCGCCGATGCGGCGCATTGATATATGGCCATGATTGTCGCGGCCGCCGCTCTTCTTGATCGGCTCGAGCAGCGACTTCTCAGGCGTCGTGCGTGTGATGACGTCGAAATCCGAGACCGAGCGGAAACGCGAGCTCTTGGTAACGGGTTTGAATTGACGGATTCCCATGTTATGCGCCCTCGAAGATCTCGATCGTGTCGCCGGCCTTCAGCTTCACGATTGCCTTTTTCCAGCGCGGACGAAGCCCGGCCTTTCCGCCGACGCGGCGCAGTTTCCCGCGCTGCTGCGACGTCCAGACGCCGGTGACGTGCACACCGAACAGCGACTCGATCGCCTGCTTGATCGACTGCTTGTTCGCTTCCGGGTGCACTTCGAACGTGTATTCACCGCGGTCCTGAAACGCCGCCGAAGATTTTTCGGTGACGATCGGCCGCACGATGGTACGGAGAAGAGTCGGCATTGATTACTTCCCCTTCTTCTTGGGGGCCGATTTCTTGGCCGGAGCTTTCTTGGCCGCAGCCTTCGCCGCCGGCTTCTTGGCAGCGGCTTTCTTGGCCGGCGCCTTTTTCGCCGCGGCTTTCGCTGCAGTCTTCTTGGCGGCCTTCGCCTTTGGCGCCTTCACGCCTTCGGCGTCATCGCTTCCGGCTTTCGCCGAGCGCTCGACATACCGCACCACTTTCACTTTCGACAAAACCTTTTCCTTCATCGGTGCCATCGCCTCGCCGAGTGCGGCCGACTCGATGAGCACGACATCCGACCAGAGGATGTTGTACGTCGAGACGTCGCTGAACGGCATCACGTGCGCGAGCGGCAGGTTGCGTCCGGAGAGAAACACGTTCGGCTTCACGCCGTCCGTGAGGATGAGCACTTTGCGATGCGCGAGCTCGAGGCGCGCGAGCAGCTGCTGCAGCTTCGAGGTCTTCGGCACATCGTATTCGAATGCGTCGATCACGAAGAGCGCGCCTTCGCGTGCACGTGCATTGAACGCGCTCTTGCGAGCGAGTGCACGAATCTGCTTTGGCACGACTTCGGTGTATTTGCGCGGGCGCGGACCGAACACGGTGCCGCCGCCGACCCAGTTTGGCGCGCGGATCGAGCCCTGGCGCGCGCGGCCGGTGCCCTTCTGCTTCCACGGCTTCTGGTTGCCACCGACCACCTCGCCGCGCGTCTTGGTCGACGCGTTGCCCTGGCGCTGGTTGGCAAGGAAGGCCTTCACGGCCTGGTGCATCACGGGAAGATTCACCGTGCCGTCGAACGTTTCCGCCGGCAGGGCTACGCGATCACGCGGAGTTCCCTGCGCGGAGTACGCGGCCGCGTCGACGTTTGTCGTTGTGGTTTCAGCCATGAGTTATCCCTGCTTGCGGACGAGCACGATCCCATTCTTCGGACCGGCAACCGAACCGCGGATGTAAATCAGATTGCGCTCTGCGTCGATCTTTTCCACGCGGAGATGCGTCTGGGTGCAGCGCTCGGCTCCAAAATGGCCGGGCATCTTCTTTCCCTTGATAACACGCGACGGGTCCGTGCCAGGTCCGATCGAACCCGGACGGCGATGCTTCGTGTTGCCGTGCGTGTTCGGTCCGCCGCCGAAGTTCCAGCGCTTCACGACGCCCTGGAATCCGCGGCCCTTGCTCGTGCCCGTGACCTTGACCGTGTCGCCGACGGCGAAAACACCGACGGTGATGACATCGCCGACTTTGTAAGCCGGGATCTCCGGGTTTTTGCCCGGAGCGTCGTCGAGGCGGAACGCGCGCAGGACTGTCGGAGGAGCGTTGAGCCCGGCCTTTGCGGCATGGCCAACTTCCGCCTTCGTCGCGCGGCGTCCACGTGGCGTGCGCTCACCCTTCTTGGATTCGCGCGCGAGTTTCTGAGAACCGAGCCCCATTTCGACGGAATCGAATCCGGCCGAATCCTTGGACATGACTTTCGTCACTGGATTCGGCTCAGCCTCGACCACCGTCACCGGGATCTGCTGGCCCTCTGCATTGAAGATCTGGGTCATGCCCAGTTTCCTACCGATGATGCCGATCATCGCACCTACTCCACTTTGATTTCGACGTCCACGCCAGCCGGGAGGTCGAGCTTTGTGAGCGCGTCCACCGTCTGCGAGCGCGTGTCGAGGATGTCGATCATGCGCTTGTGCGTCTTCAGTTCGAACTGTTCCCGCGACTTCTTGTCGACGTGCGGCGAACGGAGAACCGTCCAGCGCTGCGTCTTCGTCGGAAGCGGAATCGGGCCCGACACCTGTGCGCCCGTCTTCTCGGCGGTGCGCACGATGTCACCCGCGGCCTGATCGATCACAGCGTGATCGAAGGCCTTCAGTCTGATTCGGATTCTGCCAGCCATATGAACTTCCTTTGAAAGGCGAGTAGCGATTACGCCAGGATCTTCGTTACCACGCCGGCGCCAACCGTGCGTCCGCCCTCGCGGATCGCAAAGCGCAGCGTCGTTTCCATCGCGATCGGATTGATGAGCTCGATGACCATCTGGATGTTGTCACCGGGCATCACCATCTCCGTGCCCGCCGGCAACTCGATCGAACCCGTCACGTCTGTCGTGCGGAAGTAGAACTGCGGGCGATAGCCCTTGAAGAACGGCGTGTGACGTCCGCCCTCGTCCTTCGTGAGGACGTAGACTTCGGCTTCGAACTTCGTGTGCGGCGTCATCGAACCCGGCTTCGCCAGCACCATTCCGCGCTCGATGTCCTTCTTGTCGAGGCCGCGGAGCAGCAGTCCGACGTTGTCGCCGGCCTGTCCGTCATCCAGCAGCTTGCGGAACATTTCGACGCCGGTGACGACCGCCTTCTTGTCGGAACCGAAACCGATCAGCGCGATTTCCTCGCCCGTCTTGATCTTGCCGCGATCGATACGACCCGTGGCAACCGTGCCGCGGCCCGTGATCGAGAACACGTCTTCGACCGGCATGGAGAACGGCTTGTCGACTTCGCGAACCGGCTCCGGAATGAACGTGTCGAGCGCCTCGAGCAGCGCGTCGATCTGATCGACCCACTTCTGCTCGCCGTCGATCGCGCGCATCGCTGCGCCGCGAACGACCGGTGCATTGTCGCCGTCGAAGTTGTACTTCGAGAGCAGTTCACGAACTTCGAGCTCGACCAGGTCGAGGAGCTCGGGATCGTCAACGAGGTCGCACTTGTTCAGGAACACCACGATACGCGGCACGTTGACCTGCTTTGCCAGCAGGATGTGCTCGCGCGTCTGCGGCATCGGACCGTCGACTGCGCTCACGACCAGGATCGCGCCGTCCATCTGCGCGGCACCCGTGATCATGTTCTTCACGTAGTCTGCGTGTCCCGGGCAGTCGACGTGCGCGTAGTGGCGGTTCTTCGACTCGTACTCGACGTGCGAAGTCGCGATCGTCAGGATCTTCGACGGGTCACGACGGCCCTGTGACGCAGACGCCTTCGCGACTTCGTCATAGGAGATGTATTTGGTACCATAGCCCTTGTCCGCCGACACCTTGGTAAGTGCAGCCGTGAGGGTCGTCTTGCCGTGGTCCACGTGACCGATCGTCCCGACGTTCACGTGCGGCTTGGTGCGCTCGAACTTTGCCTTGGCCATTGTTGAATCCTGCGAAAGAATGTTGGAACTGCGTTGGTAAAGTCTTTTCGGTCTTCGGTCCTACTTCGCAACCTTCGCGATAATCTCATCCGCCTTCGACTTCGGAACTTCTTCGTAGTGCGCGAACTCCATCGAGTACACCGCGCGACCCTGTGACATCGAGCGGAGCTTGGTCGAGTAGCCGAACATTTCGCTGAGCGGAACGCTCGCCGAAATGACCTGCGCTTCGCCGCGCTGCGTCATGCCGCCGATCTTGCCACGGCGCGCCGAGAGATCGCCGAGCACATCGCCCATGTACGACTCAGGCGAAACGACTTCGACGTTCATCACCGGCTCGAGCAGCACCGGGGCCGCCGCGCGCGTCCCCTCTTTCACCGCCATCGAGCCTGCGATCTTGAATGCCATTTCCGACGAGTCGACGTCGTGGTACGAGCCGTAGATCAGCTCGACCTTCACGTCCACCATCGGGTAGCCTGCCATAATGCCGTTCTCGAGCGCTTCGCGAATACCGGCTTCAACCGGCTTGATGTACTCGCGCGGAATCGAGCCGCCCGTGATTTTGTCTTCGAAAACGAAACCCTGTCCGAGTTCGGCCGGCATGACGTTGATGACAACGTGGCCGTACTGGCCTTTGCCGCCCGACTGACGGATGAACTTTCCTTCGACTTTATCGACGCGCTTGCGGATCGTCTCGCGATACGCAACCTGCGGACGCCCGACATTCGCTTCGACCTTGAACTCGCGCATCATGCGGTCGACGAGAATTTCGAGGTGCAGCTCGCCCATACCCGAGATGATCGTCTGCCCGGTCTCCGGATCGGAGAACACGCGGAACGTCGGATCTTCTTCGGCGAGCTTGCTGAGCGCGATGCCGAGTTTGTCCTGGTCGGCCTTCGTCTTCGGTTCCACGGCCACGTCGATGACGGGGTTCGGGAACTTCATGCGCTCGAGCACAATCGGCTTTTCGTCATCGCACAGCGTGTCGCCCGTGCGCGTGTCCTTCAGGCCGATCGCCGCACCGATGTCGCCGCAGCGGACTTCGTCGATTTCTTCGCGCTTGTTCGCGTGCATCTGGAGCAGGCGCGCGACACGCTCGCGCTTGTCCTTGCTCGAATTGTACACGTACGAGCCCGACTTCAGCACGCCCGAGTACACGCGGAAAAACGTCAAACGACCAACGAACGGATCGGTCGCGATCTTGAACGCCAGCGCTGCAAACGGCGCTTCGTCGCTCACTTCGCGAACCTCGAACGTTTCGTCGTGCGTCGGCAGGTGACCCTGCATCGGCGGCACGTCTTTCGGCGACGGCAGATAATCGATCACCGCGTCGAGAAGCGCCTGCACGCCTTTGTTCTTGAACGATGCTCCGCAGAGCACCGGAATGAACTTCATCTTGATCGTCGCCGCACGAATCGCGTGGCGGATGTCATCGTCGCTCAGCGTTTCGCCGGCGAGGTATTTCTCAATGAGCTCATCGTCGTACTGAATCGCCGCTTCGACGAGATTGTGGCGCGCCTCTTCAACGGCAGCGACCATGTCCGCAGGGACGTCCGTCACCGTGAACGTCTTGCCGAGCGACTCGCCCTCGTCGAAGATGTACTGCTTGCGCTCGATGACGTCGATGTGGCCCGTGAAAAGTTCACCGGACCCGACGGGCAGCTGCAGCGGATACGCATCGCGCGAGAGCCGGTCCTTGATCATCGACATGCAGCGATCGAAGTTCGCGCCGATGCGGTCCATCTTGTTCGCGAAAATCATGCGCGGAACTTTGTACCGGTCGGCCTGACGCCAAACGGTTTCCGTCTGCGGCTCAACGCCGGCAACGGAATCCAGCAGGGTCACGGCGCCGTCGAGTACGCGGAGCGAACGCTCCACTTCGACGGTGAAGTCCACGTGTCCCGGGGTATCGATGATGTTGATGCGGTACTCGGCGCCCGTCGCGTCTTCCATCTTGTCGCTCTGGCCACGGCGCTTCCAAAAGCAGGTGGTTGCAGCAGACGTGATCGTGATGCCGCGCTCCTGCTCCTGCTCCATCCAATCCATCGTGGCCGCACCATCGTGCACCTCGCCGATCTTGTGCGATTTCCCTGTGTAGTAGAGAATGCGCTCAGTCGTCGTGGTCTTACCGGCATCGATGTGGGCCATGATGCCGATATTGCGATAGTACTTGAGTTCGGTAACGCGAGCCATCGTCTGGTTTTATCTCGTCAGTATTTGAGCAATCTTCGCAACAAAAGTCGGAACTGATGGGAGCAAAAACGCGGCTGGACCAGGCGCTCCATGCATTGCTCGCGCAACGCTGAAGCCGGTTTCCATCCGCTCTCGCCGGGTACAGCCGCCACTGCTGCGCGGTTGGGGACCCTCGGCGCGTCAGGCTGACAGCTCCTGACGTTGAATTTTCCTGCGTTTCTTTTCGGGAGCCTCGGCGGCCGTACAAGACGGCTGCTGTCGGTCGATTGATCCCACAATCTCCGCGCGTCGCGTTTATTAAAACCGACGTTGGCGGACCCATAAGAACCGGCTCGCAGCTAGCCGGGTTTTGCGATGCCTCTGAACCGATCTAAGTACAGTTCGGCCAGAGCCTTAAGAAGATAGTCGGAGCGGCGCATTTGTCAACCGGCAGGAAGCGCTGTTTTCTTGAGTCTAGGTCTCCAGTCTAGCGTCTGAAAACCCGCTGTTGTCGGTTCACAGCTGCGAACTGCGTACTGCGGGTTTTCAGACGTTAGACAAAGGACTTAGACCTCAGACTCATGCGCGATGGTCACGGCTTTACCACTGGGAGAATGACCCGGGAATAGCGCTCGATATCGTGGTAAATAATCGTCGGCGGGCCGTCGATGGTGAGCTCGAGCTTGCTCCCTGCCGCAAGCCGCCGCGCAATCCACGGAAATGAGCCGAAATCCCATCGATCCGGACTGCCGGGCGCGGCGGTGGAATCGACGGCATGCAATGCCCCTGAACTCACCCCGAGTGGAACGAGGGTACCGTCTGCCAGTTTTTCGGCCAGCGAAACTTCGCGAACCGGTTTCGAG
The DNA here is from genome assembly GCA_903910555.1 of uncultured Gemmatimonadota bacterium. GTDB lineage: Bacteria > Gemmatimonadota > Gemmatimonadetes > Gemmatimonadales > Gemmatimonadaceae > Fen-1231. Next base: position 50,761 of record CAIVZZ010000003.1, on the reverse strand, counting down.
CCCTCGTGCTTCAGCCAGAGGGTAACCGTCGGCCGGCCGGCGAGCTGAACCGCGGAACCAAGCAGCGTTTCATACGCTTTCTCGTGCGCGATCGTATCCGCGGGCTCCTCATCGCGCGGCGCTTCGCCCAAGAATCCACCCGGCGCCGCGCGCGGCCCCGCATTTGTGTGCAGCGGAAAACTCGTCGGCTTCGCACCGGTCGCTTCGAGCGAATCCGCACCGAGCCAGATCCCATCGTTCACCACCAAATAATTCACGCGCTTTCGCAGCAACGGCGGCAGCGGGCCGCGCCCCACAGCCCAGCCGAAACAGCTCCGCTCCAACAGATCGAGCTCCGGCTGCTTCAGCGTGCCGATGACGAGAAACGCATTCGGTGTCGCTCCTTCACGCTGCCCGTGCACGTACAGCGTGTGGCTGTCGATTGCAAATCCCTGCGCGTCGCTCGCTGATCCCGCAATCGAGAGCACGGGAATCACCACACGCCGCACGTCTGTGTCGGTCCAGCCGAGCGGACGCGCCGGGGCGTTCGAGAGAATCGCAGCGAGATGCGGAGGATGCTCGCGCGCTGCGTTCCACGCGGCATTCGCACCTTCGCCAGTCCCGGTCATGACGATCCGCCGATCGCTCCACGACTGATCGTTGATCCATTCGATCGCGTCCGCACCGTCGCGGCCGACATGTTTGTCGTCACCGGCGCGCGGTGCGGCGATTACCACGGCGTATCCAGCGGCAGCGAGCGCGCGCGCATTGTCTTCACGCGCTGCAGTCGAGTCGTTCTCGAGAGAGAATACCGCCGGCCGGAGTGTCGTTCCCACAGGCCGGAAAATTCGCGCGAGCAGCGGCCCGCCGGAGCGCATGCTGATTTTCACATTGCGAGCGACGTTGATTTCGGTCGCGTCCTGCGCACTCGCTCTCAACACCGGCAGCCCGGAGAGAAAGGCAAGCAAAACGCAGAACGCCCCGCCGAAAACTCGGCGAGGCGTTCCGTATGCTGCCAACGCGCCCTGGCGCGTGTCCGTCACGCGTGGTGCGCTGATCGCGCGACTACCAGCGATAGTGCGCAAAGGCCTTGTTCGCCTCGGCCATGCGGTGCGTGTCTTCCTTCTTCTTCACGCCGTTGCCCTCGCCCTTCGACGCGGCGATCACTTCGGCCGCAAGCTTTTCGTTCATCGACTTTTCGTTGCGCTCACGCGAATACTCGATGAGCCAGCGCATCGCGAGTGCCGTGCGGCGCTCGGGACGAACTTCGACTGGAACCTGGTACGTCGCACCACCAACTCGGCGGCTCTTCACTTCGACGACCGGCTTGAGATTCGTCAGCGCCTGCTTGAACACATTCACGCCCGGCTGCGATGTGCGCGCCTCGACGAGATCCATCGCGGCGTAGAAAATGCGCTCCGCCGTCGACTTCTTGCCCTGATACATCAGGACGTTGATGAACTTCGAGACAGTCTGGCTGTCGTAGCGCGAATCGGCGAGAATCGTGCGCTTTACGCTCTTTTTACGGCGGCTCACTTGGCGCCTCCCTTCTTGGGCTTCTTGGTGCCGTACTTGGAGCGGCTCTTGTTGCGCCCGGCGACGCCGGATGCATCGAGCTTGCCGCGAACGATGTGGTAGCGAACACCCGGAAGATCCTTCACACGGCCGCCGCGAATGAGCACGATCGAGTGCTCCTGCAGATTGTGGCCTTCACCCGGGATGTAGGCGGTGACTTCGAAGCTGTTCGTGAGCCGAATGCGCGCGACCTTACGCAACGCGGAGTTCGGCTTCTTTGGAGTGGTGGTGTACACGCGGGTACATACACCGCGCTTGAACGGGTTCGCCTTGAGAGCGGGCGCTTTGTCCTTGCGGGCAACGTCGCGCCGGCTCTGACGAACGAGCTGGTTAATCGTCGGCATCTACTTCCCTGTATTCGTCCATCTGCTTCATACGTGGATCGCCCGGCGGGCGGCACGGAACAGTCTCACAAGCTACCCGGGCAGGTGCCTCTGGTCAACCTCCAACAACCCTACATCACGGATTCGACCGTGCCGTGGGAAAGACCGGAATCTTGAGAACGACAAGATCCGAGACGAACGGCTCGGTTACATCTATATCAACGAGCCCCTCCCCGAGATGCACGCGAATCAGTACTTCGCTCTGGGGTGTCCAGCCGTAGCAGGCCTGGAACATGCCGTCGTCACCCGTTTTCACGTCCTCCTTGATCCACTGCCACGGCGCCGTGTTGTCGCTGCCGCCCTTTGGACGAATCGCAAACGAAACCGTGGCGCCGACCACGGCCGACCCGTCCGGCATGATCGCGCGTCCAATCACGAACGATGCACCCGGGGGCACCGTCTTCACCTGGTGCGACGCCACACAACGATCTGCGACGAACAGCTCCGCCGTCGAAATCGTGAGCTTCGCGACGGTGGTCGTATCGCGCGTGGCCGTGAACTTCAGCGGCGTCGATAGTCCAATGCCAAGCGCCGCGACACGCGGGTCGACGACGCGCACTGCGTACGGCCCCGGCACCAGCTCTTTGATCTCGACAGCGCCGGTCGCATCAGTGATGCCGAAATAGTCCGTCGCTGCGAGTGCAATCACGACACCTGACGCCGGCGTACCATCTCGATTCTGCGCCTGAACACGCAGCGCGCCGAGCGGCGCCTTCCAATGTGTGCCGTCGCGCCACGACGCTCGCGCGAGCTCGCCGCCGGTCTCGTCAGCGTAGAGCCAGTTACGGAATTCAAGCACGCCTTTCGGATTCAGAACGGTATCCGGCCGCGCGCTCACCAATCGCAGCGACCATTGATCGATGAGCACAACACCATTCGGCATCGCGCGAAATGAAATTCTGCCGCCCGGACTGAATCGCATCGCGCCCACCGACATCCCGACATATTTGAACTCGACTTCTTTCAGCGCGCGCGCAAGCGTGTCGATCCACAGTGTACCGTCGATGTCGATGCGCTCGCGGCGATGCTCCGCCGGCGCAAAGTGCAGTCCCACCTGATTGGGACGTGAACGCGGCGCGCCCGACACATCGAAGCAATACGCGCCCACGAAATAGTCATTGAGCAGCACATCGGCATCGGGGCCGAAAAACGTTCCGGCGCTCCCGCTGTCGGTCGAGAAACCGTAACGCACAAGATCTTTGGCCGAATGTGCCGCAAAGAAAGTCGTCGCAGTGGTGTCGGCGGAGTCGGCGCGAACGCGCATCATCTCGATGCGCGAGCTGTTGCCATCCATCACGCGCTCGTAACCGAGCCGGTGCAGCACTGCAGGATTCGACTCACGCGCCACAACCGTCGCGAGCAATCCAGCGCGAACCTGCTCCCACAGCCCCATCGCAGATGCGTTGTCTTTCCGCCCGGCGCAGAGCGAGCTCGCGATCACGCGCACGGGCTGGAGCATGTTTGGCAGCGCGAACATCGTTGCGTCGAGCGTCACGTCGGCGCCGCGGTGAGGCGGAATCGCCAGCTCGCGCGGCTGGAATCCAATGCGCACGAAGCGCACGGTTCGCGCAGCAGCGCCGATCAGCACGCGATACTCTCCACGCTCGTTGGCAAGATTGCGCGCGACCGTTCCGCCGGCGGAGTCGAGGAGGATGACGATTACACCCGGGACGCTCGCGCGGCTCACGCTATCGCGAACCGTTCCCGTCAAACTTTGCGCAGCGGCATCGCGCGCCAGCGCGGTGACACCGGCGAGCGCGGCGACCACGAAGAGCACGGCCGGCAACAGCGAGAACCTGCGCCGCGTCACGGCTGAGCGTCCAAACATGCGCTACGCCGGCGGCACCTCGACATCCACTCCAGCCGAGGGACGATCCCTCGGGATGCGAACCGTCACCAGCGCGGATGTACGAGTGCCAACGGTCGCGCGCACCGTGATGATGCGCTCGCGCGGGATGCCGCACACATACCAGTTGCCCGTGGCATCCGATTTCAGATTGCGCTGCTCGCTCGTGTAGGTGAAGCTGTTTTGTCCGGCCGCCTTGAATTCGCCGCGCCAGGTCACGCGGATCGACGCGCCGGCCACACCGATGTGCTCGCCCTCGAACGCCGTGCCCCGCAGCAATGCGAGCGGCAATCCTTGCGCAGAGTCCGCTTTGCATGACGCAGCGAGCTTCGCGTCCTCTGCAAGAAGAGCGGGCGTGAAATCGTGCGTGGACCCGCCGCTGCTGAAGAGCACTTCGGCGCCGCGGTTCACTGCGGTCACTTCACCGCCGGTGAGCTGCAGTCCCTCGACTACCGTTTTGTACTCATCGCGCGCGCCGAGGCTGGCCGTATAGTGCGGGACGAGCTGCCGTGATCCGCGCGGCATGCGCAGCTGCCAGCGGCTGACAAGCCAGCTTCCGGTGGAGAGCCGCATGAACTCAACCGTGCCGCCGGCTTTCGTATGCGCAAAGTCTTCCGAAAGATTCGTGTAGCGGAAGTCGAGCTCGCGAAGTTCGAGCGTTTTCTGATCGAGCCAGAGCGTGCCCTGTATGTCGACGATCTCGCCGCGATCCTTGGCGGGATAAAAACCAATTCCAACCCAGTCGCTTCTTTCTTTCGTCGGCGGTTCGGCGCGAAAACAATGCAGCGACGCGAACGGGTCGGAGAGGAGCGCGTCCGCGTCCGGCGCGCGGTAGATCGTGCCCGTCGCGTCGTCGCTCATATAACCGACCTTCGCGAGCGAGTCGGGAGGGAGGCTGACGAATGCTTTCACAGCCTCGGCGCTGTAGCTGCGCGTGGACTGCGTGCCCGCATCTCTGCCGGCGAGATCTGTGTTCCGATCGTATACGATCCAACTCACCGTCTGCTTCCTGCCCGATGGCGAAAGCTGCGTGGCGGTGATCGCCTTGCGAGCCTCTTCCCATAGATGTGCGACGGCCTGTCCGGAATCCTGCTGCACGCGGCACACGCTTTTTCCGCGCACTGAAACGGCTTCGAGCACAATCGCATCGCCGCGCAACACGATCGCGATATTTTTCGATTCGCCCGCACCGATATCAAATGCGGGGACGCTCGTCGGGTGGAATCCGATTCGCAGCACGAGCAGCGCGTAGTTGCCCGCGGCGGGGAGCCGCAGTTCGTAGCTCCCCGTTTCGCCGGTCAGCGCGCGCGCCGCAGTGGCGCCATTTGCATCGCGCGCGACGACGATCACGCCAGCCGCCCGAGAGCTGTCGGGAAGCATGACGACGCCGCGGACGGTTTGCGCGTGCGCTGCGGCGGTGGTGCCGAGCAGCAGCGCGGTGAGCGCACCGGTCAAGCGGATACGAAAGTTCAGCTGTTCACTATACGAACAGGCCGCATGACCGGGCAATGGCCGGCGCCCCGGCCGGAATCCTTCGCGGCCGGGCTAAACCATTTGCTATACATGAGTGTCTTATGTATGAGTCTATTTGGCATACTGTGCGCTCCCTCCTCCGCGACGGCGATGCATCTCTTCAAAGGAACGTTCGACGTCCTGATTCTCAAGACCCTCAGCTGGGGGCCCGCGCACGGCTACGCGATCTCGCGCTGGATCGGACAAACGTCGGGCGACGACCTTACGATAGAAGAGGGCGCGCTCTACCCCGCACTGCGCCGGCTCGAAGCAAAGGGGTGGCTTTCCGCCAAGTGGAAAACGACTGAGACGGGGCGCGACGCGCGCGTGTATTCGCTCACCGATGACGGGCGCCGCGCGCTTCGTCGCGAGCTCGCCGCGTGGGAAAAATACGTCACCGCATTCACACGCGTACTCCAGACGAAACCGCAGGAGGCGATCTCATGAGCGACCGCCCGCGTGACGACGAGGAACTTCCGCTTTCCGGCGGCCGTCCGGTGAACGAGGACGTGCGCGGCGAGCTCGAGTTTCACTTGCAGCAGCGAATCCACGATCTCGTTGCACGCGGAATGTCGCGCGAGCAGGCGACGACAAATGCGCGTGCGTCGTTTGGCGATCGCGCGGCCGTCGAAGCGGAGTGCCGCGAAATCGAGCAGCGCCGCCGTTCAACCAGGCAGCGCGCGGATCGCCTTGGCGAACTCTGGCAGGATCTGAAGATCGGTGCGCGGGTGCTGCGAAAAAATCCCGGATTCACACTGTCGGCGATTCTCACGCTCGCGCTGGGCATCGGCGCTAACGCCGCGGTTTTTTCGATCGTGAACGGAGTCATACTGCAGCCGTTGTCCTATGAAAACGCCGACCGCATCGTCACCGTCTATGAGCGCTACGAAAGTGCTGACCATAAAACGGGCGGATCGGGACCCGTACCGTGGCTCAATTTCCTCGACGTTCAGGCGCAGTCGCATTCATTCGACGGACTCGGCGCATACGGCACCGCGGTTACGACGGTCATCGCGAACGGCGCGGCGCTTCGCGTAAGCGCGGGCTCCTTCAGCGCCGGGTTCTTCAAAGTCTTCCCGCTGAAACCCGTGATCGGGCGTCTGCCGACAGACGATGAACGCCAGCTGGGTGCGAATCCGGTCGCGGTGGTCTCGTACGCATTCTGGCGCGACCGCCTCGGTGCACCGGCATCGCTTGATACCGTGCACATCATGCTCGACAAACCGACGTCCGTGATCGGCGTACTCCCGAACGGGTTCGATTTCCCCAACGCCAACCAGATCTACCTCGTGATGGAACGGGAACGCCAAACCCAGAGTCGCACGGCGCACAACTGGGAGGTCATCGGCAAGTTGCACGAGGGCGTATCTGTCGCGGACGCAGAGCGCGAGACCGCGGGGATTTACGCGCGACTCGCGCCGCTCTACGCACCGGATTTCACCGGCGCGGGCACTGAGATCACGCCGCTGCAGGCACAGATGACTGCGTCGGTTAAAACGCCGCTCTATCTTCTGCTCGCTGCGTCCGCAGTGCTGCTGCTCGGCGCGTGCGTGAATCTGGCGAGCGCGATGCTGGCGCGCGGCACAGCGCGCGCATCGGAGTTCGCGGTGCGATCCGCGCTCGGCGCGACGCGCACGAGGCTCGTGCGGCAGCTGTTCACCGAAAGTGCGCTGCTTGCGCTGATCGGGTGCGGTGCCGGCCTCGCCCTGGCTGCACTCCTGTTGAAAGTGCTGGGCTACTTCGCACCGCCTTCGCTGCACGTCGAGCGCGTGCATGTCGACCTTTGGGTTCAGGGATTTGCACTCGCAGTCGCCGGGCTCACCGCTGTGTTGTTTGGATTGCTCCCTGCGCTGCGCATCGCTGACAGCAACGCAGCAATCGCAATGCGCGAAGGCTCGCGCGGTGGAACCGCCGGGGCGAAGAGAATGCGCGCATGGAATGTGCTCGTCGGCGCGGAGATCGCGCTCGCGGTTGTTCTCCTCTCGGGATCCGCACTGCTGATCCGCTCATTTGCGAATGTCATGGAAACGCGGCTGGGATTCGACGCGACGAACGTTTACACCGTAGCGCTCGAGCTCCCGAGCATCAACTACGTAGATTCGTCCGGCACGATCACGGCGTTCCACCAGAAGCTGCTCGACCGGCTCGGTCATGCAAACGGAATCCAGTCGGTTGGATTTACGAACATGCTTCCGCTCACCGGAAATTATCCAAACGGGGGTATGATCGTCGAAGGAAAGCCCGCAGTTCCGGGCGGGGCGTCGACGGGATACGCGGTGTATCGCGTGCTCGGCGGAGACTTTTTCAATTCTCTCGAAATTCCCGTCATTAAAGGACGCGCGCTGCGTGACGAGGACGGAAGTTTCACCGCACCCGGCGTGTTGGTCAGCGAACAATGGGTGAAGGAGCAATATCCCGGCGGAGAGGATCCGATCGGACGCCGGCTGAAAGTGTCGGGCATGGATCGCGCGGGAACGCTTGAGCCCTGGTATACGATCGTCGGCGTTGTCGGAGACATTCGCGGGCAAACCGTCACGGGTCCGTATCGCGCCACCTACTACTTCGACTATCGCACGCGGCCTTCATACCGGTCGCGGCGCGCGAACTACGTGGTGAAATCTTCGCTGCCCGCAGCGGTGATCGCACCGCTGATCCGGCGCGAAGTCGCCGCGATCGATCGCGAGGTACCGGTGGAAATCAGCACGATGAACGACCTCGTCGCGCAGTCGGTCGCTGACCGCCGCTTCACGATGCTCGTGCTCGGCGCGTTCGCCGCCGTTGCATTGCTGCTCGCGGTGGTCGGGATCTACGCCGTGGTGTCATACGCGGTGGCGCAGCGCACGCGCGAGATCGGTGTGCGCCTCGCGCTCGGTGCGACCGCGGGGCAGGTGCGCCGTCTGGTGCTCGCGTCAGCCATGCGCGCAGTGATCCCCGGACTCGCGGCGGGCGCGCTGCTTGCCGCGGGAACTGCGCAGGCGCTGCGCACCCTGCTGTACGGCGTTACGCCATTCGATGCGGCCGCGTTGGCCGCGTCGATCGGACTTCTGGGACTCGCTGCGGTGGTCTCCAGTTTATTACCCGCGATCCGCGCGACCCGTGTCGATCCGCTCATCGCCATGCACGCGGAATGAGCGGCGGCTAGAAATCGATTCTAGAAATCGATTATTGCGTGGACCGGAAGCGCGTCACGCGCGCGCACGGCGGATGCGAACTCGCCGAGCAGGTGGGCGATCGAGTTGGCGTAGTAGCTGATCAGCTCGCGCCCGCGAGGGAGCACGAAGTAGCCCGCCCCCTCGCGCAGCGCGACGCGGCGCAAGCGCAGCAACTCGTACGCGCGATCGAGTGTATCGCCGATTTCCTCCGTGGCATCGAGAACCTGGCAATGGCGATCCAGCAGTGATTCGCGCACTTCGAGCATGCGCTCGAGAAGACTCGCACGCGTGATGAAATCCGCGTCGAACGTTTGGATCGCGGCGCACACGAGCGGAACGGGCGTCACGGGAATGATTTCGCCGACGCGCTCCATCACGTCATCGGTGAGCGCTTGAATCACGCCGAGCCGGTCGGTACGCGACATCGCGAACAGGCCGCGCCCGGATTTCTCCAATGAATTGAACCAGGGCGCGAGTGCGATCGGCTCACCCACAACGAGCGCGGCCTCGCCGTAGCGTTTCCATGTGCGCGAGAGGAGGCGTCCGGTATTCCACACGGCGTAGCCGAGCACCTCGCTGAGCTGCGTGAGCCGTCCGGTTCGTCCCTTCCCTTCACTCGCGCCGAGTTCGCGCAACAGCGAGCGGTCCTCCAGCACACGATCGAAGTTGATTCCGACCGGCACGAGATACATCCGCTCCGCAAACCCGGGTTCGCGCGCTATGCCAAGCGCATAATCGAGCAGGCCAATTTTAGCCGGACGAAGTTTGCCATCGCGTGTCAGGCCGCCTTCGGGAAAAATCCCCTGCGTTACGCCGTTGCGCGTGACGAGCTGCACGTAGCGCTCGAGCACCGTGTGATAGAGCGGCTCGCGAAACCGCCGGCGAATGAAATACGATCCGAAACTCTTGAACAGATATTCTAGAGGAAAGACGCGAGCCCACTCGCCCACGGCATACGAAATCGCGACCTGCCCTGCGAGCGCATACCCCGAAAACACATAGTCCGCGTTCGAGCGGTGGTTGATTAAATAGATGACGATGCTGTCGGGCGGCAGATCGTCGAAACTATCGCGTCGTATGTACGAGACGTTCACACGATAGAACAGATTCAGCAGCGCGCGCGAGGCGGCGATTCCGATCCACGCGTAGGCCAGCGGATTGAACGCGGGCACGATCTCGTCGATGTATTTGCGCACCGCGCGCCAGACGGTGGCTTCGGGCAGTCCGTGCAGTGCCGCGTGCTCGCGCACCGCAGCGATGACCGCCTCGTCGGCCAGCAGCGCTGGCGCGATAAATCTCTTTTTTGTGAACTTGAACCGGTCGAACCGCGGTGTTGTCTGCTGCGCCGTTCCGCTGGGCGCGGACATCGTCAGCTCTGCGCGATCGCGCCGAGCGCCTTCCAGTCGCGCGGCTCGTCGGAGACGCTCCTCAGAATCGCGAACGCGACCAGCATCATCCCCAACAGCGAGAGAATCGCGAACGCCTCACCTTTGACCTCGGGCATATGGCCCTGCTCCACGGTCAGCCAGGTGGTGAATCCCCAGAGCAACGGGCCGGTCACCGCCGAAAAGCGGCCGACCATTCCGTAGAGTCCGTAGAACTCACCGACGCGATCCGGCGGCGTGAGCCGGAGCATCAGCGGTCTATCCGACGCCCACGTTCCGCCAAGGCAAATTCCCGCCGAACAGGCGACCACGAAAAGCCAGCCGATGTGCAGATGGAGAAATCCAACGAACGACGCGAGGATGAATGTGCAGATCCAGCCGGAAAGTACGATCGTCAGCGTCTTCTTCGGTCCGAGCTTATCGACGACAACACCCCAGATGATGCCGCCGAAAATCGCCGCGGTGATGGCCGAGAGCAGAACGAGCTGTGCCTTCTGTTTACCGTCCTGCTCGGTGAGCCCCGTCGACACCGCGACGTTCACCGTGTAGATCGACATGAACAGAATGACGGTATTGATCGCGTCGGTATAAAACGCGCGACCCAGCAGAAATCTCAGCAGCCCCGGATATTTGTTTCCGGATTTCAGCGTATGCACGGTCTGCTTCAGCGATTCCGTCACAGCGCCCCAGGTGAAAATCGGACGCGGATTGGGGTTCCCCTGCTCTCCCACAAAGAGAAAGCACGGGAGCGCGAGCAGCATGAATGCGGCGGCAATGAACAAGAAATACGTCGTATACGGAAACGGCTGCCCCTTCACCGTCATCAAGAGACCGACACCCACCGCGATGTAAGAGCCCATGTAGCCGAGGCCAACCGCAGTTCCATTGATACGGCCGCGATTCTCTTCGGTCGTCACCTCGGGCAGCAGCGAATCGTAGAACTGCACGCCGGCCTGATAGCCGCCGTTCGCGACGATGAACAGCAGCGCGCTCACCATGAACGGACCGCGGGCGATCAGCGCGGTACACGCGCAGCAGATCAGCGTAGCCCAGATCAAAAAGGGCATGCGTTTGCGAGCGCGGTCGGTCATCGCGCCCAGGAGCGGCGAGCCGAGGAACATGATGCCCATCGAGATGGCGCTGATGCGGCCGAGCATGGAATCGGCTCTCGCGGCGCCTACTTCATCGTGGACGAAAAACGAGAAGTAGCTCGAGATGACGCCCATCGAGAAGATCACGTTGGCTAGATCGTAGAGCATCCAGCTCAATACGGCCTTTCTCGGGATTACGCGGGTGGGCTCGGTCATCCTCTGGAATGTGAGGACAGACACGAGTAAAAGCGAGTTACCGGCTGCCGGTACTGACAACAAAAGGACGTGTAGACGGTCGTGAGGTGTGACAACAAAAGGTGTGCGTTAACAGTCGTTGGTAACGAATTAATGAACTAACGACGACGGGACAGGTCGTTTGCGGTTCCTTCACCGCACCGACCTGTCCCGTCGCAGTTAGTTCAGTACCCGGCCAACCAACGACCGTTAACGCACACCTTTTGTTGTCATAACCGAAAACTCATAACAGCAGCTTTCAGTACAGCAGCTTTCAGTTAGATCTCCTCACCCGGCAGCGCCGCAAACGGCGAACTGATCTCCGCCGCCATCGGCGTCCCCGACAACCCCGCAAACGCCTCGATCCCCTGCGGCAGTTCCGGCATCGGCGGTGCAGCAACATCCATATCGACTTCCTGATACCGGTACATACCCGTACCAGCCGGAATCAGATGGCCGATGATGATGTTCTCCTTGAGGCCGAGGAGGTTGTCCTTGGCTCCACGAATCGCCGCATCGGTCAGCACGCGCGTGGTCTCCTGGAAGCTCGCCGCAGAAATGAAGCTCTGCGTCGTGAGACTCGCCTTCGTGATGCCGAGGAGCAACGGCTCGCTGCTCGCCGGCTTCTGCTTCTTCTTCTTCGCGCGATCGTTCGCATCGCGGAAGACTGCCTTGTCGACGTTCTCGCCCTCGAGGAACTCCGAATCGCCTGCGCCCGGATCGAGAACGCGAACCTTCTGCAGCATCTGGCGCACGATCACGCCGATGTGTTTGTCGTTGATCTTCACGCCCTGCAGGCGGTACACCTCCTGCACTTCGTTGAGCAGATATTCCTGCACAGCGCGCGGGCCCTTGATGCGCAAAATGTCGTGCGGGTTTACCGGACCTTCCGACAAACGGTCACCGGCACGCACGCGATCGCCTTCATGCACGCGCAAGTGCTTGCCCGCCGCCACTTCGTACAACTGTGCTTCCTGCGAATCGTCCGGCGAGCCGTCGAGCTTCAACGGCTGCACGAAGATCTCGCGCTTGCCGCGCTTGATCTCGCCGAACCGCACGATGCCGTCGACTTCCGAAATCGTCGCCGGATCCTTCGGACGGCGAGCTTCGAACAGTTCGGCAACACGCGGCAGGCCGCCCGTGATGTCTCGCGTCTTGTACGCTTCACGCGAAATCTTCGCGATGATCGTACCAGCCGCGATATCCGCTCCATGCTCCACAATCAGCTGCGCGCCGACCGGGATCACGAAGTCACGAATACGCTTCTCCTTGCCCGCCTTCGTCTGCCAGATCTCGATATGCGGGTGGAGCTTCTTCTCTCGGTCTTCAATAACAACGCGCTGACGGAGACCCGTGAGCTCGTCGAGCTCTTCGCTCACCGACTCTTCTTCCACGAGATCCACGAAGCGAACCTCACCAGTCACGTCCGCAATGATCGGATTCGTGTACGGATCCCAGCTGAAGATCACCTGCTCCTTCTTCACCTCGTCGCCATCCTTGACCATCAGGATCGCGCCGAGCGGGACCGCCAAACGAGCCGAAACAATCGCGTGCTTGTCGGCCGAAGCGCGAATGAACACTTCGCCTTCGTACGACGTGACGATCTGCTGACCCTCGGGATTCGTAACCGAGATCAGTCGATCGCCGTACTCGATCACGCCCTGCACCTTCGACTTGCGGGCCGTCTGTTCGGCGATACGCGCCGCCGTTCCACCGATGTGGAATGTGCGCAGCGTCAGCTGCGTACCCGGCTCGCCAATCGACTGCGCAGCGATAATGCCGACTGCTTCGCCGATGTCGACCATCGCCATCGTCGCGAGGTTACGGCCGTAGCACATACGGCAGAGACCGCGCTTGGCTTCGCAGGTGAGAACCGACCGAATCTTGATCGACTCGATGCCGGACTCTTCAATCTGACGGGCCACATCTTCGCTGATCATCGAGCCAGACTCGACGAGCAACGCGCGGCGTCCCGAATCGTCGAGCAGCTGCGGATCTTCGACATCTTCCGCCGCCACGTTTCCGACAATGCGCTCTGCCAACGGCTCGATGATATCCTCGCCTTCCTTCAGCGCGGCGATATCGAGGCCCATGATCGTACCGCAATCCTCTTCCGTGATCGTCACGTCCTGCGCGACGTCGCAGAGGCGGCGCGTGAGATATCCAGCGTCGGCCGTCTTCAAAGCCGTATCCGCGAGACCCTTACGAGCGCCGTGCGTCGAGATGAAGTACTCGAGCACCGAGAGTCCTTCACGGAAATTCGACTTGATCGGGCTTTCAATGATTTCGCCGATGCCGCCGGTGAGCTTCTTCTGCGGCTTCGCCATCAGGCCGCGCATGCCGGCCAGCTGACGGATCTGGTCGCGTGAACCGCGCGAGCCAGAATCGAACATCATGTACACCGGGTTGAATCCGTTCTGCGATTCCTTCATGCGCTTCACCATCGCCTCGGCGATGTCGTTGTTCGCATGCGTCCAGGTGTCGATGACCTTATTGTAGCGCTCGCCGTTCGTGATGTTTCCGGTCTGGTACGCCTTCTGGAAACGCTCAACGCGCGTCGTCGCCTCTTCGAGCAGCTGCTCCTTGTCCGCCGGAATCTCCAAATCTTCGATTCCGATCGAAACGCCACCGCGGGTCGCGTTGCGGAAGCCGAACTCCTTGAGACGGTCGAGGAACTGCACCGTGCCAGCGAGGCCCGACTTGCGATACGACTCGAACACCAGCTCGGAGAGCGCCTTCTTTTTCATATCGCGGTTCTGGAACGGCAGTTCCGCGGGGATGATCTGGTTGAACAGGACGCGACCGACCGTCGTCACTTCCCACGCCTTCACTCCGTCGCGTTCCACATAGAAGCGGAGCGGTGTGTGCGTGTTGACGCGGCCCAGTGCGAGCGCCATTTCGACTTCGCTCGCAACGGTGTACGACCGCAGCGCTGCGACTTTCTTCGGATCCTTGTGAATGTCGTCGAAGCCTGCGAACCCCTTCGTGGCGAAATAGCAGCCGAGCACGATGTCCTGGCTGGGCTCCGCCACCGGGCGTCCGTCGGCCGGCTTCAGAATGTTGTTCGACGACAGCATCAGCACGCGGCACTCGAGCTGTGCTTCATATGAAAGCGGAACGTGCACGGCCATCTGGTCACCGTCGAAGTCTGCGTTGAACGCGGCGCAGACGAGCGGGTGAATACGAATGGCCTTGCCCTCAACCAGCACCGGCTCGAACGCCTGGATGCCCAGACGATGCAGCGTCGGCGCGCGGTTGAGCAGAACCGGATGGTCGCGAATGATCTCTTCGAGAATCTCGAACACCTCGCTCGATTCCTTCTCGACGATCTTCTTGGCGCGCTTCACCGTCTCGGCGATTCCCTTCTCGACGAGCTTATGGATGATGAACGGCTTGAACAGTTCGAGCGCCATGGCCTTCGGCAAACCGCACTGATGCAGTTTGAGCTCCGGGCCAACGACGATGACCGAACGGCCCGAGTAGTCCACGCGCTTGCCGAGCAGGTTCTGACGGAACCGGCCCTGCTTGCCCTTGAGCATGTCGGACAGCGACTTGAGCGGACGCTTGCCGCGGCCGCGAATCGCCTTCGAACGGCGGCCGTTGTCGAACAGCGCGTCGACCGCTTCCTGAAGCATGCGCTTCTCGTTCCGGAGAATGACTTCCGGCGCGCGATGCACGATCAGCTTCTGGAGACGGTTGTTGCGGTTGATCACTCGACGATAGAGATCGTTGAGGTCGGACGTTGCGAAGCGACCTCCGTCGAGCGGAACGAGCGGGCGCAGATCCGGCGGAATCACCGGAACGACGTCCAGAATCATCCACTCCGGCTTGTTGCGCACATCGCCGTGGTCGCCCGAGTTCCGGAACGCGTCGACGATCTTGAGGCGCTTGAGCTGCTGCTTCTTCTTGTGCTGGCTCGTTTCGACAATCACCTGCGCGCGGAGCTCGTCGGCGATTTTGTCGACGTCGAGACGGCGGAGAAGATCGCGAACCGCGGGCGCGCCGATGTCGGCGAGGAACGCGGTATCGCCCTCGTCCTTCGCCTTGGCGCGCAGCGTGAGGTACTGCTCTTCGTCGAGGAGCTCGTTCGTGTGAACTTCCTGTTCACCGGGCTCGATGACGACGTAGTTCGAATAGTAGATGACCTTCTCGAGATCACGGAGCGTGAGGTCGAGAAGATTTCCCATCGGACTCGGAAGAGTCTTGAAGAACCAGATATGCGCGACGGGTACGGCGAGCTCGATGTGCCCCATGCGGTCACGACGGACCTTGCTCAGGGTCACTTCGACGCCGCATCGGTCGCAGATTACGCCGCGATAACGAATACGCTTGTACTTACCGCAATGGCATTCCCAGTCCTTTACCGGACCAAAAATGCGCTCGCAGAACAAGCCGTCCTTCTCGGGCTTGAACGAGCGGTAGTTGATGGTCTCGGGCTTCGTGACTTCACCCCACGACCACCACGAACGCAGACCGGCCATTTCGAGCCGTTCACGTTCTTTTGAATCCCGGGGGCCGCGAATCTCTTCCGGAGAAGCGATGCGGACCTGGATGTAATCGAAAGCGGATGCGCGGGTTTCGCGCGCGCTGCGGAAATCAATCATGTGTTTATTCCTCGCCTGAGCTGAAAGGCAAACCGCTGTAACCACCCTCAGCGTTGGCATCCATGGTGACGTGGATACCGAGGGCCTGCAATTCCTTCACGAGCACGTTGAACGATTCAGGCGTGCCCGGCTCGGGCAGATTCTGCCCCTTCACGATCGCCTCGTACACGCGCGACCGGCCGTTCACGTCGTCCGACTTCACGGTCAGGATTTCCTGCAGCGTGTGCGCGGCACCGTATGCCTCGAGCGCCCACACTTCCATTTCTCCGAAACGCTGGCCGCCGAACTGTGCCTTTCCTGCGAGCGGCTGCTGCGTGACGAGCGAGTACGGTCCGATGCTTCGCGCGTGGATCTTGTCGTCGACCAAGTGCGAGAGCTTCAGCATGTACACGTTTCCAACCGTGACTGGCGACGCAAAGTTCTCGCCCGTCCGGCCATCGCGCAGATTGATCTTTCCGCCCGGCATAAGACCCGCCGCGCGAATGATCTCCTTGCTCGCTTCATCGACATCGCCATCCGACTTCTTGCCGGCCATCACCGCAAGCGCCGGGAAGCCCTTCTCGACCAGAAGTTCCGAAGCGCTGAGCGCATTGCGACGCTCGAGCTCCTTGCCGGCCTTCTTGATGTCGGCGCGACGAGCGACTGAAAGCTCTTCGTTCTCCGACTCTGCTTCGTGGAACGCGATCGACGTGCGGAGATCCGCATGCTCGCGTTCCGCGATTTCCTTCGCCGCGTCTGCGATGTAGTCGCGCACGCGGTGATAAAGATCCTTCGACGCCGCCGACATTCCGCGGCCGCCGAGTTCGTTGACGTTTGCGTCGTGCAGCAATTCGACCTTTTCCTCGCCGATTGCCGGACGGAGCTCTGTCAGGAACGCGTTGATCTCGGAATCGGTGATTTCGAGTTTCGGGCTCTTCAGCTCAAGGCCGTGATGCGACCACGAGAGCGCCGCGAGGCGCAGAAGAAGTCCGATTTCCTTTTCGCTCGCGCCCGAGAACACCGGCGTCTTCGCATAGAAGCCGAGGATCTTCGCGGCCCATCCAAGATGGGTCTCGAGGATCTGTCCGACGTTCATTCGGCTGGGCACACCGAGCGGGTTGAGCACGATGTCCACCGGACGTCCGTCGGGAAGGAACGGCATGTCCTCCTCGGGAACGATGCGCGCCACGATACCCTTGTTGCCGTGACGGCCGGCCATTTTGTCGCCCACCGAAATCTTGCGCTTCTCGGCGAGATAAACCTTCACGAGCTGGATCACGCCCGGCGGGAGCTCATCTGGCTGCAGAATGCGGTCGATGCGCTCTTCGGCCTTCTCTTCAATTCTCGCCTTGACCTCATTCGCGGCTTCAACGATCTCGCGAACCTGCTCATTGACCTTCTTGTTCTCGACGCGGAACGTCTTGAGGTCGAGCGTTGCCAGACGGAGATCGTCGAGCACTTCGCCCGAGAGCTTCGTTCCGACCGCCAGCGCCTCTTCGACCGTACCCGACTTGAGCGCCAGCGCAATGATCTGACCGTCAAGGATTTCCTTGAGCTCGCTGTCGCGCACGTCGTTCACGCGCACTTTCTCTTCGCCTTCGAGCCGGCGGACTTCGCCGATGCGCTCGCCGCGATCCTTCTCGACCACCTGGTCTTCGATGCGCGAGAAGATTTTGCAATCGATGACGACGCCTTCCATTCCCGGCGGAACCTTGAGCGACGAATCCTTCACGTCCTTCGCCTTCTCGCCGAAGATTGCGGTCAGCAGCTTTTCTTCCGGCGAAAGCTCCGTCTCACCCTTCGGCGTGATCTTGCCGACGAGGATGTCACCGGGGCGCACATGCGCACCGATGCGAACGATGCCGCGCTCGTCGAGATCGACCAGCGACTCTTCGGCGACGTTCGGAATTTCACGCGTGATTTCTTCCTGACCGCGCTTCGTGTCGCGCACGTGCAGTTCCAGTTCCTGGATGTGGATCGACGAGTACACGTCGTCCTTCACCAGGCGCTCTGACAGCACGATCGCGTCTTCGAAGTTGTGTCCGTACCAGGGCATGAACGCGACCAGCACGTTCGAGCCGAGTGCGAGCTGGCCATGCTCGGTTGCCGCGCCGTCCGCGAGGACGTCGCCTTCTTTGACCTTCTGGCCAAGCTTCACGATCGGGCGCTGGTTGATCGCCGTGTCCTGGTTGGTGCGCCAGTACTTCTTGATCCGGTAGCGGTCCTGCTGCGTGAGGCGCTCGAGCGGCAGATCGCCGCCCTTCTTCCCCTTCTCCGCCGGGCCGGCATCGACGAGGATCTCGTCGGCCGTCACGCGGGTGACCGTACCAGAACGCAATGCGATGACAACCGCGCCCGAGTCACGCGCGACAACCTCTTCAAGTCCGGTGCCCACGAGCGGCGTCTGCGGATTGAGGAGCGGCACGCTCTGGCGCTGCATGTTCGAACCCATCAGGGCGCGGTTCGCGTCGTCGTGCTCGAGGAATGGAATGAGCGCGGCGGCAATCGAAACGACCTGTTCCGGCGCGACGTCCATATAGTCGATGCGCGTCGGTGTAACGAGCGGGACGTCGGACTGCTGACGGGAAAGCACGAACTCGTCGACGAACGTGCCATCGTCGTTGAGCTTCGCGTTCGCCTGCGCAATGATCGCGTCCTCTTCCTTATTGGCATCAAGCCACTCGAGCTCATTCGTGACTTTCCCGTTCCGCACAACGCGGTACGGCGTCTCGACGAAGCCGAGGTCGTTCACGCGCGCATAGCACGCGAGCGACGTGATAAGTCCGATGTTCGGACCTTCAGGCGTTTCGATGGCGCACATACGGCCGTACTGCGAGTAATGCACGTCGCGCACTTCGAAGCCTGCGCGCTCGCGGGTGAGGCCGCCCGGTCCGAGCGCCGAAAGACGACGCTTGTGCGTCAGCTCGGCGAGCGGATTGGTCTGGTCCATGAACTGCGAAAGCTGCGACGATCCAAAGAACGCCTGGATGACCGCGGAAACCGTGCGCGCGTTGACGAGGTCGTCGAGCGCGATTTTCTCGGTGTCCTGATTGATCGACATGCGTTCCTTGACCAAACGCGCCATGCGCGAGAGGCCGACGGAGAACTGATTCGCGATCAGCTCGCCAACGGAACGAATGCGGCGGTTGCCCAAGTGGTCGATGTCGTCCACATGTCCGCGTCCCTCGTGCAGTTCGACGAGGTAGCGCACGATGGCGACGAAATCTTCCTTCGTCAGAACCGTCTGGCTCGCCGGCGTGGCGAGTCCGAGGCGCTGATTGATCTTGTAACGGCCGACGCGGCCGAGGTCGTAGCGCTTCGGCGAGAAGAACAGCCGCTCGATCGCCTGCTTGGCCGTTTCCTTGTTCGGCGCATCGCCCGGACGGAGCAGTGCATAGATCTGCTTGAGTGCTTCGTCCTCGCTCTTGGTCGGATCCTTTGCGAGCGTGTTCTTGATGAGCGTGCTCTCGGCGCGGCCGCTCGGCACAAAGCAGTAGACCTTGTGCAGACCGTTCTTGCGGAGACGCTTGATCAGCATCTCCTTGAGCTGCTGACCGACTTCGCCGATCACTTCGCCCGTCTCCGGGTCGATTGCGTCGACTGCGAGCACGCGCGGATGCGGGCGCTCCTGGCGCTCGATCGCGTCGAGCTCGTCGCGCAGATCAACGGCGCCGTAGCTCGCGAACACCTTCACGACGTCGACCTTCTGACGGCGGAGGCGGTTGAACACTTCTTCGGTGAGCTCGTCGCCTTCTTTAACGAGCATCATGGCTTCGGTGCGCTCGCGCTCGGCGCGGGCCTTCTTCGTCTTGGCCTTGGGCGCGTCGTCCGGCGTGGCTTCACCCGGCAGCTCGATGTCCTCGGCAATGATCGCGCCGATGACTTCACGATTTTCCGCGCGGCCTTCACGCTTCTTGGTGAGGTCGAGCTCGCGAACGGCGAAGAAGAGTCGGAGAATGTCCGAATTGTTTCCGAAGCCAAAAGCACGGAGGAGCGCGGTGGCCGGGAACTTCTTCTTCTTGTCGATATGGACGTAAATGATGTCGTGGATGTCGACGGTGAACTCGACCCACGATCCGCGGAACGGGATGATGCGCGACGAGATCAGACGCTGTCCGTTCGGATGCGTCGACTCTTCGAACACCACACCCGGCGAGCGGTGCAGCTGGCTGACGATGACACGCTCGGCTCCGTTGATGACGAAGGTTCCGAGCGGCGTGAGCAGCGGCAGTTCGCCGAGATAGACTTCTTTTTCAATCTGGTTTTTGATCCGCTTTTTGCCGTCAGCGATGTTCTCTTCGAACACCGTGAGGGTCAGCGTCGCCTTGAGCGGCGCCGAATACGTCATGTCGCGCTCGATGCACTCCTCAACGGAGTACTTCGGCTCGCCAAGCGTGTAGCGGATGAAGTCCAGCGAGAAGTTCTCGTGGACATCCGTGATGGGGAACAGGTCCTTGAAGACCCGTTCGAGTCCGACGTCTTCGCGATCGTGTGCGGCAGCGTCGAGCTGGAGCAGCGATTCGAAGGCGCGAACCTGAATGTCGAGGAGATGGGGCATGGCCATCCCCTTCTCGAGCTTCGCGAAAGAAATTTGCTTGATCATATCAACCTGGGCTCACCCGATGACAGGCGAAAACCGCCCGTCCCGCGTGCGCGAAATTTCGCGCGGCGGAACCGACGGAAAGGGACTTCAGTTGTGGTGCGGTGCGAATGACGGCATTGACGAGACCAAGTGAGAGGTGGTGTTACCGCCGGCGCGTGAGGACGAACCTCCGCGCGCCGGCAGCAAAAACCAGCTCTTACTTGATCTCGGCGACTGCGCCCTGCTCTTCCAGCTTGGCCTTGATGGCGGCTGCTTCGTCCTTCGTTGCGCCGGCCTTCACGACCTGCGGTGCGCCGTCGACCATGTCCTTGGCTTCCTTCAGGCCAAGACCCGTGATCTCGCGGACGACCTTGATGACCTGAATCTTCTTGCCGCCGGCTTCCTTGAGCACAACCGAGAACTCGGTCTGCTCTTCGGCTGCCGCTGCGCCGCCCGCACCAGCGCCGCCGGCCGGAGCCGCTGCGACTGCTGCGATGGTGACGTTGAACTTCGTCTTGAACGTGTCAATCAGGTCGACGAGTTCGAGGACCGACATGTTGCCGATCGCGTCGAGGATTTCGTCCTTGCTCAGCGTTGCGTTAGCCATTTGAAACGTTCTCCGTTGCGTTGTCGGCTGCCGGTGCGGCGGCTTCGAGTTGGACCTTACGTGCGTCGAGTACTCCCGCGAATCCGGAGAGCACGCTGTTGAGATATCCGAGGAACATGCTGAGCGCCTCATCACGAGTCGGCATCAGCGCGAGCTTTTTCACGGTCGCGGCATCGATCTCCGCGCCTTCGTACAGTCCACCCTTCACGGACGGCCGGTCTTCGTTCTTCTTGGCGAAGTCGGTCAGCGCCTTCGCAGCGCTGATCGCGTCCTTCGCGATCACGACGCCGGTCGGTCCCTTGAGCTTCGGCGCGAGCAGACCGCTCTCGTTCACCGCGCGCAACGCGAGCGAGTTCTTGATGACCACGTATTCCACGCCCGCCTTACGGAAACTGCGGCGCAGTGCGGTCATGTTCTTCACGCTCAGGCCGGTGAAGTCGGTGTAGTAGAGCGCGTCAGCGCCCTCCATCTTCTTCTTGAGCCCGCGGACGAGCTCCTCTTTATCGGTTCGTTTCATCGCTCTTACCGGTAGGGAGTGGTGTCGACACGCACGCCCGGGCCCATCGTGCTGGAGACGGCGACCGTCTTCACATACACGCCCTTCGACGCGCTCGGCTTCGAGCGGACGATGGTGTCCATCAGGGCCTGGAAGTTCTGTTCGAGCGATTCGAGCGCGAACGAGACCTTGCCGATAGCAGCGTGAATGTTGCCGCCTTTATCGACGCGGAACTCGATCTTGCCCGCTTTGGTTTCTTTCACAGCACGCGCGACGTCAAACGTGACGGTTCCGGCCTTCGGATTCGGCATCAACCCGCGGGGGCCGAGCACGCGTCCGAGTGCGCCGATCTGTCCCATCTGGTCCGGCGTTGCGATCATGATATCGAAATCCAGCCAGCCTTCTTTGACCTTGGCCAGATATTCGGTGCCGACGAAATCGGCGCCGGCGGCTTCGGCTTCCTTGGCCTTGTCACCGACTGCGATGACGAGCACGCGAACCGTCGTACCCGAACCAGCCGGGAGAACGACGGTGCCGCGCACGATCTGGTCCGCGTGGCGCGGATCGACACCGAGGCGGACGGCGACGTCGACAGTTTCATCGAACTTCGCATACGCCTTGGTCTTGACGATCTCCAGCGCCTGCTTCGGCTGGACGACCGCGGAGATCTCGCGGCCTTCGACGGCCTTGCGATACTTCTTTCCGTGTGTGCGCATCAGTCTGCGACCTCCACGCCCATCGATCGTGCGGCACCGGCGACCATCGCCATTGCCGACTCGATTGATTCGCAGTTGAGATCGGGCATTTTCAGCTCCGCGATCGTGCGGATCTGTGCCTTGGTGATCTTGCCAACTTTGTTGCGATTCGGCTGACCCGAGCCCTTTTCAATTCCAACAGCCTTCTTGATGAGCACCGCGGCTGGCGGTGTCTTCAGGATGAAGGTGAAGGATTTGTCGCCGTAGATCGTGATCTCAACCGGGAGAATCGTATCCTGGCCCTGCGTCCGAGCGTTGAACTCTTTGCAGAACATCATGATGTTGATTCCCTGCGGTCCGAGCGCTGTACCGACCGGCGGGGCCGGATTCGCCTTTCCTGCAGGGATCTGCAGTTTGACGAAACCCGTGACCTTCTTTGCCATGTGGCTCCTCTTGGGGTGCGTGAAGCAACTCACCAGCCGCGAAGCACTCTGCGGGATGTTGGTTGCTGACTACCACGGTGTGTTTAGCGTCGTAGTGGTATCCGACGGGGCGCTCCTCGCCTGACTAGGCTGCCCCGCGCAAGGGCATCTACAAAAACAGAAACAAACCGCGAGTGAACTGTTTTCCGTGCGTCGGTTAACGAAGGTTTTCCGTCCTAAAATCGAAGCGCGTCGAAACGATCAACGGCCCGGACAAATTCTCTTACAGAACACCGACCAACAAAAAACAGTACACGTCTGCAAAGCAGCGAAGAACTAATGCGCCTTCAGCTGCAAGTAATCCAGTTCAACCGAAGTCGGCCTGCCAAACAGCGAGACCGAAACCCGAACCTTCCCCTTATCCGCCATCACGTCCTCAACCGTCCCATTGAAATCCGTGAACGGTCCTTCCGTGATCGCCACCGCCTGACCAACCAGGAACGGAATCTCTTCTTTCGGTGCTTCTTCAACCGTCTCGTCTGCGATGCCGAGCAGGCGATTGACTTCATCCGGGCGCAGCGCCTGCGGGTCGCGATCTTTTCCGACGAACTTGATCACGCCCTGAATCCCGTTGATCGTGTGCAGCGTCTCTTGATCGATGACCATTTCGACGAGCACGTAGCCGGGATACACCTTCCGCTCCACCGTGACCTTCTTGCCGTTCTTGATCTCGACCGCCTGTTCCGTCGGCACGAGTGCCTGGCGGATTACGCGCTCGGCAGCCGGCGTGGTGTCAGCGTCGATTTTTCGCTGGATCAGGTTGCGCACCTTGTTCTCGTGGCCAGAGGTCGTCTGGACCGCGTAAAAGTGATGCGTCACCTCACCCTCCGAACAGAGACGGAATCCAACGAACGAGCACCTGCTGCAGGATGACGTCCATGATCGCGATGACGCCGCCGATGAACAGCGAGAGAAGAATCACGCTGATCGAGAGCTGCCTCACCTGCGGAAAATCGGGCCACGTCACCTTCTTCATTTCGGCCATCACGTCGTGATAAAACGCGACGGTCCGCTCCGGAAGCGACGGTTCCTTGACCTGAACGTCGGTCACTTACTTCGTCTCCTTGTGGAGCACGTGCTTGTCGCAGCGCGGGCAGTACTTCTTCCACTCAACGCGCTCGGGATGCACGCGCTTGTTCTTCGTCGTGAAATAGTTCCTGTTCTTGCAGTCGCTGCACGCAAGAATGATTTTTTCGCGGGGCATGGTTCCTCAACCTGTCGTCTGTCGTCTGCCTTCTGCCGTGTACAAAAAAAGCACGCAATCGGGATTGAACCGATGACCTCCCCCTTACCAAGGGGGTGCTCTACCGACTGAGCTATGCGTGCACTCTAGAAACCCAGCACGTTCTCACTACCAGAGCGGGAGACGGGGCTCGAACCCGCGACATCAAGCTTGGAAGGCTTGCGCTCTACCAGCTGAGCTACTCCCGCGTTGCCCTCTCTCCTCTATCCCTTCACGCAATCCCACCCGTCCCACTCCTCACCCCTCACTGCGTCATGGTGGGGGAAGGATTCGAACCTTCGAAGGCGTGAGCCGGCAGATTTACAGTCTGCTCCCGTTGGCCACTTGGGTACCCCACCGCTCGATCCTTCACGACCACTTCTGTTCTAGTCTCAAGTCGCCATTCGCCCGCTGAAAACGACAGAAAACTCCCGCGGACAGCAAAGCTGGCGGAGGGAATTGGAAAAGTTCTCCGCGAGCCTCGTAAAATAGGCGGGCTCAAAGGCTTAGTCAATGGCCGCCGGAGCGCGGCCCGATCGGCGCGTTTGGGGTCGCGCCACCTGATTTCCAAGAGCCTGCTGTCAGGATTGAACTGACGACCGCTCGATTACAAATCGAGTGCTCTACCGCTGAGCTAAGCAGGCAATTCCAACACCAAAATCTCGCACATCCATCCCAAAAACCAACCCCTCACCGACCTTCCCCCTCACCCCTCACCGATGTTCCCCCTCACCCCTCACAGTTTTTTCCACCGAGTCCCCGAAGCCGAATCCTCAATAGCTATCCCCTTCTCCTCCAACCCTTTACGCACCGCATCCGCCGCCGCAAAATCCCGCCGCTGCCGCGCCGCCGCCCGCTCCGCCAGCTGCCCCTCAACCCACGCCGCCAGCTCGCCATCCTCAGTCCCCCGGTCCGGCACAATATCCAGTACCGCGTTCACCTGCCTGAACGCCTCCCGTGCCCGAACCACCGCCTCCGTCGACGTCCCCCGGGCATCAAACTCACGGTTCGCCGCCGTGATGAACTCAAACAGCGACCCCATCGCCCGCGGCGCGTTCAAATCGTCTGAAAATGCCGCGGTCGCCTCGATCAAAAGCGTCTCCGCCGCCTCGGCCAGCGCCGGCGTCCCCGCCGATTCGCGGTCCAATCGGTCCGCAAAATCGCCGACCCTTCGGACCGCTTCAGACGAAGCCTCGAGCGCATCGCCCGAAAGATTCAGCTGCTTGCGATAATGCGTCGAGAACACGAAATGCCGCAGCGCCGCCGCACTCACGCCGTTCGCGCGCAAATCCGAAACCGTGCTCACGTTGCCGACACGCTTCGCCATCTTCGATCCATCAGTCAGCAAAAACTCGCCGTGGCACCAGACACGCGAAAACGTTTTTCCCGTCGCGGCTTCGCTCTGCGCGATTTCATCTTCGTGATGCGGAAAGATCAGATCGACGCCGCCGCAATGCAGATCGATCGTCTCGCCGAGGATCGTCATCGCCATCGCCGAGCACTCGAGATGCCAGCCGGGACGGCCGCGTCCCCACGGTGAATCCCACGCCGCGGCGCACGCTTCATCCTCGGGTTTCGCCGCTTTCCAGAGAGCGAAATCCTGTGCGTTCTCTTTCGCGTATTCGTCCTGCGCAACGCGCGCGCCGGTCTTCAGCTCGCGCGTATCCAGCCGCGAGAGTTTTCCGTACGTCGGAAATTTATCGATCGCGAAGTAGACGGATCCATCATCCGCTTTGTACGCGACCTTCTTTTTCACGAGCCGCTTTACGAGCGCGATCATTTCCTTGATGAAATCCGTCGCGCGCGGATAATGCTCGGCGCGCTGAATTCGCAAGAACTCGCGATCCTCGTGAAAGACTTCAATAACCGGATCGGTCAGCTGCCGGATCGTCTTTCCCTGCTCGGTCGCACGCTTGATGATTTTGTCGTCGACGTCGGTCAGGTTCATCACCTGCTCCACGCCCCATCCGCGCAGGCGCAGCACGCGCCGCAGCAGATCCTCAAAGAGGAAGGTGCGGAAATTTCCGAGATGCGCGGCGTTGTAGACCGTCGGGCCGCACGTGTATAGCCGCACCGTGCGGCCGTCCGCTGGCGCGAACGGTTCGGTCTCGCGCGTCAGCGAGTTATGGAGAAGGAAATCGGGCACGAGTGAAACTTAGGGCGGGACAAGGCTGGACGGCACTCCCGCGAGGTGCGTCTCACTCCGAATTTTTTTTATAGCGCGGGTCCGCCCGAAGCGGCGCGTATTCCGGATACATCCCGATCATCAGCGCGCTCCAGTCTCGCGCCTGCACCGCGCGCTCAAGCTCGGCAAATGCGGCATCGAGATTCCCGAGCTGCGCGTATGCAGCGACGAATCCGTCAGCCGGCACATACTGCTTCGCACGTGCGGCAGTGAGATCGGCAAGGAGCTTACGAAGTTCATCGGGGCGCCCCGTGCGGCCGTACACGTATGCCGCAATCGAGGCGGATCCGAGCGCCAACCCGTGCGATATGTCGGGAAGAAACGGCACAGCGCGCGCATAGTTGCGTTTTGTCGCGTACAAGTTCGCCATCTCGATCCGGGCAACGCCAAAGGTCGAATCGAGCGCGAGCGTGGCCTTCAGTTGGCGCTCGGCATCGTCATATCTGCCGAGAATCAACAGAATAGTCCCGACCCGGGCGTTAATCGTCAGCGACAGCGGTTCCAGCGTCCTGGCGCGCTCGAACAGAGGCAGCACGTCCGCGTAATGGCCGGTGAGCGATACGGTCCACCCGCGGAACAGATAGGTGCTCGCATAGTTCGGATTCAGCGCCTCGGCACGATCGAACTCCCGCAGTGCGCGCTCCCAATCCCAGTCGTAGAACTCCGCGACCATGCCGAGCGACACGTGCGGTTCGGCGAGCGTGCTGTCGAGGCGAATCGCGTGCTCGGCGGCGGCGCGGCCTTTGGGGAATTCATCCTTCGCCGGCGCGTAACCGAACGTTCCCATCAGCGTCCAGCTGTCGGCGAGGCCGGAGTACGCGAGCGCGTAGGTTGAGTCGAGCGCGACGGCCTCGCTGAAAATTCTGATCGCCGAGTCGAGCGCGGCCTTGCTCCGCTGATTCCAGAAGTAGCGCCCGCGCAGATACAAATCGTAGGCGGCGAGGTTCTCCGTGCCGTGACTTGGCGCGCTCCCTTTGAGCGTGACATTGAGCTTGGAAACGATCTCGCGCGTGAGGTCGTCCTGCATCGCAAAGATTCCGCTGGCCTGGCGGTCGAACTTGTCCGACCAGATTTCCGTGCCGTCGGCGGTTCTCGTCAGATGCGCCGTCAGCCGCAGCGTTTTCCCTTCGCGAAACATCGTCCCGCCAAGCACCGCCGCGACATGGAGACTTTCACCAATCTGCCGGTCGTCGATATCCTTGCGCCCTCTGAACCGGAACGCTGACGATCGCGACATGACCTTCAGCCCGGCTTTGCCGAGCGCCGAGTTGAGCTCGTCTGTGATGCCGTCGGCGAGATAATCATCGGCCGAGTTTCCGGAGGCATTCACGAGCGGTGTGACTGCGATCGACGATATCGACGCAGTCGAGGCGGAGGCCGTCGCAGCCCCGCCCGGATGCGCGCGATGCCGGACTGCGTACGCCGCGGAGAATGCCGCGACAAACGTGACGAGGATTACCGCGAGCGTCGCGCGCTTTTGCTGCGTCGCGCGCACGCGTGCCGGGTGCGCGCCGGAACTCACCGCGCGCAACTGCGCGGCGAGATCGGCCGCCGACTGCGGGCGGTCCGCCGGATCTTTCTGCAGGCACCGCATCACAATCGCGCCGAGTGCCGGCGGCACGTCGGCACGCAGCGCATTGAGCGGACGCGGCGCTACGGTGACATGCGCCGCGAGCAGTGCCTGCGGTGACTTCGCCTCGAACGGCGACCCACCGCCGAGCATTTCGTACGCTACCAGGCCGAGACTGTAAATATCTGCGCGCTCGTCGGCACCTGAATCGCCGGCGATTTGTTCGGGCGCCATATATGCGGGCGTGCCGAGTACGAGACCCTGCGTCGTGAGCCGCCCGGCGCCCGTCGCCACACTGAGCGCGCGCGAGACACCGAAATCGGCAAGCGTCGCGTGCAGCCCGCTCGACCCGCTGAGCAAAACATTCTCAGGCTTGATGTCGCGATGCACGACGCCGCGGCCATGTGCGTAGGCGAGTGCGTCCGCGAGCTCAATGAAAAGTGAGAGCGCCTCCGCCACCGGAAGCTTGCCGTCGCGCAGCAATCGCGCGCGAAGCGTCTCGCCCTCTACGAACGGCATCGTGTAGTAGAGCAGCCCGTCGGCATCCCCGGCGGCGAACACCGGGACGATGTGTGGATGCTGCAGCTGCGCGACCATCTGGATTTCGCGCCGGAAACGTTCGGCGCTCATCGCGTTCGCGAGTTCCGGCGACAAAACTTTGATCGCCACGCGGCGCCCCAGCGAAGTCTCCGTCGCGACGAACACGCGGCTCATCGCGCCACCCAGGAGCTCGCGCTCGATGGTGAACGCGCTCCCGAGCGCTGCCTGCAGTTGGTCGCGAACGTCGGCCATCGGAGCGCTGGTGAGGGCGTGTGTGAACTCGTGCGAAGATACCACGCAAACGCACCGTCAGTCAGCCTCGGCGACTCTCCCCGGCGCGCCGGTTGTAATGACGCGCGACCCGTGCACCCGAATGCCGAGTGCGAGGCACGCACTGAGCACTTCCTCGGCCGTGATGTCGTCGAGTGCGACACGGAGCGCCTGACCAAGCCGGCGGACGGTTGGAATCCGATTCGCCAGCGCCATCGCCGCATACGACGGCATGCCGACCTCGAGCTCCAGCGTGCGCCGCCGCCGCACAGCGCGGGAGATTCGCCCGGACTCGAGCGTGATCAACCGCGACGTGCAGCTGTCCATCGTCTCTGCGTTCCGCCCGCTGATGAGTACGGCGACGCCCGCGCCCCGGAGCTCATGCAAGATCGACACGTAGCGATCGCGACCGGAGGCATCGAGTAAGGCCAGCGGGTCGTCGAGACACAGCAGCTTCGGCGCGGCGTGCAGCGCGTGCGTGAGCGCAGCGTGCGAACCGAGCTGCGCCTCACTGCTGCCGCGGCGCGCGACGAATGCCGCGGGAACCGCGTGCACACTGCCTTCGTGCGGTCGCAGAATTCCAGCGGCGCACAGCAGCAGCGTGCTTTTACCGGAGCCTGGCGCGCCCGCGATACCGACGCACTCGCCCGGCGCGACGGTGAGCGACACGCGATCGAGCGCGATGATTTCGCCAGAGCAGCCGGTGACGCCGGCGCGATAGCGTCTGGTGACGCTGCGGAGTTCGAGCGCGAAATGGAGCACGGCGGCAAAGTGCGTCCGCGGCTCGCAAAAAGTGTCACCATGAGACCGCGCGCGTTACCGAATTCCCGCGCGCACGTTCAAATCACGCGCTGCTGGAATCTCCGGGCGCGGAGTTCGCCGGCGCGAGCGCGAGCTCAGCATCCTCGCGCTTCTCCTCATTGGTGCTGACATCGCCATACACGCGCTCAATGAGAACTTTTCTGATGAGCACCATGACGACGCACAGCGTCGGCACCGCAACCAGCAATCCAAGCGGCCCGAGCAGCGTGCCGGCGATCAGCACGGCCATAATCGAAAAGACCGGCGGCAGGTGCACCCCGCGTGACATGATGATCGGCGCGACGACATTCGCTTCGATCAAATGCACGACCACGCCGAGCATGAGAACGAACAGCGCGCCAATCGGCCCGCCCGCGCCGCCGAGCACAAAGAGCGCGGGCACCACGGTTGAAATTAGCGTGCCGAAGAACGGTACGATCGCCGCGAGCCCGCTGAACAATCCGAATGTCAGCCAGTACGGAACGTTGAGCAGTTTGAGCCCGATCGCGGTGAGCGCACCGAGCACGGCCATCGTGAAGAGCTGCGCGAGAACCCACGAGCGCAGCGTCTCGCCGAGTGTGGCGAGCACGTCGCGCGTCGCCTCGCGATGCTTGGGTGGCGTGATCGACACGACAAAATCGCGATACGTGCCCGGGTGCAGCGCCAGGTACAGCGCCATCACGAGAATCGACGCGACGTCGATAAAACCGTGCGCGATGTTAAAGACTTTCGGCAGGAGTCCGCCAAGAAATCCCTGCGCTTGATCGAGCGCACCGGAAACGATTTGCGCTTGATTGTCCGGTGTGACGAGCGCCTTCAGTGCCGGAAACTGCTCGCCAAGACCGGCGAGACTCGCTTTCCACGCCGCTGCATACTCCGGCAGTCTCGCGACGAGCTGGTGCGTTTGCTCGACCACCGGCGGCACGAGCAGCGCACCGATTCCCGCAACCGCGGCGATCGTGATGACCACGGCAAGCGCGAACGCGCTGCGCGGACCGGTCTTCGTTCGCTTGGCGACAAATGCGGCGAGCGCGTCGAGATACACCGCGACGAGCACCGCGAGAAAAAAGAACAGCAGGACGTCGGCGACGGTCTTCGCGAGCCAGAGCAGGAGCACGGTGAGTAAAACCACCGTGAACCCCGGCAGCAGCTGAACGCGGCGAACCGCGCCCATGTCGCTATTCAACGCTACTTCTTCTCCCGAATCTCAGCGTTGACGGTCTCTTCACCCGCGCCGAGCTGGCGCGCGGGTGCCGAGCTCCCCGGCGGAAGGAGTCCCATCTTTTCCTTGAGCGCGGTGAGCTGCTGATCGGCGCTCGCAGAACCGGCCACGCGCTCAAGCTTCTTGAAGTCGCTCTGCAGACGATCGCCCGAAAATTCTTCGTCGATCTCAACAGACGCTTTGATCTGCCGTTCGTTGTTCGCGATCTTTTCTTCCATTCGCGCGAACGCCTCGAACGCGCTTTTCTCCGACATCCCCGACATCGTCTGCGCGATGCGCTGCTGCGCCTGCGCGGAACGCTGACGGGCGAGCAACAGATTCTTCTTGCGCTTGGCCTCTTCGATTTTGTCGTTGAGGTCGCGCAGTGAATTTTTCAGTTTCTCAACCGTCGCCTGCTGCGCGTTCCAGGTCTCTTCGAGCTGGTTGGCGTGCTGCAGGCTCTCCGTATGGCGCAGCAGCGCCTGCTTGGCCAGATCGTCGCGTCCTTCCTTCACCGCGAGCATCGCCTTCGCCTCCCAGTCCTGCGCCGATTTATACTCGGCATCGGCCTGATCCTTCAGGCGCTTTTCGTCGGCGATCGAGCTGGCCACCTGCTGCTTGGCCTGCGCAAGCTGATTGCGCATGTCGATCAAAATCTGGTCCAGCATCTTCTCCGGATTCTCCGCCTTGGAGATCAGGTCGTTGATGTTGGACTTGAACAGCGTGGCGATGCGATCAAAGATGCCCATCGTCAGCGAGCCTCGCGGAACGACGCCAGTTCGCGAATGTGCGACGCGAGCGCCAGGGTGATGCTTTCGTACGCGGAGAGGAATTCTTCAAAATCGAGATGCTCGAGTTCGAGCGCCTCGGTCAGAACGATTTCGTTCTTCTGGATGCCGTATGAACCGTGCAGCAGATCGTTGCCATTGAGCTCGAGCAGGCGATGCTCCAGCGCCGAACGCTGGGCGCCGGCGGCGGGAAGATCCATCACCTTGATGCGCAGGACAACGACCGGCGGCGAGTAGTGCACCACCACGCCGAAATCGAGCGCGCCGGCGGGCCGGACGTTCCAGATTCCGTCGGACACTTCTGAATGTGTCGCCCCGTCCGCCGAAAGGCGGTCCAGGAAGCTCACAATGTCTTCGTGCGTGACCATGGAAGTTCTCGGTAGTTGGGCTTCAGCGATCAATACGGTTTGGAGCCACACGGAAGTTTCACTCCGACACATACAAACCGCCAGCGGGGAGCTCCCTTCTATATAGAAAGGGGACGAGGGTGCCGATGCGAGGGCAACCTGTACGACGAGTTAACTGTTTTCTGTTGGTCGGTTAAGCAAGGTTGTCTGTCCGAAACTCATGCGCCGGATCGCTTGATCTGAACCATTCTCTCTCTCGCCAGCCGCCTCCCCGTTGGCGTCGCGGCCAGTCCGCCGCCCGCGGTCTCCCGATACCGCACGTCCATTTCGCGCCCGATCTCGCCCATTACATCAATCACTTCGTCGGCGGGAATAGCGAATGTGATTCCGGCGAGTGCCATCTCGATTGCCGCGAGCGCAATTGCGGCGCCGGTCGCATTTCGGAAAACGCACGGGAGCTCAACGAGCCCGCCGAGTGGATCGCACACCAGCCCAAGTGTGGCCTGCTGCGCGAGCGCGACAGCGTGGCCGACTTGCGAGGGTGATCCGCCGAGCATTTCGGTCGCGGCGCCGGCGGCCATTCCCGCCGCAGCGCCGGTCTCGGCCTGACAGCCGCCCTCGGCTCCTGAAAGCGATGCGCGTTCGGCGACGACTGCACCGATCAATCCGGCGGTGGCGAGTGCCGTGATGATCTGCTCATCAGGAATTCCGCGCGCGGCGGCGAGGCCGGTAAGCACGGCGGGGAGAACACCTGCGCCACCTGCGGTTGGCGCGGCGACAATCACCCCCATCGCGGCATTCACTTCTTGCACGGCGAGCGCGCGCGCGAGAACATCGCGGAACGGCGTTCCAGCGAGTGGGCCCGGCGGACCGTGCCGAAGCTTCGCGGCGTCGCCGCCGACGAGGCCGCTAGCCGAGTGAAGATCGCCGACCATCCCCTGATCAACTGCGCCGCGCATCACCACGAGTGCGCGGCCGAGTGCGGCGCGGATGTCCGCGACCGGGCGCGCTTGGTCGCGGGATTCTACTTCGAGCGCGAGGACGCCGAGGGATTTTCCCTGCGACTCAGCATCTCTGATTGCGGCAGCGAGTGACGAGTACACTCTATGCCGAGACCTTGTCGAGCCGATGCGTCCAACGCACCCACTTCAACTTCCGAATTTCATCGCGGACATTTTCGCCGGGCTCTTCATCGACTTCGATCACCATAAACGCATCGCCGCCGCGCTCTTTTCGTGTCAGCCTCAGCGTCGCAATGTTGCAGTCATCCTCGGCGAGAATCGCCGCGATACGCGCGATCGATCCTTTCACATCTTCGGCCAGCAACACGATCGTGTGCGAATTGCCGTGAACCTCCACGGGGTAGCCGTCGATCTCGGTGACAAAGACCCGGCCGGCCCCGAGCGACGAGCCGACCATCACGTGCGAATGCTGGCCACGCTCCACCGTCAGACGAACGCTGTTCGGATGAAGCTCTTCGCCGAGCGTCGTCTTTTCGAATCGGTACTGAAGTCCCTCGCGCTCCGCTATCTCGAGTGCCGTGCGAATGCGCTCGTCGTCAGGTCGAAACCCCATGAGTCCGGCGGCGAGCGCTTTATCGGTACCGTGTCCTTCGCCCGTGCGCGCAAAAGAGCCGTGCAGTTCGAGGCGTGCCTTGTCCGGCGTGCCGCCAACAAGGCAGCGCGCGAGCAGGCCGAGCCGACATGCCCCGGCGGTATGGCTGCTGCTCGGCCCGACCATGACGGGTCCGATAATGTCGAGAAGAGAAACCATATATTTGCGGTATTAAATGACGACGGTGCCGGGAAAGCGGTTATCTGAAAGCTATACCGCGCGCCGATGCCCTCGCACGGCTGGAACGTGAAACTTGGGAACAGCGGCGCGCACATCATGTATCATTCCCTCATCGGGCCACCGACGCCGGGAAACCCGACCATCTCTTCGCACATCCCCACCGTGAATAATTCCGTTCGCACGATCGCCGCGCCTTCGCGCCGTTTGGCCGTTCTCGTTTCAGTCCTGGCCATCGCGCTCGTCAGCTGCAAGAAAGACGTCGCCGGCCCGGCCGTCGCGGCAAAGCTGGCATTCACGGTGCAGCCGGCGAACACGCTTACGGATTCATCGATCGTCCCGGCGATTGCCGTCACGGTTCAGGACGCATCCGGCAATCCCGTAACGACATCGAGCTTGCTCGTCACGCTCTCACTCGGCACGAATCCGGGCGGCTCGGTACTGAGCGGCGCGTTGACGGTCGCTGCGGTCGGCGGCGTCGCAACCTTTCCGTACATCTCGCTGAACCTTCCCGCCAACGGCTACTCGCTCGTCGCGACGGCTGCGGCAACCACGGGCGTCACGTCTGCGACCAGCACGACATTCAACATCACGCCTGAAACAAGCGGATCGTTTACGTCGGTCGCGGCGAGCGGAAACTCGACGTGCGGAATCGCCACCGGCGGCCTCGCCTATTGCTGGGGCAACAACAGCCTCGGCCAGCTCGGCAATGGCGCAACAACGAATACGTCGATCCCGATCAAAGTGATCGGCGGCCTGACATTCGGGTCGATCTCCGTCGGCAGTCTCAATGGTTTCGCCTGCGGACTCACGACGGCCGGCGCCGCGTACTGCTGGGGCTACAACGACTATGGTCAGCTCGGCAGCGGAAATTTTGCCAACAGCACATCGCCGGTTGCGGTCGTTGGAAACCTCACATTCACCGCACTCAGCGTAGGCGACGGCGGCCAGGCATGCGGCATCGTGACCGGCGGTGCGGCGTATTGCTGGGGCTTCAATGGCAACGGACAACTCGGCAGCGCATCTGCGTTCACGAGCACTCCGGTCCCGGTATCCGGCGGCCTGTCATTCACGTCGATCAGCGCAGGACAAAACGGTCAGACGTGCGCGCTTACTGCGGCAGGCGCTGCGTATTGCTGGGGCAACAATGCATTCGGCGCACTCGGCAACGGAACGACGGTTAGTACCAACACACCGGTCGCCGTTTCCGGCGGCCTGACGTTTAAGAGCATCAGCGCCGGCTACTCGTCCGCGTGCGCATTGACCGCGAGCGGCACCGCCTACTGCTGGGGCCAAAACACATACGGCGAGCTCGGCAACGGCACTACGGTGAATAGCTCCGTGCCGGCCGCAGTCGGCGGAAGTCTCACCTTCAGTGCGATCAGCGTTGGCGATGAGTTCGCGTGCGGACTGGTGAAGAGCAGCGGCGCCGCGTATTGCTGGGGCTACAATGGCGTGGGCCAGCTCGGTATCGGCACGGCCGCGCGCAGCACGACGCCCGCTGCACTGTTCGGCGGTGTGGCGTTCGCGTCAGTCAGCGCCGGCTATGCAAGCGCATGCGCAGTCACGCCGGGCGGCGCGGCTTATTGCTGGGGCGACAACACGAGCGGACAGCTCGGCAATCAGGCGATCGGTGGAAACGCCGCGACGCCGGTATTGGTTGTAACGCCGCACTAATCCAACGCGGCGCGCGCTCGCGCGCGCCGCGTCGCTGGATTTACGCTGACGGTTTCGCGAGCATCGGTGCGAGGTACTGCCCGGTGTATGACGCCTTCACTCTCGCGACATCCTCCGGCGTGCCCGAGGCCACAACAGTGCCGCCGCGGCTTCCGCCGTCGGGGCCCATGTCGACGATCCAGTCGGCGGTCTTGATGACGTCGAGGTTGTGCTCGATCACGAGCACAGTGTTGCCGCGATCCACCAGACGATGGAGCACATGCAGCAGCATGCGCACGTCTTCGAAATGCAATCCGGTCGTCGGCTCGTCAAGAATGTAGAGCGTGCGTCCGGTATCGCGCTTGGAAAGTTCGCTCGCGAGTTTCACGCGCTGCGCTTCGCCGCCGCTGAGCGTGGTCGCGCTTTGGCCGAGGTGGATGTAGCCGAGGCCGACGTCGTTGAGCGTCGCGAGCTTCTGTGAAATGCGCGGCTGATTTTCGAACATCGCGTATGCATCTTCGACGGTCAGTTCGAGCACGTCGCTGATGCTGAGCCCGCGAAAACGCACTTCGAGCGTCTCGCGATTGTAGCGTTTTCCCTTGCACGTCTCGCAGGTGACGTAGACGTCGGGGAGAAAATGCATTTCGATTTTCACGAGGCCGTCGCCCTGACACGCTTCGCAGCGGCCGCCCTTCACATTGAACGAGAAACGTCCGGGGCCGTAGCCGCGAAGTTTCGCTTCAGGCATCTCGGCGAACAGCTCGCGGATCGGCGTAAACAATCCCGTGTACGTCGCTGGATTGGAGCGCGGCGTGCGTCCAATCGGGCTCTGATCGATATCGATGACTTTATCGAGATGCTCCAGCCCCGTGATCCGCGTGTGCGCGCCGGGCAAAACCCGTGCGCGATACAAATGACGCGCGAGCGCGCGGTGCAGGATGCCTTCGATCAGCGTGGACTTTCCAGAACCGCTGACGCCGGTGACCGCAACAAATAATCCGAGGGGCACCTCGAGCGTCACGTTTTGCAGGTTGTGCTCGCGCGCGCCTTCGACGCGCAGCGTGCGGCGCACATCGCGCGCGCGACGTTCGGCCGGAATATCGATTTTCTTGCGGCCGGAGAGATACTGCGCCGTGATCGACTTCGGATTCGCGAGCACTTCTTCGACGGTGCCTTCGGCGATCACCTCGCCGCCATGCTTGCCGGCGCCGGGGCCGAGATCGATGAGATGGTCGGCGGCACGAATTGTCTCTTCATCGTGCTCGACCACGATCACAGTGTTGCCGAGATCTTTCAGGCGCATGAGGGTCGCGAGGAGCCGCGCGTTGTCGCGCTGATGCAAACCAATGCTGGGCTCATCGAGAATGTAGAGCACGCCAACAAGACGCGATCCGATCTGCGTCGCGAGACGAATGCGTTGCGCTTCTCCGCCCGAGAGCGATTCCGCACTGCGACTCAGCGTGAGATATTCAAGCCCGACGTCCACAAGAAAGCGGAGGCGCTCGCGCACTTCCTTGAGCACCGGGCCGGCGATGTCCGCGTCGAGCCCGGGCTTGCCCGCCGCGCGAATCGGAATTGAAAGGACGAAATCGTTGGCATCGCTCACCGAGAGCTCGCCGAACTCGCCGATGTTCTTTCCGGCGATAGTTACCGCGAGCGACTCAGGCTTGAGCCGCATTCCCTTGCACTCGGGGCACTCGCCGACGAGCATGTATTCTTCGAGCTCATTCCGGATCGAGTCGCTCGTCGTCTCGTTGTAGCGGCGCTGCACGTTGGAGAGAATGCCCTCCCACTTCCCTGCCGATTCCGGATCGCCGCGCTTTTTCGAAAGTCCAAAGAGCAGGACTTCCTGCACGCGCTGCGGAAGTTTTCCCCACGGCGTGTTCAGCTCGAACTTCAGCTGCTTCGCGAGCGCGGGGAGAATCACGCGGCGCAAATAGCCGTCGGGCTCACCCCACGGAAGCACCACGCCTTCGAGCAGCGAGATGCTCGGATCGCCGAGCACGAGCTCCGCACTCGCGGAGCGACGTGTGCCCAGTCCGCTGCAGGTGGGGCACGCGCCAAAGGGCGAGTTGAACGAGAAGTGACGCGGCTCAAGCTCCGGCATGGAGATGCCGCAGTTCGGGCAGCCGTATTTCTCACTGAAGACCTGCGTCTCAGTTTTCCCGCCGCTCGCGTGCCTGGTGACTTCGACCATGCCCTCGGCTTCGCGGAGCGCGGTCTCGAGCGAGTCCGTGAGGCGGCCGCGGTCATCCGCGCGCACGCTGAGTCGATCGACCACGATCGATACATCGTGGTTCACTTTGCGGTTGAGCTTCGGCGGCTCGGACAGCTCGATCATCGTGCCATCGACCATCGCGCGCACGAAACCCCGTTTGCGCGCCGCTTCGAATTTATCGAGGAACTCGCCTTTCCGGCCGCGCACAATCGGCGCAAGAATTTCGATTTTCGTGCCGGCCGGCCAGCTGAGGACCGTGTCGGCAATCTGACCCGCGCTCTGCCGTTCGACGGGCCGCCCGCAATTCGCGCAATGCGGTGTACCGGCGCGCGCGTAGAGCAGGCGCAGGTAATCGTAGATCTCGGTAACGGTGCCGACGGTCGAGCGCGGGTTGTGACCCGCGGTCTTCTGCTCGATTGATATGGCAGGCGACAGCCCTTCGATCGCGTCCACATCGGGTTTTTCCATCAGCCCGAGAAACTGCCGCGCATACGCCGAGAGCGACTCTACATAACGGCGCTGTCCTTCGGCGAAGATCGTATCGAATGCAAGCGAACTTTTCCCCGAACCGGACAAACCGGTAATAACAGTCAGACGATCACGAGGGATCGTGACGTCGATGTTCTTGAGGTTGTGCTCGCGGGCACCGCGGACGATCAGGGCGTCTTCTGGCATAGCCTGATAAAACTGACGGGGACGGCACACCGAAACAAGCGGGCGGGGTAATAGCATACACCGTTGGCCGCCCGCCCCCGCCTCCCGATAGATTCAATACCAATGACGGATCGTACCCCACCCCTCGGTATTTCTCCGATCGACCCCGAGCAGCTCCCGCTCGGCGTGTTCGAGGGAATGCCGCTTGTCCCCGTCGGCGAGAAGGGCCGCGACGGTGACGACAGCGACGCCGATGCGGCAACTGCCGTTCGCGAGCCGCCCGTCTGCGGCGAATGGTCGTTCGATATCAGCGACGATGCCGAGTCGCGCGGCGGTGCGACTTTTGTCGATCAGGCGCAGCCGAGTCCGGGGACCTCCGCCACATCGCGCCCGCGCGAGAATACGCTCAACGCTGCGCTCCGGAGCACGTCGGCTGCGGCGCCGTCGAATGCTGTGCCCGTTTCGCCCGCACCACCGCTGCGCTCACTTCGCACGCCGGCCATCAGTCAGCGCAATGTCGCGCCGCCAACGCCGCTCCCCGCGCTCGCAGAACTCAAAAGCGTGCATGAGGCACACCCGGGCGACGTGAAAACGGCGATTGCACTCGCGAATGCACTCGACAAGCGCGGCAACATCGAGGGCGCGCTGAGCATTCTCATGCGTGCCATTGATGCCGGTGCGGATGGCGTCGTGCTGCGCTGCGCGCGCGCGACGATACTTTCGAACCGTTTGCGATATGATGACGCAGAAGCCGAGTTGAAGCGCGCGGCCAAACTGCGCGGCGACGATCCGGAAGTGTTGCTGCAGCAGGGGATTCTCGCCTGCCGCCGTGCGAAATGGCGCGACGCCGTTGAGCCGCTGGAGCACGTCGCGAAGCTCAGCCCGCAATCGGGGCCGGCGCATTTTTATCTTGGCGAGGCACTGAACAAACTCGATCGCCTGAAGGATGCGCTTCAGGCGTATGAACGCGCGTCGGAGTTGGAGCCGGAGAACTGGCGCGCGCTCAAAGGCGTTGGGATCGTGCTCGATCGCATGGGCCGCCCCGTTGACGCCGCAGCATTCTACCGGCGCGCGCGCGACGCGCAGAGCGGCTAGAGCGAGTGCCCGCTTCAACAAGGCAGTTTGCGCGCCGCGGCCAGCTCAGACTTCTCACCGCGATTGCAATTCTTGGCGCGTGGAGCGGCGGGCTGACGATGCTCGTGCGGCGCGAGTTCTATCAGGGGCACCCCCAGAAACTTGCCGAGGCCGCGCTGCGGCTGAGTCCGAGCGCGACGTACTTCTCTGTTGAGCAGGGCGGCAAAGTGATCGGTTTTGCGTCGACGACGATCGACACGCTTCCGACCGAGATCGACGCCGTCGATTATTTCGTCGCGGATTTTCCCGTTGGCGGCGCGCTGGAGAGAACGTCGAAGCGATCCGTGGTGAAGCTTTCGCGCGGACTTTCGCTCAAGTCGTTCGAAACGCAGATCGACTCGCGGAATCCATCGATTCGCACGGGCGGCCGCGCAGACGGCGATTCAGCAGTTGTTTATGCCAAGTACACCGGGCCTGCCGCCACCGACAGTCAGCGCGTGAGCGTGCACGGCCCCGTTGTGCTGCCGCCGGTGATACCGATCGCAATCGCGCTCGGCGACAAACCAAAAGTCGGGCGCTCATACGCGCTGCCGACGTTCGATCCCGCGACGATGAACACCGCGGCGACGACATTCAAGATCGACGCCGAGTCGCTGTTCACGCTGGTGGACAGCGCGAAGTACGACGACGACAAGGGAGAATGGGTGAGCGTGCTCACCGATACCGTGCGCGCATGGCACGCGACCGTTCCAGAAGCGAAAGATGGATTCGCGGGGTGGCTTGACGCGCAGGGGCGGATGGTGCAGGTCTCGCAGCCCGATGGGATCACGCTGCGGCGCACCGCGTACGAACTGGCGTTTGAGAATTGGCGTATCGCGCGTGATCGCGCGACGGCGTCGAATGCTGGAACCGGAGATATTCTCGAGCGCACCGCGATTGCGGCGGGCGCGAAGTTCGGGCGCGCGAAGCTGCTCTCATTCACGGTGGAACTCGGCGGATCGAACCTCAAAGGCTACGATCTCGACGGCGGCCGGCAGCATTTCAGCGGTGACACACTGAAGGTGACGCGCGAAAAAAACGCGACCATCGGTGTTAACCAGCCGGGCTGGCGGGAAATGCACTCGAAGGAAATGCGCGTGCAATTCAAGCATGAACTCGCTGAGGAGCCGCTGTTGCAGGCTCACAATCCCGAGATCATTCGCAAGGCGCTCGCGATTGTTGGCGACGAACGCGCCCCAAAGGCAATCGCGCAGAAACTGCACGGGTGGGTTTCCGATTCGGTCGCGAAAGTCGTGACCGGCGGCGTGCCGAATGCGCTGGCAGTGCTGCATTCGATGAAGGGGGACTGCAACGAGCACACGCAGCTGTACGTGGCGTTGGTGCGCTCGCTCGGAATTCCGGCGCGTGTTGCGACAGGGCTGCTGTACGTGAACGGAAAGTTCTATTACAACGCCTGGGCGGAAGTGTGGCTCGGCGATTGGGTGGCAGTCGACCCGACCTTTGGCGAGTTCCCCGCCGACGCCGCGCATCTGCGGTTCGTGCTCGGTGGACTATCGCGGCAGTCGGAACTGCTGCAGCTGATGGGCAACCTCAAGATCAAAGTGCTGGAGGCGAAGTGATCCGGCTGACGAAGCTGACCAAGAAGTACGGGACTTTCACGGCAGTCAACTCGATTGATCTGCATGTGCCGGCGGGCGAACTCTTTGGGTTCGTCGGGCCGAACGGCGCGGGAAAGACGACGACGCTGCGTATGATCGCCGGAATATTGAAGCCGACGGCCGGCACCGTGGAGATTGCGGGGATTGATATCGCCAAGGATCCGATCGCGGCGAAGTCGAAGCTTGGGTTCATTCCCGATCGCCCTTTCATTTACGAGAAACTGACGGGCGCGGAGTTTCTGCGCTTTGTGGCGGGGTTGTATGGCGAGCAGGGGAAAGAGGTCGAGCATCGTGCGCGCGAGTTGATGGCGCTGTTCGATCTTGAGGAGTGGCGCGATGAGTTGGTTGAGAGCTACTCGCAAGGGATGCGGCAGAAGCTGATTGTGTCGTCGGCGTTCGTGCACCGGCCGCAGGTGATTGTCGTTGACGAGCCGCATGT
Source organism: uncultured Gemmatimonadota bacterium (assembly GCA_903910555.1). Taxonomy (GTDB): domain Bacteria; phylum Gemmatimonadota; class Gemmatimonadetes; order Gemmatimonadales; family Gemmatimonadaceae; genus Fen-1231. The sequence continues at coordinate 9,745 of CAIVZZ010000003.1, read as the reverse complement.
GGGGCTCGATCCGAAATCGATCAAGATTCTGCGCGAGCTGTTTAAGGAATATGTGCGGCGCGGGCATACGATTTTGATGAGCACGCACACGCTTGATGCGGCCGAGGCGCTGTGCGATCGCATCGCGATTATCGCGGGCGGAAAGATCGCGGCATGCGGGACGATGGATGAACTGCGCGCTGGCGCGGAGAATAAGGGCGGGCTCGAGGAGATCTTCATGCGCCTGACCGGGCAGACGGCGGCACGCGATCTGGTTGACGTGCTGGATGCCTGAAGAGCTGCTGCCGAACCCGCGGTTGCTGCACCTTCTCACGCCGAAGGTGCTGACGGCGCGTGCGCGGTCGGTGAGCGACAAGAAGGGGCGCGGGGCGCGGATCACGCTGCTCGCGATTATCGGTGCGATTTTCTGGGCCGCGATTTACAGCGTGCTGTACAAACTCCTGTATTACTTCCGCGGGATTCCGGAAATCGGGCCGTTGCTTTCGGGCAAGCTGCTCGGGCTAATGCTCGTGAGTTTTTTTTCGATCCTGCTGCTGTCGAACGTGATCACGGCGCTGTCGAGTTTCTTTCTTGCGCGAAACCTCGATTTGCTCGTGTCGGGTCCGGTGGACTGGCTGCGGTTGTACGGCGCGAAACTTCTGGAAACGGTGATCGCGTCGAGCTGGATGGTGGCGCTGATGTCGATTCCGGTTTTCGCCGCGTACGGGTGGGTGTATCGCGGCGGGTGGGCGTTTGGACTGTTCGCCACGGCCGTGATGATTCCCTTCCTCGTGATACCGGCTGTCATCGGGAGCGCGTCGACGCTGTTGCTCGTGAATATTTTTCCGGCGCGGCGCACGCGCGATATTCTGAGCGTCGTCGCCGTCATGGCCGCGGCCGGTGTCGTGCTGGTCGTGCGGCTCGTGCGGCCCGAGCAGCTCGCGCGGCCGGAGGGATTCAAGTCCCTGGTAGACTTCGTCGCGGTGCTCCGCACGCCGACTTCCCCACTGCTCCCGTCTGAATGGGTACAGCGCAGCATTATGGGGCTGCTCTCCGAGAAACCGGACTGGCTTGCGGTGTACATGCTCTGGACAACCGCGGCGGCGTTCGTCGTGCTTGGTGCCCTGCTCCACCGCGCGCTCTATGTGACCGGATTCAGCAAGGCGCAAGAAAGCGCGCAGCGCTGGGCGCGCAGCGGAATCCTCACGCGGATGATCATGCGCGTGCTTCGTCCGCTCGGCGTGCTGAAGCAGGAACTGATCATGAAAGAGATTCGCGTGTTCTTTCGCGATACCACGCAGTGGTCGCAGCTGATTCTGCTCGCCGTGCTGGTGGTTGTGTACGTGTTCAACATCAAGTTCCTGCCGCTCAAGGGCGAAGGGATCACGTTATGGTTGGTGAACGTGGTGCCATTCTTGAATCTCGTGCTGGCGGGATTTGTATTGGCGTCGATTGCCGCGCGATTCATTTTCCCCGGAGTTTCACTCGAGGGGCGAACGCTCTGGCTGCTCAAATCGAGCCCGATGTCGATGCGCGATTTGTTATGGGCGAAGTTCTGGGTTGGAACGGCGCCGCTGCTGATTCTCGCGCTCGCGATCGTCGGCGTGACGGACTATTTGCTGAAAGTGAGCGGCTTCATGTTCGTTGTAAGCACATTCACGATCGCGATGATGACCTTTGCGATCAGTGGATTGGCCATCGGTTTTGGGACGGTCTTTCCCCAGTTTGAAACGGAGAACGCCGCGCAGATCCCGACCAGCTTCGGCGGATTGCTGTTCATGATGTCGTCGGTCGCGGTCATTGCCGGAGTGGTGATCATGGAAGCGCGGCCGGTGTTCAGTTTCTTATCATCACGGCTGTACGGATCTCAGCCTGATATTTTTGAGATGGTACTTGGATTCGGCACGGCGTTCGCGCTGTGCACATTGGCCACGATATTGCCGATTCGGATCGCGCTGACGCGACTCGAAGCGGTGGAGCGCTAAGACAAAACATGCGAGTCTCACGAGCGAACGAAACTGATATTCAAGCGCTGGTCGCGCTCAACAATAGCTACGCCGCGCAGGGGCTGACGCTGCTGCGCACCGAGGAGTTCGCGTACGGGCATCTCGCGGACTATCGCGTGATCAGGGATGCAGATGGCGGCGTGGTTGCATGTGCGGCGCTCGATGAATACTCGCCGACTATTGTGGAGCTCGTCTCGCTCGCGGTGACGCAGGATGCGCAGGGGCTTGGATACGGAAAGGCGCTGATCGGTGCGCTGGAGAAACTCGCGAAGTCGCGCGGGTATGAGCAGCTCTTTGCGGTTTCGTTTTCAGACGAGCTGTTTGTGTCGTGCGGGTTTGAGCACGCGGAGCTTTCGAAGTATCCGGAGAAGATTGCGCGGTATACGAAGCTCGATAAGACCGAGATTGAGGTGGGTCAGAAGCACTGTTTTATGAAGAAGGTGGGCTGAGCGAACTCGGCGTCGGGTTCGGGGAACGACACACGCACATTCTGGTGCGGGAATAGGCCAGTTGCCGTAAGAGCTCGTCCACCGCACTATTCGACTCTGAGCGTGGCGTGACCCGCCGGAGGCAACGTGACGATAGCTCGCATCATTGCGTTTGGTACGCTCGCACTCAGCGCGACGCGAGCAGGCGCCCAGGGCAGCATCGCGGGGACTGTCTACGATTCGCTGAGCACGCACGCGCCGCTCGCGACAGCAACCGTTGTCCTCGTCGAGACGTCTCGATACGCCACGACGGATTCGCACGGACGGTTTCGGTTCGACAGCGTAGCGGACGGCCACTACACGATTGGTTTCACCCACGCCGTGGTCGATTCACTCGACGTCGCGTTGCCGCTCGTGCGAGTCGATGTCGATGGCCGACGTCGCAGCACCGTCAACCTGTTCACGCCGAGCATGGCGACGATGCTTTCACGCCTGTGTCCGGGGCCGCGCGAGCCGGACACGGGCGTCTTGATCGGACGCATTCGTGATGTCGACGACCAAACGCTGTTACCGGGCGCCACTATCAGTACGGACTGGACGGAGTTCACGCTGTCCGGAGTGCGGACGGTCGGACACCGAGTGGGTGCAGCGACCAGCGCGAATGCCAGCGGCGTCTACCGGCTGTGCGGCGTGCCAACGAAAGTGCCGCTCGAATTGGTATCTGAGCGCGCGGGCTTTACCGCGGGGCCGATGCCGCTGCTATTGGACGACGCACGGATTCGCCGCATGGATTTTTCGATTAGCATGCGCGACAGCGCCGCGCGTCGCCGCGCATCCGGCGATTCGGAGATTGCACGCGGCACCGCGTCATTGCACGGGATGGTCATCGGTACAGACCGTCGACCGGTACGCGATGCTGTGCTCGGCGTCTTTGGTACGACGGACACGGCACGCACGGATGCCACTGGCGTATTTCGGATTCCGAGCATTGCAGCTGGCACGCGCGCGATTGAGGCCAAGTCCATCGGACTCTTGCCGGTGACGGCGGCTATGGACTTCGCTACCAATAGCGTTCGTGATACGACGCTGTGGATGATCGGACGCGCGCCGATCCTCGCAGCGGATACAGTGAAGGGCAAAGCACCGTCGATCCCCTCGATGGACGACGGGTTCGAGACGCGGCGATCGCACGGCTTAGGCAGCTATGTGACTGCAGAACAAATCAGTCGGCATAATTTTTCGAACATTCCCGACATTCTCCGAGGCGTCGGGAGCGTTCGAGTGGAGTGTAATGCGACGAGAGGTTCAGCAATGGGATGTACACCGGTACCGTATCTGCGCGGCCGCTGCGTTCCGAACGTTTTTCTTGATGGTGTGGAGTTCGTTGTGACGAAGATGGGCGATCTTAAGGGAATGCAACCTCCTGCCGATCCGGCTCGCTTCGAAGAGTTAAGCTCGATCGTGCGCCCTGAAATGATTCGTGGCATCGAGGTGTATGCCGGCCCCGGTACCGTCCCCGCACAATATGACCGGTTTTCGTCGACCGGCTGTGGATCAGTAGTGATCTGGACTAAGTGAGCCGTCCGGCAAGGACACACAGAGTCCCTTTCACTACCGAGGCACCGTTCTCGTCCCGGCCGTCATCGAAACGCCTTCCGCTCGCGCTTGCAGCTCCCCGGAGGCGGCGCATGAGCCGGCGCTGAGACGAACTCAGTACAACCCACCGTCCGCATCTCGGTCAAATACGCCGAGACGAGCCACACAAAACCGCCAGCGAAAACCGCCACCCACGCGAGCGCGACGAAACTCCGCATTTGGATCGCGCGATCTTCGTCGTCTGCCGCAGCCAATCGCTCGGCGTCGGCTGCCGCAACCGGGTCAGCGGGAACCTGCCATGAGTAGCGCTCCACACATCCATTATCTCGCCGCGTCGTTGCAACACGCAAGCAACGCTTTGGCCGGTTTCGGGCGACTAATGTGAACGAGCAAGACACAGGTCGTTCCCCGCCCTTCTCCCGCGCCGATGACCGAACTCAAGTACGCCTTCCGAAGCCTCTTCAAATCTCCGGGCTTCACCGCCGTCGCGATCCTCACGATCGCAATCGGCATCGGCGCGAACACGGCGCTGTTCAGCGTGTTCAACACGATCGTGCTCAACCCGATCAATCTTCCCGACGCGGGCCGGCTCGTCCGAATCTGGACGAACAACAAAACGCGCAACGTCGTCGCGCCGGTGATGTCGGTTCCGAAATACCGGATCTTCAGTACGGAGCAAACAGTCTTCAGCGGGATCACCGCATCGGCGTTCAACACCCGAGTCCTCACACGCGACGGCGCCGATCCGGAACAGCTCACCACGCTCGACGTGACACAAAGCTTCGTCCCCACGCTCGGCCTCACGCTCGCGCGCGGCCGCAACTTCACCGCGGACGAAGACAAAGAGAACGGCCCACACGTCTGCATCCTTACATATGAAGTCTGGGCGACGCGTTTCGGTAAGCGTGACGACCTCGTCGGCCAAACGATCCAACTCGACGGCGTTGGTACCACGGTCGTCGGGATCCTCGCGCCCGGAGTCCCCGCGCCGATCTCGATCGTGCAAGCATTGCAGCCGTGGCCATTTTCGCCGCCGTATCTCACCGAAGCCCAACGAGAAAGCGGCGCGGGATTCATGCAGGTCACCGCGCGCATCAAACCGGGCGTGTCATTCGCACAGGCCGAATCCGAAATCCGTGCGATTTCAAAGCGCTATCAGCAGGAGTTCACCGCGCGCATCGACGGCAACAACGAAAACGAGCTGAAAACGTGGGTCGAGGAAGCGGTCGGTCCGGTGCGGCCCACTTTCATTCTGCTCCTCACCGCCGTCGGCTTCGTGCTTTTGATCGCCTGCGCGAACGTATCGAACCTGTTTCTCGGCCGACTCTCCGCGCGCCACAAAGAGATCGGCGTGCGCCTCTCGCTCGGTGCCACGCGCAAGCATCTAATCCGCCAGTTCCTGCTCGAGACGCTGATCTTCTGCATGCTCGCCGCATCGCTCGGCGTGGTGCTCGCGCTCTTCGCATTGAAGGGGGTGCAGTCGGTGTTCGCGAGCCAGCTGCAATCCACGACCACGTTTTCGCTCGACGCCGCCACGCTCAGTTTCACGGTGGGTCTCTCGGTGCTGTCATCGCTCGTCATCGGCTTTGTACCGGCGATGCAGGCGTCGAATGTGAACCTCGCCGACGTGCTGAAAGACAGCTCGCGCGGCACGGTTGGCGGCGCGCGCGGGACGCGGTTCCGCGGATTCTTGATTGTTGCCGAGGTGTCGCTCTCGGTGATGCTGTTGATAGGATCGAGCTTGCTGCTCGTGAGTTTCATGAAACTTCAGTCGACAGACGCCGGATTCTCGTCGCACGGCATCGCGAGCGTTTTCCTCAACGCGCCGCCGTCGACATATCCCGGGAAAACCCAGCAGGTGAATTTTTACAATCTGGTTCTTGATAGACTGCGCGCGAATCCCGCAGTGAAGATCGCGGCGACGGCCGGCGCGCTGCCGCTCGCAGGCGGAAATGGCCGCGCAGTGTACGCGGTGTTCGGCCAGCCGATTCCACCACTGTCGGACAGACCGGTCGCGTATATCAACACGATCAGCGAGGATTTCTTCGCGCTGCTGCACGTTCCGCTCCTTTCGGGACGCGGATTTCTCTCGACCGACATCGACGGCGCGCCGCAGGTGTGCATCATCAACGCGTCGTTCGCCAAGCGGCTCTTCCCCGACGGAAAAGCACTCGGACAGTTCTTGCTCCGCGGGCAGCTCGCCGATCAGAAACTCGAGATCGTCGGAATCGTCGGTGATGTAAAATCGATCGGTCTCAACACGCCGCCACCGGACATGCTCTATCAGGCGCTGCGCCAGCAGGGCGGCGTGGGACAGGTTATCGCCGCGTCTACCAACGGCGATCCGAATGCGCTTCAGGCTGTGCTCCGCTCCGCGGTCGCATCGGTCGACAAGAGTCAGGCGGTTTCGTTCTTCGCGACGCTCGATACTCAGCTCATGCAGTCGCTCGGCATCCAGCGCATCACCGCCTGGCTCACAGGTGCGTTCTCGATCATCGCGCTCTTCCTCTCCGCGCTCGGGCTGTACAGCGTGCTCGCATACGCCGTCACGCAGCGCACCGGCGAGATCGGTATTCGCATGGCGCTCGGCGCCGAGCGCACTGACGTGATCAGATTGATTCTCACGCAGGGCATGCGACTCGTCGCCATCGGGCTGGTGGTCGGACTTGTCGCTGCGGCGGCCGGCGCGCGCGCGCTGACTTCGCTCCTGTACAACGTGCAGCCGCTCGATCCGCGGGTGTTTGGCGGCGTGACCGTGCTATTCGCGATCGTCGCCGCGCTCGCGTGCCTTGTGCCGTCGTGGCGCGCATCGCGGATCGAGGCGCTGGTGGCATTGCGCAGTGATTAGCCGCGCGAAGAACCGCGCGATCGCTTAGGACTTGCACCGCCAGACCAAGTAGGCCAGTCTCAATGAGAGCCGCGGCGCAGCGGTGGCTGAATTGTGTTCGACGGTGTCGGTACTTGAGTCACGCGAGATCGCGCTTTGGTCACTCGTCGGTCGGCACTTCGCGCGTTGATTACCTGTTTGCTACTGAGCGTGCCGCTGTCGATAGCGGCGGCGCAGGACGCGAGTGCGTCGCTCAAAGGCACCGTCACGGACAGCATTCGGCGCGGCCCGCTCGTTGGCGCGACAGTTATTGCGTTGCGCGCGGCGAGCAATAGCGGCGGTGACGTGCGTGACTACAGCGCGACGACCGACTCCCGCGGCAAGTTCGCGATCAACGCACTGCCGCCCGGCGTGTACATGGTCACCGTCGAGCACCCCTGGCTCGACTCGACGGGATTCGGCGTACCTCCCCAGAAAGCCGATCTAATAAAAGAGCATTCGGCGACGGTGAATCTCGCCGTTCCCTCCGGCGCGACGATTCGCTCGGTGTTTTGCTCGAGCACCGCAGCCGACAGTTCGGTTGGATTGGTGGCGGGCTACGTGAAAGACGCGCACACCGACCGGCCGGTCGAGGGCATTCGCGTCGTTTTTGCATGGAGTGACTTCGACGTCGATCGCCTTACGGCACAGGCGACGTCGCGCGACCGCGTTGCCGCAGCGACCACCGACCGCGACGGCATGTTCCGCATGTGCGGCGTGCCGGTACTCCGCTCGCTCTCGCTTCAAGCGCAGTACGGCGATCACAAAGCGACCGGAATTATCGAGACGACCGTGCCGGCGAGCGGCGTGTTGGTACAGACGATTCGGTTTGATCCAAACGCGAGCGGCACCGTCGCGGTGAATGGCGCGGTGCGCGACGAGGCGGCGCAGTTCACGATTGCCGGCGCGCACGTGCATCTCGTCGGCGCGAGCGGCGAGGTCGTGACGGCGTCGGACGGTTCATTCCATTTGATCGACGTACCGCTCGGAACGCAGTCGATCGAAGTGACCGCGCTTGGGTACGCGCCGCGCCGGTACGCGATCGAACTGAAGTCGGGCCAGGTCGAGAAGATCGTGATCGGGATGGTCGAGACCGGGACTGTTCTCGATTCTGTAAAGATTCGCAGCGCGCGAAGCACGTCGCTCGCGCGCCATCACGAGTTTGACGAGCGCAGCGCGCACGGCAGCGGTCAATACATCACTGAAGCGATGATCGAGAAAGCGGCCCCGCTGGAGACCGCGCAGCTCATGCAACAAGTGCGCGGGTACTACGTGATGATGGACACGGTGTATTCATCGCGCGGGGTGACGGCGTTGGGGAGCAACGACCCATCAAGGCCTTCGACCGACCGCGCGTGCAAGCCGAAGCTCTACGTAGATGGCGGCTACTCGGATCGCACGATGAACGACATCGCGCCTGACGCGATTCACGGAATCGAAATTTACGCGAGCGGCGCTGTGATACCGGTGCAGTACAAGAGCGGGCTGTGCGGGGTGATTCTCATCTGGACCAAGTGAGGCGTGCAATGTTGATCCGGCTTTCGGCGCTGATCGTCGCGCCATTTGCCTTTGCGATCGCGCAGGAGCCGACGGCGTCGCTGCACGGCACGGTCACCGACAGCAGCCGCCACAAACCGCTGGCAGGTGCGACGGTCGTCGTTTCGCAGAGCGCGCCGAGCGCGAGCGGTGAAGCGCGCGATTACAGCGCAACGACCGACGCGCATGGCAAGTATGCGATCGCATCGCTCGCGCCTGGCGCGTATGTGCTCACGGTCGAGGATCCGTGGCTCGACTCGACCGGGCTCGGAGTTCCCGCGAAGCGCACTGATCTCGTGCGCGATCACTCCGCGACGGTGAATCTTGCTGTGCCATCGGGCGCGACGATTCGAGCGGCGTACTGCCCGATCGCTGCACACGACAGCACGATCGGGCTCGTTGCTGGATACGTGAAGGATGTCCACTCCGATCATGGCGTCGCGGGTGCGCGCGTCGTGTTCAAGTGGAGCGATTTCGACGTCGACCGGCGCACGGCTCAGGCAAAGCCGCGCGAGCTCGTGGCATCGGTCGTCACCGGGCGGGACGGAACGTTTAGAGTCTGCGGGTTGCCCGTCATGCGCAGCATGCTCATGCAGGCGCAGTTTGGCGATCGCGAAGCGACCGGCGCAATTGACGCAACGATCCCATCAAGCGGCGTGCTCGTTGAAACGCTGCGCCTCGACGCGACAATAGTGGGCACGGCGTCGCTCTCAGGCACTGTGCAGCGCGACGGATCCGAGGGCCCGATCGGCGCCGCGCACGTTCGACTGTTTGGCGCTTCAAGCGAAGTGCTCAGTGCTCCCGATGGATCGTTTCACTTGAATGACGTGCCGCTTGGTACACAGTCGATCGAGGTAACCGCGCTCGGCTTCTATCCACGTCGTTATGAAGTCGACGTTCATGCAGCGAACACTGAACACGCGACGATCCACATGATCGAAGTCGCGAGGACGCTGGACTCGATCAGGATTATTGCGAAGCGCCAGGCGACACCGCTGTGGAGTCGCGAATTCGACGACCGCAGCGCACACGGCCAAGGGCAGTACATCAACGAGGACATGATCGCGAAGGCGGACCCTTTTAAAATCACGGATCTTTTTCGGCAGCTTCGCGGGTTCACGGTCAGAAACGGATCGATCGTTTCAACACGCGGAGTGACCCACATACCGATGGGTACGTCGGCCCAAGTCCGCACAGAAGTGGCCCCGGTTTTCTGAACAGCTGAGATAGGTGGACAAGCGGGCTCCCCGAGCGAAAGTTTGCTCACCACTGGAGGAGTCCCCGATGTCGAAACGATCCCGCCGGAACCATGCCCCCGAGTTCAAGGCGAAGGT
>CAIVZZ010000002.1 GCA_903910555.1 uncultured Gemmatimonadota bacterium | reverse complement strand
TGGTACAACAGTCAGCGCTTGATGGGCCCGCTGGGCCACGTGCCGCCGGCGGAGTATGAGGAGCAGTACCATCGTGCCCAGGCCGACTCCGCGGTCATGGCACTCAACTAACTGAGCCTCCGGAAAACCCGGTACGATTCAGTTGATCGAGTGCTACGAGTCGGGGCACCATGATTGTGCGCCGCTCGACACATCGGCGCACGGCAACTAGCGCCACGCAGGCTTGACAGCATAGCAGGGTGTAGGCACACTACAGCCATACATGTAGCGTATCTACACCCTCGCCGGAACCGGCCATGGCCAAGAAGCCCGTCCACCAGAGCCGCATCGAGATGCTGCAAGGCACTCTCGATCTTCTAGTTCTGCAAACGCTGCGCTGGGGCCCGCAGCACGGCTACGGAATCGCGCGGATGATCCAGGCCAACTCGCAGCAGGCGCTGCAAGTGGAGACCGGATCACTCTACCCCGCCCTGCACCGGCTGGAGAAAAAAAAGTTCATCGCCGCCGATTGGGAGCAGTCGGAAAACAATCAGCGTGTGCGGGTATATCGCCTGACCGCGGCCGGCAAGAAGCAGCTCGCCGCCGAACAGTCGTGGTGGGCGAAGCTCTCCGTCGCAATCGCAAGTCTTGCGAAGCCGCCCGTCGGCGAGAGTGACCAATGAAGCGCGCGTGGTGGCAGTTCGGAAAACGCGAAGACGATCTCTCGGCGGAAATCGAAAGTCATATCGCGATGGCGATCGCGGAGCGTGTTGCGCGGGGTGAATCAGTCGACAGCGCGACGGCCGCCGCGCGACGTCAGTTTGGAAATCGCGAGCAGGTGCGCGCGACATCTCGCGATATGTGGGGCTGGGTTTGGCTCGAGCAGTTGATGCTCGATTTTCGATATGCGGGGCGGAAGCTTCGTCAGGCGCCTGGGTTCGCGGCGGTTGCTGCACTCTCGCTCGCAATCGGGATCGGCGGCACGGTCACGATGTATGCGGTGATCGATGCGGCGGATATTCGCGGGCTGCCATATCCCAATGCAGACCAGCTGGTAGTGGTCGAGCAAACAGCTACCGTCCGGCAGCGTGCGGACGGCCCCCAAGTCGTTCGGGCGAGTCCGGCGCCGCCGGCCACCACGGCGATCTGGCTCGGTTCAACGCACACGTTCACCGCGATGTCACGCGTCGGACTCGGCGAGCTTCACTGGCCGCACGACGATGAGACCGAAACGCTCGACGTGGCGAGCATCGGGCCGGAGTTCTTCGCGATACTCGGCGCCACTCCGCTGTTCGGACGCGTGATTGCGCCCAGCGACACGAATTCCGACGCGCCGGGTGTGATCGCGCTCAGTTACTCGTTCTGGCGTGAACGATTTGGCGCGGACAGACATATAGTCGGCCGCCAGATTCAGCTCGACACCGCAGAAACGCCGTCGCCCACATCACACGAGTTGTACACGGTGATTGGCGTGATGCCCGATCAGATTGATTACCCCGCGGGGATGCACGGCTGGATCGCAGACCGAAGCGGGTCACACGCATGGGCAACGGTGTTAGCGCGACTGCCCGACGGCAAAACAGCGCTCGCCGCGACATCGGAGTTGCAGGCGATCACGAAAGATCTTCCCGCGCCGCCAGGTTCGACTACGCCGCCTGGTGTCCGCTTGACCGGGCTGCGGAAATTTGTGCACTCGAAGTGGTCCGGCCGCGACGACGTCGAGACGATCGACAGTCCGGAGGGGCGCTTCGCGAGGCTTGCAATCGTACTGTTCGTGCTCGTGATCGCGATGATCAACGTCGGTAATCTTCTCCTCGCACGCTCTGCGTCGCGCGGTCACGAGATCGCGGTGCGCACAGCGCTCGGCGCGTCGCGCAAGCGTCTCGCACAGCAGCTGATCATCGAAGGTGGGTGTCTCGCGATCATCGGCGGCTCGATTGGAGTCGCGCTCGCCAAATGGGCGATCAAGCTGTCCGGCACGTTCGGCGCGCTCAGAGGCAATGGCATCGTGCCGGCGCTCGATATGCGGGTACTCGCGTTTGCACTCGCGTTGACTGCGATCGTCGCACTCGGCACTGGCTTCATTCCGGTGCTTGCGCTCGTTCGCACGAGCGGCGCCGAGTCGCCAAGAGCAACAGCGGGCCGGGCGCGCGGCAAACTGCAGGGCGCGCTGTTGGCGGCGCAAGTTGCTGCAGCGCTGACGCTGCTCACCGGCGCCGGTATTCTCGGAAAAGAGTTATTGCGGCTTCAGAAGCAGGGATTCGGATTCGATCCCAAGAACGTCGTCTGGTTTCCGAATCTTCAGCGACCGGCAGGAATGAAGTCGGTGGAGTTCCGCGAGTCCGTGCTGTTTGGCTTACAACGCGTAGCCGGCGTGTCTTCAGTCTCAGAGTACGAGCTATTCGGCAACGAGGGGTTCTATCCGCTCGGCGATCCGAGCAAAGCCGGCAAGACGATCTTCGATCATCAGTATGTAGCAATCGCTCCGGGCTTCATCAAGAATCTTCGCATCCCAGTCTTGGCGGGCCGCGACTTTACTGACGCGGATTACGCATCAGCCGCGCCGGTCGCGCTGGTCAGCAGTTCTGTGGCGGAACGTTTTTGGCCGGGACAGAATCCGCTGGGGCAACAGGTGATCGTGCCGCCGCCGATGCGGCGGAAGGGCGATACGCTGAAAGTTGATCCGCTTACGGTCACCGTGGTTGGAGTGACCGGCAATCCGCGACTCGGTCGAGTGCTCGGACCGGCACCGATGACATTGATGCGCCCGACGAGTGACAAGCCCGGCTTCGGCGCATCTTACCTCGTGCGAACCGTTGGCGATCCGGATGCGGCGTTGCCTGTGCTGCGTCATGCGCTCAACGCACTGCAGGGCGCGCCGCTCGACCGCGCGATGTACGGCACCGCGCAGAGAATGGGAATCGACCGACAGCTCACCGAGCAGCGGGTGACGACGCGTGCGTTGGTTGCGTTTGCGGCCATCGCGCTGCTGCTCGCGGCGCTCGGGATTCACGGGTTGGTGGCGTACTCCGTGGCGCAGCGGACGCGCGAGATCGGGATTCGGATGGCGCTCGGCGCAGAGGCGCGAAGCGTGCTCTTGCTCGTTACGCGACGCGGACTTTCGCTCGCGGCGATCGGGATCGTGCTGGGTGTGGCCGGCGCGTTCGCATTATCGCAGGCGATTCGTTCAATGCTGTATGGAACGAGCCCGACTGATCCAGTCGTGTTTGCCGGCTCGGCGATTTTGTTGGGGACGGTAGTTCTGGTCGCGAGCTATCTCCCGGCGAGGCGCGCGACGCGGGTCGATCCAATGATCGCGCTGCGGGTGGACTAGGGTTTTCGGCTACCGGTCCAGAACGCGATGACTCCGCAGGCCTGATCAGATACCGAGAGACTGCTCGGCATGTTCCCGCCGCGCGGGTAGACCTCGATTGCTTCGACACTCGCCGCGTCGATCACGTGATCGATGATGACAGCGCTGGCGTCGTTTATTATCGGCTTCGAAAGTCCACGAAGAAAGCCGGTGGGCCCGCCAGTGCCGCCGTCGCACCCCGCGGCCGGGCAGACGCGCGTCCCGTCGAGCATGATCGCCATTTGGCAGTGACTGTCGTTGCCCACCGCGACCTGATCACCCTTCTCGTTGCGTACCAATGAAACGCCGTTGATGCCATTAAGCATGTTCGTGATCTTGTTCGGATGCCGGAACTCGATTTCTTCCGGAGAAATGAATACAGCGCTCAGCAGTCCCTTCTGCCGCATCGTCCAGCGATCGTAAAAGCCTTTCAACGGCAACGACTGCGTCGCGCTGCTGCTGCCCGTGACTATTACGTCGCCGAGACGCTGGGCGACGGACGGGAGAGTTACGGTGAGCACCGCGGCAGTATCGGGAAACGTGAGCTTGCCAAACCACGGCTGAAATCCAATGCGGCGCGCATTGACGGTCAACGTTTTGGTCTTGCCCGTACCGAGACTGATTTCGCCCTTGTCATCGGTGATTTTGCCGTCGCCACCGTCGAAGGTGACAAATGCATAAACAATCGGCACGCTGTCTACCGAGAGCACGCGGAGTTTTCGGATTTGTGCGTGCGTCGCGGACGGGATCGCCGCCGAAGCCGCGATGGTCAGCGCAATGAGGACTGTGCGGCGGCGCATTACTGCCACGCTGCCAGCGTCGCCCTTCCCCACTCTTCGAGTTTATGCACGTACGTATCGGCGTCGAACTCGCCGAGATCGGCGATCGTCGTCGTGTACCGTGCCTGCGCGGCCGGCGCGGCCGGAAGCGCCGGGACGCCCCATTCCTCCGGCGGCAAGTTCTGACGCTCGCGCATCGCGGCCGCAAGCTTCGCGCGGTTGTCGCCCTTGATCCACACGCGATACAACATGATCCAGCACGCGGCGAGCTGCTCACGCGTGCGCCCCTCGGGGTGCTGCATCGCAAACGTAGAGAACGCGAGACCGTGGCGGCTTCCCCACGGCTGGACGCGTGAATGATCGAGCGCGAGAAGTTTATCGAACTGACCTTCGCACGTGCTCGCGGCGTCATCAAATGTCGCGCCGCACTGCGGACAGCTTTTCGTAGGTATGCTCACGAGATCGTCCCCCAATTCCGCGTCTAGCCGAGCCGCTCGCCCCCAATCACGACCGCCATGATCGCCTTCTGAATATGAAGTCGGTTCTCGGCCTCATCCCACACGACACTCTGACGGCCGTCGATCACGTCAGCGGAAACTTCCTCGCCGCGGTGCGCAGGAAGGCAGTGCAGAAAAATCGCGTCAGCAGCAGCGCCGCTCATCAGCTTCGAATCGACGGTGAATCCTGCGAACGCTTTCCGGCGGGCCTGCTGCTCATCTTCCTTCCCCATAGACGCCCACACGTCGGTGTTCACCGCGTGCGCGCCTGCGACCGCTTCACGCGGATCGCGGTGCAGCGTGACGTTCGCATTTTTCTGCGCGCGCGCGAGGAGCGTCGCGTCGGGGTCGTAGCCTTCGGGACAGGCGAGGGCGAGATCGAAGCCGAGTCGATATGCGGCGTCGAGCCAGGAATTGGCGACGTTGTTGCCGTCGCCAATCCAGGCGATTTTCTTGCCGTCAAAGGTGCCGAGGTGCTGACGGATCGTGAGAAGATCAGCGAGCACCTGACACGGGTGCTGAAGATCGGTGAGCCCATTGATCACGGGGACGTCGGCGTAGCGGGCGAGCTCGTCGACGTCGGCGTGCGCAAAGGTGCGGATCATGATGCCATCGACCATGCGCGAGAGAACGCGCGCGGTGTCGGCGACTGGTTCGCCGCGGCCGAGCTGGATATCGCGATCGCTCAGGAAAAGCGCGTGGCCGCCGAGCTGGGTGACGCCGACTTCAAATGAGACTCGCGTGCGCGTGCTGGACTTAAGGAAAATCAGCGCGATGGTTTTGCCCACCAGCGGCTTGCGCACATGCACGCCGCGTTTCATGCGGTCGGCGAGTGCGAACAAGCCGGTCAGCTCATCCTTGCTGAAATCGGGGATGGCGAGGAAATCTCGGTGGGATTGGCCGGAGGTCATTAATGAATCTAGCTACAGGATGTATTTCCTGAGATCCTCGTCTTCGGCGATGGCTTTCAGGCGATCCCTCACAACCTTCGCGTCGATGTTGACTGGATCGGTCCCGCGGTCGGGGAGCTCGTACATCACATCTTCGAGCAGGGTGGTCATGACGGTATGCAGCCGCCTCGCGCCGATGTTTTCCATCCGCGAGTTCACCTGCGCGGCGGTGCGGGCGATTTCGGCGATGGCGTCATCCGTGATCGTGAGCACGACGCCTTCGGCGGCGATCAGTGCGGCGTACTGTTTCGTGAGTGCGTTCTCCGGCTCGGTCATGATCCGGACAAAATCGGCTTCGGTGAGCGGCTTCAGCTCGACACGGATCGGGAAGCGGCCCTGCAGCTCCGGAATCAAATCGCTCGGCTTGCTCACATGAAACGCGCCCGCGGCCACGAACAAGAGGTGATCGGTTTTGACCATGCCGTATTTCGTCTGCACGTTGCTTCCTTCGACAATCGGCAGGAGATCGCGCTGCACGCCTTCGCGCGAGACGTCGGGACCGCCGCCCTCGCCGCGGGTACCGGCGATTTTGTCTATCTCATCGAGAAAAATAATTCCGAGTTTCTCGACGCGCTCGAGCGCATCGGTGACGACGTCGTCGAAATTAATTAACTTCTCGAACTCTTCGTCGAGGAGAATTCTGCGCGCGTCGGCAACGGTTACCGTGCGCTTCTTCTTTTTCTTGGGCATGAGCTCGGAGAGCATTTCGCCGAGGTTGCCCATTCCTTCGCCGGCGCCCTGCTGACTCATGAGATCGAGAACCTGTGGCGACTGCTGCGTGACCTCGATTTCGACCTCGCGCTGCTCGAGCTGGCCATCGACCATCAGCTGCTTGAGTTTGTCGCGCGTGCGCTTGTGGCGCTCGCGCGCGGCGGCGGCGTCTTCAGTTACGGCGCCCTGACTCGACGCGACAAAGACGCGCTCGGCGGGATCGACCTGCGCAACCTGCGCGTCCGTCGGAGGCGGAAGGAGCAGATCGAGAATGCGTTCGTCGACGCGATCGTTGGCGAGATCTTCGACTTCGGTCTCGCGTTCATGCCGTACCATATCGATTGCGCTCTCGACCAGATCGCGCACCATCGACTCAACATCGCGGCCTACATACCCGACCTCGGTGAACTTCGAGGCTTCGACTTTTATGAACGGTGCGCCCGCGAGTTTTGCGAGGCGGCGGGCGATCTCTGTTTTGCCGACTCCCGTCGGGCCGATCAGAATAATGTTGTTCGGCGCGATTTCCTCGCGGATCGCTTCCGGCGTGCGCTGACGGCGCCAGCGGTTGCGGAGCGCGATGGCGATCGCCTTTTTGGCCTCGCCCTGCCCCACGATATAACGGTCGAGCTCGGCGACGATCTTGCGCGGCGTGAGGTCGGCAAGACGGGCGAGCGCCTGTTCGGTGCGGTTGGACGGCATGGATGAAAGCTAATGCCGGCTGAAACCCTCCGAAGGGCGAAACCGTACTAAGAAGCGTGGGGCCGTAATAACCTCAGCCGAGGCAGTGTCATGCGACGCTCGCTCTTTCCGCTCTCCGCGCTCGTGCTCGCCGCCGGAATACTCAGCGCGCAGCAGCCGTCGACGTACAGCTACGATTTCCGGGCCAAGGGCGATCACGATATGGATGGGATCATCGGCACGGTGCGCGTGAGCAATGGGCGCGCGCGCATCGACGTGCAGGATCGGAACGGCGATGAGCAATACCTGCTGGTTTCGGCCGACGGCGAGATGGTGACGATCGTGAAGCCGCATGACCGCACGTATACAGAGTTCAACTCTGACGACTTTGCGCACATCGCGTCGACGGGGCTGCGCGCCGCGGGTAAGGTCGTGACGATGAAGCTGCGCGATTCGAATTTCGAAACCGAGCGACTCGGCGCCGGTGAGAAGATTGCGGGTCGCGCGACGCAGCATGCGCGCGTGACGGAACACTGGACGATGGAAGTCGGCGCGATGGGCTTCACGACGCCGGTTCGTCAGACGGTGGAGATGGAATATTTCTACGATCCCACGCTACGGCTCGCGCGGAATCCGTTGATGGAGATTATTTCTTCGGCGATGACGTTCTTGCCGTCGACGGATGTTGAGTTCGCGGCGCGTGCGGACAGTGTGCGGCACTCGCTGGTGCGCGGAACGCCACTGCGGACGGTGATCACAGAGCGCGAGGACAATGGGCGCGAGTCGCGTACGGTGCTCGAGGTGACGCGGATTGGGTCGGATCGTGTGGGCGAGGCAGAGTTGAAGGTGCCTGCTGGGTACACTCGGAAGGACGGGGATTTGGGGCGGTTCAAGGTGAAGATTTGAGCTGGAACTGCCACAACGTGAACTGTTAACTACTAACTGTTGGTCGGTGCTCTGTTGACGAATTAGTAAACTACGGGACGCGGCGGGCGGTCCAGTGGGCGACCGCGCTGTCACGCGAAGTGATCACGACAGATATCGTGTCGCGTCGCGCATTGATCCGCAGTGATTGGCTAAGCCAGATTGGCCGCGTTTTTCCAAGCAGTGTGGTAGGCAGCCCCTGCGCGGCGTCCTGCAACGTCAATGCGCTGCGGCGACTCGCAGGTGCAAAACGCGCAAGAAATCCCCAAGAGCCTGAGCTCCGCAGCGTGTCCACGGCGTTGAAGGGCAGACCCATCTGCTCAGCCATGTTCGCGCGACCCGAAGGCAGACTCTCGCGGTCCTTTGCGTACGCCACGTGGGCGTCGTAGCTGGTCGGCAACGGGATCGAGTCAAACCGCGCGATTCCGTAATAGGACCCCATTCCCGACCACACGTAGCGCGCCGGGCGACTCGCGATGCGCATCCAGAATCGAAGCGAATCTCCATCCGCCAGCGCGCCCTCGGCTTGCCAGTCTCCGGCAAACGGGAATCCGGCGGCGCTGAGGCTGTCGCCAACGTGAGCGCTCATCAGTTCCTGAAGTCTCTCGCGCACCCCGGGGACGTTTCCCGAATCACGGTGCGCGAGTCCCCAGGCCAGCAGCGATCCCTCGCGCCACGGCGAGAAGGCCGAGAGGCGCGGATATACCGCGAGAAAGATCTTCAGGTCCCGCAGCGAAGTTGGCTTCGGATTCGTCGCGTCGGTTTCCCACATCGCGCGTGGCCCGCTGAAATCGTCAAACGAGTCGAACGTAGGTTCGCCATTCACCCAGAGACTCTCTGGTCGGGGTGAGAGGAACAGCACTGCTCGAAATCCGCGGTTCATCGACTGACCCAGCCAACTGCTCTCGAGCGCGCACGCGGTATTGCGATACCAAGGGACGACCCAGAAAACGCCCAGTGATCGGCGCAGAATCTCCGCGGTCTGGCGCGGGACGAACGACGGGACGTCCGCGACCTGGAATTTTGACGCGCGAACCTCGCGCCACAGGGGAGTCTCCTCCGCACGACCTGGCGCTGCGCCAAGTCCGCCAGGCGCGATCTCGGTCGCGGGCGTGCTAGTCGCGAGGAGGACGAGACGGTTCGCCGCTGGTCCGCCGCCGGTGTAGACGATCTGCATCGTGCAGCGGGGTACCGCATACGCATTGGGCGCGCGATGCGTCGCAGCAGTTGTCGTCGCAATCAAAGCAGAACTGACCAGCAGTCGCGTACGAAATGTCATACACATTCTCCGCGACGCACTATCGAACGCGATGCGCGGTCCAGCGCGCGACCGTCCCACTCTCGACCGAGTCGGGGATGCCCACCAGCTGTATTTTCGCGGTGAGCGTGTTGCCTGCGGCGTTCACGCTCATGATCTGCGTCGCGTTCGGGGCAAAGCCGTTCGAGCGCAGTTTTCCCGTTGTGAGGGAGTCGTTGCGGTAAAACTCCGCTCGGCGCGCGTCCGGAGCGATCTTCGCGAGCCACGCCCATGACGCATTTGCGCCTGTTGGTGTCGCCGCGCTGAACGGGACAGTAAATGCCACGCGCCACTCATGGCCGCCGCAACGCAAGCTCTCGCGTGCTGTTTCGAACTCCACGGGCAGACCGTATTGCATCGGCATCGGGATCGAGTCAAAATCGGCTGCTCCCGAGTACCACGGGTATGGACCCCACCGCGGAGCAGCCCATTCGTACCGACGCGGCGCGGCGCAGAGTTCCATCCAGAAGTGAATCGAATCGCCGCCTGCCAATACACCCTCGCCTTTCCAAACGCCTGCGAGCGGTGCCGGCAAGCTATTAAGACTGTCGGTGACGTGCGCGCTCACGAGGGTTTGGAGTCGCCCCCTGAGGGCGTTCGTATTTCCCGAGTCTCGGTGCGCCAACGCCCACTGAAGAAACGACCCCTCGCGCCACGATGTGAATCCGGCGAGGCGCGGATAAACGGCAAGAAACACCCTGAGATCGCGAAGCGACATCGGATTTTCCGACTTCGGATCGCGCTCCCACACTGCACCCGATGTGAACTTCCCATCGAACGCGTCGTACGTGGGCTCGCCGTTCACCCACAGACTCTCAGGACGTGGAGTGAGAAAGAGCACAGCGTGAGGCGATTTGAGATCGCGACTTCCGAGCCAGCTGCTTTCGACGACGCACGAGGAGTTGCGGAACCACGGCACGACCCAGACGAACCCAGACGACTTCGCGAGAGTTGCGCGAAAAGTCTCGACGATCTCGCGCGGAACATCGGTGATCGAGAATCGCGATGCCATCGGACGGAGCGCCCGGGAATCCGCCGGAACGTCGAGAGCAGCATTGTTGGCGATCGGTGCCGGCGCCGTCTCCGGAAGCGCGGTGCCAAGTCCGACGAGCGTTCCACGGGAGAACCCGGATTCGCCGCCGAAAGACATTGTGCACCGCGCCGGTGGATTCGCGATCGCACTGCGATTCGGCGCTGCGGTGATCGTCACGAAGAACAGTGAGACAATCAGCGTTCGATCACGAAGCTTCATGTGGCACCTCCTACTTGACGATACCCTCGCAAGCGTGATGCGTCACGGGTTCGCGCTCGAGTGGCCGAAAACCGTCCGCTCAGTTCGCCGGCTCAATCACGGTGATATTCGCATTCGTATAAATGCAAATCTCACCGGCAATCTCCAGCCCCTTCCGCACGATCTCGGCCGCTGAAAGCTTCGTCTCTTTCAACAAAGCGCGCGCCGCCGCCAGCGCGTACGACCCGCCCGATCCAATCGCCAGCAATCCATCATCCGGCTCGATGATTTCACCGGTTCCGCTCAGGATGAAGCCGCTGGTCTTGTCGACCACCACGAGCAGCGCCTCCAGCCGCCGAAGCACCCGGTCCGACCTCCAATCTTTCGCGAGCTCAACCGCAGCACGCTGAAGATTCTCAGGGTGGCGTTCGAGTTTCTCCTCGAACTTCTCAAACAAGGTGAACGCATCAGCCGCGGTCCCGGCAAAACCGGCGAGGACCTTGCCGCCTTTCAGCGTCCGGACCTTCACGGCGTTGGCCTTCATGACCGTGTCGCCGACGGTGACCTGGCCGTCGCCGCCGATGGCGACGTGGCCGTCCCGGCGGACCGCTAGGATGGTGGTGGCGTGGATCGTAGGAAGAGACATATCTATATAGTATAGCCCTCCGATCCAGATGTGACCGCCCCCACCCCTCCGGGGTTATACCCTCGTGACTCACCCGCCCGACTCAACCGTGGTCCACCGCGTCATCGCCGGCGATGTCGAAGCGTTCGCGCTTCTCGTCGACCGGCACCACGGCCGTCTCGCGCGCTATGCCTTCCACCTGCTCGGCTCCGAAGCCGAGGCGGAAGAGGCCGTTCAAGATTCGTTCGTGCGCGCCTATCGATCGCTCGGCACGTACAAAGAGCAAGAACAGTTCGGCGCGTGGATCATGCGCATTCTCGTGAACCGCTGCCGCACGCGGCTCGTGCGCGACAAACGCCGCGAAGAAACCGCCGCCGCTTGGCTGCGCGAGAACGATCAGCCGTACGAGCACACCGACAGTCTCGCGATGCGCGACGAACTCAGCGTCGCGCTCGCGCAGCTGCCGCCCGACCAGCGCGAAGCCGTAGTCCTGCGCTACGCCGACGACCTCGGCTACGACCAAATCTCATCAATCACCGGCGCCAAAATCTCGGCGCTCAAAATGCGGGTCAAGCGCGGGTGTGAACGCCTGCGCGCCATACTGGAGGCAAGCCGTGCCGGATCGTGAAACGTTTCTTCCGCCCGAACTGCGCGCGAGGTTGCGCGCTCCTGTTGATCTTGGGCCCGGCGCGCGTGCGCGGGTGATGCAGCGGGTGCGCGCGGCGGCGGCGCTTGCGCGGATCGCTCCACAGCCGCGTGGAATGGCGCGGCCATCGGTGCTCGGCGCGCTGCTCGCGGCATCGTTTGTCGCGGCGCTCGTGACGGGCGGCGCACGCAGTGGCGCCGGCGCCAGTGCACAGACGACGCTCGCCGATACCATCACGATGCATTTTGAAGCCGCAGCGGAAGCGGTGACGAGAGCACCGGTGATCGACCGCGACCGGTTTGTTGCAGTCGCCGATGAGACGCGGAACCCCGCACCGAACCTGACGGCAGCAAGACTGACGCGCAGAAACTAACCGGGAACTGAAGATGCGCGCACTGCTGATCTGGATCGCGACGGCCATCGCGATCGCCGCGGGCTACGTATTACTCGCGCGCGGCGGAACGACGGCGCCCGCGCTGCTGCTCGTGATTGGTTATGTCATACTCGCGCCGCTTGCGATTTACGGCGTTGGTGCAGTGCGCCCGAATGCCGGCGCCGAAGCGGCAGCTGACGCGCCGCCGTATGCGTGGGCGGCGCTCGTGTCTGTTATTGTGCTCGCTCTCTACGCCGCGACGCTCGCACCCACCACCGCAATGTGGGACACGAGCGAGTACATGGCGGCCGCAAAAGTACTCGGCATTCCGCATCCGCCGGGGAATCCGCTGTTCGTGTTGATCGCGTATTTATTTGGAACGCTGCCGATCGCCTCCGCATTCGCGGTGCGGATCAATCTGCTCGCTGCGGTCGCGAGCGCCGCGTCGGCCGGGCTCTGGTTCCTGATCGCGCATGACATCACTGCGCGCATGTTCAAAGAACGGTGGGCGCGGCTCACGGCAGCCGGTGTGTGCGCGCTCGTTGGCGCAACGAGCTTCACCGTGTGGAATCAGTCGGTGGTGAACGAGAAGGTCTACACGCTGTCGCTCTTGCAGCTGACGGTGGTCATTTGGCTGACGACGCGCTGGATGAAGCAGCCGCAGGGCGCGTCAGCGGACCGCATGCTGATCGTTCTCGCCTATCTTCTCGCGCTCGGCTACACGATCCACCCCGCAGGATATCTCGCCGGGCCATGCATTGGCGCGGTCGTCCTGATGCTCGCACCGAAGACGATACTGCGCCCCCGCCTGATTGTAGAAGCCATCGCGGCGACAGCCTTTGGTCTCTCGCTTTTCGCGTTCGAACCGATCCGCTCGGCAAATCAACCCGTTCTGAACGAGGGCGAACCAACGGCGTGTGTCACAGGGTTCGCCGTGAAGTGCACGTTGAGTGCCACAACGGTCGAACGGCTCCGCTCACAGATCGCGCGCGAACAGTACGGGAAACCCGACCTCTCCACGCGGCAGGCATCGTTCGGCGCGCAGCTCGGAATGTGGTGGCAGTACTTCACCTGGCAGTGGTTCAGAGACCCAACGGGAGCGAACACCGCAGTGCAGTTCGCGCTGGCGATGCTGGCTCTCGTTCTCGCAGTGACCGGCGCGCGCGCGCACCTGAGAGTCGATCGCGCGGGGTTCGTGCTGATTGCGACGCTGCTCGCCACGCTCACCGTCGCACTGATTTTCTACCTGAACTTCAAATACGGCTACACGCAGTCGCCCGAACTCGGCAGCACCGTCCTGCGAGAAGTGCGCGACCGGGATTATTTCTTTCTCTGGAGCTTCTCCTGCCTCGGCGTCTGGTGCGGACTCGGAATCGCGCAATGCTGGAGAATGGTCGCTGATACGCTGAAGCGGCCGGATGCATTGCGACTCGCGCTGCCGGTGCTCATGATCGCCCTGATCCCGCTCGCGCTCAACGCGCACTCGGCTTCGCGCGCCGGACAGACCTTCACGCGCGATTTCGCGAACGATCTATTGGATTCGGTCGGGCCGAACGGAATTCTGATCACGAGCGGCGACAACGACACCTTCCCGCTCTGGTTCGCGCAGGATGTTGAAGGTTATCGGCCGGACGTCACCGTGATTGTTGCTTCGTACCTCGGAACGGACTGGCTTCCCTGGCAGCTCATGCGAAAGGGAATTGCCGTCGCCGGCTCGCGCGAAGAGGCGGATTCCGTGCCGCAGGCGGTGCGCTTGGCGGCTCCGCAGCTCTTTGAAGTCGGCGCGATTCACTCGACGATCCCGGCGGGTTACATCACGCGCGATCAGCTGTTCGTCCTCCAGATGATTCGCGATGTAATGCCGACGCATCCGATTTATTTCACGAGCTCGCTCTATCCGCGCGCACTCGGCCTCGAGCAGTATGTCGTCACTGAGGGGCTGACGGTGCACCTGATGCCGTCGGTTGTCACCGAGTCGCAGGGCATCGTGAAGACCGCGGCCGGCATGGTCGATCTCCCGAAGTCGCTCGCGCTTTGGAATACCACGTTCAAGGGGCGCGCCGCGTTCGAGAGGCAGGATCAATGGATCGATCCGGCATCGCTCGTGATGCCGGCGCAGTACGTGGTTGCCGGTTCGATTATCGCCGAAGCGCTCAGTAAGCGCGGGCAAACTTCCGACGCGGCAGTGGTCGCCGATCAGGTGCAGCACCTGATGGGGATCGCGAATCTCGCGTCGGTGTTCGGCCAGCGGTAGCTGACGCAGCGATTAGAACGAAACCGCCCCTTCAAGCATAAGTCCGCTGAACTTTCCACCGTGCAGAATGTTGTTGGTGGGATAGTTGTTGTAGGTCTGGTTCACCCATTCTGCTTTTGCGAGCAGGTTCTTCGTGACGAAGAGACCGAGTCCGAACTGGGTGCGCTGGACACTGACATCGATGGGCGCTCCGACGATTTCACCGGTCGCCGTGTTGAGGCGCGCGGCGACGTACATCCGGTCCTTTGCGAAGAAGCGGTAGGTGAGATCACCGGAGAGTTGCCGCCAGGTGCGGTTCGACGTTTCCGTTATCGCCGCGCCGGTGGCCGTCTCGATATTGCCGAAAAATTCGAGCTGATAGTATTTCACAAACGGGTTCAGCACGTATGAGGCCACGTGATCTGTGAAACCCGGCTGAATGTTTCCAGACCAGGCGTTGCCCGTCTCGGTTGATGTCGTGTTCTCCATGACGTCGAAATAGTGCGAGCCAGCGCGATCGCCGGAGTAGAGCACGTTGCTCGTGGATTTCGCGTCGTTGTACATCGAGGCCGTCAAACGCACGCGCAGGTTCTCGCCGGGTTGTCCGTCGAAGCCGACCTTTGCGAGGTAGGCGGGCTGATGCTTGCCGGGCGACGTCACCTGGCCATCCGATGCGCCGCCGGTGAAGCCTACCATGGCCATCAAACCGCCGAGGCGCACCGTTGCGTCCGCACCGATTTCGGTCGTGTACGCATCCATGATCAGGTTGCCTACAAACGGGTTGTCGATTCCGTTGCCGCCGTCTGTGCGGCGAAAATGGGCGTCGCCGTAGTTCACTTCGAACTGTCCGACGCGGAGCGTCAGAAATTGCATGATGTTGTTGAGCGGCTTCACGTCGAATGGTGAGCCGTCAATCTGGATATAACCGCCCTTCACCCACGTGTCGTTGTGATGGCGCGTCGACAGATAGGTCGTGAGGTCGACGTGGATTCCCTGCGCGAGCTGCACGTCGAGATTCAGGTTCGCCATCGCGGTGGTGAAGCCGGGGCCTATCGCGATCAACTGATTCGCGTTGACGCCGTTTGCGAGGACAGGTGACGCGACGTTCTGGTGCGTGAGGTTTTGAAAGTCCTGCGTGAACGCGCCACCCCAGCCGATGCGAACGCCTTTGAACGGAATCGTATCCTGTTTCGGCGCTTCGAAGACGTTGATGCCGGTTTGATCGGCCGGACGGATGTTGGTGATTTGTGCATCGGCACGCATTGCGGACAACAGCGCCGCGATCACCAGCGCGGCGCGAGTCGTAGATGATTTCATTCGGTTAGTTCTTCAGCTGCAAATCAAAGTGGACCTGCACTTTCTCGCCGACACGCATCGTGCCGAGCATCAGCGACGGCGGCTTTACGCCGTAGTCCTTCATGTTCAACTCGTACATACCGGTGAGGTGCAACACGCCGCCGCCGGCGTTCTTCGCGCCGGCGTTGATCGTGACTGGCTTGGCTTCGCCGTGAATGGTCAGCGTTCCCGCGAGCGTCACGCCCGCGCTGTCGACGGACTTCGCGAGATCGTATGACGCGAGTGCGAACTCGATCGTCGGATGATCTTTCGGGTCCATGGCGTCTTTCATGTGACCGTTCATCGTGCCGCTGCCACAGTCGAGCGTTTCCACCGCGACTTTCAAGTCCACGGCAACGACGCTTTTCTCTCCTGCGACGATCGCGGTCGCCGCATCCGATTTCGTTGCGTCGGCATTGACGACCGGGCTGACCGCCTTGCATTCGAAGTTCTTCACGTTCGACGTGCCACTGACCCAAATGCGGCTCGTGGACTGCAGTACCAGCGGCGAGTCGGCGCTCGCTGCAACGATGGCCAGCGGCGCGAAAATCGCGACGGCGAAAATGGTCGTCCGCAGAGTGATGGATTTCATTTGGTCTCTGTGTAGTGGCAGTTGGGAGTGGTGGCGGTTTGAAGGGTCATGATGCCGTTGCCGAGGACCGGCATGACACTTTCGATGCGCACCGGAAGGTGGCATCGGTCGTCGCTTATCCAGAGATAGAGCACGCCGTGCTCCTTGTAATCGCGCGCGTCGACGACATGCATTTCGTACTCGACCGTGTTGAACGGCCCCAGCGGCGTGATCAGCGTTTCGTGCTTCACCACGCGCACCGTGGTCGGCAGGCGGCGCTTGTCGTAGTGCCGGTCGAACGAGTAGATGGAGTCCGGCACGAGTGTGACCGTGCGCAGGAAGTAGATGAACGAGAGCTCGTCGAGCGGCGCATCGCTGACGGTCGTGCCGGAATCGCCGGGCGCGGCCTGCCAGAGATGAAGATCGGGATAGATCTCGACGCTGTCGCGCGCCGACGAAAACGGACGGCGCTCGGTCTTCTGATACCGGAGCGCAGTCATGCGGCTCAAGTCGATCCAACTCTTCGTGACGTCCTTTCCCTTCAGGAGCAGCACCCCGGCGCTCGCATCGAACGACGCAAGACTCGTCTCGACACCGCGCACATCAACCGGCCCGGTGAGCGTCATGACCGCCTTGCCGACATTGCCGAACTTCGCCGTGTGAATCAGGAAAGTGAGCCGCTCACCGTCGCCGAACGGCAGTGTGTCGGTCGCGCGCGCCGATGGCTGCGCTCCTGACAACGACGCACTGCCGATCAGGCCGCAAACAGCGGCGACGACGATCCAGTTCTTTCGGCGAGAGTTCACGCACGAATGAAGCGTCGCAGCGCACGCGCGCACTATCGCCTGATGTGCCTAGCTCGTTGGTGTGAGAGAGAATGCCGCACGCCTCATGTAGACTCGTTCGAATGCCGCTCTCCCAGCAATTCGCGCTCCTCTTCGTGCTGCCGATCCCGATCGCGTGCATCACGTGGACCGTCACCCACGAAGAGGTGTTTCGCGAGCCGCGCGAATGGTGCGCTGCGAAAAGCAAATCATGCCCGCGGGCATACGAACGGAAATTCTTCTATCTGTTCACGTGCGAGTATTGCTTCAGCCATTACGTGACGGCGGTATTCTTGGCTCTCACGCGCTTCCACCTGCTGTTCGATGATTGGCGCGGGTACGTCATTGCCGGTTTCTCGCTCGTCTGGCTCGCAAATGTGTACATGGGTTTCTTCGGCCGATTGCGTCTCGAGATCCGCGAGGACAAGATGGAGGTTGCGGCACTCGAATCACGAACGCATCCGGAGACCCGGAACAGCTGAGTCGTGACAGCCGTCATACGCGACGGGAATACTCGTGATCAAGACATTTCGCGAATCACTCGGCCTTCTCGCCACACGCCGGTTCGGAACCTTCTGGTTCGCCAGCCTGCTTTCGAGCATCGGGACGTGGGCGCAGCAAGTGGCGGAACCCTGGCTGTTGCTCACACTTGGAGCGTCGCCGTTCGTAATCGGGCTCGACTCGTTCGCGATGAACGCACCCGTGTGGCTGCTGACGCTGGCCGGCGGTGCGCTCGCGGATCGCTCGGACCGCCGCCGTGTGATCTTGCTGTTTCAGTCGATCCAAATGCTCTGCCCCACCGCAATCGTGATTCTGCTGATCATCGGCGCGGTGAAGCCGTGGATGATTATTGTCCTCTCGGTGATCGTTGGAATCACCGACGCGCTCTCGATGCCGTCATTTCAGTCGATCGTGCCGTCGATTGTGGAACCCGATCAAATCAGCGCCGGACTCGCACTCAACTCGACGCAGTTCAACCTGTCGCGCATCCTCGGCCCGTCGCTCGCCGGCGTATTGATGTCGAGCGTCGGCGCGATGGCCTGCTTCGTTGTGAGTGCGCTCTCCTACGTGCCGTTCATCGGCGTGGCGCTGTGGATCTTGCCGCGCTGGACCCCGCCTCCGCCGAGCGCGGCTGCGCGCCCGCGCGGACAGCTGTTCGCGGGCATCGGGACGATTCTGCGCGATGCCAATCTGCGCGGCGCGCTGCTCACGGTGCTCGCGACTGGAATTCTGTGCGGGCCGCTCGTCACGTTCACGCCGGTGCTCGTGAAAGCGGCCTTCAACGGCAGTGCCAGTCAGTTCTCACTCGCCGTCGTGTCGTTCGGCGTGGGAGGGCTCCTTGGCGCCGGTGGACTCTTGAGTGTGCCCGCGACCGTTGACCGGCGCCCGCTGAGTTCCGGGTTCGCGATCGCGCTCGGCGTGGTGCTCGTGCTCACCGCAATCAACCCATGGTTCTCGGCGTTGCCCGTGCTGCTCGCGCTCGCCGGCGCGGCGATGACGGTGAGTAACACCGCCGCGAACTCACTGCTGCAAATCGCGGCGGGCGCGCGCTTGCTCGGCCGTACGGTCAGCCTCTACATGCTCGCGCTGCGCGGCGGCATTTCGCTCGGCGCGCTTCTCACGGGCGTCGCGGTCAGCCTGCTCGGCGTCCGCCACGCGATTCTGCTGAATGGTGCGCTCGCGATCGCGGTGCAGAGCGCATGCGCGTGGAGCTGGCTGCGCGCGCCGTTGCCAGCGCCGGGTCGTCCTATTGAGCCATAGCGCCCCCTGCCGACGCCGCGTAACGTGCGGGTAACCGGAGAGAATCCAATGAGCAGTGACGTACGCACGAAGCACGTGGCGGTGTGGCTCGACCACAAAGAAGCGCGCGTTTTCACTTTTCATTCTGACAGCGCTGCCGAAGCGTCTGTCACTGCGCCGCCGCACAACGATCACCACAAACACACCCGCGGTCAGGAAGGACTGAAGGAGCACCCGGAAGACAACAAGCGCTTCTACCACGATCTGGTCGCGACGCTTCAGGACGCCGTCGAACTGCTCGTTGTGGGACCGGGATCGGCCAAGCTCGAATTCATCCGGTACCTGCACACGCACGATCACGCGCTCGAAGCGAAAGTGATCGGCGTCGAAACGGTCGACCACCCGACCGACGGCCAGATCGTTGCATACGCGAACAGCTATTTCAGAAAGGCCGATCGCATGCGGTAGTGCGCATTCAGGCTTGCTGAAAGGGCACGCCCGACGCAGGTTGATCGTCACGATGCCAATCACATTCGACGACGTTCTCGCGGCGCACGAGCGGATCCGGCCGCACCTCACGCCAACGCCGCTCCGCAATTATCCGGAGCTCGACGCGCTGGTCGGGCACGGCGTGCAGGTGTGGGTGAAGCACGAAAACCACCAGCCCACACAAAGTTTCAAGATTCGCAACGGGCTCTCGGCGATCACGGCGCTCTCGAATGAAGCGCGCGCGAAAGGTGTGATCGGCGCGAGCACCGGCAATCACGGCCTCGGTCTCGCACACGCGGGGCGACTGCTCGGCGTGCGCGTGACGATTTGCGTCCCCGCAAACAACAACGCGGAAAAGAACGCGGCTATCCGCGCGCTCGGCGCCGAACTCGTTGAATTTGGTTCGATCTACGACGAGAGCGCCGCAGAGTGCGCCCGCATTTGCGAGCAGCGCGGAATGACGCTCGTGCATTCGACCAACAACCGCGACGTGATCGCGGGTGCGGGAACGATGACCGTTGAGATTCTCGAGCAGCGGCCGGGCTTGGATGCACTCGTGATTGCGACGGGCGGCGGATCGCAGGCGGTTGGCGCGATCACTGTTGCGGCCGCACGCAAACCATCGCTGACGGTCTGCGCTGTGGGCGCCGCCGGTGCACCGACGCAGTTCGAATCATGGAAGGCGGGCAAAGTGATGACCGGACTTCCGGTGAAGACGATGGCAGAGGGAGTCGCCACCGCATCGGCGTATGAGATGACGTTCGACGCACTCAAGAACGGGCTGCGCGAGTTCGTCACGGTGACTGATGACGAGATCTATCAGGGAATCCGCGATTACATGCGGATCACGCACAACATCGCCGAGGGCGCGGGCGCGGTCGGACTCGCGGGATTGAAGAAGCTCGCGCCGCGGCTCTCGGGGCAGCATGTCGCCATCGTGCTATGCGGCGGGAATCTCTCGACGGAGACTTTGCGGCGGGCGATCTGCGTCTAACGGCAACGGCTTCCCACGGATTGCGCTGATTTCGCGGATTACTTCCTTTTGGAACTACGCTCTTGGATGGCTTTGCTTGTAGACCTGCTTCAGGCGCTCCACAGACGTGTGGGTGTAGATCTGCGTGGTGGAGATCGAGGCGTGGCCGAGGAGTTCCTGCACAGCTCGTAAGTCGGCGCCGGCGTCGAGGAGATGCGTGGCGAAAGAATGGCGCAGTGAGTGCGTCGAGAGGCCGGCGCCTTCGTCGACCTGTTTGAGCCAGCCGACGACGGCGTTCTGAATTCCTTTGACGCTCATGCGTTTCCCGCGATTGCTGAGAAAGCAGGCGGTGCGGTCGGCGCCAAGTCCCAGTTTACGGCAGAGTTCGTCGCGAGCGCGCTCGTAGTTTCGCAGTGCACGCTGCGCGTGCTGACCGACTGGCACGATGCGCTCCCTTCTTCCCTTCCCTCGCACTTTCACAAGGCCGGCGAGCAAGTCGAGATCGGGACGATTGATCCCGCGCAGTTCACTGAGGCGCAGTCCTGCCGAGTAGAAAAGTTCGAGAATCGCAAGATTGCGCACGTCGGAGTAGTGGCCCTCGCTCGCGCGCGTTGCAGCGGCGGTGAACAGCGTCTCGACCTGCGCGCGATCGAGATACGCCGGCAGATATTTGTCAGTTTTCGGTGATCCAACAGTGCGCGCCGGATTCACCTCGACGACGTCGTTGCGATGCAGGAACGCGTAGAACGTCCGCACGGCGGAGAGCGTGCGCGCGATGCTGCGCTTGCCGAGTCCGCGTTTGGTGAGATGCGCCAGAAATGATCGCATCGCGAGGCGGTCGACCTTTCCCCAGTCGACACGCTCGGTGCCAAAGTACGGTCCGATGAACGCGCAGAAATCGTCGAGATCGCGTGAGTAGGCCTTTACCGTATTCGGCGCGACGTCACGCTCACGGGCGAGGTGAGTCAGAAAAACCGTGACGAGCGGCGGACGTTCAGCCCGCTGGCGTTCCTCGTCGTTCGGTTGTTCTTGCTGCCGCTTGGCCGTTGCCATCCATGGAAGGTAACGACCAAATCGCTGCTACGGTCGCCGCTGAGCCCCGCTGACTGCCGTGCTCAGCATTGGCGTATCGCCGCCCGCACCACCGACCGAGCTCACCGTTCTCCGCAGACTGTGCGGCGATGCCGCCGACGCGTCAGCGGTCAGCAGTGCCACGAGTGTCGCATCGCTCGCGCCGCTCGTGACGTTCGCCTGGATCTCGGCGGCGGCGCGGGCGGCGGGCACGCCGTTGGCCGTCAGTTTGGCGAGCACATCGTACGCGGCCACCAGCGACCGGTCGCCCTGCGTGCTTCTCGCGATTGCGGCGATTTGCGCGCGCGTGACACCGCGCTCCATCGCCCATCCGCTCCGTTCGACCTCTTCATCGGAAGGGTGCATGCGACCTCCGGCGATCATCGCGTCGCGCGCGGCATCCATCTTCGCGCGCGCTTTCCAAACCGAGACAGCCGACGCATCGCCGATCTGCGCGCACAGGGCTGCGGGCACGAATAGCGCGATGAGTGAAAGGGCGGTCGTCTTCATATGTGTTCTCCTGGTTGTGAGCTGCACTAACGAGGATGAGTTGGAAGGTGCGCGTCAGGCGGGCGACCGCTGCCCTTCGCGTTTGATGCGTGGCATTGAGGCCGGTGTGATGTGCGCCGCGTGCGCGTGGCGCCGTTTCTCGGCGTAGAGCGCTGCGTCCGCGTGATCGATCAGCGCGTCCACGCCGTGACCGTCTCGCGGATGCTGGGCCACACCGGCGCTGATGATAATCGACCCCGCGCGGCGGTGACCGGCGAGCAACGCGCGCATGCGCTCGAGAAAGAGCCATGCGCTCGCGT
The DNA here is from genome assembly GCA_903910555.1 of uncultured Gemmatimonadota bacterium. Taxonomy (GTDB): domain Bacteria; phylum Gemmatimonadota; class Gemmatimonadetes; order Gemmatimonadales; family Gemmatimonadaceae; genus Fen-1231. Next base: position 87,492 of record CAIVZZ010000002.1, on the reverse strand, counting down.
GGTCGCTTTCCGGGAGCAACACCGCGAACTCGTCGCCGCCGATCCGGCCGGCCACATCCATCGCGCGCCGCGACACTCGCAGCGCGTTGGCTACTCGTTTAATGGCACGATCGCCGGCGCGATGGCCGTAGCGATCGTTGATGAGCTTGAGGCCGTCGACATCGAGCAGCACGACTGCGAACGGTCGTCCCGTTCGTGACGCGCGCGATATCTCGGCGTCGAGCGCGCGCATAAACTCGCGGCGGTTGGACAGGCCGGTGAGCGGGTCCGTGCACGCCAGCTTCGTGAGCGCGTGCGCGGCACGGCGCTGGGATACCACAATCACGGCGAGCGCCGCGGCCAGCAGTGTCGAACACGACGCGAATACTTCGATCAGTGTGCGCATGGGTGCAACGTCATGCCCGGCGCACGGCCCTGCAATCGGCGCGCGTCCCAACGCGCGGTCAGGATTTGTCCTACGGCAAGACTACGACTCCGCCAGGCGTCACCCAGGCGTCGCTACTGCGTGTCCGAAGTCAGCAGTCCCTGCCGCACCACGTACTGCACCGCGTCGGCGTTCGTCGCGAAGCCCATCTTCTTCATCATTCGCTTCCGAAAGGTGCTGATCGTCTTCATGCTGAGCCGCAAGGTTTCGCCGGCCTCCTTCACGCTGTGCCCACGGCCGAGCAGCATCAGCACCTGCATCTCGCGATCAGAGAGCGCGTCGTGCGGTGCCGCGCGGAAATCGCCGTCGAGCGCCCACGAGAGACGCTCGGCGAGCGTCGCACTGATATACCGGCCGCCGCGCGCTATTCGCGTCACGGCATCGACGAGTTCCGCCGGCGTGCGATCCTTCGTCAGATAGCCCGACGCACCTGCGCGCAGCGCGCGGACCGCGAACTGATCTTCCGGGTGCATCGTGAGCACGAGCACGCGCAACGCCGGATGCTGCGTGCGCATGCGCTGAAGCACATCGAGAAATGGCGGGCCCGGCATCGACACATCGAGCAGCAATACATCGGCGGAGACTTCGCCCGCGAGTTTCAGCAACGCGTCGCCGTCGGGTGCTTCGCCTACAACGGAGAATGAGCCGCGCTGAAGAAGAAGTTCGCGGAGCCCCGCGCGCACGACAGCATGGTCATCGGCAATTAGAATCCGCGTCATAGCACTAACCCCCCGTTGCTTTCGTATGGAACCGTGAGCACCACATCGGTGCCGCCGCCCTCGGCCCTGCGTACTTCCAGCGTACCACCGCACGACATCGCGCGTTCCCGCATTCCGAGAATTCCCATTGACCGCGGTTTCCGCAACTCATTTTCGGCAATTCCGCGCCCGTCGTCCGTGACCTGTAGCACTAGTGCGCCGGGATGCACCTTCAACCCGACGGCCACGGACTTGGCGTTTGCGTGCCGCATCACATTGGTGAGCGCCTCCTGCACGGTGCGATACAACGTCGTGGATCGCTCGGCGTCGAGATCGAACGGCTCCGGCGGGAGCACGAGCCGCACGGGAAGGCCCGCTTGCTGCGAGAACTCCTGTACTTCGTATTCGAGTGCGGCCAGCGGGCCGAGGCTGTCAAGCACGCCCGGGCGCAGGCGAAGGACAATGCGGCGCACGGCATCAATCGCGCCGTCGATCGCGACGTTCACGCCGTCGAGACGGCGATCAGTCTCAATCGAAGGTCTGCGCGTGGGACGATTGCGCAGCGCACTCAGCCCGAGCTTGATCCCCGTCAATGCCTGTCCGAGTTCGTCGTGGACTTCACGAGCGACGCGAATGCGCTCGTCTTCTTGCGCCGCAAGCAGCTGGCGCGAGAGCGCCTGCAGACGCGCGCGGCTTTCCGCGATCTCGCGGTCTGTCTCATGCCGTTTGGTGATGTCGAGCGCGAGCGCCATGCCGTACGAAGCATTGGTCGCTGCTTCGGCGAGCGGGAGCACGCGCACGAGGTACGTGCGCTCGTTGTAGGAGAACTCGAACTCCATCGTCCGCCCTTCGAACGCGAGGCGGAACGGGGCACTCAACGCCAGCGCGTGTTCGGGATCGAACACTTCGCCGAGCATGCGTCCTTCGACTTCATCTTTTGAAAATCCGGCGGCGACGACCGCCGGCCCTTCGACCAGCAGGAAGCGGATATCGCGATCGTAGAGCACGACGCATGCGTCGGGGAGATTTCGCGCGAGCAGCCGGTACCGCGACTCCGTCTCGACGAGACGCGCCTGGCCGGCCCGCGTCTCCGCGCGCGACGCGGCAAAGAGCATGCTCTTGGCGGCGACCACCGTGAGGAAGAGCTGCAGCGCGAAGAGATTTCCGAGTGCGGAATACGCGGTGAACGGCCCGTTCCGCTGAATCGTGAACCAGGTCGCGATCACCATGACGATCAAGCCGGCCGTGGCCGCACCGCGGCGGCCGAAGCGGAGCGCGATCCAGGTCGTCATCGGAAAGACGAGATAAAAAAATCCGCCCCACCGCTGAAAGAGGAGCACCGTTGCGATCACGAGCACAACGAACGTGACGAGCTGCTCGAGGCCGCGCATGCGCGTCTCGGGCGCGTCGCTTTCCGGCTCGGTCCACGTCAGCAGAAATGGCGTGACGACGAGAATCCCGACCGCATCGCCAGTCCACCACACGAGCCAGAGATGCGGCGCGGTGGCGGCGTTCGCTGAGCCGGTGAAGACGAGGCTCGCAACACCGATGGTCGCCGCGATCATCGTGCTCAACAGTCCGGCGAACCCGACGAGGGCGAGCACATCGCGCACGCGATCGAGCGGGCGGCTAATGTGAGCGACGCGCGTGAGCAGATACGCACCGACGACGGCTTCGACCGTATTGCCGCCGGCAATCGCCACCGCCCCCGCGATCGTTACGCCGCTCGAATAGTTGAGTGCGAACGCGCCGATGGCCACGCCGGGCCACCAGCCGAGACCGAAGCGGACGAGCGCAAACACCGCGATGCCGGCCGGCGGCCAAATGGATGAGACCACATGATGCGCCATCGCAGCGGCGAGCGAAACCTTCGCGACCGCGGCATAGATCGCCGCAAGCGCGATGATTCCGACGGCGTCACGGACAACACGACGTATCAGCGAGGGGCCCGTCCAGCTCAAGGGGTTCGTGCGAGGCCGCGGCCGCGGCCGTCTGCCCGTACGAATATCGTCTGACGCCCGCGACACATCTGTCAGCACGCGTCCTACGCACGGAACACACGCGTAGGTCACCCGTACTAGACTGCGTTATTGGCAACCCACTCCACGGCCGCAACGCGGCCCACTTCCTAGAGGAACGCCACGTGATCTGGGGCAAACTGCGGGAGCGCTGGAACGAGATTTCCGGGCTCGCAAGTCAACAGTGGCAGCTTTTGACCGAACGTGACCTGCGCGTCATCGCGGGAAACCGCGAGAGGCTCGTCGGAATTCTGCAACAGCGCTACGGCGCGCATCGTCGCACCATCGAACGCGAGGTTCGGGCATTCACTCGTGCGTTCGACGGTGCGACGATCTCAGCAGGGTCAGCGGCGGAACCGCCGCTCACCTGACACTTCTAGATGCTAGCGGTTTGAAGCTCCAAGCGACCCCGCGCCGGCCGTAATCGAAAATCCGTCGCGGCGGTTCTGCTGCCAGCACGATTCCGCTTCGTCTTTGCACGCAGGACGCTCTTTCCCGAAACTCACGACTTCGATGCGTGATGCGTCGATACCGCGGGCCTCGAGATAGCGTTTCGCCGTTGCGCTGCGGCGTTGGCCGAGCGCGAGGTTGTATTCATCCGAGCCGCGATCGTCGGCGTTGCCGTCGATGCGAATGTGCAGCGCGGCCTGTGATTTCAGCACTGTGACTTTCGCATCGAGCGCCTGCTCGGCGTCGGTGCGCAGCGCGTCTTTGTCGAGATCGAAGTAGATCGCGGCGTCCAACGTTGCGCGCGCAGCAGCAGCCGCCGCCTCGCGAGCACGCCGGGCGGCTTCGTCTCGCGCGGCTGCATCGCGGCGCGCGGCGTCCGCGCGCGCGATCGAGTCGGCGCGTGCGGCGGCCGCGCGGGCGCGGGCTTCAGCGGCGCTGTTGTCCGGCGCCGGCGCGGGGGCGGGCGCGGGCGCTGGGGCGGGCGCCTTGTGACATGCGCCGATGGCAAACGCGGCCGCGATCAGAGCGGCGGACCTGAGCGAGAAACGGGTCATGTGGTCCTCTTTTTGGATCGAGTGGCCGTCCCGGATGGACGGATGGCGGAAGAGCGACGCGTCGGCGCGTGCTCGAAAAGCATCGTGATTTCCGGCGGGGAAAGATTGAGTGCACCGACAAGGGCGCGGAGGCCGTCGGACAGCGCACGAACCTCGCGATCGGAGAGTTCTTCGATCGCACGCAACAATGCGGTTGTCGGCGGCGCCGGTGCGTGCGCGAGAAGGCGACGGCCTTTTGGCGTAAGCGAGACTGCGGAGATGCGGCCGTCGTCAGCAGATTTGCGCTTGACGGCAAGACCGGCGCGCACGAGGCGGCCCACGACGATGGAAACGGTGCTCTGCTGCGTGCGGGCCCGGGCCGCGAGGTCGTTGACCGAGAGAGAGTCGGCGGCGGCGAGCTGCTGGAGGAGAAAGAGCTGCGCGTTGGTGATGCCGGTGCTGCGCTCAACGGCCCTGGCAGAGTGCGTGAGGGCGGAGATGAGCGTGCGGAGCTGCTCGAGGGCGGTGACGCGCGGAGAGCCTGGCATATACGTTGACGTCAATGTAACGAACGGCAACGGCAACGACAACTGCGCCGCTGTGAGCTAATAGCCGTGCGCTGACAGCTGTGAGCGAACGGCGACGTGACGGATCAGTTCGGCGAGCGGTATCGACGGATGAGGGAATTCGTGGAGCTATCGTGCGTTAATGGCGCTGTGGCGGGCGCTTCCAATTCGCCGATAATTCTTTGGGCGAGGGCTTTGCCGAGTTCTACGCCCCATTGATCAAATGAGTCGATGCCCCAGACGCTGCCCTGGGTGAAGACAGCGTGTTCATAGAGGGCGACCAGAGCGCCGAGTGTATGCGGGGTGAGCTGGTCGGCGAGGATCGTGTTCGTCGGGCGATTGCCCTCAAAGACGCGATGAGGGACCAGCCAGTCGGGAGTGCCCTCGGCCTTTACCTGCTCTGCGGTTTTGCCAAAAGCCAGCGCTTCGGTTTGCGCGAAGACATTCGCCATCAAGAGATCGTGATGGCGGCCGAGTTCATTCAGCGGTTTGCGGAATCCAATGAAATCGCACGGAATGATCCGCGTGCCCTGGTGGATCATTTGATAAAACGAATGCTGGCCGTTGGTACCGGGCTCACCCCAATAGACCGGGCCGGTGGCGGCATCGACCGTCGCGCCCTCGAGCGTGACGTGCTTCCCATTTGATTCCATCGTGAGCTGCTGCAGGTACGCCGGGAAGCGCTTGAGGTACTGATCGTACGGGAGCACCGCAACAGTCTGCGCGCCAAGAAAGTTGTTGTTCCAAATGCCGAGCAGTCCCATGAGCACGGGAAGGTTCCGCTCGAACGGCGCCGACCGAAAATGCTCGTCCATCGCGTTGAAGCCGGCGAGCATCGCGCGAAAGTTCTCGGGTCCAACGGCAATCATCGTCGACAGACCAATGGCAGCGTCCATCGAATAGCGGCCGCCAACCCAGTCCCAGAAGCCAAACATGTTGACGGTATCAATCCCGAACTTCGCGACGCCCTCCGCGTTGGTCGAGACGGCCACAAAGTGTTTCGCAACGGCAGCATTGCTTCCAAGTGCCGCGACGGCCCATGCACGCGCAGTTTGCGCGTTGGTCATCGTTTCGAGCGTCGTAAATGTCTTGGACGAAACGATGAACAGCGTTTCCGCCGCGTCGAGATCGCGCGTCGCCTCGACAAAATCGGTGCCGTCAACGTTCGAGACGAAGCGGAACGCGAGTGAGCGATCGCTGTACCAGCGCAGCGCTTCGTACGCCATAACCGGCCCGAGATCCGATCCGCCGATCCCGATGTTCACGATATTCCGAATGCGCTTGCCCGTGTGACCTTTCCAGTCGCCGGAGCGGATGCTGCGCGCAAACGTCTCCATCCGCGCCAGCACGGCCTGCACTTCCGGCACAACATTCACGCCATCGACAGTGATTGTGGTTCCAGCCGGCGCGCGAAGCGCGACGTGCAGCACGGCGCGTTTTTCAGAGACATTGATTTTGTCACCGCGAAACATCGCGTCGATCCGCTCGCGAAGGCCGCACTCCGTCGCAAGCGCGTTGAGCAGCCCGAGCGTCTCGCTCGTCACGCGCTGCTTGGAATAGTCGAGGTACAGTCCGGCGGCCTCGGTGTTCAGGCGATCGCCGCGCGTCGCGTCGTTCGCGAACATATCGCGGAGATGGACTGCGCTCAGAGTATTCCAGTGTGCCTGCAGCGCCTTCCATGACGGGCGCGCCGTAAGCGCTTGAATAGGTGCCGGCCCTTTCTCGCTCATGAATCAGTCCTCAAGTGATGCCTGTTTTCTCATTCATCGCGCACGCTGACGACGCCCGGTGGCGGGTTATACGTGAGCAGATCGGCGATATGTTCGATCGTAAAATCAGCCTCCGGATATTTCGCGACATCAGGATCAGTCGCGTAATGCCCCTGCTTCGGAAACACAGTGGTCACGCGATCGCCCCAGATCTCCTTCACCGCGGTGAGAATCTTCAGCTTGTCGTCGATGAGCACGTATTGGTCGGCGGGATAGCGGCGCTCGACTTCGGCCAACTCCTTCTCCTTATGCACGTACAGGAGAACCCGGCCACCAACTGCTTCGCCAATTCCCGAGCGCTCGATCTTCAGCGGTTGAAACACGACGTCGCCATCGGTCAGAATCACGGGTGTCCCCCACCGCGCGAGATAACTGATGACGTCCAGCGCGCGCGGAAAAAGCCGCTGCTGAAAGGGATAGTTGACGAGCTTCGACGAAATTGAAAGCAGGTTCGGATCGTGCGGATCCTCCATACGAAAACGCTGCAGCGTTCCGAGATAGTCCGCGTAGCCGAGCGTGCGACGACACTCTTCAAATATCGTCCAATACCGCAGCTCCTTCTCCGCGCCAACCTCACGAATCAGCGCCTCGCGCATATCAGCAACGATCCGATCGTTGTCGAGCAGCGTGTTGTCCACGTCGATCAGAAAGACGACGCGCTCGCGGGCACTTTGGCGGGCGATCATATCAGCGATTCAGATTGCGGGGAGGTCAGCAGCGGCGGCCGCGTCGATCATCCAGCGAAGCCGGCCATCAACGGGCGCGATCGACTGCGCTGGAAGTTCGTCCGTTTCGCGCGCGCCGTACAGCACGCGGCGCAATATCGCAGCCTTCTCCTTGCCTGACACAAGGAACAGAACCTCGGCAGACCGATTCAGGATCACCGGCGTCAGTGTGATCCTCCACAGCTGTACGCTCGCGACATTTTCCGCCATCACCCACCGCGTCTGTTCACGCACGGCCTGTAAATGCGGAAAGAGCGACGCCGTGTGGCCGTTGGTGCCGAGACCAAGCAGCGCAAGATCGAAGCGCGCGCCCGGCGCAGACCGCGGCGGCCCAGTTGGCGTCTCGAATGCCGCGCGAAGGTCGCGTTCATATTTTTCCGCCGCCTCCGCAGGATCTTCCTCACCGCGAATACGATGGATATTCGTGGCGCGCACGGGCACGTGATCGAGCAGCGTCTCGCGCGCCATCCGATAGTTACTGTCGGCGTCGGCCGGCCCGACGCAGCGCTCGTCGCCCCAGAAGACATGCACGGCGGACCACTGAATGCGCGACGAGTATTCCGGTGACGCGAGCGCAGTGAACAGCGCGCGCGGAGTGCTGCCGCCCGAGAGCGCCACGGAGAACGTTTCCGTGGCGTCGATCGCCGCCGCAGCTGCAGCGACAAACCGCTCGGCAACAGCCGCGGTCAACGCCGCATCATCGGGAAAAATGTCGACGTTCCCGCGCACCGCCGGCGTCATGTGCCGCCGCCCCCGCGGGTCATGGACTCGACGCGACCGTCAGCGTGGCCGACGAGCACAAGGCTCGCGGTGCCGAGAAAGAGTCCTGTGTCGATGACCCCGGGAATCGCGCGCAACTGCGCTTCGAGTGCGCGCGCAGCGCGCGCGTCCGTCAGCGGTGCTGCGAGCGCGCAGTCGAACGTGAGGTTTCCATTTTGGTTCATATCCTCGCGATCGCCCGCGGCATTCGTGCGCACCGTCGGAAAGAGCCCGGCGGCTTTCAGCGCTCGCATCACGGGACCAGCCGCAAACGGGATCACTTCGACCGGAATCGCGAAGTGCTCGCCGAGCTGCTGAACGAGCTTCTCCGCTCCGACGAGAATGACCTGCCGCCTGGAAGCCGCCGCGACGATCCGCTCGCGGACGAGCGCGCCACCATGCCCTTTGACGAGATCAAGATTCGGCGCGACTTCATCGGCGCCGTCGACCGTGATATCAAGCAGCTCCGATTCTGACAGCGCGACCAGCGGAATCCCCTCCGCGCGCGCCAACGTTTCAATTGCGCCCGATGCCGGTACGCCGGTCACGCGAAGACCATCGCGCACCCGCGCGCCGAGCAGTCGCACGAACACCGACGCGGTGCGTCCAGAGCCGAGCCCGACGCGCGCGCCGTCGACAATGAGTTCAAGCGCGCTCGCGGCCGCTGCGTACATCGCCGGATCTTCATTCATAGCGACACGCCGAGCACGCGATACACGGATCGCGCGATCATAGACTCTTCGTCGGTGCGTATCACGCGGGCGCTGACGCCGCTCGCCGCGCTCGAAATGACCGCGGCATTCTGTGCATTGAGCGCTGCGTCGAGGCGAACGCCAAGGAACTGGAGGCCTTCGCAGATGCGCGCGCGGATGACGGGCGCATTCTCCCCGATCCCTCACGAAAACACAATCGTATCGAGACCGCCCAGCGCTGCCGCAAACGCACCGACCCATTTGCGCGCCTGATAGCAGAAGAGCGCGATCGCCTCCGCCGCGCGAACATCTGTCGCCTCACGTTCGAGCAACTCGCGCATGTCCGAGCTCGTTTCTGACACGCCGAGCAATCCGGACTCGTGGCTCGCCATGTTCTCGAACTGTTCGCCCGTGAAGCCCTCTGAGCGCGCGAGAAAGGCGACGAGCCCCGGGTCTACATCGCCGGCGCGCGTGCCCATGACGAGGCCTGATGCCGGCGTGAACCCCATGCTCGTATCGATACTCTGCCCGTCGCGCACCGCCGCGAGACTCGCGCCGCCGCCCAGGTGCGCGAGGATCACGCGACCGCGCGCGACGGTGCCGCCCGCGGCGCGCTCGAGTTCTTGCATCAGGTATGCGTACGACAGGCCGTGAAATCCATAGCGCTGCACACCCTTCGCTTCGAGGCGGCGCGGCACGGCAATCTGCTTCGCGACACGCGGCATCCTATGATGGAAAGCGGTATCAAAGCACGCCACCTGCGGCATCGCGGGATGGCGATCGCGGATCGCCTCAATCAGCGCGATCTCACCCGGCAAATGCTCTGGTACGAATGCACTCATCGTGCGCAGTTCGTCAATCAGGTGACCCGTGATCAGTTCCGGCTCCACGTGCTGCATCCCGTGCACGACGCGATGGCCCACGGCACCGACGTTCGCGAACGCGGGCTCACGCTCAAGCCAGTCGACCAATGAGCTGGCCGCGTCGCGCGCGACGGTCTCGCGCAGCACGCGCACCGGCGGATCACCGCGGCTGAAGATCGCGCATTTGACGCTCGACGATCCGCCGTTGATGGTGAGTACGCCGTCGTGTCTGCTCACACAGACGGATTGCGCCAGCCGCCAACGTCACCGGCGAGGCCCGTCGCTTCGAGCGGGCCCCATGTTCCACTCTCATACACGTGCACCGGCGTCACATCACCGAGCACGGGCTCGACAATCGCCCACGCCGCCTCGACGCAGTCTTCGCGCGCGAACAGCATCGGATCGCCGGCGAGTGCATCGCCGAGCAGGCGCTCGTACGCGTCCATTTCGTCACCGTCAGGATGATGCACGACGGTGAACTCCGCGGGCTCCGCGATCATCGCCTCACCGGCGCGCTTCACCTGCGCACCGATCGTCACGAGCACATCGGGGCTCAGCCGGAAACGCACATAGTTCGACGCGTCGCCCGTGGCAAACATCACGGGCTGCTTGAAGTTCACGATCACTTCGCAGACGGTCGATGCGAGATACTTCCCCGCGCGAATCAAAAACGGAACGCCCTTCCAGCGGGGCGAGTCGATGCTGAGCCGGACGGCGGCGTAGGTCTCGACCGTGGAATCAGGCGCGACGTCCTTTTCATCGTGGTATGCTCGGCATTGGCCGCGAATCACATCGGCGGGCCCGAGCGGACGAATCGACTGGAACAGTTTCACCTGCTCGTCATTCACCGCCGCGGCGCTCCCCGGCAGCGGCGCTTCCATCGTCAGCAGCCCGAGCACGAGCAGCAGGTGATTCTGAATCACGTCGCGAATCGTGCCGGCTTCTTCATAGAACTTGCCGCGCCCGTCCACACCAAAATTCTCGGCCATCGTGATCTGCACGCTCTCGATAAACTGATTGGTCCAGACGGGCTCGAGGAAAGTGTTCGCGAATCGGAATACGAGCAGATTCTGCACCGCTTCCTTCCCGAGGAAGTGATCGATGCGATAGATGCTCGTCTCATCGAACTCGCGGTGCAGCGTCTCGTTCAGCGCCTTTGCCGATTCCAGATCGCGTCCGAACGGCTTCTCGACCACGATGCGCGCGCCCTGCGCGCATCCCGAGCGGCCAAGGCCGTCTGCAACCGTCGCGAATGCATCGGGCGGTATCGCGAGATAGTGCAGCGGATGTTTCGCGGCGCCGAGCACCTTTCGAAGCTCGACGAACATATTCGGATCGCGGTAGTCGCCTTCGAGGTACGACAGCTTCGACAGCAGCTTCTCCAGCGCGATCGGATCGCTCCCGGGGCGCTGGCTCAGTTCATCGCGGATGCGCTTCTTGAGGAGATCGAACGTCCATCCCGAATGTGCGATGCCGATGATGGGCACGTCGAGCCGCCCGTGGCGCACAAGCGCCTGGAGCGCCGCGTACACTTTCTTTCGCGCGAGATCTCCCGTCGCGCCAAAAAAGACAAGCGCGTCGGAGGGAACGGCGGTCATGTGCTCCTCTCGATATGGCCGCCGAACTCGAATCGCATCGCGGAGAGGATGCGGTTCTGGAACTCTGCTTCGCCGCGCGAACTGAATCGCTCGAACAGCGCGGCTGCAAGAACGTTCGCGGGAACGGCTTCATCGATTGCGGCGTCGATCGTCCAGCGTCCTTCGCCCGAATCCGAGACACGGCCGGTGAATTTGTCGAGGTTCGGATCCGCCGCGAGTGCGGACGCCGTGAGGTCGAGCAGCCACGACGACACCACGCTCCCGCGCCGCCACACCTCGGTCACATCGGCGAGGTTGAAATCGTATTGATAGAACTCTGGATTTCTCAGCGGAGTCGTCTCGGCGTCGGCGTCGTGTTTCTGTGTTCCGATGTTCGCATGCTTCAGGATGTTCAGTCCTTCCGCATAGGCGGCCATCATGCCGTACTCGATTCCATTGTGCACCATCTTCACAAAGTGCCCCGCCCCGCTCGGGCCGCAGTGGAGATAGCCGCGCTCGCTGGTGCCGCCGAGTTTGTCGCGGCCCGCTGTTTTGGGAATGGTTCCCACTCCAGGCGAGAGCGTCGCGAAGATCGGATCAAGCCGCGTCACCACTTCCTGCTCGCCGCCGATCATGAGACAGTAGCCGCGGTCCATGCCAAAGACGCCGCCGCTCGTGCCACAGTCCACATAGTGGAACCCGAGCGCCGTCAGTCGTGCCGCGCGGGCGATGTCATCGCGATAGTACGAATTGCCGCCGTCGATGATGACATCGCCGGCGTCGAGCTTGGGGAGCAACGCATCGAGCGTGGAGTCGACGACGGCTGCCGGCACCATCAGCCAGATGGTGCGTGGCTTGCTCAGCTTCGCGACGAAGTCATCGATCGTCACCGCGCCGATCGCACCTTCGGCGGCGATCGCGTTCACCGCCGCCGCCGTCACGTCGTGCGCCACGCACTCGTGCCCGCCACGCATGAGGCGACGCACCATGTTCGCGCCCATGCGGCCCAGCCCGACCATTCCTACCTGCATGGTGCTGCCTCTTTTTGTTTTAGTGCGTGACGACGCCGCAGGCGATACGGGGGCCCGCGTTGCCTGCCGGATCACCCTTGTAGTCGTCGGCGCCGCCATGGATCATCAGCGCCGTGCCACCGTCCTTGAACAGACTGTTTGCACCGGATTTCAGCGTGACGGCAGAGTTGAGCACGTCGAACGTCACCATGCCGTCCGATCCGACAACGATGTTCGGCATATCGCCCGCGTGCATTCCCATGTCGTTGGACATGCCATGCTGCTTGGCGGTCGGATTGAAGTGGCCGCCCGCAGACGTGAACGGCGCGTCGCACACACCGGTCGCGTGAACGTGGAACGCGTGCGTGCCCGCCGGGATCCCCATCACCATCGCGTGAATCAGCACGCCATGCGGCGTCTCGGTGAGTGTCGCCATTCCGACCGACTTACCAGCGGCGTCCTTCAACTCGGCCTTCGCCGTTTCAGGCGACTGAGCGAGCGCAACGGTGGAGCAGGCGACAAGCATGATTGCGAGAGCTTTCATATGACCTTCTCTGGTGAGTGGTGAACAGCGTTGAGCCACAGTGAAGTTATGTCGCGACCGGCGCTCCGGCCAAGGCGTTCGAATCGATCCAGCGGCGCATTTCTGCGAGCGCCCGCGCGGCGTACTCTTCGCGCTTCTTTGCTTTATCCCGCGGCACCACCGCGAGTTCCTCAAGCAATCCGAAATTCGCATTCATCGGCTGGAAATGCTTGGGATCCGCCTCGCGAAGGTAGCGGTAAAGCGCGCCGAGCATGGTCGTCGGCGGCGGAACGACCGGCTCCGCACCGCGCATCATCCGATCGAGATTGATCGCGGCGAGTAACCCCGTAGCGGTGCTCTCGGTGTAGCCCTCGACGCCCGTGAGCTGCCCGGCAAAAAGCGTGTGGGGATCGCCGCGCAGCGAGAGATGCGGTGTGAGCGACGCCGGTGAGTTCACATACGAGTTTCGGTGAATCGATCCAAATCGCAAAAACTCGGCGTTTTCGAGCCCGGGAATCGTGCGCAGCACGCGCTGCTGCTCGGGGATTTTCATCCGCGTCTGGAATCCGACGAGATTCCACATCCGCCCCGCGCGATCCTCGCGCCGGAGCTGAACAACCGCGTACGGCCGGCGACCGGTTTTCGGATCGTCGATTCCCACCGGTTTCAGCGGGCCGAACCGAAGTGATTCCCTGCCCCGCCGCGCCATTTCCTCGACGGGCATACACCCCTCGAAGTAGGGCACTTTGTCGAACTCATGCGCGGTGAACTGATCGGCCACCGCGAGCGCATCGATGAACGCCTCGTACTGTTCTTTGTTCATCGCGCAGTTGAGATACGCATCCTGCTCGCCTTCCATCGTCTCTTTGCCGTAGCGCGATGCGCGGAACGCGATATCGGTATTGATTGATTCGATTGAGACAATCGGTGCGATCGCATCGTAAAAGGCGAGCGACTCGACGCCGAGCGCGCTCGCGATCTCGCCCGCGAGCGCTGCACTCGTCAGCGGCCCGGTTGCGATGATTCCCGGCGACGGCAGCTGCGCATACTCACCGCGCTCGACGGTCACGCGCGGATGCGCCATGAGCCGATCGTGCACTCCGGCCGAAAAAACATCGCGATCGACAGCCAGCGCGGTGCCGGCGGGAACGCGCGCGGCATCGGCCGCTTGCAGGATGATCGAGCCGAGCAAACGCATCTCGGCCTTGAGAAGGCCGTGCGCGTTGGTGACTTCGGTGCTCTTGAAAGTGTTCGAGCAGACGAGCTCGGCGAGCTTGTCGGTTTTGTGCGCTTCGGTTGTTTGCACCGGGCGCATTTCGTGCAGGACCACCGAGTGACCGCGCTCCGCGAGTTGCCACGCGGCTTCGCTCCCGGCGAGACCGCCGCCTACTATATGTATGGGTGTGGTTGGGGGGCCGGATGCCATGCCGGAACTATATATTGGGGGGCGCGACAAAAGAAAAAACGAAAACCCATTCCGCCCCCCCAGACCACCCGCATGACCGACCCCGCGAATACCGAGAAAGGCCCGATAGGCGGCCGCTGGTGGCAGCTGATCGTCGGCATCATCTGTATGTCGATGATTGCGAACCTTCAGTATGGCTGGACACTCTTCGTCAATCCGATCGCCGACAAGCATCATTGGACGAAACCGGCGATTCAGGTCGCGTTCACGCTGTTCGTGCTGATCGAGACGTGGCTGGTGCCGGTCGAGGGGTGGCTCGTCGACAAGTACGGCCCGAAAATCGTCGTGCTCGGCGCGTCGTTTCTGGTCGCAGCGAGCTGGGTGATCGACGCGAACGCAGATACGCTCTCGATGCTGTACTTGGGTGCCGCCGTTGGCGGAATCGGCGCCGGTGCCATCTATGGAACGTGTGTCGGCAACGCGCTGAAGTGGTTTCCCGACCGCCGCGGACTTGCCGCCGGCCTCACGGCCATGGGATTTGGAGCTGGTTCGGCTTTCACGGTCAAGCCGATCATCGAGATGATCAAGTCGAGCGGATATGAGTCGACGCTGATCAACTATGGAATCGGTCAGGGCGTGGTCGTGTTCGTGCTCGCCTGGTTTTTGAGAGCGCCCGCCGCGGAATTTATGGCTTCATATAAATCAGCCGCCGGCGCGACGAGCACGAGCCGCCGCGAGTACGCTCCCGGCGAGATGCTGAAGACGCCGGTGTTCTGGGTGATGTATCTGATGTTTACGCTGATGGCGACGGGAGGATTGCTCGCCACGGCACAGCTCGCGCCGATCGCGAAGGATTTCGGGATTACCGATATCCCGACGTCGATACTCGGCCTCACGCTGCCGGCGCTGACTTTTGCGCTCTCGCTCGACCGCGTGCTGAACGGAGTCGCGCGGCCATTCTTTGGCTGGATCTCGGATAACATCGGACGCGAGAACACGATGTTCATCGCGTTTCTGCTCGAGGGCGCGGGCATTCTCGCGCTCAATGAATTTGGCCGGAACCCGGTCGCATTTGTTTTGCTCAGCGCGCTCGTGTTCTTTGCATGGGGCGAGATCTACAGTCTCTTCCCTGTCACCTGCGCCGATACCTACGGCAGAAAATTCGCGACCGCGAACGCGGGCTTTCTATACACGGCCAAGGGAACCGCGGCGCTGCTCGTTCCGCTGAGCAGCATCATCGCGGCGTCCGGCGGCGGCTGGCACGCGGTGTTCCTCACGGCGGGCTCGATGAACTTCGTCGCCGCGGCGATGGCGCTCGCGGTGCTCAAGCCGATGCGCAAACGCATGCGAGGTGTTGACGACACTGGCGCCGCTCCGGTGGCCGCGTGAAGTTCGCGATTGTCGGTGCCGGCTCGATCGGCGGATATCTGGGCGGACTGCTCGCGGCCGCAGGAGACGAGGTCACCCTTATTGCGCGCGGCGCGAACCTCGAGGCGATCTCCAAGAACGGAATGAAAGTTGTGACCGAGGACGGTCGCGAAGTTGTCTCCAAGAATGTTCGCGTGTTCAGCAAGATGAGTGAAGCGGGACCGCAGGACGCCGTTCTCCTGACGGTAAAAGCGCATCAGGTGGGCGCCGTCGCCGGCGATCTGCATCATCTGTGCGATGCAACCACGAGCATCGTGACGATGCAGAACGGAATTCCGTGGTGGTATTTCCAGCGGCTCGGCGGGCAGTACGATGGAACGCCGGTGGTTTCCGCCGATCCTGATGGATCGATCGCGCGTGCGGTGGATCCGGCGCGGATCATCGGCACCGTTGTGTATCCCGCCGCAGTGCTCGAGGCTCCGGGCGTCGTGCATGTGGTCGAAGGAAAGCGTTTTGCGCTCGGCGAACTGGATGGCTCGACCACGCCGCGCATCCAGGCGATCGCCGCGCGGTTGGTTGCCGCGGGATTCAAAGCGCCGATTTCCGACAATCTCAGAGCGGAAATCTGGCTCAAATTGATTGGCAATCTCGCGTTCAACCCGATCAGCGCGCTCACGCACGCGACGCTCGAAGGCCTGACGCGGTATCCGCTGACTCGTGATTTGTCGTTCCAGATGATGACCGAGGCGGAAACAATCGCGACCAAGCTCGGCATCACCATGCGCGTTGGAATCGAGAAGCGCATTGCGGGCGCGGAAAAAGTTGGGGCGCACAAGACGTCGATGCTGCAGGATGTCGAGCACGGACGGCCGCTGGAGATCGAGGCGCTGGTTGGAGCGATAATCGAACTGGGGACGCTGACGGGGACGCCGACGCCGCACATCGATGCGGTGTATGCGTGCACGAGGTTGCTGGCGAAGACGATTGAGGATGCGAAAGGGAGACTCAGTATTCAGTATTGAAGGGCGAAGGGCGTTTTCAGACGCTAGACTGGAAGACCTTAGACGGCAGACAACAACATGACTGATACGGCACGAACGATCGCGCAGCTCCTTGAAGCGGGCGCGGAGAATGACACGGCAATCATGGCGCCCGGCGGAGCTCCGCTCACTTATGGCGCGCTGCGCCGGCAGGTGCGTGGCATTGTCTCGGCATTGAACGAACGGGGAATCGGCGCCGCCGATCGCGTCGCGATCGTGCTCGACAACGGCCCTGAAATGGCGACGGCATTCCTTTGCATCGGAGCCGGCGCCACCGCGGCGCCGCTCAATCCGTCGTATCGCGCCGACGAGTTTGAGTTCTACCTCACCGACCTGCGCGCGAAGCTGCTCGTAGTCGCCGCGGGGAAGGATTCGCCGGCAATCGCTGTGGCGGCGAAACTCGGCGTCCCCATCGCGCATCTTGTCGCCGCGCCGGAACGGGGCGCCGGTTCGTTCGAGCTCGACTTCCCCACGACGCTTACGGCGACGGAACCCACGACGCCGCGCCTGGCGACGCCGGACGATATCGCTTTGGTGCTGCATACGTCGGGGACGACGTCGCGTCCGAAGATCGTGCCGCTCGCGCAGAAGAACGTGTGTGCCTCCGCGGCGAATATTCGCGGAACGTTATCGCTCACGAGCAGCGACGTCGGACTGATCGTGATGCCGCTTTTTCACATTCACGGTTTGATCGCCGCGCTGCTCGCGCCACTCTCCGCCGGCGGCACGGTGTGGTGCACGCCCGGATTCAATGCGCTGAAGTTCTTCGCGTGGCTTAGCGAGGCGAAGCCCACCTGGTACACGGCGGTGCCGACGATGCATCAGGCGCTTCTGCTGCGCGCATCCAAGAATGACGAGGCGGTCGCGGCGAGCAAGCTGCGTTTCATCCGCTCGTCGTCGTCCTCGCTCCCGCCGACGGTGCTCGCCGATCTCGAGCGCGTGTTCCGCACGCGAGTTGCCGAGGCGTACGGCATGACCGAGGCTGCGCATCAGATGGCAAGCAATCCGCTGCCGCCGCGCGCGCGAAAGCCGGGCACGGTCGGCGTTGCCGCCGGACCGGAGATTCGCGTGGTGGATGAGCAGGGCAGGACTGTAGCAGTCGGCGCACGCGGCGAGATCGTCATCAAGGGCAGCAACGTGATGGCGGCATACGAGAACAATCCGGATGCAAACGCCACGGCATTCATTGATGGCTGGTTTCGCACCGGCGATGTCGGGACGATGGACGAGGAAGGTTATCTCTCGATCGTTGGCCGTTTGAAAGAGATCATCAATCGCGGCGGTGAGAAAATTTCACCGCGTGAAGTCGACGAGATCATCATGGAGCACCCGGCGGTGCATCAGTGCGTGACGTTCGCGGTGCCGCACGAGATGCTCGGTGAGGAGGTCGGGGCGGCGATTGTGCTGCGCGAGGGGCACACGGCGGATGAGAAAGAGCTGCGCGCGTTTGCTGCGGTGAAGCTCGCGGACTTTAAGGTGCCGAAGAAAATTGTGATCGTGAAGGAGATTCCGGTGGGGGCGACCGGAAAACTTCAGCGGATTGGGTTGGCGGCGAAGCTGGGGCTTGGGTGAAATCCAGGAGCTGAACACCAAGAACCGTTTTGCGTACTCAGTTCTGACAACAAAAGGGATGCGTTAACGGTCGTTGGTATCGGATTGATGAACTAACGACAACGGGACCGGTCGAGCGTGATTCCATCCACGCACCGACCGGTCCCGTCGCAGTTAGTTCAATACCCGGCCAACCAACGACCGTTAACGCACACCTTTTGTTGCCAAAACCAAAAACCGCTCCTGTAGTTGGCTAAGCGGGCACCGCCTCCGCCTCCACAACCTCCGCCGGCTCCGCCACCGACCACTCATTCGCGCACTTCAAACATTTCCTGTACGATCCGCGCGTCTTTGACGACTTCGACTCCGCGCCGACATTGCCGCACTCCGGACATACCTCGGCAACTGGTTTATCCCAGCAGACAAAATCGCACTTCGGATAATTCTCGCAGCCGTAGAACGCCTTGCCGCGCTTCTTCGAGCGCCGCGCTGCGATATCGCCGCCGTCCTTCGGACATTTCACCCCCGTCGGCATCGAGCGTGTTCCGCGGCATTTTGGAAAACCGCTGCAGCCGAGGAACTCGCCCGAACGGCCGCGGCGGACAACCATCATCTTGCCGCACACCGGGCACGGGAACTCAGTGAGCACAGGCGGAACGCGCTCACCCTTGAGCGGACGCGTGTACTTGCACGTCTTCGGATGATTCTCGCAAGCGATGAACGGCCCGAAGAATCCACCCTTCGCGACGAGCTTGCCGCCGCAGGTCGGACACTTGTCGTTTTCGAGCGCGCTGAGATCGTGCGCTTCGTGGATCAGCGCTTCGTAATCCACCGCACCCAGCGCTTTCTCGAACGGCCCGTAGAAACCCTTCAGCACTTTCTGCCAGGGCATTTCGCCGTCTTCGACTTTATCGAGCTCGCGTTCCATCGCCGCCGTGAACCCAACATTGAACTCGTCGGGGAACTGCTTCACCATCACTTTCTCGACGCTCTCGCCAAGCGGCGTCGGGAAGAAACGGCGCTGCTCGAGTTCGGCGTAATGCCGCTCGGTCAGCGTCGAGATGATCGATGCGTACGTCGACGGGCGGCCGATGCCGAGGCGTTCGAGCTCTTTCACCAGACTCGCTTCCGAAAAACGCGGCGGCGGCTCGGTGAAATGCTGCGTCGGCTTGATCTCCTTCACCGGAATTTTTGCGCCGGCTTCGATCGACGGCAACGCCTGCTCGTCTTCGAGCGCCTTGCTGTCCCCTTCCTCGCGCGTCTCTTTGTAGAGCGAGAGGAAGCCTTTGAACTTGATGACAGAGCCGGTCGCACGAAACAGATATTGATGCTGTGACGTCTGAATGTTGAAATCGACCGTGGTCGTATCGAACACCGCGGGCGCCATCTGGCTCGCCATGAAGCGTTGCCAGATCAGCTGATACAGCTTGAACTGCTCAGGCGACACGAACTTCTGCACCGAATCGGGCGTGCGCGACGGATCCGTCGGGCGGATGCCTTCGTGCGCGTCCTGCGCGTTGGTATCGCCCGCCGCGCCGTAGAACATCGGCGTTTTCGCGAGGTACTCCTCTGAGTATTGCGAGCGCAAAAAGTCACGCGCCGTTGTCACCGCGCTCTCGGCGATTCGCGTCGAGTCCGTACGCATGTACGTGATGAGACCAACCGAGCCCTCGGCCTTCCCGAGCTCGATGCCTTCGTAAAGATTCTGCGCGAGACGCATCGTGCGCTTCGACCCGTAGCCGAGCTTTTTCGCGGCCTCCTGCTGCAGCGTGCTCGTCTTGAACGGCTCCGCGGGATTCTTGCGACGCTCGCGACGTTTGATGTCGGTGACATCGAACGTCTTACGGCCCGATACATCATCGACGATCGCTTTCGCGCTCTCTGCGTTCGGAATGAGCGGCTTGTTGCCGTCCATGTGGTGCAGCTTCGCCGTGAACGCCTGGTTCTCGTGCTCGAGCGCCGCCGCGATGGTCCAGTACTCCACGGCGGTAAACGCGCGAATCTCACGCTCGCGTTCCACCAGCATGCGGAGCGCCACCGTCTGCACGCGTCCCGCCGAAAGTCCCTTCTTTACTGTCTTCCAGAGCACCGGGCTCGCCTTGTAGCCGACGAGACGATCGAGAACACGGCGTGCCTGCTGCGCGTCAACTTTCTTCTGGTTGATCTGCCCCGCGTTCTCGATGGCGCGCGTCACTGCCTCTTTCGTGATCTCGTGGAAGAGCACGCGCCGGATCGGCGGAGCGGTCTTGCCCTTGATCTGGCTCTGTACGTGCCACGCGATCGCCTCACCCTCGCGATCAGGGTCGGTCGCGATGAACACAGCGCGCGCGCCTTTGGCCGCCGCTTTGAGATCCGCGACGATCTTCTCTTTTCCCGGGATCGTGACGTACTCGGGCTCGAACTCATCTTCGAGATCGATGCCGAGCGTTCTCGTCGGCAGATCGCGGATGTGTCCGACGGTCGCCTTGACGCTGTAGCCGGAGCCGAGATACTTGCCGATCGACTTCACCTTTCCGGGCGACTCGACGATGACGAGTGCCTTGCCGCTGTGATTTGCACCGTTGCTGGATTCGTTCGAAGACTCTTCCTCGATGTCCTCGACGACCTTCACAGCTTTCGTGCGCGCTTTCGCGGCGGCGGGCTTCTTTACGGCCGCCTTCTTTTTCACGGTTTTAGGGGCCGCCTTCATTGTGACCTTGGCGGCCTTCTTTTTTTCTGCTGAAACTGCTGCTTTTTTCTTGGTGGCCATGGTATTGGTGCTCGCGCTCTCGCGCTGACTGAATCCGATGCGATGGGCCGGGAACCGCCCGTATGGCGACCCCGGCCCGCTTAAGTACCACTCGTACCCCGAACGCCCACTCTATAGTTGTAACGCCAATCACCTGACGCCTATCCTAGTCCCCCCGTCAAGCCCTCGCAAGCGCAATTATAGTATCGGCAACTTGTTGGAGTGTCATCTTTTCAGTGCTAACCGTATGATCTGATTGCACATACATGGCCTCGCGGGCCTCAAGGAGCTTGCGGAGTTCGCCCACGGGATCGGGGCGCCTCAGCAACGGCCTCTCCGCCGCAGCCGTCCCCATACGCGCCAAAGCCGTCTCAGGGCGCACCTTGAGATACACCATCATTGCCGGCGGCCTCAGGAGCTCCGCGCAGCCGGGATTTGCGATCCATCCAGACCCCGGCGAGAGCACCATCCCGCCGGTCTCGCGCAGCTCTTCAGTGAGATTGCGCTCGAGTTTGCGGAAGTACGCTTCGCCGTGCGACCCGAAAATCTCGGCAACTGAAACGTGCTCGCGACGCGAAATCTCCGCGTCAAAATCGAGCACCTGCCGCGCGAGCTGCTCACCGACGACGCGGGCGACTGCCGTCTTTCCCGCACCCGGGAGCCCCACCAAAATCAGGTGGGGCGTGAGGGGTGAGGAGTCGCTAACTGCTGATACGGGTTGCGATGTGCGAAATGTAGGCATCGTGGTTGCGGCGCAATTCAGAGAGAGAATCTCCGCCGAACTTCTCGACGAACGCGTCGGCGAGAACGAGCGCGGCCATCGCTTCGGCGATCACACCCATCGCGGGCACTGCGGTGACATCGCTTCGCTCTGCCGTCGCGGCGGCGGGAGCGGCGGTCTTCGTATCGATCGTGCCGAGCGGTTTCATGAGCGTGCTGATCGGCTTCATCGCAATGCGCACGACGAGCGGCTCGCCGGTCGTCATGCCGCCTTCCAGTCCGCCCGCACGATTCGTTTTCCTGCGAACGTTGCCGGTGCGGACACGATCGTTCGCCATTTCGATTTCGTCGTGCACTTCGGAGCCCATGCGGCGCGCCGCCTCGAAGCCCATGCCGATCTCGGCGCCCTTCACTGCGGGAATCGAGAGCATCGCGCCCGCGAGGCGGCCGTCGAGTTTGCGGTCCCAGCTCACGTGACTGCCGAGTCCCACGGGGAGACCGTCGACGACAACTTCACAGATTCCGCCGAGTGTATTGCCGTCGGCTTTCGCCGCGTCGATGCGCGCGATCATCATCGCTTCGGCGGTTTTGTCGAGCGTGCGCAGCGGAGACTCATCTGCGGCGCCATTAATTTCTTGTGGGAACGGGTTTGGTCGCTCAGCATCGATTCCACCCAGATGCACGAGGTGTGACCCGATGGTGATGCCGAACTGCGCGAGCAGCGTTCGGCAGATGGCGCCGGCGGCAACGCGCGCGGTGGTTTCACGCGCAGAGGCGCGTTCGAGAATGTCGCGCGCGTCGTCGCGATCGTACTTGAGGATGCCGGTGAGATCGGCGTGGCCGGGGCGCACGCGCGTGACCTGACGTTTGCGACCGGCCTCTTCGGAATCTTCGGGGCGCGGCGCGGCATCCATGATTTCCTGCCAGTTCTTCCAGTCGCGATTCGGAATGAGCATCGCGATCGGCGAGCCGAGCGTTTCGCCGGCGCGAACGCCGGAGAGGAACTCGACGTGGTCCTGCTCGATCTGCATGCGGCGGCCGCGGCCGTAGCCTTGCTGGCGGCGGACGAGCTGTTCGTCGACCTGAGCCGCGAGGAGCGGGAGGCCGGCGGGGCAGCCCTCGAGCAGAGCTATGAGGGCTTTGCCGTGGCTTTCGCCAGCTGTCGTAAAACGAATTGGCACGGGCGTTAACTGTTCTCTGTTGGTCGGTGATCTGTGAACCAATTTGCCAACGGCTTCAAAAACCAAACGGGTCCGGCACTTTGGCCGGACCCGTTCAACTTAACCAAGCGACTCCGAAATTACGGCTTCTTATTCGTGCCCGGAGGGCCGATGACTTCGCCTTCGTCAACGATGTGCGGCGTCACGAGGATCAGCAGGTCCTGCTTACGCTCCTGGCTGTCGCTCTGCGAGAAGAACTTGCCGATGCCCGGAAGATCCATGAGGAACGGGATGCCCGTCTTGTTCTTCGCGATCTGCGTCTGCGTCAGGCCGCTGATCACCGCAGTCTCACCATCACCCACGAGCACTTGGTTCGTGCTGTTGCGCTTGGCAACCTGCGGGCCGGCGACCGTCGTGGTCTGCAGCACCTGCTGCTCGGCATACACATCCATCAGCACCTGACGGTTGGCCGTCACGTGCGGAGTCACTTTCAGCGTGATGCCGATGTCCTGCGACTGAATCTGCGGTGCGACCGCCTGGATCTGCCCCGGAATGACCGGCGGCGTCAGCAAGAACTTGATGTTCTGGCCGGCAAAGAGAATCGCTTCTTTGTTGTCGACCGTCGTCACGCTCGGTTCGGCCTGAACGTCGGTGAGGTTCTGCTGGCTCATCGCGTCGAGGAACGACGTGAGGTTGAAGCCGCCCAGCGTCATGTTGTAAATGAGCGAGAGCGCGGACGTCGACTGATACTGGCGCGTCGCGTTCGCGACGCCGGCGAGACCATCGCCGGCCAGGTTCACGCGATACGTGCCGGTCACGGGCTGCGTGCCCGCTGCGTCCGCGAAGCGCGTGACGAGCGCATTCGAGAACGTGTTGGCGCTTCCGAGATCGTAGCTCAGGCCGAGCTGCTCGGTGGAGGTGCGGTCGACCGAAATAATTTTCGCCTTGATCGACACCTGCGGCGTGCGGATGTCGAGGTCGTGGATATAGCTCTCGATGTCAGCGAGGCGCGACGGCGTCTCGGTGACGATCACCGTATTCGTCTTTTCGTCGAAGCTCGCCGAGCCGCGCGAACTGCACGTGGTCGCACCCGAAGCCGCGGGCGCACCTGCCGCGCCGCCGGCACCGCCACCGCCGCCTCCGCCGCCACCAGCCGCACCGCCTCCGCAGCCCGCGCCGAGCAGCGACTTCACCGTGTTCGCCATTACCTCGGCCTTTGCGTAGTTCACCGAGATGACGTGCGTGTAGAGCGGTTCAACCTTTGCGCGATCGGCAATGTTCGTGTAACTGTCGACCGTGATGATGCCGGAGGCGTCCTCGAGCGCGTTGAGCCCCTGCGACTGCAGGATCGAACGCAGCGCGACATCCCACGGCTGATCTTTGATGCTGGCAGTCACCGTTCCGGCGACGCCTTTGCCGACCACGATCGTGCGGCCGCTGTAGACGGCGAACGATGTGATCACGTCGCGAATGTCGACGTCCTGGAAATCGACGGTGATCGCGCGCTCCTGCGACTGCTGCGGCTCCGCGACCTTCGTTGACGCCCGTGTGATGGGCGCGCGCTGCGGAGGATCCGCCTGCACTGGTCCGGGCGCTGGCGCAGCTGCTGGCGCCGCGGCTGCTGCCACAGGCGCCGGCGCCGCGGCGACTGCAGCCGCGTCTGACCGTGCCGCCACTGACACCTCACCCACTACCGCGGTATGACCCGCGCCGATGCGCCATGCGGCGAAATCAGCCGGACCCGTCACCGACACACGTACATCATGATCTTCGCGGACGATGGAATACTCGCGCGGACCGTCGAGATCGAGCACGACGCGAACGATCTCCGGCTTCCACTGCGCCATGCGAACGTTGGTGATGCCGCCACGACTGACCTTGTCGTAGAGGCGCGCGGCTATGCCGAGCGTCGCGCCCTTCAAGTCGACAACGACGCGGCGCGGACTCTCGAGTGTGAAGTCGATGATTTCGATCGATGGCCCTTCGACTGCGATCACGACATCCGCGTGACCAGATCCGGGCACGACGCTAAGCGCAGTGACCGACCCGGCCGGCGGCGTGTCGCGACCGACCGCGGCGGCGTCCGCCATGCGATCGGTAAGGGG
Organism: uncultured Gemmatimonadota bacterium; assembly: GCA_903910555.1. Lineage (GTDB taxonomy): Bacteria > Gemmatimonadota > Gemmatimonadetes > Gemmatimonadales > Gemmatimonadaceae > Fen-1231. The sequence continues at coordinate 62,808 of CAIVZZ010000002.1, read as the reverse complement.
CACGGAAAGAAAAAACCCTGCCGCGAGTGCGGCCGAACTCAAGACTCGCTTCATCACGGTCTCCTGGCACCTGTACGCGGATTTCGGTCGATCAGGAGCGTCTCCTGACGAGCGAATCCGAATTCGTCAACATTCAAAGTGATTTCTTTTTCTGAAATCTTCGTGATCTTCATGCGGCCGAGCACATCACCAACTCGCTTGCGGTACGCCTGACCGCCGGCCGACGCGTCAACGAGAATCGCAACGGAGCCCCGTCCCGATTCATCATAGATGATTCCGACGAGCGTCAAATCGGAGATCATCGGGCGAAGTTCACCGGTCGCCATGAGCGACTGGAACGGATCGCGCCGTCCGTCTGATTCGTATGTGAACGTTTCGCGGTAGAACGTGACCGAAGTCTTCGCGCCGTTCTGCGTGACACTGCCGCGCTTTTGCGTCGTGTCGGCGGCAACAGCACCCGGCGCCGCTTTTGTCGGTGTGCCCTGCTTTGTCGGCGCGCCTTTTTGTGCCGCGCTCTGCGCTGCTGTTTGCGACGCCTGCGCCGCCGGCATGGGCGCAGCCTTCGTGCCCTGATCGTTGCCGATCTTCTGCTCGTTATTGATCTGTGTGCTGGTTCTCGTTGCCTGCTTTTTTGCCGCGTTGATCGGGTTGCTGATCGACGGCGGCATCTGCGCCGACGCCGGAGCAGCGACAACCGACGCGGCGGTGAATAGCGCGATGGCGTACATAGAACGGCGCATCATGCTCCGCCTCCCGGTGCCTTGGGTTTCGGTGCGCCTGCGGGTGCCGGCGGCGGTGTTGCGCCCGGCGGTGGGCCAGGTGCCGCTGCAGCTCCCGGAACAACGTGCTTGGGCGCGCCTTTGCCACGCGGCGCCGTGCGCACGACGTACGTCTGGATCTCAAACGTGGATGCGAGCGTCTGCTTACCCCCGACCGACGGTACGTTGCCCTGCGGGAGCGTGAGCTGAAGGTTCAGCGATGTCACGATGCGATTGAGCGAGCCGATGTTCGCGAGCATCTGGCCGATGTCGTGATACGACCCGTTTATGCGCATGCGATAGCGATATGTGTCGAACAGCTCGCCTTCGATCGGCGGCTCCGGTTCGAGATTGCCAACGTCGAGATGTGCGCGACGCGCGGCGGTCGAGACTTGGTCGATGAGATTCGAGACCTCGTTCGCGGCGGGAACGAGCGTGCGCATCAGATCGAGGTTCTCGCGCGAGACGCGTGCCTGTTCGCGAATCTGCTCGACCGTGCCCTTCGCCAGTTCGGACTTCGCCTTCTGGTTCATGTCGTCGAGCGAGTCGACGTGCAGCGCAAGCTTGTCGATGTCGGTGCTCTTCGGATCGTACACGAAGTACCAGAAGAGGCCCACGAGGCCCAGTGCGAGAATCGCAATGAGCACCATGACCTGGTCGCGCTGTTTCGTCGGGAGAATTGCCATGGTTATCTCACCGCGACGTTGAGCGGCACTTTCTTGATGGCCGACGAGTCGGCCTTCTGCAGTTTCATGTCGAGCGTAAACTCGATGGCGTCCTTATTGCCCGGCTGCACCACCTTGTTCTCCGTTTTCAGCAGCACGACGTTCTCGATCCACGGAGAAGCCTCGAGCTGAATCATGAAGCGGGTGAGCGCCTGGATATCGACGGTCTGGCCGACGATGCGGAACGACAGCTGCGCGGCGGCGACGGCATCGGAATCGGCCTTCGCTTCGAGCTTCGTCTTGTTCTTTGAGTCGCCGGCGCCAAGCCCTGCTTCGACTTCGGGCGAGAGGCTCGGGACGGCGCTCGTCTGCTGCAACGTCGTCAGCCAGGTGTATGGCGGGAGCGCGCGGCTGACTTCGTCGAGAATATGCGGCCAGACAAATCGTGTGCCGTCGATGGCGCGAATCACATTGATCTGCCGGACGACGGAATCGCGCTGCTCTTCGGCCGCGTGACGCTGCGCGATGACCGACGCTTAGCGCGTCGAGTCCTGGGTGGCCTTCGCCGAGTGCTCGGTCAGCGAATCCATCTTACGGTTCTGATACAGGAACATGCCGCCCACGGCCACGAGCGCGATGACCACGCACACGACGGCGGCGATCAGGAACGGATCCCTGACGCGCGCGGCGAGATTGCCGAAGAACGCGCCGAAATCGAAGGCAGCCGATCGGCTCCGCTTCTGCTTTCGCGCGCCGGGCAGGAGGTTGATTTCGATCATCGTTCGCAGGTGACCGTCGTTGGTGTGGAATGCACGGTCAGTTGGGCTGGCGCAGGGCCAGACCGATAGGCAGCATCAGAAGCGGAGCCACTTCGTCTGTGACGAGCGACTCGAGAGCACCGTCACGCACGCGCAGGTTGGTCAGCGGATTTGCCTGCTCGACCTGCAAACGGAGGCGTGTTCCGAGCGCGTCGGGGAGCCCCGGTATACGGGACCCGCCGCCGCAGAGGTAAACGGCGCGCAGTGCACCGGCCGAACGCGACGACGACGCGAGAAATGCAGCCGCGCGCTCAATACCGACGGCGATTTCCTCGCCCCGCCCTTCGATCACCGCGTCGAGATGCGGCGAACGATCGTAACCTTGGATGAGCGCAGCCGCGTCCTCGGGACTCAGCCCGCGCTCGCGCTGAAGATCTTCGCGAAAACGGCGGGTGCCCACGGTGATGTCGCGCGTGAGGATCGGCACGCCTTCGTCGAGAATATTGATGTTCGTGACTTCGTGCCCGATGTTCACGAGCGCAACGACGCCGGTCATCGCATCGGGATAGTTGACTTCGAACGCGTTGTGGAGCGCAAACGCATCGACGTCGACCACGGCCGGCGTCAGGCCGGCCTCGGAGAGCACGCGAAGCTTGGCTTCGACAAGCTCGCGCTTGGCCGCCACGAGCAGAACGTTCATCTCCATCCCTTCGCCATCGGGATCGAGAATCTGGAAATCGAGCTCGACCGATTCCATATCGAACGGCACGTGCTGCTCGGCTTCCCATCGCATCAGTTCGCGCGCCTGCTGTTCCTTGACGCGCTCGATTTGGATTTTCTTGATGATCACGTCGCGGCCGCCGACAGCGGTGACGACGTCGCGCGTCGTGACGCCGGCAGCAGCGAGGCAACCCGTGATCGCCTCGGAGACAATGCCTGGGTCCATAATTTCGCCCTCGACAATCGCGTCGGCGAGGAGCGGAACGATGGCGACCTTGATGAGCTCGGGTTCGGCCTTCGAATGATCGATCACGGCCACTTTTATGAGGCCGGAACCAATATCGAGACCCACCGTGGTCTTTTTACGGCCAAAAAGTGCCATGAGCTGTCGCCGGTCCCTGAGGACTAATGTTGGCTTGCAACGCGCACCACCCGTCCGGCCTTTGTAGGGCGCGAACGGACGGCCTGTCACCATGACACCAACGGCGGGCGGGAGAGGTAACAGATGGCCGCCAACGGACCTACGGAAGCTGGGCCCACCACCAGCCGGGGAGATGCCTATACCGAAGGCTTCCCGGGGGTCCTGCCGAGTCGGGAACGATGCGCAGGAAGCCGAGCGCAGAGGCGTCGGCGCGCACTCCGGCGGACCAGACGCGGGCTGTGGAGAGCGCGCGAAACGCGCCGTTACCCAACGACTGCAGCGTAACGGTGGTGGTCTCGGCGCCGGCGACCGCGGTGGCGGTCGAAGTCGTCCCGCGCGGCCTCGCGAGCAGGGCGCTGTCTGGTCGCGACGCGAGAAGGTTGGTCAGCGCTGATCCGGCGGCGGCCTCAGCGCGGGCGCCGGCGACGTCGCCGCGCGCGGTGCGCAGTTCCTGCACCGCCCCTTCGAGCAGGACCGCAGCGAGAAGCGCGATCACGAGCAGCATGAACAGCGCGAGCGGCAGGACGAAGCCGCGGCGCAGGTCAGGGCGCGCCCGTCGCACGGTTCCGGAGCGCGATGTGCAGTTGCGCGGCTTCCCGCGGCAGTCCAACAGACGGCGGTGTTCGAAGGAAAACATCGACGGACGAGGTGGCCGTGCCGCCGCTGAACACGGTGCCGGAATCAGCGGGTGCGGCGAACGGACCCGCCACCGGCTGGGCGACCGCGCACGACGACCCCGTGCATCGGCGATACGACAGCGACCAACTGCCGTCGGCTGCGCGGGTCAGCGCGTAACGGCCGCTGCGAACGACGCGCACCGGAGTGCCGACGATAGCGACGGCGGCACCGAACGAGGATCGCAGCACCACGCGTGTTACCGAACGGCGCGCGACGCTGTCTGCCGCAGACATGAGTCCGCTCGCGGGCTTGCATCCGGCCGGATTGGTTTGCGTCGCGGCCGAGTCGACGATTGCTGTTTTCCAGCTGCCGCCGCCCGCGGTATCGAACAGCGCGACGATGTCGCCGGATTCCGGAACGGCGCGCCACGACGAGTACGGCGCACCGCTCGCGGCGACGTCCGGCGGCAGCACGAGCACTGCGCCGGACGACACACACACCACCGACACGCCGACCATTCCGAGAAAATCGATCGCGCTATCGCCGCGCACGCGAATGGAATCGGATGAGGCGACGCGAAGCTCAGTCGTGAGCACCGATGCGGCCTCGCGCAGCGTGCGACGCGCGTCCGCCGTAGCGCGACTGACACGCGTATATCGTTCCGCGCTCGCGAGCGCCGTGGCGCTGGCGGCGGAGACGATCGCCGAAAGCGTCAACGCGACGATCATTTCGGCGAGCCCGGCGCCGCGGCGCGATTTCAGTCCGGACACGCGACCCGCGCCTGAATCACGAGCGGGACGGCCGACCGGACGAGCACGAGCGAGTCGGTGAGACTCCAGCCCGATTGGGACACGGACGCATGCCAGCGCTCTGCTCCCCACGCGGATCCCGTCGTTCCCGCGGCGTCCGCCGAACAGGGAAGGAGCGCGAGCATTTCGATTCGCGCGCGGGTACGTCCGGCGGCGAACAGTTGCGCCGCCGACGCATCTCGCAGTTTGCGATCACCCGTGAGCGCGGCGACGAGGCCCGCCGATCCGACGCCCAGCATCATGAGCGCGACGAGGACTTCAACGAGCGTGAATGCGCGGCGATTGAGTAAAGTCATAGCGCACAACGTGTGTGCGCGCGCCCGCAAAAGTGTCACCGCCGCCATGCACGGCGGAGCGAATTAGCGCGGTGGAGCGCTGCCCGCGGTATCCGCTGCGAAGACGGGAACCACGATATGAAATGCCGCGCCGCCTTCGCGGGAACGCTGCACCCACACGAGCCCGCCCATCGTGTTCACGATGCCGCGCACGATCGCGAGTCCGAGACCGGTGCCATGCTCCGGTGATTTCGTCGTCACGAACGGCTCGAAAATCCGATCTTCACTTCCGGGTTCGATGCCAGGGCCGCTGTCGGCAACAATAATCTTGACCACCTGCGCCATCTCGTGCGCGACGAGCCACCGCTCGATGCGTTCATCGCGACGCAGAACGACCGGCGGTGATGCATCGCCGTGGCGCCGCACCGATCCATCCGTGAGCGTCGTGCGCGGGACACGTTTGGTGAAGAGGCCGAGCGTACCGCCGCCCGGCATCGCATCGGCAGCGTTGAGCAGGAGATTCGCGAATGTCTGCTCGAGTTCGAGCGCTGTCGCTTTCACCGGGAGCGCGGCGGTGTCGAGCTGCTCATCGAGGATGATGTTGCGAAAAACTCCCTGATCGCGGAGGAAGCGAACTGCGTCTCGCAGCGCCACGTTGGCGTCGGCGCCGAGCATCCCGGGGTCTCGCGGGCGCGCATAGTCGCCGAGGCTCTCCATCATGCGCTGAACGCGCGCGACTTCCCGCTGCATGGATTGCAAAATCGCGCGGTGCTCTGGCGCGACTTTGTCCTCCAGCGAGTGCGCGTAGTTCCCGATCGCGCACAGCGGATTCCCGAGCTCGTGTACGAGTCCGGCCACGATTTGAGACGTTTCACTCATGCGAGAATCATGGGGTAAATTTTCCTGTTCCGCATATTAAATGCGAAGCGGGCCGGGCGAAATCGCCCGGCCCGCATCACATCAAACTTCGATACAGCTTACTGGCAGACCGGATCGCCTTCGTCCGTGGAACCGCCGCCAAGCGTGATCAAGCAGGTCTTCGTCGTCGAGACGCTGGAGATCGTGGCGTTCCAGCCCGTGCCCGTTGCGTTCGAAATCGTGACCGTGTTGCCGTTCGACGGCTTGTAGTTCGTGCCGAGGTTCGTCGTGCCCGCTGCGTACATGCTGTTGTTGTCCGAGAAGTAGGCTTCCTGCGCGGTGATCAGGTTGCGCAGGTCCGACTTCATCGAGGCGACGTACGCCTTTTCCTTCGTGTTGGCGAACTTCGGAATCGCGATCGCGGCAAGAATGCCGATGATGACGACGACGATCAGCAGTTCGATAAGCGTGAAGCCTTTCTTGTTCGACATCATGGTAAAGCTCCTGCGTGAGAAGTGTGGGTCGGTGCCTCGAAGGTTTGACCTTCTCGAGGATGACCTTCGAGAATCCAGCAACGGGCGGCATCGCCCTCACAGCTCACTCTAGACACGCGGGTCCGACACCGCCGAACCCAAAATCACGTGCATCAAACTCTTACTGGCAGACCGGATCGCCTTCGTCCGTGGAACCGCCACCCAGCGTGATCAAGCAGGTCTTCGTCGTCGAGACGCTCGAGATCGTTGCCTTCCAGCCCGTGCCGGTCGCGTTGGAAATCGAGACCGTATTGCCGTTCGACGGCTTGTAGTTCGTGCCGAGGTTGGTCGTGCCCGCTGCGTACATGCTGTTGTTGTCCGAGAAGTAGGCTTCCTGGGCGGTGATCAGGTTGCGCAGGTCCGACTTCATCGAGGCGACATACGCCTTTTCCTTCGTGTTGGCGAACTTCGGGATTGCGATCGCGGCGAGAATACCGATGATGACGACAACGATCAGCAGTTCGATCAGGGTGAAGCCCTTCTGGTTACGCGGCATCGCGAAACTCCGGGTAAATGGGTGGTTCGTTGATTTGGTGCATCATCCGGAAGTCCGGACAGGGGGCTCTAGTGCAAACCCCTTGCCAAAGCCTACGGAAGCGCCTTAGTGCAAGGGAAGGAACGATTTAGCTATCCCGTTGGTCACGTGTCAAATCCCTATCGGGGTGTGGAGTGCGGGTTTAATTGCACTTTGCAGGGGGGCGGTCAGAACGACCGGCACGCGCCGCGTCGCCCTCGCCAGAGCGTCAAGGCTTACGACGCTTGTGGTGACCGGTCCACTGGTTAATCCCGCCGCCAGAGTCGTTCTTCACCAATGCACTGTCCGCGAGCTCGGTCAAATAGTTGAGCGCGCCCGGCGAGTATCCGTCGGCTTTCGCAATCAGTGCGGTGGTACGGGCACGCCGATACTGCTGGAGCTCCAAATAACACGCGATGAGTCCCACCCTAGCGAGCGGAAGCGACGGCTCGATCTCCAACGTCTTCACATACTGCGGCACCGCAGCGTCGCAGCGGTGCATTTCACGATATCGGTGCGCCAGATCCACGCGCACACCGTAGTAATCCGGCAACAGTTTGATGGCGATCTGCCATTCGATCTCTGCCTTCAGCCCTTGATGCTGCTCCCACAGCATCCCACCCATCACGTAGTGCGCCTTGAAATCGAGCGGCGCGTCGTCGGCGAGCGTCATGAAGACAGACTGGCTGTTCTTCCACGTCAGCGTTCGCGTGGCGCTGCGGATAATGCCCAGCACGAGTACCGCGGCTAGCAATCCGGTTACGGCGATGCGGCTGCTGCGCGGCTCAACTTTCAACCGCTCCACGACCCACGGTGCGATCGCGCCGATCGCAAGCATCACGCCGACACTCGGCACCAACAGCGTGCGCTCGGCAATCAGGATCCCGCTCGGGATCAGGATGTTCGCCACCGGCGAAATCGCCACCACCAGCCACGCGAGACCGAACGTCACGACCGGCGCGCGCCGCCAGCAGACGACGACCACAATAGCAAAGGCGAGCAGCAGCGCGGCACCGGGGAGCAAGCCGGCATCCCAGCTGCTGTACACCGGGACCATTTGCGGCGAGTAGTCCGCCGAGAGCGCCGACGGCCATAGAAAGAGCCGCGTAAAGATCGGCACCAGTCCGGTCATCACGAGCGAGCGCTGCGCCATGCCGAGATGGCGGAGCGCCGGATGCTCGGTGTCGCCGCCGATTTCGCCGGTCACTTTGGTGCGCACCCAGAGGAACGCAACGGCAAACAACGCCATCCACACGAGCAACGAAAAAAGTTCGTCGGCACGCTTGCGCCACGGACGCGAGTCTTTCACGAGAAACAGTTCCGCGATCACCAGCAATGCCGGCAGGACGATCGCATTTTCTTTGATGAACATCCCGGCGATGTACAGCGCGACGATCAGGCCGCCCTGCGATCGCGGGAGCGGGATTCCACCCTGGCGCTCACGTACATAGATGAGCACGGCCGAGAGCAGTATGACGCCGGTCCAGAGCTCCGCCTGCCCGACCCCGTTCGCCACCGCCTCGACATGTACGGGGTGCACGGCAAACAACGCCGCCGCGACCCACGCGCCGACGCGGGGAAGGCACTGCAAGCCAAGCAACAGTACGAGAACGGAGACGATCACGTAGAGCGCCACGTTCACGAGATGAAACACAAACGGCGAGCCGTGGCCGATCACCCATTGCACGGCATACAGCAGGATCGTCAGCGGGCGGTAGAGCGATGCGCCGCGTGTCGTCGGCCAGTACGTCGTGTCGAACAGCTCCCACGGTCTCCTCAGCGAGTGCGCATTTCCATTCTCGACGATGATCCAGCGATCGTCGAACGCGAACCCGTTATGAAGACCGATACCGGACGCGAGGAACGCGAGCGCCGCGATCGAGAGTGCGAGCCACATCCAGCCGCGCGGGTCGTCGGCGCCGATGTCGTACGCCCGCGACGCGGTGCGCGGGCCGCGCATGCTGTTCACAGGCGTCTCAACCAAGCAGGTTGAATCGCAGAATGTGTCCGATGGCAGCCACTCCGTCCTTCCAGCCGATCTTTTTGCCTTCGGCGTAGGTACGGCCGGAGTAGGAGATCGGGACTTCAAAGATGCGGAGTTTTTCGCGCGAGAGGCGTGCGGTGATTTCCGGCTCGAACCCGAAGCGGTCCGACGTGAGACGCAGCGCGCGCGCGACGTCGCCGCGAATCGCTTTGTAGCACGTCTCCATATCCGTGAGGTTCAGATTCGTCAGCATGTTGCTGAACGTGGTCAGGCAGAGATTGCCGACGGAATGCCAGAAATAGAGCACGCGGTGCGGTCCGCCGAGGAAGCGCGACCCAAACACCGCGTCGGCGCGTCCGTCGATGATCGGCTCGAGCAGCGCGGGCCAGTCGGCGGGATCGTACTCGAGGTCGGCGTCCTGCACGATGACGACATTGCCGGTGCTCGCCGCGAGCGCCGTGCGAATCGCGGCGCCTTTGCCGCGATTGAGGTCGTGAAAGATCAGTTTGTCGATTCGTCCTGCGTCCTTCATCCGCTGCAGCATGTCGCGCGTGCCGTCGGTGGAAAAGTCGTCGACGCAGATGATTTCCTTGCGCACGGGCACCGCGTGAACCTGATCGAGAATCAACTCGATCGTGGCGCGCTCGTTGTACACGGGGATCAGCACCGAAAGCACGAGCACCGACGGATCCATCGGCGTGCGTCCGCGGAGGCGCGGAAGCGCGTCGATCGCGTTGGTCGGCGTGAAGCGGGCAGGTGAGGTCATCTGAATGCAGAGTGCGGAAGAGGAACGCGGAATTCGAAACGTCTTTACGGCGTGGTTGGAACGTAAAGCAAAATCCCTGACGCGGTGACACCACTGAACCGGATACGCGGCGCTGCGGCGTGCGCGAGCAAGCGCGCGGCATCAAGCGCCTCGGGAGTACCGACGAGCAGAAAGCGCGGATGGTAAGCATCGAGAATCTCGGAGAGCTGCGCGGCGGCCTCGGCCGGTGTCCGCGGCCGCAGGTAATTCGCGGCCATCAGGGGAAGGAGCGGGATCGCGGGATGACCGGTATACAGGCTCACGAGCGCGTCGAACTCGCTCGCGATGAGCCCGTCGGGAAGCTGCGCGGCGGTCTCCGATGCGGCGACGGCGAGCTTCGCGTTCGCGCGCGCCGGGCCCTCCCAGTCACGGGTGCCGTACATCCCGACGTTGAAGCGGAGAAAGAGCAGTCCACACACGCCGAGCGCGGCGAGCATCGCCGCGCGCGCGATGCGTACGCGGGCCCGGATGGTATTCCACTTCACGATCTCCGACGCGCCGCACGCGATGCCCGTGAGCAGGAGCGGCCACGCCGGCCAGAGAAAACGGTCCGGCGTTCCCGGCCAGATCAACACGACCAGCAGATACGTCGCGGCCGACGCGACGCTCACCGGCGCGCTGCGCGCGAGGCGCGCTGTGCCGATCGCGAGCGCGACAATCAGCGGAACCGCGACAACGAGTTCGAGCGCGCCGCTGACGCCAAAGACCGCGAGCAATATTCGGAAGCCCGCAAGGTTCGCTTCGGCCACGTGAACAATGAAGCCGCTCCCTTCGCTGTGCAGCGCGGCGCCGACCCAGCTGCCGTACGTCCCATAGTCGCCGCTCAGTACGGGCGGAATTTCTCCGCCGTGGTGCATCGTCCAGAGCTGCCAGGGCACGACGAACAGCGCGATCCCGGTCACCCCGGCCGCGAACTCGCGCCACTGTTTGCGAAGGACAATGGTTATGGCAAAACCGACACCGAGCGCGATGCCAAGCGTGCGAATCATGGTGACTGCACCGATCGCGAGCCCCGCGGCGAACGCAATCTTCGTGAGCGCGACGCGTGTATCCGCGCGGGAAACCGCGCGTTCGGCGACGAGCAGCGCGCCGAGCAGGCCGGCGGTGAAGAACGGCTCGGAAAAGAGCACGCCGTCGAGAAAGAGCACGGGCACGGAGCCGGCGAACGCCAGTGCGACGCCTGCCGCGGTCCAGGGTGCGAGGCCGCCGCGATCGCGCGCGAACACAAAAGTCGCCGCCGCGGCAAGTGCGAGCATCGCGGCGTTTAGAAGTTTGAACAGCGTCACGCTCGCGGGAAACGCCGGCGCAATTTTCCATAGCGCGGCAAGCACCAGCGGAAACGCCGGTGGAAAATGTGTCCCCGCAGGCGATCCGGGAACGAAGACAAAGCGGTAGCCGGTTCCCTCTGCAATCGAGCGAGCGAGCAGCAAATAGCGCGCGTCGTCGTGAAACGCGCCGATCGGCAGCGGATTCATCGCGAACACCCCGAGTGCGAGCGCGACCGCGACCGCTGTGACGAACGGCCAGTCGGCGCTTTTTCGGCTCACTGCGAATGCACGACGCGAAACGCGGCCCCGCCGCCGGGCAGCGCTTCGATCCATTCGAGTTTGGGCGTGCCGTTCCGGCCGTCCAACATCGGCGCGACATCACGCTCGCGCGCCGCCGCGGAAAACACCGCGTACTGCGGGTGCCCCATGGCGATCAACGAACGCAGGTCCGCAGTCGCGCGCTCGAACGGAGTGCCCGCGAAATATTCGTCGGGCGAGAGAATGTGAACCGGCACCACCGTGCGCCAGGTGTGCAGATAGATGAAGGGTTCGCCGTCGACGGCGACGACATCACCCGGCGCGGTGTGCGTGTTGATCCAGTCGGCGACCGGGAGCATCAAGTCTGCGTTGGTGCGCGCCGCCGAATCCCACCAATGGCGCGAGGCACCGTGCCATGAGTATTGCGCGTGACCGCCGACGGCGAACACGCCAAGCGCGCACGCGAGGGCGGCCGTCGCGCGGACGCTCGGCACGGCATGATGTTCTGCACCGATGCGCCAGCACTCGACCGTGCCGCTGGCGAGCAGCATGCCGAGCAGCGGCCAGATCGCCCACATGAAACGGTCCGGCGTGTAGGGCCATGCGAATACGACGGCGAAGTAGAACAGCACAAACAGCAGCGCGGTCGTCGCGCGCCGGCGCGCGCGAATCACAGCGATCGCCGTCACCACAAACATGAGCGTGACGAGCAGCGGGCGGATCGCGCGCGGGCCGAGCGGAAAGAGCGTGACACCGAGGCCGTGCATGAGCCAGAGCAGATTCATGCGCGAGATGAAAAACACAAACGCCGGTCCGCGCTCCCGGTACATCCCGAGCACCCAGTCGAAATACGGGCCGTAACTTCCGCGCAATGGCGCGGCGAGATCGTGCGTGTGCAGCGCGATCCAGAGCTGCCAGGGTGCAAGCGTTGCCACCGTGGCGGCGGCGGCGACCGCTGCTTCACGCTTCCTGCGCGCAATGAACAGCGCGATCACGAGCGCCGGGAGCAGCGTGATTCCAATGCTGCGTTCGAGCGTGAGGACGCCCACAGCGACGCCCGCGTACAACGCGCGGCGCCATCCGCCCTCGTCGCAGGCCGCGTCGGCGAGCATGAGGGCGGCCATGAGGATTGTGAAAAAGAACGGCTCGGAAAAAAGTACGCCGCCCATCACGACCACCGGGAGCGCCGCCGCGAAGATTACGGCGGTGATGGCGGCTGCAACCGGTGGCATGGCAAGCCGGCGAATCCCGTAAAGGCAGGCGAGCGCGCCACCGATCGCCATGAGAACGGGGTTCACCATTTTGAGTGCAACGGCGTTCTCCGGAAACGACGGGCTCAGTTTCCAGACGACCGCGAGCAGCGCCGGCCAGAGCGGCGGGAAATGCACCGCCGGCGGCGCGCCGGGCAGATGGAGAAAGCGATATCCCGCTCCGGTCGCGATCGATTTGGCGCCGATCAGATACACGCCGTCGTCCCAAAACACACCCAGCGGGACGGACGTGATTGCCATCAGCGCGATCGCGCCAACGATCGCGCCTGCGGCCAACGGATACCAGAGCGCGCCGGCTGCGCGGCGCGGACCGTCAACCATGTTCAATCACGCTTCGACGCCAAAGCGCGAGAGCTTGCGATGCAGCGTCGACGGATCGATGCCCAGCACTTCGGCAGCGCGCGTCTTATTTCCCTGCTCGCTTTCAAGCACCCACATGATGTACGCGCGCTCGATCGTTTCCATGGTCGGGTTCGCCGCGGTGCGGTCCGACACCAGTGGCTCGGCGGTGCGCTCCGCAATTTTCTCCGGAAGGCCGTCCACCGCGATGATCTCGCCGTCAGTGAGGATGACCGCGCGCTCGATCGCGTTCTCGAGTTCGCGCACGTTGCCCGGCCATGAATACGTCTGGAGCACCTCCATCGCGGAATCGCTGATGTGTTTCTGCGGCTCGGCGCGCTGTTCCGCATGGCGCTGCAGGAACGCCTCTGCGAGCAGCGGAATATCGTCGGCGCGCTGACGCAGCGGCGGCAGGTGCAGCGCGATGACGTTGAGGCGGTAGAACAAATCGCGGCGAAAATTCCCGCGTTTGATTTCTTCCTCGAGATCGCGGTTTGTGGCGGCGAGAATGCGTGTGTCTATTGGAATGGAGTCCGTTGCACCGACGGGAATTACTTCGCGGTGCTGGAGGACGCGCAGCAATTTGACCTGCGTGGCGGGTGTGGTCTCGCCGATTTCGTCGAGGAAGAACGTGCCGCCCGCCGCAGCGGTGAACAATCCGGACTTGTCGCGCACCGCGCCCGTGAACGACCCCTTCACGTGACCAAACAGTTCGCTCTCGAGCAGGCCCTCGGGAAGCGCGCCGCAATTGATCGAGAGGAACGGACCGTTCGTACGGTGCGAAAGATCGTGGATATAGCGCGCCACGACTTCTTTGCCCGTTCCCGATTCGCCCATGAGCAACACCGTGCTCTCGGTCGGCGCGACAGCCTCGGCGAGGCGCAGCACCTCGAGCCATTTTCGGTTCGTGCCGATCGGTGCGCCCGCGGCGCTGCGATCGCGGCGGCGAATTTCCTTCTTGAGCGTCGTGTTCTCGACGCGCAGCATGCGGTGTTCCGCGGCGCGGCGGAGAATCGCGACGAGTTCGTCGTTGCGAAACGGTTTCTGGATGTAATAGAAGGCGCCTTCGTTCACCGCCTGCATCGCCGACTGCAGCGTGGCCTGCGCGGTCATCAGGATCACGGGTGTGTCCGGATCATGCGCGCGCGCCGCCGAGAGAATGTCGACGCCGCCGACCTGCGGCATACGGACATCGGTCAGCACAATGTCCGGCGAAAGGAGTGGAATTTTCTCGAGGCCGGCCTTCCCTCCGAGTGCCACATGCGGCGAGAACCCTTCATTGCGCAGCAGGATTTCGAGCGTCTCGAGAATTCCCGATTCGTCGTCGACGACGAGCACGGTGGGTTTCTCGCCGGTCGGCGTCAGGCTTGAGTCGCGTTCAGTCACGTCGTTGCTCCGTCCAGAGGTTCAGCTCGCGGCAGCAGCGCCGTGAAGCGCGTGCCGCGTTCGTTCGTGTCGACGAGCATCACACCGCGGTGGGCCTCGATCGCGCGATGCGCGATGGCGAGACCGAGCCCGGTGCCCCCCGTTTTTGTCGTGGTGAACGGCTCGAATAGCCGGTCCTGCACCTGCGCCGGAATACCCGGCCCTTCATCAATCACCTGCACCGCAACAGCGCCGTGCGGAAATGGCACGCCGCGAGGCAATTGCTCGGCGGTCGCGATCGCAGCAACCAGCCGCACGCGCTGGGTCGGGCGACTCACCTGCGCCGCGTTGAGCGCGAGATTGAACACGGCGCGGTGGAGAAGGTCGTCGTCACCGAAAATCATGAGCGGCGTGCGGCCGACTTCGAGCTCGAGCGTCACGCCATCGGCGCAGGCAGGGTGGCTGCTCACCAGCGCCGCGGCGCCGCGCACAACCGCTGCAACGTCGACCGGTTCACGGCGCGTGACACGCACGCGCGCGAAGTCGAGAAACTCAGAAAGAAGGCGCGAGAGCCGGTCGGACTCGCGCACGATGAGATTTCCGAGTGTGCGTTCATCGTTCGTCGCGACCGGGCGAGCCGACAATTGCTCGACGGCGCTTCGAATCGATGCGAGCGGATTCTTGATTTCGTGTGCCAGCGACGCCGAAAGCTCTGCGACAGCCTCGAGGCGCTGCGCGCGCAGGTTCAGCTGCTCGAGCCGTTTTTGATCCGAGATGTCCTGGAAGATCGCCGTGGTACTCGGACCGACGTTCGCGCCATCGCCGCTGGCGGAGGTCGTGGTGACAC
This sequence comes from uncultured Gemmatimonadota bacterium, assembly GCA_903910555.1. Classification (GTDB taxonomy): domain Bacteria; phylum Gemmatimonadota; class Gemmatimonadetes; order Gemmatimonadales; family Gemmatimonadaceae; genus Fen-1231. The sequence goes on along the minus strand of CAIVZZ010000002.1, from coordinate 47,742 downwards.
CGAACGAAAATTTCCGGTCGGCACGCGTGATCTCACCTTCAGCGCGCGACGAGTTGGTATGATCGCGCCCCGAAAGGTCGAGTGAATCCGCGAGGACCGGCGAGACGGCGCGAATGACCCGGATGATCGGCCCCCCGATCAGTGATTCCAGATCGATGCCGAGCAGTTCGCTGGCGCTCGGATTGGCAAAGAGCAGAAGGCCCGAATTGTCGACCGTGAGAATTCCGCTTTTGATGTTCGCGAGGATGTCCTTCTCGCGCAGACGCACGCGCGTGAGCTCGGCGACGAGCTGCTCGCGTCCCTGCCCCGCCTGCTGGAGTCGCGCGCTGATGTAGACGGTGCTGACCGCGACGATCGAGAATACGAGCAGCTGAAGGGTTGTTGCCGTGCTGAAACCGCTGACGCTGATCGCGTCGAATACATAGATCACGATGCCCAGCGCGGCGATCAGCAGCGCACCGCCGATCGGCAGCATCAGCGCCGCGGCCGCGTTCACAAGAATGTAGAGCGCCGCGAACTGCGATCCCGCGTTCGGCGCGCTCGTGACATGCACGACCGAGGTGACGACGAGCAGATCGACGATCAGCTGGCCGTAGAGAAAGCCCTTCGTGAGCGGCTTCCGGTTAACTTCAGTCCATAGGAATGAGGCGCCCGTAAAGAAGATCGCGCCCACAAAGCAGGCAGTCGCGACGAAGGTCTTGGACGGCTCGGCCTGGAACCAGGTGAAGAACGCCGCGACGAAGATCGACGACGCGATCGACAGGCGGCTGATATACATCCAGCGAATCAGCCGTCGAGGATCGAGGACGACGAGGTAGAGGTTGTCGACCTGGGGCGAAGAATGGCGCACGGCTACCTTGGTAAAGGCGTTGCAAAACGCGCTATCTCCATCATGGCCCTTCGCATTGCATAATGCAAGTATTTTCCTGAGAGGCGTATGGAAAATGACTCGGACTCGTTGGTAGTCAACGACTTACTCTCGATTCCGAGGGCGGAGTTGGACGTGCGAGCGTCGCGCAGCGGTGGGCCGGGCGGGCAACATGTGAACACGTCCTCGACGCGGGTCGAAGTGCTCTGGAATGTGGCGAAGTCAGGCGTGCTGTTTGGCGATCAGCGGGCGCTTCTATTGAATGCGCTGCGGACGCGGTTGTCCGCGGCCGGTGAGATCCGGGTGGTCGCGAGCGATACGCGCAGCCAACTGCGGAATCGGACGCTGGCCGAGAAACGGCTGGCGGAGATCGTGCGGCGCGCGCTGATCGTGAAGAAAGCGCGCAAGAAAACGCGGCCAACGCGTGGCGCCGTCGAGCGCCGGCTCGAAGAAAAACGAGCGCATTCCAAGCGCAAGCACGATCGAAAGGAGCAAGGCGATGACTAAGGGCGATGACTAGGACGCTGGTGCCGAAGCTGTTCACGGCGCTCAAGACCTATAATCGAGAGCGGGCCGTTGCCGACATCACCGCCGGCGTGATCGTTGGCGTGGTGGCGCTTCCGCTTGCGATTGCCTTTGCGATAGCGAGCGGACTCGGACCGCAGGCCGGTCTCTACACGGCGATTATCGCGGGCTTTTTGATTTCTGCACTCGGCGGATCACGCGTGCAGATCGGCGGCCCCACGGGCGCGTTCGTCGTGATCGTCTACGGGATCGTGCAGCGGTTTGGCGTCGCGGGGCTCACCGTCGCGACGATGATGGCCGGCGTGATTCTGATCGTGCTAGGCATCGCCAAGCTCGGCGGTGCGATCAAATTCATCCCCGCGCCGGTCGTGACCGGATTCACGAGCGGGATCGCCGTGATCATTTTCAGCGGCGAACTGCGCGACTTTTTTGGTCTCACGATGCCGGCCGGCGTGCCGGCGGAGTTCGTCGCGAAGATTGAAGCCTACGCGACGCATGCAGGGAGCGCGGCGCCGGCGGCGGTCGCGATCGCGGCGCTCACGGTTGCGATTCTCGTCTTCTGGCCGCGCGTCACCGTGAAAGTGCCGGCGCCGTTCGTCGCGCTCATTGTGACCACGATGATCGTGCAGCTGGGGCATCTGCCGGTGGAGACAATCGGTTCGCGCTTCGGAAGCATCGATGCGTCGTTCCCGGTGCCGCACCTGCCAGCAATCGCCCTGCACGATCTCAGCCGTCTCGTGGCACCGGCGTTTGCTATTGCGATGCTCGGCGGGATCGAGTCGCTGCTTTCGGCGGTCGTCGCGGATGGGATGATCGGCGGCCGGCATCGCTCGAACATGGAGCTGATTGCGCAGGGGATCGCGAACGTCATCACGCCGATGTTCGGCGGCATTCCGGCGACGGGCGCGATCGCGCGGACTGCGACGAACATCAAGGCGGGCGGGCGGACACCGGTGGCGGGAATGGTGCACAGCATCACGCTGCTGCTGATCACGCTGTTCTTTGGCCGCTGGGCGGCGCTGATTCCAATGGCGACACTCGCGGGGATTCTGGTGATCGTCGCGTATCACATGAGCGAGTGGCGCACATTCCGCGGAATGCTCGCGGCGCCGCGGGGTGATGTCGCGGTATTGCTCGTCACGTTCGGGCTGACGGTGTTTGTTGATCTCACCGTCGCGCTCGGAGTTGGAATGGTGCTCGCGTCATTCCTCTTCATGCAAAAAATGGCAGAGGCGACGCACATCACGGCGGTGACGGAGATGTTCGCGGACGACAGCCTGGCGAGGGACGAGTTATTCGACCAGGCGATTCCGAAAGGCGTGCAGATCTATGAGATCGACGGCCCGTTTTTCTTTGGCGCGGCGGAGAAGTTCAAAGAGACAATGGGGTCGATCGAGCGCGCGCCCAAAGTGCTCATACTGCGGCTTCGGAAGGTGGAGCTGCTCGACGCCACGGCGCTCGCGCTGATTCGGGAGCTCGCGAAGAAAAGTGCGCGCGATGGGACCACGCTGGTTCTCTCGAATTTGCATGCGCAACCGATGGAGGCGATCGCGCGTGCGGGTCTGAGCGCCGTTATTGGATCGGAGAATATGGTTGGTGATATCGGGGCGGCGTTGGCGCGGGCACGGGCGATTCTTAGACCGATAAGCAACGAATAAAAAATCGTTCCCACGGATTTCACGGATTTCGCGGATCTACAGAAACGACAAAAATTGGGGGAACAGCAACAGTCATGCAGTTGCAGTTCCCCCAATTTTCTGTTTTCGCTTATCCGCTAAATCTGTGAAATCCGTGGGAAAGCGGTTGTCGTTCAGGCTTTACATCCCCGGCGGCTCTCCGGAGGGATCCCCCGGCGGCGCGCGCAGTGCGGGCGTCGGCACAGGAAGCTCGCGCCGCTCAATCCACCGAGTGAAATCGCCCGCAATCGAATGCCAGTGCGCGCGCACTTCATCACTCCCCGGCGCCGCGGCCATCGCCGCCGCCTTCGATTTCAGCTGCACAATCTTGAACTCCGCCATCGCCCGCACTTCCGGGGCGGCATCCTTGTCCGCGGCAAGCGTCAACAAACGATCTGCCAGCGCGCGCTGCGTAGTCCGCTGCAACGCCGACAGCTTCGCACTCGGCTGAGCCGGTCCATTCCACGTCGCCGCGACAAGCTTATCGATAGTCTCCGCCAGCGTGAGTGGATTCGCGCCGCGCGATGCGAACTGCACGAGCCTTGCCGCACGTTCGCGCTGAAGGATCCCGTCGATGATCATCTGCGCGAGCGTGCGCGCCGCGCCGAGTTCGTCGAACACCGGCGTCGTATGCTCGCCGAGCAGTTCGACGTTGCTTCCCGCATCGAACCGCGGCGGGAAGAGCGCGAGGACCGTATCCGGAATCGCGAGCTCGGCGGGCTGGAGTTCTGCAAGCAGCGAACTCAATGCCTCGCGCTGACGCGCGCCATTGATCGGGCGCGTCGCCTGTTGCCCGTCACCTTTGAGCGGATTGGAATATTCCATTCCGCCAATGGTCTTGGTCACCGAATTGATCGCAAAACGGTGGAAGAAATAAAGCAATGGAAAACGATCCTGAAGCAGCGCGAGCGGATCTCCGTCACGCACATTGCGCAGGCCGAAGCGCGCCATCGCATAACGACGGACGTCGGTCTGATGTTTTAGGAAATCACCGGGCGTCGCGGCATCGTCCCAGAGATTGGTGCGCGGATCGGCGGCGTTCTCGGGACGCGCGTCTGCGTCGCTCAGGTACAGGTATCCCTTTTTGAGACCGTCAGCCATGATCGCCTTGAGCGAATCGGCCTCGACGGCCGCCGGGAAAATTCCGTATCCCCAGTGAATCGCCCACACGTCATAGGCGCCCGGCCCGACGCCATACGCCTGGCTCAAGTCGATACGCCCGTTCGTGAGCAGCACGCGCGGCGCCGGATAATCCATCACGGAGGCGCGCTCGTAGGTGCTGGCGATGTAGTTGTGGCCGAGCCCGAGTGTGTGCCCGACTTCATGCGCGCTCACCTGGCGAACGCGCGCGAGCACGAAGGCCGTATCAGCGGGTGATGGATCGGCTCCCATGAACGCCGCGTAGATGTTGTAGTCCGTGCGGGCGCGATGTGAGTCGAGGCGCGCCATTCCCTTGAGCATTTCACCGGTGCGCGGATCTGTGAGCGCGCCGCCAACGCTCCATCCGCGCTCGTTGCGATTCTCCCACTGTACGACGTTGTAGCGCACATCCATCGGGTCAGCGCCCTCGGGGAGCCACTCGACCTTGAAGCCGCCTTTGAGTCCCGCGCGATCGAACGCATCGACCCACCAGCTCACTCCCTGGAAGGTTGCGGTGCGCATCGGCTCCGGAATTCCGCGGTCGATGTAGTACACAATCGGATTCTTGATCGGACTGTTCGCGTCGGCGGGATTCACGCGCTCGAGCCTGTGGCGCGAAGCCCACGTCTGTTCGAGCGAACCCTGGATCGGCTGCGCGTAATCCTTGAACATCACGCCGAAGTAACCAACGCGCGGATCTGCGGCGCGTGGTTTGAAATTGTCGTCGGGGAGCCGCATCAGCGTGATATGCTGGCGCAGGGTGATCGACTTTCCGTCGGGCGCGACACGCGAGACGATGCCGCCCGGACTTCCTGCAGCCGCCCACGTCAGCGCGACATCGATCTCCGTGTTATCCGGAAATGCCTTGGTGTACGGTTTGTACATGTGCGACCTGTCACGAGCGACGGCATACATCCCCTGCTGACTGCGCTGAAGTGTCGACGCGACCTCATTCCAGTCGCGCATCACGAATTCGGTCGCATCAACAAGAATGCGGCCGCCCTCCTCCGCGACAATCGGAAGCGCCGCAACGGTACTCGGCGGAAACGCTTCGAGCACCGTGCGCAGATGATCTGCGCCGCCGCTTGAGCGGTACTGCGTGTTCTCGTACACGACGAGGACTTTGTCCGCACTGCGCTCGAAGCGCGCGACCTGTTCGCCGCCGCCGGATCCGCGGTCGAGCCCTATTGGGTTTGAGCCGAGTCCCGTGGCAAGCGTCGTGAGCATCAGCGCACGGACGGAATCGCGCGGGAACTCGATGAGGAGCTGTCCCGTGCGGTCGTTCAGATAGATCGGAAGGAAACCGTCGCGCTTCTCGAGGCCGGCCGTGCGCGATGAGATAGAGGCGGCAGTCTGCTGTGCCGCGACGGTTGAAAACGCGATCGCCAGAGCGGCCGCGGTGGAGAGAATCTTTCGCATCGGCGCTCCGGCGATCGAATGTTTTGTCTTCGGTCTTCGGCCTTCGGTCCTCTACGGCTTGATAATCGCCTTCACCGCATCCGGCAGCACGAACGTCGATCCATCGAGTTTGTCAAACTCGACGGCGGTGACTTCGCTGGTAACTTCGGCCATGGGAAGCTTGATCGAGCGCTTCACCGGAATCTTCACGCCACCAAAATCTTTGTAGTCACTCATGGTGATCGTGCGTTCCATGTCCTGACCGTTCATCGGCAGATTCTCCGTCTGACCCGCGCGGAATCCGGTCGCCGAATCGAAGTAGATGAGCCGCTGGCTGTCATCGAAGTGGACGATCTTCACCTTGTAGCAGCGCGCACCGTTGAAATCAGTGATCTCGAGCGTCTGGGCCGATTTGATTTTTGAGGGATCGTAGTAATCGCTGAAGAAGTTGGCATCAACTTTCAGCTTGGCCGTTTCCGCGGAGTCGAGCACGTGCGCGCCTGCGCCCGGCGCGATCGCCCAGGCCGTCTTGCCGTCGAAGCCGGAGACGATCTCGTTGCCGGCAAAGTTCTGTTTGATGAGATAGAGATTCGGCTTCGAATGAAACTCTTCCATCGTTCCAGAGATGTTGGCTGCGGCGATCGAGAGCGTCACCGTCTCGTGCACCGACGTGTGCTTGTCCATCGCGGCGCGGCCTCCGACTGCGGCATCGTGCTTTTCGAGCAGTGATTTTGCGGTTGGCAGCGTCTGTGCGCGCGCGGATTGTACGGGCGCGGCGAAAGCAATGAACGCAAGCGTCGCAGAAGCAGCGACGCGAAGTGTGCGAGTGGAACGCATCTGGTCCTCGGAGATTCGGGGTACTCTATTAAAAAATCAGGCGTGGTCGGCCTGAGCGGTCAAATATCGCGATGCCGCAGTGGCGGCGCCACGATGAAACGCCGTCGCCGCGCTTATCGACGGGCCGGCGCCGGCAGCCCGGCCTCGATTGCGAGGCGCACACGCTCCTGCTGTGTGTCAGTCCCTCCTACCATCACTGCGGCCAGATTGTTCTGAATGATCAGGATGTGACGCATCGGGTACACCATCGCCCGGCCCGGCGGCGCCGCCATGACCGTATCGAGCGTCGCGGTCACCTGCCTGCGCGCAGCGCTATCCGCATAGATGTACACGTTGAGGACCGACGGGCCGACCTGATATGCGAGCAGCGGAACTTTCCAGTAATCCTCGCCCTTTTGATCGTGCATCTCCTGCGGCGCGAGGCCCGCGCGCACCAGCCGCTCGACGAGGTGCGGTTTGTCCCATTTGCCGGTCGACGGCATTGACGCAGCCGCAGCAGCCGTTGTCGACTCGGCGGCGATCGCAGCACTCGCCGCGCGCTCGGCCTTCGCCTGTTTGTCCTCGCCCGAAGAACAGGCGGCGACGGACACTGTCACTGCGAGAAGAACTGCGCGCATATTATCAGTCATGGCACGAGAAGAAACGGTGAGCGCTGCGGCCGTCCGCGTGGACAAATGGCTCTGGGCGGCGCGGTTTTTCAAGTCGCGCTCGATTGCGGTGACCGCGATTGAGGGCGGCAAAGTGACGGTGAACGGCGAGCGTGTGAAGCCCTCGCGCGACGTGAAAGCCGGTGACGCCGTTCGCGTGCGACTCGGGCCGTATGAGCATGTCGTGATCGTTCGTGCAATCAGCGACAGGCGCGGACCGGCGACGCAGGCTGCGCTGCTGTACGAGGAGACAGCGGAGTCGCGCGTCGCGCGAGAAAAACTTCATTGGCAGCTCAAGCATGCCGCGCCGGTAATCGACCCCGGTGAAGGGCGCCCGACAAAAAAGGACCGCCGCGATCTCAACAAGTTCAAGGGGTTTTGAAGCGCGCGATCCACTGATCGAATGCCGCCAGATGCTTCGCGACAAGTTCGCGCGTGGGAGCATCGCTCAAGCGTCCGTCGACAATCCGATCCTGCATCTTCGGCAGAATCACTTCCGGCTGAACCATCGCCGGAGAATCGTTGAACACCAGCATCTGCCGCAGATGGTACTGCATCCGCATGCTGCCGCTGATTCCGATTGATCCGCCCATCACCGCCGACGGCTTGCGGCGCAGCGCGGACTTCGGCCGCGCACGCGATGCCCAGTCGATGGCGTTTTTCAGCACGCCTGGGACGGAGTAGTTGTACTCAGGGCTTATGAAGAGCACGCCGTCTGCTGCATGCAGCGCGGCGTCGAGCGCGAGTACCGGTGCCGGATACGGATCGAGATCGATATCCGCGTTGTAGTGCGGGAGATCGCCAATCGCAGGCGATTCCGTGATGATCATTCCGGGTGGCGCGAGTTCAACGGCGGCGTTGAACAGCACGCGGTGCATCGATCCCGCGCGCAACGATCCGACCAGTGCGACAACGTGGTGACCTTCGTGCGACATCAAATAGCTCCGGTGGCGTCAAAGTCGGTGGACATCCCCGCGAACGTACGCAGCGTATCGTCGTCGATGCGGTGCCCACCATTGAAAGACACAAATCGGTACGGAAAGTTCGCCGCGTCGAGCCGCGCGCGTTCTCTCTCGACGATTTTTGGCGTCGCGAAAATGTCGGTCGTGCCGATCACGAGCGATGTCTCCGTCTTGCGCAGCGGCGAACCCGGGTCGGCAAGATCGATCTCCGGCGGAATCTGCGATCCCCATACGATGAGCCGCTTCGGCTTCACGTTGCCGGCGGCCACCCAGCGCACCGCGGCCGCACCGCCCTGCGAAAATCCAATCACGGTCACCGCCGGTGGTTCACCGGCGAGGGTCAGCCGCTGGAGCAGCGTCCGATGCACCGTATCCAGATACGCGACGTAATCGGCAATCTCGGATTCGCGGTCTTCGCGCGTCATCCAGCTCGCGCCAACGGCGGCCTCTTTGTGCAGTCGCGACACGACATCACCCTCGTAAAAGCGCGAGAGCGCCTCGGGTGCCGCAATCAATCGCGAGCCATCGTCGATCGCGCGAAAATCATCGAGGAACGGCGCCGCGAGCTGTCCATAGCCATGCAGCACATACCAGAGTTCGCGAACTCCGGATGATTCAGGACCGAGCAGTGCGAGCCGCGCCGAACGTTTGACTGCGATCGAAACGGAGCGGATCGGACGGTTTTCTGTTTGTTCGTTCAAGCGGCAGCCGTATCGCGCACTTTGCAGATCAGTCCGTTGTGCGCCTTGATCACTCCCGCGCGCAGCACGTCGAATCCGTTTTCGGTCGCGTAGAGTCCCATCTGCCGCACGTCCATCAGCTCGCGATATCCATAGTTGAGTTCGTCCGCCATGATGTGATACCAGGCGCGGCTGCGCAGCTGGTCGCGCGGCGTCGTCATGATGACATAGCCGCCGGGCTTCACAAAGCGGCGATGGAACTCGAACGCCGTTCCCTTGTGTTCATCGGGGAAGTGTTCGATGAGTCCGATACTCACGACGATGTCGAATTCGCGGCCGTACTTGAGATTGCGGATATCCTCGACCTCGAACTCCATGTCCATCTGATCGCGGTACCAGACTCGCTTGTGGCCGCTCGCGGGGTCGACGCCCAGGAACGGGTAGGCTTCGGGGAACTGCCCAAAACGGTGCGTCTTGCAGAACTCATCGTAGTCGACGAGCACTGTAGATCCGCCGGGATACATCGCGGCGAGCGCCATCGCCTCGTAGCCGTCGGCCGCGCCAAGGAACAGAATGCGCGGGTTTTTTACATCGAGCCCGCTGAAGAGCGCGCGTTTGCCGCGCGGATCCCACACAGCGTCCTCAACCCGGTGGATGCGATTCCAGACGAGGAGATGAAACATCTCCTCAATCGCTTCGCTGGCGCCGTGCACGTCGGCTTTCTTGATCGACTGCAACAAATCAGCGCGCGCATGCCGCTGCGCGTCGGGAACGTTGGTCGTGAAGTAGCGGTCGAAGTTCTGGTTGAACTTCTTCCACCCTTCGAGCACGGGAAGCGGCTCGCCGTGCGTTTTCTCGTAGACTTTTTTCTCGGTCGCCCACTTGTCGACTTTGTACGGCCGGCCGACCCCGCGCCAGTTGAGCGAGCGCCAATCGGTGGTGGTGTGGTCGACGAATAAATCGGGAGGCTGGTCGAGCAGGTCTACCACGAACGAGCCCGTGACGATGTGATCGCCAATCCGGTACGGTTCGTCGTGGACGGCAGCGCTGCGGGCGACGGTAGCCATGCTTTTAATGAAGCTGGGCTGAGGGCGGCGGGCCAGTGGCCCTACGGTGCCACGAACGTGCCAGGTATGAGCCCAGCCGAGTGAAAAGCCGGCTGCCGATTGCGGGAGGGTGCCTCAGGGCGTTACGATTCTTCGTCCAGTATGGAGCCCGATTAATGACCAACGAACGATACAATCCGAATACGAAAGGATGGGGCGTCGCCGCCTTCATCATCGCGCTGGCGATCATAGCCAACGTGACGGCCTATTCGATCCATAAAGCGACCTATCTGAAGCCGGATAAGGCGAGTACCCCGGCCGAACAAGGCCGCTGAGTGACTGAGACCCGGCGACTGACGGCCGAGACGTCGTGGATTCTCCGCGTCTCCGAGTCGGAGGCCAATTACTGGGCGACATACGTAGTCGATGCCTCGCTGATGATCTTCTTCCTCGGCTGGGACGGCTATCGCCTGGGGTATGGCGCGCTGTCGATGGTCGGGATGTTCACGCTGGGGTTGTTCGCGTGGACGCTCACGGAATACTGCGCGCACCGCTGGGTCTATCACTGGGGAATCGCGCTCACCCGCAGCGGACATGAGAAGCATCATGACGATCCGCTCGCGCATCTCGCGTTGCCCTGGTTTGTCACGCCATTGCTGTTCCTGCCGCCGCAGCTTCTTGTGGCCGGCTACTACGGAGTGGCCGGATTCTCGTCGTTCTTTGCGGGCTGGTTCGCAGGATTTATCGCGTACAGCTTCATGCATCACAGCCTGCATCACTACAAGCTGAAGTTCGCGTGGTTTCGTCATCTTCAGTCGCAGCATCGGATCCATCATGCGCTGCCGGAGACGAATTACGGCGTGACGATGAGATTTTGGGATCGGGTTTTCAGGACGGAGTTTGTGAAGGAAGTCGTTGACTGAGAGCTGTGAGCTGTTGGTCACAGTCTTAGAGCTAACTACTGATCGCTGTCGTCTACGAGCCCCCGGAAACTGAAACAAAAAAGCAGAGCTGAATTCAGCTCTGCTTTTTGATTTTCTGTTCTTGGGGCCGTCAGACGATAGCTGTGAGCTGCTAGCTGCGAGTCCGTTACCTACAGCCAACAGCTAGAGCTGACAGCTGTCAGTTCTTATGACGGAAAGTGATTCGTCCTCTGCTCAAATCATACGGCGAAACTTCGACCGAGACCCGATCGCCCTGAAGGACCCGAATGCGAAACCTTCTCATCTTGCCGGCCATGGTCGCCAGAACATCATGTCCGTTCGTCAGATGTACACGAAAAGTCGCACTTGGCAGCACTTCGGTGACGGTCCCTTCCAGCTCGATCGCTTCTTCCTTCGCCATGGAATCCAGGTCAGAGGTCAACAACAGCGGGGTAACCCATCAAATGTAGCGGAGCCCCCCTCAGCCTACCAGCTTCGCATCCATCGTGATTCTGGTATTGAACAGCTTCGAGACCGGGCATCCCGCCTTCGCGGCGCCGGCGAGTCGCTCGAAGGTCGCCTGATCGGTGCCGGCAATCTTGGCCTCCACGGCCAGATGGACATGGGTGATGCCAAACCCGCCCTCGACCTTCTCGACCGTGACCGTAGCCGTCGTCGAAATACGCTCGGCGGTGAGTTTTTCGCCCATGAGCTGACCTGAGAGGGCCATCGAGAAGCAGCCTGCGTGAGCAGCGCCGAGGAGCTCCTCGGGATTGGTGCCCGCGCCGCTCTCGAATCGACTGCTGAACGAGTACGGCGCTTCCTTCAACACGCCGCTCTCAGTCGAGACCGTCCCCTTCCCTTCCTTGATCGTGCCCTGCCAGACTGCGCTTCCCTTGCGATCCATATTCCGCGATCTCCGTGATGTGGTTACGATGTGGTTAACACAATCATACCTCGCTCAAGGACTCAACGTCATGATGAGTGATTTATTCGCCGGTCTCCGCCGCGGAACCGCGCTCTCGGTCATCGTGCTCGGCGCGCTCTCCACCCGCGGCGCGGCACAGCAAGCAGTGCAGCAAACGGCGCTCCAAAATGCCGGCGATGAGGATATAGACAAGCGGGTTGCCGCCGTGATGCCGCAGGTCATCACCTGGCGCCGCGACTTCCACGAGCACCCCGAACTCGGGAATCGCGAGGTTCGCACGTCGAAGATCGTCGCGGATTATCTGCGCTCGCTCGGCATGGAGGTGCACGAAGGGATCGCGCATACCGGCGTGGTCGGCGTGCTCCGCGGCGGGAAGCCGGGCGGTGTGGTCGCGCTCCGCTCTGATATGGACGCGCTGCCTGTCGCGGAGCAGGTTGATCTTCCATTCAAGTCAAAAGTTCGCTCGACCTTCGCCGGCCAGGATGTTGGCGTGATGCACGCGTGCGGGCACGATGCGCATATGGCGATGCTCCTCGGCGCAGCAACGGTGCTCTCGGGGATGAAGGCGCAGATTCCGGGGACGGTGAAATTCCTATTTCAGCCGTCCGAAGAAGGGCCGCCGCCTGGCGAGCGCGGCGGTGCGGTTCTCATGATTGAGGAAGGTGCTCTCGAGAACCCGGCGCCGACCGCGATCTTCGGATTGCACGTGTGGCCAGAAGAAGCCGGTAAACTGAGCTTCAAGCCTGGCGCAGAGATGTCGATGGCAGACGGCCTCTCGATCATTGTGAACGGGAAACAGACGCACGGCGCGCAGCCGTGGAAAGGTGTGGATCCCGTCGTGATCTCAGCGGAGATTATCACCGCGCTTCAGACGATCACTGCACGGCAGACGGACATCACGCTCGCGCCGGCAATCGTCACGGTTGCGACGATCAACGGCGGCGTGCGTGGCAACATCATACCGGACAGCGTCGTGATGACGGGGACGGTGCGCACGTTCGACAAAGGAATGCGCGAGGATGTGCATGCGCGGATCATTCGCACTGCCGAGATGATTGCAAAGGCATCGGGCGCGACGGCGCATGTGAGCTTTTCATCGTCGACCGGTGCGTCGCCCGTGTTCAACGATCCCGCGCTGCTCACGCGCATGACGCCGACCATCACGCGTGCCGCCGGCGGCAAGATCAATCCGAACGCCGTGTGGATGCCGAGCGAAGACTACGCGCTCTATCAGGAGAAGATTCCCGGTCTCTTTCTTTTCCTCGGCGTCAACAAGGCCGGCGTGAAACCCGACGACGCCGCGGCGAATCACTCGCCGTACTTCTTTGTGAATGAAGACGCGCTCCCGGTTGGCGTGAAGGCGCTCGCCGGGCTCGCGTTCGACTATCTGTCCAGCGGGACGAAGTAGCGTGGGCTGGCTCGAGCCTGTTGCCGTCGCGACAGGAATCGTCAGTGTCTATCTGCAGATCAAGCAGAACATTTGGAACTGGCCGATCGCGCTGATCAACGTCTCGCTGTACTTCGTGGTGTTTCGCGACCAGAAGCTTTACGCCGATATGGGACTGCAGGTGATCTATTTTGTGCTGTCGCTGTATGGGTGGTATGAATGGCTCTACGGCGGCAAGAACAAGACGGAACTGAAGGTGTCGCGCGGAAATCCGCGGATGGCGGTCACGCTCACCGCGATCGGCGTCGTCGGGGTGGCGGTACTCGGAACGATCTTCGCGCGCTATACCGACGCGGCGTTACCCTACGTCGATTCGGCAACGGCAACCACCAGCCTCATCGCGCAGTGGATGATCACGCGAAAGATCCTCGAGAACTGGCTGGTGTGGATCGCCGTGAACGTGGTGTACATCGGGATGTTCATCTTCAAGCATCTGTATTTGACCGCCGGTCTGTATGCGGTTTTCTTCGTGCTCGCGGTGATGGGATATCTGCAATGGCGCCGGGCGTTTCGCGCCGACGCAATCGTTGCGTCGGCAGCCGCGACGGCGTGACGCGGCGCGTCGTGCTCACCGGTCCGGAAGCAACGGGCAAGACCACGCTCGCGAAAGCGCTCGCGCGACATTTTCGCGCGCCCTGGCTCCCTGAGACAGCGCGGCTCTATGCTGAACAAGTGAAGCGCGAGCTCACCGCCGCCGATGCGGAGGTGATAGCACAGCGCGCGATCGATTCCGAGGATGTCGCGCTTGCGAGCGATCCGCCATTGCTGCTGCTCGACACCGATCTCATCAGCACAGTCGTTTATGTCCGGCACTATTACGGACACTGCCCCGCGTGGATTGAAAACGCCGCGCGCGAACGTCGCGGCGATTTGTATTTGCTCTGCGCGCCAGATCTCGCCTGGACTGCCGACGGCGTCCGTGACCGACCGGAGCAGCGGCAAGAACTGTTCACGCTGTTCGAACGCGCAATGGACGAGTTCGCCTGCGTGAGCATCGATGTATCCGGCACTGGCATCGCTCGCGAACGCGCAGCGCTCTCGGCGGCAAACGCGCTGATCACCGCCGCGGGCCACTGATGATTCAGGAGTCAATCCCGCTCGCAGCACTCACGAGCGAGCTTCCCGCCGCGGTGCTCGAAGCGACGATCACCTTGGCGCTCGCTACGCTATGCGCTGCGCTCTGGCGCCGCACGAAGCAGCCGTACTTCGGCTGGTGGGCGCTCGCGTTCTCGATTTTTGTTTTGCGCATCACCGTCATCGCCGTGTTCATCGCGACGAACGATCGCGCCTGGCTCTTCTGGCATCAGGTCGTCACCGGTTGGACGGCGCTCGCGCTGCTCTGGGCCGCGGTCGTGTTCTCGCACGCGGCAACGTGGAAAAAAGGCTATTGGCTTCTCGTCGCGTTCCCGCTGCTCTGGAGCTATATCGCCGTCATCAGGCTCGACAACTTCGTGCTTGCCGCGGTACCCGCTGTTGTTTTCCTCTCTGCGGCGACGCTTTGGACGGGAATCGTACTTCTTCGACATCGCCGCGCCGAAACACGCGGTGCGAGCACGCTGCTCGGCTGGACCTTTCTCCTCTGGGGATTGCACCATCTCGACTACCCCATTCTTCGCGCGCGCGGCGCGTGGAGCCCGTGGGGCTATTACATCGACATTCTCTTTCTGCTCGCCGTCGGCGCGGGAATTCTTCTGCTCGTAAACGCCGACCTCGCAAGCCGGCTCCGGGTGCGTACGTTCGAGCTCGAAGCGCTTTCACGGCGCATGGTTCGCCAGCATGAAGAGGAGCGACGCAGGCTCTCGCTCGAACTGCACGACGAAACGGCGCAGGTCTTTGCGGCCGTGAAGATGCAGCTCGGTGTCGTGCGCGAGCGCGTTGAAGAAGAAATGGCGCACCGGCTCGACCGGGCGCTCGAACTCGTCGATGAAGGAATGCGCGGCATTCGCAACGTGACCAACGACCTGCGCCCATCACTGCTCGACGACCTCGGGCTGCTGCCGGCGCTGCGTTCGCTTGTCGCGGATTTCGCCGAGCGGCGAGGCGTGAACGTCACGCTCGATGCGCCCGAGGCGCTTCCCGTGCTGAGCGACGAAGCGGAGGTCGCGCTCTTTCGCGCGCTGCAGGAGGCGCTGTCGAATGTCGCGCGTCACGCCGGCAATGCGCCCGCGGATGTGGAGATTGCGGCGACAGGCGCTGAAGTTATCCTTCGCGTTGCCGATCACGGGCCTGGATTCGAAGGTGAGAGTTCGCTCGCACAGCTCGAAGCGGCCGGACATCTCGGCCTCGCGGGAATGCGTGAACGCATCGTCGCACTCGGCGGAAGTGTGCAGGTGAAGTCGGCACCCGGTGCCGGAGCCGTGATCGTGATTCGCATCCCAGTGTCGGAGGGCAGCGCGGTATGAGTGCAGGAACGCCGATCCGCGTGCTCGTCGTCGACGATCACGCCGTTGTCCGCGAGGGAATTCGCAGTGTGCTGAGCGACGGCGCAGAGTTTTCCGTCGTCGGTGAGGCACGAAGCGGACCGGAGGCCGTGACGAGCGCACAGCAAGTTCTGCCGGATGTTGTCGTGCTTGATGTTTCGATGCCGGATGGATCGGGGCTTCACGCAGTGAGCGAACTGCTCGAGCGCGTTCCCGGTGTGCGCGTGCTGATGCTCAGCGTGCACGAAGACGTCGAGTACGTGCTCGAGAGCCTTCGGGCCGGCGCGCACGGCTACTTGAGGAAGGACTCGACGCCCGCCGAACTGCGCGAAGCCGTGAGAGTGCTGCACTCGGGAAACTCGTATTTCTCGCCCGCGCTGGCCGCGCAAATGACGGACGCGATGCGCAAGGGAAATGACGCGAAGAAGAGAGCTCCCGCGCTCGCGACGGATGTGCTGACCGCGCGCGAACGCGAGATTCTCGTTCATATCGCACAAGGGAAAACAAACAAGCAGATTGCCGCGGAGCTGGGGATCAGCGCTCGCACGGTCGAGGCACACCGGGATTCGCTGATGCGGAAGCTGGAGATACGGACGGTCGCTGGGCTGACGCGACTGGCGCTGGAGCAGGGGCTACTGGAATAAACAGGAACGGGCGAAGCATGAGGGGCGAATTGGCGAAGGGCGATGGAGCTACTTCGACTGCGAGTCGAGTCGTTTGAGAAACTCGGCGATGGTCTGCACGCAGTGGTAATAAAATCCAGGCTCGATATGGCCGATTTTGTCGCCCGGCTTGTGATAATCAGGATGATCTTCGACGCCGAAGTACATGAAAGGAATTTTCTTCGTCGCAAACGGACCCTGATCCGACTGCTGGATCCAGTTGTTTTCGCCGAGCCCCGCGTCATGGCCGAGGAGCAGCTTTACCGGCGCGATCGCGGCGATGCTATCAAGCAGCGGCTTCATCGCTGGATTCGCCGACGCACCAGACGCGTATAGCTCGCCCTTCACATTTCGGCTCACCATGTCGAGGTTCACGTCGGCAATGATCCGATCGAGTGGAACCGGTGGATTCGCGAGAAAGTCCTTTGCGCCGAGTAACCCGGACTCTTCGCCATCGAAAAACGCAAAGATGATCGAGTTCTCGGGCTGGTGCGCCTTGAACCACTGCGCGATCGAGAGCACGGCGGCGGTCCCGGACGCGTTGTCATCCGCGCCATTGTAGATGACGCCATCGCGCACGCCGAGGTGGTCGTAGTGCGCGGAGAGGACGAGATAGCGATCGGCGTGTTTCGTGCCGCGAATCATTCCATACAGATTCACGCCATTCAGATCAGCGCCGCGAGATTTGGCGGTGAAGTGCGACGGGAAGCTGTCGCGCACCGGCGCGAGGCCTATACGAGCGATTTCATGCAGCAGGAATGCGCGCGCCCGCGCGCCGCCCGGCGTTCCGATGCGGCGACCTTCCATGGAGTCGGCGGCGAGTACGGAGATATCCGCAATGAGCCGGGCAGAGTCGAGCGTCGGCAGCGCCGCCGTGCGCGCGGCGGCACGGGGCGGCTGCGCACCCGCGAATTGCACTGTTGTTATGAGGGCGATGACGGCTCGGCCGATGCGCATGGTGACCCCGGTTCGATGTTTCTGGATTCGGGGTAAACATCGTGGCAGGGGCCCAAACGCGCTATCTTTAGAACCATGACCGCATCACGACACTCCGCACTGAAGCTGGCCGGCACCGATGTCAGCCCTGCGGAGACACGCCATGAGATTCCGGGCGCGCATGTCGCGCGCAATCCCGGGATGCCGCTCGATCTCGATCTGGTGCTCGCGCAGCGCGCGAACCGGAGCGCTGTTGAGCGCCGCGCGGCCACGCTCCCCGGCCGCCGCACGGTAAAGAAACAGTGGCAGGCCGCTTGGCTGCTGCGCGCGGTTTCACTGATCGATTTGACCACGCTTTCCGGCGATGATACCACCGGAAATGTCCGCCGGTTGTGCGCGAAGGCGATGCATCCGATTCGCGCCGATCTCGAGCGGACGCTGGGAATCGAGTCGCTCGCAATTGCGACAGGCGCGGTGTGTGTTTATCACCAGCTCGTGCCCGTCGCGGTTGAAGCGCTGGCGGGGTCGAATATTCCTGTCGCGGCAGTGAGCACGGGATTCCCGGCAGGGCTCTCGCCGATTGAGACGCGAATCGCAGAGGTGCGGGCGAGCGTTGCGGCCGGTGCGCGGGAAATCGACATCGTCATCACGCGCGGCCATGTGCTCACAGGCAACTGGCACGCGCTCTACGACGAAGTGCGCAGTTTTCGCGATGCTTGCGGTGACGCACACATGAAGACGATCCTCGGTACGGGTGATCTGGCCACGCTCACGAACATCGCGCGCGCATCGATGGTCGCAATGATGGCCGGCGCTGATTTCATCAAGACGAGCACCGGCAAAGAAGGCGTGAACGCGACGCTGCCGATCTCGCTCGTCATGGTCCGGATGATCCGCGAATATTTCGAGCAGACGGGCTTCGCGATCGGTTACAAACCGGCCGGCGGAATTCGCTCGGCAAAAAACTCGCTCGAGTATTTGTACTTGATGAAAGAGGAACTCGGCGACCGCTGGCTTCGGCCGGATCTCTTTCGTTTTGGCGCTTCCGGACTGCTCACCGACATCGAACGCCAGCTCGAACATTTCGCCACCGGGCGCTACGCAGCGGCCCATCGCCAGCCAATGGTGTAGCCTATGGCAACGACGGTCGCAGGCATTTTCGAGACGATGGAGTACGGCCCGGCGCCGGAGAGCGATAAACCCGCGCTCGCATGGATCGCCGCGCATCAGGCGTCGTTCGGCCACTTCATTGGCGGAGCGTGGACCAGCGCGGGAAAAGGCGCACGGTTCGACGTGATCGATCCCGCAACAGGAAGAGTCCTCGCGAAAGTTTCGCAGGGATCCAAGAGCGACGTTGACGCGGCGGTGAAAGCCGCGCGCAAAGCGCTTCCCGCCTGGCGCAAACTGAGCGGACACCAGCGCGCAAAGCATTTGTATGCTTTGGCTCGCACAGTGCAACGAAACGCGCGACTGCTCGCCGTGCTCGAGTCGATGGACAATGGGAAGAGCATTCGCGAAACTCGCGACATCGATATTCCGCTCGTGGCGCGGCACTTCTATCACCACGCGGGCTGGGCGCAGCTGCTCGAGACGGAATTTGCGGGGCACCACGGAGTTGGCGTGGTCGGCCAGATCATCCCGTGGAATTTCCCGCTGCTGATGCTCGCATGGAAAGTTGCGCCGGCGCTGGCTGCGGGTTGCACGGTGATTCTGAAACCGGCGGAGTTCACACCGCTCACTGCGCTCGCTTTTGCCGAGCTCGCCTCAGAGGCCGGATTACCGCCCGGTGTGCTGAACATTCTCACCGGTGATGGTGCGACCGGCGCAGCGCTCGTCGATCACCCGGACGTGGACAAACTCGCGTTTACCGGGAGCACCGACGTCGGCCGCATCATTCGGAAAGCGACAGCGGGCAGCGGCAAGAAACTCTCGCTCGAACTCGGCGGGAAATCGCCGTTCATCGTGTTCGAGGATGCCGATCTCGATAGCGTGGTGGAGGGCGTTGTAGACGCGATCTGGTTCAATCAGGGTCAGGTTTGCTGCGCCGGGTCACGACTGCTGATGCAGGAAGGAATCGCAGATAAACTCATCGCGAAGCTGCGCGCGCGTATGGAGAAGCTTCGCGTTGGCTCACCGCTCGACAAAGCGATTGATATGGGCGCGATCGTCGCGCCGGTGCAGCTCGAGCGGATTCGTTCGCTCGTTGAGCAGGGCGCGAAAGAAGGCGCGGAAATGTGGCAGCCGAGTTGGGCCGTTCCCAAGGACGGCTGCTTCTACCCGCCGACGCTGTTCACGAACGTCGCGCCAAGCAGCACGATCGCGCAGGTGGAGATTTTCGGACCGGTGCTCGTATCGATGAGTTTTCGTACTCCCGAGGAAGCCGTCGCGCTCGCGAACAACACGCCGTTCGGTCTCGCGGCGAGCGTCTGGAGCGAGAACATCAATCTCGCGCTGGATGTCGCGCCGAAGGTGAAGGCGGGCGTGGTGTGGATCAACTGCACGAATCTGTTTGATGCAGCCGCTGGATTTGGTGGCTACAGAGAATCGGGGTACGGCAGAGAGGGTGGGCGTGAGGGGATGTGGGAATACCTCAAGCCGGAGGCCGGAAACCGGAAGCCGGAAAACCTTGGCCGGAAGCCGGAAGTTGGAAGCCGGAAGAAGGTCGTTGCGTCCGGCCTCCGGCTTCCGGCCTCCGGCTCTCAGATCGACCGCACCGCCAAACTATTCATCGGTGGCAAGCAGGCGCGGCCGGACAGCGGCTACTCGATCCCTATCATCGGAGCCAAGGGCGCGACTGCAGGTGAAGTCGGCGAGGGAAACAGAAAGGACGTCAGAAATGCCGTCGAAGCTGCGCGGAATGCGGCCGGCGCTTGGGCGCGCAGCACGGGTCACAATCGCGGACAGATTCTCTATTACATCGCGGAGAATCTCTCGGCGCGTTCCGCCGAGTTTGCGGCGCGTATTCGCGAGCTGACCGGACGTGAAGGAAAGAGTGAAGTCGAGGCGAGCATTGCCCGGCTGTTCACCTACGCGGCGTGGGCCGATAAGTGGGATGGTCAGGTACACCAGACTCCGATCCGCGGCGTGACGCTCGCGATGAACGAGCCGGTCGGCGTGATTGGCGTCGCGGCACCATCGGAGCATCCGTTGCTCGGATTCATTTCAACCGTTGCGCCGGCGATCGCGGCGGGCAACACGGTCGTCGCTATTCCGAGCGAGCATCAGCCGCTCGCCGTCACCGATTTTTATCAGGTGCTCGAAACGTCGGACGTGCCAGCAGGAGTGGTCAACATCGTCACCGGACGGCGCGACGAGCTCGCGAAAGTGCTCGCCGAGCATGATGACGTCGACGCGATCTGGTATTTTGGATCGCGCGAAGGCGTGAAGCTGTGCGAAGCCGCCTCGATCGGAAACATGAAGCAAACGTGGTGCGAAAGCGGCGCGCGCGACTGGACCGAAGCAGCACGGGGAGAAGGTCGCGAGTTCCTGCGTCATGCGACGCAGGTCAAAAACATCTGGATTCCTTACGGCGAATAGGACACGAGACTTGTTTGATGTGATTGTGCTGGGGCTCGGCGCGATGGGAAGTTCGACGGTATATCAGCTCGCGCTGCGCGGACAGAAAGTTCTGGGGATCGATCAGTTCACGCCGCCGCATGCGTTCGGATCGTCGCACGGGAAGTCGCGCATCATTCGCGAGGCGTACTTCGAAGATCCGCTCTACGTGCCGCTCGTGAAGCGCGCGTACAATGACTGGGCCGAGTTGCAGGCGCGCTCCGGCAAGCGTGTGCTCACACGTACCGGCGGCCTGATGATCGGCGCGCCGGACGGCATAGTTGTAAGCGGCGCGCGCGCGAGTGCGGTTGAGCACAACCTGCCGTATGAAGAACTCAGCGCGAGCCAGCTGCGCGCGCGATTCCCCGCCCTGCGTCCGACCGATGATACCGTGGCGATATGGGAGCCGCGCGCCGGTGTGCTCGACCCCGAAACCGCGATCGAGGCACAGCTTTCCGTGGCCCGTGCGGCGCGCGCGGAGCTGAAGTTCGGTGAGAAGGTCACCAAGTGGCGCGCGACAGCGGATGGAGTAGAGGTGACCACATGGAGCGGCGTGTATACCGCCGCGCGGCTGGTGATCTCAGCGGGATCGTGGACGAGCGGTCTGCTGCCGGATTTACAGCTGCCGCTGACGGTCGAGCGGCAGGCGATTTTCTGGTTCGACCCGCTGAAGCCAGAGCCGTTCACACCGAACAACTTTCCGATTTTCATTCACGAGTACGCGCCGGGAAAAACCTGGTATGGCTTCGCCGATTTCGGTGACGGTGTGAAAGCCGCGCTGCATCATCAGGGCGAGACGACCACACCGCAGACCGTGCGCCGCGCCGTGAACGACAGCGAGGTCACCGTCGTGCGTGATCTTCTGGCGAAATACATTCCGGACGCCAACGGCCCGCTGCGATCGGCGACTGTGTGTCTTTACACGAACTCGCCTGACGAGAACTTCATTCTCGACACGCATCCCGAGCATCCCGCGGTGTTCATCGCGAGCCCGTGCTCTGGCCATGGCTTCAAGTTCTCGATCGCGATCGGTGAGCTGATTGCCGACGATCTCATGGGAGAGAAGCCACGGTTCGATCTCACGCCCTTTCGGATCGGCCGGTTCGCCGAGGCGTGACGGCGCGGTGGTTCAGGGCTTTCTGAGCGGAGTGACCGTGGTGACGGTCGGGTAGTTCAGCTTCGCCCATTCCTCGTACGATCCGTCGAACAGCTTCGCGGGATACCCGAGCAAGCGTGAAATGAAGTACGTGCCGCTCGCGCGATATCCGATGTAGCAGTAGGCGACAACCGTGTCTCCCGGCACGACGCGCTCGCGCCACATGGTGTTCAGCTCTGCGATGCTCTTCGGCGTGAACTCGATCGAATCCGTGAACGCCGTCTGCCACTCGAGGCGGCGCGCGCCGTCGAGATGGCCCAGGCTGCGCAGTCCGCCGCGCGAGGCGAGTCCCAGGTATTCGCTGTCGGTGCGCGTGTCGATGAACGAGTAGCCGGGCTTGCCGACGCGGTCGAGGACCCACTGCGCGTTCGCGACGATTTCCGAATGCGACGCGGGCGTGATATGCCCCCGTTCTATAGATGGCGCCGTTGTTTCCGCGGCGCGTGACTCGCGCTTCCACTTGGTGAATCCGCCGTCGAGCGCGGATACGTGCGCGAGGCCGAGGTACGAAAGCGTGTAGAAAGCGCGGGTGACGATCAGCGGCCGCCCCATAAGCACAACATGCGTTCCGTTCGAGACGCCGACCGACTCGAACAGCTTTCGCAGCGAATCCGGCGACGGCAGCTCGAGCTGGATTCCGTTGATCGTCTCGCCGAATGTTGCATACGGTACGAAGCGCGCGCCGGGAACGTGACCCGCGCGATACGCCGAGTCGGTGCGATCGACGACGAGCACGATAACGGAATGGTCTTTGAGATTCTTGGCGAGCCAGTCCGTGCTGACGATGAGCGAAGCATCTGGCTTCCGCGCAGCCGAGCTCGCGCCCAGCAAGACGCTCAGTGAAATCGCGCCCGCGAGAACAGCAAGCGTTCTGGCTGAAGCCGGCATTCGATGCTCCGTCGAAACAGATGGATGTGATCCGTAGTCCCGCGACGTACAAATCTACCGCGCGCGTGGCACGCCGGTTACAACCCGGCCACGCAACCGTGACAAAATTCGGCGAACGTGGCTGCGTCCGCGCAGTCACCTGTTTCCCCGACCGAGCTCTCCCGCCTATGCGTCTCCATCGCAGTGCCGTCGTCCTCCTGCTCATTGCCGCGACGAGTGCCATCGTCATGTCTTGCGGCGACACAAAAAATGCCGCCACCGCACCGACGCTCGATCCGAATGGCATCGCCTATTCCTTCGTCGTCCTCGGCTGCAACCGTCTCGCCGCCACCGAAACGCTCGGCGTCGCGAGCTCGGCAAACGTTCAGGAACTCAATCGTACCTTCGCAGACGTCGCGGCACTCAGCCCGAAGCCGAACTTCCTTTTCATGGACGGCGATCTCGTACTCGGCTACACGAACGACAGCACAAATCTCGACAAAGAATTGCAGGCGTGGATCGCACTGTACAAGGCGTCGCCGCTGGCGACATCCGGTGTGGAGCTCGTGACGATTCCTGGAAATCACGAGACCGACAACCTCGCGAAAGTTGCGTACGCGCCGGGTGAGCGTACCTGGCTGCGCGACATGGCCCCGTATATCACGCGCGGCGGCAACGGCCCGGGTGCCGGCGGAGCTGATGCGCTCCAGACCGATCAGAGCAAGCTCACGTATTCATTCGACTATAAAGACGCGCACTTTGTCACGCTGAATACAGATCCGGTCGGCGCCGACTGGCACGTGCCGGTGTATTGGGTCGCGGAAGACATCGCCGCTGCCCGGGCGCGCGGTCAGAAGCATGTGTTCGCGATTGGCCACAAGCCTGCCTATCCGTACCCGACCGTTCCCACGGACGGTCTCGTGTTCGACCCCGTCTCGCGCAACGCATTCTGGAATATTCTCCAGAGCAATCAGGTTGAGGCGATGTTCTCCGCGCACAATCATGTCGGCTATCATTCGCAGCCGACCGGTCACACGTGGATGGTCATTGCCGGAAATGGCGGCACGCCGATCGACGCGAGCGTTGATCCGACGATTCCGGGCACCGGCACTTGGTTCGGCTACACGCTGGTTACCGTGACGAACAGCGGGCGCGTGTTCAGCAAGAGCTACGGCCGCGATGCCCCGGCCGGTAATTATGCAGGCGCGCCGACCGACGCGACGACAATGCGCGACTCCACCGAGATCACTTGGAAGTAGCAGGGGATCTTGTTCGCATGATCTCCCGGCGTTCACCAGGCAGAAAATGGCTGGTGGGCGCCGGGCTGTTCGCGGTTGGGATGGTGACCGTCGCAATCGGCGCCCACGCATCGCGAGTCGCCGGAGCGAGCGACGGCAACGACGTCCGTACCCTGATCATTAGCGACGCAGATTCGCTCGACCTGTCGCTCGTCGCGTTGACCGGCGCGATCGCATCGGGCACGAACGATTCGATTTCCGCCCAACGGATTCGTTCAGCATTCAGGCTGACTCGTGCGCGATATAAGCATCTCGAGGGAATCGTCGAGTACTACGCTCCGGCGCTCGCCGCAGCACTGAACTCACGCCGTCAAGAAGTGGACGACGATGACGCGCCGCCGCCGTCGACGATCTCCGCGAGTGGATTTCCCGCGCTCGAGCAGCTGCTTTGGCCGGCCGAAAGAAAACTGTCTCGCGCGCAAGCCGACAGCGCGCGCAAACTCGCGGACGCAATGCATGGCGCTGTCGCCCGCGTGCGTGCCCTCGCAGCCGGCATCACTCCGACCGACGCGCAGGTGATCGAGATCGCGCGGCTCGAGCTCGCGCGAATATCAACGCTTGGAATTTCTGGATTCGACGCGCCGCAGAGCGGCGAGGCGATGCGCGAGTCCGCCGAGGCGCTGACTGGTGTGCGATCGCTCGTCGCCGCGGTCGGCGCGCAACGATGGCCGCGGCTTCGTTCGGAGCGCACTGCGCTCGATTCCGCGCTCGCCACTGCGGCCGCGTATCTGCGCGCGCACTCGGACTTCGAGTCGTCTGATCGGCTGACGTTCATCGCAGACTACGCGGAGCCTGCCGGCCGCGCGCTGGATGCGCTCCGCCGCGCGTCGCGCACGGCCTCAGTGCTCATGCCGCGCGCGTGGCGGGCGGATGTGCCCTCTGTGTACGTCGCAAACGCGTTCGATTCACGGGCCTATGCGCCATCGTCCGCGCCCCAGCCCACTGACGAACTCATTGCACTCGGCGCGAAACTCTTTCTCGAGCCGCGCCTTTCCGGTACGGGAACCCGAAGTTGCGCATCGTGCCACGATCCACGGCGCGCGTTCACGGATGGATTGCCGACTGCCGCCAGCGTCGATCTTCACGGCGCGATCGTTGCGCGCAACACGCCGACACTGATCAACGCCGCGCTGCAACCCCGGCAGTTCGCCGATGCACGCGCGACGACGCTGGAAGATCAAGCCGGTGTGGTGCTGCGCAGCCCCGCCGAGATGGGCGGCTCAGATTCGGCGGCGGCGGCCGCGATCGCTTCGATCGTGC
Source organism: uncultured Gemmatimonadota bacterium (assembly GCA_903910555.1). Classification (GTDB taxonomy): domain Bacteria; phylum Gemmatimonadota; class Gemmatimonadetes; order Gemmatimonadales; family Gemmatimonadaceae; genus Fen-1231. The sequence continues at coordinate 22,511 of CAIVZZ010000002.1, read as the reverse complement.
CGTACGCGGCGACACCGGCTTGCTCACGCCGCTCGAACGACGCGGATTCACGCTGTTCATGGGAAAGGCGGCGTGTGGCACCTGTCATTTCGCGCCGCTGTTCAGCGGTGACACTCCCCCGCTCTACATGTCAAACGACGTCGAGGTCATCGGAACGCCGGCGTCGTCGCGTCGATTTGCCGAGCTCGATGCGGATTCCGGCCGCGCGCGGCTCGATCACTTGCCGGCTCATCTGCGCGCATTCAAGACACCGTCGCTGCGCAACGTGACGCTCACCGCGCCGTACATGCATCATGGCAAGTTTGCGTCGCTCGACGATGTGATTCGTTTTTACGACGGAGGCGGCGCGCTTGGCGCGGGTGCGAGAATCGCGAATCAGACTCTCGCTGCGGACTCACTCCATCTGACGCCCGAGGAACGCGGGGCGATTGTTGCGTTCCTCGGCACGCTCACCGATACCGTAATCGCGAAGCCCGCCAAGCGCTGACGCCTGCCGGACGGCGCGTTACAGGGTGACTACGGCTTGATCGGCGACATCGGTGCACCGCTCAGCGTCTTCACCGCCTGATCGATCGTCTGCGGGCCGTGCGCCTTGGTGCTGTCACTGTTCTGGAAATAGTACGGCTGTGATACGAGCTGCTTCACTCTGCGCCCTTCGAGCTTTGCGGGGACGAATCGCATGTCGGGGAGCGCGGCGACGACCGTCGGAAGAAAGCGCGGATCGGAGACTTTCAGTACGAGCGCGGAAGGAATGTCGACGCGTCCCGTAGTGTCGACCACAAATGAGAGCAGCACCATTCCCTCGATCCGCGCGATCTTCAGCACGTCAGGATACTTCGGCGTGGCACTTCCAACCTCGGGCGCCACGGGCTTCGTGACCTGGGCCTCGACGTATACGTCGAGACCGGCCTGACGTGCCTGGGCAACGGCTGGCGGCGCCAACTCCGCCGCCACTCTCGGCGTGGGATTCGACGCGCAGGCAGCGCCAACCATCGCTGCGCCTGCGACCATCAGATTTCGCGATACCGAAAGTCCCGACATGATTCGATCCCTCGTGTTCGTGGCGCAAGAGCAGCGGCGCGCAGTGGTTTCCAATGATAGAGTGATGCGAGTTTCTTGAGCGGTTGTCAACTACGGCGAGGCCTGATTCCACATCTCGCGTTTCATGCGCCAGACGCCGTCGGCACTGAGATGAAGCACGAGGAGCATCCGGCCCCGCCCGTCGAACTTTTTGTCACCGGCGAGCTGCACGATCTGGTGTTCGTTACACCACTCGGTCGCGGAGGTGCCGGTTACTTCGATGTCGTGGCAGTCGAGCGCGAACGATTCCATCTTGGCACCGGCGATGCCGGCCATGACCTCGTCGAGGAACTTTGTGAGCGCTTTCTTGCCAACGATAGGCGCGGTTTGCGGAAGGATGCTGATGCCGTCGTCCTCCCAGAGTGCGAGAGTGGCGGCGTTGTCCATGCGGCGGGTGGCGTCTTCGAGGGCTTTGTTGAAGCGGTCGATGCCGGCGCGCGCGGCCGCGGGCGATTCCTGCGCCTGAACGCGCGGTGCGGTGACGCAGAGTGCGATCAATGCGATGCCGATGATGCGCATGAGGACCGTTCGAGGTAGTCGTGAGAGTGCTGGCAACGAGCGAAGCGTCCGAGGCGGTCTGGCAACGGGCGAAGGGTGCGGAGTGAGGAGATCGTCTCCTCGCACCGCACCCTTCGCTCAATCGCCCCTCACCCTTCGTCCGTCCCTGTTGCTACTGAACCGCGTTCACCATGTCGAAGATCGGCAGGTACATAGCCACAACCATGCCGCCGACCACGACGCCGAGGAACACGATCATGACCGGCTCGAGCAGCGAAAGCAATCCGCTGACGGCTGCGTCAACTTCTTCGTCGTAGAAGTCTGCGATCTTCGCGAGCATTTCGTCGAGACCGCCCGTTTGCTCACCAACCGAGATCATCGAGATAACCATCGGCGGAAACACGTTGGATTTCGCAAGTGGCGCTGAGATGGTATCACCGCCGGCAATCGACGAACGGCTCGCCATGATTGCGTCCTGAATCACGCGATTACCGGCGGTCTTCGCCGTGATTTCCAATCCATCGAGAATCGACACACCCGAGCTGATCAGTGTGCCCAGCGTACGTGTGAAGCGCGACACGGCTGATTTGCGGAGCACGTCGCCGAGGATGGGCGCGTGCAGCATGAGGCGATCGATCGCGAGCTGTCCGTTCGGTGTCGAGTAGTATTTCTTGAGACCGTAGAATCCGGCGACGCCGCCGGCGATGATCAGGTACCAGTAGCCTTTCAGGAAGCCTGAGAGCCCGATTACGACTCGCGTCGGAAGCGGGAGCACCAGGTTCACGGACGCGAACATGTTTTGGAACACTGGAATAACGAAGATGAGCAGCACGCTGATGGCGATCGCGGCCACGCTCATGATGACGCCTGGGTAGATCATGGCGCCCTTCACCTTTCTCACGAGGGCGTCGTTCTTTTCCATGAACGTCGCGAGTCGCATGAGAATCGTGTCGAGAATACCGCCGGCTTCACCGGCGGCGACCATGTTCACATAGAGGTCGCTGAATGCCTTCGGATGTTTTGCGAGCGCGTCTGCAACTGTGTGACCCGATTCCACGTCGAACACAACCTGACGTGTGACGGCCTGCAGCGCTTTGTTTTCCGACTGCTTGGAAAGAATGTCGAGCGCTTGCACGAGCGGCAGACCCGAGTTGATCATCGTCGAGAACTGACGCGTGAAGATCACGATGTCGCGCATCGAGACCGAGCCGCCGGTTTTTTGCTTCGCTTTCGACTGCTCTTCGACTTTGACGACGTTCATCCGCATGCGCCGCAGCTGCTGGACGACGTCCTCGCGGTTGGCCGCGTCGATCGTCGCGGTCTTCAGTTCGCCTTTGGCGTCGCGTGCGGTGTAGGTATACGTTGGCGAGGTTCGTGGGAACCACGCGACACGTCGCACTGCTGCTCAGGTGGACTCAGTCCTCTCCGCGGACGGGAGGCGCCCTGCACGCCTGACGACGAGGATATCGCGGTCAGGGCGGGCGGTCAACTCATCCGTCGCTGGCCGCGCTTGCGTGAGCGGGCCGCGACTGGACAGCGGCCCCGTTCCGTGGCACACTCCACGCTCCTCCAGCCGATCCGGTAACCAATGAAAACGATCATTCGCGCAGCGGCGTTCATCGCTGCCTTTTCGCCCGCTGTTGTCGCGGCACAGGCCAATCCGCTCGCGACCGCGTTCCGCAGCAACGCCACAATGATGGCCAAGAATCTGACCGCAGCGGCCGAGGTCATGCCCGCCGACAAGTATTCGTTCAAGCCGACGCCCGCGCAGATGAGCTTCGGTGATATTCTCGGACATCTCGCCGGCGGCAACGACGCGCTCTGCGGACTGATCGGCGGCGTGAAGGCGCCGACGCGTACGAAGCTCGCCGCAACCGCCGACAAAGCGGCGCTCGTCGCGCGCCTCAAGGAGACGTTTGCCTTCTGCGATCAGGCGCTCGCGAAGCTCGACGATTCCAAACTCTCCGAATCGCTCACGCTGTGGGGCGAGAAATCGACGCGCGCCGAAGCCGAGTTGGAAACGACGGGCGACTGGGCTGACCACTACAGCCAGATGGCGATCTATCTGCGCCTGAACGGACAGCTCCCGCCGACAGCAAAGAAGTAGGAGCTCGACACATGCTCTCACGCCGCCAACTCCTCCACGCACTCGGCGCCGCAACAGTCGGCGCACCGTTCGCCAACGCGCTCGCACAAGGCCGCTGCCGACTCAAACTCGGCGATATCGGCTGTGACACCACCGCCGTCGCGCCGGTGTTCGCAGCAACGGGATGGAAAACAGTGCTGCTCGATCACATCTCGATGCAGGTGGTGGACTACGAGAAAGAGGCGGCGTTTTTCAACGCGCTCATGGGCTGGAAAATCAGGAGCGATGACGGCACGCAGGCCGTGCTCGACATCGGCGATTTCGGATCGATGGTGATTCGCGGTGGATTGGTCGTTCCACCTCCGCCAGCGCCGGCCGCTGGAGACAGCGCGGGCGGCGGGCGAGGCGGCCGCGGCGGCGCACGCGCGCCGAGCAATGCGTCTGTGAATTCTTTCTGCTTTGGAATCGAGCCGTGGAACGCGAAAAAGATCGAAGCCGAACTGACGAAGCGCGGGCTCGCGCCCGTTGCGGACAACGACGGCAAAGGGTTCGAGAGTTTTCACATCAAAGATCCGGACGGATTCGATCTGCAGCTGAGCAACGGCAACAAGAAAAATCGGCGGACGACTCCCGCGACCGGGAAGCTCTCTGTCGCAGCGCCGTTCGAGCCGACCGGATGGAAGACAACCTGGCTCGACCACTTTTCGTTCGGCACGACAAACTACAAGACGAGCGCTTCGTTCTACTGCAATCTCCTCGGCTGGACGCCGACCTATGATGAGGGAAGTCAGAACGAGTGCATGATGGGCGATGTCGGCGACATCATCATTCGCGGCGGGAATCCGTTGACGCCTGCTGGAGCCGGCGGTCGCGGCGGCGCGGCGCCAGCAGCCCGTCGCACCGGAATCGACCACATCTCATTCGGCATGAGCCCGTGGGACACGGACAAAGTGAAGGCCGAGTTGGAAGGTCGCGGCCTCAGAGCTCAGCCGGACACGTCGACCGACGACGAGATTCACGTCTCCGCGTACAAGAGCTATCACACGTTCACGCCGAACGGATTCAATCTGCAGATCAGCGCGGTGAATCACGACACGCGGTTGACGCTGCCGACGGCGGTGCGGCCGAGGAAAGTGGGCGCGTAGAAGATTCGGCGTCCGTCCCCTCGATTTGTGCAGCTAGGGGACGGACACCGTCACGCGGATGATCCGATCGAGTTTCGGATACATGCGATCCATGAATGCGTTGCCGCCGTTCGCGAGCGGGCCCTGCTTTCCCTGCCGCACGCCGCTCCCTGAATTCTCGCCGTAGCCAGAGTAAAGGCTGTCGAGCACCGCCATTCCCTGCGACACGGTGCCGAGCACAGTGAACGGCTCGACATCGTTCTTATTGTTGTCGGCGAGGTTCACGTAGATCTGCGTGTTGCGTGTGTTCTCGTGACCGGAACCTTCGTACGAAAATGCAAACGTGCCGCGCACGTTGTGTGAGCGCGGCGGATCGTCGCGGAGATAGTGTCCCTTCCACGCGGCGTTGACGGCGGAATCGCCGTGAAGCCCCCACTGCGCCAAGTAATGCGGATTCACGCGATGAATTCGCGTGTCGTTGTAGTAGCCGAGTCGCGCCAGATTGTATGCGCGGTCGGCGCCGAGCGGTCCCCAGGCGCGATTGAGCTCGAGTACGAATACGCCTTTTGTCGTTTCAAAGCGGAGATGTGAAACGGCCGGCGCGGGGCGGGTCCACTCGGGGTTGTTTGGGTCGAGCAGCAGAGCGCTGCGCTGCAACGGAGTCGGCGCGGGAGCTGTACGGTGCGCGCATGCGACGATTGCGAGCGCCACCGCGACGGCCCACGCACCGCGAAGACTAGTTGTGGTCATTGATTTGTTTTTGCGTCGGCGCTGCGCCGGGTTCGTCACCTTGTTTGCGGATCGGAGGCCACACCTCGCCCTCGCCGCCGGTGTTTGTAAAGTGGCGGATTCCGGCATCGCCTTTGCGCCAATACTGCGGCGCGGTCGGCTCTGCAGTCTCCTCATCATCGGACGTCTCGATCGGGACTTCTTCGTCGGAGACGCGAGCCTGCTCTGCATCTGCGAGCACGCGCTCAAGCGCCAGAATCTGTTTGAGCGATTCGCGGCCATCGACCGCATATGGATCGAGGATTCGCTTGTACAATCGCACGAGTTCCTCTTTCCATCGCAGCTCTTCCGCAGTCGGCGGCTCGGGCATCCACGGCTCGAGCTGCGCCGGATCGTACATCGAGAGGAAACGCCGGAAGTTCGATTGCGACTCGGCGAGCGTGTGGCCGCCATTTCGCTCGGTCGCCTGCTCATTGGAATCCGCGATGGTTTGTCCGTGTTTGTCGACGGGAGCGTTTTCCCATTCGCAGAGCGGGCAGCTCGTCGACGTGCTCTTGTAATCGGCGATCGCCGGCGGGAGCGACGGCACAATGCGCGTCGGCAGCTCGCAGCATTCACACAACAGGCGCGGGTGGTGCGGATCGAGGAATGACTTGGTCATGCAGCGCCGCGCGCTACGCGTACCGTTACCGACAGCTGCCCGACGTGGCGCATCGCATGCTCGGCGCCATGCACAAGACAGCCGATGACGGTCGACGGAAGTTTCGCGCGGCCCACTGCGCGAAAGTCGCCGAGTGTTTCAGGATTTGTCGCGCGGAGCTGCACGAGCGCCGCCGCGATTCGTGCATGGAGCGCTGCGATCGTGGCGGGAACGTCGGCCGCGGCGAGCGGATCGCCTTCGGCTCGCATCGACGCGAATTGATCTTCGCTTAGTGTTTCACCGCGAGCGTATGTGAAAAGGCGATCGATGACGCCCGCCATGTGTCGCACGTGAAAGGCCGCCGATGCAACGCCGGCCGGGCGCGCGTTCCATTCAGCCTCAATGAGATTTGCGGCGATCTCGTCCACGCTCTCGCCGACTTGGAGCAGGATGTGCGCGACGGGCTGCAGCGTCGAGGGGACACCGTCGACGGGACCGCGCTGCCACCATTCTGTGTTTGCCATTGTGGACGAGATATGGCATGTGCGGTGGCGAACGGCAAGAATGGCGCGGGCGTTGTTCTCTTCACGGACAGGTATCAACTCAGCACTCACCACTTTGGCCTGAGCACTCAGAACCCACGACAGCTGTTCTCAGTACGCAGTCGTCAGACCAAAGTGGTGAGTTGTGAGTCGATAGCTGTCAGTTGTGAGAGAACTGCGATGCAGTCGGGTCGTTGGCGGACGAACGTTGTCGTCAAACAGGGCAGCGCGACAGCGCTGCGCACCGTGAGGAAGGCGGCACGTGCGGGTTCGAATCCCGCTCTGGGCACGCCCTCACAGTTCATTGACACCCAGTAAGAGCGCTACTATCGTTTGGTACACTTACCAGGTGCGCAAAAGTCAGGGAAACCTGACGACAAAACCCGCGAGGCCAATCGGCCCGCGGGTTTTGTTTTTAGTTGTTGTCTCACAACTAACAACTATCAACTCACTATTCACCACTTTGGTCCGAGAGCCGTGGACCCGCAACAGCTGTTCTCAGTACTCAGTCGTAGGACCACAGTCGTGAGTGCTCAGTTGATAGTTATCCGTTGTGAGACAACTGCTCTTACGGCCGCAATAACGCAATCGCGACATCGCCGACGATCTTCATCGATTTCACCGAGACATGCTCGATATTATCGGCGACCGCATGATGATAATTCGTCGTCACGACACCGTTCGCATCGCGCGGACCGTAGTCAATGTCAAGCACATCGATCACGCGTAAGCCGGCTTTGATCAGCGGCAGATGGTCGTCCGTGATCGGCTCCTTCGCCTCGGGAATGAAATACTTCTCATAGCCAAGATCCTTGGCGGTGCCCCATACCTTCTGCACGACTTCGGGCGCCGCCTGTGCGGAATTGATTTCCTGATAGATGTTGAGGTCGGCGTCGCCGATCATATCCCACAACACGCCGAACAGCGGCGCGTATCCCGGATTCGGCAGATGCTGCGCGAAGTAGGTCGAGCCGATCAGGACGTCTACATCAGGCGTGAACGTTCCCCAGTCCTCGCCATCCACGAACAACAGGTCGACGCCATACGTCGACGGCACTTTCTTCAGCGCGTCGGCCACCGCGAGCTGCAGCGCGACGCCGCTCGCACCATCGTTCGCGCCGTCGAATGTCTTCGCGCGATTTGCCGGATCCGGATCAGAATCGGCCACCGGCCGCGTGTCCCAGTGCGTGATATACAACACGCGGTCCTTCGCACCCGGCTTGAAGCGCGCAAAGATATTCCGCATCGGAAGCGTTTTTCCGTTCGCGAGCGTGTGCGTCCAGCGCTGCTCGAGCACGGTATCGGCGGTCTGCTTGAGGTGTGCGACGATCCAATCGCCGGTTTTCGTCGCGGCCGCAGTTCCGGGAATGCGCGGCCCAAACGCGACCTGCTGCTTGATGTAGCTCATCGCCGAATCGGCGTTGAACTCATTTGACGTGCGCGCGATGAACGCCGGTTTGTCGCCCGTTGCGCCACACGCAGTCACGGCAGCAATCGTGAGACCAACGATTCCGGTGATCTTCAATCCGCTCATCTCATTTCTCCGCCGAAGAACGCGATCTGCAAAACCGCAGACAGCACGACCTGCGTCAATCTACGATTCAAATTATTGTCGAACGTCACGATCCGCGCACTCTGCAGCGAGAACGTGAGGTTGTCCGCGATATCAGTATCCGCATTCAACGTAATCGCCTGTCGCCCATTGTCTGCCAGCCGGCTCTGAAATCCGGCCACGAGCCCGTTTGATATATCACTGACTGACGTGGTCTGCTGGAAGCCGATCCGCGCGCGCAACGCGCTCTTCATCTTCCACTCAACTGGAAGCTTGAACGAACGCGAGGCGTCGGCGCTGATATCGCGGGCATGAGAGTCCGTGATGCTCCCCGGCACTGAATCCACACGATATGACGATCCCAGGCTAAAACCGGTCGTGAGGTTGCCGACGTCGTTCCATACCACGCTCGCCCCCACCGGATAACTCACCACCCGGCTCGTGCGAACATCTGCCGGCAGCAGAGTCGAAATACTCGGCACACTCGACCGCTGGTGAGTCAGCACGTACCGGACATTGGCGGTGAAGCTCGTGATATACTGCTGCAGCGCTTTCGGATGGTACGTCGCGCGCAATGTGAGATCGGGGAGCGTGAGCTGCTCACCGTCGATGATCGTCTGACTCGTGTCGATGCCGCTGTTCCAATTCCGCGTGGCCAGCCGCTGCGTCCGCGCGGTCAGCGACATGCCGTAGGGCAACTTGAGCCCGGTGGTGATGGTTGCCGCTGCGTTGCTCCCCGCGCTGCTCGCGAGCAGGCCGTTCTCGAGCAGGTACCCGGCCACTCCGGAGAAGCCGAGCTGATACCCGAGGCTCGGCGCGTACGGCGTACCGTCGAACGCCGAATTGAGCGTGCGCGAATAATTGAAATCGACCGGGAGCAAAGTGTTGTTCAGTTTGCGCAGCGCCACCGAATCCGTGGTCCACGCGCTGATGACACGAACGAGATCGAGTGACGCGCCCGTGTTCAGCGACTGCAACGCATTGAGCCGCTGCGGCAGACGAATCGCCGAGCTGCTATCGCCAACATGCAACACTTGCGTCGTGTTCGGATCGCGGAGCATCGCGTATCCGGTCGAGAAGTTGAAGCGCGGCCGCAGCCAGCCTTTCAGTTTCGGCAGAAAATCGATTGACGTACTGATGCTGCGCTGACGTTCGAGTCCGTTTGCAAATCCGAAGAATGAACTGCGTTCGCTCGTAGCGGCGATCCCCGCGAGCGACGTATCGCCGTAGTTTCGAAGATCGAGCAGCGATGAAAACTCCCAGCGCGCGCTGAGCGCGTCGAACGGCCTGAGCTCAACAGCCGTCGCGTTGTTCCAGTAATTCGTCAGCGATGACACCACCGATGCCGTATCCGTGCTGGAAACCGCCGGCTTCGAGAAACTCGACCGCTCGTCGTCGCCCTTGGTGTAGCTGCTGCTGAAGCGGAATGCGACCGGGTCCGTGTGCACCTGCGCGTATTTCATCGACTGCGCGAATTCCGACGTCGCGAGCCACTGCGGCAGGCCGTCGAACATTCGTTCCCACCACGCGGGCATTCCTGTCGTGCGCGGGCCACCGCCGATCGCGTAGCCGATGCCGGCGTTGAACATCGAATGTGTCGCGCTTGAGAATTCGTCGCGCGAGCTTGCCGTGATAATCGACGTGGTCAGCGTAAGGTTGTTTATGATTGGCGCCGCCCAGCCTTCCTGCAGCGGCACGCTGCGACGCACGCCGAGCGACACGCTGGTTGCGTCGCTCTTGGGCGTACGCAGCCCCGCAATACCGTTCGCGAGTATGTCAGAGTTTGACAAATATTCCGGCGTCGTGACGATTGTCGAATGCGTGATCGTCACCGGCATCGCATAGCCAAAGCCGCGGCCGAAGAGCCGCTCGAGCCGCAGCGTCGTGCTGAGCTCGACGTCGTCATCCGCGACATTCGAGGCCGCCTCGCCGAGCTGGCGGAAGTTTGGATCGCGATGCGAGAAGTTCGCGTGAATCGCTCCCAAATCCGATTCAAGATCCACGCCAATTTGGCCCGCATAACCCGGTGTGTTCACGCTGTTCGCGAGCGTGATGTCGTCGACCCAGACCTCGAGCGTGTCGCCAGGCATGATGCGCGTCGCGCCAATACCGGAGCTGTCGACGCGTACGATACCAACAGCGAGCTCCTGCACCGCGCGAAGATTCGGCGCGCTCACTCCAGGATTAACCGTGTACACCATGTAGCCATTTCCGCACGCCGCGTACCGGCGCGAGATCTGGCCGGCGGGAAGAATGCTCTGCGCAATCAATGCGGAATCGGCGGCCGTACACGACAGCGTGTCTTTGCTGTTTTGCAGGTACGCGTTTTCAAGCTTGAGACGGAGCGCGTTGAGCTGCGTGAAGTCGACGATCACTTCCGGCAGCCACGCGGCCTGCCCCTGCCCCGAGTTCACGGGCGTGCGATACAAATAGAAATTGTTATCGTCGTTGCCGATCTTCACGTAGAACTGGAGGTCACCCGTCTGGCCCCAGCCATTTCCGCGGCCGCGCGCCCAAACGCGCAGCTGTTTGTACTGCATAAAATTCTTCGCGCCTTCCGGAAAGCGGTAATACGCCTCGGCGCGCTCGTACTTCGCGAGTGAAGTCGTCGTCAGGCGCATCGACTGTTCGTTGATCACAATGCGCTGATTTTCGAGGCCGCTCAGCTTCTGGTCCGCCTGGTCGACCACACCTGGCGGCGACTGATAGACGAGCCCGCTCGTGGAATCCTGATCCGCCGTGCCGATCGTTCCAGCGGCGACCAGGCCAACCGAAGTCCGTTCGCCCGCAACGCCGACGAGCGACTGCTGCGAACGCTTGAGCCAGCTCGCACCTGTGAACGAGAGCCGCGCGATCGGAACCTGCGTGAACTCGTCGTCCGCGGCGGCAACGCCGGACACCATCGTGAGACGGATGGTATGAACGCGCTGAATGTTTGGCCCGCCGCTGATGGTATCAAGCGGCGCGCCGAACGGAATGCGCACGAGCACCCAGCATTTGCGCTCGCCGGCGGCGCCGAGCGAGTCGGTCGGTGACGCGGCGCAGCCACCGATGCGCACATATGATTTTGGATTGCTCAGGTCGACAGCGTAGCGGAAGAGACGCTCCTGTTCGCGCTGCAGCGAGTTGAAGTTGAGCACGCCGTCGCCATCGAGATCCCATTCGTCGAGGCGGCCGTTGTTCACCGTGCAATTCGTTTTTGTATCGCCGATCTGGCGCAGCTGCGTGTTGCCGCGCGAGCACATCTTGTAGTTCTTGATATTGACCGACGAATCAGTTGACGCGAACGCGAGGTTCGGAATCACGTCACCGGGCAGGCCGATGTCGTTCTTGGTCTGATCGAACGCGCGCGTGAAGGGATCGCGCTCGGACTGAAGCGTATCGCGCCCATACACTGCACGGCCGCTGTACGCCGAGTCGACGCCGGCCGCGGTGCGCTGCACGAGAAGATTCGTCGGCCCCACGGCCACAGTGTTTTCCGAGACATCGCCGACGTCAATGACAATCGTCGGGTTGTGCTGGCGCCGCGCGGTTGCCGTGTCGACGAGCGCCCACATCTCGATGTTCTGTGCGTGCGAGAGATCGGTACCAGTCGTGCTGAGCGCCTGACGGATCGAGCGCCACCGCCGGCCAGACGGACCGCCCGGGGTGAGCCACTGATATTTTTTCGTCTGATCATTCAATGCGCCGCCGACACCGAGCGGATACATCGTCAGCCAGAGCACCGGCTCCGGCTGCTGGAGGCCCGCGCCGACGATGTCGGTGAGCGGGTCTATTTGCTGCAACGTAAAGGTCACGGACTGTCCTGCCGGATTGAGTCCGTTGTTCTGCCACGCGAGCGTTGCGGCGCGCGTGAGATCGAGCGTCGTCGTTCCGCCAATCAGCCCGCTGAGCTTTGTACCGTTCGCAGGCTGACTTGAGAGATACCAGCTCGGATCGCTGAGCGGGACGATGGTTCCGCCATTCCCTTCGAACGTTTCTACGTAGGCTGTCGACGATCCACCGATCTGCGGCCGGCTCATCGCGATCTCGGTGAGCAAGTGCAGTCTGGCGGGAGCGTTCGGATTTGCGCCCGGCAGTTTATCCACGAGATGAGCAAACCATGGCGCGTTGAACGCGAAATTTCCGGTGACGCCCGTGATCAGCGACGACTGCGCTTCGTAACCGAGCTGCGGACGCGTGAGCGACGTGCTCTGCGCCTGACCAAGCGCGACGAAGTTGAGCTCGCCGTACTTGAGCGGCAGCGATGCGGCGAGTCCGAAAATGGAAGTCGGCGCCGTGACGAAGAGCGGATTCTCCTCGTACCGCACGGTCACATTCCGCGGCCGCGCGAAGAGCGTGTCCGGGTGAAGAAAGGTGACGCGCCCGAGATCGTAATCCATCGTGTAATCGAGATCACGCTTGAGCACGGTGCCGTCGTCGAGCGTCAGGCGCTCCGACAGCGGCCGCAGCTGATTGGATCCGAGCGTGATGCCTGTGCCGTCGCCGCTGCCGTCGGATTCGTAGGTCAGGTGGAGTCGAAAGACCGGAGACGGATGCTGCGGGGAGTAGAGATAGATTCCCGGAGTTGAGTAAATCGCGTCGTTGGCGGGATTCCCGGCTGGCTGCGCGAGTCCTGCGCGCGCGAATGGCGTGAGCGAGGGAAAGACGAGAAAGAGATCGGTCGCGCCGGTGGGAGAGCCGGTGGCTGCGCCGGCGGCTCCTCCGATCCCACCGAGTCCAGCCAGTCCACCGATGCTGCCCGCACCCGCCGCGATGTTGTAGCCTGGATCGCCGGCGCGCGGCCAGAGTCTATTGTCCGCATCGAACGCGCCCGGATTCCCCGACTGTGAAACGCCGAACAGCTGAAGAAACGACGGCGCGATTCCCGCGAGCGGCTTCTGTTGATCGAAGGTCGTGCCGGTCGCGATCGAAATACCGATCGTGTTCCGCTGCACGTCCGATCCGCCGATCCGATACACGTTGCGCATTTCGCGAAACGACGCGGGGTCGCCGGGATTTACGGTCGGATCCCAAATCAAATTCGCGTACTGCGGGCGCGACGCGATGTAGGTGATGTCCGGCGTGCCGCCGGTGTTTGCATTGGTCGTCTCAGCGCCGACACTTCGCACTGTGTAGGCAACCACAAGCCGCTCGTTGTTCACATTCAGCGGCTGCGTGAGCTTCACCCAGAGCTGCGACGGATCGACGATGTAGTCGATGTTCTCGCGCAGCACCTCGTAGACCTGACCGCGGCGCGAGTTGGGATCACCAATCAGCTGGAACTGCGGGCCGTTCGGATTGGGTGGCTGACCGCCGATCAACAGCCGGTACAACACGATATGCACCGGGCGGATGGAGTCCGGCAGCGCGCTCGCGAGCTGCCGCATCTGCACCGCGTTCAGAATATCGATGTTCGGATATCCGCCCAGCAGACGCGGATCAACCGTGAAGAAAAAACGCCGCGCCTCAACCTGATAGTCGTCGATGTCGCGCGTGACCAATGCCTGCGTTTGCGACCCCCCGCCCACAGTGAAAACCTTGTTCGCGACGACATTTCCCTTCTGCTGCGCCGCGATCGCGCGCACGCGCAGATCGCCGAATTTCGCCAACGCCTGAATGCCGTAGTTCCCCTGCGGAATGCCGGTCGTGATGTAGCGCGACGCCGGAACTTCGAAGGTGACATTCCCCACGTCCACCCGCTGCAGCCAATCGCCTTTCTTTCCTTCGTAGTACAGCGAGATGTTATTCGACGCGTCGAACTCGCGCGTGGAGTTATAGTCCACGTTGACGTGGACGCGGTCGGCAAAGGTGCCACCGGTCTTTACGCCGAATTGAAAATCGAAGACGGGCTGGAACGACCCGTTGCACTGCGCCGCAACCGAAAAAAACTGACTCGAGTTGCACGTCTGGTTCTTGGTCTGCTCGAGCTTCGACTCGAACCGGCCGTTGAACTGGAAGCCGAGGTCGGTCCGCTGCCCGAACAGATCGGTGATTCGGCTCGAGTCAGCCGGCGAAACCGGTGACTTAGCAGAGTCCGCGCGAGTCTTGGCTGAGTCAGCCTTGGCTCGCGACGTATCGGCACCGGTCTGCGCCGCAGCGAGTGCGGGAGCGGCGACAAATACGACACGGAGAGCGAATGGGAGCCAGGGAAGTCGCAGGGGGCGCACCCAAACTCGAAAACGGGGGTATGATCGACCTTGCCTTCGAGCGGTCGAGGGGTGGAATATACGAGCGACCCAAGAGCCTACAACCCTATGTGGCGCGCGGATTTCCTGAGATTGGGACATTCCGGACGCGTGCCCTTGGCCGAGCCTGGATTAACCGCCCAAAAACCGCCCGAAAAGCGCATGCATAACCGTTGAAGATCCTCACGAAGTACATACTCAAGGAGCACTTCGCGCCGCTGATGTTTGCGCTCTCCGCGCTGACATCGCTGCTCCTGCTCAACTACGTCGCGAAGAATTTCGGACAGCTCGTGGGCAAGGGGCTGGCGTGGCCGGTTATCGCCGAATTCCTGCTCCTGTCCGTCCCGTTCACGGTCGCCGTTACGCTGCCGATGGCGGTGCTGGTCTCGACGCTTCATGCCTTCAGCCGGATGGCGTCCGAAAACGAGATCACGGCCTTCAAGGCCAGCGGGATCGCGATCCAGAGACTGATGATCCCGGTGATCATCTCGGCCGTGGGTTTCACCTTCTTCATGGTCTGGTTTAACGACCAGGTTCTCCCGGCTGCGAATCACCGCCTGACCACGCTCTCGAACGATATCGCGCGCAAGAAACCGACGTTTGCGCTGAAGGAACAGGTCATCAACGAGATCTCGCCCGGTCGCCTCTTTCTGCGCACCGCGCGATTGTTTGAAAACAATCGCATGCGCGAGGTCTCGATCTACGATCTGAGCAACCCGCAGACGCGCTACACCATCCACGCGGACAGCGGCCTGCTCGAGCTCGCGGCCAATCAGCGCGACCTGCTGCTGACGCTCTTTCATGGATCGTGGATGGTGCTTGAGCCGGAAAACGCCACGCAGCTCCGGCGGGTGTTCTTTCAGACAGATTTCGTAAAAGTGCGCAACATCGCCAACACGCTGGAGATCGACACGATCGGCGGCGAGAAGAGCGACCGCGAGATGACGGTGTGCGAACTCCAGCGTCGCGTGGTGCGCCTCGTCCGCGCGCGCGACAGCGTGTTCCGCTCGATGAAAGCGATCGACAGCGGCGTTGCGAAGTCGGTGAAGCTCGGCAACACCTCCAACGGAATCGGTGGTCTCTACTGTCACCGCCTGTCCGGCCTGAAGATCATCAAGACGGCCAGCGCGGCAGAGTTGCCGCAGGCACCGGGCCAGGCACCCGGCCAGGCACCGCCGCAAACGCCGGCGCCCGGCTACAAAGTGCCGCCGATGCCGCGTGAGGTATCGACGCCCGACATGCGCGCCGCGCAGGCTGAGCAGTTGAAGCTGCAGATCGGGCTCGCGCAGGCCACGATCGACGGCGACCGCGTGGAGATAGAGAAGAAATTCGCGATAGCGGCCGCGTGCGTGATCTTCGCGCTGCTCGGTGCGCCGATCGCGCTGCGCTTTCCGCGCGGCGGAGTCGGTCTTACGATCGGCGTGAGCCTCGGCGTGTTCTCGTTCTATTATGTGGGGCTCAACGCGGGCGAGGCGCTCGCCCGCGCCAATATCGTGCCTCCGTTCTGGGCGATGTGGTCCTCGAACCTGCTCCTGCTCTCGGTCGGCGTGGCGCTCACGTCGCGTCTCGGCCGGGAAGGATCGACGTCGCGCGGCAGCGAAACATCGGAGTTCTTCGCGAAGGTGCGCGGATGGTTCACGCGGCGCGGGAGCACAGGATGAAAATTCGCCTGCTCGGCCCGCTCGACCGCTACGTGCTCAGCGAGTTTCTGAAGATTCTGGCGGCGACTGCGCTCGGATTTCCGATTCTCGTGATCGTCATCGACATCACAGAGAACCTGCAGAAGTATCTGTATCGGCACATCCCGATCATGGACCTCGTCAAGGCATACTTCTACCAGCTGCCTGAGTCGTCGTTCCAGGTAATTCCTGCGGCGGTTCTGTTCGCGACAGTATTCTCGATTGGCGGCTTCACGCGCCACTCGGAGATCAGCGCGGCGAAGGCGAGCGGAATCAGCTTCTATCGGTTCATCGCACCGATCGCAGTTGGCGCGCTGCTCGCGACGATCATCGATCTTGGAGTCGGCGCGGCAATGCCGGGCGCAAACTCCCGGCGCGATGAGCTGCTTGGCGAGAAGCGGTCGGGCGAATCCGTCACGCGATCCAACTTTACGTTTGCGACCGAGCAGGGGCGTGTGTACAAGGTTGCGTCGGCCGACGCCAATACCGGATCGCTCGACCGCGTCGAGATCGAACGAAAAGGCCAGTGGCCCGACTACCCGACGTACATGATCTACGCGCGCAGCGGACACTGGACGCCGCGCAACGGGTGGATGCTCAAGAGCGGCGTGATCCACGTGCTCACGGGTGATTCGTCGAACTTCACCGTGAGCTTTGACTCGCTGCGCGACCGGCACCTGACGGAGCCGCCGAAGAACCTGCTCGCGAACAACAAGGCGCCCGACGAGATGGGGTTTGTCGACCTCGGAAAGTTTATTGCATCGATGGAGCGATCTGGCACCGATGTGAATCAGCTGCGCGTCGAGCGGATGCTGAAAATCGCGATTCCGGCGACCTGCATGATCATCATGCTGTTTGGTGCACCGCTCGCAACGAGCAGTCAGCGCGGTGGCGCGGCGTACGGCGTCGGCGTGAGCCTCGGGACGACCGTTATATTCCTGATGCTCGTGCAGCTCACGCAGGCCGTGGGGGGCAAAGGACTCGTGAACCCTGAGCTTGCGGCGTGGCTGCCGGGCGTACTGTTTCTGGCCGTGGGCGGCACGTTGCTCGCCCGTGTCCGCACGTAGGCCCGATATAGGACACTAGGAACACGTTTTGAGCGACGAGAGCGCGTACCGGCACACTGAGACTTTCCCGATAGTTGCGCGCGGCAGCATCCGTTTTTTTCGGCGGATGTCGCGGGCGACGATCGGGACGTTCAGGGGTGTCGGCAGGCGTATCCTGTTCCTGCGCGAGATTCGTCGCGCGCTGCGTGAGCCCAAGACATATCTGCCGCTGATCATTCCGCAGATGCGGGCGATCGGAGTCGATTCCGTGCCGCTCGCGATCATGGTTGCCGCGTTCATCGGTGGCGTGATCTCGATGCAAGTGCGCTATCAGCTTTTCCAGGGGATTCAGCTCTCGATCGTCGGACTCTCGGTGCGACAGATCGTGATCCTCGAGACGGGGCCGCTGCTCACCGGATTGGTGCTCGCCGGCCGCGTTGGCGCAAAAATGACGGCTGAGATCGGCACGATGCGCGTCACCGAGCAGATCGACGCGCTCGAGACGCTGGCGTACGACCCAGTCGCGTATCTCGTGGTACCACGGATCATCGCGGCGATTCTCATGTTGCCGGTGCTCGTGGTGTTTGCCGATGTCGCGGGTGTGATCGCGGGAATGTTCGCGGCGGTGCTCGTGGCGGACGTGCAGGTCTCGCAGTTCATGGAGGGTGTCCGCCTGGGGTTCGACAACTTCCAGGTGACGTACAGCCTGATCAAAGGCACATTATTCGGGGCGGCGATCGCCTACCTCTGCACCTATGAGGGGTACGTTACCGATGCCGGCGCCGAGGGGGTCGGCAAGGCGACGGCAAAGGCGGTTGTTGTTTCGTCGATCTGGATTCTGGTGCTCGACGCACTCACAGCCCTACTTCTCGCACCATATTTGCAAGGATGAAGCGCACCAACGAAGTCCTCGTGGGAATCACGGCGACGGCCGCGCTGATCCTCGCGGTCGTGGGATCGCTCTATCTCGCGCGCGGTGGTCTGCAGCCGGGCTATAAACTTTTTGCGAAGTTCACCTGGGGCGCCGGCCTGAAGCAGGGGCAGCCGGTGTTGCTGTCTGGTGTGAACGTCGGGTTCGTGAACGGCGTCGAGATCCGGCCGGACGGTTTGCTGATCGTTCAGCTGCGGGTGCGCAAGGAATACAAGATTCCGCGCGGCACGACGGCGACGATCGAGCCAAATGGATTTTTCGGTGATCAGCTCGTGGCGCTGCATCCGGACAAGCCGAATCTGCTCACGTATGCGGCCGGTGACACGCTGCTTTCGGGACATGCGACACCGTCGATCGGCGATGTGCTCGCGCGCGTCGATACGATCGCGGCGAATATTTCGGTGCTCACGAATACGCTGCGGAAAGAATTCGTGGAAACCAACGGTCTGGGCGATCTGCGCGAGACGGTGAAGAAGGCCGGTGCGATGTTCACGGAGATCTCGCGCGTTGCCGAGATTCAGAACGCCGAGCTGGTGAAGACGCAGATGGCATTGCGGAAAGCGGCCACGGCAGTCGACTCAGTGACGATCGATTCGACGCTTCGCTCGTTCAAGCTGGCGGCAGCGAATATCAATTCGCTCGCTGAAGATCTTAAGACGACGTCGGCAAAGCTGAATGCGACGATCGACAAGGCGACGGACGGCAAAGGATCGCTGGGGATGCTGATGAACGATCCCGGGCTGTACAACGACGTGAGGGGGCTGGTGACCCGGATTGATTCGTTGGCGGCGGATTTCAAGAAGAATCCGCGGAAGTACATCAAGCTGTCGATCTTTTAGGACGGCAGGCGGCGGACAGCGGACGGCGGCTGGGACTACGGACGGCAGAAAAGAAGGCGGCGGACAACAGCGCAGTGCTGTCGTCCGCCGTCTTCTTTTTTCCCGGCTGCCGTCTGCCTACCGCTGTCTGCCGTCTAGAACGAATACCTCATCGTCAACTGCATCGAGTAGAAGTTCGACGCCGTCGTCTGCGACCGGAAGAATGCTCCGGCGTTCGTCGCCGTCGGCTGCACATTCTGCATGACCGAGGAGTTGAACGTCACGATCGGCACTGATGTACTCAGTGGTCCGGCCGTGCGACCCACCGACTGCAGGATGCCCTGCTGCGGGAAACCGCTCAGTGTTGCGCCGCTGATCTGGCCCCACTGGCTGTTGATCAGGTTTGCGAAGTTGAAGATGTCGAGCTGAACCGTGAGGCGCTGTCCCATGAAGCCCGGGAAGCGCTGCTGAATCGAGACGTCAGCGCGGTCCTGCCACGGCGTGTTGCACGAGTCGCGCGCCATGATCGTTCCGCGCTGCTTGTTCATGCAGGGGTTCGCGGAGATGAATGCGTCGAATGCCGCCGCCTGGGACGCACCGGTCACGAGCGACGCACCGCTGCCACGGTTTGCGAACTGCCAGCCTTTCGGATCCGTCGGGCCCGTCGGGATGTAGATCGCGTCGTTCGTCGTGATGCCGTCGCCGTTCAAGTCGGCGTTGCTGACGGTGTACACCATCGAGAAGCCGGACATCGCTTCGTAGTACCACGAGAAATCCGTGGACTTCCACGGAAGCGTGTACGTACCGAAGAACATGATGCGGTTCGGCCGCTCGAACGCCGAAGTCGTCGGCGTCTCGTCCGTCTGCAGCCCGGCGAAGTTGCGGCCGTTCTGGAAGTTCGAGACGGCGCGGTCTGACGTAAGGCTCTGCACGTCCATCGATTTCATGCGCGTGTACGAGATGTTCATCTCGAGCGCGTCGGTGAACTTCTTCTTCAGCTGACCGGTGAGCGTGTAGTTGTAGTCGGTGTTCTCGTTTGTGACGTAGTAAATGCCCTGGCTGAACGCGACCGGCGGACCGCCCAGGAAGTTGATGACCTTCTGGCCGTTGCTCGTCGCGACGCCGGCGGCACTGATCGTGTCGGCATACAGAACGCGACCGTTGACATCGGTGTAGGGGACGCCGTTCACCATGCGCGGGCCCTTGAGATTCTTGTCGATGATCATGATGCCGTTGTACGCATGGCGATACAGACCATCGAACGTGAAGACCGTTCCCCACGGCAGCTGGCGATCGAAGCCACCGGAGATCACCCACGACTGCGGGTATTTGAAGTTCGGGTCATTCGCGTTGAGCACGTTCGTGCCGGCATAACCCGGCGTCGGTGCGGGCTGGCCCGCGCACGACTTCGGCAGGTTGTTCACGTCCGTCGTGAACGCGGGCGTCGTCGCGGCCGTGGTGCAGGCGAGCGAGACGTAGCCGAGTCCGGTGCCCTGATACGCGTTGCCGAGGAGAATCCAGGGCGGTGTTGCCGTGAAGAGACCGATCGTGCCACGCACCTGGTTCATGCGATCGCCCGTCGGATCCCAGTTGAAGCCGATGCGCGGCGAGAACAGAACCTGCGCCTTCGGTGTCGCGCTCGTGTTTACCGGCGGCAGGCCGGCCTTCACGAACTGTGCGACGACCGAGTCATTCTGGAACGGCTTGTCGAGCATCGTCGGCATGTCGAGGCGCAGACCGTACGTGAGGCGGAACCGGCTGGTCACGTCCCACTGATCCTGCGCGTAGAGCGATGCCTGCTGCACGTTGAACTTTGCGTAGCCGACGCCGCCGTTTGCGTAACCGACCGCGTATGAAATCGGCGCGTTCGCCTCGAGACCGGCGATGTTCGCGAACTTGTACACGCCATCCGACTGCTGCGGGAAGTTGTCGTAGATGCTCGTGTGCTCGTAGCGCGCACCAAACAGGAATGTGTGATTCCCGACCGGCACGGTGAAGTTGTCGGCGGCTTCGAGAATCTTCTGGTTGAGCGCGTTGCCCGGCGAGAACTGCTCCGAGCCGAACGTCACCGCGATCGGAGTGCCGCCTGCGAGCGGCGTCACCGCGAGGCTCATCTCGGGCAGCTGCTGCGCGCTGCCGAGAATGCGGATGTCGTCGATCGTGTTGTAGCCGACGAAGAACTCATTGTTCCTGCCGCCGGCGAGCTGCGTGTACAGCGACGCCGTCTGCGACGCGTTCGTATTCTGACCGTTGTAGCCGTTCGACGTGAGACGGAATCCCGTGCTCTGAACGGTCGGCGAGCTGTTGAACGTGGTGTTGCTGCGGCCGAAGCTCGTGTTCTGCGCGGTGTTGTACAGCGTGCGGAAGACGAGGCGGTTGTTGTCGTTGATCTCGTAGTCGAGACGCCCCATCAGGTTCTTCAGCGGATTCTGGATCGAAACCTGTCCGCCGTTGCCGACATCAATACCCTTCGCCTTGAAGTCATTGATGATCCGGTTGATCGAGTCGACGCTGATCAGGCCGGGATCGGTCGCCGGAGCGCCGATGAATGTGCCGCCCGCCGGGTTGCTCTTCGACTGGAACTCAGGCGCGATAAAGAAGTGCAGCTTGTCCTTGATGATCGGGCCGCCGAACCAGAAACCGGCCTGCGAGACGCGCTGGTCGCCGGTCTTGATGAACGCCTGATCGGAAGCAAAGTTCGGATCGCGATACGAGTACGAAGCGCCGCCGGTGAAGGTGTTGGTGCCGTTCTTCGTCACCATGTTCACGGCCATGCCGGTGAAGTTGCCCTGGCGGACGTCAGCCGGAGCCATGAGGACCTGGAACTCTTTCACGGCGTCCATCGAAATCACATGCGCGTTCGTTGCGCCGCCGGGAACGCCGCCGCTCGCCGCAAGGCCGAACGCGTCGTTCTGGTTTGCGCCGTCGATCGTGAAGTTGTTGTACCGGTTGTACTGTCCGCCGGCCGAAGGACCGCCGCCCGTCTGGTTGTTCACCTGCGGCGTGTACTTCACGAGCGTCGTGATGTCCCGGCCGAGTGTCGGAAGGTGGCTGATTTGATTGGCGCTCAGCTCGCTCTCCGCGCCGTTTCGCGTCGGCGTAAAGACGTTCGACGGATCCTCGGTGATCTTGATCGCGCCGAGCGTGGTGGCCTGTGCGCGAATTGTGAAATCCTGCGTCGACGTTTCGCCGAGCGTGACGACGACGTTCTCGCGCGTGATCGGCGCGAAGCCGATGCGACGCGTTTCGACGGTGTAGCTGCCGACGTCGAGGTTCGCGATCAGATAGCGACCGTTCCCGCGGGACTGTGTTCCCATCTTGAAGCCCGTCGACGTGCTCGTGACGCGAATCTGGACGTCAGTGATGGGCTTTCCGCTTTCGTCGGTAATCGTCCCACCGATCGCACCGGTGGTGACTTGTGCTTGAGCCGTTGCCGCGACCATCACAAGCACGGCGAACGCGGCGGCAACCGTGTTCAACAGAAGTGGCCCCGGTTTTCTGAACAGCTGAGATAGGTGGACAAGCGGGCTCCCCGAGCGAAAGTTTGCTCACCACTGGAGGAGTCCCCGATGTCGAAACGATCCCGCCGGAACCATGCCCCCGAGTTCAAGGCGAAGGT
>CAIVZZ010000001.1 GCA_903910555.1 uncultured Gemmatimonadota bacterium | reverse complement strand
GCGCCATCGTCACGCCTCGCTCCAAGACCAACGCCACCGCTTCTCGCTTGAACTCTGCACTGAACTTCCGTCGTGCTCCCATGTGACACCTCCAAACCCAATGTACCTAAGGATGGTGTCCACTGAACTCAGTACAACTCAGTTCCGGCCGATGCGGGCGAACGTGACTTTCTGCTGCTCGATCCGATGCTGGCGACCGGCGGCAGCGCGGTCGCCGCAATCGATTCACTGAAGCGCGCCGGTGCGGTCCGCATTCGTTTTCTCTGCATCGTCGCGTCACCGTTGGGCGTCGCGCGCGTTCATGAAGCTCATCCGGACGTTCCGATTTTGTGCGCCGCGCTGGATCGCGAGCTGAATGAACGCGGCTACATTCTTCCGGGACTTGGCGACGCCGGCGACCGGCTGTTCGGCACCCGCTGACGCGCCGTTTGTAACGAGCAGGCCGCACGTGCCGTGACCTTCGCCGGCACGCATGCGTCAGCTTCCGGAGATTGGCCTGCAATCACGTGCTCTTGTTCGCAAACACGAGCACCAGTACATTCCTCGCGGTTGCGTCGCCTCCACGCAGTCCCGTCGTCGCACCCCGAGCGCACAGGAAATCGCTTCCGGTTCATGCTGATCAATCTGCTGCCTGATTTTTTCGCGGTACTGCAAAGCACAGATCCGGTCGCGGCATACCACCGCTACTTCGAGACGCATCGGCCATTGCTCGAGGCGTATTGGCACAACTACGTCATCGAACCTTCGGGCCCGCACTTTCAGGAAGTCGTGCGCGACACCGTGCGCGCCGATCGCGAAGATCTTCGCGCGATGCTCGAGCGGACGGACGTCGTCGCGCTCGCGCGCGCGACCGAGGAGCAGTGCAACCTCCTCTTTGAGGTCGACAGCAACATTGATGTCGTCCTCATGGTCGGCGTCGGCGCCGCAAATGCCGGCGAGATGGTCGTCAACGGGCGCGGCATCGCATTCGTCTGCGTCGAGCATTTCACGAGCGTCGCCAACCCCACGACGCGGGGGCTCGGCCTCGATCCCGAGCTCATCCCAATGTGGCTCGCGCACGAAATTGCCCATTGCGTGCGCTATACCTCGCCGCAGAGCCGCAGCGAGATGCGCCAGCTCGTCGCGGAAGCCGGTGATTACTACTCCTATTGGGAAACCGGTCGCGGCGCCACACTGCGCGAGCATCTCGTCAATGAAGGGCTCGCAGTGCAGGCATCAAAGCGCTTCAGCCCCGGACATGCACCCTGGGAATACTTCGGCTACGCGCGCAAACAATACGCGCGAATCCGCGAACTCGAAGCCGTTCTGTCGCGCGCGGTGGCGGACGACCTCGATCGCGCCGGCCTCGGCCTGCGCCTCCGCTATCTCTCGGGCGGCATGAGCGACGAGTCGCGCACGGTGCAGCGTTACATCATTCCCGAACGCGCCGGATATTTTCTTGGCGCGCGGATGGTTGAAGACGCGATCGCCGAACGCGGTCTGTCGTGGGCGCTTCGTGCCGGTGCGCAGGAAATCGGCTCGCTCTCCGACAGCGCGGCACGCACCGCGTAGAAGTCTGCGGGCGGCCGGAGAAGTTGCCGCCTACTTCCCCACACAGAACGTCGAGAACACGCGCGCGAGCACGTCGTCGACTTCCACCGCGCCGATAAGCTCGTCGAGCGCCCGCACCGCCTCGTGGACATGGACCGCAGCCACCGGGGCCGGAAGCGCGCCGTCATTCCATGCCTCGCGGAACGTCAGAAGTTCCCCCCGCGCGCGCTCGAGTGCCGCGCGATGCCGCGCGCGCGTCACCATCGGCGTGTCGGCGTCCGGACCGCCGGTGGTGACCAGGACGACTTTCGTTATTTCGTCGAGCAGCGCCGTCAAGCCGGCGCCGGTCGTCGCACTCACCGCGACGACCGGATTCGCCATCCGGGGAATTTCGTAACTTTTTGCTACTAAATCGAATTTTGTCAGCGCGCCGATCACCGGCGCAGCCGAAAGCGCCGATATCGCAGCCATCGCCGCCGTCAGCGACTCGACGGTCTCGGCGCACGCCACCACCACGTGCGCACGCGCGAGCCAGCGTGCGCTGACCTCGATTCCGAGCCGCTCAACCGGATCCGCGCCTTCGCGCAGCCCCGCGGTATCCACGAGACGCAGCGGCCACGGATCGTGCTCGAGCAATACGTCGACGGCGTCGCGCGTCGTGCCCGGTGTGTCGCTCACGATGACGCGCGCTTCGCCGGCGAGCGCATTGAGCAGCGAAGATTTTCCCGCGTTCGGCGGTCCGGCAAGCACGACGGTCGCGCCTTCACGTCCGAGAATCGCGGCCGGCACCGTCGCCAGAAGCGCGTCGAGCGCCGCGATTGTCCCATCGCACGCGACGAGAACGTTGCGGCGCGGGAGGGCGCCATCATCTTCGCTCGGAAAATCCACATCGTACGCGAGCAGCGCTTCGATCTGTATCACAGCTGTACGGAGCGTCTCGAGATGATCGGACAGCGCGCCCGACAGCTGTTGCATAGCGATTCGGTGCGCAGACCGTGACCGCGCATCAATCAGATCGGCAATCGCTTCAGCGCGAAGCAGGTCGAGCTTTCCATGCAGCACCGCGCGCTCCGTGAACTCACCGGGCTCGGCGACTCGCGCGCCGGCGCGTACGAATGCTGCGAGCACCGCCGTGGGTACGTACGCACCGCCATGCACTCCGAGCTCGATGATCGTTTCGCCGGTGTAGGAGCGCGGCGCTGGAAAGACCGTGATCAGTCCTTCGTCGATCGTGCTCGCGGGATCGTCGACGTCGTGGACGCGACAGCGCGTTGCCTCACGCGCCGGTACGGGCCATCCACCGCGCGGCTCGACGATTCTCCCGCATATGCGCAGTGCATCTGCACCGCTCGCCCGCACCACCGCGATTGCCGCGCGGCCTGGGGCCGTGGCAACTGCCGCAATGGTGTCCTCGCGCACACGCGGCGCGAGGGAGGCGTCGTCAGCCGATCTTGGTGGCCTTCGCCCGCTCATTCGAAATGAGCCACTGCTGTGGCAGTGAAGCGAGATTTTGCGTGAGATAGTAGATGCTGAGTCCGGCCGCCGTGTTGAACAGGATCAGCACGAACATCGCCGGCATCATGTACATCATCATTTTCGCCTGCGGATTCGGCGGCGCGTTCCGCATGCCGATCCACGAAATCAGCAGCATCGAAAGCCCCATCACGATCGGCAGAATGTAGTACGGATCGTGCAGTGAGATGTCGTGCAGCCACAGAAACGGCACACCGCGGAACTCGATCGTGTTTTGAAATACAAAAAACAGCGCAAAGAACACCGGCATCGGGATGAGCATCGGCAAACAGCCCGAGAGCGAACTGAAAGGACTCATCCCGTGTTCTTTGTACACCCGCATGATTTCCGCCTGCTGCTTCTGCGGATCACTCTTGTATTTCTTTTGTACTTCGGTGAGCTCGGGCTGGATGCGCTGCATCTTGATGCTGGTGCGCATCGCACCCTGGTTGAGCGGCCACATCAAGAGGCGCACGGTGACGCCGAAGATCACGAGCACCCAGCCGTAGCTCATGTGCGTCGTGCCCTTCATCCAGAGCAGGACGCGCATGACGATCGTCGAGAACGGCTGAACGATTCCCTGCAGCCACCCGCCGTATGGATTTGCTGTTTCGAATTCCCGGCCGAGGTCGTGCAGTCGCTTCCATGACTGCGGGCCCGCGTACATCTCGAATACGGCGCGCCCGTTGTCGAGCGGCATGACGACGGTTGCATATCCGTTCGTCGCCTGCTTCCTCGTGCGGATACCGCCTTCCAGGTGCGCTTCCGCAAACGGTTTTCCGCCGACCGGCTGAATTAGTCCGACGAGGAAATATTTGCTTTTCGCGACCACCCAGGTCAGCGGTCCCGGCTCGAGCTTCTTTTCACCGGAATCAAGTTTTGTAAACGGCGTCCCGCGTGCGCTTTGCGTCACGGGCTTCACGGAATACGCGAGCGCGCGCATGTCGCCGAGCGTGTCGGCTTCCTGTGTGTCGAAACCGTTCGGCATGTCGACCAATAAAAATGCCGGGCTTGCTGCGCCGGTCACGTCCACCGTGACCATCGAGAGATAGTTGTCGTTCACCAGCTCGTAACGAACAGTCGCCTGCTCTTTTCCGTTCGTTCCGCTGAACGTGACGACGTTCGCGCCGTTGGCACTGCTGCTTTTGGCCGACGTGAACGCGATGCGATCGAAGGTGATCGTGTCTGTCGGCGTGATCACGCGGAATCGAATCAGCGGATCCTGTGCGTGCTTCAGCACGACGCGTCCGCCTTTTCCGTTGAGCGCCGGATAGCTGTCGGCCTGCACGGCGAGTGGCACTGCTCCGAGCGAACTGAACCACGTCGTGCTCACGGCGGACTGCGTGACGATCGTGTCGAGTTTTAGAACCGGAAGTGCGACTGTGTGCTGGGCGTTTGCTTGCGCGTTCGGCTGCGCTACAGGAACCGTATGCGACACGGCCGCGTCTGGTGCAGGCGCGCTGGCGATCGAATCAGCAGTGACAGGCGGCACCGGAATCGGCGGTCGCGGAAAAAGCAGCGGCACGCCAAAGAGCACGAGAATGATCAGTGCGGCCGCGAGCGGAAGGCGCTTATCCATCAGCGAGGTACGCGAAAGTTAGGGAACAGGATCAAATCCGCCGGGCCGAAAAGGATGACACCGCCCGATGCGGCAAATCGCCAGCCAGCTTCCTCGCAGCGCGCCGTGCTTCTCGAG
The DNA here is from genome assembly GCA_903910555.1 of uncultured Gemmatimonadota bacterium. Taxonomy (GTDB): domain Bacteria; phylum Gemmatimonadota; class Gemmatimonadetes; order Gemmatimonadales; family Gemmatimonadaceae; genus Fen-1231. The sequence goes on along the minus strand of CAIVZZ010000001.1, from coordinate 322,565 downwards.
CGCTTCGATCGCGTACGCAGAACACGATGGATAATAGCGGCACGAAGACGGAAGCAGCGGCGAAATGCCGGTTTGATACCCGCGAACAAAAAGAATGAGAATCCGGCGCATCACTACGTTGCTAAACTGCGCCGTCGATACGACCGCACGCGCGAACGCATTGCTCGCGAAGCTCGCCGACATCCGCTGCGTACGCCGATGGAAGTGCGCGCACTACGATATCGACGTTCGGCAGACCCGGGAGCACATTGATACGTACGATTTCGCGAAGCCGGCGTTTCACTCGGTTGCGATCGACCCCGGAGTGCGAGTATTTCGGCACGATAATTCCGGCCCTGGGGTGACGCAGAAGGGAAGCGATGTACCGAACCTCGATATGCGCGGTTCGGACTCGCTTCCCTTGCAGGCGGACCGCCTCGAGCGCGCCTTGCCGCGTCAGCCGATGGCTGCGCGGAAAGCGGCGATGGTCAGATGCCCGCGTACTTCGACGGCAGCTTGACGGTCAAACGCTTGCGCCCCTTTTTGCGGCGGCGGCTCAGCGTTTCCCTTCCCCACTTCGTCTCCATCCGGGCGCGGAACCCATGCGTTGCAATGCGACGCTTGTTCCGCGGACGGTAAGTTGGCTTGCCCATATCAGCTCCAAAAAATGCTTGTCAGCGCTTCGTTTCAGCGTGGTACGACAGAACGCTAAACGTAGTCGAGCGTTGGAGATACAACAAGTCCCCGCATCACTGGTTTGCTCTCGCGAGTGTTGACTTGTCCACATCGTACAGGTAGTATCGGCCCCCGCCTTTATCCACACGCGTTGCACGGCGTGTTACACTCGTTCGGCATGAAATGACCCTCACCGCAGCTGAAGTTTGGTCTCGCCTTCTCGACCGCGCGAGAACCGAACTTCCCGAACATGCCGTTGACACCTGGCTCGTGCCGCTCACGCCGGCCGAGTTCTCGGGAACAGAACTGACGCTGACAGCTCCCGACCAATGGTCGGTCGAGTGGAACGAGAACAAACACGCAGCGTTGCTCGAAAGTTTTGGGCCGCCATGCCTCGGTCACCCGCTGAAAATCGCGATCAAGGTCCAACTGGAGCGTCTCTCGCGCTCACAAATGGACCTATTCGTGCCTCAAAATGGTGCCAGTATCACGCCACCAAGGCGTGACAATAACGTCATATTGAGCATTCTGAACGATCGATATGTATTCGATCAGTTTGTCGTCGGGCGATCGAACGAGCTCGCCACCGCGGCCGCCACTGCGGTCTCGCAAGCGCCCGGCAAAAGTTACAACCCGCTCTTCATCTACGGCGCCACCGGACTCGGCAAAACACACCTCATGCAAGCAATCGCTCATGAGATCCTCCGCCGCAATCCGAACTGCCGAGTGATGTACATCAGCACGGAACAGTTCACGAACGATGTCATCACGTCGATCGCGCGTCGCGCGATGCACGATTTCCGGCGCCGCTACCGCGAAACGGACCTGCTCCTCGTCGATGACGTCCACTTCCTCGGCGGCAAGGAAACAACACAAGAGGAGTTTTTTCACACCTTCAACGCCGTGCACGAAGCCGGCCGACAGATCGTTCTGACGAGCGATCGCCCGCCGTCGGAGATTCCGCGCCTCGAAGCACGCCTGGTCAGTCGCTTCGAATGGGGAATGGTCGCCGACGTTACGCAACCAGATCTCGAACATCGCATCGCGATTCTCCGTCAGAAATCGCAAGTCGATCACCTCGAACACACGATTCCCGACGACGTTCTGCATTTCATTGCGGATCACGTTCAAGCGAATGTGCGCGAGCTCGAGGGTTCGATCATAAAACTTCTCGCATACGCATCGCTCAAACACCGCGTCATCACTGTCGATCTCGCGCGTGAAGCGCTTCGAGACAAGCTGAAAGCAAATGATGTTGCGCCGCCGCGCTCTTCACGACAGGATCGTATGCGCTTTATTCAGCAGCGCGTCGCACATGAATGGTCGGTCTCGATCGAAGGGCTTCAATCGAAGACCCGTACGAAAATGCTTACGGTGCCGCGCCAGGTGGCGATGTTTCTGTCGCGCGAACTCCTCGGGCTGCAATTGGTCGAGATTGGACAGGGCTTCGGCGGTCGCGACCACTCGACCGTCATCCATAGCCTTGAGCGCGTTTCCGAGATGATGAAGGAAGATTCGGTCTTTAGAGCTCGTGTGGAAAAGGTGAGGGAAAGTCTCCGCCACGAGCCCTGAGTCCACAGTCTTAAGTTGGCAGCGATCCGAAGCCGGATCTGTACACCACCAGTCCCCCGGTTCCCACATCGGCTCCACATCAAGTGACCGATGAGAAGTCCAATCACCAGAACCACTTGTATTGCTTTTCCCCTTTCCACGCCTTACTACTTCTACTGCGGAATTGATATTCAATTCTAGTAAGTGATAGAGAAGGCGCGGGATCCACATACTCCTCATCCTGGACTCGGGTAGGGAATGCGTTTCACCATCTCGCGTGAGAAACTCCAAGAGGGCTTGGCGGCGGTCGCTTCGGCGGTCCCGTCGAAAACCACTCTTCCGGTATTGGCCAACCTTCTCGTCCAAACGACAGAGAAGGGAATCCGCATCTCCGGTACCGACCTCGATATCGCGGTCAGCACCGAAGTAATCGCGGACGTCGAGGCTGCCGGCGCAATCACGATACCAGCCCGGAAACTTTCGGAGATCGCGCGTGAACTTCCGCCGGCACCCGTGAAAATTTCCGCAGCAGGTGATCAGCGCATCACGCTCGAGTGCGGCCGCTCGAAATTCAAACTTCTCGGATTGCCGAAGAGCGAGTTCCCGAGCTTCCCAGCCGTGAAGTTCGAGAAAGCTTTGCGAATTCCATCCGGCGATCTTCAGAAATTGATTTCGCACACCGCGTTCGCAGCGTCGACCGAAGAGAGCCGTCCGATTCTCAACGGCGTGCTGTGGGAGCTGCGTCCGGAACACATGCGCATGGTGGCGACCAACGGCCACCGCCTCGCGAAGATGGATGTGCCGGTCAAGACCGCATCGGGACCTTCGAGCGATCTGATCATTCCGCCAAAAGCGCTCGAGCAAATTCGTCGGTTGTTTCCAGCCGAAGAAGAGCTCGAAGTTGCGCAGGGTGAGAATCACCTCGGCTTCCGTTCTCCGTTCACCGCGGTGTATACGCGATTAATCGAAGGACCGTACCCGAGCTACGACCAGGTAATTCCGCGCGACAACGACAAGTACGCGATCATCGACAAAGTCGCGCTCACCGGCGCCCTGAAGCGCATGTCGGTCGTTGCATCCGACCAGACACATCGCATTCGCCTCTCGTTCAATTCCGGAATGCTGAAGTTCAGCGTCAGCACGCCGGATCTTGGCGAGGCGCAAGACGAACTGCCGGTTCGCTACAACGGCGATCCGCTCGACATCGGATTCAACGCGGCGTACCTGCTCGAGATTCTTCGCTATCTGCCGACGGAAGAAATCCGGCTGACGTTCAAGGCACCGGAACGCGCGGCGACGATCGAGCCAGAAGGCTGGTCGGATTCCGCGAAATATCTCTGTCTGTTGATGCCGCTGCGCCTGGTCGATTAAGTCTTAGCTGCGACCGATTCGCATCTCCGCCAACTGCCGCACACTCTGCGTGCGCAGCCGGCTCCGCAGCGAAAGATCGAGCGTTGAGTTTCCGTGTGCGAAAATAATTTCGCCGCTGATTGGATCCAGATCATAAACGAGCTGGCCGTTTCCAGTGCCGCTCACGCTGACGGCTTCACCGAACTGTGTGCCAGCGCCTTCGAGTGTCATACGCGTTGCGCGCGAAATTGAGAGCAGTACGCGGCCGTTCTGCTCGGATGCTCCAGAAATGCGGAACGAACGGCGCGCTGTTGTGCGCAGTGGAATGCCGTCGCGGCATACGACATACGCCGACGAATCTTCCCACGTCGTTCCGACGCGCAGCGTGTCAGGCGGGCGGAACCAGAGATCGCGCAGCGACTGCGCCGCTGCCAGCGCGATCGAGCCGCAGGGCGCGTCGTCATGAGGTGCTGTGAAATCAAGTTGAGCGGAACGCGCTGAATAATCCGCGCGAACAGGGAAGGGGATCGCGAGTCCGGCCGGTGTCGCGCCGGGGCGACCACCGCCCTCGACAACAAACGCATTCACGCTGCCATTAATGCCGCGCGTCGACGGCACAACGCTGAATGAGAGTTCGGCGTGCGACGAGACCGTATCGGTGCGCGTAACCGTGTCGGCACGAATCGTGATCACCGCGCGCAGGTCCATCACGAACCCCTGACGCTGCATGGGTGACTGATACGCCCACACGCCGCTCGCGCGCGCGCTTGCTGCTGGCGCGCTCGCGGGCGCCGGCTTGGTGAGCACCTGGTTCGGCACAGTTCCGCTGTGACACGCGGCGAGCAGCGAGCCGCTCGCCGCGATTGCAATGACGGAACGTCGCAACATCGTGTGCATCGTGAAGGGAGAGGATTCCCTCGGCCTATAAGCCGGGTTCTGTCGAAGTGAAAAACTTCGGACGGTCATTTCTCTCGGAATGCGATCGCCCGCATTCTCTAGCGGCCTACCCGCGGCGTTTTTATCGAAGAGGACTGCTTCTCGCCGCCTATTCGGCCTTGCTCCAGCTGGGGTTTACCGTGCCGTCCGTGTCGCCACGAACGCGGTGGGCTCTTACCCCACCTTTTCACCCTTACCTACGCTTTCGCGAAGGCGGTTTGTTTTCTGTGGCACTGTCCGTCACCGAATTAACGGTGCCCAGGCGTTACCTGGCAGCCTGCCCATGGAGCCCGGACTTTCCTCGAAGCAGAAATCCAGCCACTGCGTCGCGACCGTCCGGCCGAGGGAACTCCTCTGTGGAATAGTACTCCCGAACGGCGCGCTTTGCAGGCGGTGACAGTCGTGGCGCGGCATGCGGGCCAAGCGTGACGACGCCGTGACGACCGGCGCGAAACATCCCTGCGGGTTCCAGGGGGTTCCACGCAGGCATTTCATCTCTAGAGGCGGCCATGACGACGACGTCCAGCGCCCGGCGCATTGCACCAGTATCAACCATGATCGAACCGGTCGAACGGCAGCGGGTGGATGCCGCCGGAGCGGGGCTCTACCGCACGATCCATCGCGACAGCATCAGCGAAGTGCTTCGCGACCTGAAAGAGCGTCGCATCAGTGCCGTTATTGTTTCCGTCGGACGCTGCGTTCGTGAAGAACCGTCGCAGATGGCCGCAGTCGTGCGCGCCTTTCCACGAATTCCAACACTCGCGCTGCTCTCGAGCGCGGGTGATTCCAACGCCGAAGCGGTGCTTGCGCTCGGCAATTGCGGAATCCGTACCATCGTCGATGTGCGCGAGCCAGACGGCTGGGGCCGGCTGCGCGCGCTGCTCGGACGCGAGGCGACGAAAGATGTCGATCGCATCGTCATGGCCGCGCTGCGAAATGATTTGCGCGGAGTGCCCGATGACTGCTGGCGTTTCTTTGAGGCACTCTTTTCGCCTGAGTATCGCGTGGCGACGGTCCGCCAGCTGGCGGACCGGCTGAACGTTCTGCCCAGCACACTCATGAGCCGTTTTTTTCGTGCGCAAGTTCCTGCGCCGAAACGGTATCTCGCATTCGCGCGATTGATTCGCGCGGCACGCCTCTTCGAGAACCCCGGACTCTCAATTTCCGACGTGGCGAACCATCTCAACTATTCGTCGCCGCAGAGTTTCGGCCGTCATGTGCGGACGTTGCTCTCGATTACGGCGGGCGAGTTTCGCTGCACGTACGATGGCGACCGGATGCTCGAGCGATTTCGCCGCGAACTGATCATCCCGAACCTCGAGCTTCTGCGGGTACTTCGTCCGCTCGCTGTGCGCCCCGGCATGCGACTCGTGCCGCTCCCCTATGCCGCCGCCGCGTCGATGTCTTAGCGCCGTTCTCCGGCGACTAGGCGGGCTTTGGCATGCGTGCGAGGATGTCCGAGGCACGCGCGAGGGCGATCACGGAGAGTCCGGCTGCGTTCAGCGCTTCGCGGCCGCCCTCTTCGCGGTCGACGACCGCCAGAATGCCCTGCACGACCCCGCCGGCCGCGCGAACCGCTTCGACGGCGCGCAGCGCTGAGCCACCCGTTGTTATTACATCTTCGATCACAACGGTGCGATCACCGGTCTGAAACGGTCCTTCGATCAGCTTGCCTGTTCCGTGCGCCTTCGCTTCTTTCCTCACGGTGAAGGCGCGAATCGGCGTACCGGCAAGCGAGCTCGCGTGTGCGATCGCGTACGACACCGGATCCGCACCGAGTGTGAGGCCGCCAACGGCATCCGGATTCCAGCCAGATTCACGGAGTGCGGCGAGCGCGAGCGGGCCGATCGTCGCGAGGCCGTCGGGACTCATCGTGGTCAGACGCGCGTCGATGTACAGACTGGAATGTCTGCCAGACGCGAGCGTGAAAGATCCCGTGCGCGCCGACCGGGTGGCGAGCATCTCGAGCAAACGTTCATGTGGCGTCATAGCTGCGGAGGTTAGGGAACGGTGATGCGAGCGTCAATGCTCGATTGTGATTTTCATATCGAGACCGCCCGGTGACTGGCGCGACCCTCTGGGTAACCGTCGCGGCCGTGGTGATCGCGATTTTCGCGGGCCTCGTGCGGCAGCGGCGCCAGGCGCGGAGTCTTGCGGAACGATCCGCCGAGCTCGAGCAGCTGTCGACGGAACTGTACCGCGCCAATCGCGCGAAGAGTGAGTTCCTGGCGAACGTATCGCACGAACTGCGCACTCCGCTCGCGGCGATCGTCGGGTTCGTGGACCTGTTGCGCGAAGGCGCGTACGGTGAGCTCACGCCGAGGCAAATCGGCCCGGTTGAACGGATCGAATCGTCCGCGAACCATCTGCGCGAACTCGTTGAACAGGTGCTCGATCTCGCGAAGATGGCCGCAGGACGGCTTGAAGTGCACACAGAGCTGATCAAACTGCGTCCGTTCGTGATCGACGTCGCGTCGGAAGTTGAGCCGCTCGTCAACGAGAAGAAACTCGCATTTGCCATTGCCGTTCCAGCGACGCTGCCGCGCATCGCAACCGATCCGACGCATCTGCGTCAGATTCTGGTGAACCTGCTTGGCAACGCGATCAAATTCACCGCGGCCGGGAGCATCAGTGTTCGCGCGTCGCTCGTCTCCGACGGGGATGTCACGTCATTCGCCGCCTCGGCGAACCGTCGTCCACTGCTCGCGACCGGCGGGCCATGGGTTGCGCTGCAAGTGAGCGATACCGGCGCCGGTGTCGCCGCGAAAGATCTTGAACGAATTTTTGAAGAGTTCGAGCAGGTGAATGCCGGCCCGCGCGGAGATTCGATGCGACGCGGCACGGGGCTTGGTCTCGCGATCTCGCGCCGTCTCGCACGACTGCTCGACGGAGACATCACAGTCGAAAGTGTCGAGGGGCGCGGCTCGGCGTTTACTGTGTGGCTGCCCGCAGACAGTCCCGAACCGTCAAAGCCGCCGAGCAACTAAGAACGCACGCTCAGTTCGGCGTTCCTTTGCGAAAAAGTCCCTTCATTTTCGACATGAAGCCGGTATCCGCCGCATCACCGTGACCCGCGGCGAGAGCCGCAGCGAGCGCTTTCGCAAACTCGAGCACGTCGGGGTAGCGATCCTTGGGATTTTTTGAGAGCGCACGCATGACCACCTGCTCGACTGCCGCCGGAAACTGAAGGCCTGGCTTGGCTTTGTTGAGCGCAATCGGCGGCATCGAGAGCAGCTGCGTGAACATTTCACGCGGAGCTTTCGCGGTGTACGGAAGCGTTCCGGACAAGAGCAGATAGGCAATGCTCGCAAGACTGTACTGATCGGCGGCCGGTGTGACCACTTCGCCCGAGAGTGCTTCCGGTGCGACGTAGAGCAGACTGCCGACAAAAAATCCCGCGCGCGTGAGCCGTTCATCCGCTGTGACATCGGTCGCTGTGGCGATCCCGAAATCGAGCAATTTGACGTTGCGAGTCGTGGGATCGTACATCAAATTTTCGGGCTTGAGATCGCGGTGCACGATGCCGCTGGCATGCGCCGCGTTCACCGCGTCCGCAATCTGCAAGACGATCGTTGCGACTTCGTCGTATGCGAGCGGCGCGTTCCGCTTCGCGTAACCCTCGAGCAGCTCACCCGCAGCCCATTCGATCGAGAGGAAGTGCACACCCTCGGGGGACTGACCAGTTTCAATCGTCCGCACTACGTTCGAGTGTTGCACCCGCGTGCCGAACGACGCTTCACGCAGGAAACGGGCGACCGCGGTTTTGTCCTGGCGCAGGCGTTCGCGCAGAACCTTCACGGCAACTTCGCCGTGTTCGGAATGCTGAGCTCGGTAGACGGTCGCAGTTCCGCCCTCGCCAACACGATCGATGAGGGTGTAACCGCACAACGTTGTCCCGACGAGAGGGTCGCGCGCCACGCGGGCGAAGCTAACGGTCGTCGCAGAGGCTTGCAAGCGAACGGAAATGGACGTGCAAGTGTAGAGTACAGCACATATCTGACGGTTTCACGCAAACGGGTGTGACGATGCGACGACTGCTGCTCCGAACTGCGACGATTCTTCCGCTCTCTTTCCTGCTCCTCCAGGCGTCGTGCGGCGGGAGCAAGGCCGCGCCAAAGCCGGCACCGGCTCCCGCGCAGGCTCCCGCTGCCAGAAGGCCCGGCACTGCTGCGGCTCCCGTTGCACCGTCGACGGCGGACATCGATGGCGTGAAGTTGTATCGCGAACTCGGTCTGCTTGCACGCGGCGCGCCGATGCCGTTTGTCGGCAACGTCGCATTCATGGCGTCAGGCTCGCCGGACTCAACTCATGTCGTGGTCGCGATCACGATCGCCAATGGCAATCTGACGTTCGGGCGCGAAACCGACCGTTTCCGCGCCGGGTACACCGTGTCGATCACGCTGCGCAACGGCTCCGAGACCGTGAAGCAGATCGAAGCGCACGAGAGTGTGCTCGTTGCGAGCTTCAAAGAGGTCTCGCGGCTCGACGAGAGTGTGATCTACCAGGAACTGCTCACCGTGAAGCCGGGCCGGTACAACCTCACGCTTAATGTGCGGGACGACGGAAGTTCCAAGAACGGTTCCGACGATGTGACGTTGCTCGTTCCCGCGCTCGGCTCAGGGTCGCTCAGCACGCCGGTCGCGTTCGCGCGCGTATCGCAGCGGCTCACGCTCGACTCTCTGCCGAGAGTGGTTACCAATCCGGCGGCGAACGCAACCTTCGGCCGCGACTCGCTCATCGGGCTTTATCTCGAGGGCTACAACACATCGGCCGGCGCCCGGCTTCCGCTCAACATCGCGGTGCGCACGGAAACCGGCCGCCTGTTGTTCAATGATTCCGTGTCAATCGCACATCGCCAGAATCTTTACAGCGGCGTTCTGTTAGTGCCTGTTGCGCGCACGGGCATCGGCCCTGTGGTCGTCTCAGTCTGGCAGAGCGGGATGAAAGACACGACGCGCACGCCGTTGTTCATCGGCTTCGGTGACGAGCTGCCGATCGCGACGTACGATGACATGATCAACTATTTGAAATGGTTTGCGGCGCCTGAAAAGCTCAAGGCGCTGCGCGACACGGCAGCCGAGTTCCGTCCCGCCGCATGGGCGACGTTCGTGAAGGACAACGCTCTGCTAACCGGTGGAACCGAGGCGCTCCGCGATTACTTCAAGCGCCTGAACGAAGCGAACACGCGTTTCCGTGAGGAAGGTGTTCCAGGCTGGATGACCGATCGCGGCAAAGTGCTGCTCGGGCTCGGTGAACCCGACCAGATCTATGAGCAGGGTGGGACGACCACGAACAACGCGACGGCGTCGCAGCGGCTGCGCTCACAGATCTGGGAATACCGCAACATGCAGCAGCAGCTCGTGTTTACCGAACAGCAGGAGTTCGGACACTGGCGCCTCACGAACAGCAGCGCGATCGCGTTCGAGGGCGCGTGGCGCCGGCGCATCACACGCTGAGCTCGCCATCACTTTCGCTGCAGCGTGAGTTTGTTCGTAAATCGCTGCACCTCGCGGCGGTGGTGTTTCCAATTGCGTATGGGTTCGGTGTGCAGCGAAGCCTGCTCATGTGGATGCTGGGTGCGGCGAGTGCGATCGCACTGACCGTAGAAGCGCTGCGTCACACGAACGCAAACTTCGCAGCACTGTTCGATCGAACCGCAGGTTTGCTCACACGACCGGACGAAAAACGATCGATCACCGGTGCGACCTGGCTGATGTTGTCCTGCCTCGTCGCGGTGGCGCTGCTCTCACGACAGGCGGCGGTCGCGGCGCTGTGGTGCGCGACCGTTGGCGATCCTGCCGCAACAATTGCCGGGCGAACGTGGACGATGCAGCGCGCTGCCCACGATCCTGAAGTCGGCAGAAAAACGCTGGTCGGCTCGCTCGCATGCGCGCTGGTGTCGTTCGCCGGAGCATGGCAGCTCGCCGGCTACACGCCGGTTCTTGCCGTGCTCATTTCCACTGCCGCGACCGTTGCCGAAGGGATGCCAGTCCGGATTGACGACAACATCCGCGTCATGGCGGCGGCAGGCTCCATCGCGCAGCTGCTCACATAGTTCGGGAGTAACTCCGGAGTAGCTCCGGTGTAGTTCCGGTGGCCGCGCCTCCGACGCGTTAACTTCCCACCATGCCTCCAGCCCCGAGTCCGCGGCTCTTTCTGGTAGATGGCTACGCGCTGATTTATCGCTCCTTCTTTGCGTACGGCGCCCAGCCACTCATCAACAGCAAGGGCGAGAACACCTCGATCGCGCGCGGTGCGCACGATTTTCTCAAGCGATTAATCGACAAGCACAAACCTGAATATCTGGGGTGGGTGCATGACGCCGGCTTGTCGTTTCGGCATGAACGGTATCCGGCGTACAAGGCGACGCGCGAACGCCTCGACCCGGAAATGCAGGCGGATTTCGATACGGGTGTCGAACGCATCACGCAGATCCTCGAAGCGTTTAAGATTCCGGTTCTTTCGCTCGAAGGCTACGAAGCCGACGACGTCATCGGAACGCTGGTCAAACAAGCCGCCGCGAAGAACGTGCACGCCGTCATCGTTTCGGGCGACAAGGATTTTGTGCAGTGCGTGGATGAAAACATCTGGATCCTGAATCCGTGGCACGGGCGTCCCGGATTTACATCGGAAAAGTGGTACGATCTCGAGAACGCGCCCGAACGGCTCGGCGTGCCACCGAACCGAGTCATCGACTATCTCGCGCTCCTCGGCGACACATCCGACAACGTGCCGGGAGTGAAGGGAATCGGTGAGAAAACCGCGCACGCACTCATAGAAAAATGGGGCCCGCTCGAATCAATTCTCGAGCATATCAGCGAAGTGGAGCCGACGCGTGCACGCAATGCACTCACGGAATTCGCAGCGAATGGCATTCTCTCGAAAGAATTAGTAACAATTAGAGAAGATTTAGACATGACGCTTGATCTGCCGTCGCTGGCGATCAAGACGCCAGACTGGAACCGCCTGCGCGACCTGTTCGTGGAACTCGAGTTTCGCGGCAACGCGCAGGAAGCGGCGGCCCAGGCCGAGGGAACGCCGGCGGAACCGCCCGCAGCGGGAGTCGTTGGTGATGCGAAACCGGCAGCGCAGCCGGCCGTTGCGAAGAACTACCGGGTGGTCGACACCGTTGAGGGCGTGAAGGCGCTCCTCGCGCTCGCACGGAAGGCACCGTTCATTTCCGTCGACACCGAAACCGTGCTCGATGTCGGCGCGCCGCCGATTATCACGCCATTGCGCGCGAACCTCGTGAGCATTTCGATCGCGGTCGCACCGGGCGAGTCGTTCTATTTGCCTTTCGCGCACAAGCAGCGCGAGGCCGCACAGGGCGATCTCTTGCTCGGTGCCACACCAAAGGCGGCTGAAAAGGCGGCGACCGCGAGCATTGCCTCGCGCATGCTCGCCGCCGAAGGGCCGCAGCCAGTGAAAAACCTGCCGCCGATCCTCTCGGCGGAAATGGAACCGCTTCGCGCGCTGCTCGCCGACAAGAAGGTTAAAAAAACCGCGCACAACGCGAAATACGACCTGCTCGTGTTTCGGCGCGCCGGCGTGGAACTCGCCGGGCTCGACTTTGATTCGATGCTGGCGAGTTTTCTGCTCGATCCAGGCCGCAGGTCGCACGCGCTCGACGCGCTCGCAATTGAATTCCTCCAGCTGCCGATGACGGGCTACGACGAACTGACGGGGAAGGGAAAGAACCAAATTCCCTTCGACGAAGTTCCGATCGCCGCGGCGCGCGACTACTCGTGCGCTGACGCCGACCTGACGTTCCGCCTGCGTGAATTGCTGGAACCCAAGCTTGCGGAAGTCGAAGCTACCGCCGCGCTTCTGCACGACATGGAGATTCCGCTGATTACCGTGCTGGCGGAGATGGAGTGGCACGGCATCACCATCGACATTCCGTGGTTCCATTCACTGAAGTCGCGCTTCATGAAAGAGCGTGAGCAGGTGGAAAAGCAGATCTACGAAACGGCCGGCGCAGAATTCAATATCGCGTCGAACAAGCAATTGGCCGCGATCATGTTTGGAAAGCTTGGCATGCCGGTTAAGAAAAAAACGGCGACCGGGCCGAGCACCGATGTATCCGTGTTGCAGGAACTCGCGGATGAAGGCCACGCGTTGCCGACACTGCTCATGGAGTACCGCGAGCTTTCAAAACTCGAGAACACCTATCTCGACATCCTGCCGGGGCTGGTGAATCCGAAGGACGGCCGTCTTCACACGTCATACAGCCAGACCGTGGCGAGCACCGGGCGTCTTTCGTCGAGCGATCCGAACCTCCAAAATATTCCGATTCGGCGGCAGCTCGGAAAGGACATCCGTCGCGGTTTCATCCCGCAGACGGGATGGACGATGATCGCCGCCGATTATTCGCAGATCGAACTTCGTCTGCTCGCGCATCTCTCGCACGATCCGGCATTTGTCGATGCCTTTCGCGCGGGAGGTGATATCCATCGACAAACGGCATCGATCATTTTCGGAGTGCCGATCGATGAAGTGTCATCGGAAATGCGCAGCCGCGCGAAGACGATCAATTTCGCGACGATCTATGGACAGGGCGCGCACTCACTCTCGCGGCAGATCAAAGTCGATCACGCCGAGGCGAAGGCGTTCATCGAGACCTACTTCGAACGTTTCGCGGGTGTGCGACGCTTTTTGGACACCACGGTTGAACAGGCGCGCGAGCGAGGTTACGTCGAAACAATTTTCAAGCGCCGACGCTATATCCCCGAACTGAAAGACCGGAACTTCAACATCCGGGCATTTGGCGAGCGAATCGCGCAAAACTCACCGATTCAGGGTTCGGCCGCTGACCTGATCAAAGTCGCGATGATCAATATCCACCATGCGCTGATCGCGAAGAAAATGGACAGCAAAATGCTGCTTCAGGTCCACGACGAGCTCGTATTCGAGTGTCCACCCGACGAACTGCCCGAACTTCAGGCACTCGCTGTGCATGAAATGACCACCGCGGTGAAGCTCGATGTGCCATTGGTCGTGGACGTTGGGACGGGGGTAAACTGGCTCGAAACGAAGCTATAGAAGCGTCGGCAACCCTCTTGCAGAGTGCGAGAATCGTAGCGAAAAGAACCTTGCAGCGGCACGTGAAAGCAGCCAATCCACATTGCAAGACGTTGAAAACAAATACCTTACAGAGTACCCCCCTCAACGGCCCCGTGATTGCTTGTATATAGGGCAGTTGCCGGTTAGGTCGACGAGATACAAACTTCTTTTCGTAGCTGAAACCGCCACGCAGTGCCAACGAGGTGCCAGAACAGATTATGGCTGTGAAACGCGCTGGCTTCACCCTCATCGAGCTTCTGATCGTTGTCGTCATCATCGGCATTTTGGCGATGATTGCGATTCCGAAATTTCAGAACACCAAGGGCAAAGCCAACGTAACCGCCATCAAGTCTGACCTGCGCAACCTCGCGACGGCCGAAGAAGCGTATTTGTTCGACAACAACGCGTATACGTCGGATGCGACTTCGCTGACCTTCACCACCTCGCCTGGCGTTGTTCTCAACATCACGAACGCGACAGCATCTGGCTGGTCGGCGACCGCCACGCATCCTGCGTCGTATCCGCTCACATGCGGGATCTACATCGGCAACGTGCCGCCGCAGCCGCCCGCGACGGTCGAAGGTCTTATCGGCTGTCAGTAGTTCGCGCTCCGGTGGCTCCGGTTCGCTGGCGTGAGTTTGAATACCGCCGAGCTGGAATGGTACATGCGATGTCTGGTGGAATGTGGCTGCACCGGCATATCTGGATGGGACATCCGATGGCGCATCTCGTATCCAGCAATCGTGAAAGCTTGATCGCGTATGGCCGTTCGGTCGGCCTCAACCCCGAGCGGCTGCAATACAAACCTTTGCGTGATCCTCGCGATGGAGTGCGCCGCGATGCCTGGCATTGGGACCTCGTCGGTCCGTGGCTACCGGCTAAATCGTGATTCGCCGCGCGATTTATCTCTCCTGCGTTTTGTTCGTCGCGGCATGCGAAGGAACGAAAGCGCCGGCAGCCGCCAAGACCACCGCGTCATCCGTATCAGCGGGAGCGGCGGCGGGTGCCGCGAAACGATGGGACGATGAACTCGGCGCGTTGCTCGCAACGCAGTCGCTCGATGGTGGTCCGGCCGTCGTATTCGTGCGAGACACAGCAGCGGCTGCCGATTTCGAAGTCGAATTGTTCAATCACGACGACCATACATCAAAGGCGGTGCTGCACACCGGAGCCGCGATTCGTTCCTGCGCGTGGAGCCGGCACGCCGCGGTTACGCAGGGAGATGGCCGCGCCGCGCCGAACAGCTGGGCGCTTGCTCTCTCTCCCGGCGTCGCGAGGCCGTTCGGGATCGATGGTGTCGGCGAGCTGCTGCCGCGCGATTCAGCGGCGCTCGTCGCGCGCATCAGCCGTCTCGTGAGCGCGATTCCGGAAGACTCACTCTCCTCACCCTTTCGAGGGTTGCCTATCGTCGTGCGCGACGCGTGGCGTATCAAACTTGCTGACAGCACGATCGTCTCGATCGCGATTGCGACGCGTTCACTGAATGTCGAATCGAATCCGAGAGCAGAGGCGATCACATTGATCGCCGAGCCCGACTCCTCATCCGGCACCGGACAGTGGCGCACGGCTTACTCCGAGCGCTCGGCCGGCCCCGAGGATCGTGTCGAAGGAATGGATTTGCTCGCCGCGTTTGAGCTGCACCACGCGCGACCGGCGCTGGCGCTCGTGCGCGAAGGTGATGCCGGGGTGCAGTTGGAAATTGTCGAACGCACGAATCCCGGCGTGTGGGCAGTACGCTGGGCGAGCTCGGCCCTTCTCTGCCAGAAGCCCTAAGCTGGACGCTGTCCGAGTGCCGCCGGCGACGCGGTGCGCCCACGAGTACTCGCCAGCAGCACGAGCGTGAGCAAATACGGGAACGCCAAAGGCAATTGGTATGGCATCCCCCATCCCATTGTCTGTGCGAGCGTTTGCAGCGCGCTCGCTGCGCCGAAGAGGAGAGCCGCGCCTGCCACGCCGAATGGAGTCCAGCGGCCGAGCACCACAATCGCGATGGCGATGAACCCACGCCCGGCGGACATCCCCTCTGCAAACGTTCCGACCTGTGCGAGTACAAGTGTTCCGCCGCTTATCCCTCCCATCGCTCCACCGAATAGCAGCGCGGCCCACTGCACTCTGCTTGGTGAGATTCCAGCACCTCTCGCCGCCTCCGGATGTTCGCCGACAGCGCGCAGTGCGAGACCTCCAGTCGTTCTATAGAACCACCACGCGAGCGCCGGTACGATTGCATAGAGCGCGTATGTGACGACGGGCTGATCGAAGAATGCGCGTCCGATCACGGGAATGGCGCTCAAGCCGGGCACCGGAGCTGGAGCAATAGTCGCAATGTGCAGCGACGCACCCGCCGTGCCATACATGGTGCGATACAGCGTTCCGGTGAGACCGAGACCGAGCATGCTCATCGCGGTTCCGGTGATAATCTGGTCGGTCTTCAGCGTGACCACAAAAAACGCAAAGATCGCCGCAAGCAACACACCAGCGAGTGCGGCGCCTGCGAAACCAAGCCACACACTGCCCGTACCGGCGGCGATCAGCGCGCCGAACGCGCCGCAGATGATCGCGCCTTCAAGTCCGATGTTGATCACGCCCGCGCGTTCGACGACGAGCTCGCCGAGCGCTGCGTACGCGAGTGGCGTCGCGAAGCGAACACCCGACTCGAGAAATGCCGTGAACGCGCCGCCGCTCATGCCGCGCGCTCTCCGGCCACCGGTGCGCTGTGAGCGCCGGCGTACGTGCGCACACGATCGACGGCGAGCACGCCCAGTATGACGAGCGCTTCGATTGCATATACAAAACCGGCTGGCACGCCGGCGTCGCGCTGCATTCCGGCCCCGCCCGCTTCAAGCGCACCAAAAAATATTCCAGCGACGACCACGGCGAGCGGGTTCAGCCGCGCGAGCAATGCGACCGCAATCGCCGTGTATCCGTAACCGGGTGAGATGAGTTCGAACAGTTTGTACGTCACGCCGGTCACTTGCACGCCGCCGCCCAGGCCGGCGAGCGCGCCGCTGGCGAGGAACGTTCCGAACACAACGCGATCGACCGAAACTCGTCCGGCGCTCGCCGCCGCCGCCGCGCCCGCACCGACGGCGCGGATTCGAAATCCCGTCGCAGTCGATCGAACGAACCACCATGCGGCAATTGCGAGCACGACAGCGATGATGAAACCGAGGTGCAGTCGCTGGCCGGGGATGATCACGGGCAATCGCGCGGATTCCGCGAGGCGCAGCGTCTCGGGATATGTGTGCGTCGGTTCCTCGAGCGGACCGCGCACGAGGTAACTCACACCATACAGTGCGACGAAGTTGAGCATCAGCGTGCTGATCACTTCAAGAACGCCGAACGATCGCTTGAGTACCGCGGCTATTCCTGCGCATGCGGCGCCGGCGAGCATCCCCGCAATGAGTTCCGCCGGAACGGAAATCCATCCAGGCCAACCGGTCATCGCGAGTCCGGCAGTCATCGCCGCGGCGGCGCCCGCGAGCAGCTGTCCTTCAGCGCCGATGTTGAGCACGCCGGCCTGAAATGCAACGGCGACCGCGAGGCCGACAATGATCAACGGTGTCGCGCGTACGAGCGTTCCGGAAAAGAACGAATACGGACTGCCCACGGAACCGTTCCATAGCGCGGTCGCCGCGTGGCCGATGTCATAGCCGCCGGCAGCGATCACCAGCGTGACGATCAAAAGCGCGAGCAGTGTCGCGATCACGCTGGCACCAGCCTGTGAGCGAACCATTCGCGCGAGGGCGTTCATCCGAGCCCCACGAGCGCGCGTGCGACGGCGCCGGCATCAACCGCGGTCGCCGTGGCGTTGCCATCAAAGCAGACGATCATTCTGTCGGCGATCGACAACACTTCGTCGAGATCGCTTGAATACACGGCGACCGCCACGCCTGCGACGCGAGCGGATCGGAGTTCTGCGAGCACGTGCGCGGCGGCACGGATGTCGAGACCTCGCGTGGGATTCTCGACGACGAGCGCTTCGGGTGATCCTTCGAGTTCACGGCCGAGTACGAATTTTTGTTGGTTTCCGCCGGAGAGTGCGCCCGCGAGCGCCTCGGGTCCGCTCGTTCGCACGTCGTGCCCGCGAATGGTTGCTGCTGCGCGCGCCTCGTACGAATCCCAGTTCACGATTCCTCGCGCGCTTCCAGAATCTTTGAGCGCAAGATTCTCTGTGAGCGTCATCGCGGGGACGAGCGCGTCGCGCAGGCGATCTGCGGGCACGAAACCGATGTGCGCCGGAGTTTTCACATGCCCACGGTCAGCCGTGAGCCGGCCGGCGAGTACGCGCAGCAACTCGTGCTGCCCGGATCCTTCGACGCCGGCGATTCCAACGATCTCGCCGGCGCGGACTTCCATTGAAACGTCCCGAAGGCGCTGAACGCCGCGCTCGTCTATCACCGATACGTGCTCGAGCGACATCACGGCAGCGCCCGGCGCCGACACGTTCGCGGTCGCAGGCGCGTCGGCGGTGACGGACGCGCCGATCATCGCACCGATCACCGCGATCTCATCCAGATTGCGTGATGACCCGGTAAGCACCGTGCGTCCGCGCCGGAGAACGGTGAGGTCGTCAGCGATCGCGAGCGCCTCGCGTACTTTGTGCGTGATGATCACGACGGTGTGACCGCGCGCGACGAAAGCGCGCAGCCATGCATACAGTTCCTGCGATTCTGCCGGAGACAGCACGGCTGTCGGTTCGTCGAGAATCAGGATCCTGGCATCGCGCGCGAGCGCTTTCACGATTTCGAGACGTTGCTGGGCGCCGACGGCGAGATCAGCCACGCAGGCAGCGGGGTCGAGCACGAGGCCCGTCTCCGTTCCGATTCGCCGGACACGATCCGCCGCGGCGCGCGGATTAAAGCCGCGCAATATTCCCCGGTCGCCGAGCGAAACATTTTCGGCGACCGTCATCGCAGGTATCAGCAGAAAGTGCTGATGCACCATGCCAATCCCCGCGGCGATCGCATCAGCACTCGAACGCCAGCGCCGTGGCGTTCCATCCACTTCGATCGTGCCGGCGTCGGCGCGAAGCATTCCGAACGCGAGCCGCATCAGCGTCGTCTTGCCCGCACCGTTTTCACCGAGCAGCGCGTGAAGCGTTCCGGCGCGTACGTCGAAGTCCGCTCCGTCGAGCGCAACCGTGCTGCCGAACTGTTTCGTGATGCCGTGGAGCGTGAGCGCGTACGCGGGGTCCGTCACAGCCCAGTCGGCGCGGCGATGAAAGTCCACGGAATTCCGAATGTCACCGACAGGTGCTCTGCCAGCGCGCGTACGCCGAGCGTTTCCGTCGCATAGTGGCCGGCGTAGATGATGACGAGTCCGTTCTCTTCTGCGTCGACGGCGCTCCAGTGCGGGCCCTCGCCGGTGATCAGTGTGTCGACTCCGAGAGCTACCGCTTCGCGAATCGTGTCGGCGTTCGCGCCCGCGCCAGAACAAATCGCCCAATGGCGTGTTCTGCGTCCGGCGGCGATCGTGCTCGCCAGCGCCGCGCCGCCGTGACTGTTCGCAAATGTATTCAGTCGCGATAGAATCTCTGTCGTGGCGATGTCGCTCTTTCCGCGAACGCCGCAATCGATTGTCTCGTGCCGCGCAAAACCTGAGCTGGCGTCGAGGCCGATCTCGCGCGCGAGCAAGAACGAATTGCCGAACGTTGCGTGTGTATCCAGCGGAAGGTGCGCGGAATACAGCGCGACGTCATGATCCATCAACAGGCGAACGCGCGAGTAGTGCGGGCCCGTGAGCGGCTGCAATCCGCCCCAGAAGAGTCCGTGGTGAACGAGCAGCATGTTCGCGCCTGCATCCACCGCGCCGCGGATAGTGCGCGCGGATGTGTCTACCGCGGCCGCAATCTTCGTGACAGGGCCGCGGTGTTCGACTTGCACGCCGTTCAGTGCCGGCGGATAGTCCGGTATATCCCGTACGCGCAGCAGCTCGTCGAGATGCGCTGTGATCGTCGCGAGGGCTATACCTGGAACACCGCTCATTTCGTCAGCGTCGCCGCGGGAATCGTGAATTGTCCGGCGAGCATCTGCGTGCGCACCGAATCGACCGCATGCGCAGCCGCGGCGGGAATCTGCGCTGCGAGCGCCGGATTTACGGTCCATCGCACAACGTCGAGCCGCATGTCGAGTTTTACGATTCTAGGCTTGAAGTGGCCGCCGTTCACTTCGTTCGCGACCACCATGAATGCGTGCGGAATGTCGATGACGACACTGCCGAGCGTGACTTCCGGCGCGACCGCATTCTGGTCGGCGTTCGATCCGATGATGTATGCGTGCTTTGATTCGCGCACGGCCTGAAATGCGCCAAGGCCCGCGGCGTCTGCGTCCTGAAAAATCACATCGGCACCTCTGCCGAGCTGTGCGAGCGCCTGCTCTTTTCCCGCGCTCGCATCTTCCCAATTTCCGATGTACGACACGATCACGTTCACTTTTGGATTGACACTCTTCGCGCCTGCTGTGAATGCTTCGAACGCGGCCTTCACTGGCGGAAGTTCGGTTCCGCCGATGCAGCCGACAGTGCCCGACTTCGTCATCGCTCCGGCAATGATGCCGGCGATGTATGAGGGCTCTTCGAATGCAAAGCTCATCGCACCAAAATTCGCTCCGACCGTATTGCCACCGGTTGTGATGTAGATCGTTTTCGGAAATTCAGGACCGACGCGCGCCGCTGCGTCTTGAAATTCGAAACCGTGTCCGATGACGAGCGAATATCCGGCCGCGCCGTACTGCCTGAAGTTTTCCTCGAACTCCGCCGGCGTCTTCGTTTGGATGTGGCTGACCTGCGCACCGGGGATGCTATCCTTGATGCGCATCAGGCCTGCGTACGCACTTCCGTTCCAGGATTGGTCGGAGATCGGCCCTGGCGTGAGGAGGGCGACTTTGAATGATTTCGCGCCGCCTACCGCCGAATCGCGCGCGCCGCCACAGGCCGCAGAGATTCCCACAGCGATGTTGAGAACTGTTAGAAGCGCAAATATGCGCACAGTTCTGTAATGTATAACACTATTATTCAGCATATAGTTACAAGCGATTTGTAAACATCAGTTTGCACGATGGCAAATGTGTGGATTCGCAAAAGCAGCCGACCCAAATGAGTCGTTACTGGCTTCTTAGTGTCACGCGCCAGTGGCAATTCGCAGCGGTTCCGGCCGTCCGGAACGGGACATGGCGCTTGAATCGCTCATGCGAACAACTCCATTGATCCGGGCACCTTCGAGCACGATGATCGACTTCGTCTCGATATCGCCGTTCACAACGGCTGTTCCTTGAAGCTCGAGTCGTTCGGCCGCGAGTATCGCGCCATCGACGACTCCGCCGATTACGACTTCGTCCGCGATCACGTTGCCATGAACCGCACCGCCGCGGCCGAGCAGCACTTGGCGTGCGCCGGTCACTGAGCCATCGATTCGCCCGTCGACCTTCACCACGCCGGCACACTCAAGATCACCGGTGATCTTCATCCCGCTCGAAATAATCGACATTGGCGCCTCGGCAACTGCGCTGCCGCGCGGATCCGATCGCACCGCGGTTCCTCCGTCCTTTCCGAACATCGTCATTGCTCCTCCGCCTGCGTGAGTCCTGCGTTGTTGTTAAGGATGCGCGCGATCGTTCGCGGTATCTGGTTTCGTGGTCGTCTTCGCGGCAGGCTTCGCCGCATCGGGCTTCGCGACCTTGGGTGCACCAGGCGCGCTCAACATGCGCTGCACCTGTTCATATCGCGACTGCAGCTGCGTCAACGTTTTCTGCAGCGAGTCAATTCGCTGAGCATCCTGCTCCAAGTGCGTGATCCGCCAATTGAGCAGCGGGACGCGCGCAGCTTCCACCGCGAAGTATCCCCAGCTCGTGAGGCCCACCGCGAGCGCGATCAAGAACCACTTCGACGTCAGGACGCGCAGCGCCTGAACCTGCCATGGCCGCAAAACCATGGTGTGGTGCGCGAGTCCGTTTTCGCGCTGAACGTGCACGTACATCGAGCCGGCTTCGCGGGAAAAAATATTCCCGTGTCGCGTCGATCTCGATTCCTTCTTTGCCTTCCCGGTCACAGCGCTTCCCGTGATGCGCCCAGGACGAGATCGAGAAGCCGCTCGAGATCATCAGCGGAAAAGAACGGAATGCGGAGTTCGCCCGCATTCTTCGATGTGAGATGCACTTTCGCGTCGGTCTGCAAACGACGGCGCAGCTCGTCTTCGATTCTCGTGACTTCCGGCGGCCGTTTGACCTCCACTCGAGGCGCAGCACCGCGCGCGGCCGCGCGCTTTGTGCCGGCCTCACGCACGCGACGCTCGACCTCCCGCACGTTCAGCCCTTCGGCGACGATCACTTTCGCGAGTTCGATCATGCGATGGTCATCGCCGAGCGAGAGCAGCGCACGCGCGTGACCGATGGTCAGCTCGCCTTCGCGAACCATCCGTCGCACCTGCGACGGAAGCGCGAGCAGGCGAAGTGTGTTCGCAACGGTCGAGCGATCTTTTCCGACAACGTCGGCGACTTCCTGCTGAGACAGAGAGAACTGCGAGATGAGCTGCTGATATCCCTCGCCCTCTTCGATCGGGTTGAGATCGGAGCGCTGCAAGTTTTCGACGAGCGCGAGCGTGAGCATCGCTTTTTCGTCGACGTCTGTTTCGTCGCGCACGATCGCGGGAATCTCGCGCCAACCCAAACGCTGCACTGCGCGAAAGCGGCGTTCGCCGGCAACAATAAAGAAATCGTGGCCGTTGGAGTGCGCGCGCACGGTAATCGGTTGCAACAAACCATTCGCGCGAATGCTCGCCTCCAGATCGCGCAGAGCGGTAGCGTCGAATTCTTTTCGCGGCTGCTGCGGGTTCGGCTGGATTTGCGCAATCGGGATTGACCGCAGAGCGCTGCGCTGCGCTTCGTCTCTGCTTTTCCGCGGCTCGCCAGAGGCTGGGCGAGCGGCCAGCAATGCCTCGAGTCCTCTCCCTAATCGTCGCGGTTTTTCAGCTGGCATGGTAATCTGGTCTGAGGATCGTGTAACTCATTATATGATAACAAGTTACAAGCTTTATGTCATGCTTTGGATCGCGCCGGGACGTGATTCCGTTCTATCAACTCCTTTGCCACTCCCATATACGCTTTTGCACCGAGGGACGCGACGTCGTACAGGATGATCGGCTTGCCGAAACTTGGTGCTTCTGCCAGGCGAACGTTCCTCGGCACAACGCTCTGAAAAACCTTTGCTCCGAAATATTCGCGCGCGTCTGCGGCGACCTGCCGCGACAGGTTCAGTCGCGCATCGTACATCGTCAGTAGCACACCGTCTATCCCGAGTGACGGGTTTACTCCCTGCTGCACAAGGTGCACCGTGTTCAGCAGCTGGGACAAACCCTCGAGCGCATAGTACTCGCATTGGAGCGGAATGAGCACGGCGTCGGCCGCTGCAAGCATGTTGACCGTGATCAAACCGAGCGACGGCGGACAGTCGATCAGGATGAAGTCGTAGGAGTCACGAACTTGGTCGAACGCACGGCTCATGGATAGCTCGCGGTCCTGTTTGCTTACGAGCTCAAGCTCCGCGCCGGCGAGATCTGGAGTGGCCGGAATCACATCGAGATGGCGGAACTGCACCTCTCGTACAATGGCTTCGTTGATGGACGACGGATCGAGGAGAACGTCATAGACGGTGGTCTCGAAGGTCTCCTTCTGCAGGCCAATCCCACTCGTAGCGTTGCCTTGCGGATCTCCGTCTACGAGGAGCACGCGCTGCTCCGCCGCCGCGAGACTCGCGGCGAGATTGACTGCAGTAGTTGTTTTACCGACGCCACCCTTTTGGTTGGCGATCGCAATGATACGAGCCACGTTATCCTGGTCCTTGAGCTGGATGTTGCTGGTCTGTAGATCCAACTTAGACCCGTGGTCGATCAGTCTGCAACTCGAATTGTTCCACGTGAAACATTGGGCTGCCTGGGCAGAGGTGCAGCCGGGCGCGAGGTTGGATTTTACAGCGGAACCGCGGAAACACGCTGGAACTCGCGGAGTCTTGCGGAGTCTTGCGGAATCTCGCCGAATCTCGTCGGCCAAGCGGCTCGATGACGATCTGTTGCAACAGGCTGCCAGGGTTGGAACGCCAAGCGGATCGATTTGGCCCAAGTCGGCCACGAGCCGACCGGTCCCGTCGCCGTTTTCGGAAAGCCAACGACCGGCAGCCTCAAACCCACAGCAGCGGTCCGACAACCGAGAGCACAAAACGGCGCGCTCGCGGCTACGGTTCCTTCGCACGAGGTGAATATATTATCAAAGCGATACTAAATAACAAATATGCAGCGATTTCTCGATGATAAATCCCGCTCACGCGATGATAGTATTTAGTTTGTATTTGTTACTAATTAGCAGAACGCGCACGAATTACGGCGCGCTACTCCGCCAGGCCGCCGCCAGCGAATCCCGCTTCAGCGGCAGCCACTCGAACGCCGAATCCGCCACGGCATACTTCCGCCGCAGCAAATACACCGGCCGCCCCGGATACGCTGCTGTTATGAGCGAATCGCGCCCCTGCATATCCCGGGCGTACACATTTCCGCTCCCCCGCTCGAGCAGCAGCGGCGCGAGATGGGTATATCCGCGCCGATCCTCGTTGATTCGGGCAACACAGGTCCGGTCGTACGGCGCGTTCCTGAGCAGTTTTTCCGTACTGTCGGGCGAATACGGGCTCGACCGCACCAAGGCCGAATCCGCGAGCAGTGGCTCGAGTTGCGCTTCGGCTGCGGTTCCTCGCACATCCGCTGCTTCGATCTTTCGAAGCCCTTTGTCGAGCAGGCACGCATCGACGCCATGGTACAATGCCGCCGCCGCGCTCCGTGATATCCCGCGTTCCCACATCCTCGCCGTGAGCTGAGCACCCCAGCTCTCACGTACGAATACGATTGCATCCCTCACGCCGGCGCCTGCGGATTCTGCCGTGTAATCGACGCGCATCGACGCGAGTCCACTCTCGTAAGTCGGCACGCGCTCCGGCAGCGAAAAACCCACGGCCATCACCGCACCCGTCGCGAGCGCGGCATTGGTCCCCGCCCACACACGTCCGCGGCCAAATTGCTCACGCACCAAACGCGGCAACCGCGCCGCAAATAGCACGAGAACCGGCAGCCATGGAAATACAAACCGTGGGCCGAGGAAAAATCCGTCGTGCCAGTACGCGAAGTACAGCGCGCCGAGCAGCGTCGCGCTTACCAGGAGATAGCGGTCGAGCGCCGACAGCCGCTTAGTGAGCGCAAGTGCGGCAATGACCGGCAGCATCGACGGAAACGGCGTCTCGAACAAATAGGTCTGCAACCGCGTGACGTAGAGAGAGATCAGCTCGAGGCCGCGCGACGGTGTATGCGTCATTCCCCATGGCGCCGTGTGGAATCCCAGGCCGTGCGCCTTTCCCCACAAGACTTCATACCCGAACAGCAGCGGTGACCCTGTGGTCTGCGCGTTCACCCACATCATCGCACCGAACGGAATGGCGACGCCGATTCCCGATGCAACCGCATCCGTCCAACGCTTCTTGTCGCGCCATGCGAGCAAGAGAAGCCACGCCGCAGCGGGCAACGCGAATGCGAAGGCATCAAGGGGACGGATAGACGCCGCGGCGCCGAGACCGATGCCGTTCAAGAATGCCCAGCCAATCCGAGGCGTCTTGCTCTCTGCAACTTTCGCGAGCGCGAGCGTCGCGACGAGGAGCCAGAGCAGCGTCGTCGCATGATTCATGTGCGATCCGAACATGAACGCGCCAAACGGCGCGACGGCGAACAAAACTGTTGCGCCCGCATAAAATGCACGCGAGCCGTCCGGATCGGTGAACCGAATGAGTCGCGCGAAGAGCGCCACCGAGAGCGCACCGCACACCGGCCCGACCAGCCACGGCGCGCGCACGAGCTCGCCGAGCGCGAGCATCGCCGGACCGCCGGGTGGAAACTGGGAATACACCTTGTCGCCGGTGTCGACGACGTGCAGAATCGAAAAAAATTCCCGATGCGCTGCAGCTGGCAGCGAGAGATGCCCCGCTGTGTAAATGCGCGCCTGAAACAGCTGCACGACTTCATCGATCAAGAGCGGACGTCCAGAGAACACCACGCGCGCAATAACTGCGTAGAGCACGAACGCTGCAAACGGAATCAAAGGCGTCGCGAGTTCGAACCATCGCGCACGTGCTGCATCGCCCAGCGCCGGCGCGTGATTCTCGGGCGATCCCCGACCCCACCACATCGCGGCGATGATCGCAACTCCAAGGCAGATCGCGGTCCCGTATCCCCAGCCGACGTACCGATGCGCATACGCGATGTCGACTTCGCCGCCGGGAAGCCAGTTGGCGATCGGAAGAAATCCGAGTATCGCCAGTACGATCGCGATTAAGAGCGCGATCGCTCGATCTCCAGAATGAGATTTTGCAAATCCGCCGGACTCACACCCGGCACACTCGCCGCTTGTGCGAGCGAAAGCGGTCTTCGTGCCGCAAGCTTCTGCCGCGACTCAACCGACAGCGTTCGCATCTCCGCGTACGGCGCGTCGTCCGGCAGCGGATATTCGCTCATGCGGCGCAGCCGATCAGCAGCGTAGCGTTCCTTGGCGAAGTATCCGGCGTACTTGAGCTCGAGCTCAACGGTGATCAATGCTTCGCGCGGCAACTCTTCCGTCACACCAGTCGCCGCGAACAATGCGCTGAGCGACGCACCCTGCCGCTTCGCGAGCTCCGCCACGCGCACGGGATGCAAAAGCGGAGCCGTGCCGGCAGCAACAAGCTGCGCGTCGACATGTTCGCTTCGCGCCTGCGTCTCGCGAGCAAGGCGAAGGATCCGCACTTCATCGTCGGCGCGCCGCGCGATGATTTCCCGCTCGTGATCATCGTACAAGCCGAGCGAAAGCCCGATGTCCGACATCCTGCGGAGCGCGTTGTCTTGTCGCACCGTGAGTCGAAACTCCGATCGCGACGTGAAGAGGCGGTACGGCTCGTCGACGCCGCGCGTTACGAGGTCGTCGCAGAGCACTCCTATATATGAAGTCTCGCGGCCGAACGTGACCGTATCGAGGTCGCGCGCACGAAGTGCGGCGTTCAAGCCTGCAACTACGCCCTGCGCACCCGCTTCTTCGTAGCCGGTGGTTCCGTTGATCTGCCCCGCGAAGAACAAGCCCGCGATCGCACGGACTTCGAGCCACGGGAAAAGCTGCGTCGGCGGATAATAGTCGTACTCAATCGCATAACCCGGCCGCGTCATCTCCACACGCTCCAACCCCGGAACCGAGCGCAGCATTTGGAGCTGGATGTCCGCAGGCAGCGACGTCGACAACCCATTCACGTACATCTCGCTCGTACCGAGTCCTTCCGGTTCAAGAAAAATCTGATGGCGCTCAGCGTCCGGAAAGCGAAGAATTTTATCTTCGATCGACGGGCAATAGCGCGGGCCGCGCGATCCGATCGCGCCGCCGTACATCGCAGATTCCTTGAGATGCGTCGCGACGATCTCTTTCGTTGCCGCACCCGCGAACGTGATCCAGCACGGCGCTTGCTCGAGCGGGGTGAACGTTCGCGATCCGCGCCAGAACGCCGACCAGGCGTACTCGAAATCACCGATCTCCGAGTCTTGTCGCTCGAGCTTCGAACGATCGACGGTGTTCCCTTCAATGCGCGGCGGCGTGCCGGTCTTGAAGCGCGCGGTCGTGATTCCGACTTCCGCGATCTGTTCGGCGAGGTGAGTCGTCGCCTCTTCGCCGGCGCGACCGCCGCTCACCTGCGTGTCCATTCCTATATGAATGCGGCCGCGCAAAAAAGTGCCCGTCGTGATGACAACGGAGCGGCCTCGCAGCTGGACACCGGACATGGTTTCAATGCCGGCCACGCGCGGATCTCCACTTGCGAACAACAGTCGGCGCACGGTGCCTTCGACAAGCGTGATTCCCGGCTGCGACTCAAGGAGCTCTCGAACAGCTTTGCGGTACAAAGCACGATCGCACTGTGCGCGCGGTGCCCACACGGCCGGCCCTTTTCCGCGGTTGAGCATGCGGAACTGGATCGACGCCATATCGGTGGCGCGCCCCATGACCCCGCCGAGCGCGTCGATCTCGCGGACGACTGTGCCTTTCGCGACGCCGCCGATGGCCGGATTGCACGACATCTGCCCGATGGTGTCGAGCGAGCTCGTCACGAGCGCGACGCGCGCGTCGGCCCCGAGCACGCGCGAGGCAGCCATCGCGGCCTCTGCGCCTGCGTGCCCGCCACCAACGACGATCACGTCGAAAGTGGAAACTCCTGAAAGTGCTGTCGCAGATGCTGTTGCTTCGGTCATTGCCCGAAAGCTAGCCTTCTCGCATGCCACTTCCACTCTCTTTTGGGGCGCCCACCCTCGTGGTGAAAAAGGCCGCCTACGAACGCTCGGGAATTACACGCGCACAGATAGACGAGGCGCTGACCCTTACCGACGAGGAATTTCGCGTCGAACTCGATCTGGTCGCGATCGGGCCGATCTACGACGAGGCCGGATTCGCATCGCTGGTCGAGGCGTTTGAAAAACACGGTCTCGTCTATTTCGACGATTTCTTCGAGATGAGCGGGAACTGGCCGGAGTGGCTCTCGGTCTTTGCGCTCTCGCGGGCGAGCTGAGGTCAGATACGGGCTTCGACAACCTCCCAACGTTCCACGAACGCCAGTCCGTTCTCGATTCGTTCGATCACGACGTCCACGCCCGCCTGAATCGGCGTGCCGTCGAGACTCATCGCGGCGACGACGTGCTGGTGCCCTTCCAGTGTGTATGCCACAGCGCCCGCGGCCGCCGCGCTAATCGCGGCGGTCACGCGGGCGATGTGACCAGTCAGCACTTCCGGGTCGAACTCCACCTTCGGCCTCAATGACGGCGCGAACAAACCGACGCCGTTGATCATGAAGAGCACGCCCACCGTCAGTACGGCGATCAGCGTGAGGCCGACGATGACTGACACGCGCTACTTCACTCCGAGATTCTTTTTCAGGAACGCGACGGTCTTGGGCCAGCCGTCCTTCACGCCTGCAAGGTTCGCGGCTTCTTCTTCACGGTTCGCAGCATCTGCGGCGGCCCGCTTTGCCGGATCCGGATCTGCGGAGGGCGCCTTCACATCATCCTGCGCGCGCAGGAAGCCGTGGATGGCATTGTTGTAGTTCGTATAGTCGTATGGCTTATGCATCGCTTTCATCGCCGAATCGATCGAAGGCATCAGCGCCGTGATACGAGCATCTTTCGAACCGCTCAGCAGCATGATCGGTTTGTTGATCTTCGCCATCGAGTCGGCGATGAGAGCACCCGCAACGGCCGGAGTCGTCGCCGTCGCCGGCGTTCCGCGAGACGTATATGGCGTGCCGTAGAACGCGACGCCGCCCGAGAAGCCCATCAAGCCGCCGTTGATTGCGTGACTCCACGTTGCCGAACCGCCCCAGCAATACCCGATCACCGCATAGCGCGGCAGGGCAGCGGGGCGCGTCATCGCGTAGTTCGCCGCCGCGTCGATCACAGCGGCCTGGTCGGCCGTGGTAACGCCACGAATTATTTTCGTCGCGGAATCACTGCGGAGCTCGTCGCTCGTCGGCCCGCCGCGGACTCTCGAGAGAAAGTCGGGCGCGATCGCGATGAATCCATCGGCCGCAACCTGATCAGCAACACCGCGAACCCATGTGGACAGTCCAAAGATTTCGTGCACAACCACAACGACCGGCGCCTTGCCGTTCGTCTTTGGGTACACGATCCACGCCATGATGGAGTCGGTCGACCCGGCACCCCACGGGATCTTCACCCATTCGGCGTGACGCGGACTGGCCGCGAGGCGCGCGGCCGCGTTGTTGTTGCTCGCGGGAAATCCAGGCGTTCCCTGCGACGTGCTCATCGCCGTGATCGTCGGCGCGCTCATCTCTGAGGCGCTCATGTGCGCCATATGGTCGTCGAGAGAGGCAGCCCGTTCAGGCTGCCAGCGCTGAAGCGTGCAGGCGGAAAGGAAAATCGCGGCGAGAACGAGAGCTCGTGAACGACGCATCGATGAAAATCTCATGAAGGGAAAGGTGCGAACACTAACCTACGCACCATGGCGGTCGTTCGCATCTGGGTTCTCGACGAGAAAGACGTCGATGTCGCCCTTGGCGGTGGTGAGCGCGAGACGGGGGACCGCGCGAAGAGTCGCCGCATCCATAATGAAGGTGAGGCCGGACTCGATGCCGCGTGGATAGGCGTTCCACTCGCGCAACTGCTGACCGAGCCGATCGAGTTTTGCGGGCTCGCGCTCGACGCGCATCTCCCAAACGGACGGAAACACATCGACCAGCGGGCGCCGGCGCGGCGGCTTGCGAGGGCGCCCGCGGGTGCGCGGCTGACCGAATGCGAAGGCCGCTGATAACGAGGCGTTCGCCGTTGAATGAAAACGCTCGAGGTCGATTCTCAGAGCGATTGCCCCATCGGACGTGGCAGCCAGACGTACCCGATGCGGCCCGGTCGTTGAATGGAGCACCAGATCTGCGACCCGAGCAGCGGACTTCAGGGGAAGACCCAGCTCATAATTGAGCATTCTGACCATCCCCCACCAACGCGCACCGCTCGGCGTGCGATGCATCCGTTTCCCGAGAATCCGCCGGGCGTTGTTAAGCCAGGTTCGATCGGAGCGCGTCGCGATGGCCATTTGACTGTACGTCATTTATTCAGATACTAACTACACACATTTAAAGTGCAACTTTTTTGTCGGAACTCTTCACAATTTTGTACTTAATTGGCCATGCTCAACCATTCGACGACACGTGCTTCCATAAAGTATCGCTGCGACCACGGCTGGCCGGCGACCCACCCCACATGACCTCCGGTCGCTGGGAATTCGACCCAAAGGTGCGGATTCTGCATCGCGATCGTGCGGACTTTCTCCAAGACAGACCGAGGCAGGAAGGGGTCGTTCCACGCGCTCATGAGCAACGTCGGAACGCTGACTCTATTCAGGAAATGGATTGAGCTCGATTGTTGGTAGTAGTCGTGTGCCCCGGTAAATCCGTGCACTGGACCGGTCAGGAGGTCATCGAAGTCAAAGAAAGTTCGCGCGGCGCGGAGCTTTGAAATGTCGCAGAGATCCGGGTACCGCTCGAGCTTCTTGATTGTCTTGGCAACGAGCGTCGCCAGGAAGTGGCGCACGTACACGCGCGCGAATCCGTTCTCCATCAGTCGCGCGCCGGCTTCGAGGTCGAACGGGACGCTAACGGCTGCCGCTCGCTTGATCTGCGCCGGCACACTCTTGCCCTGTTCGCCGAGCCACTTCAATAGAACGTTTCCCCCGAGCGAAACGCCGCACATCATCAGCTGCGCATCGGGATGTTCCGCGAGAATCCGGCGTACGACAAAGTCGAGATCCGTCGTCTCACCCGAGTGATAGAAACGCCGGGCGCTGTTCACCTCGCCGTCGCAGGAGCGGAACATCATCATGTCGCCGCTCCATCCCAGTTTGCGGGCTTCGTCGAGCATCCCGTGCGCGTACTTTGCCGTGATCTTTCCCTCGAGGCCGTGCAGGATAAAGAGGTGGGGCACGCCGGCGGTAATTGTGCCCATCCGCACGAGGGTGACGTGGTCGCCATCGGGAGTCGCGACTCGCTCCAGCCGATCGTGAACCGGCGGCCGCCTGCGCACCATCTTGCCCCAGATTGTCGGAAGATGCGGGCCGGGGAGCCACCAAGCGGGCCTAAAGTGCGAAATCAGCTCGGGCATTGTCTGTCGAGGATGTGACCGGTTGGCGCAGCGAGTCATATTATAGTCGCGCCCGCCTTTCCGCCGTCCGAGCCTGCCATCCGCGCCCGCCATCAAGAGAAATGGACGTTCAGGTATTCGGCACTCACAAGAATGCGGATGTTCGCAAAGCGCTGCGCTTCTTCAAAGAGCGGCGTATCAACGTGCATTTTGTTGATCTTAACGAGCGCGCCGCGAGCAAAGGCGAGCTCCAGCGATTCGCGCAGAAGTTCGGCATCACCGCGCTGATCGACAAAACGTCAAAACGCTATGCGGAACTCGGTCTCGGCGTCGTGCGATACGACGACAACCGATGGCTCGATACGCTCGTCGAAGAACCGCTGGTGCTGCGCGCTCCGCTCGTGCGATGCCAACATAAAGTGACTGTCGGCTTGGCCGAGGATGACTGGAAGAGCTGGCTCGAGGCGGCCAAGAAGTGATCGCGATGTGGGGCGGGTTCATCGCGCTTGTGCTGCTGATCCTCGCGCTCGACCTCGGCGTATTCAACCGGACACCCAAGGCGCCGACCGTTTCAGCCGCGCTCGGATTCGCCGCCGCAACAGCCGTGCTGGCTCTGATCTTTGCCGGCTTCCTATATCAAGCGTACGCGAATCATTGGGCCGGGCTCGGGCTCGCCGCCGACGCAGTAGATAATCGTTTGATCGACGGCCGTCTCGCGGCCGTGAAGTTTCTCACGGGCTATGTCGTCGAGTTGTCGCTCTCGATGGACAATGTCTTTGTGATCGCGCTGATCTTCGTGCACCTGCGCGTTCCGATGGCGCAGCAGCATCGCGTGCTATTCTGGGGCGTGCTCGGCGCGCTGGTGATGAGAGGCACGATGATCGCGGGTGGCACGGCGCTCGTCGCGCGCTACCACTGGGTGCTATATGCAATGGGAGCGTTCCTCGTTTTCACAGCGGCCAAAATGCTTCTGGAAAAAGACGAGGAAGAAGCGCCGGAGACGTCGCGGCTCGTCCGTTTTCTCAATAAGAATCTTCGTGTGACGCAGGAATTTCACGGCGGGAAATTCCGTGTCGCGATCGACGGCAAGAACTGGGTTACGCCGCTGCTCGTCGCGCTGTTGCTCGTTGAAAGCACCGATCTGATCTTTGCCGTCGACAGCATTCCTGCGGTCTTCGCGATCACAACCGACGCATTTCTCGTCTTTACGTCGAATGTATTTGCCATTCTTTGTCTGCGGTCGCTGTACTTTGGTCTCGCCCACATGCTCGCGAAGTTCCGGTATCTCAAGACGTCGCTTGCCTTGATACTCGGGCTCGTCGGAGTGAAGATGTTGGCGGCGGACTGGAGTGACGCGATCTTTGGCGACGCGGTGAACTTCTGGATGCTCGGAACGGTGGCGGTGGTATTGATGACAGGCGCCGGGGCGAGCATCCTGGCAGACCGGAGATCGCAACGCAGATGACACACACCCACAACAGTTCGACCACGTCCGCAGAATTCAACGCACGTCCGCGCGACGACGAGCTTGATCTGTTCGGTATCACGCATGTCGGGAAGGTGCGCACCGAAAACCAGGACCATTTTCTCGTTGCGACGGTGCATCCGGAGCTCGTTCTGCATGAGACGAGCCTTCCGAGGCCGCAATCGCTGCCGATTCACGGCACACGGCTCGCGACGGTGATGCTGGTCGCAGACGGCGTCGGTGGAAGTACGGGAGGGCGCGAAGCGAGTCAGCTCGCGATCGAGTCGATCATGAAATACGTGTCGTCGACACTCCGCTGCTATCACGCGGCCGGTTCGTCCGAAGAAGAAGAGTTCGTCGATGCGCTCCGTGCAGCGGCGCTTGAAGCCCACGCAGCGGTGCGCGCCGAGTCGGCGCAGCGGCCCGAAGTGCACCGCATGGCGACGACGCTCACGCTGTTCATTGCCGTGTGGCCGTGGGCGTATGTGATGCAAGTGGGTGACAGTCGCGCGTACCACTATCACAGTGGCGAGCTGAAGCAGATGACCCGCGATCAGACGATCGCGCAGGATCTCGTCGATCAGGGGGTGCTGGCACCGGATCGCGTGGCGAAATCGCCGTTCAGCAATGTGCTGGCGAGCGCGATCGGCGCCGACGCGGCGCTGCCGGAGGTGTCACGCGTGAAAATGGACGGGCGTGGTGTATTTCTGCTGTGCAGCGACGGCCTCACAAAGCACGTGAAGGACGACGAAATTGCCGCCGAACTGAAGGCGCTGACTTCGTCGGAAGCGAGTTGCCGGAAGCTGCTCGATCTCGCGCTGGAGCGCGGCGGGTCCGACAACATCACCGTCATCATCGCGCGCGCGACGAACAAGGGCAGATCGCACAAATCGCCGTGACTCAGCGACGGATCACGGCTGAACGTTAGAATAGAACGCGTTTCACATTCCTGGAGATCAGCAATGCATCGCAAGCCATACCTCGTCATCGCTTTCGCGCTCGCCACTTTTGCCGCCGTGCCGGCCGCACACGCGCAGGCCGACCCGCCGGTTCGCCTCGACACGCTTCGCAATCCAGAAATCCAAACGATGGTTGCGCGTCTCGAACTCGACAAATACAAAGCGACCGTGAAGGGGCTCACGCAGTTTGGCGATCGGCGTCAGGGAACCGCACGCAATCGCCAAGCTGTTGACTGGATCGAAGCGCAGCTCAAGAGCTATGGCTGCACGAATACCGAGCGCATCATCTATACGTATACGACTCCGGTGCGCCGTGCGCCTGTGGATACGACCGGCCGCGGCGGACGCGCGGGTGGTGCAGGCGGTGCCGGCGCTGGCGCCGGCCGCGGTGACTGGGCACAGGGCGGCGCGCGCTATCGCGGCGTGCGAACCCGCACCGGTGTGAACGTAGACTCGCTCAAACAGCTCGATCCGAAACTGCGCGCCCTGAACTCGGAGCCCGCAACAGACGGCGAGCGGCAGGAAGTGTACTGCACGAAAGTCGGGACGACGCATCCGGAGGAGATGTACATCGTTGGCGGTCACATGGATGGCCACGGCTGGGGTGAAGCGGCGAACGATGACGGTTCGGGTACGGCGCTCGTGATGGAACTCGCCCGCGTCTTCAGCAGCCCCGACGTGCAGACGGACCGTTCGATCCGGTTCGTGTTGTGGAATAACGAAGAGACGGGAACGAATGGTGCGCGTGCATACATCGTGCAGCGGCAGGCATTGCAGGGGAAAGAAGATCCCGCAGGCTCGGGGAAATATCCCGAACCGAAATGGCTCGGCATGATCCAGCACGACATGATGATGTTCGATCACGGGATGCCGCGTGCCGACGGCACGATGAGCCCCGATCAGCGTCCGGAAGCCGACGTGAACATCGAGTTTGCGATGACGTCGAAAATGTCGGAGGGCGCGCAGAAACTTGCGTGGGCGCTGGCCACCGCAAACGACAAGTACGCGACAGATTATCCGGCGCAGGTCGGCCAGCACATGACCAACACGGACAGCGGCCCGTTCCAGGATATCGTCGCCGCGATCAGCCTGCGCGAGGACGAGCGCGGCCGCGACATCGGCGCAGGGTGGGATCCGCAGTGGCATCAGGTGACGGATCTCTACTCGACGTACAGCGATAAAGATTTCCGTCTTGGACTCAACGCCGCGCAGACGACGCTCAGTGGCGTCGCGACGCTTACCGGAGCGAAGCTCAAGAAGTAGATGCGGCAATACGCGACGGCGAGCGGGAGCCGCTCGAACTTCGGTTCGCGCGTCCCGCTCGCCGTTTTGTTTGCGCTGACGGCCGCGATCGGTCCGCTCCGCTTGCGCGGACAGAGCGCGGCGTCGAACGGTGAATGGCTCGCGTATGGGCACGACGCGTTGGGCAGCAGGTTCTCGCCGCTCACGCAGATCACCCGCGAGAATGTGAGCGGACTCGATGTCGCGTGGATTTATAGAACGGGCGATACCACCCACACGCGGCAGCCGGCGAAGTTCGAAGCAACCCCGCTGATGGTCGACGGCACGCTGTATCTCTCGACGCCGTTCGCGCGCGTGATTGCGCTCGATCCCTCCACCGGCCGCGAGAAATGGACATTCGATCCGAACACGGATCGCGGAATGAATTGGGGCGACTGGGCGAATCGCGGCGTATCGACCTGGCTCGATTCGAAAGCCGCGCCTGGCAGCGCGTGCCGCCGGCGCATTTATGTAGGCACGGTCGACGCACGGATTTTTGCCCTCGATGCCAAAACAGGAATCGCGTGCAAGGGGTTTGGCGCGAACGGTGTCATTTCGCTGAAGGATGGCCTGCGAAACGCACCCGGATTCGCGGAGGAGTATGAACTCACGTCGCCGCCCGCCGTCATCAACGGCATGATCGTTACCGGATCATCCGTCGCCGACAACGGGCGCACGAACGCGGCGAGCGGCGAAGTTCGCGCGTTCGACGCACGCACCGGAAAGCTTCGCTGGAGCTGGGATCCGGTGCCGCGAGATTCCACCGATGCAGCGTGGAAATCGTGGGGCGGCATCATGGCGCATACGACCGGTGCCGCGAACGCTTGGAGTGTGATCGCGGCTGATTCTGCGCGCGATCTCGTCTTTGTGCCAACAGGGAGTGCGAGCCCGGACTACTACGGCGGCGAACGACTCGGCGACAACCGTTATGCGAACTCCATTGTTGCACTGCGCGCGTCGACGGGAAAAGTTGTGTGGAGTTTTCAGGCCGTGCACCACGACCTCTGGGACTACGACGTCGCGTCACCGCCGGCCCTGGTGGAGATCGTGCGCGATGGCCGGAAGCGCGCCGTCGTACTGCAGACACTGAAAACAGGCCAGCTGTTCGTTCTCGATCGCGATACCGGCGTTCCTGTTT
This sequence comes from uncultured Gemmatimonadota bacterium, assembly GCA_903910555.1. GTDB lineage: Bacteria > Gemmatimonadota > Gemmatimonadetes > Gemmatimonadales > Gemmatimonadaceae > Fen-1231. The sequence goes on along the minus strand of CAIVZZ010000001.1, from coordinate 286,494 downwards.
TTCCGGTTGAGGAACGCGCGGTTCCCGCCAGCAACATCGCAGGTGAGCACGCGTCCCTGACGCAGCCGTTCAATACGGTGATTCCGCCGCTGAGTCCCCAGTCGCTCTCGCTCGACAGCGTCTGGGGGCCGACAGCTGCAGATCGGGAGGCATGCCTCGCGCAGATTCGCCCGCTGCGCAATGACGGCGTGTTCACTCCACCGAGCCTCGAAGGAACGCTGCAGGTTCCGTCGAACGTCGGCGGTGCGCATTGGGGCGGCCTGACGTTCGATCCCGTGCACAATATCGCAGTGATTCCGGTCAATCGAATTCCGGCGTTTGTACAATTGATTCCAATCGAGAAGCTCGATCCGGCGGAAGTGTCGCAGAATCAGAGCCGGCTCGGCGATCAGTACACGCGGATGCATGGCACGCCGTACGTCATGCGCCGCCGGATGCTCACGAGCCCAAGTCGCGCGCCGTGCACACCGCCGCCCTGGGGCGCGCTGGTGGCGATCAATCTTTCGACAGGCGCTCGTGAGTGGGAAGTCCCGCTTGGGGATGCCTCTGCCATCGCACCCGGCCTTGCCGGCACTTCAAAGACGCAGCTCGGCGCTCCGAACCTCGGCGGTCCGATTGCTACGGCAGGCGGTGTGGTGTTCATCGGCGCAACAATGGATCCCGTGCTGCGCGCGTTCGATATCAAGACAGGCAGGGAACTGTGGAAAGGAAAACTTCCCGGTGGCGCGCGCGCGACGCCGATGACATATCAGCTCAGCCCCGGCGGCAAGCAATATGTCGTGATCTCCGTGGGCGGAGGTGACGAATGGGGCCGCGGAGACTACGTGGTGGCGTTCGCGCTTCGCTGACTAGAGCGACTGATCAGGGCTTCGCAGGCGCGCCGACGTTCTTCACATCGACATAGAAGTTTTCATCGACACGAACTTCGGCGTTCGCGGCGGGAAGCTTCATCGTTTGCCAGGCTTCAGTCGGCTTGATCCGCGAATAGGTGCCAGCGCCAACGGCAACGCGCAGTGGCATGTCGAATCCCGGGACGACGTTTGCCCATCGATATGACAGCGTGGTGCCGTCGGTCTTGTATTCGAACACGGGGATCATCGTCGTGCGCAGATACTGCGTGAAGAATTTGCCGAGGTCGATTCCAGATTCTTTGCTGATGTACTCCTCGAGCTGCGTTCCCATGATCGTTTGATGGCGGAAAGTTTTCTGCGCGCCGCGCAGGATGCCGCGCCACTTCTCGTCGTTGTCGACCAGCTGACGAATGGTGTGCAGCATGTTGCCGCCCTTGTAATACTTATCGCCTGATCCTTCATCGTTGACGCCATAGTGCCCGATGATCGGAATGTCGTTCTTCACGAGAACACGAGTGCCGATCTGGTATTCCGCGCCGGCCTTCGTGCCTTCCTGGCATTCGGTGTAGAGGCTTTCCGAATAATTCGCGAAGCTCTCGTGGACCCACATATCAGCGCCGTCTTTGTCGGTGATGCTGTTGCCCCACCATTCGTGCGCGCTCTCGTGCACGATGATGAAATCCCATTTCAATCCGTGGCCGGTTTTCGAGAGATCGCGGCCGAGGTAGCCGTTGTGATAGTGATTTCCGTACGCGACGGCGCTCTGATGCTCCATTCCCAGATGCGGAGCTTCGACGAGTTTGTATCCGTCTTCGTACCACGGAAAGGGACCGAACCAATGTTCGAAGCAGGTCATCATCGACGTCGCCTGCTTGAACTGCGCTTTCGCCACGTCGAGATGATACGCGAGCGGCCAGTAGTCCATCGACAGTTTGCCGGCCTCACCGTCAAAAACTTCGGAGAAGTGCGCGTACGTGCCGGCGTTCACTGAAACGCTGTAGTTGTTGATCGGGCTCACGACGAACCACTCGTACGTTGTCGTGCCATCGCCGTTGTGTTTGGTGCTGCGCAGCCGGCCGTTCGACACGTCCATCATCGGGTCCGGCACGGTGATCGCGATGCGCTGGCTGTCGGGCTCTTCGGAGAGAATATCCTTGTTCGGCCACCAGACGCTCGCGCCGAGTCCCTCGTTCGCGGTTGAAGTCCATGTGTTGCCGAGGCTGTCGTGTTGCCAGATGTAGCCGCCGTCCCATGGCGGTCGCTTTGCAGCAACCGGTTTTCCGTGATAGTAGACGGTGATCGTATTGCGATCGCCGGCGCGCTGGACTTTTGAGAGCGCAACGAAAAATGCATTGCCGTCACGGCGATAGGTCACGCCACGACCGTCCTGCACCATGCTGTCGACGATCATCGGCGGCTGCAGGTCGATCTGCATTTCCTGACTCGGCTTCAGCACGCGATACACGATGCCGTTGTAGCCCGCGATGCTGCTGTCAGTCGGATTTACGCGAACGTGCAAGTCGTAGAACGTTGTCTTCCACCATGCGCGGGCGGGGCCGTTCGAGCCGCGCAGTGTGTCGGCGTGAGTGAATTGCGGGCGGTTCTGCGCATTGAGCGGTGCGCCAAGTGCGATCGCGGCAAGCGCGAGGACGGCGAATGACACGCGGCGCGGTGATGACGGCATTGGCATCTGGAGAGATCGGGTTTGGAGTTCGAACGAAATGAGTCTGGTGCTGCTATTTACGCGCGCGAAGCTGTTTGAGAATTGTTCCGAGCTGCTCGATCTCGCGACCGTATGTGGCCCAGTCGCCCGCACGCTGTGCGGCGATCGCGCGATCGTAATGCTGCTGCGCCTGTCCGATCGCGTTTGCATCGACCGTCGGAATCCCGGGCGTGCCGTTCGTTGCGGCTACGGTTGTGTGGCCCGACGTATTTGCGGCACCGCCGAAAAGGATGTTGAGACCTTCTTCGAGCGTCTCCGCCATGGCAACGCGGTTTTCGTGAGCGACCACGACTCGCTTGAGTTCCGGAATCGTGCCGCCCTCCGCGCGCAGATAAATCGGCTGCACGTAAATGAGCGATTCCTGCATCGGGATCACGAGCAACTCTCCACGAATAACCTGGGAGCCCTTTTGATCCCAGAGCGTCATCTGCCCCGAGATGTCCGTATCCTGGTTGATACGGTTTGCGATTTGCTTTGGACCGTAGATCAGACTTTGCTTTGGAAACTTGTAGACAACCAACTGGCCATAATGATCACCGTCCATCCGCGCGACCATCCACGCGGCAAGGTTGTCCTTTCCGCGCGGCGTGAAGGGCGTCATGAAGATGTATTCGGGATCTTTCTCGCCCGGGAGCCGCAGGATGATGTGGCGCATGAAGGTGTTTCCAGCGGGCGAGCCGGTCGCGACCGTCGGATACTGCCACTGATCTTCCCGGTGATAGAACGCGTCGGGGTCGACCATATGGTATGTCGCGTGCAATTCTGTCTGGAGCCTGAAGAGATCCGCGGGGTAGCGCAGGTGGCGCCGAATGTCCGGCGCGATCGTCGTGAGCGGCTTGAATATCCCCGGGAAAATCGCGGCGTAGGTCAACGCCACGGGATCGTGCGGATCTGCGAGATACGCGTTCACCGTGCCGTCGTACGCATCGATCACGACCTTCACGCTGTTGCGCATGTAGTTCGTGCCGTCCTGTACGCGCTGCGAATACGGATAATTCTCACTCGATGTATACGCGTCGAGAATCCATTTCAGCTCGCCGGCATCGGTCACGATCAAATACGGGTCGCCGTCGAAATCGAGAAAGGGCAGCGCGGTCTTCGCACGATCGACGATGTTGCGGTGATACAGAATCTTGGCGCCCGGCGTGATGTACGAGGAGAGGACGATATCCGGCGCGTCGAACTGCCATGCGTACAGCGCGCGGCGCAGTGCTGATCCGACGGGAATGCCGCCATGCCCGGTATAGTTCGTGTACGTATTCGTTTCGCCGGCGGGATAATCGAACTCCTTCTGCCCGGTACCGACGAACACGTAACTGTTCGTCATCTCGCCGTAGTAGATCTGCGGACGCGTGACTTTCACCGAGACCGTCGAGACTGGCGGCACATCTTTGATGAACAGCACGGGAAGTCCTTCCGACGTCACCTGATTTACGGGTGCCATCGTCACGCCCATTCCATGCGTGAACGTCAGGCGGTCATTAATGAAATTTCTTGTCGGCAGCGATGCGGTGTTGAGTTCGCGCGCGGACAGGTGAACCTGCCTGTAACGGCCGTCGATCATATAGCGATCGTCGTTGACCGAGAAGAAATCGTAGTAGGTGCGAATCTCCTGCAGCTGGCCGAACGTTTGCTTGAGAAGATCGCGCTCCCATAGGCGGACGTTGTCGATCGTCGCCGCGTTCGCCTTTATGTCGGCCATCGTCAGCTGCACGTCGCCCTCAAGGGCACGCGTCTGGACGCTGTCGATGTTCCACGCACGGCGTGTCGCCTCGATGTGCTGCGCGATGTACGGCCGCTCGCGAGAAAGTTCGTTCGGTGCCACGCCAAACTTTTGTACCATCGCCGGCGCAATGCCGCGAAACACAACTCCGACGCCCGCGTACAAGAGCGTGGATATGAACGCATACCATATCAATTGCCGGCGTGCGACGCCGTACATGACAGTCGCGGCCCCGAGCAGCGCGATGAGCGCAGAAAGGCGGATCGCAGGCAGCCGGACGTGGACGTCGGTGTAGCTCGCACCCATCAGCGGACCGGTGCCGGAGTACAGCAATTCCGATGAACCTACAATCCAGAGCCTGATCGCGAACAGCACGAACAGCAGCGCGAGGAGCGCACCGAGATGACGCGTCGCGCCCGGACCTGCTGAAGTCTTTCGCGGAGGGAGCACCAGCTCGCCGCGCAGTCCGTATACGATGGCGGTGCCTGCCAGTGACACGACGGTGAGTGCGACGAGCGTGCTAAGCAGCGCCGAAACAGCTGGAAGCGTGAACAGATAGAAACCGATATCGCGTCCGAAGAGTGAATCGACGGATCCGACTGTCGCGCCGTCGACCGCCATCAGCGCGGTCATCCATAAAACAGACGCCGACAGGCCGGTGATGAATGCAATGAACAGCGATCCGGCGAGGAACAACTTCGGTACGAAGCGCGAGATATCCACTCGAACGCCGCCGCCGCGATCAACGAACAGCGCGGGAAAGCCGGCGAGTTCCGCGGTCGCTATACGTACGTTGCCGTAGACAAAACCAAAGGAAATCGCCGCGCCGAGCGCGAACAGCCCGGCACGCCACTTCAGGGAAGTCAGAAAAACCGTCTCGAAGTTCACTTCCCGGAACCAGAGCCAGTCAGTCGCGACACCGCCAAGCCACGGGAATACGATGAATGCGAGGAAGGCGACCGCCAAACCCACGAAAATGACTTTTCGTGGGGAGGGGCGGGCAGCGCGGCCGGTTCCCCGGAGCGGTATTGCAGGAGGGTTGGTCATTATCCTACCAACATGCCACTTCGGACACCCCGGCACCAATCGTAACGGGGGTTATCTTGCACACGCCCCCTTCGGAGAGCCGCACGTTGGCAAAGAAGCCGAACTACAATCTCGAAAAGAATCGCAGAGAGCAGGACCGCAAAAAGAAGAAAGAGGAGAAGCGTCTGAGGAAGCTCGAGAATCGAGGCGAGCAGTCCGAGCCGTCCGATGATGATCCAGATGCTGGCACTGTGCCTCCCGCGGAGCCATAGTAGCAGAGAGTGTTCCTGGAATAGCACGACATAATCGTTCGAACCGATGCCGGCTGGAAGTGTTGGAGAACCCAAAGTCACGTCACGCGAAATGCGCGCCATGATGATTCCCCTCAAGCTTCTCCGCGCACTGTCGCTCGCAGCGGTTCTTGCGAGCTTCGCGGTGTCACGCGCAGGCACGCAGGAAGCACCCCCCTCGCTGCGCGGGACGGTGACCGACAGCATTCGGCACATCCCGCTTTCGGGAGCGACCGTGATCGCGACCCAGACTGCGGCTCGCGGGAACGCAGCGGCCGATTTCACCACGACGACAGATGTACGCGGCCGCTATTCGTTCGACGCAATCCGTCCGGGTGTGTACATCGTGACCGTCGAACACCCGTGGCTCGATTCCACAGGGCTCGGCGTTCCAGCGCAGACGGTTTCGATTTCGAGCCAGCCGGTCGCGACGGTGAATCTGGCGGTTCCGTCGGGCGCGACGATTCGGGCCGCGTTTTGTCCGATCTCCGGGCGCGACAGCACCCTCGGCTTGGTTGCGGGCTACGTAAAGGATGTGAACTCCGACCATCCGGTCGCGGGCGCGCGGGTCGTGTTCGCGTGGGACGACTTCGATGTCGACAGTCGTTCGGCGCGCAGCACGGAGCACAAACGCCTGGTCGCAGTGACCAGTGGGCGCGACGGCACCTTTCGCATGTGCGGGGTTCCGGTGATGCGTCCGTTGCTCGTGCAGGCACAAATCGGAGCGCACGAAGCTACCGGAGCGGTCGAGGTCGAAGTTCCCGCGAGCGGCGTGCTGGTCCAGACCATGCGGCTAGACGCGAGCCCTTCCGGGAAGACTTCTGTTGGTGGCGACGTGCGGAAGTCGGGGTCGGGACGGGCGATCCCGGGAGCGCACATCCATTTGTACGGTGCCGCGGCCGAGGTCGTTAGCGCGCCCGATGGATCGTTCCGGCTGAGCGATGTCCCGTACGGCACGCAATCCATCGAGGTTACCGCACTCGGGTACTATCCGCGCCGATATGCCGTGGAAGTTCGCCCCGGTGACGTGCCCAAAGTGTCGATCCCGTTGCTCGAAATGGCACCAGTGCTCGACTCGGTCCGGATTATCGCGAAAAAGCAGGGCGTGGCATCGTTGCATCGCGAGTTTGATCAACGGAGCGCACATGGATCCGGTCAGTACATCACCGAGGATATGATCTCGAAGGCCTCTGTGCTCGAGACCGCCGAGCTCATGCAGCAGGTTCGGGGTTTTTACGTGATGATGGATACCGTGTATTCGTCCCGGGGCGCCACCGAGATCGGAAACAACATGAATCGTATCTGTGCACCGGCGCTCTATGTGAATGGGAGCCCGAGCGCCGGGACGATGAACGATATCGCGCCCAGCTCCATCCATGGGATCGAGGTCTACGCCTCGAGCATCAATGTCCCGGCTCAGTACAAATCCGCCTCGTGTGGGGCGATCCTGATCTGGACGAAATAAGGTCCTCCGCGCGATAGATCCGGGTTGCGGCCTTTGGTCGTATATTCCCGTGATGAGTTCTCTCCTTAAGAAGCTGGCGCTCTGGTTCGACGCCGGGGCAACGGCCGAAGCCGCACGGGCGTCGACCAAGCGCGTGGACTGGGTGCGTGTCGCCCCGTTCGTTGGCGTCCATTTAATGTGCTTTGGCGTGATCTGGGTCGGATGGAGCGCGAACCTCGTCGCGCTCGCGTTGGGTATGTACGCGCTCCGTATGTTCGCGATCACCGGCTTCTACCACCGGTACTTTTCACATCGCACGTTCCAGACCAGCCGCGCCGCGCAGTTCGCGTTCGCCGTGCTTGGCGCGAGCGCCGCACAGCGCGGGCCGCTCTGGTGGGCCGCGCATCACCGGAAGCATCACCGGCATTCGGATACCGAGCTCGACGTCCACTCGCCCAAAGAGCACGGCTTCTTTTGGAGTCACATGGGTTGGATCACGTCGCCGGCGAATTTTCCCACGGACTTCGATGAAGTGCGCGACCTCGCGAAGTATCCCGAACTGCGGTTTCTCGATCGGTTCGACATTCTCGTGCCAGTTCTGCTTGGCTATCTGCTGCTGCTGATTGGCGGGTGGCCGTTCGTCATCTGGGGATTCTTCATCAGCACCGTGTTCCTGTTCCATTGCACGTGCTTCATCAATTCGCTCGCGCACCGGATCGGAAGTCAGCGCTACGACACGCACGATGAAAGCGGGAATAGTTTTGCGCTCGCCGTGATCACGCTCGGCGAAGGGTGGCATAACAACCATCACAAGTATCCAGGTGCCGCACGTCAGGGATTTTTCTGGTGGGAGCTCGACATCACATACTGCGGATTGGTGATTCTGCAGAAACTGCGGATCGTGCGCGATCTTCGGCCGGTGCCGGAGCGGCTCCTGCGAGCGGCGTGATGCGAATCGCGATTGTTGGCAGCGGTGTCTCGGGGTTGGTGGCGGCGCGTGCGCTCGCCAGCAAGCACGAGATCACCGTGTTCGAAGCCGATTCGCGCATTGGCGGTCATGTGCACACGTGGGATGTCGGAGCCGCCGGCGGCGAACGACTGTCGATTGATTCCGGGTTTATTGTCTACAACGAATACAACTACCCGAACTTCAGCCGGCTGCTCGCCGAGCTGGGCGTGGCGACCCAGCCGACCGCGATGAGCTTCGGCGTGCGATGCGATCGCACCGGCCTCGAATACAACGGCACGACGGTCAACCAGTTGTTTGTGCAGCGGCGCAATCTCATCAAGTCATCGTTCTGGCGGATGATCCGCGAGATTCTCCGCTTCAATCGCGAGGCGCCGATCGCTGTTCGCAATGGAGCAGAATCAGCGACGCTCGGCGACCTGCTCGACCGCGGCGGCTACTCGGCGATGTTTCGCGAACAGTATCTGCTGCCGATGGGGTCCGCGCTGTGGAGTGTGCCGCGCACGCAGGTTCTGGACATGCCCGCGCAGTTTTTCGTACAGTTTTTCGAGAATCACGGAATGCTCACCGTGAACGACCGGCCGCAGTGGCGCGTCGTACGCGGCGGGTCGACGCGGTACGTTGAGGCGCTCATCGCGCCGTTCCGCGATCGGATCGAGACCGACCATCCTGTTCGCCGCGTAGAACGCTTTGACGACCGGGTTGAAGTGGACGGGGTGGCTTTCGATCGCGTCGTCATCGCCTGTCACAGCGATCAGGCTCTCGCGATGCTTGTCGATCCAACGCGCGCCGAACGCGACGTGCTCGGCGCGCTGCCCTATCAGCAGAACGAAGCCGTCGTGCACACCGATATCTCTGTGTTGCCGCGCGCCCGCGGCGCGTGGGGCGCGTGGAATTACAGAGTCTCAGCGGATCCGGACGCGCCTGCGACCGTGACATACAACATGAACATTCTGCAGTCGCTCGCGGCGCGCGAGACGTATTGCGTAACGCTCAATGACGACACCGGGATCGATCGGTCGCGAATCATTGGTCGCGTTCGCTATCACCATCCGATGTACACACTCGCCGGGGCGGCGGCACAGGCGCGGCGCAGCGAGATCAGCGGACCGAACCGGACGCACTTCTGCGGTGCGTACTGGGGAAACGGATTCCACGAAGCCGGTGCGACGAGCGGCCTCGACGTCGTGCGCGAGATCGGTCACGCTGAGAATGTCGTGCAGCCAGCGGCGGTCGCGTGAAAGCCATGAACAGCTGCGTTTATACGGGAACGATTCGGCATCGCCGGCTCGCGCCGGTTGGCAACGCGTTCCGGTATTCGCTGTTCATGCTCTATCTCGATCTTGATGAGTTGCCGCACGTGTTCGATGGGCGTTGGTTCTGGTCCTCGCGCCGTCCCGCGCTCGCCTGGTTTCGCCGTGCGGATTATCTCGGCGATCCCACAGTGCCGCTCGGTGAAGCGGTGCGTGATCTCGTCGAGCAGCGAACAGGAAAACGTCCGCGCGGGCCGATCCGGCTGCTGACGCATCTGCGTTTTTTCGGATACGTGATGAACCCCGTGAGTTTCTACTATTGCTATGACGCCCGCGGGACGACGGTCGAGACAATCGTCACGGAGATTACAAACACGCCGTGGGGCGAACGGCATGCATATGTGCTCGCGGCGACAGAACGCAGCAGTCCGAACGCGACACAACGTTTTCGTTTTCCGAAAGACTTTCATGTCTCGCCGTTCATGCCGATGGAACAACAGTATGACTGGCGCTTCTCGGCGCCCGGTGCCCGTCTCGTAGTGCACATGGAAAATTTCGAACGCCGCGGAAAGTTGTTCGATGCCACGCTCGCACTGAAGCGCGAACCGCTCGATGGCTGGTCGCTCGCGACCGCGCTGGCGACACATCCATGGATGACGGCGAAGGTCGCCGCCGGAATTTATTGGCAGGCACTCCGGCTTTACCTAAAGCGAGTGCCGTTCCACACACACCCAGCAAAGAGGAAATCCGATGTCGCTGCTCCAGCGGTTCGCTGAGCGCGGAGTTCGCGCAACGTTCCGTTCACTGCGTGACGGATGTCTCGTCGTGCACGACGGAAACAGCACGGAACGATACGGAGATCCGAACGCGGAGCCGGTGGAGATCACCGTGCACGACGCGCGCTTCTACGCGGCGATCGCGTTCGACGGCCATCTCGGATCGGGCGAGTCGTATGCCATGGGATGGTGGTCGGCGAGCGACCTCACCGGGGTCGTCCGGCTGATGCTGCGAAATCGCGCGACGCTCGAAGCGCTCGAAACCGGATGGGCGCGACTGCTCAAGCCTGTGCGCTGGCTCGCACATGCGCGGCATCGCAATACCCGCGATGGAAGCCGTCGCAACATCAGCGCGCACTACGATCTGAGCAACGAATTTTTCCAGCTGTTTCTCGATGAAACGATGACGTATTCGTGCGGCATATTCGAACGGCCGGACGCTTCGCTCCGCGACGCCTCGATCGCGAAGTACGAGCACATGGCTGCCCTGATGGAGCTTGGATCGCAGCATCATGTGCTGGAGATCGGAACCGGCTGGGGTGGTTTTGCGATCCATGCCGCGCGCGAATATGGGTGCAAGGTCACGACGACGACTATTTCAACGCAGCAGTTCGACCTCGCGACGCAGCGCGTTCGCGAAGCGCGTCTTGAAGATCGGATCACGGTGATCAAGCAGGACTATCGCGATCTCACCGGAAGCTACGACCGGCTCGTCTCTATTGAGATGATTGAGGCCGTCGGCCACGAGTACTACGGGACCTTCTTTGAGAAATGCGCATCGCTGCTTGCACCCGGTGGACGGATGGCGCTGCAAGCGATCACGATCGAAGATCATCGCTATGAAGCCACGCGGCGCGAAGTCGATTTTATCAAAAAATATATTTTCCCCGGCAGCAACATTCCGTCGGTTACAGCACTGTGCATGGCGGCGAGTAAGACTGAGCTCCGCCTGGTGCAGGCGAATGAAATTGGACTGCACTACGCGGAAACGCTGCGCCGTTGGCGCATTGCGTTCGCGGAAAATATCGAACACATCCGCGCACTCGGGTTCGACGACAACTTCATGCGGCTGTGGGAGTTTTACTTCTGCTACTGCGAAGGCGGCTTTCTCGAGGGCGCGATTGGCGATGTGCAGATCGCGTTTACCAAGCCGCTCGCAGTCGCGACCGTTCCCCATTGGCAGCCTCGTCGCGTGAGCGAAAAATCCGGAGCGGCCGCATGAGCCTCGGACCGGGGATCGCACTGGCCGAACGTGGCCTGGTGCCGACGCCGCTGTTACGCGGCGCGATGCGACGCCTGTGCGCGGACCGGCTCACGGAAATCGACGCGACCGGCGGACTCGATGCGTTTGTGCGCGAAATGGCCACAGCGCCCGTCGCGCCTGTGCCGCATGAAGCGAACGCGCAGCACTACGAAGTGCCGGCGCGATTTTTCGAACTGGCGCTCGGAGCACACCTCAAGTACTCGAGCGCGTATTGGCCGGCTGGAGTCACGCAGCTCGACGCGGCAGAAGAAGCAATGCTTGAGCTCACGTGCGAGCGGGCGCAACTCGAGGACGGCCAGGATATTCTCGAACTCGGCTGCGGCTGGGGTTCGCTCTCGCGTTTCATGGCGCGGCGTTTTCCAAATTCACGCGTTACCGCCGTCTCAAATTCCGCGACGCAGCGCGAGTTCATCACAGCGCGCGCCACGCCGAACCTGCAGGTCGTGACTGCAGACATGAACGGCTTCGACCCGGGGCGTCAGTTCGATCGGATCGTCAGCGTCGAGATGTTCGAGCACATGCGGAACTGGCCCGAGCTGCTCACGCGGATCTCACGCTGGCTGCGCGACGACGGCCGCCTGTTTATTCACGTGTTCTGTCACACGAAGCATGCGTATCCATTCGAAACCGAGGGCGACGACAACTGGATGGGCAGGTACTTCTTCACCGGCGGCATCATGCCGGCTTTCGACCTCCTGCCGCGGCTCGAGGGGCCGATGACGGTCGAGGAGAGCTGGCTGCTGAGTGGCGTCCACTACCAGAAGACGGCGGCCGCGTGGCGCGAGAATCTCGAAGCGCGGCGCAACGAAATCCTCGACCTCTTTCGTGCACACTACGGCGCCGAAGCGCGAACCTGGTATCATCGCTGGCGGCTGTTCTTTCTCGCGTGCGAAGAATTGTTTGGATACCGCGGCGGCGCTGAATGGGGCGTCGCGCACTACCGGCTCGCGAAGACGCGGGCGTCGTCCGGAGGATCAGCGCAATGACCGTGACACAGTTCTTCAAACTGTATGCGGCAAGTCTGGTGGTGTGCTTTGGTCTCGATATTCTCTGGCTTGGTGTTTTCGCGAAGAGTTTCTACGACAAACAGATGGGCCATTTGTTGCGTCCGGACACGCAATGGGTGCCGGCGGTTCTGTTTTATCTCGTCTATGTTGCCGCGATGATCATATTCGTGGTGCAGCCCGCGCTCGACCGTAATTCACTGCCGCGCGCGATCGGGCTCGGCGCGTTCTTCGGAATAGCGGCGTACTCGGCGTTCGATCTCACGAGTCTCGCGTTGCTCAAAGATTTTCCGCTCACGATCGCGCTCGTCGACCTCGCGTGGGGCGCGACGCTTGCCGCCACGGTCTGCGGCGTTGGCTACTGGCTGTCGAAAACAGTTCTGACGTAACGCGCCGTTCAGCTCGGCCGGCTATTGCCAGCTACTGCCAGCGTTTGCGAATACGAACCGTTCGCTCCAGTTCATCCGAGCTCTGAAGGACCTTCTCACGGAGGTCCTTCGGTAATTTCGGATGGTCGGCGAGAAATTTCTTCACCGTTTGCAGTGCGGCATCGGTTGTGTGACCGCCGATAAAAGAACCGAGCCAGCTGCCAAGGAAGAAGATCCGCCGGTTCGCTTGAATGAACGGGAGCGAGTCGAGAGCGGGGCGCAGGTACTGCAGCGTGATGTCCTGATGCTCGAGCGCGTTGAACTCACCGAGGCTTCCGCTGGCCCAGTCTTCGTTGAGGGCTTTGTCGGCAAAGTAGCGGTTGAAGTACTCCGCCTTCGCTGCGGGTGATCTGCGCGCGGCTCCGGCGACAAATGCGCGGCGGCGGCCGTCGGGGGTTGTGTCTCTCGCGATCTGGGCTGCGAGTGATCGCTCCGCGCTTGCAGTGCCGAGTACGACCATACGGTTAACGACGGCCCAGCGAGTGGGATCGCGGACCGGCTCGCCGGCCGCGGAATCCGCACTCAGCAGCGATTCCAGTTTCGTGACGCCATCGGCAGTTGATGCGAGGCCGATGAACGCATCAAGAAACGCGCGGCGAATTCCGTAAGGCTTTGTGGTGTCGCGCGCGCCGTCCCAAAGCATGCGCTCTGCACTTGACGAGATACCGCCGACCTTCGCCGGCGGGACATATGCGCGAATCGCACGTTCAAGCCGTCCGATCAGCACGGGAACGATCTGCTCGTCCTTTTCCCGCGGGATTTCAGCGAGCGCCAGCGCGGCGAAGCGTTCCGGGTCGAGTTGTGCATCGCGCACTTGATCCCAAAGTGCGCCCCAGAGCATCGTGCGAAGAAATCCGTCAGGCACATTTCCGAGCTCGCCGGTCATGAGCGACTGAACGCTCACGCTATCGAGGAGCGACAGGAAATAGCCGTAATCTTGATAGTTGGCAAAAACGAATGCCGGCGCGGGTTTTCCGCGCGCCGCAACAACTTCCGTTGTGACCGTCGACAGCTCGACGGGAATTGTTTCCGGCGGACGCCCACTCGCTTCCGGATATGCGAGGAGCAGTTGTGTCCGCATCGGCCATGCGCCGGCGCCTGAAAGCGACTGCGCCGGTTTCTGCACGAGCTCGAGTTTCACAATCTTGCCGTCGTGCACCGAGAGGCGCTGCTGCACCTCCGGCATACCCGGCCGCAGCATGAAATTCCTTCCAAATGCATCGAGCGATTTTTTGCCCGCCTTGCCAATCGCGCCGAGCAAATCCTGCCACGTCGCGTTCGCGTAGGCGTGGTCGCTGAGGAACTGGTGCACGCCGGCCTGAAACGCCTTCTCGCCGACGAGATAGTTGAGCTGCTTCAGAACACTCGGCGCTTTGTTGTATACGATCGGACCATATGCGCTCTTAGCCTGATCGAGATTTGCGAGTTCCTGCCAGAGCGGAGTTGTGCCGGTGGTTTGATCGACTCCGTATGCGAGCGGCTTGTTCCCCTGATAGAACGTCTTCCATGCATCGCTCGTGGGTTCGAGATCGGCCATCGCTTTTGCGGCCATGTATGTCGCGAATCCTTCCTTGAGCCAGAGATCGTCGAACCAGCGCATAGTCACGAGATCACCGAACCACTGATGCGCGACTTCGTGCAGGATGGTGGAGAAGCGTCCGAGTTTTCGCGTGAGCGTGGGTCGCTCGCGAAAAATGAAACGGTCTTCGTTGAACATGACGACGCCCGGATGTTCCATACCGCCGAACGGAAACGCCGGTGCGAGCATCAGGTCGAACTTCTCAAACGGATACGGCCGGCCGAAGTACTGCTCCATCCAACCAATCGCGCGATGCGTCAGCGCGAGCAGCGTGTCAGCGTCAGCTTCTTTCGCGCGTGACTTTCTGATGTAGACGCTGATCGACCGTCCGTTCACGACCGACGTCGTCCGCTGCCACGGGCCGGCAGAGAATGCGATGAGATAGGTCGAGAGCGGACGCGTTTCGATGAAGTGCCGCGCGATGCGGTCGGCGCTTGTGTCGGCACGTGCGATCGATCCGTTTGCGAGCGCGGTCCACGTCCGCGGCGTGACGAGTGTGAATGTCACGCGCGCCTTCAGATCTGGCTGATCAAAGCACGGGAACAGCTGATCTGCGTCAGCGGGAACGAGCAGCGTGTAGAGGTAGTCGCTGCCGTCGGTTTGATCGTGTGTGCGGATGATGCTCGCGCCACTCGGCGCGATGTCGGAGACAAACCAGAGCTCTACGGCGTTCTCGCCCTCGGTCAGCAGCTTGGCGGGCACGCGAACATGTGCGCCATTTGCCACGGTGAGCGGAACAGCACTGCCGTTCGATGTGATTCGAGTGAGCCGCCGGCCGCGCCAATCGAGAATCACGTCGGCGGATCCGCTGCGATTGAAGCGCGCCGTGACGTGGCCGATGGCCGAGTCCGCCGCGGTGACGTCGAGGCTCAGATCGTAGCGAACATCCTTGATGGTGTTCGCGCGCCAAATGGCGAGCGGATGCGAGACGCCGTGGCCGAGGTAGGCGGTCAGTGGGTCGACGGCTTTGGCACCGGAGGGCTGCTGAGCAGCGAGTGTCGAGGCGACGAGAAGCGCGAGAACTGGAGCGTGGTGAATGCGCACGTGGGTTGCTCTAAGCCGAATGGTTGGGTCGGGCACTGGAACGTGCCGAGGCGTCGCGGTTGGTGCAACCAGGTGCAACCTACGGATACCGGTCTTACGAGCGTGTGCGGATCCGGCGAGATTAAACGACTGGCATCACTTCTTATAGAAAGAGGCTGGAATGGCGGCGCACGAAAAGCACCCCGGGAAAGCGGAGTTCGCAGACGCGAGGCGTCGTGTGTCGGAGCATGCGTACCACACACCACTGCTGACATCGCGGACGCTGAGCGAACGCACGGGGTTTGACGTTCGAATCAAGGCGGAAAACCTCCAGCGAACGGGGTCATACAAGCTCCGCGGGCCGCTCAACAAATTTCCGCAGCTCACCGACGAGCAGCGCCGCAGCGGGGTGATTTGCTCGTCTGCGGGAAATCATGCCCAGGGTGTGGCGCTCGCCGCGAGAATTCACGGCATGAAGGCCGTGGTCGTGATGGCGAAGAACGCCACGCCGTCGAAGATCGAGGCGACCAAGGCGTATGGCGCCGAGGTCGTGTTGCATGGATTGATTTGGGATGAGGCGAACGAAAAGGCGAAGCAGCTCGTGGAGGAGCGAGGTCTTACCTACATCCACCCGTTTGATGATCTGCAACTGATTGCCGGCCAGGGGACGGTCGGACTCGAGATCATGGAGGACTGGCCGGATGTGGATGTCGTGCTGGTTCCGATCGGCGGCGGCGGACTGATTTCCGGAGTTTCGCTGGCGATCAAGAGCATCAATCCGAAGGTTCGGATTATTGGGGTTGAGTCATCGGGCGCCCCTGGGATGCAAAGGAGTGTGGCGGCTGGTGAGCTGGTGACCTTGGATCAGGTCGACTGTATAATCGATGGGCTTAGGGTGAAACGGGTCGGCCAGCACAATCTCGACATTGTCCGCGAGAACGTGGACGAGATCGTAACGTTGCCGGATTCAGAGATTTTTGATGCGATGCTTTGGGTCATGCACCACAGCAAGTTGGTGGTCGAGGGGGCAGCGGCGGCCCCGGTCGGAGCGTTGCTGAAAGGGCTGATCAAGGCCCCGGCCGGCTCAAAAATTGTGAGCGTGGTCAGTGGTGGAAACGTGAATTTGGACCAGCTGCGCGGATTGAAGTGGAATTGATCTGATTGTATTGATTTACAAGGAGTTACAACATATATTCATGATTCATGAATCCTATATTTAATGGCTAAACAGTCAACACTTAGGCCAAGCGATGTTGTTGTCGCTTGCCAACTTACGATAACTCCTGACGTCCAGTTCATACAGCTCGCTCAATCGACAGGCTTGAGCACTGGCGAGTGCCACAACGCTGTCCGCCGGATGCGCCAGGCTCGCATCGTCTTGATCGATGACCGCCGACCGGCCGGCGATGTACTCGCGAACTTTCTTGTGAATGGAGTACCGTTCGCGTTCCCGCCAATCGTCGGGGCTGAGACCATCGGGGTTCCAACGGCACACTCTGCCCATCCCTTCGCGACAATCGTGGAAACAACGGACCGCTTCGTCTGGCCAGACTCCGGCGGTGCAGTCAGAGGTCAGTCGCTCGTTCCATTGTTTCCTGGAGCGCCCATGTTGGCCGGCTCGAATGCGCCGTTATACGAGCTTCTCACGATCGTCGATGCCCTCCGCGTCGGCACGACTCGAATCAGACGCGCCGCGGCCGACCTGATCGCCGAGCGTCTGGCGGTACCCGCCGCACGATGATCGGCGCTCAGCCGGTCGCAATCCTGCCGGCGCGTGCGCGCCTGAGCTTGGTCGCGGCGGCTATCGAGCCGATCCTCAACCGAGTGGTGCTCGCGGGTCCGCCCGTCATCGGGCTTCTACTGAACGATCCGGCCGTGCGAGTTCCGCAGCTCACCTTCGCCGCCGATTCGATCCTGCAGCTGCTATCAACCTCGATGGTCGACCGGCTTGCCGTTGATTTGCAGAAGCTCGGGCTGACGCGAGTCGGGCGTTCTGCAAACGGAGATCGCTGGCGCGCTGCCGACGATGCTTCGTTCGATCTCATACAGGTACGCGCCGATGACGGAGATTCGGAGCAAATCTGTCTGGAGTACGCAACGCTGCTTACCCTCCCACTGGCCGTCGCCGACCACATCACGGTTCGCATCGCCGGAGCGCCGGCGATGCTCGCGCTTGAATGCGCAGCGTTTGAGAAGAGCAGCGTCAGCGCGCTCGATAGCGCGGAACTCGAACGCGCGATTCAGCTAATTGCAGGCCGGGGAGAAATCGAGAAAGAATGCGCTGCAGCGCCGCAGGAGCTGCGCGCGGTTTTCGCGCTGACGCTGGAGCGCGTCGCCAATAATGATTCGGTCCAGCTGATGATTCAGCGCGCCATTCCCGACGCGATCGTCATTCCGTCTCTCGCGGCGCGCGTGCGCGCGCGCATGCTCCGCGTCGCATGCTGACGCTTTTTCTTGCCGCTCAAATCGCGGTCGCGACCGTCCCGGACACCGCAACGTATTCGTCGCCTGCGCTCCGCGCGCTCGTGAGCGACGCGGTGAGAGTGAACAATCACGTCCCGGCCGCGCTCGGACGTTACCACGCAAAGCTCGAGAGCGAGATCGCGATCGGCGAACGGGATGGCGGAGGGCACGAGACCGAGGAATCGCTCGAGCAGGTTGCGAGCGAACTGCAATGGAGCCGGTCGGGCGACTTCGAACAGCACGTCATCGGCTACAGATCGCAGGCGATCGGTCTTCAGATCGCGACGATCGGATTCTTTCGCAACGCGTGGGTGGTTCCGTCGCTGTATGGCAATCGGCTCTCACTCTTATTCGGTGTTGATACGTCGTTTCGTCGTCCCGGTACCGGCGGATCGCGACCCTCGGCGTCGGGGGGGAAACCGAGCCCGACGACGACGTTCTTCGCGATCCACCCCCTCTCGGTGGATCGCGAGCACCTCTACCGCTTCAGCGGTGGCGACACGGTCGAGCACCTGCGAGTCGGCGACCGCGAGATACGCATTGTTCGCCTGCTGGTCGAGCCGAAAGCAAAGCTGCCGTTCAACACAGTCGTGTTCAGCGGCGAAATGGATCTCGACGCGGACCGCAAGCATGTCGTTCGCATGCGCGGTTCGTTCTCGACCACAGCAGAAGGACCACCCGGCGGCGTGCTCGGCGAATTGCTCAGCAGTGTGCGTCCGACCGGTATTGCGTTCGTTGAACTTGTAAACAGCGAAGTGAATGGTCAGTTCTGGCTGCCGTCGTACCAACGATTCGAAGCACAGGCGATGCTTCCGGTCATCGGCGACGCGAAAGCCGCATTTCGAATCATCTCACGATTCAGCGATTATGTCATCACGCCGCCCGACAGTGCGGTGATCGTCGGAGGCGTGCCGCGCGATACCCTCCGCGCCCGGCCGCACGTTCTCTCGATTGCGACGCGTGATTCACTGTCCGCATTTCACGCGTGGAAAAGCGATATCGGCGCAGCCACCCAAACGACGACCACAGAAGATTTCATGGACGTGGCGCCTGCACGATGGCGCACCGACGGTCCGCCGAAGTTCGGTCTCGAAGCAGAGCGATTGAGCGATCTCATCCGGTTCAATCGCATCGAAGGATTGTACACCGGAACCGGCGTGGTCATGCGGATGCGCGATGCCGCGCCCGGCCTCACGTTCCGGGCTGTCGGCGGCTATGCATGGAATGAGCGCACCGCACGCGCACGCGCGAGCGCGACGCTCCTTCAGGGCCCCTGGTCGTACGCCGTGCGAGCTGGCCGATCGCTCGACATCACCAATGACTTTCGCGATCCGCTCGATTCCGGCTCGACACTCGGCGCACTCGTAAGCACCGACGACTATGACTACGTCGACCGGTACAGTGCCGGCGCGTCAGTCACGCGTTCGTTCGCGAGTACCGGACTTCAAGCACGGCTCGAGGCGGGTTGGGCCGACGACCGTGCGGTGACCGAAGCGCTCTCGCAAAATCCGTTTCACACCAGCTACCTGCCCAACCGCGGTGTCGACAACGGGAATTATCTTCGCACCGCGTTCACGCTCGGGTGGCACTCCGACGCGAACGCCGAATATCTCCGGCCGGGATTTGGCGCGGCGCTCGGATACTTACGCGGCGACGGCCAGCTGAATTTTCAGCGCATCGATTTGCGCGTCAGCATGCGTGAAAACGCGGGACGCTGGACGTTCGCATCGCGTTTTGATGCAGGTGTCGTCCTGGGCGCAGCGCCGCCGCAGCAACTCTTTGAAATCGGAAGCAGCGAAGGGTTGCCCGGATACAACTACAAACAATTTGCCGGCAATCAGGCGGTCCTTCTCCGCTCGCTCGCGATGTACCGGCTGAATATTCTCGATGCGCCGATCAAGATCACCAGGATTTACTGGCTGCCGGCGCTCGCACCGGCGCTCGCTGCGTCGATACAAACAGGGTGGACCGGTGCGTCGGACGCCGCCGCGAAGGGATCAATACTGCGGCTCGGCGGAACAACGGCACTGCCCGTGTCGACGGTGACCGGCAATGCGCGCGCTACCGTGGCGTTGGGCCTACGATTCTTTGGCGGCGCATTGGGGGTTTCCATGGCGCGCGCTGTGGATCACATCGATCGCTGGCGGGCGCAGGTCGACTTCGGCCAGATCTTTTAGCGGCCGCGGCGAACAGAAACAGACTAGAACTCTCCGATAAACCCGATTTCGGGTTCGAGCTTCTGCCCAAACTTCTCGAACACCGCGTGCTGTGCGAAGGCGATCAGCGCGCGCACGTCGCCGGCTGTGGCGCCGCCGAGGTTGACGATGATGTTGGCGTGCATGTGAGAAATCTGCGCGCCGCCAATCGCGTAACCCTTCAACCCGCATTGATCGATGAGCCGGCCGGCTCCGACGCCCTCGATCTTCTGGAAGATTGACCCGGCGCTCGGATGGTGCTCGAGCCACGGGTGGCGCGAGCCGCGCCAGCTCAGATTCTCCTGCATCACCCGGTGCATCGCGATCGGATCGCCCTCCGCGAGATTGAACGTCACTGCCAGCGCGACTTCGCCCGAACCGTGTAAACGGCTGGTGTCGTACCCAAATCGCATTTCCTCACCGCTAACCGCGAATCGTCCCCCGATGGGCGTGAGCAGCTCGACGCTCGACGTTACCTCGGCGATGAACATCGTGCGCTCGCGTGCCGGCGCGGGCGAGAGAAAGTGCAGATTTTGCCAGACAGCACCGCCAACGGTGCTCGGAATGCCGACGTAGTGCTCCAGACCGGACAGGCCACGATCGACCGCCACGCGGATGACATCGGCCATCACCGCGCCGCTTTCGGCGCGAAGGGTGGTCGAGGTGGGAAACCGGAGGGCGGCCGCGGTGTTTCTAATGACCAGACCCCTGAAGCCACCGTCGCCAATAAGGATGTTGGCGCCCAGTCCAAGGACGAAAAAGGGGATCCCGGCAGCGCGCGCGGCAGTCACGGAGTTTGCGAGGTCGTCTGCCCCTGTGGCATCGTACAGCATGTCGGCGGGGCCGCCGATCTTGAATGTCGTAAAGGGCGCGAGCGGAACATTGGTCCGCAGGCGCTCGGCGACCAACGAACTTTTCCCGAGAAGGGCGGATACGGCAGTGGCCATGATGCGGGTAATCAAAGGGCGGGCGGCGATGGCCGCCAGCGCGGCGTTCATTGTTTTGTCCGCGCTGGTCGCGGCGCCTCAGGCGCATGCGCAGCGGGCAGAGCTCGAGAAGACGATCCAGCGGCGGGTGATGGCGAACGGACTCGAAGTGATCGTCGTGGAGAATCACGGCGTGCCGCTCGTGACCGTCGAGATCACCGTGCGCAACGGCTCGTTCACGCAGACGCCTGAGTACGCCGGGCTCGCACACATGTTCGAGCACATGTTCTTCAAGGCCAACGACACATATCCAAACCCCGATCAGTTCATGGATCGCGGATCGGAGATGGGCGCCGTATTCAATGCGTCGACGAAGGAAGAACAGGTCAACTATTACCTGACTCTTTCGGCGGACTCGCTCGAGGGCGGCCTCAAGTTTCTCGTCTCCGCACTCCTCGCGCCGAAGTTCCGTCAGGATGAGCTCGAGCGCGAGCGGCAGGTTGTGCTCGGCGAATACGATCGCAATGAATCGTCGCCCGGCTTCAAACTTGAGCAGGAAATGGGGATGAAGCTGTGGGACGGCGAGTGGAGCCGGAAGAATGTCATCGGCGACCGGCATGTCCTGGCGACGGTGACCCCGGACAAAATGCGCGCGATCAAGAGTTTGTATTACGTGCCAAACAATTCGGTCTTGATCATTTCGGGAGATGTGAACCCCGCTGCGGCGTTTGCGTCCGCAGAGAAAATCTTCACGCCATGGAAGCGCGGAGAAGATCCGTTTGTGAAGGCGCCGGTTCCGCCGATGCCGAAGCTGACGAAAAATCTTGCGGTGATCGACGAAGAGCCGGTAAACGCCGTGTCGGCGTTGGTGCAGTGGCAGGGGCCGAGCGTGCGCGGTGATGAAAACGCGACGTTCTCCGCCGACGTGTACTCGGATGTGCTGAACAATCCGCAGTCGCGGTTCTGGCACAAGCTGGTGGACAGCGGTCTCTGGCAGGACGTTGTGGTGAATTACTACACGCTCAACAATGTCGGACCGATCACGGTGAGCGGACAGACGACGCCTGACAAGCTGCGGGAGGCGCTGAAGGCGATGATGTTCGAACTCGGCGAGTCGGTGAAGCCGGGTTACTTCTCACAGGAAGAGCTCAACGCAACGAAAGCGAATCGTGCGGTGACGACCGCGTTCGGCGTGGAGAAGAGTTCTGATTTCTCGCACACGATTGGATTCTGGTGGGCGGTGTCGGGTCTCGAGTACTATATGAAGTACATCGACGAAATGGCCAAGCGCACGCCGCAGGATCTTCGCGATTATTCCAACAAGTACATCATTGGCAAACCGCATGTTGTCGGCGTGCTGATGACACATGAAGACCGCGTGCGGATCAAGCTGACGGAAGACGAACTCACAAAGATCGGCGGCCCGCCGGGAGTAACGCCATGAAGCGCCTTCTACTGGCTCTCGCGCTGGCGGCCGGGACGACACAAATCGCGCAGGCGCAGTCCGACACGGCGACGGTGAGCTACGTCGTAAACGGCGTGCGCGTGATTCAACGGAAAACGACGGCGTCTATCGTCGTCGCAAATTTGTACCTGCTCGGCGGTGTCCGGCAGACGACCGCGCGGAATGCGGGGATCGAGAATTTTCTTCTGACCGTGAGCGACCGTGGAACGCAGAAATATCCAAAGGACGTTCTGCGCCGCGCGCTCGCACGCACCGGCAGCGAGATCGGCGTTGCGCCGGGCGAGGACTGGACGCTTGTCGGCATTCACACGACGACGAGCGAACTCGATTCGACCTGGGCTATTTTCGCCGATAAACTGATGCACCCGACGCTGGATTCCAGCGACGTCGAGTTCGTGCGCGATCAGATGGTGAGCGGGATTCGCCAGCGCGTCGACAGTCCGGATGCGACGCTGGACTATCTCTCCGACAGCATCGCTTATGCGGGAAGCGCCTATGCACTGTCGCCTGTGGGAACGGAGGGATCGCTGTCGCACATCACGCGTGCGGAATTGCGTGCGTACGAGCGGGATCAAATGGTCACATCACGAATGCTGCTCGTGATCGTTGGCAACGTGCCGCGCGCGAAGGTCGAAGCGTTGATTGGGTCGACGATCGGCAAACTGCCGGCCGGCAAGTACGTCTGGGCAATGCCCGACACGATGCCCACGCGGCCGACCGATGTTGTTTTCGATCAGCGCCCTCTGCCGACGAACTACATCCAGGGATTCATCAACGGCCCGCCACCGAACAGTCCGGACGCGCCGGCGCTGCGCATCGCGGCTGCGGTTCTCTCGGGTCGCATGTTTGCCGAGATTCGGTCGCGCCGAAATCTCACGTATGCCGTGAGTGCGAGTTTCCGCGATCGCGGACTGACGTCGATCGAGCTCTACGTGACGACGACCTCGCCGGACACAACTGTTGCGCTGATGTCGGAGCAGGTGCACGAGCTTCAGGATGGCGAAATCGAAACAGAGCGGCTTCGCCCGCTCGTCCAGCAATTCATCACGGAATATTTTCTCGACAACGAGACGATAACGGCGCAGGCCGACTTTCTCGCGCGGAATCAGTTGTATCGCGGCGATTTTCACGCGGGCGCGCGGTTTGTGTCCGACCTGAAGGCGGTTACAGGCGCCGATGTGCGGCGTGTTGCACGCACCTATTTCAAGAATGTCCGCTGGGCGTACGTTGGGGACCCCACGCACATCAAGCTCGAACGCCTGCTGCTTTTTTAAAGTTAGCGGCGCGCCCGCAGCACGTCGCGAACGGCGGTGAGTGACCCTCCCGCCGCGTGCAACGCGACGAGGGTGTGATAGAACAGATCGGCGGCTTCTTCGTTCGCCCGAGTTGCGTCGCCATCGGCGCACGCGGTGACGAATTCGCTCGCCTCCTCGCCGATTTTTTTCAGGCGAAGGTTGCGGTCGCTGAGGAGTTTTGCGGTGTAGCTGCTGGTCGAAGGTGAATCCGCACGCTCATCGATCGTCGCGTCGAGTTCGGCTATTGTCTCGGCGGCCACGTCGCCAAAACAGGTGACTGCACCCGTGTGACAGGCCGGGCCGGCCGGCAACACGCGCGCCAAGACCGCGTCGCGATCGCAGTCGGCGGTGAGGCTGACGACGCGCTGCGTGTTTCCGCTGGTGGCGCCCTTGTGCCACAATCCGCGCGCGCGCGAGTGATAGTGCATCTCGCCCGTCTCTACCGTGCGCGCCAGTGATTCCGGCGATGCGAACGCGACCATGAGCACCTGCCCCGTCGATGCATGCTGCGCGACGACGGACACAAGTCCGCCGCCTTTCTCAAAATCGAGCGAACTCAGGTCAAGCATAGAATCCTTCGCGTTTCGGCCGCGAGCGCGGCGTTGGTGCCGATCGAGTGTTCGCCAAATGCGGTATTCTTGCCATCGAGATCGGTGAATACACCGCCGGCCTCTTCGATGATCGGGACGAAGCAGGCGATATCCCATGCGCGGATTCTCGCATCGACCATGGCTTCGGCGCGTCCGGTTGCGACCATGAGATAACCGAACGCGTCGCCCCACGTGCGGCTGATGGCGGCGGCTTTCCAGAGTTCTTCCCACTTTCGCTGACGCTCGGGCGACGTGAATCCGCGATCGTCGGTGATCAACACCGTCGCGTCACTGAGTTTCGCAACGGTGCTTACTGCTGCGCGCGACCCGTTGTGCCAGCTGCCGCAACCGACCGCGGCTGCAACGTTCTCAGCGGTTGCAGGAAAATTTGCGGCGCCCGCGAGCACACGTTCGCCCTCGAGTACGGCAACGAGCGATCCCCAAAGCGGCACACCGCGCACAAACGATTTTGTGCCGTCGATCGGATCGATGATCCAGCGACGTCCGCTCGTACCCGGAGTCTCACCGAATTCCTCACCGACGATTCCGTCCGCGGGAAAGCGCGCGCGAATCCAATCACGCGCCCGCTCCTCGGCGCCGCGATCTGCAATCGTGACCGGTGAGCCGTCCTGTTTGACCTCGACCGCAACGTCGGCGCGATAGTGGTTCAGCGCAAACGCCCCCGCGAGTTCCGCGCATTCGCGCACGGCCTGGAGCAGTGTTTCCTGCGATTCAACACGAGTCACGCGACCATCCTCACCGGAATGTTTGCTTCGCGCATCGCGCGCTTGAGTTCATCGATCGTCGCAACGCCATCGTGAACGATACCAGCCACAAGCGCCGCATCGGCACCGCCGTTCACGAGCACATCGCGAACGTGCGCGGCAGCTCCCGCTCCACCACTCGCGATCACCGGCACGTCCACCGCTGCAGAAACCGCACGCGTGAGTTCGACGTCGTACCCGGTGCGCGCACCGTCGCGGTCGATACTGGTGAGCAGAATCTCGCCGGCACCGCGCGACACACACTCCCGGGCCCACTCGACTGCATCGAGATCCGTGCGAACGCGCGCACCGGACGTGTACACGCGCCAAGAGCTCCCGTCACGTTTGGCATCGATGCTGGCGACAATACACTGCGTCCCAAAGCGACGCGCGCCCTCGGTCATGATCTCCGGCCGCAGCACCGCCGCCGAATTCACGCCGACTTTGTCCGCGCCCGCGCGAAGCGCGCTCGCCATGTCGTCGACCGTGCGAATTCCGCCGCCGATCGTAAGCGGAATGAACAGCCGCTCTGCTGTTCGACGCGCAAGATCGAGCATTGTCGCGCGCGCTTCATGTGTCGCGCCGATGTCGAGAAAAACAATTTCATCCGCGCCATCACGTTCGTAGCGCTCGGCGAGTTCGACTGGATCTCCGACATCGCGAAGCCCCTCGAATTGCACGCCCTTCACGACCCGCCCCTCGCGCACGTCGAGACAGACAATCAGACGACGAGTAAGGCTCATGCGCGGCGGCGCTGTTTGGTGCGCAATGATACAGACCCCTTCGTGCTGAACACACTGCCGGTATCCGCGAGCGCCTGCGCGAGCGAGAACCCGAGTGCCTTGAATGCGGCCTCTACTACGTGATGACGATCCTCGCCCCGCAGCACCCGAATGTGCAGCGTAAACTTTCCCGCGTCGCAGAACGAACGCATCCAGTGCTCAAAAAAAGTGCTCGGTATCGGTCCTCTATAGAACGGGCGCCCGCCGACGTCGATCACAGCCTGCACGAGCGCGTCATCCATCGGAACCGTGCGTTCGCCGTACCGTGCCGCGCCCTTCGGCACGAGCGCCGCGACAGCCTGACCAACCGTCAGGGCAACGTCTTCCACAATGTGATGGCGCAAATCGCCGCGCGCTCTGATCGTGAGATCGAGGCCGCTGTATTTCGCGAGCGCGGTCATCATGTGATCGAGGAACGGCACGGTCGTGTCGACCACGGCCCGACCGCGGCCGATCGCCGCCTCGACACGAATTGTCGTTTCCTTGGTTTTGCGTTCGACAATCTTCTTCTGTGTCATTCGGCGAACTCCTCCGCGAGAATGCGCGGATCCAAAATTCCAGTGTAGAGCGCCATCCCGACCACAGCGCCGGCGAGCCCGCGATCCTCCAGCGCGCGAAGATCGTTCATTGAGGCGATCCCGCCCGATGCGATGACCGGCCAGTCGCTCGCTTCTGCGACGTCCTCCATAAGAGGCAGATCCGTTCCAGCGAGCTGTCCCTCGCGGTGCACTGCGGTCACGAGCAGGCCGCCGAGCGGAATGCCGTCGAGTTCGTCGATGAGATCGAGAATGTTTCGCGGCAGCTCGCGCGTCCAACCGTGGGTGACGATGCGGCGGTCGCGGACATCGGCCGCGAGTACGATCGCACCGGGATAGGCGTCGGCAATTTCGCGGAGCCAGTCCGGGTCGTCGATCGCGCGCGTGCCGACGACCACACGGTTCGCACCGTCGGCGAACAAACTTTCGATGTCAGACGTTTCGCGAATTCCGCCGCCAACTTGTACGGGCGCGGTGGCGTCGGCGAGAAGGTCGCGCACCACGGTGCGATTGGTCCCGCGTCCCATCGCGGCGTCGAGATCGACGACGTGGAGCCGCTGAAAGCCGTAGCCGGCCCATCGACGCGCAACATCGCGCGGGTCGCCGAGGCGGATTTTTTCTTTGTCGAAGTCACCGCCGACGAGCTGCACGACGCAGCCCTCGCGAAGATCGATCGCAGGGATCGCAAGCATGTGCTATGAGTTCGAGATGATGTTCAGATAGTCGCGAATGAACGCCACGCCTGGCGCCGAGCTTTTTTCGGGATGAAACTGCACACCCAATGTGTTGCCGGACCGGACGGCGGCGGGAAAGCGGTCGCCTTCATGCGAAGACCAGGCGGTGACCGCCGATTCGTCCGCGGCGCGACATGCGAAACTGTTTGCATAGTACGCGGTCTCGAGGTGCGCGCCGGCGAACAGCGGATCGGTCGTGTCATCGATGCTGTTCCACCCGATCTGCGGCGTGCGCTTTGTGCGGAGCTTGGTCACACGTCCCGAAAAAACGCCGAGACCGGCACCCTCGCCTTCGTCGCTCGAGTCGAATAGCAGTTGCATGCCGAGGCAGATTCCCAGACACGGGAGTCCCGATTGAATCGCATCGCGCATGGCTTCGCGTCCGCCATCGAGCGCACGCGCGGCGGGCTCGAACGCGCCGACGCCCGGAAGAACGAGAAGATCCGTAACCAATGCGGCGCGCGCGTCCGTCTCTGCGCGCACATCGCGTCCGTCACCGCGCAGCGCTTTCGCGAGCGAGTGCAGATTTCCGGCGCCGTAGTCGAAAAGCGTTATGCGCATAACGTCACATTCACGCGGCGCTGCGCTGTGCGTCGGCAAGCGCGGCAAGTACGCGCTCCATTACCGGCCACGGGCCCGCGGTAATCCGGAATGCGTCGCCGATTCCGGTCAGTCCGCGAAACGGACGGATCGCGATCCCCTTCTCGCGCACGGCCGCTGCGAGCGCGAACGCTTTCGATGTGGGTACGAGCAGAAAATTTGCGACCGACGGGAGCGGCGTGAGGCCGATCGCACTCAATGCGCCGGCCAGCCGGTCGCGACTCGCAACCGCATCGCGAACGCGCGCGGCGACCCATTCGGCATCCGTCGTGAGCGCCTCGACTGCCGCGCGCTCGGCCATCATGTTGAGCTTGAACGGCCCTCGTGACTTTTCTATGATCTCGATGATCTTCGCCGACGCAGTCGCGTAGCCGACGCGCAATCCCGCGAGACCGTACGCTTTCGACAGCGTGCGGCACACTACCACGCGTTCAAGTGCCGGTGCCTCCGCGAGAAATCCTTCGAGACCAGTGAACTCCGCGTACGCCTCGTCGATCAGGACAAGCCCGCGTGCGTTGGCGATGACGTGCCGGATCGTGTCGACACTCGTCGGTGTTGCCGTGGGGTTGTTCGGCGAGCAGAGATAGATGATGCGCGCGTTCGTCGCGAGCAGCGCGTCGGCATCCATCGAAAAATCTGCGGCGAGCGGAACCGGCACGGGCGTGATGCCGTTGATGCGCGAAAACACGGGAACCATCACGAAGGTCGGATCGGGATGGGCGACGGTGTCACCGGGTGCGGCGAACGCGCGAATCACACAATCCAGTACATCGTCGGAACCGTTGCCCGTAACGACACGCTCGGGACCGAGCCCTGTCATTTTCGCGACCGTGCGCTTGAGCGAGTCGCCGTACATATCCGGGTAGCGCGAGATCTCGAGCGCTTGCCGCAACACGGCGGCCGCAGCGGGCGGCGCGCCCCACTGATTTGTGTTGTCGCTCAAATCGATTTCGGCGTCGGCGCCCGCGGAGTAACGCGGGATCGACGCAAAATCTGCGCGCGGCAATTCGCTTGGTGTGATGCGATTCGGCTGCGTCATGCCGTTCTCCATTGTCTTGCCGCGGCGGCGTGCCCCGGCAGCCCTTCAGCGTCTGCAAATAATCCAACATCGGCCGCCAGCGCGCGTGCAGCGGAACGCGAGATGCGTTGCGTAGTCGTCCAACGGTAGAAATCTTCTGTCGAAAGGCCCGAATATCCGCGCGCGAGTCCACCTGTTGGCAACACGTGGTTCGCGCCAGTCATATAATCGCCGAACGCGACGCTTCCCGCCGCCCCGAGGAAAATCGTCCCGGCATTGCGCACTCTGGCCGTGACCGCGACGCCGTTGCGGCAGCACACGAGGACGTGCTCGGCAGCATAATCCGCAGCAAATGCCAGGGCCGCGTCAATTGATGAAACGGTGACGATGCCGCCGCGGGCCGCGAACGCCGCGCGGATGATTGCGGCACGCGGTTCGGCCGGCGTCAAACGGGCGAGCACGCGTTCGACGTCACCGGCAAGCTTGCGCGATGTCGAGACCAGCACGACCGCCGCCAGCGGATCGTGCTCTGCCTGCGCGGTCATTTCACGCGCGACTATTTCCGGGTTCGCGGAACTGTCCGCGATCACGAGCAGCTCACTCGGCCCGGCCGGCGCGTCGATTGCAACAACACCCGCCGCCTGAAGCTTTGCTTCCGCCACGTACGCGTTACCCGGGCCTACAATCCGATCGACGCGCGAGATGCTCTGCGTTCCCCACGCCATCGCCGCAATCGCGCCGGCACCACCCACGGCGAACACACGGTCCGCGCCGGCGATTTCTGCCGCAGCGAGAATCACCGGTGACGGATATCCATTGGAACCAGGTGGCGAACAGACGATCACTTCGGCAACGCCGGCGACTTTCGCCGGCACGACACCCATGAGAACGCTGCTCGGATACGCAGCGCGTCCGCCGGGTGCGTACACGCCGACCCGTGCGAGCGGATCCGGCCGTCGCGTGAGCACGATACCGTCGACGGTCGTGAACGACTCGGCGACGGGACGAAACGCGCTGTGTGCGGCGCGAATGTTCGAAGCGGCGCGCTTGAGAGTGCGGCGGAGCTCCGGATCGAGAGACTCGAGCGCGCGACGCCAGAGCACGCGAGGCACTTCGAGTGATTCGAGTTTCGCGCCGTCGAACTCAAGCGCGAGCGCGCGGAGAGCACGATCACCATCGCGGCGAACGCGCGCGATGATTTTCGCCGTGCGCGTGCGAATCGATTTGTCGGCGCTTGTAGAGCGATCGAACAGTGCATTCCACGCGATCGTGCCGCGCTTTGGCGGCGCGCCGCGCACGGCAAGCTTGAGCAAAAGTCTCGCTTTGGTCATGCCATCAACCTTTCGATGCGTGTCACGAGGATGCCTTCGCCACCGAGCTGCTTGAGTGCGGTGAGCGTCTTATAGATCGAGGCTGCAGGGGCGACCGCGTGCACGGCGACCATTGTGCCGCCGTTCATGACATCGATGATGGTGGGGCCGGATATTCCGGGGAGAATTTTCTTCACCGCGTCGAGTTGCGCGCGCGGGACGTTGGCCATGACGTACCGTTTGTCGCGAGCGGCGATGACGGACGCGAGGGCTTGGACTAGTTCCGTGAGCGAACGCTCTCGCGATTCGTCCGCAGCGTTTGCGGCCGTGATGAGCCGCGCGCTCGACTGCAGCACCGTCGTGATTTCGCGGAGCCCGTTTACCTTGAGCGTCGAGCCGGTTGAGGTGAGATCGACGATGAGCTCCGCGATTCCGAGATGCGGGGCAACTTCTACGGCACCCGACACCGGAACGACCTGCACCATTTTTCCGCTCACCGCAAAAAAACTTCGCGTGAGGTTTGGGAAGACCGTCGCAACGCGCGGCGTGCCCTGGAGATCCTTCAGCGATCGGACGTCGCTGTCTTCGCGCGCAGCGACGACCAGCCGGCAGCGACCAAATCCGAGATCGAGGCGCGACTCGAGCGCCCGCTCAGATTCGGCGACCAGATCCCAGCCCGTGATCCCGGCGTCCGCGGCGCCGTCGGCGACAAATTCCGGGATATCCTGGGCGCGGACGAAGATGGCCTCGAACTCTCCGCCGAGTGATGCCGTGAGTGCGCGCTCGTTGCTGGCCCGGACTTCGAGCCCGGCATCGTTGAGCAGATCACGACATTCCTGATTGAGCCTGCCTTTGTTCGGTAGTGCTATGCGCAGCATGGAGTTAGACCGTTTGACGAGGGAGAGTTTTGGTGCCGAAATGAAAAAAGCCCGTCCGTTGGGACGGGCCGGGCTCGGAGCAGGGGTGTCGAACGCGCTTCTTAGGCGGTCATCCGGACACGTGCAACCTCGCCGCGGCCCGACGGGCCGTGGTGGCGATGCACATGATGGAGGTTCTGAGTGACCATGATGGAGCGAAGAGTAGTCGGGGCCGCGGGCCCAGTCAACTTTTCCGGTCGCGGGACGGGGACGCCGCTGGGATTTGTTCGTCAAAAGATTGCATTTCCCGTTGGTTGTGAATAATTTCACATACTTCGGATTCACTCCGCATTGAGCATGTCAACCATCCATTTGTGTTCGGTTCTGGAGGCCTTTCAGTAATGCGGTTCCTCGGTGTAGCTCTTGTCTCGAGCGCCATTGTTCTCGGCGCGTGCGGTGGTGGTGCCAAGGACGCGACGCCTGCGGCGGGCGCGCCGGCAGCTGGTGCGGCAGCAGCGGCCCCGGCAGCGGGCGCAGCGGCGACGGGTACCGGGATGCCCATCACGGGCAAGACGTGGGAAGTGAAGATGATCGGCGATGGCAATACCTATAAGTTCGATCCCGCAGATCTCACGATCAAAGCCGGCGACGGCATCAAGTTCACCGTTGTCTCGACCCCGCCGCACAACGTTGCGTTCGACGTTGCTCAGCCGGGTCTCGCCGACGCTGCCGTGAAGGCGCAGCTCGACGCGAACATGGGCGGCGGCAAGATCGGCGAGCTCTCCAGCCCGCTCCTGCTCAACATTGGTGATTCGTACACGATCTCGTTCGCGGGCATCAAGGCCGGCAAGTACTCGTTCAACTGCACGCCGCACCTCGCGATGAACATGAAGGGAACCGTCACCGTTCAGTAATCGCGGTAAACGGCAACACCCTGTTCAACATGACGGGCGCCCGGTTATCGGGCGCCCGTTTGCGTTACCTTCGTGATCTCCATGCCTGCCCCGTCAACACCTCCCGTCGCATCGCGCCCTGAATGGCTTGGCGCGCGCGCCGCACTCGCGGGGCAGCGCAGCGGACGATTCGCGGTCGGCACCATCGCAACGTTCATCGTCGTAGTTGTCGTGCTGTTCTTCGTGCCGAAAGACAACGGCACGTCGCGCGGAGCTCCGGGCGCTCTTCAGCGCGATGATTCCGTTCCGCTGCTGCTGCACGCCGACAGCGCGCATCGCGCGGCGGCGCACGCGGATTCGGAATATTCGGCTACGGTACTCGCGGCGGAATTTCTCGCCGGCGAACCGACAGGACTGACCGCGCCACAGCGGGCGAAACGCGATTCGCTTCAGCTTCTCGCGACTGAACTCGACGCGCTCATTGCGCGCGCAACGAACGCGCCGCTCCCGGCGTCGTATCGTGCGCTCGCAGCCGCTGCCGCGCTGCACGGTGACACGCGCACCGCGAAGCTCACCGATTCCCTAGATGCACTCGAGAAGCGCCGCGCCGCGCTCGCGCCAAAAGGCGCCACAGATCCGCCGTATGCAGATCTCACCGCGAGCGTGAACGAAGTTGGCGTCGCGATCCGCGACGCGGCGGTGCGCCGGCGCGGCTCGCTGGCGCGCGCCACATCGGATCTCGACGCGTCCGCAAACGGCAACGCCGCGCCGATCGACACGGTCGCGCCTCGTGCGCTGCGCGACAGCGTGCGCCATATCGCCAGCGCAAGCGATTCCGCTCTCCGCGCACTGCGAGTGCGAAACGCCGCGGTCGACCGCGACGCCGCCGCAGCAAAATCGCAGGCGACGCGGCGCGTCCCGCCGATCGCGATGCTCTTCGCCGCGATGGTGCTCGCCGTGATCGCGGGGTTCTCGTTTAATCTCTCGGCTGAAATTAACAAGCCGACGCTTGCGACGCCGCGTGAAGCGGAGCGTATTGCGCGTGCGCCGATCCTCGCTGTTGCGCGCGATGCAGACCGCACACCGCGCATCGGCGGCATTGATCCGTTCCGAATGCTGTATCTCGGGCTCACTGCAACTGGAACGCGCACGCGAACAGTGGCGGTGACCGGTGATGATCGGGCCGTGGTTTCGACAGTAGCCGGGCGCCTGGCGCTCGCTGCCGCTGCAGATGCGCGCGCGACGCTGGTGATCGATGTCGATGCAGAAGGAAGTTCTGTCGCAGGTTTTTATGGCGAGCGCCCCGAACCGGGGTTTTCTGATGCGATCGCCGGCGTGCGGCTCTGGCGCGAGGTCACACGGCCGATCGGCGCGAGCGACGGGCTCTCAATTGATGTTGTGCCCGCCGGTGCGATCAGGGCCGAAATCCCCGACAGCGAGACGAGGGAATCAGGACGTTTGGAATTCGCGCGTTTTTGCAGCGAGTACGATTTCTGCGTGATCGTTGCGCCCACGGACGCCTCGCTCGTGCTTGCCTGCACGCTCGTCGACAAGCCGGTGACTGTGCTCTGCGCCGAGATCGGACGCACCGAACTCATGCGGCTCCAGGGCATGGCCACCCATGTGCGCGGGTCGGGCGCGCTGTTGCACGGGCTCGCAATTTGGGATGCGGAGTTGCCGCGCGTGGCGCCGCGCAGCGAGCTTATGACGAAGACCACGGCCGCGCGTGTGCGTCGTCCGACTCCGGAGGGGCAGTGACCGGCTATTCCGATCGCATCAATCACGCATTCGCATTTGCAGCGAAGCATCACGACCGTCAGGTGCGCAAAGGAACCGCCCTGCCCTATCTCACCCATCCGGCCAACGTCGCGATCATTCTCACGCGCTATGGCCGCGATGACGAGACCGTGATTGCCGGCATTTTGCACGATGTGATTGAGGACTGCGTGCGCGGTGGCTGGACGCAGGAAATGCTGGAAGAGCGGATCGGCGAAAAGTTCGGCGCGAATGTTCTCGAAGCGGTGCTCGCGGTGACGCACCGCCGCGTGGATGAAGACGGCAACGAATTCGACAAAGACGAAAAGAAAATTGACTACCTGCGCCGCCTCGAAAGCGCGAACGAATGCGCGCGCTGGGTCTGCGCGGCGGACAAAGTGCACAACGGCAGCTCAATCCTCGCTGATTTGCGCCGAACGATCGATCCCGACACTGTGTGGAATCGTTTTTCAGTCGGACGCGAAGGAACGATTCGGTGGTATCGAGCCGTGTACGATCGCCTGAACGAGGTTGGGTTCGATGGATCGATTCTCGAGGAACTCCGCGACGTGGCTGAAGCGCTGGAGCACTACTCGACTTAACCGGCATCGCTCACAACGCACCTGGCACGAAAAAGAAATCGCCCCGGCAACGTGCCGGGGCGATTTCTTTTCTTCTCACTCAATCCCTTCTCAATCCCTTACGGGCAGGTCACCGTCGGCTGTGCACCGCCGCGACCGTTGATCTCTGCCTGTGGAATCGGAAGCGTCGACTGGAAAATGTCAGCCGCCGTTTCCTTCTTCAAGTGTGCGGCGTTGAGAAAGCCGTACGCCCGCAGGTCGACGAAGCGCTGCGCTCCTTCGAACAGCAGGGAGTAACGCTTCTCATACATGACTGCCGCGCGACCGGCCGTTGCCGAGGCAAATGTTGCCAACGCCGGCAAGCCACCCTCATTCGTGCGAACGAAGTTTACGTCCGCCGTCGCGGCAGCGAGCTGCCCTGCCTCAATCTCAGCCTGGGCGCGAAGCAGAATCATCTCATCATTCTTGAGAATCGCGAACGGACGTGTGAGGTTCGTCGGATCTGCCGCGACCGCGTACGCCATATCGTACGTCGTCGTCACGCCGGATCCAGAGCACAGGCCGGTGCACGTATGGAGGATCTTGGAGCCGCGCAGGTCGCCCGCCTGAAGACTGTCTCCAGCCGACGGGTTCAGGTGCACAGCGGCATCGCCTGCAAACGGGCTCTCGCGCTCGCCCGGCGACGTGCTGTACGTGTAGTAGACTGAGTTCGTGAGTGTCGATGCACCCAGCGTTCCCAGCGCCTGCGTCAGTGCCGCGACCGAGGTGGCAAAGCTCGCCACGTTCGGATGCGTGTGATCCATACCGCGATAGAACTCGACCTTCCCCTTGATGCCGCGATTCCACAACGCGAATGCGGCGGGTGTCGAGTAGTCGCCGTTCGACGTGAAACCTGCCGGGAGTGCAAACGGGAATGCTGTTGCCCCCGCCGCCTGCAGACTCGTGTAGGCGCTGTCGAGCAGAGACGATATATACGCGAGGCCATCCGATTTGCAGACGAACGCTGCGGGCGGTGCACTGATCGGATTGTCCACCGCGATCGGCAGACCCAGCGAATCGCGCATCTCCACGACGTGCCAGTACTGCAGCGCCTTGAAGGTTTGCGCGAGTCCGACCGTTGCCGCCTGTTCGGCGGGTGACAGATCCGTTGCTGTCTTGATGTTGTCGATGATGTTGTTTGCGGACTTGATCGCGACGTAATAGCCGGCCCAAAGTGAGCCGCCGGTGAACGCGCTTGGATCGGCGGCCTGGCCGATCATCTGCGTGATCCAGCGATTTTCCGCGTTGTCGATGCGATAGAGGTCACGCGCCATCGTCTCCGGGAAGACGATGTACGTCTCACCCGCGTTGCCGCGGTCCGCATTCAAAAGGCCTGTCGCAAGGAGTTGAACCGATGCGCGGTTCAGTCCCGTCGCCAGCAGTGACGATGAAACGTTGTTGAGGTCCGGAATCGACGTGGCATCTTTGCAAGCTGCCGTCGTCAGCGCCAGTGCTGCGACGAGCGCCATGATGCGCTTGGTCATGATCGGCCTCACCTTAGTGGTTGGATTGATCATGGTTGGCTCAGAAGTCTGCCTTGATGGTGAAGAAGAAGCTTCGCGATGGCGGGTAAGGCGTCACGTCCTGGAAGCGACCGATGTTCTGGTTGCTGAAGTTCGAGACTTCTGGATCGTAGCCGCCGTATTTCGTCCAGGTCCACAGATTGCGACCGCTCACTTCGAGACGAAGATTCGACGCCGAGTTGATGTTCATGCTCTGCATGAACGACTTCGGCACCGCGTACGACACGGACAACTCGCGGAACTTCACGAAGCCGGCCGGCTGCAGGTAGACGCCGTTTCCGGCACCGAACGAGTTGAGACGCGCGATTGACGCCGCCGTATCCGCGAGCAGCTGAACGGGATCGTAGTAGAGCTGCGTGAGGTCGACCGCGTAGCCACCCTGGCGCCAGTCGATGAGTGCGAACACGCGCATCGATCCGAACTTGAATTCGTTCGAAATTCCGACCGTGTACTTCGGTGCAGATTCAAGGTCCTGCACGATGCGCGCGCCTGCGGCGTTTCGGCCGTTGTCGACCTGAACCGTTGTCGCCGACAGTCCCTGACACACGTACGGCGCACCGAACTGAACCGAGAAGAACGATCCTCCGTTGAAGCACGGAACGCTGAGCGCGGTGACGTGGCTCGCGACGTTTGCAAACGTCGTGCGCGAAACCCAGCTGAAGTTCTTGTTCTGAACCGGTGTGAGTTCGAGCGAATACTCGACGCCCGTGTTCGTCATCGAGCCGCCGTTCACAAACTCCTGCGTGAAGCCGGTGCTTGGCGCGAGCGCTGCTGCAAGAACGAGGTTCGTGATGTTCTTGCGGAACACAGTCACGCTGAATGCGGCGCGGCTGTGGAACATCTGCATGTCGAAGCCGCCTTCAGTCTCCGTCGACGTTTCCGGCACGATGTTCGGATTGCCGGCCGTTGCCGACGGTGTTGCTCCGAGCTGTGTGGAGTACGTGCCGATCGGGAGCGACGTGTACTTGAAGCCGTACGGCGGCTG
Source organism: uncultured Gemmatimonadota bacterium (assembly GCA_903910555.1). Classification (GTDB taxonomy): domain Bacteria; phylum Gemmatimonadota; class Gemmatimonadetes; order Gemmatimonadales; family Gemmatimonadaceae; genus Fen-1231. Next base: position 249,832 of record CAIVZZ010000001.1, on the reverse strand, counting down.
GTTGCCCGCCTGTCCCCATGCTGCGCGAACTTTGAAATCGTTGATGAAGTTCGGCAGGACCGGAATTCGGTACGATGCCGAGAACTTCGGATACGAATAGAACTTGCTGTCGTTGCCGTTCACACTCGAGCGGTCTTCGTTGATCGCGCCCGTGAGCAGGAGGCGATCCTTGATGAGCAGTTCTTCCTGAGCGAAGTAGCCGAAGTCGTGGATCAGCTGCTGCTGTTCGGTGAGCGACTGGTTCACGCCGAAGTTCACATCGGTGATTCCCGGCGGAAGCTGCTTGCCCTGGTTCAAGATCTGGCTGAACCCGCGGGTTTCCTGACGCAACCCGAACGTCGTCGTCGCCGTGAACGAGTCGTTGATGTACTTATGCTGGCCAGAGAGGTTCAGGTTTGCATTCGTAACCGACGTGCGATTCGTGACGACGAGGCCCGGCTGGCCGCTTGCCTGCTCGACAAAGTTGCTTGGCGGCGCATACAGGTTGGAATTGTCGGAGTACGAATCGACACCGCCGATGAAGGTGAAGTCGAGTGACTGCCGCTGCGACGAGTAAGCAGACCACGTGGCGTTGATGCTGCCGATGTAGCGGAACACCTCTTCAGGGTTGGTGATCTGCGTGGCATCAGCAAACGGGTTCGCACCGTCCGAAAGGAACGGGTTTGAGATGTATGGCTTTGACGCGAGCGGCACCCACGTCGGCGTACCCGAAAAAATGTCGCCCGGCGAAACAATCGGGCTGTTGTCGTTGCCCGAAATGCCGCGATCCGTCAGCGAGTGAACGAAGTTGTTGTTGAACCGAACCGTGAGGTGATCGCCGATCAGCTGGCTCAGATTCGCCATCAACGACTGACGCTGATAGTACGATGCAAGCTGGATCGCGTTGTCGCGGTGGACGGTTCCGCCGATTACGTACGACGTCTGCGGTGTGCCGCCGGTGATGTTGATGTTGGTCTCGTACGACGGTGAGTTGCCACCATAGAACTGCTTTTCGAAGTTGTTGCAGACCGGGCTATACGGATAAGGCAGCGGTGCCCCAGCTCCGGCGCCAACCACGTTGTCCCACCAGTTCAGTGCCTGAGCCGCCGAAGTGAAGCAGCGCAGTCCGAGCTCGTGTGACATCTGGAACTGTCCGACCGACTGCGAGACTGAGATCTTCGGCTTGCCGCTCGAACCGCGCTTCGTCGTGATGACGATGACGCCGTTCGATGCTTTCGATCCATAGATGGCGCCGGCCGACGCGCCCTTAAGCACATCGATGCTCTCGATGTCTTCAGGATTGATGTCGGCAATGCGGTTGACCATCTGGTCCTGGCTGCCTGAGATACCGCCGCCAGCGCTGGTGATCGAGTTCAGGCCAGTTCCGATCGCCGCATTGCTGACGAGCACACCGTCAACGACGTAGAGCGGGCTAGAAGAACCGTTGATCGACGTCGTGCCGCGCAACTGAATCTGCGCGCCGCCGCCCGGTGCTCCCGAGTTCGTCGAGATAACGGCACCGGGGATTTTTCCCTGGAGCGCGTTTTCAATAGTTGGCGACTGAACTTCGGTGAGTTCCGCACCGGACACTGTTGTCACGGCGTTCGCCGAGTTGACGCTGGAGACGCTGGTCGTCGTGCCCGTGACGACCATCTGCTCGAGTTCGAGCACGTCCTTCGTCATCTCGATCTTGGCGTCGGTCGCGGTCGCCGTGAGAATGAAGTCCGTGCGCTTGTAACCGATGCGACGAACCTGAAGAACTTGCGACCCATCAGGCACGAGAGTCGTGAACGACCCGTCATCCGACGAGATCGCTGTGTACGTCGTTCCCTGCACCTGAATGTGAGCCGCATTGATCGGCTCGCCTGTCGCGGCTACTACATGGCCGGTGATCCTTCGTTGCGCGTACGCATTGGGCGCGACGAACGCCACCGCCAATCCTGCGAACAATAGCAAACGCTTGATTCCCGCCTTCGCCTCCGGCTGGGGGTTAATACTGAGAGGCCTGCGTTGGAACTAAGTCCATTCCTGTGCTCTATCGCCGTGGGATCGACTGGTCAGATCCGCGTGCGAGTAGCAATAACAGGAGCAAAGGCGGCGGTCCGTTGGCCGGCGTTGGCAACAGCGAGAGAGCCGCGGTGCGCTTCCTAGACTGAACCGCCTAGACCAGTGCATGAGGCCAATCTGATTAGCGTGGCTCTCATTCGTCAAGGATCAGTAAATTATTTGTCACGGCCTTGACCGTTCCGGCGGGATACACACGCTCGCGGTCCGTGACATGGAGCGGCGTCCAGAGGTACTTAAGGCCGCGCTAAAATGCGCTGCTGTGGCCTGATTACGTCGGCCGCGCCGCCGTCGCAGGATAGTGCACTTGCACGTACTCGTTGAGGATCGCGAGAAACTCCGGCACGATTTCCTCACCTTTCAGCGTGACGCGGAGCGCGCCATCGACATACACCGGGGCTTTTGGGTCCTCCGCGGTGCCGGGGAGTGAGATGCCGATGTTCGCGTGCTTCGATTCGCCCGGTCCGTTCACGACGCACCCCATTACGGCGACTTTCATCTCTTCGACGCCGGGATGATCGTCGCGCCACAGCGGCATCTGGTCGCGCAGATACCCTTGAATGTCCTCCGCCATCTTCTGAAAGAGCGTGCTCGTCGTGCGTCCGCAGCCGGGGCACGCGGTCACCTGCGGCGTGAAGCTCCGAAGTCCCAGGGACTGCAGTACCTGCTGCGCGACGAGCACTTCTTCGGTGCGATCGCCGCCGGGACTCGGCGTAAGCGACGCGCGAATCGTGTCGCCGATTCCCTCCTCGAGCACGAGCGAAAGCGCTGCGGTGGTCGCAACGATTCCCTTCATGCCGAGGCCGGCCTCGGTGAGCCCGAGGTGGAGCGGATAATCGCAGCGCGCGGCGAGGCGGCGGTAGCACTCGAGCAGATCCTGCACTTGCGAGATCTTCGCGGAGATAATGATCCGATCGTGGCCGAGTCCCGTTTCTTCGGCGAGCGCGGCCGAACGCAGCGCGCTCTCGATCATCGCTTCCATATAGATGTCTTGCGCCGCACGCGGATTGGGATCGGCCGCGTTCGCATCCATCATGGAGGTGAGGAGGTCTTGGTCGAGAGATCCCCAGTTCACGCCGATTCGTACGGGCTTGTTGTGATCGATCGCGACCTGCACGATCGTCCGGAAATTTTCGTCGCGGTGCCGGCTGCCGACGTTGCCCGGATTGATGCGGTACTTCGCAAGCGCCGCAGCGCACGCCGGGTATTTCACGAGCAGTAGGTGCCCGTTGTAATGAAAATCGCCGATCACCGGGACAGACACGCCGAGATCCGTGAGGCGCAGCATGAGCTCGGGAACCGCCGCCGCCGCCGCATCGGTGTTCACGGTCACGCGCACGAGCGTCGATCCGGCGCGCGCGAGCGCGGCCACCTGTTCCGCCGTCGATTTCGGGTCGGCGGTGTCGGTGTTCGTCATCGACTGCACGACAATCGGATGTCCCGATCCCACAGGGACTCCGCCCACGTAGCACGTAACGGTGTTGCGTCGATCCTTGAAGCCCACTTGGTTCCCCTGGTGAGTCGCAGGTGAGTCGCGCTGACGGATAATAATAGCGAGCTTCCCTGCTCTGCCCTCACCATATCAAGAACCCGAATGACGACGCCCGAATCCACACCTCAAGCCGCCGCCCCCGCTCATGGTTTCGCACGCCGGAACTGGGGGAAGCTCACGCTGCTCGCGCTGGTGTTGGTGCCAGCGCTGGCATTCACGATCTGGACGACCGCGGCGCTCAGCTATTCGTACTCCAGCGGATTGCGCGTTGGATTCGTGCAGAAGTTTTCGAGTAAGGGCTGGATCTGCAAGACGTGGGAGGGCGAACTCGCCATGGTGAACATGCCCGGTGCGCTCTCGCAGATCTTCGTGTTTTCCGTGCGCAGCGACTCGGTAGCCAAGGCGATCAACGATGCCATCGCCAAGGGTCGGCTCGAGCTGCAGTACGACGAGCATCGGGGAGTGCCGACGCGTTGTTTTGGCGAGACGAACTACTACGTGACGGGGGTGCGCAGCATCGGGAATTAACCCCTGCCAGAGGCGGGCTTGGATAACTATTGCCCTTTTTCCCAGGCGTTTGTAGTTTCTCGGCGTTCACGGATTGTCAGGGTCGGCGTGTTCCGCTCCCTGCATCAATCACCACACGGGAGCTAGGAATGCGCACGACGGGAAAGGTGAAGTGGTTCAACGACGCGAAGGGGTTCGGATTCATCACGCCGGACAACGGGCAAAAGGACTGCTTCGTGCATTACAGCGCGATCCAGGGCAGCGGCTTCAAGTCGCTCGCCGAGGGTGACGCGGTTGAGTTCGACATCGTGCAGGGTCAGAAAGGTCCGGCGGCAGAGAACGTGACCAAGGTTGGCGGCTGATTTAGCTGCCGTGCCGTGGTACAATTTTGATGTTCGCGGGGCGCCTCGATCGAGGCGCCCCGCTCGTTTCTACCCCCGTGGCCGTCCGCGCATGGGCTCGGCGGTGCTCTCGAGCGCTTCTTGTATGGACAGGTCAAGCGCGAGGCGGAGGCGGGCCAAGTCGAACGTGACCGCGCAGAGAGAGCCGGCGTGGACGGACGGCGTCGGCGAGGCGACGATCTCGTCCGCCAGTTTCAACCCCTTGGCGATGCTGACGCCGAGGTCGCGGTTGAGGATCATCGCGATGGCAATCTGCTCGAGCAGATCTACTGAAATCCGCCGCCGCCGGCCGCGGCTTCCCGTTCCGACCAGCAATCGCGCTTCACGTGAGAGCACGTTGTCCAGCGTTTTGCGATCGACGCCAAGCGCTGCTGCAGATGCATCTGTCGAAATCGTTCTCATAATATCCTCAGTAAAGAGGATATTATATCAGCAATCTCGTAAGTTCAACTGCTGATTATCATTTGATTGCGTGTGCAATCAAATGTTTGCGCGAATTGCTGCGCGAGCAGCAGACAGTTGTCGCTTCACCGACTTCGGTCCGGTACCGCCATCTATCTCGCGGTTCTCAAGCGAAGTCTGAGCGGAGAGTTCGTTCAAAACATTTGTATCGAACGACTTGTGGGCGGTTTTGAAAGATGCGAACGGGAGAGCGCCGAGCTCGCATCCTTTCTCTTCTGCCTCGCGAACAAGGCTGCCAACGGCGCCATGTGCTTCGCGGAACGTCACCCGTTTGCGCACGAGATAGTCGGCGAGATCGGTCGCCATCATCGTGCTGCTCACCGCGGCTCTCATACGTGTCGCGTCGAATGTGAGCGCTGCGAGCGATCCTGCCACTGCCGGCAGTAACAGCGTCATTCCGTCGGCCGCATCGAACAGCGTCCGTTTGTCTTCCTGCAGATCCTTGTTGTAGCCGCTGGGGAGCCCTTTGATCGTGCCCATCAGCGCGACCAAATCGCCGAGCATCCGCGCGCTGGACCCGCGTGCGAGTTCGAGCGCGTCGGGATTTCGCTTCTGCGGCATCATCGACGATCCGGTCGAAAACGCATCACCGTATCGCACGAAGCCAAATTCGCTCGACCCGAACAAAATCAAATCTTCAGCGAGCCGCGAGAGGTGCGCGCCGACGAGTGACAGCGCGAACAGTACTTCGGCGATAAAATCACGATCGCCGACGGCATCGATGCTGTTTTCAGAGATCGCGGAAAAGCCGAGCGACTTCGCAAGGCGCGCACGCGCAATTGGAAACGCAGAGCCTGCGATGGCGCCCGAGCCGAGCGGGAGCGAAGCGGTGCGAGTTCGCGCAGCAGCGAGCCGTTCGCGATCGCGCTGGAGCGGCCAGAAATGCGAGAGCATCCAGTGCGCGCCGCTCACAGGCTGCGCGCGCTGAAGATGTGTGTATGCCGGCATCACCGCGCGTTCGAGCCGTGATGCCTGTGCGATGATTGCGCTCTGCAGCGAGACGATGAGCACATCGAGTGAATCGCACGCATTCAGCGTCCAGAGGCGTGTGGCTGTTGCGACCTGGTCGTTGCGGCTGCGGCCGGTGTGAAGGCGCGATGCCACGGCACCGGCTTCTTCGTGAAGCAGTCGGTCGATCATCGTATGCACATCTTCGTCGGTGGCGACCGGCTTCTCGCCATCTGCGATTCGCGCGGCGACGGCGTCGAGCCCTTTGATGATCTGCGCGCTCTCACGTGCGGTGAGCACGCGAGCATGTGCGAGTGCTGCGGCCCACGCTTTCGACAGGCGCACGTCGTGCGGCCAGAGGCGAAAATCCACGCTGATCGAGCGATTGACTGCGTCGAGAGCGGGGTGAGGGCCGCCCGCGAAGCGACCTCCCCAGAGTTTATGCGTGCCCGCTTCTGCTTTTTTGCGGCGAGCGGGCGCTTTTTTCATACTCCGGCGACGATCTCGTCCGGCTTTGTTGACGCAACGGCGCTCGCCATCGCGGCCTTCGAATCGGCGGCGGCTTCGAGATCTTTCAAGGCGCGCACGCGCTGCGCGAGACCGAAGAGACGGATGAAGCCCGCCGCGTCGCTCTGCTCGTATACGTCGTCTTCGCCGAACGTGACGAAGCGCTCGTCGTACAGCGCTTCTTTGCTCGAGCGACCGGCGATGGTGACGGTGCCGCGAAGGAGGCGAAGCGTGATGGTTCCCGTGACGCGGCCCTGCGTGACGTTCACGAACGCATCGTACGCTTCGCGCTCGGTGGTCCACCAGCGGCCTTCGTATACGAGATCGGCGTAGCGCGGCGCGATGAGATCCTTTGCCGCGAGCGTGCGGCGATCGAGGACCAGCATCTCGAGCTCGCTGTGCGCGGTGTAGAGCAGGGTACCGCCCGGCGTTTCGTACACGCCGCGCGATTTCATTCCGACGAGACGATCTTCGACGATATCTGCGCGGCCGATGCCGTGCCTGCCGCCGATCTGGTTGAGTTTTGTGAGCAATGCAACCGCGTCGAGCTTTTCACCGTTCACAGTGACCGGCGTACCCTGATCGAATCCGATGGCGACATCTTCGGGCGTTGAGGGTGCGTCGGCCGGGTCTGTTGTGAGCATGAACAGGTCCTTGGGCGGGACGCTGTTCGGATCCTCGAGGATTCCGCCTTCGTGCGAGATGTGCCAGATGTTGCGGTCGCGCGAATAAATTTTTGTCGTCGTCGCAGACACGGGCACGTTGTGCGCGGCCGCGTAGGCGAGGCAGTCTTCGCGGCTCTTGAGATCCCACATACGCCAGGGGGCGATGACGGGAAGCTCGGGCGCGAACGACATATAGGTGAGCTCAAAGCGCACCTGATCGTTTCCCTTGCCGGTGCAGCCGTGTGAGAGCGCGTCGGCTCCGACTCTGCGCGCGACCTCGACCTGCTTCTTGGCGATCAGCGGCCGCGCCATCGATGTGCCGAGCAAATACTTGCGATTGTAGATCGCGCCGGCACGCAGCGTCGGCCAAATGAAGTCGCGCACGTACTCGAGGCGCAGATCTTCGACGTAGCACTCTTCGGCGCCTGAGGCGATCGCCTTTTCGCGCACCCCTTTCAGTTCCTCGTCACCCTGTCCGATGTCGGCGGCGACGCAGATGACGCGTGCGTCGTAATGCTCGCGCAGCCAGGGAACGATGATGGACGTGTCGAGGCCGCCCGAGTAGGCGAGGGCGATGGTGCGCATACTGGAACTCCGGTTTTGTTGCTGGATTCGAAAGCTATCTATGAATATGCGTGCAGGCAGTATGCATATTAGTCACATAAATATGCGGCGGCAAGTGGAAGCGGAGTAATTACTTGCGCGCGAGGGTCAAAAGTCGCTTGGCGACGCGTTCGCGGGCAGCATCCGACCGGCAAATGATGAGGATATTGTTCTCGCCGGCGATCGTGCCGAGAACGTCCGGACTTCCTTCTGAATCGATCGCCTCGGAAATGGGCTGCGCACCCGCGACAACGGTCTTCACCACGATCAGTTCGCGCACAAAATCCAAACCCAAAAACAGCTGCGGGACGAGCGACGCGAGCGAAGTACGATTGTCGGTTGCTGCCGAGGCATCGGCGGTGGTGTAGCGCACGCCGCCGTGCGTGGGCACTCGCGCGACCCGAAGGTCATGCATGTCGCGCGACAGGGTCGATTGCGTTACATCCCAGCCGCGCTCTGCGAGCAGCTGGCGGAGCTCTTCCTGGCTACTCACGGAGCGGGTCGCAACGAGCTCTCGAATCACCTGCTGGCGTTCCTGTTTCTGGCTCATTCCATGTCTCCGATGTCGCTGCACAGCATAGCCCTGCCTTGGAGCGAAAGTAAGGCGAGGTTGACAGAAAGCAACTGCAATATTATGCATTGTATAATGCATAGAATCCCGATTGGAGTGCTCGGGGCGAGTGGATATGCGGGGCGCGAGCTGTGCGCGCTCATCCAGCGCCATCCGCAGCTCTCGCTCGCTTTCGCCACCGCAAACGAACAGCGCGGGAAGACTGCCGAACTTCCCGGCGGTGGACGCGTCACGTTCGTGGCAACTGATGACGCTCCGCTGGAGAGCGCGAAGCTCGTTTTCAGCGCGATGCCGCATGGCGCGTCAAAAATTTGGGTTGAGCGCGCGCGCGCCGCGGGTGCGAAGGTGGTTGATCTTTCCGCAGATCTGCGAATTGGAAATGACGGCAGCACGGTTCCGTATGGCCTCACCGAGGCGCGCCGCGAGACGATACGCGGTGCAGATCTCGTCGCAAATCCCGGCTGCTATCCCACGGCGATTTTGATGGGATTGCTGCCGCTGCTCGAGCAAGGCCTCATCGCGAAGGGTGCGACGATCAGCGTGAGCGCGGCGAGCGGCGTGACCGGTGCGGGCTTCAGCGCGCGCACCGATCTGCTCTTTGGCGAAATCACAGAAAATTTTCGCGCGTACGGCGTGGGGAACACGCACCGTCACGTCGCGGAAATGCGCGCGATGGTATCTGAACTCGGTGCGGATGCGGATCTCCTATTCACGCCGCATCTGCTGCCAACCGCGCGCGGAATTCTCGCGACGATGACCGTGCCGCTCACACGCGAGCTGCCGAACGCGCTCGCGCCGTGGATCACGCGCTACGCGCATGAACCGTTCGTCGAACTCGTCGAGCAGCCGCCGGAAACGCGTCACGTCGCACATCGCAATGTCGTGCGCATTGCGGTGAGTTCCGTTGCGCACGTGCGCACACCGACGCTGCTCGTATTTTCCGCGATCGACAATCTCATGAAAGGCGCGGCGGGGCAGGCGGTACAAAACGCGAACCTGATGCTCGGCCTCGAGGAAACGATGGGGCTGCCCGCATGATGCGCGTCGTGAAGATCGGCGGACGCGCACAGGGCGATGTGCGCCTTGGGCCGGCGCTCGCTGCCGCGGCGCGCGCCAAGGGAAGTTCCGTGTCATCGTTGTGCATCGTGCACGGTGGCGGCGACGAAGTGTCGGCACTGCAGCGGCGTCTTGGACTCGAACCGCAGTTCAGCGGCGGCCGTCGCGTGACGAGCGAGGCTGACCTGGAAATCGTCCGCATGGTGCTCTCCGGCACGATCAACAAACGTCTCGTTGCGATGCTGCTTTCGCACGGCGTGCGCGCTGCGGGAATCAGCGGAGAGGACGCGATGTTATTTCGCGCGCACGCGACAGATCCGCTGACGATGGGACGCGTTGGCGGAACGGTGAAGGTGAATCCTGAAATCGTTCTGCAATTGATTGCCGGTGGATTTGTGCCGGTGATTTCGCCCCTCGCGCGCGACGCGGATGATGCGGGCACAACGGGCGCCGGCCTCAATGTGAATGGCGACGATGCGGCCGCAGCGCTCGCTGGTGCGCTCGCCGCGGACGAACTCGTTCTCGTTGCGGATGTCGCCGGAGTGCTCGACAATGATGCGGTCATTCCAACGCTCGATCTCGACGGCGCGCAAGCGCTGATCTCCAACGGAGTGGCCGCGGGCGGAATGGCTGCGAAGCTTCAGGCCGCTGCCGCTGCGCTCCACGCAGGTGTCGCACGCGTGCGAATTGCCGGACTCGATGGAATCGGAAATCCCGATGCCGGAACCCGCATTCTGCTTTCTCTCTCACCCGTATGAAACCCGCGATGACTACTGCACTCTCCGCTGCCCCGGCCACCGATGCGCTGCTCGGCGTTTATCGCCGCCCGCCAATGGAGTTCGTGCGCGGCGCAGGCGTCGAGCTGTTCGATGCCGACGGGAAAGCATATCTCGATTTCGTCGCCGGCATCGCGGTGAACGCGCTTGGCTACGGTGACGAAGGACTCGAGCGGGCGATGCGCGAAGCAATCGAAGGAAGCCTCGTGCATGTGTCGAACCTGTATCGCACGGCGCCGGGTGAGCGGCTCGCGGAAAAATTAGTCGAACGCACTTTTGCCGACCGCGTGTTTTTCTGCAACTCCGGCGCGGAAGCGAACGAAGGTGCGTTCAAGATCGCACGCCGCTGGGGCCGCACGACCGGCGGGTCGGCAAAGCACGAAATTATCGCGCTGCGCGGTGCGTTTCACGGCCGGCTGTTCGGCACGCTCGCGGCAACAGATCGTCCCGCGTATCGCGCGCCGTTCCGTCCGCTCGCAGGTGGGATCTCGATTGTCGAGCGCGATATGGAAGAGCTCGATGCCGCACTGAATCCCGAGACGGTGGCCGCGGTCATCGCCGAGCCGGTGCAGGGTGAAGGCGGCGTCCGCGTGCTCGAACATGAGTTTTTGCAGGCGCTGCGCGAGCTGACCCGCTCACGCGGAATTGCGCTGATCCTCGATGAAATCCAGTGCGGCTATGGGCGCACCGGTACGTTCCTCGCGCACGAACAGGCGGGAATCGAACCTGATCTTCTCACGGTGGCGAAGCCGATGGCTGGTGGGCTGCCGATGGGTGCCATACTTGCCACAAAGGAAATCGCCGACACGATGCAGCCCGGCGATCACGGCACGACGTTCGGTGGCGGACCGTTCCTGTCGCATGTCGCACTGCACGTGTTGGATCGCTTGAGCGATCCGGCGATGCTCGCGCATGTGAAGAGCAACGGCGCGTGGCTGAAGAAGTCGCTGAACAAAATGGCCGGCGAGTCGACAAAAATTCGCGCCGTGCGCGGTATCGGCTACATGTGGGGAATCGATGTCGTAGATCCAGCCAAGGACATCGTCGCGCGCGCTCTCGACGCGGGGCTGCTCATCTGTTCGGCCGGCGAGCACACGCTGCGGCTCCTGCCACCGCTCGTCATGACGCGCGAGGAGCTCGAGCGTGGCCTCGGTATTCTTTCAACCGTGATCGGTTAGTTCCCGGTTAGTTCCCGGTTAGTTCCCGGTTAGTTGCCAGTCTTGAGGCAGTCGTTGGAGATTTCTTTCTGCAGACCGCGCGGATCGTCGAGACGTTTCCAGAAATCGTTGTAGAAGTTCTTCATCGACTTGAGACGCCCCGGCGCGAGCTGGGGCAGATCCGCGAATATCGCATCGATCGCCGCGTGTTTTGACTTAAACAAGTCGACTGTGGCTTTGAAGTTCTCCGGCGTCATGCAATTCCCGCGATAGAGCCGGTCCGTAACCGAGCGAATCTTGAGCTGCTTGTCGGGAAATGCGTACGGCGCATCCACCGCACCGGTCCAGTCGAAATCGAACGCCACCGGAACGACGTTCGCGCTCGAGTCCTGCAGGAGCGCCATGTTGTGCAATCCGGAGATCGACCAGTCTGTATTGCCGATGAAATATTCGAACATGCTGAGCAGTGCGAGCGCAGCAGGGTCGAGATCGTCAAAACGCGCGCCCTGCGCGGGAAGTGCCGTGCGGTGCAGATGGATCGCGACGTCGTCAACATCTTCAATGAAGAAGCCCCACGACGTGACCGGCGCGATTTTTCCGGTGGTGTCGCGATAGGTGATGTGCAGCAAGCGCGTCCGAAAGCTCGCATTCGTCAGTGCGGCGTACGCGCGGTAGACCGCGTACTCCTGCAGGATGTACTGCTCGTACTCCGCGTTCTTCGGCCGGCAGCTCGTCGTGATTTTCATCTTGTTCAAACCAGACAACACCGTCTGCTTCGCATCGGACGACTTCACTTCGAGCCAGAGCGGAGGAAAATCGCAATTGCGCGCCTGGCGCCGAAAGTGTCCGCGCGCGCGCAGCCGCACCGGCACGCTCACGAGCTTGCCATTGTCACCGGCATAAGCAAAAACGGCCGGATGTTTTTGAAGTTCGGTGCTGTCGCGCTGCTTCAGCAGGGGGCCGAAGTTCGCGGTGATCGTCACTGTCAGCGTCGAGTCCGTCCGGAACAGCCGCTGCTGCGCGTCCGCGGCCGTCGCGACGAGCGCGGTCGTTGCAATGGCACCGAACATGATCGCGCGCCATGGGCTGCTTCGCGTTTTCATCTGAGCTCCAATCGTACGAGGTGGTGCGCCGCGGCCGTACGCAGCGTGTCGCTGACAACACCGGGCGTGACTGTGCTGGCGAGTTCGACTGCGTATTCCACGGTGTGCAGTCCGTCGTCCTCGTGCACGATATCGCCGAACCGCCAGCGCTTGAAGAGCCCGGCGAACTCCGGCTCGACTGCGTCGCGGAGTTTGTCCGGCGACGCGGTGCGAATTCGCAGCAGCAAGCTGAAATCTTCGTGCGTCACCGTGCGTTCTTCGTCCGCGAGATCCGGCGCGTTGCGTTTGCGCCGGCGCCAGGCGCTCGCGGCGATCGCCTCGAGCTGATCTGGGCCGAGCGACTTGAAGACTTCGTCGTCCATGCGCGCGACGAACGTGCCGGTGCGGCTCGCGTGTTCGAGCGCGCGCTCGAGCGTCGCCTCGGCGAGTTTGCCTTCAAGCGACGCGGGTGCGCGGCCAAAATCCGCGTACCACATGCCGACGACCACGGCGCTGAATACGAACGAGAGCACGCCGGCGACTTCCGGAACGACGCCCGCAGACAGTCCCATGCCGATGCCGCAGAGCATGAAGGCTGAGTCGCGTGTGTCGTTGAGCGAACTCTTGAAGCGAACCGCGGCAACGATCGCGGCCATGCCGAATGCGAGTGGAAGGCTGTACTTGAGGAGTACGACGATGCCGGCAATAACCACCGGAAGGATGACGAGACTCTGCACCGTCCCCTGTTTCCATCCTTTTTTCTTGTGGGTCAGCGTGTAGATCCACGCGACAGGAATCGAGAAGAGGAGGGCACTCATCATGGCGATGAGCACGTGCAGCGACGCCGATGTGGTTTCGATCGGAGCCATCGATTTCGCGGCTTTCTTGCTTAGCCCCGTGATGAGCTGCGTCGTTTCGTCATCGAGCGGGAGGCCGCCGACCGACACGCCCTTAAGCCAGTAAAGAAGCACCCCCAGGATGGCGTAATAGAGAGCCGTCCGGAGCAGGATATTCGACCAAACTGGCACGGGTGCTGACCGGCGGGCCATCAACGACCTCCCGAGTGTAGTCCTCGCGCCGACAGTGGCGTCGGGGGAGAAGTTGCAGGCTGGTCGGGAGGGGGTCAACCGACGTTTGTCATCCGGTTGCCGGGGACCTGCCACTGGCGGGTCCCAAGACGCGCCCGCATCCTACAGCGGCCCCGGCGGTGGCGCCTCATTTGCGCACCTACATTCTTGCTCCCGTCATGCGACTTCGCACGCTTCTTTTCGCCGTTCCGTTGCCACTTGTCGTCGCGTGTGCCGGTGCACAGCAGACGTCGGCCGCCTCAGCGCGCCCGACACTCATTGTGTTCATCACGGTCGACCAGATGCGCTCGGACTATTTCCAGCGGTTCGACAAGCAGCTGACCGGCGGCTTGCGACGCCTCCTGGACAGCAGCGCATTTTTTCTCGACGGATATCAGGATCACGCCATCACCGAAACGGCGCCCGGACATTCGGTGACGATGTCCGGCAGGTTCCCGGTGCACACCGGGATCGCGATGAACTCGGCCGGCGTGAATGGCGTTCCCGACGCGGCGATTATCGGAAGCGACGATCCCTCAACGGATCTTGGCGCTTCGCCCATTCGCTTTCAGGGAACGACGCTGACCGACTGGCTGCGTGCGGCTGACCCCGCGACTCGCGTCCTTTCCGTCTCGCGAAAAGATCGCGGTGCGATCCTGCCGATTGGACGCAGTAAGGACGATGTGTACTGGTGGACTGCATCCAACGGCACGTTCAGCACGAGCCGCTATTATCGCGACACGCTCCCGTCGTGGGTGCAGCGGTTCAATGCGCGCAAACCGGGCCAGCAATACGCGGGAAAATCGTGGACGCTTCTCCTGCCGGCGAGCGCGTATCCCGAACCGGACAGCGTGCCCGCCGAGAATCGCGGCGTGAACTACATGTTTCCGCATCCGGTATCCACGGACTCGATGACCGCCGCACGATCGACGGGTGCGTATCCATGGATGGATGAGATCACGCTGCAGTTCGCGCTGTCCGGGCTGAACGAACTCGGCCTCGGGGCCTCGCAGAATCGCACCGACCTTCTGGCGATTTCACTTTCGACGACCGATGCGATCGGCCACGCGTTCGGGCCGGACTCGCGCGAAATGCACGATCAGATTCTGCGACTCGACCGTTCACTCGGCGTGTTCTTCGACTCGCTATTCAAGATGCGCGACGGGCGTCGCATCGTGATTGCACTCACGGCCGATCACGGCATGTCGCCGCTGCCCGCGATCAAATCGACGATCTATCCGAATCACGATGCGAAGATCGTGTCGGTGCGCGCGCAGTGGAACGCGTTTCGTGCACGGCTCGTTTCCAAGGGAGTGGATTCGTCCGCTGTGGAGCTCGAAGATGGCTCTGTTGTGGTGGTTGAAAAACCCGAAGCGTTCGCGCGGGTGCGCATGTCTGCGGATTCTGCCATCGCAAGCTTCGCGCAGGACGTGAGACATGTGGATGGCGTCCTCCGCGCGGATCTGATCACCGCGCTGGCGCACGACGATACCACCAAAGACGCAATCGCGCGGCGCTGGCTGCACATGTTTGCGCCGGATGGATCAGCGCGCATGATGATCACGCTGACGCCGTACAGCTACTGGGCGCCCGCGAGTTACCCGACGCACGGATCGCCGCACGACAGTGACGCGCACGTTCCGGAGCTGTTCTACGGAGATGGCGTGAAACCAGGCCACTACGCGGGCTTCGTGCGTGTCGTCGATATGGCTCCGACGCTTGCGGAACTCGCCGGTGTGAAGCCGCTCGAAAAAATAGACGGTCACGTGCTGCGGCAGGCCATCAAATGAGTCGTACCGCGTCCGCATGAGTCGCACGGCGCACATCGCGCTGCACCGCGCGTTTGACGAGGCCCGTTTCGGGCCGGCGAGAACGCTCGACCTGCGCACGTCGATGCCCACGGGCGCGGAGGCGGCACGGCGCGCCGAACCGTGGCTCCGCGAGCGTCAGATGGCGCGCGCGGGTGACGTGCTGGTCATCACAGGGCGCGGGAAGGGAAGTCCGGGCGGCGTTGCCGTCGTGCGTGAAGCGATCGAGAAACTGCTTCGCGCGCTGAAACGGAAAGGGGTGGTCGGTGACGTACAAGAGCACACGCCGGGCTCGTTCGTCGTGACGCTGGCGCCGGTGCGCGCGCTGTTCGAGACTGTTCCGCGCTCGCGCTCGAACGATTCGCGAGTGCAGCCGCACGACCCGAAGGAGTTGCTGGCACTCGGCGCACCCGCGCGGGCATCGCTTCGCGCGCTGGCGGAGCAATCGCTGCACATCCTCGGTGCGCCGCGCACGGCCGGATTGGTGCACGACGAGATGGTCCGGCAGTTTGCGATTCTTTCGAGTGCGGTCGCGCAGGATGAAACGGATCGTGAGGGGCGTTTGCAATTCTTGATCGAGGCCGCGCGCGACGCGTTCGACGACGAATGAAGTCCGTTCCGAGGAAGCCAGTCTACTCCGACCCGAATCCGAAAACTCCGATGCCGAAGAAAGTGATTCCCGCTCTGGAGCACCGTCCGCTTGGCCGCACCGGGCGGCCGACGTCGATTCTCGCGCTCGGCACATCGCGACTCGCGAAGACCGGCCAGAAGGAAATCATCCGGCTCGTGCGCGAGGCGATCGACCACGGCGTCAATGTGATCGAAACCGGATGGGAATACGCCGAGGGGCGCACCGAGCGCTCGATCGGACTCGCGCTGAAAGACGGCTACCGCGAACGCGTGACGCTCGTGTGGCAGTGCTGCGCGCATTTGCGCGACTATAAGACCGCGATGCATCAGGTCGATGAATCGCTGAGCAGAATGAAGATCGACGCAGTCGATGTCTGGTCATTCCACGAAATGATTTATGACAACGATCCCGACTGGCTCTACGATCACGGCGGCCTCGACGCCGCGCAGGAAGCGCGCGAGCAGGGGAAGACCCGCTGGATCGGATTCGGCGGCCACAAATCGCCGCACATTCATTTGAAGCTGCTGAATCGCGGTTTCAGTTGGGATGTGATCACGATGCCGCTGAATCCGCTTGATTCATCGTTTCGATCGTTCGAGAAGCAGGTGCTGCCCGACGCGGTGCGCCGCGGGATCGCCGTGATGGCGAGCAAGCCGCTGGCGGGCGGCGCGATAGCGATTTCGCGCACGGTGAAACCTGAGGAAGCGATGCGTTACTGTTTCTCACTGCCCGTGAGCTCTGTGATTTGCGGAATGGAAAACAGCGGAATCTTGAAGAAGAACATCAAACTCGCGCTGAACTTCAAACCGTTCCATGCCGGCGAGATGGACGCGCTGCGGCAGAAGGCGCGCGGCGTCGCAGGTGACGGACGGTTCGAGCGCTACAAGACCACGCAGGATTTCGACGGACTTCCGGGACTCACGGCGCACGGCTACATGAAATGATTGCGGGATCTGCGAGCAACAGCCTCATCATCGCCACGTACAACTGGAAAGAAGCGCTGGCGCTGGTGCTCGCGACAGTTCGTGCGCAGACGGTACTTCCCGGCGAGGTTCTCATTGCCGACGACGGATCGCGCGCAGACACGCGGGAGTTTGTCGCGCGCGAGGCCGCCACCTTTCCGGTGCCGCTGCGGCACGTCTGGCAGGAGGACGAGGGTTTCCGGAAGGGACGCATCCTCAATGAGGCGATGGCGCGCGCCGGCGGAGAGTATTTGATCGCCATCGACGGCGACATGCTGATCCATCCCGAGTTCATTCGCTCGCATCTGCGTTTCGCGCAGCGCGGCTGGTACATCCAGGGGAGCCGCATGATGCTTGGGGAAGCCGCAACCGCGCGCACGCTCGCGGCCGGAAAACGGGTCGCAGGTGCGCTCTCGAGAAACGTTCGCAATCGAGTGAACGGAATCCACGCGCCTTTTCTTTCACGTTTTTCGCGCGGCGAGCCGGGACCGATTTATCGGACGCGCGGATGCAACATCTCGTATTGGCGTGATGACATTGTGCGCGTGAACGGGTACAACGAAGAGCTGGAAGGATGGGGACGCGAGGATACCGAGCTCGTTGCGCGCCTGATGAACTCCGGAGTGAAGCGGCGAAATTTGAAGTTCGCGGCAGTCTCGTATCATCTACATCATCGCACGCGTCCGACGGATGCAGACGCTGCGAATTTTGAACTTGTGCTGAAAGTTGTTCGTGAGGGCGTCACGCGGTGTGCGCGTGGCGTCGACCGTCATTTGGCAAACGCGTGACAGTCGTCTGGATCGCCGTCGCGATTGCAGTGTGGTGGGCACTGCGCGGTGCGATCGCGCGGCATCAGGAGCGCGCGTTCATCCGCGCGCATCCGCTGGACGCCGACGGCATCATCATCGGAGCGGAACCCATCCGGCTGAAGGGGACGCTCGACAGCGCCGTGTTGCTGCTGCACGGTTACAACGACTCGCCGCAGTCGATGGCGCTGGTGGCCGCGGCGCTGAACGCGCGCGGGTGGACCGTGTATGTGCCGCTGCTGCCCGGTCATGGCCGGCGACTGCAGGATTGGGCGGCCGCGCGTGCGAGTGCATGGGAGAGCGCGGCACGGGCTGCGCTCGCCGAGCTTCAAGCAGAGCATACCGAAATTGCGGTTGGCGGTCTCTCGATGGGTGGCGCGCTCGCATTCATTCTCGCGGCCGAGCAGCCGGGCGTGCGCGCGGTGGTTGGATTCGCTCCGTATCTTCGCGCGTCGATTCCACTCGAGTTGCTGCATTTTATCGCGCCGGTCGCGTCGTTCGGCGCGAAGTACATCACGGGCGGCGGTTCGAGATCTGTGCACGATCCTGTTGCCGCGGGTGCGATGATCGCATATCGCGTCTCGACACCACGCGTGGTGGTGGAGCTCGAGAAGGTCGTGCTGCTCGCGCGGAAATCACTCGCTAGCGTGCGGCAGCCTGTGCTCGTGGTGCAGTCGCGTGAGGACAACAGGATCCCGGCGGCGGCGGCCGCAGAGGCGTTTGGGCTGATCGGATCGAGCGACAAAACTCTCCACTGGACAACGGGGAACGGGCATGTCGTGACGGTCGATTATGGCCACGAAGCGATCGAGCAACTCGTTGGCGATTGGCTTGCATTGCGACTGATCGACAACCGCAAAACGCCACGATAATTGCATATTGCTATAGCATGAGTAAGAGCAGCGGACGCTTTCAAGCCATTTTGATAAATATGCCCGAAAAAATCTTTCTGAGCGACCGAAAACAATGCATATGAGAAGTAATGTCTGATGGTGGCGAAGCGCCGGATAGAAAAGTGTCGGTCTTTATGCATGGTCCTACTATTGGAGACTTAATGACTATACTGGAATGACTTATGTTGCCGCGATGCGGTCCGTGCCGAAATGTCTTGATACGTGACACTGGACATTTTCTAGCGAGTGGCACAGCTTTTCCATAGGGAATAATCACGGAGGCGCGCGATAGCGCTCCGACCGCATGGATCGCCACCCAATAGATAGTCTTCTAGGAGGAAGTACATATGAAGGGTTTCTCTGCAAAGCTCGCCCTTACCGTCGCGGCAGTCGCGATGACGAGCACCGTCGCAAGCGCGCAGTTGACGTCGGTCGCCACGGTTTCCGTGAGCGCAACGGTCACGGCATCGCTCGCTGCGACGAACGGCGGCAACCTGAACTTCCCCGCCGTCATTCAGGGCGGCTCGGGCTCGACGATTCTCGCCAGCGCTTCCGGGGCCGGTAAGGTGAACATCGTCGGCGCGAACAATCAGGGCATCACGATCACGGCGACGACGCTTCCGTCGACGCTCGCAGGTCCGAGCGCGGCAACGATTGGCATCAACGGCTACGGATACTGCTACAGCCAGAACAACACGAACACCGCTTGCTCGCCGACCGCGATCACGAGCGGCGGAACGATCGCCGGTCAGGCGCTGAGCGGCACGGGCAACGGCTATCTGTGGATCGGTGCAGTGCTCGCCGCTCCGTCGGCCAGCCAGGTTGTTGGTTCGTACACGGCGAACATGACCATCACGGTCACAGCTCCGTAGTTCTCTCCGAGATCCAGACGTATCCGTGCCCGCCCACTGTGGCGGGCACGGTCGTCTCGGGTACCGCCGGACAGCGCTTTTCGCGAACTTCACACTCATGCGCCCGCGCTTCGTCCTCTTCGCCCTGCTGCTGATCGCGGCGCCAGCGCTGCGCGGCCAGACTCCCGCGCCTCTGCGAGTGAATGTTCTCCGCCAGCTTGAGTTCGGCTCGCTTATCGGCGGAGTCGACGCGACGATGGGGCCGGCTGACGGCAAAGCGACCGCGATGTTTGAAATTATCGGACCGGCCGGCGCCACGGTTCAACTCTCGTTCACGCTTCCGGGACAAATCGTTGGTGAAGGCGGCGGTCGCGTCGGTGTGAGCTTCGGACCGCAGTCTGCGGCATACTCCATCAACGAGTCGAGCGCGGACAACATCCCGTTTGATCCGCGCGCGCCGTTCTCGTTGAAGTTGCCGCAGAGCGGACGTGTCGTCGTCATGATTGGCGGCATGGCGCGGCCGTCGCGCCAGCTTATCAGCGGCAGATACTCGGGCAATCTCTCTCTCTCGGTAACCACGCAGTGATGAAACGTTTCGCACTTCTCATCGCACTGCTCATCGCACTGCTGGCGCCGCTCGCTTCGGCCGCGGCACAGAGCGTTACCGTGGCGCCGCCGGTTGTCGTCATCGATCATCGCGCGCGCGGCGGCTCGCTCGATCTCTACAATCCGTCATCAGTACCAGTCGAAGTCTCCGTTTCATTGCTCTACGGATTCCCCGTCTCGGATTCGCTCGGCAATGTCGACCTCAACACGATGGAACATCCGCCAGCCGGCGAACCGTCGGCGGCCGGTTGGATTGATGCGTACCCGCGCCGGGCGACGGTGCTGCCGGGACAGAAGCAAACTGTCCGGTTTCTAGCGCGTCCGCCGGCGGATCTTCCGGACCGCGAGTACTGGAGCCGTATCGTGGTCTCGTCGAAGGCTGCGGCGATTGCCCTGGCCTCGCCCGACACGACCAAAATCACCGCATCGCTCAACGTCGAGATCCGCACGATCACGACGCTGCTGTACCGCAAAGGCACAGTCACCGCGACGGTCGCCGCGAGCCATTTGCGCACGGCCGTGCACGGCGACTCCTTGATCACGCGCGTGCAGCTCGATCCGCACGGCAACGCCGCGTGGCTTGGAACACTGACCGGAAAATTCGTCGGCGCCGACGGAAAGACTGTCGCCGAGTTCGAGCGGCCTATGGGTGTGTACCATCAGGTCGATCCGAGTTTTATTCTGCCGCTTGATTCTGTTCCGCCCGGGAAATACCGGTTGCATGTCGAGCTCAAGAGCGAGCGCCGCGACCTGCCCCGCTCCACGCTTGTGCAGTCACCAGCGGTGCGCGACTCGATCGAGGTGGCCGTCCCCCCGCGACGGCCATAGCACGCGACGATGTGGTTCCGCGCATGCGTCATGGCTGCGCTCGGTGCGTCGATGGTGCAAGCGCAGGGCGCAGCTTCCGTCACGACACCGGCTGCCCTGCGCGCTGATTCGCTCGAGGCCGTGCTCATTGAGCTTGGCGTCAAAGACGTCGGCGGTTCCACCGTGCACGCATTCCGCGGAGGCCAGGAGGCGTGGATCCCCGTGGGCGCACTGCTCACCGAGGGCGATCTCAAATTCGAGCGTACCGACGCGGCCGTCATTCGCATCACGCTCGCATCGGGACGCCATGTAGCGATTGATGCCGCGCGCGGAACGGTGCAGGTGAACGGCGCTGCTGTCCCGATTGCCGCCGGCACGCTGATCACTCGCGACGGCGTGATGTACGCCGCGAGTGCACCACTCGCAAAATGGCTCGGCATTCGATTTGAAATTGTGTGGAGCGAATTGCGGGTCACGGCGATCGGCGGCAAAGAACTTCCCGCTGAGAATCGAGTGGTGCGCGCCGCGTCGCGATTTGTCAGCGCGCCGCCGGAGGGTCCGTTGCCGCCGGTGGGGACGCGATTGACGCCGTCGCGTCCGTTGCTCGACGGCTTCGTGCTCGACTACGGACTCACGACGTCACTGGCCCAGCCATTCAAAGATCCGGGCTACACGCTGGGCGCCGGCGTGACGCTGCTCGGCGGCGCACTCGATGTCACGACATCGTCGGCCGGATCGTTCACGACAACGCAGGCATCGTGGACCGGCGTGTGGCGTGACAATCCGTGGGTCAAACAGCTGCGATTCGGCGATGTGCCGATCACGGGCACGCGATTCGAAGAAGTGAAAGGATTCTCGATCACCAATGCGCCCTTTGTGCGGCCGACATTTTTTGGTCAAGCGGCGTACGGTGCGCACCTTGGTGATGGCTATGAAGTCGAGAGCTACATCAACGGGGTGCTCGTTGGCGTGGATACGACCGACCACCACGGACGATTCGTGCGCACACTTCCCGTATCGTATGGAAGCAACCTCGTTGATTTCACTGCGTACGGCCCGCATGACGAGCTGAGTCGTTTCAGTCAGCTCTTTCAGATCTTCCCGCAAGATTTTCTGCCGCCGGGGAAAATCGAATACGGGGTGTCTGGTGGCCGCTGCGAGGACACCAATGTCTGCGCATACACCGGCAATGCGGATCTGCGAGTCGGGTTGACCACGCGCGCGAGCATCGAGACCGGATTTGAATTACTGCAAACCGATTCGACTGGCCGCGTCGGCCGTCCGTATTTCGACTTTTCGCTCAATCCAACCAACGCGATATTCATCTCGGTCCAACAGCTCGCGCTGGCAAGCACGACGCTGCTCGCGCGCTGGCAGCCATCGCTGGAGCAGAGCTTCACCTTTACCGGTGGCCGATACGCCGGCAACGATACGGCATCGCAGATCCTCACGGGACAGACCGTGCGCGATCACTATGGAATTCTGTATTACGTGCGGCCGCCGTTCGGGGGACAAAGTTCGTATCTCACCGTCGACGCGCGGCGCATCGATGCGAACGACGGCGCGCACGATCGCGTGCGCCTGACGCTGGCGATGCAGCTCCCGAACGGCCAGCTCGCACCATACGTCGAAACGGATGCCACGCACGGCGTTTCAGGCAGTGCAACGTCATCGGCGCTGGTCGGAGTCAATTTGTTTGTACTGCCGATCCCATCGCTCGGTTCAGTTCTCGGAAAGGTGCTGGCGTACGGCACCGTCGAACGATCGAACGCGGGCGAGAGCCTGACATCGCTGACGCTCGTGCGCCAGTTCAACAACCGGTTTCGTGTCGAAGTCGGCGGAACCTGGTCGGGCGCAGGAACTCCAGGCGAGTACACGGTGCGCGTGCTGACGGATTTACCGCAGGCGCGAATGATCACGACGGCAAATATCGGTGCGGGATCCGGATCGGGAACGAATTTTATTTCGGGTTCCGTCCTCACGGATCCGCACACCGGACAGATCATGCTCGCGCCGGGCCCGGCGCTCCAGCGCGGCGGCGTGACCGGTCGCGTGTATCTCGATGCGAATGTGAACGGAAAGTTCGATGCAGGCGACACGCCGATCGCGGGCGCGCTCGTGCGCGTCGGCTCGGTTTATGCGCTGACGGACTCCTCGGGCCGCTACCGCATCTGGGATCTCGTGCCGTTCGAACCAGTCGCGCTGGCGATCGACATCAGCTCGCTCGATTCTCCGCTCTGGGCCGCAGAGGCGCAGCACGTGGTGCTTGAGCCGTGGCCAAATCGGTTTCAGGAGTTCGATGTCGCGATCGTTCCCGGTGGCGTTGTCGAGGGAACGCTCGTCGACAGTCGTGACGGCGGCAAACCACTCGGCGGTGTACGTGTCGCGCTTGTGGAGAACGGAACGTCACGTCGAATGGACATGACGACGTTCAGCGATGGTGGATTTTCATTCCTCGGCGTGAAGCCCGGCCGCTGGTCGCTCATTGTCGATCCGCGCGATCTCGCCGCGCTGAAGGGCGCAGCGGCGCCTGTGCCGATTGTCGTGCGTGCGATGGAGAACGGAGATCGTGTGCTCGGCGTACAGGCGGTGGTGGTCGCGCGACCCTGACGGTTGGTCAGGCGCCGATCACTTTCGTCTCGCCCGGCGCAAAAATCCAGAGTGCATTCGCGTCGAGCTGATGCTGTTCCCACGCAGCGCGTGCGCGGCGCGGCGGTTCGTCAACCGGTTCGTCGGTGAGCACGAATGTGCCCCAGTGCATTGCGGCCATCACGCAGGGATGTGAAGGATGGGCTGAGCGCAGCGCGACGAACGCCGCGATGGCTTCCTCAGGATCCATGTGCACGGCGCTCATGAACCAGCGAGGGTCGTATGCGCCGATCGGCATCAGCACGGCGTCGAATGGGCCGCTGCGCCGGGCAATCTCGGCGAAGTCGGGATGGAACGCGGAATCGCCGGCAAAATAAATTCTCTTTGTTCCGGCGCGGAGCGTCCACCCGCACCAGAGCGTGGAGTTGCGATCAGTGAGCGAACGGCCGGAAAAGTGTCGCGCGGGAATGCATTCGACGCGCGTGCCGGGGATCGGCTCGGCTGAATCGAACCAATCGCATTCGGACACATGCTTGACACCGAGTTTGCGGAGCGGCGCGGCGAGGCCGATGGGTGCGCACCAGACGGTCGTTGGCGCGCGGCGCGCGAGCGCGCGAATCGCGACGACATCGAAATGATCGTAATGATTATGGGACTGGAGCACGAGATCGATACGAGGCAGTGATTCGAGCGCGAGTCCCGGCGGCGAAATGCGACGCGGTCCCGCGAAGGTCACTGGCGATGCGCGCTCGGCGAACACCGGATCGGTGAGCACGTTGAAGCCGCCGATCTGAATGAGAAAGCTCGAGTGGCCGATCCAGGTGATGCGGCATTCATTCGGATTTGCGTACGCTGCGACTGGTTCTGCAGGAACCGCCGATGGCGGTGTTCCTCGTCCGTTAAACCCGAGCTTTCCTGTTCGCGCGCGCGCGAGCATCCACTTCAGCGCGTCACCGAAACCGTGTTCGACCGACCCGGGCCACGGATTGAAGAATCGCCCGTTTGGGCGTCTGTGTGGCGAAGGCGGAATGAGCGGAGTCGTCATGCGAGCGCGGAATATACCTGCCGTTCGCAACTGTTCGTTTGTTGAACGGTTATCCGCGTGTCATTGTCGGGATATTTCCGGTGGCCCACAGCGCCACATCCTAATAACTTTCAGTGATGCCACACTTTGGAAGTTGGGCCGGCACGTGGTGGAAGCCCGTTCTGTTTGCGATCGTCGCGGGTCATCTCACGAACGTGTGTGTGACGATCTTCTTGCATCGCGCGCAGACGCACCGCAGCGTCCACCTGCACTACATCGCAGCGCTTCCGATGCGCCTGTGGCTCTGGCTGAGCACGTCGATCGTGACGAAAGAGTGGGTGGCGTGCCACCGGAAGCACCACGCGTTTGCGGACCGCGAAGGCGACCCGCACAGCCCGCTGATGGAAGGGCTGCGCAACATCGTGCTCAAGGGTGCGTTCTATTACCGAAAGGCAGTGCGGCAGCCGGGCGTGCTCGAGAAGTACGGAAAGGGAACGCCGAACGACTGGATCGAGCGGCACCTCCTCGCGTCGCGCAACTGGCTCGGCATTACACTGATGCTCGGCATTGATCTCTGGCTGTTCGGCTGGGTCGTCGGCCCGTTGGTGTGGGCGGTCCAGATGCTCTGGATTCCGTTTTGGGCCGCGGGGATTATCAACGGCGTCGGTCATGCGATCGGCTACCGTACGCACAACGTGAAGGACGAGAGCCGGAATATCGTGCCGATCGCGATCTGGCTCGGCGGTGAAGAGCTGCACAACAATCATCATGCAGACCCGAAGTCCGCGATGTTCAGCCATCGGTGGTTTGAGGTCGATATCGGCTGGATGTATATCCAGCTGCTCGCGGCATTCGGACTCGCGCGCGTCGAGTACGCGCGCGAACTGTAGGCGCGGGTGGCAGACATAAAGTGCGCGCGCTGCGGCAAGGAGAAAGAGGGGTTTGAGCGCGCGCCGTTTCCGGGCGCGATGGGCGCGCGAATCCTCGAAGGGACGTGCCGCGACTGCTGGGCGGACTGGCTGAAGCAGCAGACGATGCTGATCAACCACTACGGCCTCAACGTGATGGACGCACAAGCGCGGCAGTTTCTGACGCGCAACATGGAAGCGTTCCTGTTCAAGGCCGGCCAGCAGGACGACGTCGACACGAGCAAGCAGGGCACGATCGCGCACTGACGCGTTTTCGTTCGCTTGACATTGGTAACAATTGGTTACTAATTGTTCGGGATGCGCTCCGCCCCGCTCAATTCCGTCGATCTCGTTCTTTGCACGCCGCACGGCCGCCAGCTCGCCGTGCTGCTCGTGCGCGACGCATCAAAGCGCGCGCGTGAACGCTGGAGCCTTCCGTGGGCGCCGCTCGCCGCCAAGCAGGCTCCCGAACACACCGCCTCGGGCGTCGCGCTGAAAGCATCCGGTGCGCGCGCGAGCTGGCTCGAACAGGCGGGCGCTTTCACTGACGACAAGCGGCATCCGGGTGGCGCGGCGATCTCCGTCGCCTACGTTGGCGTCACGCCAGCGCGCGCGCGCGAACTTCCCGACGGCGCGGAGTGGTTCCCCGTCGCAAAGCTTCCGTTGCTCGCGCCGCGTCACCGCGCGATGATCGACGCCGCCGTTGCGCAGCTGCGTGAGCGGATGGACCGCGCGCCGGTCGCGTTCCGGCTGCTCGCGCCGATGTTCACACTGAGTGATTTGCAGGAGGTGTACGAACTCCTGCTTGGCCGGCGTCTGCACAAGGCGAGTTTCCGTCGCGCGCTTCAGGCGGCATTTCTTGTCGCGCCGACGGACGAATGGCGGAGCGAAGGGCGGGGCCGCCCGGCGCAGCTTTTTCGCTACGCACCGCGCAAACGGCGCGGCGCGCGCGGCGGTGTGCGGTTCGAACTGCTCGGCGGCTGACGCAGCGGAGTGTTCAGCGCGCCGGCGCCGCGCCGTCGATTTCGAACGTGATGTCCTGTCCGCCTTTTCTCAGCACCAGTTCGCCGAGCTCGCCGAATTGGCCGGCGCCCTCGACAATCGTGATGAAGTGATTGCCCGCGAGCTGCCCCATTTTGCTGGCGAAGCTCGTACTCCCGTACGGAAATAGAATTTCCGTTTCGCTGTAACCGCCGGGATAGAGCAGCAGCTGTCCGGGCGCGGGGTGGCTCGTGTGGTTTTCGAACGGCACGCCGAGCTGGAGATCTGCGAGCGGAATCCATGCGGCCTCGCCGCTCCATCGCGCTTGCAGCAGCGTGTTTCGAAATGGCAGCAGCGCAAGAAACGCCGCGCAGGTGCGCGGCGCGCGCTCCTGTTCGAGCCGGCCGGTGAATCGCAGCGTGCCGACGTTAATTCGAATGTTCATCGTGTGATCGCGTGCGGGTGGACGTCGTATGCGGCTGAAGGATACATGTTGCGACCAAATGGTGACACGGAACTCCTTGCCCGCGTATATGTATTAGTTGCAATGTGTACATAACGCCATAAAGGAGACGCCGATGCTCGCCTACCTGGATGCGCTGCTCGCCGCGCTCGCAGCGCGCGACACCTCCGAGATCGACAGGCTGCTTGCACACCCGCTCGCGCGTATCCTCTCGCCGGATGCCCTGGCTGATGCGACCGCCGAACGTCGCGCGGCCGCGACGGGGTCGCCGTCGGTCACCCCGCTTCGACTGCTCCAGCTTCGGTATCGAACCGACCAACTGCTCGGAAGCCGGATCAATGCGGACGCACCCGAAGTTCCTGAATCCACCGCACGGCCGCGGCATGCACCTCCCATTTCCGCCTGGGCCGACCGCCGGGCGCCGGGTCGGAACCAGATGGAGTTGCCGCTTTCAGCCTAGGCGCCGGCGGGATAGAACCGAACGGAAAAGCGGCTCTCAACATGAGAGCCGCTCTCTGTATCCGTATGAGAATCAGCGACTTACGCTGCGCCTGCAATGTATTTCGCGAAACGGCCGCAATTCGTGCAACGCAACGTTACCTGACTACGCGGCGGCGGAATGACGTCGCCAGGATCCTTCTCGATTTCGCCCGAGCACGACGGGCATGAGAGCGGTGTTCCGTTGCGATCGTTTGCGATGAGGTTAAGAGCCTGGGCGGGATTGTACGAAGCGGGACGTGGCTTACGCATGACATCTCCTTAAGAAACCCGGGGCGCCGCCGCGGTGGCCTGGCGCGCACCCTCTTGTTCTGACTTGGCCTATCTGAAGGAGAAAACTAATCGGTCCGGGTCCGAATCCGTAGTGGTCGGACGGTAATTTCCGACGAAATTCGGGGCAAATCCGCTCCTAAAGAGCAGCTACACCGCCGCCAATGGCAGTTCGCGGATTTTCTTCCGCCATTCTGCAGGTCCGGTCTCGTGAACGTTGTTGCCGGCGGAGTCCACGGCGACGGTCACGGGCATGTCCTCGACCGTGAATTCGTAGATCGCTTCCATCCCGAGGTCCTCAAAAGCGACACATCTCGACGCGCGAATTGCCTTCGAAACGAGGTACGCCGCGCCGCCGACCGCCATCAAATACGCCGCCTTATGTTTGCGGATTGCCTCGAGGCCGACCGGGCCCCGCTCGGCCTTGCCGACCATCGCAATGAGCCCTGTCTTCTCGAGCATCATCTCCGTGAACCCGTCCATACGGGTCGCGGTCGTCGGACCGGCGGGCCCGACGACTTCATCGCGAACCGGGTCCACCGGGCCGACGTAGTAAATCACACGATTCGTGAAATCCACACCGGGCGGCAGCCCTTTTCCGCTCGCATAGAGATCGGCGATTCGCTTGTGCGCGGCATCGCGGCCCGTGAGAAGTTTTCCGCTCAAGAGCAATCGCTCACCAGCCTTCCATTCCAGCACGCCCTCACGCGTGAGCGTGTCGAGATTCACATGGCGCGCGTTGCGGTCAGGTTTCCATGTCACCGCCGGCCAATCCGCGAGACTCGGCACCGGCAACTCGGCGACGCCGCTGCCGTCGAGCGTGAAGTGCGCGTGACGCGTCGCCGCGCAGTTTGGAATAATTGCGATGGGCTTGGACGCGGCGTGGGTTGGATAGTCGAGAATTTTTACGTCGAGCACGGTGGAGAGGCCGCCAAGCCCCTGCGCGCCGATCCCGAGTGCATTCACTTTTTCGTAAAGCTCGACGCGGAGTTTTTCGATTGGCGTCTGCGGCCCGCGGGCTTTGAGCTGTCCCATGTCGATGTGCTCCATGAGCGACTCTTTCGCGAGCAGCATCGCTTTCTCTGCTGTTCCGCCAATGCCGATCCCGAGCATTCCGGGCGGGCACCAGCCAGCGCCCATCGTCGGAACGGTTTTCAGAACCCAGTCGACGATCGAATCGCCGGGATTTAACATCGCGAACTTTGCTTTGTTCTCGGAGCCGCCGCCTTTCGCCGCGAGCTTCACCTCGACGGTGTCACCGGGGACGAGCTCCATGTGAATCACGGCGGGCGTGTTGTCCTTCGTGTTCTTCCGCGTGAACGCCGGATCAGAAACGATCGACGCGCGCAAGACATTGTCGGCCTGGAGGTATGCGCGGCGAACACCCTCGTTCACCATATCGGCGACTGACATCGTCGCGTCCCACCGCACATTCATTCCAACTTTCAGAAATACGACGACGATGCCGGTGTCCTGACAGATCGGACGGTGTCCTTCTGCGCACATGCGCGAGTTGGTCAGGATCTGCGCGATCGCATCTTTCGCGGCGGGAGAAATTTCCTTCTCGTACGCGTCGCCGAGCGCCTTGATGTAGTCGACCGGATGGAAATACGAGATATGCTGCAGCGCGTCTTGCACGCTCTGGATCAGGTCGGCTTGTTTGATGACACTCATGGTCGCTCCGGATAATTCCGATCGAGTCGCTTCGTCTCCCGCCTAATCACCCAATTTAGCGCGTGCGCCGGCGGGATTCGACGTCAGCGAAAGTCAGCGCGCCCAGGCCATGAGCCAGTACATCACTTCGGGCCGGAACTCGCAGGTGAGAAGCGCGCGGTCGAGGCTTCCGAGCTGGCGGAGCACCGGGTAGCCGGCCGGATCGCGAGCTCCTTCGCGCAGCTGCTCGGTCTCGTGCTGTGCGGAGAGTGTCTTGGAGAGTGTGGGCGTGATCGTGCGATCGATGAAGTCGTGCGTCTCGACAATGATGTCGCAGTGCGCGAGCTGCCGTGCTGTTTCCGGCGTGAGCAGCTGAAGTTCGGCGCCCTCGCAGTCGAGCACGATCAACGCGCGCTTCACGCCGCGCGTGAGCTCGATCAGATCTTTGCTCGTGCACTCGCCGCGTACGATCAACCGATCGGCTACTCCGTTCAGGGCGCCCGCGCCCCTGCACACGGCCTGTGCTCGCGCGTCTATATCAAACGCGTATGTCTTCGCGAGCGGGAGACGGCGCGCGAGACCAACGGCGTAATAGCCCTCGGCACAGCCGACATTTATGACGATTTCCGGTGCGCGCGCGATTGCCTTCTCGACGCTCGGGTGCAGCTCGAGTTCGTAGCAACCGAGGATTTTTGGCGCGACATCACCGACACCCCACGAGCTGTCGTTCGGAAGCTCCATCCCCGCGAAGGGACCGTTCTGAACTTTTCCTTCCAGCACGCGAACGAGTTCGCGCGCGATCGTCGCGACGCGCGCGGTTGCCGCGCGCCCGAGGATGTCGAGAACGGCGAGAGTTTCCTGCGTCGGTTCGGTCACAGTGTCATCGCGCTCGATGCTTGGCCAAGGTTCGAATGCTCCATATCCCAAGTGTCGGTCCGATGGCGAGCATTGGAAAGGCGAAATTCCAACCGACTGCGCGCACCACCGGCGGCACCGCCTGAATTGAGAAGGTCGTGAGCAGAAAACCCAGTGATGTCTGCACGGTGAGAGCGGTGCCAACGGCGTGCGGCGGGACGCTCTCGGTGACGAGGACGCTGAACTGCGCCGAGTCGGCAATGACAAAGAATCCCCACGCGAGCGCGACCGGTACGAGCAGCCAGAGGCTTTGCCCGAACGTCAGGCCGATGAGAATCGAGCAGGCGCCGCTAATTGCCATCGCCCATATCACCAGCCGCTCGCGGCCGATACGGTCTGCGACGAGACCTCCCCAGACGCAGCCGATGCCGCCGATCGCGATCACGCCGAATGCGAGGAGCGATGCCTGAGGCGAAGTCGCGGCGACGGCGCTGCCAGTCTGCACGGTGAGGCTCGCCGCGACGAACGCGGGGATCCAGGTCCAGAAGCTGTACAGTTCGATCATGTGCCCGAAGTATCCGCCGCTCGCGAGCCCCCACTCGGGATTCGCGATCACGGATGAAACGAGCCCCCACGAGAACGGTCTCGGTGCGAACGGATATGGTCCGTCGCTGTATCCGATCGTGATGATCAGTGCCGCGACGATCGCGCATGCAGACGCGGTCAGTACTACCGGCGCGACGCCGACGTTCGGAATGGCGTGCACCAAATAGGGACCGGCCTTTCCGATGGTGAGCGCACCGACAACGGTTCCGACGGCCAGGCCGCGTCGTGCGCGAAACCATGTGGACGCCATTTTCATTGCCGGCGGATACACCCCGGCAAGACAGAATCCTGCGGCGAACCGCGATGCGAGGCCGGGGCCATATCCGGATGCGAATGCGAGCCACGCATTTGAAATCGCCCCGAGAACTGCTGCGATCGCGAACAGTCGTTTGGCGGGAACGATGTCGGCGAGGTTGAGCAGCGCCGTCACCGCGGTTCCAGCGACGAAGCCGAGCTGCACCGCGGTTGTGAGCCAGCCGACCTGATCGCTCGTGAGCTGCCATTGCGCTTGAAGGATCGACGCCACGGCATTGCCCGAGAACCAGAGCGACATCCCGAGGAGCTCGGCGATCGCGAGCAGCGCGAGGATCCGCCAGCGATCCGGATGCGAGTCTTGCTGCGTTTCGCTCACTCCCAATGGATCACCAATGCACTACCACTCGTGCTGGCGCCGCCAAACTTTGCGGTCGAGTCGCCACGCCTTTTTCACAGAGAACTCTTCGGTCCCCGGAAAGAGCTCGGGATCTTCGATCGCATCGTTGAAGTTGTTGCCGTTGGCAGAGCTTTGATCGGCCCAATGCAGCAACTCAGCTTCGAGCGTCATCGGCCGCACGGCGGCGCCGTGCTCGGGAATCCCGTGATGCGATTGAATGAAGTGCTGGAGCTCGAGTTCCTGCGCTTCGCTGAGCGTTCCCTCCGGCAGCGTGCGCAGGCGGCGGTCGAGCATCATCGTGCCGAGCACGATGTGCTGCAGGAGAAAACCGCCCTGCGTGAAATCGAAGCCCGCGGCGGTGATCGAGTATGTCTCGACTTTGCCGATATCGTGCAAAAGGGCGCCGGCGGTAACGAGGTCAATATCACCGCGCATCGCTTTGGCCGATGCGCGCGCGATGCTGCCGACCTCGACGACGTGCATCAGCAGGCCGCCGATCTGCGCGTGGTGTCCGCGCGGCGCGCCGGGTGCGCGCTCGAATTTTGCGCGGAATGCATCGTCCGCAAAAAACAGGTCGACCGCCATTTTGAGTTTCGCCGATTTCATTTCGCGGCGCCACTTATCGACGGTCTCCCACAATTTCGCCGCGTCGACATTCACGCGCGGCAGGAACTCGTCGATGTTCACCGCCGACGCCGCGACGACGCGAAGCGGTGCGCTGATCTTGAGCTGCCGCCGTCCCTGATAGCTCTCCACGGCGCCGATCACCTGCACAACGCTCCCGGATTTAACGCCTTCCAGAAACGGCAGCTGCTCCTTCCACACATTCGCGGAGATCTGTCCGCTTGCGTTGCCGAGCTGCAGCACGGCGAACGGGTCGCCGTTCTTGGTGACCTTGTCCTCGCGGCTGCGCACCATGAGTTCGTGCTGCACGCGCGCGCCCACGGCAAGCGAGCCGAGATCGAGGGCGGTCACAGGCTGATCACGGCTGAGTGACCCATACGACCTCGCCTTCCTCGTCGATTCCCATTTCCGCCTGCAGCCCGCACACGCCGCATGTCTTCTTTGCAATCCACGCTTCGTTGAGCTCGGTGCGATTGCCTTTCGCGGCCGGTTTCACGGTGAGCTTCTTGTAGTTGTACTCGCCGCAGTTTTCGCATGCATGCGCGCGCGCGATTTTCTCCGCGCGCTCGCGCGTGATCTTTGCCATCGATTACTTGGACTCGCCCGAATCCGTAGGCTTGCCCTGAAGCAGCGCGCGCATCGAGCCAATCGCACCCATGACGCCGGCCGCTTCGGCCGGCAGGAAAATCGTCGAGCCTTTGCCCGCCGCGAGCGACGGGAGCGCTTCGAGATATTTCAGTCCGAGCAGATACATCGCCGCCTCACCCGGCGGCAGCGATGCGGTGAGCAGCTTCACCGCCTCACCTTCGGCGTTCGCCATCGCAAGCCGCGCCTCGGCGAGGCCCTGTGCGCGCAAAATCGACGCCTCTTTTTCGCCCTGCGCCTTTTGGATCTGTGATTCCCGCTGGCCTTCAGACTCAAGAATCGCCGCGCGCTTTCCCGCTTCGGCATTCGTGACCGCGGCGCGCCGTTCGCGTTCGGCGCGCATCTGCAGTTCCATCGACTGCTGGATGTCGCGCGGCGGTTCGATGCTTTGCAGTTCGACACGCGTGACATCGACGCCCCAGCCGAGCGACGCTTCTTCGATCGTCTCGCGCATGCGCTTGTTGATCTGATCCCGGCTCACCAGGCATTGATCGAGTTCCATTTCGCCGACAATGTTGCGCAGCGTCGTGCGGGTGAGCGTCTCGAGCGCGTACGGAAGGTTCTGCACGGCGTACGTCGCCTTCTGTGGATCGGCGACGCGATAGTAGATCACCGCGTCGATGTCGATCGTCACGTTGTCTTTCGTGATGACGGGCTGGCTCGGAAAGTTGAGCACCTGCTCGCGCAGATCGATGCGATTCGTGGTGCTCGCCATCAAACGCTTCTGGCCGCCCGCATCGGATGCGAGATAGCGCACGTCGATCGAGCGCGGCTGCTCGATGAACGGAATCAGGAAATTGAATCCCGAGCTCGCGACGCGGTGAAAGCGGCCGAGCCGTTCGATGACCATGACTTCGGCCTGACCGATGATCTTGAACGAGCGAGCGCCCAGCCAGACTGCGCCGAACACGAGTGCGACAAGAATGTAGAGCGGGACCATGGGGGGGGCGGGGCGAGAGGAGGCTCAGGGTTTGAAGTCGGCAATATACAGGTTGACGTCGTTCGACTTCGAGTCCGCTCGCTGCGACGCCCAAATCAGCTTCCTGCCATCGGGGCTGAACATCGGGAACCCGTCGAATCCTTCGTCGGTCGTGATCTGCTCGAGGCCGTCGCCGTCGAGCCCGACGATGTAGAGATCGAAGTTGCCGCTGCGCGGATTCTTGTAGTTCGACGAAAAAATCAGCCGCTTGCCGTCGTGTGTCCACGACGGCCCAAAATTCGCGCCACCCAGATGCGTAACCTGGTGTTGATCGCTGCCGTCGGCGTTCATCACCCAGAGTTCCATCTTGTTGGGGCGAACGATGCGCTGCTTCAGCAGATCCTGATAGTCTTTCAGTTCAGCGGGATCGGTCGGATGGTATGCGCGATACGCGATCTTGCTGCCGTCGGGCGACCACCATGGCCCGCCGTCGTATCCCGCCTGGTGCGTGAGCTGCCGGACGTCGGTGCCATCGACGTTCATCGTGTAGATGTCGAGATCGCCGCCTTTCAGCGACGTGAACACGAATCGTTTGCCGTCCGGCGAGAGCACGCCTTCGGCCGTGTACGTGTTGTAGTTCGTGATGCGCTTCAGGCCGGTGCCGTCGCGATTGACTGTGTAAATGTCGAAGGGATCGAGTCCCCACACATAGCCTTTCGCCGGATCCGGCTTGACCGGGCAATCCGCGCCGTTCGCATGCGACGAGCCAAAGAACAACGATTTTCCGTCGGGAAGAAACCAGCCGCAGGTCGTTTTTCCCTTTCCATTCGACACGCGCTTCAGACCGCTGCCATCCGTCTTCATCACGTACTGCTGGTCGCACGGGCGTCCGTCGCGCGACGACTGGAATGTGACCCACTGACCGTCACGGCTGAAGTATGCCTCGGCCTGCGTGCCCGTGTTGGTGAGCTGGCGGACATTCGTCAGGTGCGACTCACCGGGAAGTGCAGTGGCGGCGATGTTCACCTGTGCCGATACGAGCGCAGGAAAAACCGCCGCCGCGCAAAGCGCGACGGCGGTTCCCGTGGAGCGAAAACGAATGCGCAACCCGCAGCGCAGCGCCATACCTACTTCTCTTTCGGCTTGGTCATACCAGCGGAGGGCATCGAGGCGGCGAGCGCGAGCAAATCTTTCGTGCTCGTGCTGTGCTTCAGGATATCGATCGCCTTCACCAGCTGGCGATCATCGGAAACTTCACGGCGCTTCGCCGTGGAATCGCCGAATGCAAAACCTGAAATGCGATTGTCGAGCAGACGGTCGATGTATTTGGATCCGGCGTCGTAATCCTTACGATCGAGCGTTACGCCGTGCGCCGTGAGGCGCTTGTAG
Organism: uncultured Gemmatimonadota bacterium; assembly: GCA_903910555.1. Taxonomy (GTDB): domain Bacteria; phylum Gemmatimonadota; class Gemmatimonadetes; order Gemmatimonadales; family Gemmatimonadaceae; genus Fen-1231. The sequence continues at coordinate 215,055 of CAIVZZ010000001.1, read as the reverse complement.
AACTCGTCGCGCATCTCGGCCGTCATGACGAAGTCCGGCTTCACCTTCGTCTTCTCTTCGAGCGCGTAGGCATCGAGCTGGAGTCCTGCCTCGCGGCCGCTCTTATTCAACTCGCGGGCAAGCTTCTGTTCCGGCGCCGTCAGCGTGTCGTACGGAACGACGACGTCGGGCGTGATCGCGCCGCCGCCGTACACCACGCGGCCCGCATCAGATTTGAACTTCGGACGCGCCTTGCGCGCCGAATCGGTTTCGAGCGAATCGGGGTGCACTTCAACGAGCTGTCCGTCATCCGTGAGAATGCGCTCTTTCTGAATCGAGCGGCCGCTCGGCGTATACCACTTTCCGTTCGTGAGCTTAATCATGTAGCCGCCGTCAAGCGGCCACGTGCCCTGCACGAGTCCCTTTCCGAACGACGTCGTGCCGAGGAGCACCGCGCGGTCATGGTCCTGCAGTGCGCCGGCAAAAATTTCCGATGCAGACGCAGTGTATCCGTCGGTGAGCACGACCATCGGGAGCGTCGGCACCATCGCGGGATTCTGCGCGACGTATTTCAGCGGCGCTTCACCGCGATCGCGCTGCGTGAGGATTTCCTCTCCCTTCGGGATGAAGAGATTGGTCATCTCGATCGCCTGATCGAGATAGCCTCCACCATTCCCACGCAAATCGATGATGACGCTTCTCGCGCCCTCAGAGGTCAGGCGCTGGAGCGCGGCTGCGACTTCAGAAGCCGCCGTCGCGTTGAACTGCTGCACGGGGATGTAGCCCGTCTTGTTGTCGAGCATGATCGCGTATTCCACGGCGGGAATACGAACGACGCGGCGCACGAACGGCACAGCGAACGGCTCGGTAACGCCGGCGCGCAGGAACTTTGCAGTGATCTTTGTTCCCGGCGCTCCCTTGAGATGTGCTGAAACCGAGTCGACGATCCATTTGTGACCCTTCACGTTGAACGTGTCGACGTAGACGATCTGATCGCCCGGCATGATTCCCGCTTCGGCGGCGGGAGTGTGCGGGAAGATTTTTACGACGATGATGTTGCCGTGCTGGTCTTCGATCGACATGCCCGTACCGGCGTAAAATCCACCGGTGTTCTGGTTGAACATCTCAACCTGCTTGGGCGTGTAGAGCTCGGCGTAGGGATCCTTCAGCTGGGCGATCAGTCCGCGCGCGGCTTTTTCATAGAGTGCGCCGACGTCGACAGAATCGACGTAGCGATCGGCGACCAGACTGAGCACCTGATCGAAGAGGCGCGCTCCACTCTGGGCGCTGCGTTCCTGAATGACGAACGCGCCCGCGAAAATCGGAATGAGCAGGAGGCCGACAACGGCGGCCTTTGGGAAGCGAGGCATGAGGCTCCAGCTGACAGAAGGTTGGACTCGGAGAATACCCTCTCTCTACGCCCTGCGCAAAGGAGGGTTCCGGCGTTGGAGCTGCATTGACCCAACGTTTACCGGGAGCGAACTCGTCTGAGAGCGAGTTAGAGCCCCTTTGGCCCCAGCGAATAAACGGTTACCCAGCTCTTTCCGTCCTGTTCGAAGGACGCGTCTCGGAGCACTCCGGCTGCCACAAGCATTTCATGCGCCGGTTGGAGAACTCGCTGGAGGTGGGACGGGTAGCGCTGAACCAGCGGGAGCTGTGCCGCCAGGCGCTCCAGCGAGACCCGCCAGGACGACCCCGTCTCAGCTCGCGCGACCTCAAGCAGCCGGTAGATCCGGCGGGCCACCGGCGAGTTGAGCGCGAAATAGCGTGGCGCGGAGAGCGTTATTGAGTGCCCCGCCGCCAGGTTTGCGCGAACGGCGGATGAAAAGACAATCCGCGCGTCTCCCGGCTCGTTGTTCGTGAGCGTCGAGAAGAGCGCGAGTTGATCGCGATCCGTCATCCGTCTCCGGTCGATATGAACCGAAGACAGTACGGTGATCTGGCCCGTGATCGCGGTGGCGGCAGCGGCGTCGTGATACACGCCGTGCGATTCAAGCGTCGTGCGCTCCAGTCGCGTGAGCGCCGCGCGGAGCTGCTCGTACGTTCGCCCGTCGACGCGGCGGCCCATCGACCGGAGAAACGCGTGGAGTGTGAAGGAGAGCGCGCCGTCGACTGGCGATTCAGCCTCGTGAAAGCGTCGGAGGAGCTCTACGTAGACGTCTTGATCGAATGTCCCCGGGAGCCGCTCGCCGGGAGCGGGGAGCACGCGCCAGCGTCCTCCGCCGTCTGCGGTGTAGTCAATCGCTGAATCATCCGCCGAGTCGCTGAGCCGAAAGAGCGGAAGCGCCTCGAGTGAGCGATCAAGCACCACGATGCGAGACAGCTGCCGTCGGCGGAGTGCGGTCAAGCGAGTTCTATGACCTGGCCGGTAATGTTGACGGCCTCTCCCGAGCAGAGGAAAGCGATGACTCCGGCAACGGATTCGCGTTCGACATACGCGAACTTGTCGCCCATGGAATCGAGATTCACTCCGGTTCGAATCGCGGTTGGTGCGAGCGCGTTTGCCCGGATTCCATTCGTACGCTCCTCCTGCGCGACCGCGCGCATCAGCGCCGTGACGCCGGCCTTCGATGCGGCGTACCCCGCCATGCCGGCGAGTTTCCCGCCCGGGAGGATCGCGGCGGCCGCCATGAACACGATGCCGCCGCCGGATGCGCGCATGAATGGAATGCAGGCGCGCGTCGCGCCATACGCCGATCCGAGATTGATCGCGAGCTGCCGCTGGAATACTGAGGGATCGCTCTCTGCGACCGGCCCGCTCATCGCGAAACCGCCCGCGACATTTGCGAGTGCGTCGATATGCCCGCCGTTTGCGGCGGCGATTTTTGCAAATGTTTCGGTCGTCGCCGCAGCATCGGTCAGATCGCAGCCATACGCGGTAACCGCGAGGCCTTCTGTGCGCATCGCGGCGGCGAGAAGTTCGGCGCTCGCGCCATCGCGATCAATGATCGCTACCGCAGCGCCGCGCGCGGCGAATTCTTTCGCGACGACTTCGCCGACCTGGCCCGCCCGCCCGACACCCGTGACGACGGCGCACTTGCCATCAAAGCGCTGCTGGGGCGTGCTGCCGGTCATCGCAAATCCTCTCGACCAAGTGCGGCTCGTACGGCTTCGCGAATCGCGATCAATGCGTCGTCCGTCGCAGCGGGTGAATCGTGGCGCACGCTGAGCTCGATGCCATCCGCGACGCCGATGCGCCGCCATGACTCCGGCGCGTCGCCATCATGCGCGACCGCGAGATCCGCGCCCGCGCCCAGCGCCGGCGCCAGTGATTGTGCGACGCGCTTTTCCATCAGGTCACCGGTCACGCCGAGCATCTCGGTCTTGATGACGTCGAGCGTTTGTCCTTCGCGCTGACGGATTTTGATCGCAAGCAACTGCAGGAGGTGGCGGTAATGGTATGTCGCCGCGGTGCCTTTGCCGTCGGGATGATCGAGCAGGCCGCTCGCGACGTAAAAACGAATCGCGCGCGCGCTCGGTGTGGCGCGCGCCGACGCGTTGGTCGGGCGGATCCCGGCGGCGTCGACGAGCGATGTGGCATGTGCCGCCAGTCCGCGGGCGTTCCAAGGCGCGTGGCGCGCGTGCGCACGGAGCAGAGCGACGGGTGAGTCGGGCATCCGCGTAGGATAACTCTGGCGCCGGGAAACTTCGAGGAACGCGCCCGGCGTGCGGGCGCGTTAAGGCAAGCTAGAAGAGCTCAGCTACTTCTTTGGATGCGCCTTTTTGGTCGGCTTCTTTGCTTTGGCCGCCGGCTTTTTTGCGCTCTTTGCGGGCTTCGCCTTTGCCTTCGGCGCTTTCTTTGCCGGCTTCGCTTTCGCCTTCGCCTTGGGCGCCGGTTTTGCCTTGGCAGCCTTTGCCGCCGGTTTCGCGGCGGGCTTGGCAGCGGCTTTGGCCGCTACTTTCGCCGCGGGCTTCGCGACTGCTTTCGCAACAGCTTTCACAGCGGGAGCAGCCTTCGGTGCCGGGGCGCCTTTCTTCGCGGCAGAGGCTGGTGCGGCAGCGGCCGTCGGAGCGGCTGCGGGCATGGCCGACGGCGCTGGCTTTTCGGCCGGCCGGCGTCCGCGGCGGCGCGGCGCAATGCTGCCGCCGAACAGATCGGGTTCTTCTTCTTCCGCGCCTTCGCCGGCGTCGACGAGCTCGGTCGTCTCGGCGTCGTCGTCATCGTCGGATTCTTCGGCGCTATCCCACAGTGAATCGCTCTGATCCTTATTGATCGCCCAGCCGCCATCCTCGTCTTCATCGTCGTCGTACGGAATGCCGCCGGTGAAGCCGCCGAGCTCTTCTCCCTCGTCGTCGCGGTCGAAGGATTTCTCGTTGTGCATGTTATCGCCGCGAGTCATGGTGCCTCCTGTCGGAATAAAAAATGGCTGACGCTACACCGCTGAATGAACCTCAATACACCGCACACGGCAAACCGTCAAGCGCAGCTGTCGGACTGAAACGGACGCGCACGCAATGCGCGATGAATAAACGCCGCTATTCAGCCAATCTGAAGCACACAGTTAGTGCGCTTCGTCGATGAAATGCAAGGAGGTGCGTCCGAGCACCATCCGGCGAAGCGCCTCGACGACGATTGGATCGAGGTGGGCACCGGCGGTGCTCGAGAGCAAGTCGAGTGTCTCGTGCGGAGTCAGCGGCTCACGATATGCGCGCCGGGACGTGAGGGCGTCGAATGCATCGACGGCGGCGAGGATCCGGCCGCCGAGCGAAATCTGTTCACCTGAGAGCTGTCGCGGGTAACCGCTTCCATCCCAGCGTTCATGGTGATCCTGGATCGCCGGCAATACCCGCATCAACGGTGTCAGCGGCGAGAGGATGTCCATGCCGATCCGCACGTGTTCCTTCACGCGCGTGTACTCCTCTTCGGTCAGCGGACCCGCTTTGTGCAAGAGTGACTCGGGAATGCCGATCTTGCCGATATCATGCAGCTGGCCCGAAAGGCGGATGTCTTCGACGGCGTCATCGGCCAGTCCCATGGCGGACGCGATCGCAGCGCCCATCGCGGCGACGCGCTGCGAATGTCCGCGCAGAAACGGATCCTTTGCTTCCTGTGCGTTCACGAGTGCGCGGACGATCGAGATGGAGATTTCGGCGAGCAGCGCCTGTTCTCGGCGCAGTTCTTCCGTGCGCAGCGCGACTTCCTCGCGAATCATCCGCTCGACATTTCGCTGCTGGATTTCAAGATCGCGTTTTCGCAGCGCGCGCTCGACGGCTTTCGCGAGATCGTCGAGCTCAACCGGTTTCATCAGGTAGTCCATCGCGCCATGCGAGAGGACTTCGGTGGCGGTGGGAGCGTCGTTCACCGCGGTGAGCATCAGCACGGCGAGGTCCGGGCGCAGTTCGATCGCGCGCGGCACGACTTCGGTTCCCGCCATCCCCGGCATACGCACGTCGCAGAGCAGTGCGTCGAAACGTTCGCGCTGCAGCATTTCGAGAGCGACATCTCCACTCTCGGCGACGGCGACATCGTAGCCGCGGGCTTTGAGGAATTTTCCAATTGCGTTGCGAATCGAATCTTCGTCGTCGACGACGAGGACGCGGCGAACCGTGGGCTCGCCGATCGCGTGAAATGCGCGGGTGATGCGTGCTGCCGACGGCGACTGATCGCTCATTTCGGTGAGGATGCCCCGGGCGGTGCGTCTTCGACGAACTCGACGGTCACGTTCTTGGAGATGATTCCCGCGGCCACGCCGCGACCGAGCAGCTCGCGAATTGCGCTGCGGCCACGGTCGCCGTAATCGAGAGTCCAGTCATTGACATACATACCCACGAAAGTATCGGCTTTTGCCCGGTCGAGCCCTCGGGCGTAGCGCATCGCGTGGTCGAGTGCCTCGCGGCGATGTTGCAATCCGTATGCGATACTGTCGCGAAGATGTCGCGAAATTTTCTGCATTAGTGGCAATCCGAGGTCTTTTCGAATGACATTTCCGCCAAGAGGAAGCGGAAGGCCTGTCTCCTGGAACCACCATTCGCCCATGTCGGCAACGAGATGCAGTCCGCGCTCGCCGAAGGTCAGCTGGCCTTCGTGAATGAGCAGGCCGAGGTCGACGTCTCCGTTCACCACGGCGTCCTCGATCTGGTCGAACGCAATGAACACCGGAACGAAGTCTGGTTCGTACAAACGGAGCGCGAGATACGCGCTCGTGAGCGGGCCCGGAATCGCGATCCGCTTGCCGCGGACGTCGGCTTTCGTGGCCGGCGTGCGCGAAACCAGACGCGGCCCGTAGCGATCGCCCATCGACGCGCCGCTCGTGAGCAGCGCGTAGCGATCGGTGAGCGACGCGTACGCATGAATTGAAACGGCGGTGACTTCCAGCTCACCGCGCAGCGCGCGCTGGTTCAAAGACTCGATATCCTGCAGTTCGTGCACATAGGTGATCCCGTCTGTTTCGACGAGTCCCTCGGCGAGCGCGTAGAACATGAACGCGTCGTCGGAATCAGGGCTATGGGCAACGTGAATCACTTGCGTCACGGCTTGCGTACTCCGGGCGTTTGGATTTTTGTCGGTGTGTTGGGCGTGTCCGGCTTGAGCGCTGCGTCGATATCGGCTTTGTGCTCTTCGTACTCTTTCACACTCTTCGCGCGCTCGGCGGGTTCGGCGGCGACCAAACGTCGCAGATATTCCGCGCGCGCTTTCGTGTCCTGGCGGAGTCCCGCGGCTTTCATCGCGAGAACCAATCCGAGCAGGTTTGTCTTGTTTGTCGCGAGGATAGTATCGGCTTCGGCGCGCGCGAGCGTAATGTCGCCGCTCACAATTCCGATCATGCCGACATCATAGCGCGTGTGAATCGTCGGCGGGCCCAGCATGTCGTAGGCCTGCACGGCCATCGGTGCGAAGAACTTCAGGCTGTCGATTTTCCCTTCTTCGCCGAAACGCATGACGATGTCGAAGAGCTTGCTCGCACGCTCGTCGGGGCTCATCGAGGAGATGTCTGGCGCGCGCATGCCGGCGGGCGCAGGTGCGTCGGCGGAAGCGGCAGCCGAACCGTGCGCGACACGCTGTCCGATGAGAAAGGCCACGAGCGCCATTACCGCGATGCCCGGCACGATCCATGGCAGCGCAGACTTGACCGACGGAGCGGCCGTTCCGACAGAAGCGCCGCAGTGATGACAGAAACGTGCGCCGGGCGTGAGCGGCTGGTCGCACGCGGTGCAGTTAGCTCCGGCGAGCGCAGCACCGCAGCTGGCGCAAAAGCGTCCGCTGGCGGGTGCCTTGCAACGAGGGCAGGGGGTCGAGGATTCGGATGAACTCATGGCGTGAAAGCTAAGTCATACCACGTATCTACCGGGATGGCGGGGCTTTACGGATTTGCCCTCCGGGCCGCCCGAGCCTGATATTTAAAGCCTTGCGGGCCGCTTTGGTGGCGGCCAGTCCCATAGGAAACACTGTTCGAGGTACGAGTGGCTGGCCAATCGCGATCGTTGCTCGCCGACCTGACCGGCGCGTCAAAAAAAGACATTCTGAAGCTGGCGGAAGCGCACGGGGTGCGGTTCCTGCGGCTGACCTTCACTGATATCCTCGGCGTCAACAAGAACGTCGAGATTCCGTCGTCCCAGTTTTCAAAAGCGCTCGACGGCGACATCATGTTCGACGGTTCGTCGATCGAAGGTTTTGTTCGGATTGAAGAGTCGGACATGCTGCTCGCGCCCGATCTGTCGACGTTCAAAGTTTTTCCCGGCGGCGATTCGCAGAGCCGGGTCGGCCGCCTGATTTGCGACATCACGACGCCCGAGGGAATTCCGTTTGAGGGCGATCCGCGCGCGGCATTGAGGCGCCAGGTCGCACGTGCCGCGAAGATGGGATACACGATGAACGCCGGCATGGAGGCGGAATTTTTTCTGTTCCGCCCTGCGGCCGACGGCGGCCCCGCGACGACAACGCATGATGTAGGCGGCTACTTCGATCTCGCGCCGATGGACCTCGGCGAGGAAGCGCGGCGCGCGATTGTGGATGTGCTCGAGCAGATGGGTTTCGAGGTCGAGGCCGCGCATCATGAGGTCGCGCACGGCCAGCACGAGATCGACTTCCGCTACGCCGACGCGATGACGACGGCGGACAACATCGCCACGTTCCGGTTTGTGGTGAAGCATGTGGCGCAGCAGTTTGGTCTCGTGGCGTCGTTCATGCCGAAGCCGGTGTTCGGGCAGAACGGAAGCGGGATGCACACGCATCAGTCGCTCTTTCGCGACGGCCACAACGCTTTCTTTGACGCGAAAGGCGAGTTCGAGCTGTCCAAGATTGCACACCAGTATCTCGGCGGGTTGCTGACGCATGCCCGTGGGATGAGCGCGATCACGAATCCACTGGTCAACTCGTATAAAAGGCTCGTGCCGGGTTACGAAGCACCAGTCAACGTTGCATGGTCGATGCGCAATCGATCGCCGCTCATCCGGGTGCCGGCGCGCCGCGGAACCGGGACGCGGCTCGAACTTCGCAGTCCTGATCCGTCGGCCAACCCGTATCTTGCATTGGCTGTTATGCTGGCCGCTGGAATCGACGGCATCGTCACGAAGGCGACGTCGCGCGAACCAGTTGAGACGAATATCTGGGAGATGTCGCATCGCGAGAAGCGCCGGCTCCGGATCGATGACCTGCCGCACGACCTCAACGAGGCGTGCGACGAGCTGGAAAAGGATGAGGTGATTACGGCCGCGCTGGGCGAGCACATCAGTTCGCATTTTCTCGCGGCGAAGCGGCAGGAGTGGCGCGAGTACATCACTCAGGTGTCGGCCTGGGAACTGGATCACTATCTCGCGAAATACTGAGGGACGCGATGATGCGTGCGGCATGAGCCGGTCAGCATGATGATCAAAGCGTGAGGGCGCAGGCGTCCCCGCTTTTCGTGGCGCTCGCTCTGAGTGCCGCGGCCATGTCTCCGATCGGAGCGCAGGCCGCCGTGAGTACGCCACAGTCCAATAGCTGTTCGTCAGACACGCTCGACGCCGCGTTCCCGCGCGAATGGATGGGCACGACGGTCGGGCAGATCACCGTCAGGGCGCGGAACGTCGATACGCCGTTCAAGATTGCGACGACTGCCGCACGCTACATCCACCGGCCGACGCAGCTGAACGTTGCGCTGAACGAGCTGAGTTTTGCTCCCGGCGCAGCGGTGGATTCACTCGCGGTGCAGGAGTCTGTCCGCCGTTTGCGCGCGACGGGGCTGTACAGCGAAGTCATTCTCGAGGGCACGCAGTGCGGGAATGGCGTCACGGATTTCACGCTGTGGACGCGCGACGCCTGGAGTCTGCGCAGCAGCCTCCGGTTTGCCGAGGCGGGAACGTCACGCGCGTCGTTCTCGGAAGTGAACCTGCTCGGTACGGGCCGCGCGATTGCAGTCGCCGGCGAGAACGTCGACGGAAACAATGCGCTCACCGTTTCGCTCGTCGATCCTCACCTGTTCGACACCCGGTTTCGCGGCGCCGCACTGCTGCGCACCTTTTCCGACGGTCGGCAATGGGTATGGAGCGTGCGGACGCGCGAACTATCGGATCGCGACGTGTGGCGCGCGGCGTTCACGAGCAGTCAGGAGCGCCGGTTGAGCAGCGACTCTGCGACCGGCACCAATGTCGACATCACCAAGCATGCGAGCGCGTTCACGCTGAGCCGGCTCGTGCTGCTCGGCCCGACAGCGGCGTACACCGTAGTCGGCGGCGTGGAGACTGAATACGCCAATGAGAACGTAACGCAGCCGGGCGGATCGCTCAGCAATGCGTCAGTGCAGCGCAACTTCGTCGCGCCGTTGCTTGGGGTGTCGCGCCGTTCACGCCGCTTTGGCGCGATCGACTGGCTTGTTCCGGGACAGGCGCCGGCGGAACTGCGTGAGGGGCTCGAGGGCGAAGTTGTGTACGGCGTCGGCCATGAACTCTTCAGAGATGCGACGATAACGCATTTCGACGGCTGGCTCGGGATCACCGAACTCATCGGACCGAACACGGTGTTCACCGGCGACGTGTGGTCATCGGCGTACTGGGTTCCCGATTCGGGGCAGAACGGAACGCTTCGCACGAGCATGACACTGATCCGCAAAGCGACGAAGGGGATGTGGATCATTCGCGGCGGCTGGGAGCACATCTACAGTCCGGATCCGGATGTGTTTGCGCTCTCGACGATCGATCCGCTCTTACGATTGCTCGCGCCGTCGTCACGCCTTGCTGAGCAAGCGCTCAACATCACGGCAGAGCGCTCGATGCACCTATATGCAAAAGAGGGGCACTGGGTGATCGATGGTGCGGGGTTCGTCTCGCTCTCGGATCGACGCCGAAGTTTCGACGGCATCGCGACGGATCCGATGAACTACAGAGCGGTGATTGTCGGAATTGGTTTCCGTCAGATTCGCGATCAGCCGACGCAGGCGCCGATCCGGCTCGACATCGGACGCGCCGTGTGGCGGTCACAGGGATTGCCGAACCGGTGGATTGTCACGCTGTCGACGGTGCCCTGGATCAACGCAGGCCGCAATCGTGACGGCCTGCGTGAAGCCAGGTAGGTGCAGCTACACCGGGAACAGCATCTCGCGGTACCGCGGCAACGGCCAGTAGCCATCACCGATATTAATCTCGAGTTTGTCGCTCGCCGTGCGCACCGCATCCATCGCATTCGCGCCATCCGCCGTCAGGAACTGCGCCTGCTTCTCCGGATTGTGATGCATCGATTCCGCTTTATCGATTGCCTTCACGAGTGCGGCAGACGCCTTCTGCAGCGCCGTGACGATCACACCGGCATCCTTTGCGGCCTGCAGCTGCGGAGCCGGCTTCACGCCGGCTGATTTCGCCGTTGCAGCCGCCGATGCGAGCGATCCGAGATACGCGTAGCCAGCCGGAAGCACCATCGTATTCGCGATCTCAGCGAGCGTGTGCATCTCGATGAGCATGTCCTTGATGTAGCGCTCGAGCCGGATGAAGTAGCGCGAGTCGATCTCTTCCTTCGTCAAAATCCCAAGATTCATGAAGAGTTCGCGCGACGGCTTCGTGATGATTTGCGCGAGCGCTTCGGGTGAACGGCGGAAGTTCGGCAGGCCGCGCTTCTTGGCTTCCTTCACCCACTCTTCGGAATAGTTGTTTCCCTCAAAACGCACCGCGGTCGTCTGCTTGAACGCATCGCGGATCACCTTGAGCACCGCGTCGTCGCGCGACTCGGTGGTCTTGAGTTCCTTGCGAATCGCCTCGGTCAGTTCACCAATAGCCTCGGCGACCGTCGCGTTGAGCAGCATCACGGGAAATGCGATCGACTGACTCGAACCCACCGCCCGGAACTCGAACTTCGCGCCCGTGAACGCGAACGGTGACGTGCGGTTGCGATCCGTATTGTCCTTCGCAACGTCGGGCAGTTTCGCGACGCCGAGCTGAATCATCGCCTGCGCAGCGCCCTGCTTGCCGGTCTTGCCGGCTGCGATGTCGTCAATCACGCGCGTGAGCATGTCGCCCATGAACACCGAGATGATCGCAGGCGGCGCTTCGTTCGCGCCGAGGCGATGTTCGTTGCCCGATGTTGCGATGCCTGCGCGAATCAAACCGGCGTGCTTGTGCACCGCCTTGAGCACGGCGGCGAGAATCAGCAGGAAGCGAATGTTCTGGTGCGGCGTCTTGCCCGGCTTCAGCAGGTTCACGCCGTCGAGCTCGTTGTCCGACGTGATCGCCATCGACCAGTTGCAGTGCTTGCCGGAGCCATTGATTCCCGCGAATGGCTTCTCGGCGAGCAGCGCCTGGAGGCCGTGACGCAGTGCGACCTTCTTGAGGATCGACATCACGAGCTGGTTGTGATCGACCGCGATGTCTGTTTCCTCGAACACCGGTGCCATTTCAAACTGGCAGGGTGCGACTTCGTTGTGGCGCGTCATGATCGGCACGCCACACTTGTAGAGTTCGAATTCCACCTCAGCGATGCACGCGAGCATGCGCTCGGGAATTCCGCCAAAGTAGTGGTCTTCGAGCTGCTGTCCGCGTGGCGGCGGAGCACCGATCAGCGTGCGGCCGCCCATGACGAGATCGGGGCGCATTGCGAAGTGCGTGCGATCGATCAGGAAATATTCCTGCTCGGGTCCGAGCGTAGTGAATACGCGGAGCGCGCCTTTGTCACCGATCAGATCGAGCAGCTCAATCGTTTTTTGCGACAGGATATCGCTCGAGCGTAGCAGTGGCGTCAGCTCGTCGAGCGCTTCGCCATGATATCCAATGAATGCCGACGGAATGCAGAGCGTTTTTGCGCCCGGCGATTCCAGAATGAAAACGGGTGATGCCGGATTCCACGCCGTGTAACCGCGCGCTTCCCACGTGGCGCGCAGTCCGCCGGACGGAAAGCTCGACGCATCGGGCTCGCTCTGAATGAGCTGATCGCCGGTGAACTGCTCGACCGGCAGCTTGTTCTCATCGATCGCGAGGAACGAGTCGTGTTTTTCGGCGGTGAGGCCGGTCTGCGGCTGGAACCAGTGGCAGAAGTGTGTCACGCCGCGCGAGAGCGCCCATTCCTTGATGACCGCCGCCACGGCGGGCGCGATGTCGAGGTCGAGCTTTTTACCGAGCCGGATCGACGCGACGAGCTTTACGTAGATCTCCTTCGGCAGCTTGTCGCGCATCTGGCGTGCGCCAAGCGTGTTCATCCCGAAATACTGCGACGTCGGGACCGGCGTGTCGTTCGAGGCCGGGATGTCGGGTGCAGTGACCACGCGCGTGGCTATCGCGCGCATGGCTGCGGAGCGAGGAGTGACGTGTGAAGTGCTCATTTGTTTGGTCGAGGGCGGGTGGTCGTGGGCTGGCGGCCGCTGCACGATGTCGCGCGTTTCGTGCAGATTCTGCAAATCTAGTCAAATAATTTGCTGAATTCAATGCCATGATTGCAAAAACTGTGCACAGGCTATATCACCAGGTATGCCAGCCAAAAAGCAAAGGGGCAGCGCATTTCGCGCTGCCCCTTTGCTTTAGACCATTTCGGCTTTCAGGACGCTGCTATTGTGGTGGTCGCCCGCCGCGGCCGCCGCCGCCCTGCACCGGGCCGAACACCGACTGCGGGTGTTTCACCTGCTCCGGAAGCTTTGCCCACTGTTCCTTGGTGAGGATGATCTGTGCCTGTGCGATCGAGCGGGCGCCGAGTTCCTGCGCGTCGCCGAAGATACCGCGCATCTGCACCTGAACGGCTGCGGGATCTGCGTTGTGGCCCATGCTGGCCATCTTCGCGGCGACCTTGATCGCGAGCGTATCGATCTGGTGCACGAGCGAGTCGCCCAGCACGGTCAGCAGCGTGATCTGCGACGCCGTGAGGTCGAGCTTGAGTGTGTCCGCGCGCTGCAGAACCGTGCGGAAGATGTTCGGCACATAACGGCGGACCATGCCCGTGTACTGCGCCATCGTGTCGGCCGGCGCACCGTTGCCGCCGTTGCGGGCGCGGGCTGCCGTCTGCGCTGCAAGTTGCGCCTGACGCGCGTAATCCGGCCCGATCGTATAACGTGCCGTGAGCTGCACACGGAACGGGTTGGTTATGATCAGCTGGTTAGAATGCTGGTCGCCGAACTTCTCGTTGACGGAGTAGGTGAAGTTGTTCGTCTGCTGGTTGAAGCCCGTCACGTACAGCAACTGCTGATTGGGGCGCGCCGGCTGTCCCCAGCCTGCGAGGTTGTTCTGCCCGTGGAGGAGCAGATCCGCGCCGGCGATTGGGTTGTTCAGCGCGAACGAGATCATGAGGTTGCGATTGAGCCCGAACCGGTCCGGACGATAGTTGATCTGCAAGCTGACGTTCGGAAACCACGCAGAGGTGCAGCTATTACGTCCCGCGATCGTTCCGAGCTGCGACTCGAGGCAGCTACGGATGCGCGCCGGTGCCGTCGCGAGGAGCCGGTTCATTCCGTTCGCGAGCCCGGTATCGGCGGTAGCAGCGGGATTGTAAATGTACGCGCGATCGTTGGATGAACCGTCGCCGTTGATATCGCCACCGACGAGTGGCGTGTACGGCGTTCCAGACGTGTAGCTGAACACCCCGGTTAGTTCGACGGACGGGTGGACGGGCCACGTGGCCGTCGCCTGAATGTTGTGGCGACGTTCGTTATCAGAAGTGGCCCACGGTGTGATGTTTGGATTGCCGGCTGTCGTTGGCGAGCGGAATAGCTGTCCGGCCGAACTGCCTGTTGCCGTGCTCTGGTCGCGAGATCGCTGGTACGTATACGACAGCGACATGTTGATGCCCTGCGGCGTAAATCCATTGATCGACGCGGTGACCTGCTTTGCCTCTGAGCCGAGGTTCGAGTTCACGCTGTACACGTCGCCGTATGCGCTCTGCACCCTTGAGTTCAGCGAGTTCAGCACGCCCGTCGTCGGCACGATCGCGGCTTGCGACACGTAGACCGGGCGGTTGCCTTCGTTGGATAGCGTGAACTGCGGAGCCGACGTGTTCAGATTGAGATCGGTAACGCCGTAATAGTTCGTGCCGCGTGCGTAGGTCGCGTCGACATTCACCGTGTAGCGCTGCAGGATGCGGCGCTGCACGCCGAGCGTACCGCGCCACGCGCGCGGCGCTTCGAAGTCCGGTGCGAACGTCGTGACGTTCGGAACCGAAGACGACAACGCCGAGTTTCCGCCGGTCCCGCCCAAGCACTGGTTCGGGATTGCGCCCGGATTGTTGATCATTGCCGACCAATCGGGAATCGGCGTGGCCCTGCCGATGCAAACGAGCTGCGACTCGCCACCGGCCAAACCGGTTGCGTCGAGAGCGTTTGTAAACAGACCTGTTGGTGCTTTGCCGCGGAACTCGCCGAAACCGCCGCGAACGACCGTTGTCGACAGCCCCTGGAACAGGTTGGGTCCACCGCCGCCACCACCGCCGCCCCCGCGCCCGCCACCACCGCCACCGCGTCCACCAAATCCACCACCACCACCACCATTGCCAGCGGCAGCAGCAGCGGCGGCGGCGGCAATGCCCGCAGCCGACGTGTCACGCACAGGCGCGGGCGGCAGCCCCGACGTCCAGGTGAATCCGACGCGCGGACTGATGTGCGTCTCTGACGGGAAATTATCCGTGCGGCGGCCGAACAGCGTGTAGATGTCCGGGTTGTACGCCGGACGGCCGTCGAAGCGGGTGCCTTCCGCGCGCACGCCGTACACCATCTGGAAGGCGCGCGAGATGCGCCATGCGTCGCCGATGTACACGGCGCCGTTCTCTGTGTCGCCGATATGGATCGTCGGCGTCAGCGTGCGCGTGAACTGGCTCGGATTGTTGTTGTCGAAATCCGCGAGCGAGTTGTAGCTCCACGAGCCGAGCTGATTCGTCGTGTTGTTGTTGTCGAAGGTCGTGATGTTGCCGAAGAAACCGACTTTGAAGCGGTGCGCGCTTCCCGCCTTGAACAAGCTGGCTTCGTCCGTAAGTTCGATCTGCTTCGTCTCCGTGGTCGTCGGCATTCCGGCGTTGCCGCCGAACACGAAGTTGCTGATGCCGGTGAGGCTATCCGGCAGCGCCGACGTGACGCGTACCGAACCCTGTGGCATGATCAGGTAAGGAGTAGCGTCATTCTTCGAATCGTTGGCGTACAGGCGCGCTTCATTGATAATTCCGTTGTCGAACTGCGAGCTCAGCGAGGTCATGAGGCCGCCGCCGAGCGATTTGGTGGCGCCACCGTGCAGCGGAACCGAAAGCGTGCTGAAGCGCGCCGCGTCGGCGGTCTGCCAGTTCCAGTCACCGCGCACCGTAAGGGTGTGACGATCACCGAGCGCGAAGTCCATGCGAGTGAGTGCGCTCGACCGGTCGGTCAGCGCATCGGACGGCACAACGAGCGATGACACCGGAATTCCGTAGCGCGACAGCGAGCTCAGAAAGTGCGTGACCGAGTCCGGAGCCGCGTTCGAGCGCTCGAGCAACAGATTATTTGCGGTGAGCAGCGTCTCGATGTCGCGCGTCTGCTCGCTGCCCTGTGCCGACATGAACCAGAACGATTGGTCCTGCACGAACGGTCCGCCGATCCCAAAGCTGAGCTGGTTCTGCGTATATCGCGCGGTCGCCTGTGACGACGTGTCGGGGAACTCGAAGTCGGGCTGGTTCATCACGTAGCCGACCGAACCCTGAATGACGTTCGTGCCGCTGCGCGTGGTGCTCGCGACCTGACCGCCGGTGAACTGTCCACGGGCAACGTCATATGTATTGGTGATCACGCGCGTGTTGCGAACGGCTTCCGACGGGACGCTGCCGGAGGAAAACGACAGGCCGTCCATCGTGATCTGGTTCTGGTCAGCGCGCTGACCCGCAATAACAAACGAGTTTGCCGTCGAATCCGATCCGCCGAGCAGGATGACGCCCGGCGCGAGCGATGCAACAAGTGCCGGATCTGACGCGTCGACCGGGAGACGATACAGCTGTTCACCGGTGAGCACTTTCTCGGTGCTGCCCGCCGTCGCACGATCGTTGCCGTTCGGATTCGGTGGTGCGCGCACGACGATCTGGCCGAGTCGCTGCGACGTGGGCGACATCGTCATCAGCGGAACTTCGAGGCGATCTTCGTCCGCCTGACGGTTCACCGTCAATACGGTTGGCGCCATACCGATGGCTTTCGCAGTTACGCGATAATTGCCGCCGCCATCGGGATAGAGCAGCGTCCACTGACCCTTTTCGTTGGTCGTGCGGAAGCGGGCGACCTGCGTTTCGAGTGACAGCACCTCGATCCGCGCGCCCGCGATGGGCTCGCCGTTCGGTCCGACGACCTTACCGGTGAGGATGTCTGTGGTGGATCCAACCTGAGCGCGGGCCAGGGCCGGCACGCCGAGCGCCGCTACGAAAAGGGCGACGGCAAGTAGTAGTCGTTTCATGTCGTATAAGACGCATGAGACGACTTCCGCGTTCAAAGGCGGTTCAAAGCTGTTTTACCCTACCACCACCCCAGGAGTTTCCACCATCCCAAACCGGTTACTGTCCAAATCGCGATGGTCGCGAACGATGTCAAAAGACCGAGCCGCCACCAATCACGCTGGGTGATATAGTTGGCGCCGAAATAAATCGGCGCGGTTGTCGTGCCGTACGTGGTCAGCGACGCGCTGAGGTTCGAAAAATACGCGAGGAAGAGCACGGCCATCAGCGGCGGTGCGCCGGCCGCCACCACGACAAGCAGGAACGGTGTGAACATGGCCGTCGCGTGCGCCGTGATGCTCGCGAACCCATAGTGCGCGTAGAAATAAATCAACAAAAGTACGGCGAGCGCGACGCCCCACGACCAACCGCCGGTCATCGCCGCCGAACCCTGCGCGAACTTCGACGTCACGCCGCTCTGGCTCAGCGCTTCCGCCATGCCGAGCAGGCCGCCGTACCATATGAAGACGTCCCACGCTGGTTTCTCACCGATGATCTCGTCCCACGACAGCACGCCGCTCAAGAACAGCACGCTGATGCCGAGCAGTGCCACCACTGCGTAGTTGATGTGGTGCCACGCCGTGGTCATCCACAGTCCCGCGACGAGAGCGAACACGCCGAGCATGATCCGCTCTTCGCGGCGCATCGGTCCGATGCGGGCGAGCTCTTCGTCTGCGAGGCGCGACGCGTCCGGCGTGTGTTTGATATCGGGCGGATAAATCTTGAACAGCATCCAGGGAATCAGCGCGAGCGAAATCAGTGCGGGCACCGACGCGCCAATCAGCCACTTCGAATAGGTGAGATCGATGGCCGACGTGTCTTTCGCAAATTTTGCGATGAGCACGTTCGACGCCTGACCGGTGAGGAACGTCGCGCACGCGACGACGTCACACTGATAAATCGTGAACAGCAGGTACGCGCCGAGGCGGCGCGCGGTCGGCCCGGGCTGCGAGTCGTACGCTTCAGCGAGACTGCGAGCGACCGGGAACACCACTCCGCCCGCCCGCGCGCTGTTCGACGGGAGAAACGCCGCGAGGAGCGTATCGGTCGATATCAGCGCGTACGCGAGTCCGAGCGAACTGCGCCCCAGTGCGCGGATGAACAAGAACGCGATGCGCCGTCCGAGACCTGTCTTGAGCACTCCGCGCGAAAGAAAAAATGCGCAGAGCACGAGCCACACGATCGGGTCGGAATATCCGCTGAGCGCCTTCGCGGTCGGCAGCGCACCGGTGAGCGCGATCGTCGAAACGCCGAGGAAGACAACACCGCCGGCCGGCACGGGGCGCAGAATCGAGCCGACGATCGTCGCGGTGAATATCGCGAGCAGTCGCCACGACTCAACCGAGATTCCCGACGGCGCGGGAAACCAGAGCACGACGAGTGCGGATGCAACGACGGCGATCCAGCGGTTGAGAGTAGACATACGCGCGGAGAATACACTAGTTTCCTCCGTGCGCAACGCAGCGCAACGCACGGCGCCGTCGCCAAGTGGTAAGGCAGGAGACTGCAAATCTCCCATTCGTCGGTTCGATTCCGACCGGCGCCTCTTGAGAAAAAGAAAAAAAGTGTTGCACGATGATGGCAAATGGTGGTACAGTATTGTCGTCGACTTGGAGACGCGTCCGGGCGCACCGGGACGACGGAAGGACAGAAGGCCGGAAACTCGCGAGAGTTTCCGGCCTTCTTCTTTTAAATCGACGCCTAGTGTCCTTCCCCCTCACCCCTCACTTGTCACGCATCGTCCACTGCATCGCCCACGCCTCGAGTCCTTCCTCGCTCATCGGGCGCGCGATGAAATACCCCTGCATCACGTCGCAGCCGAGCTCATTGAGCAGATCCCAGTCGGTACGGTTCTGCACGCCCTCGGCGACCGACACCATTTTCAGGCTGCGCGCGAGCGCGAGGCTCGCCTCGACCACTGAGCGCTGCGACGTCGACTGCGAGCACCCGTTCACGAACTGGCGATCAATCTTCAGTTCGTTGAACGGAAGTTTCTGCAGCTTCGAAAGTCCCGACTGGCCCGTACCAAAGTCGTCGATCGACAGCGTGAATCCTTTCAGGCGAAGACGAGTGGCGACGTCGATCAGCCGCACCGCGTCGCGCGCCACGTATGTCTCTGTGAGTTCGAGCGTGATGCACTCCGGTTCGACCCTATGCTCGAGACACATCGCATTCACACGCTCGGGAAGATCGAGCCGGTCGAATGCGCGCGCTGAAAGATTGATCGCGACGCGCAGGTCGCGTCCCGCCTCACGCCACCGTCCAACGCAGGCGATCGACTCGCGCAGCGAGAAGTCGGTGAGCGATGCGCTGAGTTCATCCGATCCTTCCATCAACGGAACGAACGAGTTGGGATGGAAAAGTCCCAGCGCCGGGTGCTTCCAGCGCACGAGCGACTCAACCCCGGCGAATTTTCCCGTCCGCATCCAGATCTTCGGCTGATACACGAGCTGAAGTTCCTGACGGATGAATGCATTCGTGAGGTCGCCCTCCGGCGCCATCTTCGTGTCCTCCTGATGCTGCGGCGCGGCTTCGCGCATCAGCTTCAGCAGCCGCTCGAACTTCTCGGGCGTGAGCGGCTTCGGCACCGTACCGAGCAGACGGAGCCCCTGCGCCTCTGCGAGCATCCCGGCCGTCTCGACCACGCGCTCTTCCTCGACGCTCATGATGGCAATCGCCGACTCGAGGCCGAGCGCAGCGAACGCGCGTATGGTCTCGATGCCGTCGCGCTCCGGCATGCGGAGGTCGCACAAGATGAGGTCGAACCAGGCGCCGGGCTGTGTTACGGCGGCGAGCCCCTCACCGCCGTTTGACGCTTCGGTCACGTTGAGGACGCCGGCACTCTTCAGCACGGTGCGAACCCAGTTCCGCACGTGGCTTTGATCATCGATGACCAAGACCTTGAGCGATGCCGTGTCGAAAATTGCCGCCGATTCGCCGCCAGCCGTTCCATTCGCCATGGAAACACTCCCTCGCAGTGACAAAACCGAACGCTACGGAAGTAACATTACGGGAGTGCTGGCCTGCAAGGAGACTGAGCGATGCCGCGATGCCACCGTAATGTCGTAAGCTGTGTCGTCCTGCTGGTCGCAGGACTCGTGGTGCCGCGGTCCGCGTTGTTCGCGCAACAGCGAACGATTCGCGTTACCAGTGACGACGGCCAGCCGGTCGCTTATGCGAATGTGACGCTCGCCGGTGAGCGGCCGCGGATCACCAACGAAAAAGGCGAAGTCGATCTCGGCGCCTCGGCACGCGGCACTCTGACCGTGGACGTGCGCCGTCTCGGATACGAGCCGTTGTACGGCGACCTGGCGTTCGGTGATACCGTGACCGTTGGGCGTGTGCCGCTGCGCCGTATCGCACGGCGGATGTTTACCGTGACGATCACGGACAGCTCAGGCGGAGTGCCTGCGTTTCTTCGCGGTTTCTATGAGCGCATGCTTGCGCGCCAGCGCGGAATCGGCAGCGGCATCTACATGACGCCTGAAGAGGTCGACAAACGGTCGGTGAACATGGCGACGGCGCTGCTTCAAGGGCTCAACGGCATCTCGCTTCGCCATACGACCAGCGGCAAGATCATCGCGATGAATTCCGAGGGCACGTGTCAGATGACTGTGCTCGTCGATGGACATCGCGTCTGCCCCGTCGGCGGGTGCAACATCGGGAGCCCATCAGGTTCGTCGGGCGGCGTGGCCACGAGTGCCACACCGGGCGCGGGGGCGCGCCGTTCCCGAAATCCGAGCGTATCGCAGCCGAACGACGATCAGTATGTGCTGCTCGATGCGCTGCTGAACCCCACTGAAGTCGCCGCGGTCGAGGTGTATCCGCGCGGCGCGTCGATTCCGCCGTCACTGCCGACGGTCGACGCTTCGTGCGGCCTCATCGCATTTTGGACCGGCGGCCGGAAAGCGCCGTAGCGCCGTGGCAGCCGATTAGTCGTGCACGATCGGGAGCGCTTCGCGCCTCCATTCGTCATAGCCGCCGCGAAGGTTGATGACATCGCGCACTCCGAGACTGAGCAAGACGCCCGCCGCGATTGATGAACGCGTGCCGCCCTGGCACTGCACGACGACGGGCAGCCCTCGAGGGATCTCCGCGAGTCGCGCTGCGAGATAGCCAACGGGTATGTGCAGCGCGCCCGGCAGGTGGCCATGCGCCCACTCCGACGCGTTCCGCACGTCGATTACCGTCACTTCGCCGCTCGTCACGCGCGCGGCAATCGCGGCGGACGACGTCTGCGTCACGCGCTCAACCACCCCGCCTGCGTCCGACCATACCGCGAGCGCTTCGGCTGGGAACCATCCGATGACGCGGTCGAGGCCGATCTTCGCCATCTCACGCGCAGCGTGCGCGGCATCGCTCTGAGCAGCCGCAATGAGATAGATGTCCCCGTCGTACGGGAGCAGCCAGCCGGCCCACGTCGAAAACGATTTGCCGAGCGGAAGATTGATCGTGCCCGGCGCGTGGCCGCTCGCAAAAGATTCGGCGGAGCGCGTGTCGACGACGATTCCTCGACGCGAGAGAATCGGGCTCAGAAAACGCGGCTCGAGGCGCTCGGGTTGCGGCCACTCGCGGAGCAGCGGCGGGCCGTCGCGGTTGATCCGTTTCATCTCGGCGAAGTACACCGGCGGCTCGGGTTGTCCCGCGAGTACTTCGGTCACAAACGCATTTTCGTCGAGCGTTGTGAGACCCCAGTTCGCGATACGCTCGTAACCGATGGTCGACTGCGGCATCGCACCGAGCGCTTTGCCGCAGGCCGAACCCGCGCCGTGGCCCGGCCAGAGCTGCACGAAATCGGGGAGGTCGCGGATGCGCGTGAGCGAGCGAAAGAGCGCGTGCGCCGCCTCTTCCATCGTGCCGGCGATTTTCGCAGCGCGTTCGAGCAGATCCGGCCGGCCGACATCGCCGACGAACACGCAGTCGCCGGACAGCAGGCCGACGGGACGATCGGAGGTGGCGAGATCAGTGACGACAAACGCGAGATGCTCGGGCGTGTGGCCGGGGGTGTGCATCACATCGAAGCGAACCCGGCCCGCCTGAAATACATCGCCGTCGTGCAGCGGCGCGGCGCCATCGCTCGTGGCGAACCCGTATTGCCAGTCGCGGCCGCCTTCGGCCGACAGCAGCAGCGTCGCCCCGGTGCGCTCCGCGAGTTCGCGGCTTCCCGATACGAAGTCGGCATGAATATGTGTTTCAGTGACGCGGGTGATGCGCAGCCGCTCCGCGGCCGCGGCCGACAGATACTGCGCGATGTCGCGATTCGCATCGATCACCACCGCTTCGCCGCTCGCATCGCAGCCGATCAGATAACTCGCCTGCGCCAGCCCTGCGTCATAAAAACGTTTGAAAAACATCCGTTCGATCTCTCCTCAACGACTACAGTTTTGCGTGATTTTGCCAGAGCACGAGCGCCGCGATCACGAGCAGCAGCATCGCGAACCCTTTTTTCAGCGTGCGCTGCGGAACGAAACGTGCGAATCCGGTGCCTACGAGAATTCCCACGATCGCGAACGCACTGAAAGTTACCACGTAGTACCACGGAATCCCGGTGGCGTCGCGATGCCCGAGATATCCGGACACGCAATTCATCGCGATCACGAGCAGCGATGTGCCCACGGCCTCGCGAATCGGCACCTGGCCGAACCAGACCAGTGCGGGCACAATGAGGAAGCCACCGCCGATGCCAATGACTCCGGTGAGCGCGCCGACTGACAGGGCGACGACATACAGCGCGCTCGACGGCGCTCTGGGCTCGACAACCGCCGCCGTGTCGCGCGCAGCCGAACGCAGCATCATCACTGCGGCCGCTGCCATGACGACGCCGAGGATCAGGAGCTGTGCGCGACCGTCGAGCAGTCCGGAGGCGCGCGCTCCGGCGAACGAGCCCGCCATTGCGACGAGTCCGAAGATCACCGCACTGGAGAGCCGGACATTTCCGGCGCGCCAATGTCCGATTGCGCCGACAAGACTTGTCGCGCCCACGACCGGATAACTCATCACGATCGCGAGCTTGGGATCGAAGCCGAGGACGTACACGAAGACGGGCACGGTGAGAATCGATCCGCCGCCGCCGAACAAGCCGAGCGTGAGTCCGATAATGAGCGCGAGGGCGAGTGCGACGGCGACCATCCGCGTTACTTCGGCAAGCCGGTGTATTTTGCGACGCGTCCGCGCGGACCAGTAGCCCAGGCGGTGGATCCGGCGACGCTGACTCCCCAATAGGTGAGTGTGTCGCCGTACGTCCACGACGCACCAAAGTCGCGCGTGATCGCCGTGCCGTGCGCGCCGACAGCGACGAATGTTGGAGGCGAGCTGTTCGGCACGAATGCGAGGCCGGTTGTCACACCGTCCGGCGCGTTCGATCCGGCACTGACCCAGGTGATGCCGCCATCGCTGGTGCGGAGTGCGCGGTCGGTGGGGCCGCGTGCGATGGCGTAATCGCCACCGACGGCGAGTCCGTGGAGTGCGTCGGCGAAGGCGATGCCGAAGAGTCCGGCGCTCGTTCCGCCCGGGAGCCCGCTGGACGACACGCTCCACGTGCGGCCGCGATCGGTCGAGCGAAATACGCGGGCTTCTTTGCCGCCGCCGGTCGCGATCCATGCGTTCGACGTGCCTTGCACGGCGAGCTGTGTGTTGCTCGCCGCGAATGCGGCTTCGTTCGGGAGAACGGGCGGAATATTTGCGGGCGCGGTGCGAGTCCAGCTTGCGCCGCCGTCGTCAGTGGTAAGGATCACGAGCTTGCCGCCGACGGGATCGCTGAATGTGAAGCCGTGGCGTGCGTCCCAGAATGCGAGGCCATCCAGGAAGATGCCTTTGGTCGTATCACTCCATGTGAGCGACCAATTTTTTCCGCCGTCGACCGTTCGATATATGTGGGCCTGGCCTTGTTCGGCTGCACCGGCGCTCGCGATGACTGCGGTATTCGCGTCGATCGCCTTGATCCCGCGGAAATCGAGACGTGCGGCGCCGGCGACTGTATCCACCGTCCATGTCGCGCCGCCGTCGAGCGTGCGGAACACATGGCCCGTTGTGCATCCGGCCCATGCGACGAGTGCGCTCGCCGCTGACATGCTGCGGCAGCTCGCGGTGGAGGGAACCGTTTGGCGCTGCCATGCCGCAGGACCGGCTGCGATCGGCTGTGGAGCGGCAGCGCCGGTGGTCGCAGCCGACTGCGTGGCGCCGGAACATGCGGCGACGGCGACGGCCGAAAAGAAAACTCGCATGAAAGCCATGTGCGTCTCGCTTGGTTTCTTGTTCGGTTTCTTGATCGGTTTCTTGTGGCGGGGAGAGTGGCAAGGTACGATCCGAACATGCACCGGGCCATGAGGCACGCATGAAGCAAACATGAGGCGGCAATGAACGAAGCAATGAGGCTGAGTGCGGCCGGGGCCGCGGTGACACTTACGCTGATGGCCGGGCTGTGGGCGCTGCATCTGCGAATTCGCAATGCGGGTGTCGTTGATGTCGGATGGGCGGCGGGGATCGGAATGCTGGCGGTGCTCTATGCTGCGTTCGGATCGGGCGATCCGACCCGGCGGATTCTCGCCGCGGTGCTCGGCGGCGGCTGGAGTTTGCGGCTCACGTTTCATCTGGCGACGCGCGTTGGCCGCGAGCCCGAAGACGGGCGGTATCGCACGATCCGCGAGAAATGGCGCACGAATATCGCAGCGAAGTTCCTGGGATTTTTTCTGATGCAGGGGGCGCTCGATGTTTTTCTCGCGGTGCCGTTTTTGTTCGCGGCGGTGAACCCGAGGAGTGGGATTGGTTTTTTCGAGATCGCCGGTGCGGTGCTGTGGCTCGTGTCGATCGCGGGTGAAAGCGCGGCGGATTCGCAGCTGAGGCGATTCAAGGCGGACAAGACGAATCGCGGGCGTGTGTGTCAGGTCGGGCTTTGGAATTATTCCCGGCACCCAAATTATTTCTTCGAGTGGCTGGTGTGGTGTGCGTTCGCGACGTTCGCGCTCGGATCGCCGAATGGGTGGGTCGCGATCGGGTGTCCGGCGTTGATGCTGTACTTCCTGCTGCGGGTTTCGGGGATTCCACTGACCGAGGAGCACGCGGTGAAATCGCGACCGGTGGAGTATCGGGAGTATCAGCGCACCACGTCGGCGTTTGTGCCGTGGAGAAAAAAAACGGCGTGAGCTGAGTTACCTTTGACTCTATGATCACGCCTGCGCGACTCGTTCGCATGTTCACGGCCGCCGCCTTGGTGACAATTCTGGCGTGCGCGCAAAAGCCGCCCGAGCACGGCACGGTCATCGCTGATCCGCAGCCTGCGCCGCCGCTGCATCTCGCCGATCAAACGGGCCGCGCGTTCGATCTCGCCGCGCAGCGCGGGCAGCCCGCGTTCGTCTACTTCGGTTACACGCATTGTCCGGATGCGTGCCCGACGACGCTCACCGACTGGGCGCGCGCGAAGGCGCTGCTTGGGTCGGCGGGATCGCGTGTGCGATTCTTGTTCGTCAGTGTCGACCCCGAACGCGACACACCGGAAATCGCGGCACGTTATGCAAAACAGTTTGATCCGGCGTTCGTCGGGCTCGTCGTTCCCACGGCGCAACTCGACGGGATCAAAACCGCGTGGGGATTTGCGGTCGCGCACGAAGAGATGCCGGGAATGAAAGCGGACGAGTACGGCGTGTCGCATCCGGCGGGCGTGTTTTTCGTCGACAGCGACGGCAAGATGACGTTCGTGTTCGCGCCCGGCTCGAAGCCCGAGGAAATTGCGTCCGACCTCAAGCGGTTGATGTAGTGCGGCGCATTGGCGTGGCGGCCGCATTGATCGCCGCCGCTGCGGGCCCACCTGCACTGCGCGGACAAACCGCGCGCGCGGCCGCTGCCGCGACCGTCGCGCTGCCATGTCCGCAGTCCGACACCGCGTGCATCGCGCCGCCGGTGATGCGCGAGTTTCGTGGCGTGTGGGTGGCGAGCGTGCGCAATCTCGACTGGCCGTCGCGACCCGGCCTGCCGCCGTCACTCGCAAAAGCGGAACTGACGGCGCTGCTCGATCGCGCCGCCGCACTGGGCCTCAACGCTGTGTTGCTGCAGGTGCGGCCGGCCGGCGATGCGCTCTATGAATCGAAGATCGAACCGTGGTCGGAATATTTGACGGGGAAGCAGGGACTTCCGCCCGCGCCGCTATGGGATCCGCTGCAGTTCGCGGTCGAGCAGGCGCATGCGCGCGGGCTTGAGCTGCACGCGTGGTTCAATCCGTATCGTGCGAAGGAGCCGTCGGCGAAAGGCCCGCTCGCAGCAACGCACATCGCGCGCCGGCATCCGGAGCTCGTGAAGAAGTACGGAACGCAGCTCTGGATGGATCCCGGTGAACCCGAAGTGCGCGCACAGACTCTGCGTGTCGTGCTCGATGTCGTGAAGCGATACGACATCGATGGCGTGCACCTCGACGACTATTTCTATCCGTACCCCGAGCGCCGTCCGAACGGGTCCACCGATTTTCCCGATGACCGCAGCTGGAAGGCGTACAAGAAGCGCGGCGGCAAGCTTGCCCGCGACGATTGGCGCCGCTCGAACGTCGACGATCTCATTGAGACATTGCACGCGGAAATCGCCAAAGAGAAACCGTGGGTGAAGTTCGGGATCTCGCCATTTCAGCTCTGGCGCCCCGGCTATCCCGCGTCGGTCACCACCGGGCTCGATGCATATGCGACGCTCTATGCCGATTCGCGAAAATGGTTCATGAAAGGGTGGGTCGACTATCTCACGCCGCAGCTCTATCGCCGTGTGGACGAAGAGCGGAGCTATGGGCTTCTTCTGAAATGGTGGGCCGAGCAGAACGCAATGCAGCGGCACCTCTGGCCCGGCCTCTACACGTCGGGCGTTCGCACGGGCGCGGCGACCGAATGGCGTCGCGGTGAACTTGTCGCGCAGGTGCTCGCGACACGCGACCAGCCGGCGGTCGATGGCGAAGTGCATTTCTCGATGGAAGCGTTTCTCTCGGATCGCGACAGCGTCGGGACGGTGCTTCGGCGCACCGTCTACGCGCAGCCCGCACTCGTGCCAGACTCGCCGTGGATGATCAGCGGCGCGCAGGCCGCGCCGATCGCCGGGCTCAAACGAACGGCGCAGGGCGATTCACTTCTCGTCGCGCCCGCGGTCGGCGTGGCCGTTCGATGGTGGGTGATCCAGCTGCGCGCAGGCGGCCTATGGAACACGCAGATCGTCGACGGATCCACGCGCGCATTCGGCGTATCGTCGTCGCGTGATGCAACGCGGATCGACCTCATTGCCGTCACGGCAGTCGGCCGCGCGGGTGCAATGAGCGCTGTGTCGGCATTGCGCGTACCCTGACAGACACCTTTCTTCTCCCGTCGTGAAAAGACTCGCACGCAACCTTACCGCCCAAGTGATCTTCGCCGTTGTCGTCGGCGTCGCGCTCGGCGCGCTCGACCCGTCGCTCGCGAAGCAAATGCGGCCGCTCGGCGACACGTTCGTGAAATTGGTGAAGATGGTGATCGGGCCGATCATCTTCCTGACGATCGTGCTGGGCATCGCGCGAGTGGCCGACGTGAAGAAGATCGGACGCGTGGCGGGAAAGGCTTTCCTGTATTTCGAGGTGGTCACGACGTTCGCGCTCGCGATCGGGCTTACCGTGGTCAACTTTGCCAAGCCGGGCGCCGGGCTCGATGCCAACGCGATGCCGAGGGGCGACGTGTCGCAATACGCGACGCAGGGGCAATCGATGAAGTTCGCCGACTTCATCACGCATATCGTGCCGTCGAGTCCGGTCGACGCGTTCGCACAGGGCGATATCCTGCAGATTGTCTTCTTCGCCATTCTGTTCGGCTTTGCACTGGTAACGCTCGGCAAGAAGGCCGACGCACTCACCGGTGTGCTGGAGTCGACGCTCGAAGCGTTTTTTGCGATCGTCGAACTCATTATGAAAGTCGCGCCGCTTGGCGCGTTCGGTGCGATGGCGTACACCATCGGCACCTTCGGCCTGCAGACGCTGCTCCCGCTCGGCCGCCTGATGTTCGACGTCTATCTCACGATGTTCCTGTTCATCTTCATCGTGATGAATGCGGTCCTGCGCTGGTACGGGTTCAGCCTGTGGCAGTACCTGAAATATATTCGCGAAGAGATACTAATTGTCGTCGGGACGAGTTCGTCCGAAGCCGCGCTGCCGGGGCTGATGGCAAAGCTCGAGCGCTACGGCTGCGCGCGGCCGGTGGTGGGGCTCGTGGTGCCGACGGGGTATTCGTTCAACCTCGACGGGACGAGTATCTATCTCTCGATGGCGACGCTCTTTCTGGCGCAGGTCTACGGCGTGCCGCTCACGCTCGTCCAGCAGCTCGGGATTCTCGCGGTCTTGATGATTACGTCGAAGGGAGCGGCCGGTGTGACGGGATCCGGATTCATCGTGCTCGCGAGCACGCTCTCGGCCATGAAAGTCGTCCCCATCGAGGGCATTGCGCTGCTCCTGGGCGTCGACCGGTTCATGAGCCAGGCGCGTTCGATCACGAACCTGATCGGCAACGGTGCGGCGACGCTTGTGATCTCGCGCAGCGAAAACGAGTTCGATGAAAACATGCGCGCCTCGGCGATCGTGGAGATCGCCGAGGCGCGGGCGGGACGGAGCTGAGCTGGTTTACTAGCGGTACAAGTCCGGGTACTTCGCCTTCAAGTTTTCGACTTTCGGAATGTCGTTGTAGACGATGTATGGCTGCGTCGGGTGCAGTGCCAGATAGTTCTGGTGGTAATCCTCGGCCGCGTAGAACTTCTTGAGCGGCGCGACCTGCGTGACGATCGGTTTCTTGTAGACTTTCGCTGCGGTGAGATCCGCGATCGCTTTTTGTGCGGCAGCCTGTTGATCGGCGTTCGCGTACCAGATCGCCGAGCGGTACTGCGTCCCGTCGTCGGGCCCCTGATGATTGAGCTCGGTGGGATCGTGCGCGACCGAGAAAAACACCTTGAGCAGCGTCGCGTAGCTGACGACCGCGGGATCGAACGTCACCTGCACCGATTCGGCGTGGCCGGAGGTTCCTTCGCTCACGATATCGTAGTGAGCCGTTGCGGCTTCGCCGCCGGAATAGCCGGAAACGACTTTCGAGACGCCTTTGACGTGCTTGAAGACTGCGTCGACACCCCAGAAGCAGCCGCCGGAGAAAACCGCAGTCTGCGATTGCGCGGCCGCAGCGAGCGGGAGCAATACGCTGAGCATGAGTGCACGAACGAACGAAAGGCGCGCCATGGGCGAACTCCTGATGTTGATGCCGTTTACGACGGCGGTGTTACCCGGTCGTCAGGTGGTACAAAGTTCGAGAGAAATTGTTTCTCTTGCGACGTGAGACTGGCCAGTCCTGACGCGCTGATTTTGTCGAGGATGCGGTTTACTTCGTCGCGGTTCAGCGCGTGGATCGACTGCATGTCGACCTGCTTCCAGTTCGTAAGCTTTCGGTCGGGAAGGGGCTGCGCGGCGAGCTGTTTGAACCGTTTGGTCCCTGTCGCCTCCTCGAGCCAGCGCAAATACAAATACGCGCCCACATAGCCGCCGAGGTGTGCAAAATCGGCGACGCCGCCTGTCGATCCGTTCAGCCCGCTGTAAATCGCATACATCACCGTGATGATTACGAACCAGCGTGCTTCGAGCGGCAGAATTCCCCAGATGAGGATCTTGTCAGTCGGCCAGAAGCGCGCGAACGCGAGCAGGACTCCGTAGATCGCAGCAGAGGCGCCGATGAGCGCGGAGTGCGGTGCGAGCCAGAGTGAGAGCAGTGCGCCGGAAACGCCGCTCAGGAAATAGAGCCAGAGAAACCGGCTGGAGCCGAGCCGCTGTTCTACACGGGGGCCGAAGAACCAGAGGCCGAGCATGTTGAACAGGATGTGGGTGATGCTTCCGTGCAGGAACATGTAGGTGATGATCGTCCACGGCGCCGAAATCGCCTGATATGGAACGAACATCAACGACTCGGTCACGCCGGGCATCGTCTGTTGGACGAAGTACATCCCGACGTTCGCGATCAGCAGGTTCTTTACCCAGCGGGTCATATACACCCGCGTAATATATCAGCCCGGCCCGCTCCTATTCGGAACCCATACAGCACTTATTCATCACGGAGTGCTGCGATCGGATCGAGCCCGGCGGCGCGGCGCGCCGGAAGCCAGCAGGCCACGGCAGCGATGGCGAAGAACAGCAGCGCGACCACACCGAACGTAAGCGGATCCGTCGGTGCCACACCCACGAGCATGCCGCTCATCACGCGGGTGAGCGCAAACGCCGCGGCGAGTCCGAGTCCGATTCCCGAAAGGCTCAATCGGATTCCCTGGCCGATGACCAGCCGGAAGATCTCCTGTTTTGACGACCCAAGCGCCATACGCACCCCGATCTCTGCTGTGCGCTGACGCACCACAGTCGAGAGCACGCCATACAATCCGATGCCGGAGAGCAGGACGGCGATACCCGCAAAAATTCCGATGAGAATCAGCGCAAAGCGTGTCGGTGCGCGTGCGGAATCGACGAAATCCGACATCGGCTTCATTTCGGCGACAGGCACCAGCGGATCGATCGAGGCGGACGCCGCGCGCGCGGCAGCTGCGAGTTGGCGAGGATCGCCATTCGTTCGCAGTACCCAGCGTGCGCCGGCGCCGAATCCAAATTCACCATCGGGCATGAAGACGGCTTCGCGGCCATCCGTCGCGAGTCCCTGATGCCGCTCGTGCGCGACCACTCCGACGATGTCCATCCACTCGGGATCGTTGGCGCGCGAGCGCATGAATAGCCGTTTTCCCACCGCACGCTCACCGGGAAACGCTTTCGCCGCGAGCAGATTGTCGATGATGATCGCGTGTCCCGCCTGAATGTTGTCCGCCTCGGTGAAATCACGGCCGTCGAGAATGCGAGTGCGCATCACGTCGAAATAACCCGGAATCACGACGTGCAAGTTTGCCTGCTGGAAGGCGGCGGCATCGGTCACGGCGCTCTCGGTGCCATACCGCACGTTCGCCTCGGTGCCATCCAGCGGCAGCGGAAACACAAACGTCACGCCGGTCACGCCGGGTATCGCCGCGAGTTTCTGATGCATCGCGTTCACCCACGCCTGCCGTTCCTCGGGCAGCCGCTTGGTGACCTGCACGCTGAACGTCATCAGGCCGTTCGGATCGTAGCCCGGATTCGTATTCGCGAGTGTCATGAAACTGCGGAACATCAGGCCGCTTCCGATCAACAGCACGAATGCGAGCGCCACTTCTGCCATCACCACGCCGCTGCGCAGCGTGCGCCCGCCGCCGAGTTCCGACATGCGCCCGCTCTGTCGAAGAATGCCAATCAAATCGGGGCGCGACGCGCGGAGCGCGGGTACAACGCCGAACACGGCAGCCGCGACAAGACCTGCGAGCATAGTGAACACGAGCACCGTTGGATCGAGCTGCACGTCCTCGACGCGCGGCAGGTTCGCGGGTCCGATCGAGAGCAGCATCTTCACGCCGGCGTCGGCGAGTACGAGCCCAAGCAACGAACCGCCGACCGAGAGCACGACCGCTTCGGAGAGCATCTGGCGCACGAGCCGTCCGCGGCTGCCACCCAGCGCGGCACGCACGGCGAGCTCGCGTTCACGGCGCGATGTGCGCACGAGGATCAGATTCGCGACGTTCGCGCAAGCAATCAGCAGCACGAACACCACGGCGCCCATCAGCGCGAGGACGATGGGCCGGACGTCCGCGACCAGGTTTTCGTGCATGGGCTCCGCGCGGAAATACACGCCGGCGGTTTGCTTGATTGGAAATTGTTTGCGCAGGTCGGCGCCAAGCGCATCGAGCTGCGCTTGTGCCTCGCCGACGCTCGCGCCCGGCTTGAGGCGTCCGATCAGGCGAAAAATGACATTGATTCGAGACGCGCCGTCGAGGTTGATGCGCGACGCGGTGATGACGTCCGGAATGCGCGTGATGCCCATACGCGCCGGAAAGAGCAGCTCGAATTGCGGTCCGGCGACGCCGACAATCAACGCGTGATTTCCGCCGACTGTCACGATTTTGCCGACAATTTTTGGATCGCCGCCGTAGCGGCGCTGCCAGAACTGATAGCTCAGAATCGCGCTGACCTGCACCGGCACCGGCGGAATAATTACCGCACCGGCCACTGCCGCGGGTGGCGGCGGCGGCGGGGTCGCGTCATCGTCGTTGAAGTCGCGGCCGGTGGCCATTTTCACGCCGAGCAGTGAAAAAAGATTTGTCGTCGCGAGTCCGCCCCGTACCTGCACCGGATCCGATTCATCGCCGGTGAGCGGCGTCTGAAAGGTGATGACACCCGCAACACTTTCGAGTGCCTTGATCTGATCGCGAATGTCCTTGAGATCGCCGGGTGCAATCTGAAAATCCGTGACATGGCGATTGTGCATGTCCGACGTGACGATCACGAGCCGGTCGGCCTGCGTGTACGGGAGAGGCTTGAGCAGAACCGCGTTGACCACGCTGAAAATCGCGGTGCTTGCGCCGATGCCGAGTGCGAGCGTCACGAGCGCGGTGATCGCAAACGCCGGGTTCTTGCGCAGCGTTCGGATGCCGAACGCGAAGTCTTTTAGCCAGATGTCCACAAAGTTCTCCCGTATTCTGGATCGACGATCGCAGATTCCCGGGTGACGCATGTGCATCAAACGTGCCGCGCACCGGCGCGGCTAAGTCATGTTGCCATCAATGATTGGACTACCGCGGCGCCGACTATGCTGTGCGGAACTGGGACGGGGCGTCCCAGTTCCGCACGACTCGGCGAGCTGCGCTGAGCTGCGCTGAGTTACGCTTTGGCGGGCTGCGGCGGTGTAGCCGCGAGCGGCGTTGGCTCAGCCGACGGGCTGCCCTGAAAGCGCTCCTGCAGTTCTTCGAAGTAGGTGAAGAACACCGGCGTGACGTACAGCGTCACCAGCTGCGAGAACGCGAGTCCGCCGACCACCGCGACACCGAGCGGACGGCGCGTTGCCGCGCCCGCGCCCCAGCCCACCGCGATCGGAATCGCTCCCATGAGCGCGGCCATCGTCGTCATCATGATCGGACGGAAGCGCACGCTCGCGGCCTCGAGAATCGCTTCGGTCGGATTCTTTTTGGAATTTTTCTGCGCTTCAACAGCGAAGTCGATCATCATGATCGCATTTTTCTCGACAATGCCGATCAGCATGATGATGCCGACGAAGCCGTACATGTCGAGATCCATTCCGGCAAGAATCAGCGTGACGAGCGCACCGAACGCCGCGAACGGCAAACCGGTGAGAATCGTGATCGGGTGAATGAAGCTCTCATAGAGCACGCCGAGGATCACGTAAATCACGAACACCGCGAGAATGAGGAGCACGAGCAGGCCCTGCTGCGTGCTCATGAACGCTTGTGCGATTCCGGAGAAACTCGACGCGATCGTCGGCGGAAGGATCGCCGCCGCCTCCTTCTTCACTGCGTCGACCGCGGTGCCAAGCGAGACACCCGGTGCGAGGTTGAACGAGATGTTTACCGCCGGGATCTGACCCGAATGGTTCACCGTCACGGGGCCAACCGTGTAGTTGAACTTTGCGACTGAACTGAGCGGCACGACCGGGCCGCGCGTCGACCGCACATACAGTGATCCGAGCGAGCCGACATCGGTCTGGTATTGCGGCAGCACTTCCATCACGACCCAGAACTCGTTCGTCGCCGTGTAGATCGTCGACACCTGACGCTGACCGAATGCGTCGTAGAGTGTGTTCTCAATTTCGCTCGCCGATACACCGAGCTGGCCCGCGGCCTCGCGGTTGATATCGACGGTCACCTGCGGATTCTGAATCAGCAGATCGCTCGTCACATCGGTGAGGATCGGCAGCGCGCGGAGGCGCGCCTGAAGCTGTGATGCAGCGCTGTTCAGCGATATGATGTCGCCGCCCTGCAGCGTGTACTGATACAAGCTCTTCGTCGCGAGTCCGCCGATTGAAATCGCCGGTGGATTCTGAATGAACGTCGTCATGTCCTTCGCGCCGGCGGTGGCGGCGGTAAGGTCGCGCGCGATCTGATCAGCGCTGCGGTGGCGTTCGTCGATCGGCTTGAGGTCGATCGTCATCTGCCCCTGGTTCGCCGCGGCCGTCGTTCCGACGGACGATGTCACGGCGTGCACGTCGGGATCTTTCGCAATCGTCTTTGCGACGTCGGCCTGATGCGCGACGAGTGCGTCGTACGACACGCCCTCGGCGGCTTCAGTCGTTACCAGGAGCTGGCCCGTGTCATCCGTCGGGAAAAGCCCCTTCGGCGTGGTCCAGAACAGCGCCCCGGTTGCGATGAGAATCACTGCTGAGAACGCGAGCGCCAGCGGCCGGCGGTCCATGACCCATGCGAGGCTTCGCTCGTACACACCGAGCCACGCGTCAAAGAAACGTTCGGAGAGCTGGAACAGTTTGCCGTGCGTGTCGTTATGGCTCGAACGCAGGAAGCGGCTCGAGAGCATCGGCGTCAGGGTGAGCGAAACGACGCCCGACACGAGAATGGCAACGCCGATCGTCACGGCGAATTCATGGAACAGCTTGCCGATGATGCCGCCCATGAACAAGAACGGGATGAACACCGCCGCAAGCGAAAAGGTCATCGAGAGAATCGTAAATCCAACTTCGCGCGCGCCATCGATCGCGGCGTCCATCTTCGATTTTCCCATTTCGAGATGGCGCACGATGTTCTCGAGCATCACGATCGCGTCGTCAACCACGAAGCCCACGGCGAGTGTCAGCGCCATGAGCGAAAGGTTGTCGAGGCTGTAGTTCAGCATGTACATCACCGAGAACGTGCCGATGATCGACATCGGCAGCGCGAGGCTCGGGATGACGGTGGCTGAGAAATTTCTCAGGAAGAGGAAGATCACGCCGACGACGAGCGCGAGCGTCAGCACGAGCGTGAACTTCACGTCGTCCACGGACGATTCGATGGTGGCGGAACGGTCGTACAGAATGCCGACTTTCACCGTCGGCGGAATTTCGGTCTGCAGTTTCGCGAGCGCGGCCTTCACCTTGTTCGTGACTTCGACCGTGTTCGTGCCCGGCTGGCGCTGAATCGCGAGCACGATCGCCGGCTCGCCGTTGTACCAGCTCGCCGTCTTGTTGTTCTGCACGTCGTCCGTGATGCGTCCCAGCTCGCTCAAGTGCACCGGCGCGCCGTTGCGGTAGGCGACGATGATGTCCTTGAACGCCGCGGCGTTGTCGAGCTGACCGCTGGCCTGAATTGTCAGTGCGGTTTTCGGACCCCACAGCACACCGGTCGGCAGATTGACATTCTGGCTCGTGACGGCGGTGAGCACGTCCTCCAACGCGATCCCGCGCGATGCGAGCTCGGATGGATCCATCTGCAATCGCACGGCGTATTTCTGCGTGCCGTACACGAGCACCTGCGCGACACCGCCGACCATCGACAGGCGCTGCGCAATCGTCGTCTCGCCGTACTCGTCCAGAACGGACAGCCGCTCCTGCGCCGAAGTCAGCGCGAGCGTGAGGATCGGCGCGTCGGCGGGATTTGTTTTCTGGTACGAAGGCGGAATGATGCCGAGCGGAAGCTGGCGCAGCGTCTGCGCGATCGCGGCCTGCACATCCTGCGCCGCGGCGTCGATGTTCCGGTCGAGTGCAAACTGCACGACGATCTGCGACTGCCCGAGGCTCGACGTCGACGTCATGTTGTCGATGCCGGCGATCGTCGAGAATGCTTTTTCCAGCGGAGTCGCGACGGTCGCCGCCATGGTCTGCGGCGCGGTGCCGGGGAGCAGCGCCGTGACCGTGATCGTCGGAAAGTCGACGTTCGGGAGATCGCTCACCGGCAATTCCTGATACGCCACAATACCGAACACGAGAATCGCGATCATGATGAGCGTCGTCATGACCGGCCGGCGGATGAACAGCGTTGTTAAATCCATGCGCGATGCACTCTCATCATGAGTCGGCGATCGTCGAGGCGTGACCGGCGCCGGCGAGCGCCGGCGTGCCAGGCGCTTTGACGCGCCGTTTGCCCGACGATACCCGACCGAACCACGACTGGAACTCGTCGAGGTAGGTATAGAAGACGGGGGTGACGTACAGCGTTACGATCTGCGAAAAGACGAGACCGCCGACCACCGAAATGCCGAGTGGCCGGCGCGACGCCGCGCTCGCACCAACTCCGATGGCGATTGGAAGGGTTCCCGCGATGGCCGAGACTGTCGTCATCATGATCGGACGGAACCGCACGCTCGCGGCCTGCATGATCGCCTCGGCGGGTGTCGAATGCTCCTCGCGTTCGTGTGCGATCGCAAAATCGATCATCATGATCGCGTTCTTCTTCACGATGCCGATCAGCATGATGATCCCGACGTAGCCATATACGCCGAGCTCGATGTGCGTGATCCACAGTGTGCCGAGCGCGCCGAATGCCGCAAACGGGAGGCCGGTAAGAATCGTTATCGGGTGGATGAAGCTCTCGTACAGAATTCCGAGAATGATGTAAATGATGAAGATCGTGATCAGCAGCAGAATGCCGAGTCCCTGCTGCGACTGCTGGAATGCCTGCGCCGTTCCCGCGAATCCGTAGGTGATCGTCGACGGGAGCGTCTTCAGCGCGAGCTTGTTTACCTGATCCGTTGCCGCACCGAGCGAGATGTTCGGCGCGAGGTTGAACGAAATCGTCACCGACGCCATCTGCCCGGAGTGCGCGATGCTCAGCGGTCCCACGATGTGTTCGAACGTCGCGACATCTGAGAGCGGAATCGCGCGATTCGTGCCGGGCACGAAAAATTTCTCCAGCGCCGATGCGTCCAACTGCGCGCTCGGCACGGTCTCCATCACCACCCAGTATTCGTTGGTCGGCGTGTAGATCGTCGAGACCTGCTGCTGGTTGTACGCGTTTGCCAGCGCATTTTCGATGGCCGACGGCGAGACGCCGAGTGCGAGCGCGCGCGTACGATCGATTTTGACGTTCAGGATCGGACTGGTGTTCAGCAGGTCCGATGTCACGCCCGTCAGCATCGGCTCGGCCTGCATCTCGTACAACAGCTTCGTCGCTTCAGAGTACAGGGTTGAGATGTCGCTGCCGCGAAGCGTGAACTGGTAGAGCGTTTTTGTAGAACGTCCGCCGATACGAATGGCCGGCGGGTTCGAGAAGAACACCGAGAGCCCCGGGATGCCGGACATGCGCCGCGTCAGCTCGGCCACCATCAGGTCGGCCGACGGACGCTGGCCAAGCGGCTTGAGCGTAACGTTGAGCTGGCCCTGGTTGGTCGAGCCGCCGCCGCCGCCCGCGGACGACGTGAACGACACGAGGTTCGTGTCTTTCTCGAGACGTGCCATCGCAATTTTCTGCAGGCGCACCATCTCGGTGAACGAAGTCCCCTGCGCGGCTTCAGTCGTGCCGTTGAGGGAGCCGGTGTCATCGGGTGGAAACAGTCCCTTTGGAATTACCTGCCACAGTCCGGCGGTCAGCACGAGAATCAAAACCGAGAACGCGACCATCGCCGGACGGTGCTTCATCACCCAGCCGAGGCTTCGCTCATATGTATGCAGCGTCGCGTCGAAAATGCTCTCGGTCCAATTGTAAAAGCGCCCGTGCGCCTGATCTTTATGCGGCTTGAGCAGCCGGCTGCAAAGCATCGGCGTCAGCGACAGCGAGACGAAGCCCGACACGAGAATGGCGACCATGATCGTGATCGCGAATTCCTTGAAGAGCCGTCCAATAATGCCACCCATGAACATCAGCGGAATGAAGACCGCTGCGAGGGAGAGCGTCATCGAGAGAATCGTGAATCCGACTTCCTGCGCGCCCTCGAACGCCGCCTTCATCGGCGCTTTTCCCATCTCCATGTGGCGCACGATGTTTTCGAGCATCACGATCGCATCGTCGACGACGAATCCCACCGCGAGCGTCAGCGCCATCAGCGAGAGATTGTCGATGCTGAAGTCGAGCACGTACATCACCGAGAACGTGCCGATGATCGACATCGGCAGCGTCAGGCTCGGAATGAGCGTCGCGACCGCACTGCGCAGGAACAGGAAAATCACCGCGATGACCAGCACGAGCGCGACGATCAGCGAGAACTTCACATCCGCCACGGCGCGCTGAATCGAATCGGAGCGGTCGTACTGGATGTGCACCTTGAGTGATGCCGGCAGTCCCTTCTCGATGTTCGCCAGCACGGTGCGCACGCGGCTCGCGACGTCGACCGTGTTCGTCCCCGGCTGCCGCGTGATCATCAGATTCACGGTGCGCTCGGCAACGCCTTTCGAGTCGTACCATGAAGCGTTCTTGTTGTTCTGAATGTCATCGAGCACTGAACCGACATCGCCCAGTCGCACCGGCGCGCCATTCTTGTACGCGATGATCAGCGTGCGGAACTGCGCCGCGTTCGACATCTGTCCGGTTGCCGTCACCGTGAGTGTCTTGTCGCGGCCGTAGAGCACGCCGGTCGGCAGCATCACGTTGTTCAGGCCGATCTGGTTCGCGACCTGCGAGACGCTGATGCCGAGACTCGCAAGCTTCGACGGATCGAGCTGCACGCGCACGGCGTACTTCATCGAGCCGAACACGTTGACCTGCGCCACGCCCTCGACCATCGAGAGCTGCTGCGCGATGGTCGTTTCGGCGTACTCGTCGAGTTCGGTGAGCGGGAGATCGTTCGACGTCAGCGCGATGTTGAGAATCGGCGCCATCGACGGATTCGATTTTCTGTACGACGGCGGCAGAATCTGCGGCGGGAGCAGCGGAAGCGTTTTTGAAATCGCGGCGTTCACGTCCTGTGCCGCGGATTCGATGTCGCGATCGAGCGAGAACGTCAGCGTGATGTTGGTGCCGCCGAGGCTGCTCGTCGAGACGATTTCATCGATGCCGGCGACCGCGGAGAACGCTTTTTCAAGCGGCGTCGCGACTGTGGCCGCCATGGTTTCCGGACTCGCGCCCGGAAGATTCGCGTTGACGCTGAGCGTCGGGAAGTCGACGGTCGGGAGATCGCTGACCGGAAGCCGGCGATATGAAACGATACCGAACACCAGGATCCCGAGCATGATCAGGATCGTCATGACCGGGCGCTTGATGAACAGGGCGGTGAGACTCATGGACCGCTCCGCCGTTTACGTGTGTGCGCTACTTGGGTGACTTGGCTGCGGTCGAGTCACCCTTGCCGCCTGCCTTGCCGCCACGACCACCGCGTCCGCTCTTACCACCGCGACCGCCGCCGCGACCACCCCGGCCCTGCGCCCCTCCTGCTGCGGAGGGGTCACGCATGCCGATCGTGACCTGTGCTCCTGGTGTTACGCGTGACTGTCCGTCCGTCACGACGCGTTCACCCTCTGACACGCCCGACGTGATGACCGACAATGCTCCGGCCGCGCGTTCGACAACAACCGGCCGCTGCTGCGCGGTATTCGACGTGTCGATGACATATACGTATGTGCCCTGCTGTCCCGAAACGACGGCCTGCGTCGGGAGAACGAGCACACTGTCTTCTACATACAGGCGCAGCGTCGTCGAGACGAACTGTCCCGCCCAGAGCGTGCCGCCTTTATTCGGGAAGGTCGCCTTCAGCATCACCGTGGCCGTGGTCGTGTCGACGGCGTTGTCGATGAAAGTCAGTCCGCCTTTGGAATCCGGATCGGATGCTGCTGGTGCGAGAGCAACCGGCTTCGGTGCAGCCGACGCTCCGGCGCCGCTCGTTGCATCCATCGGCGTGCTCGTATCCGCGGGCGCTGTTGAGTTGACGAGGTTGCTTGGCAGCGACGTGACCGGCAGGCGAACCACCTGGCCATTCTTCTGCCCGTACTTCAGGATGTTTGGCAGCTGCAAACCGGCGACGGCGAATCGAACCAGGATCGGACGCACCTGATTGATCACGACGAGGCCGGCGCCGCCCGCGGCGTGGACCAGGTTTCCCGTGCGGACGAGCAGACTTCCCGTGCGTCCGGTGATCGGCGCGCGAACGGTCGTGTTGTCGAGATTGAACTTTGCGTTGTCGAGCGTTGCCTGGTCGGCCTGAACTGTTGCCGCGGCCGCCTGCGCCGTCGCGCGCAACTGCTCACCCATTTCGCGTGTGACGATGCCCTGTTTTACGAGACCTTCGTAACGGTCGGCTTCGGAGACCGAGTATGCGGCGGTCGCCTTGTCGCGCGCGAGCGCGGCGGTGGCCTGATCGAACGCAGCTTTGTACGGACGCGGATCGAGGTGGAAGAGCACCTGTCCCTTCGTCACGTCCTGTCCTTCGGAGAAGTCGACGTCGGTGATGATGCCATCGACCTGCGGCGAGACGATCGCCGTTTGCATCGGAGTGACGATGCCGTTGGCATCGATGTCGTACGGCACCGAGGCGCGTTTCACGGGGATCACCGTGACCGCGATCGCCGGCCGTGGCGCTCTGGCCGGCGCTTTGCTGCACGCCGCGATGCCGACGAAGAGTCCGAGCGACGCGACTGCGTTTACGCCGCGCCCGATGCCAGAAAAAAATGCCAAACGATTCATCTGCAAGAGAATAATTTCCGGAATGAAAAGACGAAGCACCTGAAGGGTCGATATGGCGCGGCTTCGCGAATTAGCTCTACGCACTTCTCTCTAAAGTCGCTTGCTCCCCGTTGCCGGGGGTTGCCAAAGGCGTTGAACGACCCTTCGGGCGGTTACCGGTGCCTAGGGATGCAAGGTCAGCTTCTGCAGCCGCCAATTGAGCAGTTCGGCAACATACACGGTGTTCTCCGACGGGCACGAAAGCTCGTGAATCCAGCCGAATTGCTTCAATTGCTTGCCGGCCTCGCCGATGGTCCCGAGCACTTTGCCCTCGAGCGTCACCTTGTAGATGCGCCCCGGCACTGCGTCGGCGACATACAGGAATTGGTTTGAGCCCGGTGTGATGCAGATGGCCCAAGGAGCGCCGGAGGCCATCGTCGCCCCACCACTCGGCGCCGAACCCGGAGGGCCCGGCATCGCGCCCAGCATGATATTCGGTTCGCCCGCGAACGGAACGTCGATCGTGAACTGACGAAGGAACCCTCCGTCGCTGTCAAACACCTGGATGCGGCGGTTGCCGCGATCGGCGACGTAGATGTTGCCCTTCGAATCAGCCGCAATCGCGTGGGGCGTATTCAACTGGCCCTGTCCCGATCCACGCTCGCCCCAGGTCTTCAGCCATTTGCCGTTCTTATCGACTTTTACGACGCGCGAGTTTCCGTACCCATCGGCTATGAAGGCGTTCCCCTGCGGATCCCATGTGACATCGGTCGGCCGGTTGAACGATCCCCAGCCGGCGGGGAGTGGTGGCGCGTTTGCGGGGCGCGGCGCAGCGGGTTCGGACGCTTCCTCACGCCGGCCCAGCGTCATCACGACGCGTCCGGCGGGATTGAACTTGATGATCATGTTCGTGCCTTCGTCCGTCGCCCAGATGTTGTCGTCTTTGTCGATGCGGACTGTGTGCGCGAACGCAAATCCGTACAGATTTTTTCCGATCTCGCGAATGAATGCGCCATCGGGTCCGAACTCAAACAGCTGTGCGGCGGTCGCGCCGTGAACATCGGAGCGCTCACCTGTGCGGCTGTATATGAAGACGTGGCCTTTCGAGTTCACGTCGACGCCCGCCACTTCACCGAGGTACAGGTCCGGTGGGAGCTTCAAAAAATCGATCGTCGCGTCGAAGCGAATTGTGGGCACCGACTGTGCTGCTGCATTGACGGCGGCGAGCAGAATTACGGAGAGCAGGACGGCCTGAAAACGTCTCACGAGATGGACTCCTTGGCGAAGCCTTGGCTGTTCGTGGCGAAGGGTCAACCTATGCGAGCCCACGGGTTGCCGCGAGTCGTAAACGACGGCCGCGATTCGCCGGACGTGCCAGCCGTTGTTCGCTTTCGGGCGGACGATTCCCGAATTCGAACGCTCCGCGCCGGATCATGTGCAGAGGATCGTACGTAACTCGTTGTTAGCAATAGAGTTGGGCCAAGTTGCCCGCGGCACGCAAGTTGCCTTTCAGGACAACGTGCCTTCATCGCATCAAGACAGGAGAAGTAGCATGAAAATGTTCGACCGCCGCCTTGTCCTCCTCGCCCTGCTTTCCGCGCCGGCATTGTTGGCAGCGCAGCAGGGTGCTGACGCCGCACGCCCGGTCTCGCTCGATGAGGCAGTTCGTCTCGCGCAGCTCAATTCGCCACTGACGGTTGGCGCGCGCAACGCACTCCGCACG
This sequence comes from uncultured Gemmatimonadota bacterium, assembly GCA_903910555.1. Lineage (GTDB taxonomy): Bacteria > Gemmatimonadota > Gemmatimonadetes > Gemmatimonadales > Gemmatimonadaceae > Fen-1231. Next base: position 173,146 of record CAIVZZ010000001.1, on the reverse strand, counting down.
GGGAAGCTGACCGAGATGAATGCGCTCGGTCAATATCTGCCGAGCCTCAGCGTCAATTACGGCGCGTCGAATTTCCACGGCGGCCAGTTCTTTCAGGGCCAGGTCGTTCCGTACACCGGCAATCCGTGGAACTATGGAAAGGGATACAACGCAAGCCTTCTGCTGTTCGACGGCGGCCAGCGGTGGTTCAGCTACAAGCAGGCGCAGGCGGGTCAGGAAGTGAACGCTGAAGCGGAGACATTGCAGCGATACGGTGTGGGCGCCGCCGTGAAGCTGCAGTATTACACCGTACTGCAAGCACGTGAGCTGGAAGCGGCTGGCGCGAGCGCGTTCGAGCAGGCCAACGTCGCGCTGAACGCGTCGGCGGCACGGGTAAAGATCGGCGCCGTAGTCCGCACAGACTCGTTGCGCGCCGTAATTCAGGTTGGTACGGCGCGGCTCGCGCTGCTCAATGCGCGTGCGCAGCTGCGGGACGCGAATGCCGCACTCACGCGCCTCGTCGCCTCGAATGTGCCGGTGACGGCGGTCGCCGCCGACACGAGTGATGTGCCCCGCATCGACGTGGACGATGACGCGCTCCAGCGTATGGCGAACGACGGACCGAACGTTCGTCAGGCCGTGGCGGCATTCGATGCGGCGAAGCAGGGAAGGCGCGCGACGGTCACTTCGCAGTTCGTCCCGCGGGTGTTCGTGACTTATGGCTACTCGGCAAGTGCGTTCACCTCGCCCGACTTCAACTGGGGCGGCGGACCGGCCGCATCGACGCAAACGCAGTACGCATTTTCGGTGAACTACACGCTATTCAATAATTTCTCGCGCGAACTGGCGAACATGCAGGCGATCGTCGCGCAGGACAACGCTGAAGCGGCCCTGCGCGATGCGCGATTTAACGCGAAAGCCAACCTCGCTCAGTTGATCGATCAGTTTCGCACGGCGGCCCAGACCGTGGAACTTCAGCAGCTGCAGATTTCGGCGGCGCAGGAAGATCTGGCGGCGCAGCAGTCGCGGTATGCACTCGGCGCATCGGCGTATCTCGACCTGCTCACTTCGCAGACGGCGCTCGATGCACAGCGAATTCTCCTCATTCAGGCGCGATTCACCGCGCGCACGGCAAAGGCGCAGATCGAGGCATTCATCGGGCGCGACTTGAAATAGCGGAGGGCGGGGCGCAAGTTGGTGCGAAGAGAATCGCCTTCGCCAATCATGAGGCTTCGCGTATGCGCTCCAATTTTCGTTTCGTCGTTCCGTCGCTGTTGGTGATCGCGGCTGCATCGTGCTCACAACAGAAACCGGCTGCAGCGCCGGCGCCCGCGGCAGGTTCGGGGCCAGCGACTGCTGCAGCGCCCGCCGGACGCGGTGCCGCCGCACCCGCGAGTGGGACGGTTGCACAGGGACGTGGCGCGACTGCGGCTGGTGCAGCCGGCGCACCGGGTGCCGCTGGTGCTCCGGGCGCAGGCGGACCGCCGGGTGGTGGACGCGGCGGACCGCCGCCGATGACGCCAGAACAGCGCGCGGCTCGCCGCGATTCGCTCGCGACGCTGCGCGCCGCGACGACCGCACAACTAATGAAGGACATCGCCGGTCATGAAACCGAACCGGCCGGCACTGTGTTCAAGAATGTTCAGGTGTTGAAGTCGATGCCGGCAGGACGTTTCCTGACGCTCATGGATTCGACGTACGGCCGCGGACTTGGCCGTAACTGCACGGATTGCCATGTCGCGAACCAGTGGGCGAGCGACAGTCTGCCGCGCAAGAAGACCGCGCGCGTCATGACGGAGTTGGTTGAGGCGGTGAACACGACGCAGCTCACGAAGCTCCCGCCGCGCAACGGTCAGACGGCGCGGATCAGTTGCATCACCTGCCATCGCGGAAATCCGGGCGGACCGGGACAGGCGCTGATGCCGTAACTGCAGGGACGAGCGAAGCATGAGGGGCGAATTGGCGAAGGGCGACGAGTGAAGTGCGAAGAGAAGTTCTCCGCACGCGTCGCCCTTCGCTCAATTGCACCTCATGCTTCGCACGTCCCTTTTTTTTAGGATATCTGCTGCGGTTCCGCGCGCTCGAACGCATGTCCGAGCGCCTGCATCATGAAGTAGCTCTCGGTGCCGAGCACCGCCGCGCCAAAGACGCACGCGATCGCCGTCGCGAGAGTCGGCGAACTGCTCAGAAGATACCAGATGCCCGCACCGACTCCGGCCGGGATCAGCATCATCAGAAGGAAGACGAGCCCCGATGCGATCATCGAGAGGATCGCCTGTCCCATCAACTCGACCCCGCCGGAGCCGGCCGGCCCGAGGCGGATCCAGCCTGGAAAGATCACAGCGGATCCGTTGACGATCGTGCAGATCGCGACATCGAGTGAGAACAGTGTCACCGGCATCGCGAAGGCGATTCCCGCAATGATCGCCGGATAGTGCGAAGCCTCGGTGCGCAGGTAGAACGCGATTCCCGCGATTCCGAAGAGGACTATTTGCACGACGAACATCGCGACTGCGCCGGACCCCACTTCCGCGAGCACGAGATCGCCGCCCTCCAGCGGGAGCGTTTTGAGCAGCGGGAGGTTCTGCATGTCAGTGCGGAGATCATTGCGGAGCACCTGTATCACCAACAGGGGCAGGATGATCGCCATCACGGCCGACGTTGCGAACACCGCCTGCGCCATCTCGCCCGTCTTCCAGCCGATGAATCCCGCCACACCGAAAATCAGAATCGGGAGCCGGAGCAGCGCGCCGGGGCTGACGTTCCGGCGGCTCGCGATCGCATTCTTCCAGAGAATGGCAATCAGCGGCATTCCGGTGGGCGCGAGCGGGAGCGTCCGACCGCCGGTCTTCTTGTCCGGCTCGAGATGCATTGTGCGGCGCGAGCGCATGGCCTCGAGTTTCTTGGCGCGCTCAGTTGATGCGAATGCGGCGGCCTCCTCGAACGCAGCGTCGGAGCGCAACACCCACAATGCGTGCAGCAGAACGACACCGAGTGCGGGGAGCATCGCGACGGCCCATGCGTTCAGATCCGGCGCGAACGATGGCGCGGTGACGAGATGAAACGGGTATAGCGCTTTACGCACGCCCGGCGTCGCAAAAAAATTGAAGACCGCGCGGATGAAGCCGAGCGGATCTTTGCCGTCGGGCGCTTCCATTTGACTGATCGGCGCAGATATCAGCGTGCCCATCACGGCGGCGACGAGAACGAACCCGAACAGTTTTGCAGCCCACGTGAGGCGCTTTCCCGCGGAGCGATATTCACCTTGCGACGCGGTCGTGAGCGCCGCGCCCATGCGATGCAGGTTGAGCGTTGTGAAGATGGTCCATACCGCGGCCGCTGAAGCAAAGCCGGGGATCGCGCTATTCCCGCGACGCAGCAGAAATGTCCAAATCAGAACATTGATCAGAATGATGATTTGCGACTGCGCGAGTTTGTACATCACGAGACCACGTCGCGTCACCGGCGCGGTGAGCAGCATGGCCACTTCCGCCTCTGAAAACGCGAGCGCCGACATGTCGCCGCCGAAAATCCAAATACCGGCGATCACGATGGCGAAGAGCGCGGGGGCGAGCGGCTCGAACGTGGTGATCATCGACGTGCCCGCACTCGCTCCAAACGGGCTGCCTCCGCGGCCGTAAAAGTGGCGCCCGAAAATCAGCCAGAAATATCCGAGTCCCAATACGAACCCAACGGCGTACCGCGGCGTGCGGAGCCGGCGGAGCTGCGACTGCACGCGGTTTCGCGTCGTATAGAACAGGAGGTACGCGAACGCAGCGATCACGCGCCCGGTGCCTCGTCGGCGGTCAGCGTCAGGAAAACGTCTTCGAGAGACCTGCCTGCAAGTTCGGGGCGGCGCGCGAGTATCTCGTTGAACGTGCCGTATTCAACGCACTGCCCGCGCCGGAGAATGAAAAGTTTTGTGCAGAGCTCCTCAACGAGATGCAGCAGATGCGAACTCAGGACGACTGCGGCGCCGTCGCGCGCGCGATTGGCGATCGTCTGGCGCATTTTTCGAATGCCGGCGGGATCAAGGCCCGTCAGCGGCTCGTCGAGGATCAACGCGGAGGGATTGTGGAGGAGGCCGCACGCGATCGCGAGCTTCTGCTTCATGCCCCGCGAGAGCGCGCCGGGCAGCGTCTCGAGTTTGTCGCTGAGTTCGAGTTCGGCGAGCAATACCGGAATCCGCTGCTCGGCATCAGCCACATTGTAGAGCCGGGCTATGAACCGGAGATGCTCCTGCACCGTGAGATAGTCGAACAGGTGCGGCTCATCAGGAATGAAGGCGAGCTTTCCCTTTGCCTCGACAGGCTGGGTTTGGATGTTGTAACGGCCGATCTCAACCGTCCCATTGGTAGGCCGCATGATTCCGGCGAGGCAGCGGAGCGTACTGGTTTTGCCCGCACCATTCGGTCCCACGAGGCCAAGCACCTCGCCGGGCCCGACGTCGAATGAGATTGAATCAACGGCCTTGAACGAGCCGTAGAGCTTCGTGAGTTCGCGAACGGCAATCATGCGGGTCCCGGGGATCGCGCGGTGATTATCATGCAGGCATCATTCTCTCAGCGGGTAAATAGCACCGCCGCGGGTTCGGCCACCAGCCGCCACCGCCCGAACATCGGTCGAAGGCTTCCGGAGTTTTCCAATGGCTTCAAATAAACGCGCCATCGTCGGTGGCGTGATCGTGATCGGGATTGTTGCCGCCGTGATCATCACGCGTCCCGGTCCGCTCGTGCTCACGGGAATCGTGACGACAAATGACGTGATCGTCAGCCCGCAGGTGAGCGCGCAGCTCAGCAAACTTCTGGTGAAAGAGGGCGACAAGGTCGAGGCGAACCAGCTCCTCGCCGTGCTGTCGCCGGATGAACTGCGTGCCGATCAGGCATTCGCCGCGCAGAGCGAAAAGGGGCTTGGCGATCAAGTCGCGGTGAGTGAGGCCGCGCTGCGATATCAGGAGCAGCAGACCGCCGAGCAGATCAAACAGGCGCAGGCGAACCTGGCGACGAACATCGCGCAGCAGGCGGAGGCAGCGGCAAATCTCAATATCGCCAAATTATCGCTGACGCGAAGCGAGGCGATGCTGAAGGCGGGCGCGATTTCAAATCAGGATCTCGATCAGGCGCGAACGAATGCCGCCGTTGCAACCGCGCGTGTCGACGCGACGGCGAAACAGGTTGAGTCCGCGCGCGCAGCGCTCGCGCTCGCGCAGTCTGCGGCGGAACAGATCGCGGTGCGCCGGGGCGGGTTGCAGGCGGCGCAGCGCGGCAAAGCCGCAGCGACCGCACAGACGACGAAAGCGGATGTTCGCCTAGCCTACTCTGAAATTCGCGCACCAATCGCGGGGATCGTGGATGTGGCGGCGGCGCGCGCCGGCGAGATCGTGACGCCGGGTCAGCCGATCATCACGCTGATCGACCCCGATAATTTGTGGGTGCGCGCCGATGTGGAAGAGAGTTACATCGACGCCATTAAGCTTGGCGATTCACTCACGGTTCGCCTCCCGTCGGGCGACGAGAAGCGGGGCGCGGTGTTTTTTCGCGGCGTCGATGCGGGCTTTGCCACGCAACGCGACGTGAGCCGCACCAAGCGCGACATCAAGACGTTCGAGATTCGCATCCGGCTCGACAACAAAGACCGCCGCCTCGCGACAGGCATGACGGCGTATGTCGTGCTGCCGAAGAGCGTGACGGCGAGATGAGCACCTAGGGAGAAACGAGTGCCTCTCGCGATCGACGTCCAAAATATCGGCAAGCGATTCGGTGATTTTACCGCGGTCGACGGGATTTCGTTTTCCGTCGAACGTGGAGAGACGCTTGGCTTGCTCGGGCCGAACGGTGCGGGAAAGTCGACGCTCATCCGCATGATGACCACGCTGATGCTCCCGACGTCCGGAACCGCGATTGTGAACGGGTGCGACATCGTGACTCAGCCTGATGCGGTGCGTCACGCGATCGGCGTGATTCCGCAGGCGATGACGAGCGACATGGAACTCAGCTGCCGCGAGAATCTGCTGATTTTCGCGAAGCTCTACGGCGTGCCGAAGGAGCGTCGCGAGAAGCTCATACGCGATCTCCTCGAGGCTGTGGATCTCACGAAATGGACCGACGCGCAGGTGAAAAAACTTTCGGGCGGCATGCGCCGCCGCCTCGAGATCGCACGCGGGCTCGTGCACGAGCCGAAGATCTTTTTTCTCGACGAACCCACCACCGGTCTGGATCCCGTTTCGCGCAAAGCGGTCTGGACGATGCTCGAGAAGGTCAAAGCGGAGCGCGAGCTGACCGTGCTCATCACGACGCACATGATGGATGAAGCCGATCACCTGTGCGACCGGATCGCCATTGTCGATCATGGCAAGCTCATGGCGCTGGATTCGCCGATCCATCTCAAGGCGGCGGTGCCGGGAGACAATGTGCTCGAGGTGCTGTTCGACAACGCGCCCGCCGACTGGAAGGCGAAAGTCAGTGCGCTGCCGGCGGTGGCGGCCGTGACGTCCGACGGAAACGCGTATCACATCTCGTCCAAGGACGGACCCACGACGACGATGGCACTGCTGGATGCCGCAGCGAGCGCCGGCGTGAAAGTGCAGACGCTCGCCGTGCAGAGTACGACACTCGACGACGTGTTCGTCTACTTCACCGGCCGCCAGCTGCATGGCGAACAGTCCGCCGCGACGCCTGAACTCGCAGCCCCCGCGGGGCGCTGACCATGGAACGCACATTCGCCATCGTCGAACGCGAGATGCGCCGTTTCCGGCGCAGCCCGATGCTCATCGTCATGTCGCTCGTCATGCCGATCGTGCAGTTGCTCGTACTCGGCTACGCGTTCGGCGGCACCGTGAAGAATCTCAAACTCGGTGTCGTCGATCAGGATCGCGGGATGCCAGCGGTAAGAATGCGTGAGCTCGCGGGCGCCGTTTCTTCGAATGCGAAAACGTTCGTGCCGATGGCGTATCCCGACCTCGGCACGGCGGTGACTGCACTCAGGAACGGTGAACTGAACGGCGTACTCGCGATCCCGCCGGATTTTTCACGGCGCGTGCTCTCGAAGGACGATCCCCACGTCGCGATCATCGAAGACAACACCGACGGCTTCGTGGCCGGTACGATGGCGGCGACGGCGAGCGGCATGATCACCGCGTACGACATGCCCGAAACGTCCACGCGACGGATTTCCGGCTCGACGACGCTGGACGTGGTCGAAGTCTATCCCTACGTCCCCTACATCCAGTATCTGCTGTCCGGGTCGATCGTGATGTCGATCTTCATGATGGTGATGATTGGCGGCGGAATTATTTTTATTGACGACAAATCACGCGGCCTGCACGAGGGGTATCTCGTCACCCCGATCACGAAACTCGAACTCGTACTCGGGTTCACGATTTCGGGCGCAATCAAAGCGGTGATCGCCGCAGTGGTGGTCGTGACGATCGGGTCGGTCATCGCAGGTGTTCCGAACGCGTTTGAACCGTTGCGGCTCATGCGCCTGATGATCGTGGTGGTGATCACGTCGATGGCACTCGTGAGCATGATGTTTCTGCTCATGGTGCGAATGAACGATCCGCTGCTTCCGCGCGCGCTGTTCGGCGTGCTGAACACTTTCCTGTATTTCCCGAGCGGGGCGGTGTATCCGCAGCAGGCGTTTCCGGGATGGATGAAAGTGATTGCGGTGCTCGATCCGTTCACGTACGCGGTTCACGCGATCAAGTGTCTGATCCTCAAGAACACGGGGTTTGGGGCGATTGGGTATGACTTGCTCTATTTATCGATTTTCACGGTCGTGTGTATGACGGCGGCGACGTACCTCTTCAAACGGACGCTCTGAGTTGCGGGGCGAGACTTTACCGGCGCCGCAGAACGCAGGAGAGGAATTTGGATGCGGGGCTTAGAGGTGAGGTTGGAGTAGCGGCGAGAGGCGAGAAAGGGCGTCAACTCAGTCTGAGTCGCGCCCTTTCTCATATCTACTCCCATCTCACCCCTCCACCCCGCGTCCCGATTCCTCTCCTGCGTTCTGCGTCTGCTGCTAAGCCACGCCGCTCATCTCTACCCTACGGCGTAAACGGCTGAGTCCACCGCGGAATTCCCAACTCCTCCGGTGACGCCAGTTTTTTCGTCCGGTTGTACGCCGATCTTGCCTGGCCAACTTTATCTGACCGCTGAATCCAAAGCTGCGCCGCGAGATCGTAGCGATTCAGAACGTTGTACAACCAGTACGGCTTATTCTGCGCGAGCCAGCTTTTTTCGTACAGCTCGCGGCCGAGCACGTACCCGTCGCGCAAATCGGCGCTGCGCGAATTGATGTTCGATGAAATCTCGCCGAGATCGTGCGTGGGACTGCCGCCGGCCTGAACCGTGTCATACGCGTGCGTGTACAGCCGCGAGATCTCATCGGAGAGTTCGAACTTCATCCCGATGAAATCGAGGCGGCGGGCGCCCATCTCGAGCGCGTCGAGTACGTCGCTCTCCTGAAGTTTTCCGTGCGCAGCGGTGCGCGCCTGCGCAACGAGCACCATCGCACTTTCGGCGAGCACGCGGAAATCACGATCGACGCCGCGAATCTTCTGTGCGCTCTGCTGACCTTCGGTGGAAAATGGATCAACCCAGTAGAGATAGTCGCTGCCATCGCCGAGTCCCGCTTTCGCGAGCAACGCGTGCGCGGCCGACAGTTTCATTTGCGCCGCGTCGATCTTACCGGTTGGATCACCGTGGAACTGCAATCCGTAGCTCTGCGTGAAATCGTCGAACGATGATTCCCCCGCCTGCCAGCTCGCGGCGGCACCGAAAAGAATTCCGTACCACTGCTGATTGAGAATCGCCTCGCCGTCGTCCGCCCAGCTCGTGTTGAGCAGACCGGTCGCGCCGAGTCGCTGTCCGTCGCGTGCCATCGCCTGAATGTTCTTCAGCGTCACGTCGTTGTTCGGAAAAACGCGATTCCATCCGTTCACTCCCGGCGCGACCCACGTTTCGATTCCGGCGTTGATGAACGGACGCAGCAGCGTTTCCGCCTTCGGATTTGAGCCGTAGCCCCAGCCAACGGCGAGCATGTCCTTCGGGAGCGACTTCACGAGGTCGGGACTTCCCTGGGCGATGTCGCCCCAGAAAAGGAACCGCTTTCCGGTGTAGCGCAGCGCGCTTTCGATCTGTTTCAGAAAGTCGATGTACACCGGACCAAGTCCGTTCTGTTGCACGCGGTCCTTTGTGCGACCGAGTCCGAGCTCGAACGTTTCATCTGCGCCGAGGTGCACGAATTTCGACGGAAAGAGCGAGTCGATTTCGGCGAACCACGATTTGATCAGCGGAAGCGAACCGGGATCGTTCGGCGCGAGCACATGGCCATGTTCTGCTTCGCCGAGCGGCGAGTAGAGATCGTACTTCAGCACGTGGTGGAGATGGCCGAACGCTTCCTGCTCCGGGACCACCTCGATATGGTAGCGCTTGGCGTACGCGACGAGCGCGCGCACGTCGTCGTGACTCATCCCGCCGCCCGGCGGCGAGATCAGCGGATTCGAATCGTACGAGAGCGTGTGCTCGAAGTACGGCGAGTAGACGTTGATCTTGTACGCTGCGAAAGTGCGCAGTTCTTTCTTCTGAAACTCGAGCGTCGGTACGGGCCCGCGAGAGAGATCGTCGTGGAACCCGCGATACCGCATAGCGGGCCAGTCGCGAATCACGGCGAGCTGCACGCGCGGCGCAGCGCCGTCGGTGCGGATCAATTGCTTGAGCGTCTGCGCGCCGTAGAACATTCCCGCGCCTGTCGCAGCGACGATCGCCGCGCCGTCTTTCGTCGTGAGGAGCACATACCCCTCGGCTTTCATTTCATCGCTGAACGCGACCTTGTTGTCTTCGAGCAGCCGGTGCGCTGCCGGCGAGTCGAGACGCAGCAGCGAAATCCGGAACGCTCCCTCGGCAGCGGCGGCGATGTGCACCCCGCGCTCTTTGAGTACGTCCGAAAGATCTCTCGCGGCGAACCGGTCGTCGTCGTTGCCCGTCGCGGCGATCGTGACGGATCTGGTGAGCGGCACGAGATCACCCGCCGTCGTCTCGCGCGGCTTCGGGATCAGATGCGGGTCGTCCGCCGCGCGCAGTGGTGCGGCGGCGGCGGCGAACGCGATCAAAACTGGAGCGAATCGACGGGCAGCGATCATTTGAATTATTGCGGTCAGGGCCGACTGCGATAAACCAGCTGACGCCACTCAAGACAACCTGGGCGCTGACCGAATGTCGTGAGTCGCTACTGGCTTCGCAACGCTGTCAGTGGGTCTACGTGGGTGGCGCGGCGCGCAGGAAGCAGGCACGCGAGCATTCCGGTGAGTGCCAGCACAACGACCACGCCGCCGAACACCTGTGGATCGCGCGGCTGAACTTCGAACAGAATCGCCGATGTCGCCTGTCCGATCGCCATCGCGAGGACGAGACCGAGGGTGATTCCGGCGGTCAGCTGCCAGACGCCCTGTCGGAAAATCATCCGGATCACCTGGCCGCTCTGCGCGCCGAGCGCCATCCTGATCCCGACTTCCTTGGTGCGCCTGCTGACGGAGAACGACATGACTGCGTAGAGTCCGATCGCCGCAAGGAAAAGCGCGATTGCGCCGAAGATCATGAACATCGTTCCGAACACGCGGATGTACCACAGTGGCCGCGCGAGCGCTTCGTCCATCGAGTAGACGAAGTACAGCGGGATATCGGCATTCTGCTGAGCCACCACCTGGCGGACCTGCTGCGTCACGGCCATTGGCGGACCAGCCGTTTGAACGGCGATGCTGACAAAACTCGAATGGTGCTGCGAGAGCGGCGTGAAGTATGCCGGTGGCCGCGGATGTTCGGCGTCTCCGCTGAACATCGTCGGCACCACGCCGACGATCGTCATCCACGGATTTGTACTCGTGGTGCCACCTTCGCGAATGCGCTGGCCGACCGCGTCCTTTCCTGGAAAGTATTTGTCCGCGAACGCCTTGTTCACAACAGCAACTGGTGCCGCGTCGGCGCGATCCGCACTGGTGATGCCGCGTCCCTCAAGGAGCTTGACGCTGAACGTTTCGAAGAATCCATCGGAAACCGCATTCGACGGCACGTTCGGGACATCACGTTCGGCGGCATACGACACGCCGTCGATCATCACCGGGCCGCCGTCACCACCCGAACCGGTACCGGGAAGGCCGGACGCGAGCGTGGTCGCACGTACGCCGGGAATCGATGCGATATTCTGGTGCAGCTGTACCATGAACTGCTTTTGCGACGTTGTATCTGTGTATCCGGCGGGGAATCCGATTCGCGCTGTGAAAACATTTTGCGTTGCGAAGCCGGGATCCATTGTCTTGAGTTTCGTGACGCTCTTGATCATGAGTCCGCTGGCCACGAGCAGTCCGCAGCTCACCGCAATCTCGAATACGACGAGCGCGCGGCTCATCCTTCCCAGCTTCAAGCTCGACGACCCACGATTTTCGTCCTTCAACACTTCATTGATATCCGCGCGCGATGATTGAATCGCCGGGATCGCCCCGGAGAAGAGCGTAGAAATCAGCGCCAGGGCAATCACGAACATGAGCACCGGCGGATGCAGCCGGATGTCCATGAAAAACGGTGGGTTGGTGTCGGCGAGCGCCCGATTGAACATGCCGATCGCAGCGTAAGCGAGCGCAGTACCGCCGATGGCTCCGCCCGCGGACAGGACGAAGGCCTCCGTCAGGAATTGTCGCACCACCGCGCCGCGCGATGCGCCGAGGGCCGTGCGAATTCCGATCTCCTTCGTCTTATGGGCTGCACGATCAAGCAGGAGATTCGCGACGTTCGCACATGCAATGAGGAGTACGAGAAAAACCGCGCCGAGCATCGAGAAGAGCAGCTGCCGTGGCTGAGGTCCGATATACAAGTCGATGAACGTCTGAAGGCGTGCGCCGACATTCTCGTTCGATGCTTTGTATTCCGTCTGCAAATGCGCTGCGATAGACGCAAAGTCTGCCGCCGCTTCATCAACGGTCACACCGGGCTTGAGCATTCCGACCACCTGAAGTCCCGGTCCTTCGCCGCGTTTGGTCGCGAGCGGATCGAGCTGAAGCGGAAGCCAGAGATCGGCGTTGTCCGGAAATCCATACTTCTCCGGCAGTACGCCGACGATCGTGAACGGTTGGCCGTTTACGCGGAATACCTCATTCAACACGCTCGACCCGCCGCCAAAGCGTGTCTTCCACATTCCGTAACTGATCACGGCAACCTTCGGGCCGTTCGGTACGTTGTCGCCGGGCTGGAGTACGCGGCCGAGCAACGGCTCTGTTTTCGCAACATTGAATAGCGACGCCGACATCCACGCGCCGGCGTAGCGCTCGGCCTGACCGACGCCGCTGATGTTCACCGTCCCGGTGTAGTACGCGCCCATGTTCGAGAGTGAGTTCTGGCGCGCCGCATAGTCCGCGAAATCCGAGATCGGCACGGTCATCCGCCGGTTGCCCTTCACCGGATTGTTCCGATACACGGCGACAATGCGATCGCCATTGGGGAAGGGAAGTCCCTTCAGCATCACGCCGTAGACGATGCTGAACATCGTGGTCGTCAGCCCGATCCCGAACGTCAGCGCGACGATGGCGACGGTGGTGAGCCCGGGGCTCTTTACTAGCGACCGGAATCCATAGCGAATATCGCGGAGAACTGCCTGCATGGCGCGGCCGGGTCCGTGTGGGTGACCGGAACCCTACGACGCGCCGCTGGCACGGTTTCAGTCCAGCGGTGCGATCGGCTCAGAACTCCAATTTCTTGAGGTATTCGTAGTTCTGGCGCGCGCTCACGAGCTCGTCCTTTGGATTCTCCTGCTCCACGTAGCACGGCTTCTTTTGAATATCCGGAATCGCGGCGAGGAGCGCGTGCAAGTTCGTGTGACCGGCGCCGAGTTCCGTGTCATGCTTGCCGCCGTCGCCGACGTCCTTCACATGGAAGCTGTAATATCGATCGTGGTGCTCTCCGAGATACCGCATCGGGCTTCCACCGCCGACTTCCATGTTGCCGAAATCGAGCTGCAGACGGACACGTGACGGATCGGTGCGTTCCATGAATAGCTCGTATGGAATCGTGCCGGTGATCGGCTTCATCATCTCCGGCTCGTTGTGCAGCGCGAGCCAGATCCCGGCACGGCGCGCGAGGTCACCGGCAGCATTGAAACGATCGGCCCAGCGGCGCCACGCGTCGAGTGAAGTCTTTGTTTCGTCCGGCAGGCTCGGAACGATCAGATACTGATGGCCGACGAGCTTTGCGTTGGCGAGGCTCGTCTCCCAATCTGCGAGCAGCGCCTCGGGCGCGATGTGCCCGGACGGCGTTTTTAGTCCCTCGTGTTTCAGAGTGGTATGCACCTGCTGCGGAGTGCGACCGAAGTTATCGAAACTCCAGAGCAGTTCGACGTCGTCGTAGCCCATCGAGCGCACTGCGGCGAGCGTACGCTCCGGATCAGCCTTCATCGCGTTTCGCACAGAGTAGAGCTCAAGCCCAACACGCCAGAGATGGTCTTTCGGCGCAACGATGCGCGGAAGGAATGCGGCGCCGGCGAACGTCGCGCTGAATGCTTGAACGAAATCGCGACGTTTCATTTAAGAGCATTCCATGTTGCGGGGTCCTCCGAGCCGAGTACCCACACGGAATATCCGCGCAGATGGTACTTGGTCACGAGTCCGAGTTTCGTGATGAATGCGCGCGAATCTTCCATCCATACGTATTGGTACACATCGTGTTCGCTCCACGCGGCAGTCGGTGCTTTCTGCACGTTATCCCACAAAGCTTTGATGCCGCTCTTCGCGAGGATCGCTTGTGCCGTTGAATACGAAATATCGTTGCCGCGCATCTTCGACCCGCCGATGGAATCGTATGCCGGGTACCACCAGTCGGAATACCCCGGTATGCCGAGTGAGATTTTCCCGGGCGGCACGCCGAGCGAGAGCACGTATTCGAGCGACGCTTTCATCCATGGGTATCCGCCCACCGGGCCCGCGGGTGATCCGCCAGTGTGCTGCGCATACGTCATGTACGAGATGAAATCGAGCGTATCGGCCAACGCTTTGTAGTCGTAAACGGCGCGCCAGTTGTCGTAGATCCACTTGTGATAGCTCGTCGGGCCCGGATCTTCGCTTGTACGCGGGACGACCGCGGCGCTGAGCGTGCAGCCGGCGTGATGAACTGAATCCACCGATTCGCGTGCGAACGAGGTGAACGCGGCTTTATCGCGCACATGCACATTCTCGATGTCGAATTGGATTCCGTCGAGATGTTGGTCACGGCAGAGTGCCGCAAGGCTGCGAATCGCCCGCGATCGCGCATCGGGAACAGTGAGCACGCGGTGGATCGACGGCTGATCGAATCCGGGGTTCATCACGAGCGGCACAAGCTTCACATGGTGCTCGTGCGCCGCCGCGACCATGCGCGGATCAATGGCGCCCGTGATGATGCCGTTGCTGTCCAGTGAGAAGACCTGTGGCGACACGATTGATATCTGGTCAGCGTGCGCCACAAAGCTCTGAAGGCTCTCCTCACCGCGGGCATACCATACCGATTCGAGCGTCTGCGGCGCGGGCTGGCGGAGTGAGCAGGCTGCAAGCGGTACGGCCAGCAGTGCGAGGATGAGATATCGCATCGGGAGAAAGTACAACATCTTTCTGGTCGATGACTATCCACGATCGTGCATACCTCGAGTTTCGCGAACCAGTCCGCGAGCTCTGCGCCAGATTCGGCGGTGACTACTGGCAGAGCGTCAGCCGGGAGAACGGCTATCCGACCGAGTTCGTGAAAGCACTCACGGATTCGGGCTGGCTCGCCGCGCTTATCCCCGCCGAATATGGCGGCGGCGGACTTGGAATCACTGAAGCGTCGGTGATTCTCGAAGAAGTGAACCGTGCCGGCGGAAACTCCGGCGCGTGCCACGCGCAGATGTACATCATGGGCACGCTGTTGCGGCACGGATCGACGGAGCAGAAGGAGAAATATCTTCCGCAGATTGCCTCCGGTGCGCTGCGGCTCCAGTCGTTCGCCGTTACCGAGCCGACCACCGGCACCGATACAACCAAGATCAAAACCGTCGCCAAAAAGGACGGCGATCGATACATCGTGAATGGCCAGAAGGTCTGGATTTCCCGCGCCCAGCATTCCGACCTCATGCTGCTGCTTGCGCGCACGACGCCGCTCGCCGACGTCACGCGGCGGTCTCACGGACTTTCAGTCTTTCTCGTCGATCTTCGTGGTGCGGAGAAACGCGGGCTGACGATGCGCGGCATCCGCAACATGGTGAACCACGAGACCAACGAGCTCTTCTTCAACGACTTCGAGATTCCGGCGGAGAATCTCATTGGCACTGAAGGCGAGGGATTCCGCTGCATTCTCGACGGGATGAACGCGGAGCGGATTCTGATTGCCGCCGAGTGCATTGGTGACGGTTATTGGTTTACGGAGAAGTCGCGGAAGTACGCATCAGAACGTGTCGTGTTTGACCGGCCGATCGGACAAAATCAGGGCGTGCAGTTTCCGATCGCGCGTGCGTACGCGAACGTGCGCGCGGCGGATCTCATGCGGTTCGAAGCCGCGCGACTGTACGACGCGGGGATACCGTGCGGCGAAGAGGCGAATCTCGCGAAGCTTCTGGCCGCGGACGCAAGTTGGGAGGCGGCCAATGCATGCATGCAAACATTTGGCGGATTTGGTTTCGCTTCGGAATACGATATCGAGCGAAAATTCCGTGAGACGCGCCTTTACCAAGTCGCACCGATTTCCACGAACATGATCCTCTCGTACATCGGGGAGCACGTGCTCGGCATGCCGAGGTCGTTTTGACGAACGCGCTTCCGCTCGACGGGATCCGAGTCGTCGCTCTCGAGCAGGCGGTGGTCGCGCCGTTCTGCACACGGCAGCTCGCTGATATGGGCGCCGATGTCATCAAGATCGAACGTCCCGGCGGCGGCGATCTCGCGCGCGCATACGACGGCGCACTCAACGGCGTGTCCGCGTACTTCGCGTGGCTGAACCGCGGCAAGCGCAGTATCGTGCTCGATGTGAAGGATTCGCACGATCACGACATATGCGAACAGCTCATCGCCGGCGCGGATGTGTTCGTGCACAATCTCGCGCCCGGCGCCGTCGATCGACTCGGATTCGGCTTCGAGAAACTTACCGCCCGCCATCCGCGGCTGATCTGGTGCGGAATTTCCGGCTATGGTCCCGACGGTCCGCATCGCGAGCGGAAGGCGTACGACATGCTCGTGCAAGCCGAAGCGGGAGTCATCGGAATGACGGGCACTGCGGACGCACCGGCGAAAGTGGGTGTGTCGATCGCCGACATCGGCGGCGGACTCTACGCCTATTCATCGATTCTCGCGGCCCTGCTCAATCGCGCCAAGACGAATCGCGGCGAGCGGATCGACATTTCCATGTTCGAATGCATGACCGAGTGGATGATGCCGCCGCTGAATGTGTGGCAGGGGACGGGCAAAGCGCCGCAGCGCGCAGGCGTGCGCCACAACATGGTGGTGCCCTATGGCGCGTATCACTGTGCCGACGGCGACGTTATGCTCGCCGTTCAAACAGATCGCGAATGGCGCCGACTCTGCACAACCGCGCTCGACTCACCAGCGCTCGCAGACGATCCGCGTTTCGTGAGCAACGAACTCCGCGTTCAAAACCGCACGGCGCTCGAAGCGTTGATCGACGCGCATTTCTCAAGACACACACGCACACAGGTGATCGCGCTGCTCGAGGCGGCGGACATTCCCACAGGCGCGATGAACGACATCGCCGCCGTCGCCGCGCATCCACAGCTCGCGGCGCGCGGACGCTGGGTCAACGTCGATTCAGAGGGCGGAGAGTTTTCAGCGCTGCTCCCGCCGCACAATCTGCACGGCGCGCCGCCGCGAATGGGTGCAGTGCCGGCGCTCGGCGAACACACCGGTGAAATTCTCGCCGAGCTGAAATCCGTCTGACCGCGGACTATTCGTCCAGCGGCGTGACGACGACCTCGGCTTGTCCCGCTTCGTCGTAGCCGACGTTCACGCGCCACGGCTGGCAGCAGATCTCGCAGTCTTCGACGTATTCCTGCGCCGGCCCACTTCCCGGGTCGATCGAGATTTCTACTTCTTCGCCGCAATACGGGCAGAGCACCGTCGCTTCGGTTTGCGCGGTGCCATCACCTTCGGGAAACTCATCGTCCAGATTTTCGTCGTCGTTACTCACGAGCCTTTGTTGCGCGGGGAACGTTCTGAGGAACGATGAAGCTATGCTTGGTACTACCCCCGCGCTCATGATTTAGACCGGCGGGCGAGGCGGTGGCGGTCCCCGGCCGTCGGGCGGCGGGCCACGACCGTCAGGTGGCGGACCACGACCGTCCCGCGGCGGCGGCGGGCCGCGCCCATCTCTTGGAGGTGGCGGGCGTCGCTCGGGCGGCGGACCACCGCCATCTTCGCGACCGCCGCGGCCACCCGCTCCGGGCATTCCAGGCGCGAGATCGCGACGCGGCCGGTCGTGATCGAACCGCGTCTGCTGTTCTGGCGTCAGTACTCCGCGAATCTGCGCAAAAGTGGAATCGCTCAGCGCCTGCAATCGCGGCAGAACCATACTCATCACCGTGTCGACCTTCGGCCGCTGCGCGTCGAGGATCGTTTTGATCTTCGCATGCTGCTCCTGCGTGAGGTCCATACGCTCGAGATACGGCGGCAACCGACCTGGGCGTGCCGGCGGTGCGGGCGCGGCAGGCGGCGGAGCCGCCGTGCGTGAGCGATCGATCGCCGCGCCGACCGCAGCGCCGGTGCCAAACACTACCACCAGCAGCAGTGTCGCCTGCCATTCCATCCGGCCGAGTGTGCGAATCGCGTTCGTCATTGTTTCTCCGACCCTCCTGTTGCCGCACCCGCGGTGCGTCCTTCGACTGATTCTGCGTATGCGGCAGGAACGCCGAGTGCTTCGGCAACACTTCCTGCCGTTGCGGATTCGGTTGTTGCAATCGCGCTCGTAACGGGCGCCGCGCGCACGAAGAGCATGATCGCCGCGGCGGCCGCCAGTCCTGAGACCGCGAGAAGCGGGCGGCGCCACGCGATAACAACGCGCACAACGGCCACTGCACCGCGGCGGCGCTGAAGTTCATCTTCACCGCGTCGCGCCACGGCAGCGACAAGCGCATCGAAGCGCGCTGCGGGAAGCGACGCGCCGAGCGCTGAGAAATCGAGTGGTGTCTGTTCGCTTGTCTGATCATCCATCGCGCATATCTCCCAGGTTACGGCGCAGAAGTTTCCGCGCCGCGAACAGATGTTGCTGTGACATTCCTTCCGAGCATCCAACGATTTCGCCGATCTCTCTGTGCGTGCGCCCATCGTGATCGTGGAGCAGGACGACGGCGCGCTGCACTGCGCTCAGTGAATCGAGCGCGGCGAGGAGTCTCGCTTTCAGCTCTTCGTTCTCCGTTGCGCGAGCGGGATCGTCGGCGCCGGCGGTGGTTTCGGGAGTGAGATCGTCGGTCTCGCGCACACGCCGCGCATCGCGCGCGTTGAACGCGCGGCGGCGCGCGATCTGGCCGAGCCACGCGCCGAAGCGTTCGGGATCGCGGCATTCTTCCATGCGCTCGAGCGCGCGGATCATGGCATCCTGACAGACGTCTTCGGCGTCCATCTGATTGCGCATCACTGCAAAGGCGACGGCGTACGTCGCGCGATAGTGGCGGCGCACGAGCGCCTCGAACGCCGCGGCATCACCTGCGCGGCAGCGTGCAACGAGTTGGGCATCGGTCGCCTCAGGCGCCACGCGCGGCGATTTGGGTTTCTTTGGCCAGGAGCGTCGCTATGTCTGCCTCGATCCGTTCCGTGTCGAGCGGCATCGTGCCGTTGTACACCCCCCGGATCCGCCGCGATGCATCGAGCAGCCAGATCGTTTCGCCGTGCGTCGCGCCCGCAGCGTGTATGATGAGCGAGTTTCCAAAGAAGGACTCACGCTCGACGCGTTCGACCTCGCTGCGTGCGCCGGTGAGCAGGAGCCAGTCCGGCGTCGCGATATGATTTGCCTCCGCGTACGCCGCGAGTACCGGAGCCGTATCGTGTTCGGGTGCTACTGAAATCGAGAGCAGCTGCACGCGCGGCTCGTCGCGAAATTTCGAATGCACCGCGGCGAGCTTGCTCTGGAGGCGCGGGCAGAGATCCTTGCAGGTCGCATAGAAAAACGTCACGACGGTAACGCGGCCATTCAGGTTCACTTCGCTCGTCGCACGCGATCGCTGATCGACGAGCGAGAACGCGCCGATGCGATGCAAGCCCGCGGTGTCAGCTGTCCACACCGGTGTGAGCGTCGAATCGGAAAAGAAGGGAAGTGCAGGAACCGTGCTGCCGCGGTGCGAGCCGTTCAACGCGATAAATGTGAACGCGGCGACCGCGACCCCAAGAAAAACGCCGCTGCGTACGACGAAACGCGTGAAGTCGTTTTTCGAAAAACGTGGAGTTTGCATCAGATCGCTCCCGGAGTGCGCGCGCCGGTTTTGCAGTTGAGCGCGCCGAGCAGGCCGTAACGGCGCCCGTCGCGAAATTCGTAGCTGAACTGCGGCGCGCCTGCAGCGCTCCATCCCTGCTGCAAACCTGCCTCAACGCCGTCGCGAAAGCGATGTACAGTTGCGAGCTGCCCGTTGTCGTACCATTCGCGGCAGGTACCGTCTGAGAGTCCATCCCTGAAGCGGCACTCGAAGCGCGGCATGCCGTTCGGCCACCACCCGCGATGGACGCCGGTCTTCACACCGCGTACGTACATGCGCGATTCGGAGATGCGTCCGTTGTCGTACTGCTTCGTCACGGTAACGGCCGCGTTGCCGTCGCACGCTGCGGCGATCGCGACAACAAGGACGAGCACGACTGTTCGCATGACGGTCACGCTCAGTTCGTGACGGTGCCGGCCGTCCCATGGAAACATCCCACGAGATACGGCGGCGACGACACGACATGGTAGTGATAGATGCCGTTCGGATATTCGAGCGTCGCGTGCGTGTGGCCGTTGCACGCGTCGAGGCCGGTGGGCGCGCTGCCGCTGGTCTCCTGGGGGCCGTAAATCGGATAGCCGTCGAGGATGAAGCCGATCAGCGCCGACTTCGTGGCCGCGGTTAGATAGAGCGGCTCGAAATGGTAGTGATAGTTGTTTTGCATCGCCGGATGGCCATTGTACTGATCGAACGAAACGATTTCCGTCGTGAGCGGCACGCGCCCGGCAGCGTACTGATTGAAGAAGACGACGCCATTGAGCGCGACACCGATGGCGTCGAGAGGCGTGTCGCCCGGGCTTGCTGCCGCGGCCGGTGCGATCGGGATGCGCAGGACGTAGGACTGCGCGGCGATGTGGCTCGGGTTGAGCACGATCCCCGCGGTTGGCGCGACGTAGTTCGCGTTGCCGACGCCAAAGTACGGACTCTTGTGATTCGGGACGTCGGTGGTCGAGACGACGACAAAGTTGCCGGAGATTTGCACCGACGTGCCGTTGGTAAATTTCTCGTAGCCGGATGGCAGCGACGGCGTGGTTGAGCCGCCGGTGTTGGTCGTGCCGGTCGTGTTCGTTCCGGTGGTCGTAGTGGTGGCGGCGGTCGGCGTGGTCGACCCGCTGGCACACGCGAGCGTGGCGGCGAGCGCGAACGCAGTTACGGCGAATTGGCGCATTGGTGCTGTCCTCAGTTCGGTAGGGGCCTCACCGAACCTGACAGCTCGCCGCGCCAAAGCATTAGCGGCCCGTCGAATCTTCCTCGAAAACGATGCCGGTGAAGTCGTCGTGCGGCATCCAGAAGAACAGTTCGTTCCCGTCGGGGTCGGTGATCACGAGCGTCGGGCGGCCCCACTCCGTGCGGCGCGGTCGTATCCCCCGCACGCGTAAATGCTCTCGGAATGTCGATTCCTGATCGTCGTCGAGGCCGATAAAAACCCGGCCGTTGCCGACGCGTGTCGGCGCATCCGCCCGGGTTTGATTGAGGATCAGCTCGAAGCCAAGGAGACCGACCTGCACCACGCCGTCGTCAGAGTCCCAGCCGAGGGCGAAGCCGAGCTGTTCCGCATAGAAGCTAGTGGAGCGCTCGACGTCGGAAACGAAGAAGACGGCTCTCGCATAAAGTGCGGTCACAACGGCACCGATGTTTCTGCTCCATCCGGAACCGGCGACCGTTCATGAAGCCAGCGGCCTTTGACCGAGAACACGAGCAGCGCCGCGCCTATCCAGCCGATAGTACCGACAAAACTCCCGACAAAGCCTATCAGTACTACGGCTCCGATAACCATGGTGGATGCGTTGATTGGCGCGCCGCTACTTGATCGCTGAGCTGCTGCACGTTCTGCAAGTCCCGGCGAGAGGCGGTCCAGCCACGCGGGCGGTGGCTGCTTCGCTGCCACGGCAGCTGTTGAATCGGCGCGGCGTCGCGCTGCATCCATCGATCCCGTCGGTGCGATGCTCGCGACGACGACACCGATGAGACTGAGTACAATCATCACGCTGCCGACCGCGCTCGCGAAGCTGCCGAAGCCGTCAACGCGACGCCCGCGCGAGCGATGGATCCGACTCACAGCCCAGATGCCAACGGGCGCGAAAAATACCAAACCAAACGTCGCCTTCATCGCCCAGTACAAAACCGCGATCCCGCCGACGAACGCGCCGAATCTGGCGACTATTCTCGCCGGAGATTCTGCCGTGTGAAGATCATCCATGAGGAGAATGTGGCGGCAACCGGTGATTGCCGCGAATCATTCCAGTTCAATTGCTTCCTGCTGCCTTGACCTGAATCCCAGCATCGTTCAGCGCCTTGATAAGCGCTGGAAGCTCTTCGTTCACCACCTTGGTCACGCGATCCATCTGCTTTTGAAGATCCGCAGGGAGCGCCTGGAGCGTCTTGCGCTGTTCGTCGCTCACCGCGAACGAAATGTTCAGCATTTCAGTGAGCGCGTTGAATCTCGCCTGCACGGTGACCACGGACGGCGCTGCTGGGAGCGCGTTTTGATCGTCGATCCCGCCACCGCCTGCGCCGCCCGCTGGCGCGCCGCCGCCTGCAGGTGCCGCTGTTGCCGCACCCGCCGTCGTGTCAGCAGGCGCCGCTGCGCCGCGCCCGCCACCGGCACGTCCGCCGCCACCGCGTCCGCCACGGCCACCACCGGCACCGCCAGCGCCACCAGCACCGCCAGCACCTCCACCACCGCCGCCAAACCCGCCGCGACCCGCTCCAGGTGGCGCGCCAATCTGCGCAACGATCTCCGCCATTTCTTTCGTAAGTGCAGCGAGTTTCGCTTTCGCATCAGGTGTGAGTTTCGCTGCAGACGAATCCGCTGTCCGGCGAATCTCCGCAAACTTCCGCTGCGTCGTGTCAGTCTGCGCCTGCTTTGCACGCAGTGATTTTTGGAACGATGCGACGCTCAGTCGAAACGCGTACAGCTGCTTGAGCTCCGACTCTGCGAGAATCACCATCGGGTCTTTGCGCAGCGTGAACGACTGCTCGAGCACAGTTGGCGCGCCCGTCGCAGACGTGATCGTCAGTCGCGCTTTGTACGTGCCCGGAAGCGCGGGGAACAGCGCGTCACCGGCCGCGCCGCGTCCGCCGCCCGGACCACCGGCTCCGCCGCCACCGCCACCGCCACCGCCGCCCGCGCCACCACCACGACCGCCGCGACCGCCGGCAACCACCGTTCCCGGTGGCAGCGTGTCAGTCACCGTCCCCGTCAGCGGCGGACCAACGCGCATATCCCAATACTGCCGGAACAGCCCCTGCTTGTTGTTTGCCGCCATCTGCCTGATCACTGTCCCACTCGCGTCGAGAATCGTGATCGTCGCCTTTGCGTCGCTCGGAATGGAATTCAACTCGTACGCGATACGAGCGCCGAGTTCCGGATTCTGACCCGTGAACCCGCTCGTTCCCATTCCAGAGTTACGCGTTGCATTTGGCTGGATCTCTAGCTCGTCGCGAATCGGAAACATGTAGGCGACTGCGGCTTCCTTCGCCTGCGCGAGATGCTCGAGCGGCGCGAGATCGTCGAGAATGTACGCGCCGCGGCCGTGCGTACCGACCACGAGATCGTTCATGCGCGCCTGAATCTGAAGATCGTGAACAGGCACCCCTGGAATTCCGCTTTTGAGCTGCGTCCAGTGTCCGCCGCCATCGACGGTGAAGTACACCCCGAACTCGGTGCCTACGAAAAGCAGATTCGGCTGACGCGGATGTTCACGAATGACCTGCACGCTCCCGCCGTCGGGAAGATCGGCCGCGATCGAGGCCCACGTCTTTCCAAAATCGACGCTCTTCATCACGTACGGTTTGAAATCGTTGCTGCGGTGTCCGTCGAGCGTCGCGTAGATCGTGCCTTCGCTCGCCTTCGAGAACACGACGCGACTCACATATGTCGTGTCGGGGACGCCGGGGAAATGATCGGTCTTCGTCCAGTTTTTTCCACCGTCGCGCGTGACCTGAATCAGGCCATCGTCTGTTCCAACGACGAGCAACCCCGCTTTCATCGGCGACTCGTCAACAGTCGAGATGTTGCTGAACTCGGCGGTTCCCTCGTTGCGGCCGAGCGCAAGCGAATCCGGAACGGCGCCGCGCATCGGGAGTTTGTTGCGGTCGATCCCGCGCGTGAGATCGGGGCTGATCGTGGTCCAGCTGTCGCCGCGATCGTTGCTGCGGAATAAATAATTCGCAGCCATGTACACGACTTTCGCGTCGTGCCGCGACGGCACAATCGGCGCGCTCCAGTTGTAGCGATGCGTCACCTTCTCCGGCGGCACCGGCTTGATGTTCTTCGCCTGACCCGTGCGCTGGTCGTAGCGCACCACGCCGCCGCCCTGCATCTCGGCATACACGAGGTTGTAATCGAGCGGATCCGGCACCGCGTAGAATCCGTCGCCGCCATGCATGCGGAACCAGTCGGCGTTCGACGGTCCGAACGTGGTGCGCGTGCGGTTGGGTCCGCCCCACTGCTGATTGTCCTGAAGGCCGCCGTACACGTTGTAGAATGGCTGCGCGTCGTCGACGGCGATCGCATAAAACTGCGCGGCGACAAAATTTTCCGAGTGGCCCCACGTGCGGCCGCGATCCGACGTCGTGTTGAGCCCACCGTCGCCGCCGAGGATCATCTGCTCCGGCGCTTCCGGATTGATCCATAGCACGTGATGGTCGCTGTGCACGGGGCCGCCCTGCGCAAACGGCGTCCATGTCTTTCCGCCGTCGATCGATTCGCGCGATGCGGCGCTGAGACTGATCACGTGTTCCGGATCGGCGGGATCGCAGCGAATCTGGCTGTAATACCACGCGGTGCCGTTGACGCCGTTCACCTGGCGCCAGGTCGAGCCCGTATCGTCGGAGCGGTAGATGCCATTCGCCGCACCCTTCGCGTGAATGACGGCGTAGAGCGTGGACGGTTTCGAGCGGCAGACGGCAAGACCTATACGACCGAGTTCACCTGTCGGAAGCCCCGTCGTGAGCTGCGTCCACGTTTTTCCCGCGTCGCGCGTCTTGTAGATCGCGCTCTCGGTTCCGGCAGGCAGAAAACCATACTCGCGGCGCTCACGTTCGAGCGATGCTGCGTAGAGTACGTCGGGATTCGACGGATCGATCACCACTTCGGTGAAGCCCGTGTGCGCGCTGATCTGTTTGGTGTTCGTCCAAGTTTTTCCGCCATCGGTCGTCTTGTAGAGGCCGCGATCACCTCCGCTCGACCAGAGCGGTCCCATCGCCGCGACGTAGACGACATTCGGATCGCGTGGATCGATCACGATGCGGGCGATGTGCTGCGTCTTCGGCAACATAGCGCCAGACCAAGTCTTGCCGCCGTCCGTCGATTTGTACGCGCCGGTTCCCCACGAGGAACTGCGCATGTTGTTCGCTTCGCCGGTGCCGACCCAAACAATTTCCGAGTTCGACGGCGCGACCGCGACGGCGCCAATAGAGCCAGTGCGCACCGAATCGAACACCGGCGTCCAGCTCTGCCCGGCGTTGGTGGATTTGAAAATTCCGCCCGTCGCGGCGGCGATATAGAGCACGTTGCCGAGCCGCCCGCCGCGGACGAGCGGTGGATTCTCTGCGACTGCGATATCCACGATTCGTCCGCCCATCGAAGCGGGGCCGATCGAGCGGAACGTCAGCGCGCGGACGAGCAAAGAATCCGGAAGCGGCGCGTGTTGGGCCGTTGCGGCGACCGGCGTCACAGCCAGCAGCGCGAGGAGCAGGGGGCGGAGCGACGAATTCATTATATAGAGCGAAAAGGAGGACGAATCGAAGCTGGAATGTTATTCTCCTGACACATTCGAGCAAGCAACGACACAAGCAAACCCGCGAGCAGGTTCATTGACATGATTCTTTCATTTCGATCGGCACGATTCATATCTGCGTGTGCCCTGCTCGCGACTGGATACGCGCGCCCGGCTATCGCTGTTGCACAGGGGTCGCCGGCGCTGCCGCTTGCCGCTGCCGAACGAGCGGCGGTTCGCGCTGTTGACTCGCACAACGCTGAGGCGCTGGCACTACTCGAGCGGATTGTGAACATCAACAGCGGCACCATGAATCTCGCGGGCGTTCGCGCAGTGGCGGATGTGCTGCGACCTCAGCTGGAGGCGCTCGGATTCAAGGTTCGATGGGCGGATGGCGCGTCGTTCAAGCGCGCGGGTCACCTGATTGCCGAGCATGCGGGGCCCGGTCCGAAGATTTTGCTGATCGGCCACCTCGACACCGTGTTCGAACCGTCGAGTCCGTTTCAGAAGTTTATTCGCCTCAATGATTCGACGGCGACGGGTCCTGCGGTCATCGACATGAAGGGCGGGGATGTGGTGATGCTCTTCGCACTGCGCGCGCTGAAAGACGCGGGGCAGCTGGAGAAAATGAACGTGACCGCCGTGTTCGACGGCGATGAGGAAGATGCCGGCCGTCCGCTCGCACTCTCACGCAAAGCGTTAATTGACGCAGCGGCAGGCGCGAGCGCTGCTATGGGATTCGAAGATGGCGCGGGCGATCCAAAATCGGCGGTGATCTCGCGCCGCTCTGCCACCGAATGGAAACTCACGACGACGGGCTATCCCGGGCACGCGTCGCAGATTTTTCACGACGATATCGGAGCGGGCGCGATTTTCGAGATGTCCAGAATTCTCACCGAGTTTTATCAGAAGCTTTCGGGTGAGCCGTATCTCGCATTTAGCCCCGGCCTCGCGCTCGGCGGAACGCTCGTCAATGCAGACAGCACCAACACAGCCGGCTCCGCGAGCGGAAAGAACAATGTGATCGCCGGCAAGATGACCGTGACCGGCGACATGCGGACGCTGTCGCCGGAGCAGCTCGCGAAAACGGAGAAGGCGATGCGCGACATTGTTTCGCACCACCTGCCGAAGACCGGCGGCGAAATCACATTCGACGATGGCTATCCGCCGATGGCGCCAACGGATGGCAACCGCAGGATTCTCGCCATGTACGATCAGGCGAGCCGTGATCTTGGTGCGGGCGCGGTAACGGCGGTCGACCCGTCGAAGGCGGGCGCCGCAGATGTGGCCTTTATCGCGAACATCGTACCGATGGTGATCGATGGCATCGGTCTCTCCGGCCACGACGACCATAGTGAGAAGGAAACGGCGGATCTCCGGATGCTGCCGTCGCAGACGAAGCGGGCTGCACTTTTGATGCTCCGCCTGTCGCAGCAGAAGACGACAACGCCATAGCTCCACCTACCTGTTCAGTGGAACAGGTAAACCCTATTCGCACCCCCGGTGTCGAATAGGCGATGACAAAAACTCCGTCGGACCTCATCTACGGCACGCTGAACGTCCTCGTCCTGAAGACGCTCACCTGGAAGCCGATGCACGGCTATGCCATTTCCAACTGGCTCCGCGATCGCTCCGGCGGCACGCTCACGATCGACGACGCGGCGCTCTATAAATCGCTGCACCGGCTTGAAGAGCAGGGCGCGATCGAGAGCGAGTGGGGAATGTCCGAAAATAACCGCCGCGCGAAGTACTACCGTCTGACCACGATCGGCCGCCGCCAGCTCCGCGACGAACGCGCGGCGTTCCATGATTTCGCGCTTGCGGTCACCCGCGTGCTCCGGACCGTCTAAAGTGTCCGGTAACTCCGCGTTTCGCCGGGCGTTCCGCCTTCCGCTGTTCAAAAGGGCGGCCGCCGGCGTCGAGGAGGAGTTTGCGTTTCACCTGGACATGCGCGCGAGCGAGTTGATCGCGCGCGGATGGGATCCTGAAGCAGCGCGCGCCGAGGCCCGCCGGCAGTTCGGCGATGTCGATGACGCGCAAACTTATTGCCGCCGCACCGACGAGCGGCGCGAGAAACGAATCATGCGCAGCGATTTCTGGACGGAACTCATGCAGGACATCGCTTACGCACTGCGCAGCCTGCGCAAAGCGCCCGGCTTCGCAATGGTGGCGATCCTCACGCTCGCTCTGGGAATTGGCGCAAACACCGCGATCTTCAGCGTCGTGCGCGGAATCCTGCTCTTGCCATTGCCGTTCGCCCAGCCTGATCGCGTCGTGATGGTTGCGGCGACGTACGGAAATCCGAAACCCAGCCCGACATCGCCGGCCAACGCCTACGATTGGCGCGCGCAGAACAAATCGTTCACTTCGATGTCCGTCGTCTCCGGACACTCCGCCGTGCTCACCGGATCCGGCGATCCCGAGAAAATCCGCGGATTTGATGTGGGCGCGGACTTCTTTTCCATCCTCGGCGTGAAGGCGCTCCACGGACGGTCGGCGTTCACGCCAGAGGATTCCGTTTGGCAAGGAACGAAATCGGTGCTGATGAGCGAAACGCTCTGGCGTACGCGATTCGGCAGCGACACCGCGCTCGTCGGCAGGATGATCACGCTCGACAACGAGCGGTATCTCGTCGCGGGAATTATTCCCGCCGCGTCATCGTGGCCCGCGAACTCACTGCTCTGGTATCCCTTCACCTTCGATCCGGCAAAACTCGCGCAGAGTCGCGGTGCGGTCTATCTGAATGTCGTCGCGCGACTGAAGCCCGACGTGACGCTCGCAACCGCGAGCGCGGACATGAGTACGATTGCGGCGCGTCTCGCGAAAGACTATCCGAACGTCAACGATAAAGTCGGCGCCGTCGTCGTGCCGCTTCAGGAATGGATCACCGGCAGTTTGCGTCGTCCGCTGTTGATTCTCCTCGGCGGTGTTGCATTCGTGTTGCTCATCGCATGCGCGAATGTTGCGAACCTCCTGCTCGTTCGCGGTGTGGCGCGCGCGGGCGAACTCGCGGTCCGCACGGCACTCGGCGCGGGGCGCGGCCGGTTGATCCGTCAGTTGGTGACGGAGAGTATGGTGCTTTCACTGCTCGGCGGCGCTGCGGGATTCTTGCTCGCGATCGTCGGGACGCGGCTGCTGGTTGCGGCAGCGCCGGCGAGCATTCCGCGCCTCGACGCAATTCATGTCGACGCGACGGTTCTCGCGTTCACGCTGGTGATCGCGACCGTCACTGGTGCGATCTTCGGATTGGTGCCGGCGTATCAGATGGTTCGTCCGGACATTGCGAAAACGCTGCGCGAAGCCGGCCGGAGCGGCGGACAGCGCGCGGGCAGTCATGCGGCGCGGCGGGTGCTGGTGGTGGCGGAAGTCGCGCTGAGTGTGATGCTGCTTGCCGGCGCGGGTTTGCTCATTCGCAGTTTCAACTCGTTGATGTCCGTGGACCCCGGTTTCCGCACAGAGAGCTCGATTTCGTTCGCGCTGAGCCTCCCGACGGCCAAGTATCAGACGCCGGCGCTGCAGGCAGCGTTCTTGAACCGCGTAATGGAACGGATGCGCGCATTGCCGGGCGTGCAATCGGCAGGTGCCGGCTTTGGCATGCCGCTCACGAACTTCGGCTTCGGATTCAGATTCACTATTGCAGGCCGTCCGCCGCTCAAGCCGTCAGATGAGCCGGACGCAGAGCTCCGCGTTGCGACGCCCGATTATTTCCCGACGATGGGAATCAGAATTGTGAAAGGGCGCGGCTTCACCGATCTCGATCGCGCGGGCGGCGCGAAGGTTCTGCTGCTCACCGAAACCGCAGCGAAGAAGTTTTTCCCGGGCGAGGACCCGATTGGCAAACACGTCATCTTCGGCGTGAACCGCGAAGCAGGTCCGCTCGAGGGCGACATCGTCGGAATCGTCGCGGATGTAAAACAATCGTCGCTCGCCAACGCCACGCTGCCGCAGTTCTGGGCGCCATACGATCAATGGCCGATGTCGAACATGAACGTCGTGCTGCACACGACCCGCGATCCGCAGGCCGTGGTGGCAGACGCGCGCAGTGCGATCAAGCAGCTTGATCCCGATCTTGCCGTGGCGCAGATCAAAACGCTCGATGCCGTGCTCGCCGAATCGGTGGCGCAACCGCGCTTTTATATGGTGCTTCTCACGGCGTTTTCGATTGTCGCGATTGTGCTCTCTGCGATCGGGATCTACGGAGTTATCGCGTATCTCGTGAGTCAGCGGTCGCGCGAACTCGGAATCCGCATGGCCCTCGGCGCGACGCCATCGCGCCTGGTACAGATGGTCGTTCGGGAGGGCGTGGCGATGGTCGCAGTTGGCGTCGGCGTCGGCATCGCCGGAGCGCTCGCGCTCACGCAGCTGATGGGCGCACTGCTATTCAATGTGAAGGCGACGGATCCCGTCACATATGCCGCCGTTACGATTCTGCTCGGAGTGGTCGCCCTGATCGCGTCTTCTGTGCCGGCATCGCGTGCCGCGCACATCGATCCGGCGATCGCGATGCGGGCTGACTAAGGCGTCACGTCGCCATCCACGCAATCGACTGCTGCACGACTGCATCCGGAATTTCGTGGACGCCGTTGAACCGAACGTAGTCCACGGCATATCCACGGCCGACGAGCGTCGAGTTGATAAAATCGGTCCCGTCGGTAATGTCGATGACGGTATCGCTGATGCCACCGGAAAGGAAAAACTTCGGTTTCGCGCCGGCGGGCGTGTACGGTGCGAGAAATTTTGGCGAGAACGCGATCACGCGTGAAAAAAGTGCGCCGTTCGTGAGACCGACCGCGAGTGCGTACGACGCGCCGTCTGAAAAACCTTCGATACTCACTCGTGCCGGATCCACGTTCACTTCGTTGAACGCGGCGGCAAGCGCGGCATTGATGAACGCGATGTCGGGACCGTATGCCCCGCCCTCGACGATATCCCACGTAGGCAATGCTGATTCGATCGCGAGCAGCACCAAACCGTTCGCGTCCGCATAAGGCTGGAACAGGCTGAGCGATGCGCTTGCGGTCGAGCTCTCGCCGTCGAGCATGAGTACGAAGGGCGCGGCGGATGATGGCTGATAGGTGTGCGGTACGTACATAACCGCATCGCGCGGTGTGTCCGAGTACGGGATTGTCGTTCCCTTGGTCGCCGAATTTTTTGGCGCTGCGACGCGGGTAAATAGAATCGGATCGTTCAGTGCTTGCTCGGCGGGTCCGGTGGGCTGGTGGAATTGGCCGCAGCCCGGGATGAGCGAGGCGCCGACACCGGCGACCCCCATCCCGATCAACTCGCGCCTCGTGAACGTCCTCGTTCCCGGCTTCATCGCGCCTCCTCGGCTGATCGTGCCAAACGCGTCAACCTGCCATACCCTGCATGCCGCCCACAAGTTGCATCCCCCTTCTATGATATAGCGGCGTTGCCAGCGGCTGCGATTCCTGCCATCGTCATGCACGGCAAAAAGGCGGAAAAACGCCGATTTCGGCACTCTCCGGGCCGGTCGCGCCAGCTCTGCACGTCACGCAGGTCACTATCATCGTTGAAGAGGATTGAAATGAAGCGTCGTTCCTTCACGTCGGGGTTCGCTCTCGCCCTCCTGCTCGCACTCATTCCGGCTCGCGCGGCCCTTTCACAGGGTGACGCCGCGGCGGTAAAGCCCGGTCGCGATCCAAAGCAGGCGATCGATGAGGAATACACGAAGAAAATCCGCGAGTACACGACGGAGCCGTTCTTTCTGTCGCCGCTCGTCGACTATCTCCCGGCCTCAAAGACGGTTCCGACGCCGAAGGCCACGCTTGGCGATATCGCCGGCGCGCCCACAAAGCTTCCTTATTCGAAGGAAGTCTACGAGTACATGCGGTCGCTCGCGAAGGCGTCGCCGCGTGTCCGGGTCTTTTCGATCGGCACGACCGAGGAAGGACGTGAGATGATCGCGGTCGCCATCGCGTCCGAAGCGCTGATGTCGAAACTCGACGCGAACAAAGCGCAGCTCGCGAAGCTCGCCGACCCGCGGACGATCAATTTCAACGACGCCGAGGCTGATAAAATCGCAGCGACGGCGGCGCCGGTTTATTACATCACCGGCACGATCCACTCGACGGAAGCCGGCGCGCCGACGGCACTGATGGAGCTTGCCTATAGACTCGCCGTAGACGAAAGCCCGTACATCAAGAACATCCGCGAGCACGTGATCACGCTGATCACGCCGATTGTTGAGGTCGACGGACGCGATCGCACGGTCGACATGTACAACTGGCACGTTAAGCATCCCAACGACGTCGCGCCGCCGCTCGCGTACTGGGGCCATTACGTCGCGCATGACAACAATCGCGATGCGATGGGAATGACGCTGAAGCTCACGCAGAACGTTCTCAAGACATACGTCGACTGGAAGGCGCAGGTGCTGCACGACCTGCACGAGTCGGTCGCGTTTATGTACGACAACACGATTGGTGACGGACCGTACAACGCGTGGCTCGATCCGCTGCTCACCAATGAGTGGCAGATGATCGGCTGGAACAACGTGCAGGAGATGACGCGCTTCGGCATGCCCGGCGTGTTCGCGCACGGTGACTTCGATACCTGGTCGCCGGGCTATCTCATGTTTATCGCCGCGACACACAACGGGATCAGCCGCCTGTACGAGACATTTGGAAATGGCGGTACCGCCGAAACGGTCGACCGCACGCTCTCGCCGTCCGACTATGAGCGCAGCTGGTTCAAGCAGAACCCGGCGCTCCCGCGCGTGAAGTGGTCGCTGCGCAACAACAACAACTACGAGCAGACCGGCCTGCTCGTCTCGCTCGGCTACATCGCCAACAACCGGCATCTCCTGCTCAATAATTTTTACGAGAAGAGCAAGCGTTCAATTACGAAACCGAAGGTCGAAGGACCGGCCGCGTACGTGTTCAGCGCCAATGATCCGCGTTTGGGCGCGCAGGCCGACGTGCTTCGCATCCTGCAAATGCAGGCCGTTGAGATTTCGCGCGCGACCGCGCCGTTCTCCGTTACGATTCCGGTGAAGCGTGCGGTGGCGGGCGCAGGTGGGCGTGGGGGGCGTGGCGCAGCAGCACCGGCGACAGATGTCGTGAGCGGCGCGCCTGCAACTGAAACGCGTGAGTTTCCAGCGGGCAGCTACATCGTTCGTATGGACCAGCCATACTCGCGCATCGCCGATGCGCTCTTGGACTATCAGTTTTGGAGCCCGAGCGATCCGCAGAAAACACCGTACGACGATACCGGCTGGACGTTCCCGGAAGGCTTCAACATCCAGGCGGTTCGTGTCACGGACGTGAAAGTGTTGAGCGCCGCGATGCAGCCGGTGACAGGCACGATCACTGCGCCAGGCGGTGTCGCCGGTGCGGGATCGGTGTTCGCCATCAACCACAACGGCGACAACGCGCTCGCAACACTCCGCTACAAGCTGAAGGACGCGGATTTCCAGGCGGCCGAAGAAGCATTCGACGCAGGCGGTGCGCACTTCAACCGCGGCTCGTTCGTCATTCGCAATGTCGCATCGGGTGATCTCGACAAACTCACGAAGGAACTCGGTCTCAAGGTCACGGCGCTTGCGTCCGCGCCGTCGGTGAAAATGCATCCGTTGCACGCGTCGCGGATTGCGATCCTCCACACGTGGCAGGGGACGCAGACCGAAGGATGGTGGCGCCAGGCATTCGACCAGCTCCAGATCCCGTACACGTACATCAGCACGCAGGATGTCGCGAAGGACGCGAATCTGAATTCCAAATACGACGTTATTCTCTTCCCGCCGGCGGGCGGCGGCGGACAGGCGATCATTGACGGGATGCCGATGTGGCGCAACCCGATGCCGTGGAAGAACTCCGCCGAAACGCCGAACATCGGCACGTGGGCGCAGACGGACGACATGCGTCCGGGGCTCGGCTATGTTGGCCTCGAGAATCTGCAGAACTTCGTGAAGCGCGGCGGCGTGATGGTCGGTGTGACGAACACCGCCGATTTCGCGAATCAGTTTGGGTTGTCAAACGGCGTGAGCAGCAACGCTCCACGCCGTGGCGAAGTCGTCGGCAGTTTCCTGCGCACGCGAATTGTGGATGACGCGAGCCCGATCGCGTACGGCGTGAGCGACAATCTCGCGATGTACAGCAACAGCGGCGAAAGCTTCAACGTGAGCTCGTCACGCGGTGGTCGTGGCGGCGGCGGTGGACGCGGCGGCGCGGGCGGCGCGACGCGCGCGACCGGACGCGGCACGCAGGACGATGCCGATCAGGTTCAGGGTTTCCCGCAGCTTGACGCGCGCTTTCTGCCGGTGCCGCGCGTTGCAGTGCAGCCGTGGCAGTACGCGCCGGTGACGGACGACCAGCTGCGCAATCCGCTCAACATCATCCCGCCGGATCAGCGTCCGCGCGTGATCGTGCGTTTCGGTGAACAGCGAGACTTGCTGGTGTCCGGCCTGCTCGACGGCGGCGCTGATATCGCGCAGCGTCCGGTGGTGGTGGACTCGCCGCTGGAGAAAGGACATGTGGTGCTGTTCGGCACGAATCCGGTATACCGTGGCGAAACAATCGGAAGTTATTTCCTCGTGTTCAATACGATTCTTCAGTTCGACAACCTGAATGCCGGGAGAAAAGTCGATGCGAAATAGATTTCTCTTCGCGCTGACGGCGGCGATCGCGCTGCCGCTCGGCGCGCAGTCGGCGGCCAAGGCGACCATCGCGCAGTACATCGGGACGTCGGAGCCACTCGAGGTCGTGTCTGCGCTCAAGACCGATCGCATTGCGTGGGTCGCATACGACCGCGGCATGCGCAACGTCTATACGGCGGCGGCACCAGACTTCAAACCGGTGCGCCTCACGAACTTCATGGAGGACAACGGCGTCGACATGACGGCGGTGTCGCTCTCGGCAGACGGTTCGACAGCGGTATTCGTACGCGGCGGCGCAGCGAACCGGCAGGGATGGATCGCCGATCCGGGACATGATCCCGACGGCGGCGATCGCGCTATCTGGGCGGTGCGCACCGCGGGCGGCGCACCCGCGATTCGCGTTGCCGAAGGTCAGGCGCCGACGGTTTCGCCGGATGGCAAATGGGTTCTGTACACCAAGGACAATCAGATCTTTCGTGCGCGCACAACGAAAGAGGCGCCGCCGACTCGCATGGACACCGGCGGCATTCCGTTCATCAAGCTGTGGGGAAGCAACGGCCAGCCGCGCTGGTCACCCGACGGTTCGAAAATCGCGTTCGTCAGCGCGCGCGAGAATCATTCGTTCATCGGCTTGTACGATGTGAAGACTCGCAAGGTGACGTATGTGTCGCCGAGTGTGGATTGCGATGGGAGTCCGACGTGGTCGGCGGATTCGAAGCAGATCGCGTTCATGCGTCGTCCGGGCACACCGTTCGGGTTGCAGGCGCAGCAGGGCAATGGCGGCATTGGTAATCCGGGAGGGCCGGCATCAGCGGCGGCGGCAGGCCGCGGGGGCGCGGGCGGAGCTGGATGCGCCGGCATCGGCGGGCGTGGCGGCGCTGGCGGCGGTGGCGGCGGCGGTGGTGGTGGTCGCGGTGGGCGAGGTGGTGCAGGCGCGGGCGGTGGTGCGGCACCGGCCGAACGCGCGGGGTTGTTCACTGCGACGCTCAAGGGCGGCTACACACTTTCGCTCATGGTTGCTGATATCGCGACCGGAAAGCTTCGCGAGTTCTGGCACAACGAACCGAACGATCGTTTGTATTCCGGCATTGCGAACATTCGCTGGGCCGGTGAGAGCGTGATCTTCCCGCTCGTCGTGCCGAACGATGAATGGGACCGGTACTACGCGATCAACATTGCCGGCACGAACTCGGCGCCGGTGCAGCTGACCACGACCAACGGCCTGATTGAAGACGCGACGTCGGTCTCGCTGTCGCCGGACGGCAAGACGCTCTACTACTGCACGAACGCGAATGACATCGAGCGCCGCCACATCTGGGCGGTGTCGACGTCGGGTGGTGCACCGCGACAGATCTCGACCGGCGACGGTGTGGAGCGTGATCCCGTTCCGCTCGCATCCGGGAAGAAGCTCGCCGTGTTGTATTTCAATGCGGCGGTTCCGGCTTCGGTCGCGACGGTGAATGTCGATGGCGGCGCGCCGAGTGTGATCTATCCGAAGCTCGGGAAAGACTTCCCGGCAGCAGCACACGTGACGCCGCAGATCATTCTTACGAAAGCGGCGGACGGACTTGAGATCCACAACCAGCTCTTCCTGCCGAAAGATCTGAAGCCG
This sequence comes from uncultured Gemmatimonadota bacterium, assembly GCA_903910555.1. Taxonomy (GTDB): domain Bacteria; phylum Gemmatimonadota; class Gemmatimonadetes; order Gemmatimonadales; family Gemmatimonadaceae; genus Fen-1231. The sequence continues at coordinate 137,757 of CAIVZZ010000001.1, read as the reverse complement.
GGTGAAAAGCGGCCGACGATGATCTTCGTGCATGGCGGCCCGGCGCGAGAGATGCTCCCGGCGTACCACTACATGCAGTTCTATCACTGGGCGTATGCGTTCAACCAGTGGCTCGCCGATCAGGGCTACATCGTTATGTCGATCAACTATCGGAGCGGTGTTGGCTACGGGAGATCGTTCCGCCAGGCGCCGAACACCGAGGCTCGTGGAAACTCCGAGTATCAGGACGTGCTGGCCGGCGCGCACTACCTGCAGTCGCGCCCTGATGTCGACGCCACACGTCTTGGCATCTGGGGACTTTCGTACGGCGGTCTACTCACCTCGCAGGCGCTTGCACGCAACTCGGATATTTTCGTCGCCGGTGTCGATCTTGCCGGTGTGCATCTCTATGGACAGTCGCTCGCCGATTCGTCGCTGTCGTACAAGTCGTCGGCGATCTCGGCGATTGATACGTGGAAGTCGCCCGTGTTTCTGCTTCAGGGCGATGACGACCGGAATGTTGATTTCTCGCAGATGATCGGTCTCGTCGATCTGCTGCGCGCGCACGGCGTGTACTACGAGCTGACCGTTATTCCCGACGATCAGCACGAGTCGATGATCCACTCGAATTGGGTGAAGACCTTCGGCGCGATGGGTGACTTTCTGCATCGCTTCGTCTGGGAGAAGCAGACGCCATCCGGGAATTGACGCGCCTGCGATTTTGTGCCGCGGCGGTCATCGCGATAGCATCCGCGACGACCGCCGCGAGCGCGTCGGGGCAGGAGCAGCAGCTTCTCTCGGTAAGTGCGCGGGCCGATAACGACGCGTTTAATTTCTGGCTCGCGGCGTACAACAGGCCGGACGAGGAATACACGAGCGGCGTTCGCGGCACACTCACGTATGCGGGCGGCGCGTGGTGGGAGGCGGTGCTGCATAAACGGGCGGCGTCGTGTGGATCAGCGGCATCGCGGTGCGCGACGCGCAGCTACTCGTTCGGCCAGGACATGTACACCGGCCAGCTCGTGCCCGGCGACACGACACACGTACCGGGTACGCGGCCGAACGCGGGATGGCTCTACGTTCAGGAGTCGTCGCGCGTTTTCACGGCGGACCATCTCAACGAGACGAGCATTACGCTCGGCGTTACGGGGCCGCCCGCACTCGGCGAGAGCACGCAGAGTTTCATTCACAGCATCGCGCCGAATTTCAACCGGCCGATTGATTGGAGCGTGCAGATCCCTTTTGAGCCCGGTTTGGTGCTTGCATACGATCGCACACAGCGAATTCTGGTGCATGGCGAAGGGAGTGTTTTTGGAGGCGATGTAGAGCCGCACGCCGGCGCGTCGCTTGGTAATATTCTGACCGAGGCGAGAGCGGGCATCCGCGTGCGGGAGGGATTCAACCTCCAGCATCCGTGGAAGGCGGTGCCGGAGAGTTCGAAGCCGGAGATTTCGTTCTTTATAGATGGCACGATGCACGCCGTCGCGCGCAACGAATTTCTCGCGGGGACGATGTTCCGATCGAGCCCTCACGTTGAGGAGCGGCCGTTCGTACCGGAATATCAGGCCGGGATGAATGTGCGGTGGCAGCGTCTCACGATTACCTACAGCTTTGAGCGCACGGCTTCAGAGTATGTGACGCGACCGACCGGACATACTTGGTCACGGCTCGGTGCCGAATGGCGAATAGAACGATGACGTTCTGAGAGGAGAGTGGAAATGGCGATCGAACATGTTTCCGATACGGCCCGCTGGGTGGCTGTCTATCGCGCGATGGAAACCGAGCGGCCGGACGCGATCTTCAAAGATCCGTTCGCGCGCCGCCTCGCGGGTGACCGCGGTGAGGCCATCGTCAATGAAATGAAGCACGGCCGCTCGATGGCGTGGGCGATGATCGTGCGCACGGCGGTATTCGATGAAATCATTCTCGACGTCATCAAGCGCGAGAAGGTCGATCTGGTGATCAACCTTGCGTGCGGCCTCGATGCGCGCGCGTGGCGGCTCGACGTCCCCGCAGATCTTCGCTGGGTCGATGTCGATTTCCCGGTGATGATCGACTACAAGACCGAAGTCATGAAGAACGAGAAGCCGGTCTGCCGTTATGAGGCGATCGCGACGGATCTTACGGATGAACGCGCGCGCACGGCGTTGTTCGCCCGGCTCGGCGCCGGCGCGCAACGTGCGCTGGTGATTTCGGAAGGGCTGTTGATCTATCTCACTCCTGACGACGTGAGCAAACTCGCGCGCGCGCTGCATGCGCAACAGTCGTTCCGCTGGTGGGTGATCGATATCGCGCACCCGCAGCTCTTGCAGATGATGACGAAGATGTGGGGGAAGAACGTGTCCGGCGGGAATGCACCGTTTCTCTTCGCACCGGAAGAGGGCACGGGATTTTTTCTTCCGCTCGGCTGGCGCGAGAAATCATTTCGCGCGAGCATGGAAGAGGCTCGCCGTCTCAAGCGCGAAATGGCCGGAATGTGGTTTTGGGGATTTCTGGCGAAACTGCGGTCGAAAAAGCAGCAGGAAATCTTTAAGAGGTTTTCCGGAACTGTTCTTTTTGAACGAACGTAGAGCTTCGGCTACTTGGACAAGTTGATCATGTCCATGTAGCCGAGGATTTTTCCGTCTGCGTACGCTTTGAGTAATCCCTGCATCGAGCAGAGCAGCTCAACCTGCCGACCGTTCGGACTTGCGGGCCGAAATCCGTTTCCCTGCGAGAGCGATCGAATGAACGTGCTCGACTCGTCGAGCGGCAGCGTCGCGACGTTCGCAAAGAAGCGCTTCCAGTCGTCGCCCTGCCGGAAGAGATAAAACTCGACGTTCGAGACGTAAAATGCCGTGATGGTCGCGTGGCGATCGCGCACGTAGTTGCCCACCGCGCGCAGCGCTTTCGGCCCCGTGAAATCGCCGGTGACTCCGATGATCAGGTTGTTCGTTTCCATCTCCTTGATGAACCGATAGTTCGATTCACTCGCGAGATAGCTGCGATGCGATGTCCCGTCCGTCTCGAGCATGATCGCGGCGTACGTCGGAAAGCGGCTGCCGAATCCGACCGTGTTCATGTTGTAGCTGAGATTCGGTCCGGCGTGGTAGAACCATGAATACACGTAGTCGACGCTGGAGAGTTCGTCGGTGGTCAGCGGGAAGCCGTGGGCTTTGACGAGCTTCTCTTTGACGGCCGCGAGATTCTTGGTGAAGAGCACGCTGTCAGGCGCCGCGGCCGAATAGGCCTGCATGAGCTGTTCGATCGTCGCCGCCGTATCGAGTCCGGCCGGCCGTGGTCGCGAGAAGAGGCGGCTTGTGAAATCGGCACGATCGGCCGAGAGCTCAAATAGTGCCTTATAGACGAGCAGCAGCATCGAGTTATCGTGACGGATGTCCACGATGAACGCGATTTTCGGCTTTATCGCCGCGAGCAGAGTAAAATTCTGTTCGGGCGCGACACCCAGGTAAACTCCGCCAGGCTTCGTGCTGCGCTGCAGTTCAGGTATGACGTATTGAAGCGACGTCTCGTTCGAGAGGAGATTGTCGCTCGGGAAATTGCCGCTTGGCTCGGAAAAATCGGTGACCATTCGCCAATACGTCGTGTCGGCGAGGCGGGTGGGAATTTCCTGGGCTGCGGCGGTCGTAGCGAACACCGAGAGAAGCGCGAATGCTCGCTGACATCCTGCTGTCATGATGTTTTGCGAGAATCGTAGTGAGAGAGTCATGCCCAAGTATGCATCAGACCAGAACCAACCAGAAGCACATTCTATAGAAGAGGAATACTCGTGAAGAAAACGCTTGTGTCTGCCCGTGCCCTTTCGCTCCTGATCGCCGTTCCGGCCATGCTGTCCGCGCAACGGACGCCGGCGCCAGTTCGACCGGCGTCGCCGCTTCCGGTTCTGCAAAGTGTCGCGCTCTCCGGTCCAGTCGACACGACGTACTGGGGCAGCGTGCAGTGGCGAAATATCGGGCCGAATAGCGCAGGCCGAATGGTCTCGGTCGCGGGGTCGGTCGCGCGACCGAAGGAATATTATTTCGGCACGACGGGCGGCGGCGTTTGGAAGACCACTGACGGCGGCACCACGGTCGTTCCTGTTACGGACAAATACTTCGGAGGCAGCGTCGGTGCGCTCGCGCAGAGCGAGAGCAATCCTGACGTCGTGTATGCGGGCGGCGGTGAAACGCAGATTCGCGGAAACGTTTCGTATGGCGATGGCGTGTGGAAGACCACCGACGGCGGAAAGACGTGGACGTCGATGGGACTGCGAGAGACTCAGTACATCTCGCGCATCCGCATCCATCCGACAAATCCTGACATCGCATATGTCGGCGCGCTTGGCCACGTGTTCGGTCCGAACACCGAACGCGGAGTGTTCAAGACCACGGACGGTGGCAAGACGTGGAAGAAAATTTTATATCGAAACGATTCAACGGGTGTGGCCGATCTCATCATGGAGCCGGGCAACCCGAACGTGCTCTATGCCACGATGTGGCAGGCGTATCGCGCGCCATGGACGTTCTCGAGTGGCGGCGCAGGAAGTGGAATTTTCAAGACGACGGACGGCGGCGATCACTGGACCGAGATCTCGCGCAATCAGGGTTTGCCAACCGGTCTGCTCGGCAGAATGGGAATTGCGATCTCGCCGGTGAAGCCGTCCAAGGTCTGGGCGCTCATTGAAAATGAACCGGCGGGAGGCGTGTATCGCTCGGATGACGCGGGCGCGACGTGGAAATTTTTGAGCGGTTCGCGCGATCTCCGCCAGCGCGCGTGGTACTACTCGAACATCTACGCCGATCCGAAGGATACGAACGTGCTCGCGGCACCGCAGGTCGGCGCCGAGTGGTCGAAGGACGGCGGCATGACGTGGTCGGGCGGCTTCGGTGCGGGCGACAACCACGATGTTTGGTGGGCAAGCGATGATTCGAAGCGCACGGTGTGGGTGCATGACAACGGCGCCGTGATTACGACCGACGGCGGAACGACGCGCATCAACGTTGCGACGCCGACCGGACAGTTCTATCACGTGCATCTCACGAATCACTATCCGTATCACGTGTGCGGATCGAAACAGGACGCGGGTCCGAATTGCGGACCTGTTCGCGTCGCGGGCGGCGGACGTGGCAACGGCGGAGGCGGCGGCGGCGGTGGTGGACGCGGCGCGCCGGCCGGACCGGTGTACTCGGAGTTTTATGGAGTTGCCGGAGGCGAGAGCGGTTACATCGCGTCGAACCCGATCGACCCCGACATCATCTACGGCGGCAACTACAGCGGTGTGCTGCAGGTGATCGATCGGAAGACCGGGCTCACCGAGCGCCTAGATCCGTGGCCGCTCAACCCGATGGGACACGATGCGTACGATTCGAAGTACCGCTTCCAGTGGACCTATCCGATCATGAACTCTCCGTTCAATCCGCACGTGCTGTACGTCGGATCGAACGTCGTGTTCAAATCGCTCGACGACGGAAAGACCTGGTCGATCATCTCGCCGGATCTCACGCGGCATGATCCGAAAACGCTCGGCAGCTCGGGCGGACCGATCACAAAAGACCAGACGTCCGTCGAATACTATGGGACAGTATTCGCGCTGCAGGAATCGCCGATCACACCGGGACTCCTCTGGGCGGGATCGGATGACGGACTGATTCACATTACACGCGACGGTGGCAAGACCTGGAAGAACGTGACGCCGAAGTGGCCCGAGTGGATGCGCGTGTCGATCATCGACCCCTCACCGCACAATCCGGGGACGGCGTGGGTTGCCGGCAACCGGTACCAGCTCGATGACATGGCGCCGTATCTGTACAAGACCACCGACTACGGCGCGACGTGGACGAAGATCACGGACGGGATCGTGCCGACCGAGTTCACGCGTGCGATTCGCGAAGATCTGCAGCGCCCCGGCATGCTGTATGCGGCCACTGAGCGCAGCATGTGGCTCTCATACGATGCGGGCGCGCACTGGCAGAGTCTCGCGCGCAACCTGCCGCCGGTACCGGTGCATGACATCGCGCTGCGCGACGACGATATGGTGATCGCCACACATGGCCGCGCGTTCTGGGCGATGGAGAATCTCACGCCGCTGCGTGAAGCACCTGAAGTTGCAAAGGCATCGGCCGGCAGCTTCTTCTACAAGCCGGCGCCGGTAACTCGCGTGGGCGGCGCGTCGGCGACGGTGATGTACCGTCTCGCGCAGCCGAATCAGATCGTGACGCTCGAGTTCGCGGATGCCGCAGGAAAGACAATCAAGAAATTCGCGTCAACCGACACGCAGCCCACGCCGCCCGAAGGTCGCGGCGGTGGTGGTGGCCGCGGTGGGTTCGGCGGACCGCCGCAAGTCACGAACCGCGTTGGCGTGAACACGTATCGATGGGACATGCGCTACCCCGATGCGTCGAACTTCCGCGGAATGATTCTGTGGGCCGGCGGAGTGCAGGGACCGACAATCGCACCAGGCAAGTACACGGTTCGTCTCACCGTTGGCAGCGACAAGCCGATTTCCGAGACGCTCATCGTGCGGCGCGATCCGCGTTCGAGTGCGACCGACGCAGATCTTATCGCACAAACAAAGTTTGCGCTGCAACTTCGCGATCGCATGACGGAAGCCGACGACGCCGTGAAGAAAATTCGCAGCGTGAAAGAGCAGCTCGACGAGCGCGCGCCGAAGATGGCGAACGTCAAGGATTTCGCCATGCTGTCGAAGAGCCTCACGGACAGCCTCGGCAGCGTCGAGGATTCCGTGTACCAGACGAGAAATAAGAGCGGTGAAGACCCGCTCAACTTCCCCGTGCGATTGAACAATCAGATCGCGGCGCTGTTGGGCTTCGTGCAAAGCGGTGACCGGCGTCCGCCGCCACAGGCGTATCAAGTATTCGAGACGGTATCGCCGAAACTGGATACGCAGTTGGGACGGTACGACAAATCGGTGAAGCTCTATCTCGACAAGATCAACACGATGCTGAAGGCGGCAGGATTGCCGCCGATCGTGCCAACGACGGTGGAGGGGCCGCCCAAACCGAACGTGGCCATGTAAGAGCGCACGGCGCAAAAACGTCGCTGCTCTTGCTATGGCGGCGTTTATGACCTAGCGTCGATCATGGCAGGTAAAGAGACGATTCTCGTGATTGACGATGACGACGCGGTGCGCCGTGGCATGGTGCGCCTGCTGAACAAAGCGGGCTTCGAGACTCTCGAAGCCCGCGACGGGTCGGAAGCCATTCATATTTTCGCCGACCATTCCAGGTCGATCACGGCCGTCACTCTCGACCTCGAGATGCCGACGACGAACGGCCGCACCACACTGGCGATGCTCTCGCAGTTCGCCCCGACGCTGCCGATTATCGTCGCGACCGCGTATCCGCTGCCGGAAGACTTGATCGGCCGGAAGCCGGGCGACGCCGGCATCGGGTATCTGCAGAAGCCGTTTTCGGCGGCCGAACTGCATGCCGAGCTGCGCCGCGTGATCGACGAAATGCAGTAGCCAACGCTTTTTGCCGCTTCGGTGTCCAACCCCCGGACTCTGAGAGCGAGCCATGGCCATGCACGAACGAATCGAAGAACTGGTGCAGGATGTTCGCTACGCCGCGCGCGGACTCGTGCGCAGGCCGGGGTTCACGACGATTGCGATTCTGACGCTCGCGGTCGGGATCGGCGCGAACACGGCGATCTTCAGCGCGGTGAACGCACTGATGTTCCGGCCGCTGCCGTTTCGAGATCCGGAGCAGCTGATGAACGTCAGCGCGGAAGCTCCTGCACAGAATGGTCATCCCGCGCGCACGGGTCTGCCCTGGTCGTGGATGAAGTACCGCACGTTCACCAGCGTGCAGCAACAGTTTCAGACGCACGCGGTCTGGGCACAGGGCAACTTCAACATGACCGGCGACGACGCGGAGCGGCTAAACGGCGAGTGGATCAGTTCACACTACCTCACCACGCTCGGCGTGACGCCGACCATGGGCCGCGGATTTGACGCCGATGGTGATGACGGTTACGACACGCGAAAAATCGTCGTGATTTCTGACGAGTTCTGGAATCGGCGGTTCAACGCAGATCCGAAGATCGTCGGCAAGATGATTCCGGTTGACTTCAAACAGTTCGAGATCGTGGGAGTGTTGCCGCCGGGCTTCAACGGTCTGTCTGGCCTCGGCGAGATCTTCGTGCCAATCACGACACGCGTCGAGGGTGACCTTGGCGCGAGAAACGCGTGGTCGCATGAATTCCAATTGGTCGCGCGGCTGAAGGCCGGTGTGCCGGCCGAACAGGCTGTTGCGGCGGCGCCGGTCTGGGCGAAATCCATCATGGAAGCGTGGCCAGCTCCCGAGCCGGGAATCATGCGCGACGTCAGGGTCGCTCCGCTCGACGCCGGACGCGTATCGCCGGTGGTTCGCCGCTCACTATTCGTTCTGCTCGGCGCGGTCGGGCTCGTCTTGCTCATTGCGTGCGTGAATCTCGCGAACCTGCTGCTCGGACGCGCTGCGGCGCGGCGACAGGAAATTTCCATTCGTCTCGCGCTTGGCGCGACGCGCGCCCGACTGATGCAACTGCTCATGACCGAGAGTTTGCTGCTCGCGATGCTCGGCGGCACGGCGAGTGTGGCGGTCGCACTCATGGGGACGCGCGCGCTCGCTGCGGCGAATCCCGCCGAGACACTCCGCGTTCAAAAAATTTCCGGGCTTGGTGTTGCGGGGTTTTCGTCGATTCATCTCGATCTCACTGCTTTGGTTTTCACACTGTTGGTGTCGGTGGTCGTCGGCTTGATGTTCGGCCTTGTGCCGGCGTTACAGGCGACGCGGCCGTCGATGGCGCACGATATGAAGAGCGGTGCATCATCCGGTCGCGCGGGCGGCGGCCGTCATTTCATCACGAGTCGTCACGCGCTCGTCGTCACAGAAGTTGCGCTCGCGATCGTGTTGCTCGCTGGATCGGGACTGATGCTGCGCAGTCTGGGAAAACTGCTGCAGGTAAACCCTGGATTCGATTCCGACGGTTTGCTCACGCTGCGCCTGACGATGTCGCGCGGCACAATCGTCCGCGATTCGCTCCCCGCGTTCTACGACCGGCTGACCACGCAGCTCAGCGCGCTCCCTGGTGCCACCGGTGTCGCGCTCGCGGATAGTCCGCCGCTCGCCGGCGGCGGAAATGGCACGATCATTACGTTCCCGGACCGGCCGCCGGTGCCGCAAAGCGAATCGCCCGAGATCGGAGTGCATTGGATCACGCCTTCGTGGTTCAGCGTGATGCGGGTTCCGCTGAAGCGTGGGCGCCTGTTCAACGACGACGATCGCGTGGGCGCGGCGAAGGCGATCGTGATCAGCGAGACGGCGGCGAACAAATTTTGGCCCGGCGAAGATCCGATCGGAAAACACGCCGGAATTTTTCAAGGCGGGTTCGAAGACGGCGCGACTGTCGTCGGCGTGATCGGAGATGTGCGTTATCACACGATCGATTCGCTGCCGCATCCCGACGTGTACCTGCCGTACGCGCAATCACCGGCGTCGCGCATGATGATTTTCGTGAGAACATCGCGCGATCCGCTCGCACTTGCCGCAGCGGCGCGCAGGACGGTCAGTGCGCTCGTTCCTGGCACACCGGTGTTCGACATCAAAACAATGGCGTCGCGCACCGCGGTCGCGACAGCGCAGGCGCGGTTCAGTGCGGTACTGCTTGGAATGTTCGCAGTGACCGCGCTCGCACTCGCGGTGATCGGGATCTACGGAGTCATGTCGTTCATGGTGGTGCAGCGCACGCGCGAAATTGGAATTCGCATGGCGCTCGGCGCGGACCGTGCGCAGGTCCAGCGCCTGGTGATCAGGGAAGGGCTGTGGCTCGCGGCAGCGGGAACGATTGTCGGCGTGGTCGCGGCGTTTGCGCTCACGCGTGCGCTGAGTTCGATGTTGTTCGACATCACGCCGGGCGATCCGGCGACGTATGTCTCTATTGTAGTGCTGCTCGCTCTCGCTGCGGCCGTCGCGAGCTGGATCCCGGCGCGGAGGGCGTCGCGTGTGCAGCCGACGGAGGCGCTCAGGGCGGGGTGAGCCGCCGATAAGCGGAGCAATTGGTTCGTGAGCGGACGGACGCCTTGACGCGTAGATTTGGATGTCAGTACCGTGTCAACGCCTCCAACGCTTGGGAATCCCTTCCTTATGAAGACAGCTCTGACTCGCGCGCTCGCGCTCGCGATGCTCGCATCGACGGCGCTCACCGCGCAATCGACCGGCCGCGCATTCACACCTGAAGACTGGTATAAGATCGCGCGCGTCGGCGGCGGAAGTCTCTCGCCCGATGGCAACATGCTCGCGTTCACCGTGACCACGGTCCTCGAGGACAAGGACATTCGGCATACCGAAGTCTGGCTGCAGCCGGTTTCGGGCGGCCAAGCGCGACGGATGACCGCGCCGGCGTTCGAGAGCACCGCGCCGCGCTGGTCGGACGATGGTAAGACGCTGTACTTCACCTCGACGCGCCCGGGCAGCCGCGGAAATACGTGGGCGATTCGCATGGACGAGGGCGGTGAAGCAGTTCCCGCCGAAGCCGGCCCCGGTGGCGCTGCGGCCGGCGGTCGTGGCGGCCGCGGTGGTCGCGGCGGTGCTGCGGCAACTCAACCTTCTGACAAGAGCTTCACGATCACGGCCGGCGCCGGTGCTGCGCCGGGCGCAGGCCGCGGCGGTCGCGGTGGCCGCGGCGACGCAGCGGACCCGACGACGATCAATCTCAACGATCCGTACGGGAAGATGGGTCCGCTCGCACGTCCGCCGCAGGGATCGATAACGAAGCCGCTCAACGCAGCGCGATTTGACGGCCGTCAGTTCATCGACGAGCGCACGCGCAACAACGATCTTGGCTTCGTACCGAGCACAGGCCGCCCCGATACGCTCGCAGCATTGGGCGGCGGTCGCGGTGGACGCGGCGCATTCTTGCCGGCCGCGGGGATCGCTCCGCTTCAGCTCTTCATTCAGCACGGCACCGGCGACCGCAAATCGCTCACCAGCACGAACTACACACATTTCGCGCCGAGCGTTTCGCCCGATGGCAAATGGGTGGTGTTCAGCGCGGACGCAAAGCTCCGCTCTGACTCGCTCGTCGCGCGCGAGCGCGACTCGATCGCGAAGCTGCCGCCGAATCATGTACGCGATGATGCCGATCGCAACGAGACGGATCTCTACATCCTGCCGGTCGCGGAGTGCGAAGCCGGAAACGCCGCAGCGTGCAAACCGAAGAAGGTCGAATACTTCGGTTCCGAAACGAACATCATCTGGGGCCCGGACAATAAGCAGTTCGCGTTCGTCGGCCGCCCAGGACAGTTCAGCAGCTCACGCCTCATGCTCGCCACGATCGACGGCGGCAAAGCGGTCGATCTGCTCGGCACATGGAAATACGAGCCGGGTCAGATCGAGTGGTTTAAGGATGGAAAGATTCGCATGACCACCACCACCGGCGGATCTGCCGGACTCTGGCAGGTTGATCCGGCGACGAAAGTCATCTCGCCGATTCTCGGCGGGCGCCGCGTCGTTGGCGATCTCGTGATGGACAAGGCGCAGACGAAACTCGTCTATACGTCGACGGATGTGTCGCATCTCGCCGAGTATTACACGTCGGACATCAACGGGCAGAACGAAAGGAAGCTCACGACGTTCAACGACGCGCTGCAAAAGGAAGTCGCGTTTTCGGACGCCGAACGTTTCACGTATAAGTCGGTCGACAATCTCGAGATCGAAGGGTGGCTGATGAAGCCGTACGGATATCAGCCGGGGAAGAAATATCCCGTTGTGCTGTACATCCACGGTGGACCGCACTCGGATTACAACGAGGGATGGTTCGACGAGTTCCAGAGCCTCGCGGGCGGCGGCGTGTTCGTGCTGTTCACGAATCCGCGCGGCTCGAGCGGGACGAACGGTGCGTTCACGAATGCGAGCCGTGGCGACTGGGGCGGTAAGGATTACATCGACCTCATGAAAGGCGTCGACTGGGCCGCTGCGCGTGCTGATGTCGACTCGACGAAGATGGGCGTGACCGGTGGGTCATACGGCGGATTCATGACCGCATGGATCACGACGAAGACGAACCGCTTCAAGGCCGCTGAAACGGATCGCATGATCAGCGAGTGGACCTACTGGTGGGGCGCATCGGATGCGCAGGGGCTCACGAACGGCGAGTTCTTCGGACGCCCGTGGGAAAACCAGGCGATGTACGATTCGCTTTCGCCGATCCGCCATGTGAAGAACGTGAAGACACCGACGCTCATGGTGCAGTCCGAAGACGACTTCCGCACGCCGATGGGGAACGCGGATCTCTGGTATACCGCGCTCAGAACGCAGGGTGTGCAGGCCGAATTCGTGCGCTACCCGCGGTCGACGCACGAGCTCTCACGTTCGGGCGAGCCGTGGCTCCTGGTCGACCGGCTCGGGCGCATCCGTCAGTGGTTTGACTACTGGCTGATTCAGGGCGGACCGAAGAAAACTCAGCCCTAGCGAGAGGGCGTGAGATAAGAGACAATCAACGGGGCGCAATCGAGTCGGTTGCGCCCCGTTGTCGTATACCGGTTGAATTGTGCCTGCAAACGCATTATCTTACTACTAAGATGAATTCTCCAAAGCGCGCCACCTCCAAAGAGCACGGCCCGGTGAAGGGCGGAGCTGCTGTCACAGCGGATCTTCCCACTGCGACGGCGCTGAAGTTGTGGGTCGTACTTGCACGGTCGCACGACGCGATCGTGGAAGTGCTCAAGGCGGATATTGACCGGCACGATCTCACGATCGCCGAGTTCGCGGTGATGGAGGCGCTGTACCACAAAGGGCCGCAGCTGCTCGGCGAGATCCAGAAGCGGATCCTCGTCTCGAGCGGCGGCATGACCTTTCTGGTAGACCGGCTCGCTAAGCGCGGACTGGCGGAGCGTCAGAACTGTCAGTCCGACCGCCGCGCGCGCTACGCTGCGCTCACGAAAAAGGGCGATAAGCTGATGCAGTCGATCTTTCCCGAGCACGCCGCGGTGATTCACAAGGCGATGAAAGGGCTGAAGCAGTCGGAGCAGCGCGAGCTGACGGCGCTGCTGAAGACGCTGGGAAAGGAAGCAGGGCGCCTCGCGGCCGAAACGCCCGCCTGCAAGGCGGCGATGGCCGAGCAGGAGTAAGGGCGCCGTGAGCGTCTGATCCAATCGGGCGATTGACACGGCGTTGAGGAACCATTAGTATCTCAGTAGTGAGAGTTACATAAGTGAGGAAATATGAAAACGAAAACAGACACCATGCACACCGCGAGCACGACAAAAACGCTGACCACTCTCGGATTTCACCACATCACGCTGGTGTCGGGGAGCGCGCCGCGAACGCTGGCGTTCTACCGCGACCTGCTTGGGCTGGCCGTGGTGAAGGACAATGGAAAATCGAACGACCCGAACGCATACAGGCTGTATCTCGGCGATGATGCCGGCACACCCGGCACACTGATCACGTTCGTCGAACGGCCGGCGGCTGCGCGTGGCCGCTATGGAGTCGGCGGCGTGCACCATCTCGCGCTCGGCGTTGGAACGTATGCCGCGCAGCTGAAATGGAAGCGCTTTCTGACGGATCGGGGCGTGACGGTCAGCGGACCGATGCCGCGCGGATACTTCACGTCGCTCTACTTCCGCGATCCCGACGGACAGGTGCTGGAGATTGCGACGGCCGGACCTGGATACGCATACGACGAACCGATCGAAGCGCTCGGACAGAAGGTCATGCTGCCGCGCGATCAGCAGTTGCCCGGCGGGCGCGACGAAGCGCTCATCCAGATGACAACACATTACGAGCCCGTGCCGGCGATCACGCCGGACATGAAGCTCGCCGGCATTCATCACGTCACGGGAATGACGGACGACATCGAACGCGCGAGCGATTTCTACGAAGAAGCGCTTGGATTGTCGGTCGTGAAGAAATCAGTGAATCAGGACGACCCGGAGACGCCGCATTGGTTCTGGGCGAACTACGACGGCACGCGCGTACTCCCGCACAGCAGCTGGACGCTGTTCGGATGGACGTCGAGGCATTCGCATGCGCGGGCGGGAGTGGGACAGACGAATCATGTCGCATTCCGCGCGGCGGATGTCGAGGAATTGAAGGCTTGGCAGGAGCACCTGCGCTCGATGGATCTCGATGTGTCGGCGGTGATCGATGGGCCGCCGTTTGCGAGCATCAACTTCAGGGCGCCGGATGGACAGCTGCTGGAGCTGGCAACGGATAACGTGGAGTTCTAGGAACTGATGACCGAGGACCGAAGACCGAAGACGGCAGACCGACCCAAGCGACTTTCAAATACTACGGAGAACGGAATATGAAATGGAATCTCGATACGACACACAGCGCCGCGGAGTTCGCGGTGAAGCATCTCATGATCTCGACGGTCAAGGGTCATTTCAAGTCCTTCACGGGAACCGGTGAGACGAACGAAGACGGCACGCTCAAGACCGCTGAGCTGACAATCGAAGCGGCGAGCATCAACACGAACGTCGAAGCGCGAGACACGCATCTGCGCAGCGCAGATTTCTTCGATGTCGAGAAATTTCCGACGATCACGTTCAAGTCGACGAACATCGAACAAAAGGGAACCGACATCACGATTACCGGTGATCTCACCATGCATGGCGAGACAAAGCCGGTGACGCTGACGGGCGAACACACCGCCCCGGTGACCGATCCGTGGGGAAATCAGCGTTCGGCGCTCGCGGTGACCGCCAAGATCAGCCGCAAAGAATGGGGGCTGCATTACAATATGGCGCTCGAGGCCGGTGGCTGGGTGGTTGGTGACGACGTAAAGCTCAGCATCGAATTCGAAGCTGTTGCGGTGAAAGCCGAGGCACTGGTCGCGGCATAAGTCCGGTCTTCGGACCTCAATCGTCGGTCTCGCGGAAGTGGCGCCGAGGCCGACTGTGGAATAACGTTTCGGCTCCCGCCACACGTAACAAACCCCGGAGCCGCTCGATGGTTTTCTCCCGACTTCTGTGGACGGCCGCCGCAATCGCGGCGGCCAGTGTCCCACTCTCGCCCCTCGCTGCGCAAACGCAGGGGGTCACGCACGGCCAGCGCCCCGCTCGGCTCGTGATTCGAAACGCGACGATCGTCGACGGCAACGGCACACCGGCGCGCGGGCCGGTGGACATCGTGATCGAAGGGAGTGTGATCACGGGCATCGTGCCGCTCGACGCGGTCGCGACGCGCGGCGGCCGCAACGCGCGGCGGCCGGCGGGCGACGTTCAGATCGATGCGACCGGGAAGTTCGTGCTCCCGGGTTTGATCAACGCGCACGGTCACCTGCAGAGCAGCCGCGGGCCGGGGCTGCCGTATGGCGGTTACGAATACAATCTCAAACTCTGGCTCGCGAGCGGAATCACCAGCGTTCGTGAAGTTGGCTCAGAGAGCGATACGGGAATCGTGAACATCCGCGATCGCTCCGCGCGCGGCGAGATAGTCGCGCCGCGCATTTTCGCGTATCCGATGCTTGGTACGGTGCACAGCAACGCCGAGGCGCGCGCACGCGTGCAGTACCTGAAGAAGATCGGTGTCGACGGCATCAAGATCATGGGGATCGAGCGCGACCACATGCAGGCGATGGAAGACGAGGCGCATAAGGTCGGACTTCGCATCGCACATCACGTTGGCGTCGAAGAGACCAACGCGTGGGATGACATCAGGTTCGGCACGACAAGCATTGAGCACTGGTACGGAATTCCCGACGCGGCCATCCCGGATGGACGTCAGCACTTCCCGAGCGACTATAACTACGCAAACGAAACAGATCGCTTCCGCTGGGCTGGCCGCCTGTGGCGCGAGGCGGATCCGAAGCTGCTCGACTCAGTGCTCACGTCCATGGTCCGTGCGAACGTCGCATGGGTACCGACGCTCGACATTTATGAAGCAAGCAGAGATTTGCAGCGTGCGCAGAACCAGCCCTGGTTCAAAGACTATCTGCATCCGTCGCTCGAGCAGTACTTCAAGCCCGATCCGTCGAATCATGGGTCGTACTTTATTGGCTGGAGCAGCACGGACGAGACGTATTGGAAGGAGAACTACAAACTGTGGGAGGCCGCGCTCCGCGATTTTGAACACAAGGGCGGCACGATCGGCTGCGGCGACGACGCGGGTTTCATCTATGAGATGTACGGCTTCGGACTGATTCGTGAGATGGAGCTTCATCAGGAAGCCGGCTTCAATCCGCTCAAAATTATCCAGCACTGCACCGGCAACAATGCGAAGATCCTCGGTCAGGAAGACAAGCTTGGCCGAGTGAAGGTTGGGTACACGGCGGACTTGATTGTCGTCGACGGCAATCCGCTTGAGAACATCAAGGTTCTCTATGCCGGCGGCACGTCGGTGATTCGCGATGGAAAGGAAGTCCGCACGATGGGTTCCGAGTGGATCATCAAGGACGGGATTCCGTACAACGGACCGCAGTTGATGCGCGAGGTGAAGGACATCGTCGACAAAGCGCGCGCAGCGAAGAAGTAGGTTGGTGTTTTCGGTTCGCATAAGCACACAATGAGCAAACAATGAGCGAACTGCTCGCCGATATTCGCTCATTCATTAGTGAGCGTGCGCTCCCTCTCGAGCGTGCGTTTCTGTCGCGGCCATTCAACGAGCTGGAGCCGGAGCTCAACGCGCTGCGCTCAGAAGTGAAACGACTCGGCCTCTGGGCTCCGCATCTCTCTGCGGAACTCGGGGGCCGTGGTCTTTCTCTCACAGAATTCGCGCACGTATCAGCAGTGCTCGGCGAGACGCCGATCGGCCATTACCTGTTCAACGCGCAGGCGCCGGATATCGGGAACTGCGAACTTCTGCATGCGCATGGGAGCGCCGAGCAGAAGGCCAAGTGGCTGGAACCGCTCGCGCGCGGCGAAATTCGCAGCTGCTTTGCGATGACCGAGCCGGAGTTTGCCGGATCGAATCCTGTCTGGATGGCGACGAGCGCGCGCCGTGATGGCGATGACTACGTGATCGACGGCCACAAATGGTTTACGTCGAGTGCGGATGGCGCAGCGTTCACGATCGTAATGGCCGTGACCGCGTCTGACGCGAAGCCGCATGAACGCGCGAGTCAGATCATCGTGCCGATGAATGCGCCGGGATTGGCGCGCGTGCGCAACATCTCGGTCATGGGTGACGAGGGAAGCGGCTATGCGAGCCACTCGGAGCTGCGCTTCACCGGTGTACGCGTGCCCGTCGCAAATCGAATCGGTGCGGAGGGCGCGGGGTTCGCACTCGCGCAAGAACGGCTCGGGCCTGGCCGAATCCACCATTGCATGCGCTGGATCGGAATCTGCGAGCGTGCGTTCCGCCTGATGTGTGAACGTGCGGCCACGCGCGAGCTCTCGCCCGGTCACTTACTCGGCGAGCAACAGGCGGTGCAGCATTGGATCGCGGAATCCCGCGCGGAGATCGACGCGGCGCGTCTGCTGGTGCTCGATACCGCCGCGCAAATCGAATCGCGTGGTGCACACGACGCGCGCGACAGGATCTCGCTGATCAAGTTTCATGTCGCCGGCGTGCTGCAGCGCGTGCTCGATCGCGCGCTCCAAACATACGGCTCGCTCGGCATGACCGACGATACGCCGCTCGCGTGGTGGTATCGGCACGAGCGCGGCGCGCGGATTTACGATGGCCCGGATGAAGTGCACAAATCCGCCGTTGCGCGGCGAATCCTCAAAGGGTTTGGTCTCAATAGCAAATGAAGGACGCGTGAGCGAGACGCGAGCCGTGCGCGTGGGTGAAGAGTTCGACCTCGGCGCGCTCAACGCATGGATTGCCACATACGCCGAAGAGGTCGGCACCGTGAGTGCCGCCGAGCAGTTTCCCGGCGGCTTTTCCAATCTCACCTATCTGCTGAAGGCCGATCGCGGCGAGTTTGTCCTGCGGCGGCCGCCGATCGGAGTCGTGAAAGGATCGGCGCACGATATGGTGCGCGAATATCGCGTGCTGTCCGCGCTTGCATCGCGATCGATTCCCGCACCGCGGCCAATTGGTTTGTGCGACAACGCTGTCCTGCTTGGAACGCCGTTCTATATCATGGAGCGCGTGCGCGGGACGATACTGCGCGGTGCGTCCGGCACCACTCCGGGCGCATTCACGATGCGGCGGCTGAGCGAGGCATTTGTCGAGACGCTCGCGGCGATTCATTTGGTCGACTCATCAGACCGGGTGATCGCGGAGTTGGGCAAACCCGACGGGTACGTCGCGCGGCAGGTCGGCGGCTGGAGCAAGCGGTGGGATTCTTCGCGCACAGACGGTGCAGCCGCGATGGATCGTACCGCGCGCTGGCTCACATCACATCAGCCGGCGGAGAGCGGTGCGTGTCTCGTGCACAACGATTTCAAATACGACAACCTCGTTCTCGACTCCGCCGACAATTCCAAGATCGTTGCGGTGCTCGACTGGGAAATGGCGGCGCTCGGCGATCCGTTGCTCGACGTCGGGACATCGCTTGGGTATTGGGTCGAGGCCGGCGATCATCCGGCATTTCGCTCGCTCGGCCTCGGCGTGACATCGCTGCCCGGGAATTTCACGCGTGCAGAAGTTTGGGAGAAATATCTCGAGCGCACGCGGCGGCCGGCGACTGATCCGACGTTCTACTACGTGTTTGGTCTGTTCAAGATCGCCGTGATCGCGCAGCAGATTTTTGCGCGCTACCAGAAGGGGCTGACGACTGACGAGCGATTCGCACGGCTCGGAGACGCAGTGCAACTGCTTGCGGCGACTGCCGAACGTGCGGCTAAGACTGGCGCGATTTCAGCGATTTCTTGAGCAGCGCGATCTGCCCGAGATGATATACATCATGATCTGCGAGGCCGTTCACGGTTTGCGCTCGCGTCGCGCCGCTGCCACTCGCCTTGGGGACCTGCAAAAAGAGCGACTCCTCATGGGCCTTCTCGATTGATTCCAGAAGAGCCTTTCTCGCGACGAGCAGCTCGGCCTGCGCCGCCATCCACTCTTCTTGCGTCGAGCCATTCACGGCCGGCCAATCTCCGCGATCCGGGTCCTTCGAGTCAGCGCCGTTCAGCCGGCTCGTGGTCTCTTCGGTCCACGCCGTGATGTGGAGCAGGGTCTCCCAGATCGACTGCGCGCCGGGAAGCGGATGAGCGAGCGCTTCACTTGCCGTGACTCCGGCAAGGATCGCGCTGCTCGAGGAACCGTACCAGGGTTCACCATTCCACACTGTCAGCAACTTCTGGCTGAGATTGGCGCGGACGCTCATCGTATTGTCCTCAACGTCGAGGTGACTGCCCGGCCATTACATCACCGCATCCGGGCTTACGAAGGATATACCTCGAAGATGCCCGCCGCGCCCATCCCGCCGCCAATGCACATCGTCACGAGCCCAAGTCCGCCGCCGCGTTTGCCGAGCTCGTGCACCAGCTGCGTGGTCAGCTTTGCGCCGGTCGCGCCAAGCGGATGTCCGAGTGCGATCGCGCCGCCGTTCACGTTTACGCGTGAGACATCCATCTCGAGATCGTGAATCACCGCGAGCGCCTGCGACGCAAATGCTTCGTTGAATTCGATGAGTTTCATATCGCTGAGCTTGAGCCCGGCGCGCGCCATCACTTTTGGAACGGCCTTCACGGGTCCGATCCCCATTACATCGGGTTCGACGCCGGCCGTCGCGAAGTGCACGAACCGCGCGAGCGGGCGGAGCCCGAGTTCTTTCGCTTTGTCCGCGCTCATCATGAGCACCGCGGCCGCGCCGTCTGAAAGGGGGCTCGCATTTCCCGCAGTCACAGTACCACCCGGTTTAAACGCTGGCGGAAGCTTCGCGAGTCCTTCCATCGTCGTCGATCCGCGCACGAGTTCGTCGGTGACGAACGATGATTCTTCGACGGTTTTCTTCGATCCCTTCCAGCGCACCTTCTGCACGGTGACCGGGACGATCTGATCGGCGAATGCGTTCCGGGACCACGCGGCCGCTGCGCGCTGCTGGCTGCCGAGCGCGAATTGATCTTGCATCTCGCGAGTGATTCCCCAGCGTGACGCGACGCGCTCCGCGGTAAAGCCCATTCCGATATTCTGTTCAGCCATGTCGGCATGAAGCCGCGTGTGGAATCCCGACATCGGGACGGCACTCATCATCTCGACGCCACCTGCCATGACCACATCACCCATGCCGGTCATAATCGCCTGCGCGGCCATGGCGACCGTTTGCAGTCCCGATGAACAAAAGCGATTGATCGTCGCGCCGCTTACTTCAACCGGGAACCCTGATCGAAGTACGGCAAGTCGCGAGATGTTGAGTCCTTGTGATGACTCGGGCATTGCACAGCCCCAAAGCACATCGTCGATCAGCTTGGGGTCGAGCTTCACGCGTTCCACTGCGGCGCGCATTACAGCCGACGAGAGGTCGATGGCGTGAACGGCAGCGAGTGAGCCGTCCTTTTTGCCGCGCGCGACGGCGGTGCGCACAGCGCTGACGATAACTACCTCTACCACTTCTTTGGTCGGCATGGCTCTCACTCAAGTTGGTGCGAATACGTCCCGAAGATGAATCAGCAACCGCCCCTCGTCGCGGAAAATGTGCCGGTCGCTGAATTCACCGCCGACGAATTCGCCACGGGTGGCGCATACGTTCCTGTGATGGCGGATTGATCAGGAGAAACCGATCCGTTCAGGGCCACCCCCGCCTGCGTCACTGAGGTAAATATGGTGCTATTGACGACGGTTCCGTTGAAGAACGAACTCAGCGACGTGCCGGTAGTCTGGATGACGAATCCGGCCGCTGAGCCGCCCGTTGTGACCTGCATCATGATTCGCCCATTGCTGTTCGTCGACGCGTACTGGCCAGAGTACGTCTGATGCGTCTCACCCGTGAGCGAGTCCGACGTGGCGACGATGTAGCCGGACGCCCCCGGACCCACGTAGACCGCAGAGAGTTGCCCGGCGACTACGAACCCGCCGATCGTGTACCCGCCGCCGCTTGCATGGATCTCTTCTTGGACCGTGTCGACCAGCCCGGTCAACGTTACCGTCGGGCCGCCCGCGAAAGTCAGCGTGCCCGCAACGCTCAGCGTCGGAGACACGGTGATGCTAACATTGCCGTGCTTCAAGCTGTCGGCGAGTACGCCGACATATGCAGCGGCGGATCCCGCAGTCGCGGCACTGCCGCCTCCGCCTCCGTTGCCTGGGCCGGTAGGAAATCCAACATCGAGCATTCCACTGCCGCACGCCGTCGCGAAAAACACCGCGGCGATTGCGACCAGATGATTCACGTTGGAGCGGGACGTCATGTTACCTCCGGACCGAGATCGAACTCACACTGTTCACGACGGGCACGAGATGCTGCTGCGCGAGCGCCACCTGGGCGCGTTGCGTGCGGAGAATCCAAGCGAAAAGCATCGCGAAGAGAACGGGGAAGAGCACGAAGACGAGTGGAATGAGGCTCACCTGTCGCAGCAGATAGGCGTTGTAGGGATTGGCCGGATTGACGTACGCCTTCGTGACGTCACCACTCCGATACCTTCCCGCGATTTCTCGAGCCCAGCTCTGGCTGGCCGATATGCTGATTGGGGTGACCGCAGACGCCTGATAAGGGCTGCCCTGGTACCTGTAGTTATAGACGACCACGGGCTTGTATGAGTTTCCTTTGTTGCCCCTGACCACCCCGACGTCGCTCGAAACGACGGTTGCTGTCACCGGAGTCCAGCTGACAATGCGGTATACCTGTAAACTGAACATTCCGAGGCCGATCGCGACGAAAATCGAGAGAAATGCCGCGAGACAGCCCCAGTTTGTTGCCGCTGGATGCGAGATGAGCGCGGGAGTCGCGGTGGTAGGCTGGACCTGATGTTCGGGTGTGCCGGCCCAGCCTCCGAAAGTACGCGCGGCGGCCGCACAGGTCTCCTGTGAAATGCGCGCGCTCGATGAATAGGGTGTCCACGGTACGCGCGATCCGTCTTTCATGAGAAACACGACGCGGAATGTTGGCGAGCCGCGGGTGTTGGAGGCGTTGTTCATTCCCGCCGATTCTTCGAGCGCGACGTCGTCGATGTCTTTGAATGCGAGCAGCGTCGTCTGCCGGTGGACCAAGCGCTGCACGACGATCGATACCGTGTGCGCGGCGCGATCGACGATGTAGAGACGGTCGGCGGACATCACGAAAAGCGCGACGCCGGCGACGACGAAGACGCCGCCGATCACATCGACGAGCCAAAGCGGTCCGTTGCCGGACCAACCGGTTGGATGCGTCCACTTCAGCCAGATCACGCCGCCGCCCAACGTGCTGAACACCGCGCCCATCAGCACCATGGACCAACGGCTGTCGTGCACGACGAGCTGGTTCGGAGTCTGAAGAACGACTTGCATCGTGCGCGCTCCGCGAGTGGTGGCGCTTCGCTAGTTCCGCAGCGGCTTGCCCGTCTCCAGCATGTACTTGATGCGTGCCTGAGTTTCTTTCGTGCCGAGCAGTTTCAGCGTGGCCTCGCGCTCGAGATCAACGATGTCCTGCTCGGTCGCGTCGCGCGGCGGACCGTCACCGCCGGCGAGCACATACGCGATCTCATTGCCGATCCGGACATCATGGTCGCTCGCCTGACCCGCTTCCTTGAACGAAAACAGCGCGTACTGCAGGTTGCCCAGTATCTCGCTGCCATACACGCGAATTGTTTTCATCGCGGGCGCCACGTAATCGGGCGCGAGGTCGAGTACGCGTGCCTTCGCGTCAGCAATGAGCGTATCGCGATTGAATGAAATCCTGTCGGCCTGTGGGCGCAGGAATCCCATCTTTCGCGCATCGGCGGCGCTGCCGCTCATCTGTGCAAGCGCGATCAACTTGAATGCACGTTTCGCCGCCTCGAATGGATCGGCCTCGTCGTACGGCTTCAACGCGTCGGTGAAGCGGAAGAGCAACTCTTTCGTACCGCAGCCGCTCGGAATAATTCCGACACCGACCTCGACGAGGCCCATGTACAGCTCCGCGTGCGCCTGCACACGATCTGCGTGCAGCGAGAATTCCACGCCGCCGCCGAGTGTCAAACCAAATGGCGCGGACACCACAGGGAACGGCGCGCGGCGAACGCTCAGGACCGATTCCTGAAACGCCTTTACCGTCGCTTCGATCGCTTTCCAATCGCCGGCGGCGGCGGCCCCGGCTGCCGCACCAAGATTTGCGCCGGCGCTGAAGGTGCGAGGATCATCATTGCCGAGCACGAGGCCGGCGTATTTTCCTTTTGAAACCCGATCGATTGTTTTCGCGAGCATCTCGAGCACGCCCGGCCCGAGCGTGTTCATCTTGCCGCAGAACTCGAGGCAGAGCACGCCATCTCCGAGATCGACGCAGCGCGCTTCTTTGTTTTCGTCGAGAACTTTTCCCTGCTGCTTGAGAATCGAAAGCGAGAGCTGCCCGGGGATCGGCGGAAGCGGAATGCGTCCGGCGTCCACGGTCGCGATCGTCGTGCCTGACGGTGTCAGGTCGTAAAACGACTTGCCCGCGCTCTTGAGGAGCGGCGGTTCGATCATCCCGGCCTTCGCGAATTCCGCGCGCAGCCAATCGAGACCGAGCGCGTCCATCACTTTGAACGGTCCGATCTCCCAGCCGTAGCCCCACTCTGTTGCGCGATCGACGGCCGAGAGATCGTATGCGAGCTGCGGCGTCATCATCAGGCAATAGTGGGACTGCTCGACGAGGAGCTTCCGCAGGAAATCACCCTGCTTGCCGCCAATATCTTTCGCCTTGTTCACGCGGTCGGCGGCGGGGAGTTTGAGCAGCGCCTCGATTTCCGGTGTGGAATAGCGCTCCTGTTTTTCGTACTCGAGCGTTTTCCAGTTGAGCGTGAGGATGTCTTTGTCCTGCTTGTTGTAGAAGCCTGCTTTTGTTTTGTCGCCGAGGCGGCCGGATTTTACGAGATCGAGGATCCACGGCGCGAGCGCGAAGTCTTCGCCGGTTGCTTCGCTGAGTCCCTTGGTGACGTGGACAAGGACGTCGATGCCGGAGAGATCACCGGTGCGGAACGTTGCGGTTTTCGCGCGGGCGATCAGCGCGCCCGTCAGCGTGTCGACTTCGCCGATCGTGAGGCCGAATTCCATCATGAAGCGGCCGGCGGTGACCATGCCATGCACGCCGAGCCGGTTGGCGACGAAGCCGGGGACGTCTTTCGCCATGACGATCCCTTTTCCAAGGATGCTCTCCTGGAAGTGGCGCACGGTATCGAGTACTTCGGGCGCCGTAAACGGCGTCGGGATGATCTCCAGCAGATGCATGTAGCGCGGCGGGTTGAAATAGTGCGTGCCGCAGAACTGGCGCCGGAATTTTTCCGTGCGACCCTGGAGGAGCACCGACATCGGGATGCCGGAAGTATTCGATGTGACTATGGCGTCGGGAGCGACGGCCTCGATTTTCGCGAACAAGTCTTGTTTCGGTTTTGGCTGCTCGATGATGACTTCGCAGATCCAGTCGCAGCCGGCGAGCAGGCCGATGTCGTCCTCGGTGTTGCCGGTCGTGACGAGCGCGGCACGATCGGTGTCCATGAACGAAGCAGGTTTGCTCTTGATGGCGGTGAGCAGGCCTTTTTTCGCCGGAGCGGAGCGATCGGGCGACTTTGGATCGTCGGAGCCGGGGATATCGAGGAGGACGACGGGGACGCCGGCGGATGCGCAGAGTGCGGCGATTCCGTGGCCCATCACTCCGGCGCCGATGACGCCGACTTTCTTTATTCGCATGGTCGAGTTGCGGGGAAGAGGGACATCTATATATAACAGTGACTTGTTAAGTCTGGAGTCTGGAGTCTAGAATCTAGACTCTAGACCTTAGACGCCAGACACCCGCAAGGAGGAGTCATAGTTGGTTGAAAGCGGCGGCGGCAGCGAACTGCGGTTCGCTTCGAAAACCGACTGGTGGATGCCGGTGATGATCGCGATCGTGATCGGGAGTGCACCGATTGCGATTTGGCTCTCGTCACCCAAGGGATTACCGCGGCAGGTGGTGCCGGTGCTCGCGGTCAGCCTGCTGTTTCCAGTCGGCCTGCTCGTCTGGATGTGGGTCACGACGATATACGTCATTTCCGGCAACGAGCTCCGCATCGCGTGCGGTCCCATGAAAATGACGGTTCCGATCGATTCGATCTCGAGGATTCGCAGCAGTCACAGCGTCGTCTCCTCACCGGCGCTGTCGCTCTCACGGCTTGCGATCCAGTATGGCAGATTCCAAGAGGTTCTGATTTCGCCCGCCGACCGGCAAGGATTCATTCGCGCAATCGTGGAGCGCGTGCCGCACGTCGTGCTCGAAGATCTCGACGAGTACCGCTAGTACCGTCCACTCACACGAGGCTTTGATGACCGCAAGAACGCTTGTTGCGATCGCTGGATTCCTTATTTGCTCATCCGCCGTCTCGGCGCAGGGCGGCCAGCAGCAGCCGCTCGGCTTTCCAGGCCCGGCGCCGATGGCAAGTTCGTCGCTGCCGACGGGCCGCGTGTCGTACCGCACGCTCAACGAGATCAACAACGAACTCGAACGCCTCGCGAAGGCGAACCCGGATCGTGTGAAGCGGTTCGAGCTCCCGCATAAATCCGTGCTCGGCCAAAGCGTTTACGGCTTGGAAATCACGCACAACGTGAACGCGAGTTCCGGCAAACCGGTGTTCGTCATGACCGGTGTCCATCATGCACGCGAGTGGCCAACCGCCGAACTCACGATGGAGTGGATCTACGATCTGCTGAAGAATGACGGTTCGGATCCGCGATTCACGGCGATGCTCGAAAAGGTGCGGTTCATCGCCGTGCCCGTCGTAAATGTCGACGGCTACGAGATGTCACGCTCGATGCTGATCGAACAAAAGCGCCGCAACTGTCGCGTAGAGGCGGGGAAATTTCCCACGTTCGCCGAGTGTGGCAATCCGGCGAACCGGGCCACCGGCGTCGATCTCAACCGGAACTACGGCGTGTTCTGGGGCGGCAGCGGCGCGAATGTGAACCCGGCCGGCGACAGTCATCGCGGCGCGGCGCCGTTTTCAGAGCCGGAAATTCAAAACATGCGCGAACTGCTCGCGTCGAATCAGGTTGTTGTCGCGCTGAGCAATCACACGCCGGACGCGAAAGTGCTGCGCGTGCCGAGCGCGAATGAAGAGCCGGTGCCGGCCGATGTCGTGCCGTACGACTCGCTCGCGCAGCTGCTCGGCGGTGACCTCAAATGGGCGGCGGGGCCGTGGCCGAAAATTTATTACACGGCGTCCGGCACGATGGAAGAGCAGGCGTACTATTCCGCGGGAACGTTGGCGTTCACGTTTGAAAATGCGCCGAATCAGCCGGGGACGTGGCGATTCCATCCGCCGTATTCGTTTGTGATCGACCAGTATTTCGGAACGGGCGCGTATCCGGGCTCGAGCTCGCGCGCGGGGTACATCCGTTTGATCGAAGCGGCGGCGGATCCGAGGCTGCATTCGGTTCTCGAGGTGAAAGCGCCGGCGGGTGCGACGCTAACGATTCACAAGAGTGAAGTGTTGGAGACGTCGCCGTTGCTGAAATCCGATGCCGCCGCCGATTCGACCCGTGATGCGGCGATCAAGTTCACACAGGAGCTGACCTCATCGCTCGTCGTGCCGAAGGGCGCGGATCACGTGACGTGGCATGTGAACCCGTCCATGCGGCCGAGTCAGCATGGAACGGAATTCATTCGCGAGGCGTGGACTGTGACCTGCTCAACGAGCGGGCGCACGCAGAGTGTGGATATCGTGATCGCGCGCGGCGAGACGAAGCCGGTTGATTTGAGCCGCTGCAGGTAGCCGTTCTACGGTTTCGGAGCGGCGCGGTGGAGTTCCATCACCGCCGCGCCGTCTTTGCGCGGGTCCGACGCGCCGAAGTTCGTGCCGACGCTGAAATCGCGCATCACCGCCTGACCGGAGCCCATACGAGTCGCTGAGAAGTCGCCGCGCAGCACGAGTTCGTGGCCCATCGCGGTGAGCTCGTTGCGCGTCTTTTCGGAAACGCGCGCTTCGATGCTGACATCGCAGCCGGGGAACGTTTCCTTTGAAAAACGCGGTGCGTCGATCGCGCCCTGAATGTTCATGTTGAAGTCGACGAGATTCGATACGAACTGCGCGTGGGCCTGCGCCTGATTCCAGCCGCCCATGATGCCGAAGGCGATGCGTACGTTTCCTTTTTCCATGAATGCGGGAATGATCGTGTGCACGGGCCGCTTGTGAGAAGCGAGGACATTCGGGTGGCCTTTCTCGAGCGAGAAGAGACCACCGCGATTCTGCAGCGCGAATCCCGCGCCGCCGACGGCAAGTCCCGAGCCGAAGCCAACGCTGGCGTAGTTACTCTGAATGAGCGACACCATGTTCCCTTCTCGATCGACAACGCTCAGGTACGTCGTACCGTGATCGGTCGACGGCGGTGTGCCAGCATCAACGTTGCAATTCGCTTTCGATGCATTGATCAGTGCCGCGCGTGTTTTTGCAAATGCTTTCGACTTGAGACCGTCGACCGGAATCTTTGCGAAGTGCGGATCTGCGTTGTAGCGGATCATGTCGGCGTAGGCGAGCTTCTTGGCCTCGATCATCGTGTGCAGCGCGCGCGTGGAGTTGTGTCCGTATTCCGCGAGCGGGAACGTCTCCATGATGTTAAGCATTTCGAGCGCGGCGATCCCCTGGCCATTCGGCGGCAGCTCGTGGACGGTCCAGCCATGATATGTGGTTGAGATCGGCTCGACCCATTCACCGTTGAAGCCGGAGAGATCGGAGAGGGTCATCGTGCCGCCATGCCCCTTGGATGTCGCGACGATTTTTTGCGCGACCTCGCCTTTGTAAAACGCATCGCGTCCGTGCGCCGCGATTTGCTTGTACGTCCACGCGAGATCGGGATTCTTAAAAATCTCGCCGACCGCGGGAACGTGACCGTTGATCAGATACGTCTTGGCGGTCGCGTCGTCGGCCTTCAGCGTTTTCTCGCTGTCGTGCCAGAACACGCCGACGACTTCGCCAACGCCGAATCCCTGCTCAGAATTTTCAATCGCCGGCGCGAGCACGTCCGCGAATTTCATCTTGCCGAACTTCGTCAGCAGTTTGTCCCAGCCATCCACGGCGCCTGGCACGGTGACGGAGTGAATGCCGTTCTGTGGCATCTCCGTGATTCCCTTCGACTGCAAAAATTCCGGGGTGAGACCGGCGGGTGACCATCCAGACGAGTTGAGTCCGTACAGTTTTCCGGTTTTCGCTTCGTAAACGATCGCAAACAGATCGCCGCCGATGCCGTTGTTCATCGGCGCAACGAGCCCCATCATCGCATTGGTCGCGACGGCCGCGTCCATGGCGTTGCCGCCATGTTCGAGAATCGACGCACCGACCTGCGAGGCGAGCACGCTCTCGCTCGCCACGATGCCTGAGCGGGAGATCACCATCGACCGCGATTGGGACCGGTCCTGCGCTTGCAGCGCGAGCGCAGAAGCGGAGAGCGAAAGTCCCAATCCAGCGGCGGTCAATTCCTTCATCATGGTGCTCCTCATGATCTCGAAGACTGGATACTGGACAGCGCGGCCACGCTATACGATGGTTTCCGGAGCTCTCCGGCGCCATTCCCCGTAGTCCTCCATGACACTTCGCTAACACATCCATGTCAGTCAGCGACAGCTACCGCACGTTCGTTCTCGAGCAACTCGGCCGTGCCGCTCAGAGGCTCCGGTCGAAAAGCATGTTCGGCGGGGTCGGCGTGTATTCCGGCGACCACTTCTTCGCTCTGATAGACAACGACACGCTCTTTTTCAAAGTTGACGACACGAACCGGCACGATTTTATGGCGGCGAAAATGAAAGCGTGGTCGCCGTTTGAGGACGGGAAAGAGATGAAGGGGTACTACGAGTTGCCGGCGGAGCTGCTCGAGGATCCGGATGAGCTCAGGCCGTGGGTGGAAAAAGCGATTGCTGTGGCGGCGAAGAAAAAGAAAAAGAAGACGCTCGCAAAGCGGAAGAAGCGCTAGCCGACCAGCGATCCGTCCAACATTTGGCGGACTTTTCGCGCGAGGATTCTCGGGTCGACGGGCTTCTGCAGAAACGCGTCGCCTGGCTGGAGTTCGCCGCGGCCGACTGCGTCATCGGTGTAACCAGACACGAACAACACCTTGATTCCCGGGCGAAGGGCGGTGAGTTCGTTGGCGAGATCGCTGCCACCCATTGACGGCATCACCATGTCTGTGGTGAGCAAGTCGAGCGTGCCGGTGTGATTCTCGGCCACGCGAAGTGCCTCGACTCCATCCGACGCTTCAAGCACGTGGTAGCCCTGCGCCGTAAGAATGCGCGCGGTGAGCGTGCGCAGCGTTTCATCGTCCTCTGCCAGGAGGATCGTCTCGTTGCCCCGCGGCAGCGGCGCTTCGCGCACTTCTTCGATCGCCTGCGGCCGTTCGTTGACCGCGGGCAGATAAATCTCGAACGTCGTGCCATGGCCGAGCGTGCTGGCGACGCGAATGTGGCCGCCGCTCTGCTCGACAATGCCGAACACGGTTGAAAGGCCGAGTCCGGTTCCGCGCCCCTTTGGCTTCGTAGTGAAGAACGGTTCGAAGATCTGCGCGAGCGTCGACGATCCCATGCCGGTTCCGTCGTCCGAAACGGTCAGCACGACGTACGGGCCCGGGTTTGCGATCGAGTGCGACATCGGAGTCGAGTCGTGTACGATCGTGTTTTTCGTCTGGATCGCCAACGTGCCGCCGTTCGGCATCGCATCGCGCGCGTTGACTGAAAGATTCAGCAGGATCTGCTGGATCTGACCCGGATCAACGCGGACCGCCGAGAGATGCTCGCCCAGCGAGACGCGAATAGCGACGTCCTCGCCTATCGTACGCATCAACAGGCGCTGCGCATCGGCAACCAGTTCGTTGAGGCTGACGACTTTCGGCTCGAGAACCTGCTGACGGCTGAACGCGAGCAACTGCTGCGTGAGTTCGGCACCCCGCTTTACCGCCGCGCGAATCGTCTCCGCGTCACCACGCGGCGTGCTGTTTTCTGGAAGCTCGTCGAGGAGAAAATCGACCGACGCGAGCATCGTGCCGAGGATGTTGTTGAAGTCGTGTGCAACGCCGCCGACAATCCGGCCCATCGATTCCATCTTGTGCGACTGGCGGAGCCGGTCGATCAATGCGTCGCGTTCAGAGACCGCGCTGCGAAGACTCTCCTGGGCCTTGAACTGTGTGCGTCGCTGCGTTTGCAGGCGCCCGGATGCGACGGCGCCAAGCGCATTCACCGCGATAAGCACGAAGATCGTAGGCCAGAGCTGCATCAGCGGCATCTCACGCACGACGACCAACACGGCAGTATATCCAATCGTGAGCAGGACGGCCGGCACGAATCGCTGCATGAGCGGTGCCGATGAGAGCGCGTAAATCGCGAGGACGAGCAGCATCATCCCGACGTCGTCCGCGCGCGAAGCCGGGCGCAGCGCCATGAGCGCGATCAGCTGCGCGGAGAAGGTCAGCCACCAGAGCAGAGATGCACGATCGAGCGATGCCGGCGTCGCGTGGCGGCGCATTGAGGCATACATCGAAATGGAAACGCCAAAAAAGACGACGCGCACGATTGCGACCGGCGCGAGATGCGCCGCGTCGAGATACGTCATCTCAAGTGCGAAAACCGCGAGCGACAGGACAAGCACCATCGTCGCGCTTGCCATCGCGAACGTGCGATCCGCGGCGAGAAATTGCCGGCGGTACGCGTCTTCGTCTGCGCCGAGTGTAGGCTCGATTCGGTTGATCAGTGCACGCATGACGGTGTCGTTCGAATCCGGGCGGCTAATGGCGAACTCGCCTCATCAAAACAGCGGCCTTGGCGGTGTCGAGTGGCGGTGCTTCGGCAGCCGCTCGCTGATCACCCGCCGCAGCTCCGTCGTCAGCTCGGTGGCGGTAAATGGTTTTCTGAGGAAGCCGACGCCACGCTCGGTTTCCTTGAGCGAAAGCGCGTCGAGCTCGGAATAGCCCGAGGTGACGACGACCGGAAGATCGGGGACGTAGTAGCGCAGCATGGTGAGCGTCTCGCCTCCGCTCGTGTTCGGCATGACGAGGTCGAGCAACACGGCGGTGATTTCGTCGCGACGTTCGGCGAATTGTTTGATCGCCTCCGATCCATCGCGTGCTTCGATCGTTGAATAACCGGCGTTCGCGAGCTGGCGCACGACCACCTTCCGAAACGATTCCTCGTCGTCGACGACGAGAATCGACTCACCGCGAGTGAGTAGTGACTCGTCCGGCACGGCGTCGGGCGCGGAAGCGGGCAATGCGGGTGTCTCCAGAAGGGTAAACGTGCTTGATTTAAACGAACGCTGATTGAGCCAAACACGCAACTCATTTGAGAGAGATTTTCGGCATGACGCAGGGGATACCACTGCAGCTTTCGCACGACCAGATGAAAGCGCTGGGAACGCAGGCGCTCGATCTGGTGATCGAACACTTCGAAACCAACCGCGAAAATCCCGTGGCGGTGACGATCCCGCGCGCGCAAACCGAGCAAATGCTGCGGACGCCGCTCCCTGAGCAGGCGACTCCGGTGAGCGAACTCGTCGAAATCCTCGCTCGCGACGTATTTCCGAATGCGCTGAAGTCGGATCATCCCCGCTTTTATGCGTTTGTGCCGAGTCCGACGAATTTCGTGAGCGTCATTGGTGATTTGCTGATCAGTGGCCACAATCTGTTCGCCGGCCACTGGATGGCGGCGTCGGCGGCCGGACAGATCGAAATCAACGTCATCGACTGGCTCAATCAGCTGGTGGGATTTCCAGCGAAAGAGGGCGGCGGAATTCTCGTGAGCGGCGGGTCGATGGCGAACCTTTCAGCGATCGCGACAGCGCGCGAGGCGCGGCTGGGCGGGCCAAATGAGAAGGCGATCGTGTACTGCTCCGATCAAACCCATTCGTCGATGGCCAAAGGGCTGCGGATCCTCGGCTTTCGTCCTGAACAGAAGAGGACGATCGCGACCGATGATGGATTTCGACTCTCGATCCGCGCGCTCGAAGCGGCGATCGCTGCAGATCGTGCGGCCGGACTGCTTCCGTTTTGCGTTGTTGCGAACGCTGGCACGACGAACACCGGTGCGATCGATCCGCTCGGGCCGCTCGCGGATCTCTGTGCGCGCGAAAGACTCTGGCTGCATGTGGATGGGGCGTACGGCGCAGCGGCGGTGATCACCGACCGTGGAAAGAAAGCGCTGACCGGAATGGGGCGCGCTGATTCGATCACGCTCGATCCACACAAGTGGCTCTTTCAGCCCTACGAACTCGGCTGCCTGCTGGTGCGCGAGTCGACGACGCTGCAGAAAGCGTTTCGTGTTGAAGACGAGGATCACGCGGACTATCTCGAAGACGTCACGCGTTGGGTGAAGAACGATGTGAATTTTTACGAGTGCGGAGTGCAGCTGACGCGCTCGTTCAAGGCGCTCAAGTTATGGCTCTCGATGCGCACATTCGGCCTCGCGGAATTCCGGCGCGCGATCGATATCGGGTTTGATATGGCGGATCATGCCGAACGCACGCTGCGCGCCGCGGGAACGTGGGAGATCACAACGCCGTCGCAGATGGGCGTGGTGACGTTTCGGTGGAAGGATGGTTCGAAGTCAGCGGCCCAGATCGATGCGATTACGCGCGCGACGGTGGATTTGATGCGGGAGGATGGGTACGCGCTGGTGATGTCGACGGCGCTCGAGCATCGGCCGGTACTGCGGCTTTGTCCGATCAATCCTGGGACGAACAGCTCCGAGATTGAAGAGACTATTGCCCGGCTTGGGAGATTTTCGGCGGAGGTTGGCGCGAGGGGCTGAGTGTACGACGAGTGAACTGTTAACTACTAACTGTTGGTCGGTTAACCAAAGTTAAAAAAATCAGTCCTGACTACGTTGCGCCCGAAAGCGCTCGTGGTCAGGACTGATTTTCACACCTTGGTTAACCGACCAACAGTTAGTGGTTAACGGTGCACTCGCTTTACAGTTTCCTAGTGCTTAATCGCGATAAACCAAGCCGCCACCATCGGCCCTCTCGGCCCGCCTCTCCCCCCTCGCCCCGCAGCCGGCGCCGGTGCGTTCGGGTCCGGCGCCGGTGCCGGGCCAAACTCGGGCTGAAACAGATACGCCATGTGCTTCACGTCGTCGACGGCGATTGTCTTCGCGCCCTTGAACGTCGCGACCGTCGCGACGGTCGTGTACTTGTCCGGCGAATCTTCGTGCACGACAGTCACGGTTCCATCGCCGCCACCGGCGGGAATGTAGAGCAGCTTCTCGTTCTGGTCCCAGCCGATCGCGTCGACGCCAACGCCGTTCTTGATCTGCGCGACAACCTTTCCGTTCGACGCATCAACCACGACTGACGTGCCGCTGCAGCCGACGAACAGGCGGTTTGTCTTGCGGTCCATCGCGATTCCCGTCGGACCGTCGCACGGTGAGATGTCCCACGTTGCGATCTTGGTCCATGTCTTCGCATCGATGACGTCGATCGAGTTCTTATTCTCGATGTTGATGAAAATCTTTCCCTTGCCGTCGCTCACGCCACCCTCGGGCGCGTTGGCGCTGAGCGTCACCTTGCCGACCACATCGCCCGTCGCCGCGTTCACGACAACAGCGGTGCCGTCCGGCGTGCTGTGATTGATCGAGAGGATCGTCTTGCTGAAGTCATCGTACATGATGCCGTCGAGGCGATTCACGCCCGCGTGCACCTTCTTGATGACGTGCAGATCCTTCAGGTCGAACATCGAGAGCGTTGAATCGCCGCCGTTGGTCGTGAAGCCGTGGCCTTCCTTCATCGCGAGCGCGATGCCGTGCATGCCCGGCGTGTCGAGGATATCGCCGAGCACGTTGCCCGACATACCGTCGACGACCATCACATGCGATCCTCGCGATACGAACACGCGACCCGTGCCATTCTCGGCAGTGAGATAGTCCGTCCCGCCCGTACCCTTGATGTCATACTTCTGAACCGTGAACGTCTGCGCGGACGCCGCGGCCGGAATCGCCAGCGCGCCGGCGAGCAGCACCAGCGCTGGTGTCATGCGAGAGGTAAAGCGAACCATATCAGCCTCGATGGGAGTGGGAGTCGATGAATAGCTGCGACATGCCAGGGACTTCGCAGGTACTACTACTCCCAGCGCCATTCTGTTGGAGAGCGGCGGGGCATTCCCGGGTTCGCTTACGGGTTACTTGCGGGTTATTTGCTCCAGGGCGGTTTGACCCCGTTCATACGCGCGTAGGCGATCAGCTGGCCGAGGTGCTCGTGGAGGTCGTCGGTCATGTCGAACGACATCTCGATGAACTGGTGGTCTTTGCCGAAGATCTTGTGCAGCCCGGTGATCTTCTCGTCTTCGAGTGAGGCCACCGCTTGCCTCCCGTACGCGAACCCGTCGTGCAGGTGCTTCAAGACTTCGGGCTTGGACGACATTTTCTCAAATTTTTCGAAACCGGCCTTGCTGCCCTCAACAACCGGCGACGGGGTCGCTCCGAATACCGCCGGCGTGTAAAAGTAGAACTCACTTGCAACATGCATGAACACCTCGCCGACCGACCGGACGCCGGGCGCGGGCCGCCACGAGTATTTGTCGGCCGGAATGGCCTCGGCGAGCGCGACGAACTTCGAGTGGAGCGAGTCGAGATCGGTCAGAAATTCCCTGCGGACTTCAACCGCGGTCGCGCGATCCGGCGAGAACTGGGCGCGAGCGGCTGGGGCGGAGGCCACCAAGGCAATGAGCGCGCCGAAGACCAGGCGAGTTGGGCGATTCATTTGAAGACATCTCCGTTTATAAGGAAGCGGGCGGGGGGCGTTGTTACCGAAGTGCGGTCGGGGATGGTAATTTGAAATCATGCCTTCTCCGACTCCTGCAGTGCAACTCAAGGGTATGCTGGCGAAGTACACTCCGGCGATAAGCGCGCAGATGAAGGCGGCGCACGCCACGATGCGAAAGTTGGTCCCCGGCGCGGTCGAAATGGTTTACGACAATTGGAACGGGCTGGTCGTTGGATTTGGTCCGACTGAGCGTGCGTCGGAAGCGGTGCTTTCACTGATCGCGCTGCCGGATCACGTCACGATCTGCTTTTTGTTTGGGAAGAAACTTCCCGACCCCGACAAGCTCCTCAAAGGTGGCGGAACGAGAGTGCGCCACTACCGTCTCGCCGCCGCAGGAGATCTGAACAAGCGCGCGATCCGGAAGCTCATCACTCTTGCGATCGCTCAAGCTGATCCGCCGTTTGATACAGGGATCCGCAACAAGCTCGTGATCAAGTCTATCTCCGCCAAGCAGCGCCCGCGCCGGCCCGCGAAGTGAGCGGCGCGACGCCGGTGCTCCTCGCGTGGAGCGGCGGCAAGGACAGTTCGCTCGCGCTCGCGAAGCTGAGCAAAGATCCGTCGGTGTGCGTGCGCGCGCTGGTGACTGCAGTGACTGTCGGTTACGACCGGATCAGCATTCACGGCGTGCGGCGCGATCTGCTCGAGCGGCAGGCGGCGGCAATCGGTTTGCCGCTGATCGTCGCACCGCTCGAGCCGAACGCCCCGAACGCCGCGTATGAGCAGGCGTGGGCCGCGGCGCTCGCCGAGGGCACGGCGCGGTTCGATGGAGCGAAGCACGTTGCGTACGGCGATTTATTTCTTGAAGAAGTACGCGCCTATCGCGAGACACAGCTGCGCACACTCGGCTACACGCCGCTCTATCCGATCTGGGGTGAGGATACCGCGGCGCTTGCGCGCGAATTCATCAAGGAGGGCTTTCGCGCCGTGCTCACCTGCGTCGACACGACGCAGCTCGACGGGAAGTTTGCAGGGCGCGCCTTTGACGAGGCACTATTGAAGGAGGTGCCCGCGTCGGTGGATCCGTGCGGAGAACGCGGCGAGTTTCACACCTTTGTCTGGGCCGGTCCTCACATGCGTGAAACGGTCTCGTTGGTTGAGGGCGAGCGCGTCCTGCGCGATGAACGGTTCCAATACTGCGATTTTCTCGCTGCGTGACTTCAAGTGAACATCGTCAACGTGGGCTACGACTCGACCAACTACTACGTGATCGGCAGCGGGAAGGACCGGCTGCTGGTTGACGTCGGCTGGCCGGGCACGCTCGGTAAACTGCTCGCGAATCTCAAGCGGAAAGGAATCGAGTTGCAGGAGATTCGGTATCTCCTCGCGACGCACTATCATCCCGACCATGCGGGCCTTGTTCAAGAACTGAAAAACAAGGGCGTGCGGTTGATCGTGATGGAAGGGCAAGCCGACGCGATTCCGGCACTCAAGCAGTGGATGAAACCGGAGATGCACTATCTGGACATAGACGTGCGCGACAATACCGCGGTGACGCTCGGTGAGAGCCGGACGTTTCTCGCGAAGCTCGGGATTGCCGGAGCGATTGTGCACACGCCCGGACATTCCGACGACAGCGTCACCCTCGTTCTGGATACGGGTGATGCGTTCACTGGCGATCTGCAGGGTGAGTCGCGGGCGGACGAATCGTCGATCGATGCGGTGAAGAAGAGCTGGGAAAAGATCCGGGCGATGAACACCAAGACCATTCACCCGGGGCATGGCCCGTCCCGGCCGGTGCCGACTGCATGAAACGCACGCTGTTGGTTTTGACGTTCGCCGTAGCGGCGCAGCTCCCCGGGCAGGGCGCACCACGCGATCCGCGAGTCACGCTGACGGAGTTTGTCTATAACTCTGCTCCATTTCCGAGCGCCCATGCCTCTACAATCGAAGAGACCGGCGGATCGCTCGTTACGGCATGGTTCGGCGGCTCCGCAGAAGGTGCGCCGGATGTCGGGATCTGGCTCGCGCGCAAAGTTGAGGGCAAGTGGACCGTGCCGGTCGAGGTCGCGAACGGCCTGCAGCCTGACGGCAAGCAGCTGCCGTGCTGGAATCCGGTCCTGTTCAAGCCGAAAAACGGAGCGCTCACGCTCTACTACAAGGTTGGCGCCAGCCCGCGTGAGTGGTGGGGCGAAGTGCGCACATCGGCTGACGCCGGCCGCACATGGAGCAGCGCGAAAAGGCTTCCGCCGGGAATTTTGGGCCCGATCAAGAACAAACCCGTTCAGCTGGCAAATGGAACGATCGTCAGCCCGAGCAGCACTGAATCAGCTGACACGCCACCGAAATGGCGCGTTCATTTTGAGATTTCTGGCAACTTGACCGGAGCGTGGCACGCGACCGCTCCGCCTGATGCTGCCGACGTGAACGCGATCCAGCCGACGATTTTCGTCCGTGCCGATGGGACGTTGCAGGCGCTGCTCCGCACGCAGTCGTTGAAAATCTTCGAGACACTTTCGACGGACGGCGGCGCGAACTGGTCCGCGCTCGCGCCAACAGAACTACCGAATCCGAATGCGGGAATCGACGGCACGATGCTGCGCGACGGCCGCGAACTGCTCGTGTTCAATCGATCCGAAACGGAGCGCACGCCGCTGACCGTCGCTGTTTCTGCCGACGGGAAAACGTGGCAGGACTTGCTCGTGCTCGAGAAGGACCCGGGCGAGTATTCGTATCCCGCCGTGATTCAAACGCACGACGGGCTCGTGCATATCACCTATACCTGGAAGCGGCGTCGCATCAAGCATGTTGTGATCGATCCCGGAACACGATGATTGAAATGGAACCGATCGGCACCGTGCGCAGTCCCCGCGGCGAAGTTGAGGATGACAACTGGGGCGACGTTGTCTCGACGATTGAACTTCGCGCGGATCTCGCGGCGGAGAGCCTCGACGGCCTCGACGAATTTTCACACGCCGAAATCATTTACGTTTTCGATCGCGTCACGCAGGACAAGGTGGTCAGCGAAGCGCGGCATCCGCGGAACAATCCCGACTGGCCGAAGGTCGGCATCTTTGCGCAGCGCGCAAAAGGCCGGCCCAATCGCATCGGAACAACGATCACGCGGATCGTCAAGCGCACTGGGCGCATATTGGAGGTCGTCGGGCTTGACGCCGTCGACGGTACTCCGGTGCTCGATATCAAGCCGGTGATGCGTGAATTCCTGCCGCGCGAAGTTGTACGGCAGCCGGTCTGGTCACGCGAGCTGATGGCGAATTACTGGCATACACAGAAGTAGAGGAGCTGAAACAATGGAAAAGATTGTGGTGATCACCGGAGCGAGCGGCGGAATAGGCGCCGCAGCGGCAGAAGCGCTCGCGGCGCGCGGTGCATCGGTAGTCTTGGTCGCACGCCGCGACGCCGCGCTCCGCGCCGTCGCTGAA
Organism: uncultured Gemmatimonadota bacterium; assembly: GCA_903910555.1. Lineage (GTDB taxonomy): Bacteria > Gemmatimonadota > Gemmatimonadetes > Gemmatimonadales > Gemmatimonadaceae > Fen-1231. The sequence continues at coordinate 99,681 of CAIVZZ010000001.1, read as the reverse complement.
CGGTGCGCGGGGCGTGCACATGTGATTGTCGCCGACGCCACGGATCGCGCTGAAGTGAAACGCGTGGTGAGCGAATCGCTTGCGAAATTCGGCCGCATTGATGTGTGGATCAACAATGTGGGCCAGGGAATCACGCGGCAGCCGAGCGAACTCACTGACGATGACATCGATGAGGCGATGCGGGTCAACGTGAAGTCGGCGCTGTACGGAATGCAGGAGGTGCTGCCGCACTTCAAGTCGCGCAACGAGGGACAGGTCATCAACATTTCGTCGATGCTCGGGCGGATGCCGTTTGCCATCATTCGGGCGGCGTACAGCGCTTCGAAGCACTACCTCAACGCGCTTACCGCGAACTTTCGCACCGAAGTGCAGGCGACGCATCCTGGAATTCAGTTCACGATCGTGTCGCCCGGTGTGGTCCGCACCGATTTCGGATTGAACGCGCGGCATGGCGGCCCGGACTCGCGCAGCTTCCCCGATTCTCAGAGTGCAGAAGAAGTTGCCGCGGTGATCGTCGGCGTCGTCGAATCGCGCGCGCCGGATGTGTATACGCGCGCCGGCGCGCACGACCGGGTGGTCGCGTTCTATGAAGCGATCGGCACCGACGCACCATGACGCAATCCAGCGAACGCGTCGGCGTGGTGAAGGCGCTCGGTCGGGCGCTCATGCTCCGCTGCCCCCGTTGCGGCATCAGCGGGATTCTCAACGGCTGGTTCAAGCTGAAGGACAGCTGCCCGCGCTGTGCGCTCGCGCTGCGACGGTCGCCCGAGGACGACGAATGGTTTGGCGGATACTTCATGAACCTGATGGCGTCCGAACTCCTGATGATTTTTGTCGTGATCGGATATGTGCTGCTGCATTGGCCGGCGATCGACTGGACGACGGTCGAAGTGCTGAGCGTGGTGATGGTGGTCGTGTCGCCGGTGATTTCGTATCCGTTTGCAAAAGTGCTGTGGGTGGCGATCGAGTTTGTGTTTGCCGAACGGGCGGGAACGAAGAATCGTCGAGGAGACCTACGGGGACGGGCGAAGCATGAGGGGCGACTTGGCGAAGAGCGACGGCTGAGGTGCGAGGGTGAAAAGCAAAACGGCGAAACCAATGGTGAAACGGCTCTTTAAGAGCCAGAACGATTGGCGCGCGTGGCTCGAGAAGAATCACGCCGATCCCGACGGCGTGTGGGTGCACTTCGCGAAGAAAGGCACCACTGCTGTGACGGTGACGTACGACGAGGCGCTGGAGACGGCGCTTTGCTTTGGATGGATTGATGGACAGCTCAAGGCGCACGACGAGAAAACATTCGTGCGGAAATTCACGCCGCGGCGCGCGCGGAGTATCTGGTCCAAGGTCAATCGCGCGAAAGCGGAGAAGCTGATCAAGAACGGACATATGACCGCGGCCGGATTGAAGGCGATCGAGCGGGCTCGCGAGGGCGGCGAGTGGGACACCGCGTACGACTCGGGAAAAACGGCGACCGTACCCGACGATCTTCAGGCGGCGCTCGACAAGAACGCGGCGGCCTCCGCATTTTTTGTGAAGCTCGATCGGGCGAATCGCTACTCGGTGCTCTGGCGAATCCAGACCGCCCGCACGCCCCCACTTCGCGCAAAGAGAATCGCCGAGATCGTTGCAATGCTGAAACTGAAAAAAGTCTTTCACCCCGAGCTGCTCAAATGAACCGAGTCGGTATTGCACGATTTGCGGTGGCCGCTGCGCTGACGCTCGCGATCCCGGTTTCGCCAGCGTACGCGCAGCGCGGCGGGCCGCCGGCACCCACGCCGCCGCCGGGACCGGGGTCGATCGAAGAAGTCGCGGCGCCCGGCAACAACTATGAGGTCGCCGAGTTTCGATTTTGGGCTCCGAGCGCCCCGGGACCGCTGCAGGCGACTCTGGTGCTCGTGCCGGGTTCGAACGGCGACGGCCGCGCCGCCGCGGATGACTCCGTCTGGCAGTCGTTCGCGAACAGCCACCATGTCGCACTTATCGCGTGCCATTTCAAAGACAAAACGCATCCGCAGAATTTCATCGAAGCGTATGTGAACGTCTCACAGGGGAGCGGACAGGCACTGCTCGACGCGGCAAGTAAATTCGCGGCGCGCTCGAAACATCCCGAACTCGCGACGGCACCATTTCTCATGTGGGGCATGTCAGCAGGCGGGCAGTTCAACTACGAGTTCACGGCGTGGAAACCGGAGCGTGTCGCCGCCTTCGTCGTGAACAAGGGTGGAATTTATTTCTCGGCCCTGGTTTCACCCGAGGCGCGCGCGGTCCCCGGAATTCTTTTCATCGGCGGAAAGGATCTTCAGTCGCGCATTTGGACGATTAGCGGGCTCTTTGCGGTGAACCGCCGCGGCGGCGCGCTCTGGTCACTCACGAACGAACCGGGCGCCGGCCACATCGTCGGACAGTCGCGGGATATGGCGCTCGCGTTTTACGACGACATTCTCCCAATGCGCATCGGTCCCAACGGCACGCTGAAGCCGATCGCAGAGAAAGTCGGGTTCATGGGTGACCTCGCCGCGAAGACGTATATGGCGATCGGCGACAGCAAACCGCCCACGGAGCCAAATTCGTGGTTTCCCTCGGAGCGCGTCGCAAAAGCATGGCAAACGATCGAGACAAGCAAGCCGTAAACTTAAAAAAATAGCTGACGCCTTCCCCCACTTTTGGAGCTTCGCATGATCGGTCCCATTCACCGGATGCGCTCATTGCAGCGCGCCGTCGCTGCCGTTGCCGGCCTGATGCTGTTTGCGCTCCCCGTTGCCGCGCAGACTGCTGTCGGTCAGAGCGATCACGACCTTCTCGCCACGGAGACGTACGTGCGTCCGCCGTCAGTGGTGGATCGCATCATCATGGCGCCGCGCACGGATATCACTTTTGCGCAACCGAGCCCGGACCGGAAGTGGTTTTTGAAATCACCCGGATTGGATCGCGGTGATGTCGCGCAGTTCGGCAAGCCGCACATCTATTTGGGTGGCGTGCAGATCGAAGCGCGTGCGAACCGTGCGCGTGTGCTGACGACGAGCACCCATCTCGGGTTGGTGCTGGTCGATCCGAAAACCAACACGACAAAGACGATCGTCACGCCGCGGGGTTCGTCGATTTCGTCGCAGGTATGGTCGCCGACCGGCACGCAGATCGCCTACATCGCGAATTTTGACGAAGGATCGTACGTGTACGTGGCTGACGTCGCGACCGGAAAATCGGAGCAAGTGATGAAGGCGATGCTGCTGGCGACGCTCGTCACGACGGTCGAGTGGACTGCCGACGGAAAGAGCATTCTTGCTGTGGTGGTTCCCGATGGCAGAGGCGCCGCGCCTGTGTTCGGCAACAAAGGAATTGCCACCGGCCCCGAAGTGCGACTCACGGAGTCGCGCACCATTCCGCAGGTGATTCATCCGAGCTTGCTCGAGGATCCGTTTGAGAAGGCGTCACTGAAATACTACACGACGGGTCAGCTCGTCCTGATCGATGTCAAGACGAAGACGGCAAAGAAAATCGGCGCGCCCGGAATGATCCGCGCGGTCGATGCGTCGCCCGACGGCCAGTTCTTTCGCGTGACAGAGATGACGGAACCGTTCTCGTATCTCGTGCCGGTCACGAGCTTCGGATCCGTACAGCAGCTGTGGGACGTGAACGGCAAGATGATCGCGCAGCTGAACAAGCAGCCGTTGCGCGAAGGCGAAGCCGCTGGCGACGGCGATGTGCCGGCTGGTGGCGGCGGACGCGGTGGATTTCAGCAGCCGGCGACGGACACCGGAAAGCGGAATGTGAGCTGGAATCCGGTCGGCGGCGGCCTCGTGTTTTATGAGTCGGTGTTTTCGCCGGCCGGCAACGGCGGGAACGGTGGCGGCGGAAACGCAGCAGCCCCCGCTGGCGGCGGACGCGGTGGGAGAGGCGGGCGTGGCGCAGCAGCAGTGGCACCGGGACGCGGTACCGCGGCCGCACGTCCGGCGCCGACGAGCGTGCGCTATATGAACTGGGTCGCGCCGTATGGACCGGGCGATACCAAGTTGATCTATGAAGGAAGCGGTCAGCTAACCAATGTCGCGTTCAGCTTCGATGGCAAGACGATGTTCGTGAGCGACAGTGGTGCAGTCACGGCGGTGCGCACGAGCGATCCGTCGAAGCGCTACAGCCTCGGTCGCGGCGTAACGCTGGCCACCGGCGGTGGAGGTCGCGGCGGTGGTGGCGCATTCGGTGCGGCCGGCGCGGATACAGCAGCAGCGGGTGGCGCGCTTGCAACCAAGCCGGGACCGAACGGAGTGCCGGTGGTGATCGTCGGGACAGATAACAAGACGGTCTACCTCTCGGGCACACGCAATCCGGGTGCGAACTGGAACACGCAGGCGCCGCGCCCGTGGGTCGACAAGCTCGACTTCGAGAGCGGCAAACGCGACCGCGTGTTCGACAGTCCGGCAAACGCGTTCGACGAATTCGTCGCGCCTCTCGACGACGATTACTCGGCCTTCATTTACACGCACGAGTCGCCGACGGTGATTCAGGATGCGTGGTTGCGCGATGCGAAGGCCGGAACGAGCACGCAGCTCACGCATGCCGTCGATGTTGCGCCCGAAGTTTCTGGTGCGGTGCACAAGCGCATTCAGATCACCCGTCAGCGCGATGGCATCAAGTTCTGGGTCGATCTTACGTTGCCGGCGGACTGGAAGCCGGGTACGCGGCTGCCGGGAATCATCTGGTTCTATCCGCGCGAGTACACGACGCAGGCCGAGTACGATCGCTCGAGATATACGACGAACATCAACAAGTTCCCGGATACGCCGGCGCTGCGTCCGGCTTCGTCGACGAAGCTTTGGGTGACGCAGGGATATGCCGTGATCGAGCCCGATTGCCCGATCATGGGCGACGCGGGAAAGATGAATGACAACTATTCGCGCGATCTCAAGGAGAATCTCGAGCTGACGATCAATACGCTTGTCGACCAGGGGTATGTCGATCGCGAGCGGATGGGAGTCGGCGGACACAGCTACGGCGCGTTCAGCACGGTGAATGCACTGACGCTGACGTCGGTGTTCAAGGCGGGGATTGCCGGCGACGGGATGTACAATCGATCGCTGACCCCGTTCGGATTTCAGAGTGAGCGCCGAAATTTCTTCGAGGCGCAGCAGACGTATCTGGATATGTCGCCGTTTTATCGGGCGGACAAAATCTCAGGGCCGCTGCTGATGTACCACTCACTCGAAGATCAGAACGTCGGAACGGCGCCGATCAGTTCGATCCGGATGTTCCATGCGCTGCAGGGGCTCGGGAAGCCGGCGGCCTTGTTCATGTATCCGTATGAGGATCACAGTGTTGCGACGTATCAAACCGATCTGGATCAGTGGGCGCGGTGGTTTGCCTGGTTTGATATGTATGTCAAGAATCCTGTGAGTAAGGTTCAACCGTGATGCCGGTTAATGCTCAGAGCTAACAGCTGACCGCTATCAGCTCATAGCTTTAGCCTCGCGGCTGTCAGCTCTCAGCGTCGTTTCGCTGTTCGCTGCGAGCACCGAGGCTAAAGCTGTGCGCTCACAGCCGCGCGCTGCTGGCTGCGAGAGAACTGCGGAGGGGGCAGATATGAGTGAAGAGCAATGGGGTGCGGTCGACCGCTACATAACCGGCCACCTCGTCCCTTCCGACGCGGCGCTAGATGCGGCGCTCGCGTCGAGTGCCGCGAGCGGGCTTCCCGCAATTAATGTCGCGCCGAATCAGGGAAAGCTGCTGCACGTTCTCGCGCGCTCGATTGGCGCCAAGCGGATTCTCGAGGTCGGCACTCTGGGTGGATACAGCACGATCTGGCTGGCGCGCGCACTCGCACCGGGCGGAAAGGTCGTAACTCTCGAATACGATCCGAAGCATGCCGATGTCGCGCGCGCGAATATCGAACGCGCCGGTCTCGCGCATCTCGTTGATATCCGCCTCGGCAAGGCGATCGACACGCTGCCGAAAATCGCGGCTGAAAAAGGCGAGCCATTCGATTTCGTGTTCATTGATGCAGACAAGTCCGGCAACGCGGACTACTTCGCGTGGGCGATGAAACTCACGCATGTCGGCAGTTTGATCATCGTCGACAACGTCGTACGAAATGGCGCGGTGATCGACGCAAACGGCGACGCCAACGTGCAGGGCGCGCGCCGGCTATACGAGGCGATGGCGAAGGAGCCGCGGGTGAGTGCGACTGCGGTGCAGACGGTTGGGAGCAAGGGCTATGACGGGTTCGCGATTGCCGTCGTGATCGCATAATCTGATGCCCCGCTACGTCGCGCTGATCCGCGGAGTGAATCTTGGCGGTCACAACGTGAAGATGGATCGGCTCAAAAAACTGTTCGAAGCGCTCGGATTCAAGAAAGTGGAGACGTTTATTGCGAGCGGGAACGTCATTTTTGAGACTGCATCGACGAGCGTCGGTGCCCTTGAGAAGAAGATCACCGCGCACCTCGAGGATTCACTCAGCTTCCCGGCGTTGACGTTCCTGCGCAGCGATCAGGAACTTGCAGCGGTACTCGAACACGAAGCGCTTGAGCATTTCGGCACACACGCCGTGTACATCGCCTTCCTGCCTGCGGTGCCGTCGAAAGAATCGCAGGCGAAGCTCATGAGCTATCGTTCAAAGCTCGACGATTTCCATGTGAACGGGCGCGAAGTGTATTGGGTGTGCAAGACGCACATGAGCGATTCTCCATTTTTCAGAGTGGGGATTGAGAAGGCGCTCGGAACGAAGGCCACCGTGCGGAATGCTACGACCATCATGAAACTCGTGGACAAATATCCATGCAAAAAGAAATGACGCGCGCGCTGTCGCTGGTCCTGATCGCGCTGGCCGGCGCCGCGTGCGGCCTTCCGGGAAAGACGACTTTCGAGGTGACGCCTCAGTCGGCGCTGACCGGACCGAAAGTCGTCGCGATCATGGGAACCCGTACGGAGGTCGTGATCGCGCTCGAAGATGCGCTGGCCGAGCACGGGTTCACGTTTAAACATTATCAAAACCACGAGCGCATTACTGCGCCCGTCGGGCAGGCGAAAGTCGGCGAAAGTTTGGAGGACAATACCAAGTACGCGATCGAGATAACGCCGGACATTTTTGACCGCTGCGTCGGCGGCGGATTTCAGCTCACGTCGCTGAGGGTGTCTGTTGTCGACCGTACGTCGAACGAACTTCTGCTGCGGTCGACGGCGAAAGGGAGAACCGAGAAGTGCCCGCCCACATCAGGATCGATTTTTCACGACATTGCGAATTCGATCAATGCGGCGTGGCAGAAATAACCCCGGGACGACGACCATGATGAACAGAATGCGGCTCGCGACGATGCTCCTTGTTCTTCCTGCAATTGCACATGCGCAGGGAACGATGGCCGACTACCAGCGCGCGCAGGCACTGCAAAAGAAGTACACGCCGCTGGTCTACGACTCGCCCGATGTTCCGGTGTGGATCGAGGGAACCTCGAAGTTCTGGTATCGCAAGAGCGTGAGGGGCGGCGGTACGGCCGCTGTGGTTGTAGATGCCGCGACGCTTGAGAAGCGCGCGGCAACGGCCGCTGATACGATTGCAGTCAGCGGCGGCGGACGTGGCGGGCGCGGTGGTGGCGGCGGCCGCGGGGCCGCCGGAGCAGACGCGACGCGGCCGTCTCCCGACGGAAAACTTCTCGCATACATCGACAACTTCAACATCGCCGTGCGTCCGGCGGGTTCGGCTGAAGGCGCGCGGATCAGCACAGACGGGTCCGAGGGAAATCCGTACACTTTTCAGTCCATTGTCTGGTCGCCGAACTCGCGGATGATCGCGGCGTACCGCGTCCGGCCGGGCTATCGCCGAATGGTGCGCTATGTGGAGTCGTCGCCCGCCGACCAGCTCCAGCCAAAAACTTTCGAGCGCTATTACCAGAAGCCCGGCGACGTGCTCGATTTGCAGCAGCCGTCGTTCTTTGATGTCTCGACGAAGCGGGAGACGGTCGTCGATCCAGAGCTCTTCCCGAACCCGTACGATCTCTCCCGCATTGAATGGCGGCGCGACAGTCACGCATTCACGTTCGAGTACAACCAGCGCGGGCATCAGGTCTACAGAGTGATCGAGGTTGATGCGTCGAACGGGCACGCGCGCTCGATGATGACCGAGACTTCGAAAACATTTATCGATTACCGCCGCGCGAACGTCGGGCTCGCCGATTCGGGGCGTCAGTTTCGCTTCGATCTCGACGATGGCAAGTCATTCATCTGGATGTCTGAACGCGATGGCTGGGCGCACCTCTATATGGTCGACGGCACAACTGGCGCGATCAAGAGTCAGATCACGAAAGGCAATTGGCTGGTGCGCGCCGTACAGTACGTGGACACGGCCGCCAAGCAAATTGTTTTCGCTGCCGGCGGCATGGTCGCGAAGCAGGATCCGTATTTTGTGCAGTACTACCGGATCAACTTCGACGGCAGCGACCTCACACCGCTGACCGATGCGGACGGATATCACACGGTCACCTTCTCACCGGACAACAAGTACTACGTCGATACCTGGTCGACGGTTGCGCTCGCGCCGATATCGCAGTTGCGCCGCACGAGCGACGCAAAAGTGATCATGGAACTCGAGAAGGCTGATGCATCGGATCTGGTGAAGACCGGCTGGCGCGCGCCGGAAGTGTTTGTCGCCAAAGCGCGCGATGGCACGACAGACATTTGGGGCGTGATCGTGCGCCCGTCGAATTTCGATCCGAAAAAGAAGTACCCGGTAATCGAAAATATTTATGCGGGCCCGCAGGGGTCGTTCGTTCCGAAGACCTTTGCATCGTGGCTCAGCATGCAGTCGATCGCCGAGCTCGGATTCATTGTTGTACAGATCGACGGAATGGGTACCGCGCACCGCTCGAAGGCATTCCACGATGTCGCGTGGAAAAACCTCGGCGACGCCGGATTCCCCGACCGCATTCTCTGGCACAAAGCGGCGGCTGCAAAGTACCCGTCGTATGACATCTCGCGCGTCGGCGGCGAGATGCGCGAGCTGGTCGCTGGTGCGCTGAAGACGAGCGGGCTGTCCGGAATCACGCAGCATGGGATCGACGCGATGTGGTTCATGAAATTCGAATCGCAGGCGGCGGAACAGCGTTTTGTATCGCTAGCCGCAGAGCACGGCGCTCTCTTTAAAAGAGGGGCATACAACTTCGCGGCACTCGCGCATGATGAGGACGCATTGGTGGATATCGAGGCCGCGGCGAGCAACGCGTTCGTTGCGATGCGCCAGGAGCAGCACGAGGCGTGACGGAACCGCTGATTGATTGTCACGCGCATTTTCTGCACCAGCTGTGCGGGCGCAGCGACTGGCAGGACGTGAATGCCGCGCGGTTCCGTGCTGGCGACAAGATTGGCGTCACGTGCCACGTGGCGTCGATACTCGGTACGTACGGTTTTCGATCGCCGACATATTTCCCGTCGCCGGATGACGTGACGCTCGGGAACGACGCGATGGTCGCGCTATGCAAGAGCGAGGGGAAGCGCGTCGCGATGATGGTGACCGTGAATCCCAATCACACTGCTCACGCGCTGAAGGAGATCGAGCGCTGCGTTGAGAAGGGCGCGATCGGCGTGAAGCTGCTCGCGAGCCGGCGTGCGGACGATCCGCTACTGGATCCGATCTGTGCACTCGCGGCGAAACACGGCCTTCCCGTGCTGCATCATATCTGGCAGCACCGGCGCCGTGAGTGGCCGAATCAGGAGATCTCCGACGGCGCAGATCTCGCGCGTCTCGCTGTACGACATCCGAAAGTCATTTTCATATTGGCGCATATCGGTGGCGGCGGCGACTACGCGCATACGTTCCACGCGCTGAAAGATTCGCCGAATATTTATCCTGATCTTTCCGGGAGCGGCGTTGATCGCGGCATGCTCGACGATGCGATCAAGGCGCTTGGCGCGCGGCGGCTGCTGTGGGGGAGTGACATCACGATGTGCACCGGGCTCGCGAAATTGCGAGCGCTCGAAACGACCGGACTGCTCAGCGCCGAGGATTTGAAAGACATTCGCTGGCGCAACGCGGCGCGCATTTTCCGCGCCGGGTCGTTTGCAGGTGCGTCGTGATAGACGTCAACGCGTTGATCGGGCCGTATCCATTCCGGGCGGTGCCGCATCCGGATCCGGAAATTCTCGTGCGCGTGCTCGATCGCGAGAAGATTGATACAGCGTGGGTCGGACATCTGCCAACCGCGTTTCATCGCGATCCTTCTGCGGGCAATGCCGAACTGTTCGCCGCACTCAAGCCACATGCGGCGCGACTGAAAGCGGTGCCGGCGATCCGTCCGGACTGGCCGCGCTGGCAAGAAGCGCTCGCGGATGCGCGCGATGCGGGCGCCGTGGCGATACGCGCATATCCCGCGCAGTGGCAGCTCGGGCCGCACGACGCATCGATGATCGAACTCGCGCTTGCCTGCGGAGAAGCAAAGCTGCCGTTGATACTCACGGTGAAGTTCGAAGATCTGCGTCAGCGTCATCCGCTGGATGTCGCCGGTGACCTCGCCGCCGCGGCCATTCGTTCACTCGCGCGAGCCGGCAGCGGAGTGCGGATGATCGTGACCGCCGCGGGTCGTGAGATGATCGAAGAAGTGCACTGGGGACTCACGCCCGAAGAACAGACGCGGGTGCAGTGGGACATTTCGTGGATCTGGGGACCGCCGGAAGATCATCTCGCCAGGCTGTTTAGAACGATTGGCTCGACGCGATTTGTGTATGGCACGCATTGGCCGCTCCGGCTTACGCAGAACCCGCGCGCGAATCTCGATTTACTGCCAGACGATCTCGCGAACCCGACGCTTGGCGATCCGGCGAAGTTCTAGCACATGCTCATGAGGCGAGCACTGCGGACCGCCGGCTTGTTGCTGTGCGTCTGTGCAGCAGCGGCGCAGGTCAATGCGCAGGCCTACAAGAATCGCGGACTCCCGGCCGAAGCACGCGTTCGCGACCTGCTTGGCCGTATGACCGTCGAGGAAAAATTCTGGCAGCTCTGGATGGTCCCCGGCGATCTCGACAGCGGATCGACTGTCTACAGACACGGCGTGTTCGGGCTGCAGGTGCGCGAACACGGAGCAGCGGGACCGACGCACGATCCCGCCGACGCAGCGCGTCGGATGGCCGTACGACTGAACTCGATCCAGCGTTTTTTTGTCGACAGCACACGGCTCGGAATTCCGATCATTCCGTTTGAAGAGGCCGTACACGGCCTGTACGGAAATGGTGCGACCGCATTTCCGGCTGCGATCGCGCTCGCTGCGACCTGGGATACATCACTGATGGGAGCCGTTGCGACGGCGATCGCGATGGAGTCGCGTACGCGTGGAGTCCGGCAGGTGCTCTCACCGGTAATCAACATCGCGAACGACGTGCGCTGGGGACGCGTCGAAGAGACGTACGGCGAAGATCCGTGGCTCACGACGGCGATGGCGACTGCGTTCGTGCGACCGTTTGAGAAAATGGGTGTCGTGACGACACCGAAGCATTTCATAGCGAACGTCGGAGAAGGCGGTCGCGACAGCTACCCGATCGAGTTCAGTGAGCGACTGCTGGACGAGGTCCACTTCCCGCCCTTCAAAGCGGCGATTCAACAGGCCGGCGCGCGCTCGGTGATGGCGTCGTACAACTCCGTGGACGGGCTGCCCGCGACGGCGAGCGAATGGCTGCTTACGAAGGTGCTGCGCACGGACTGGAAATTCAGCGGCGTCGTGATCGGCGATCAAGCCGCGACGGGCGGCGCGCAGGTGCTGCACTTCACGAGCCCGAACAATCTTGTCTCAACCAAGCAGGCGATCGAGGCCGGACTCGACGTGATTTTCCAGTCGTCCGTACAGCAGTACACGCAGTTTTGGCCCGCGTTCGAACGCGGGATGATCGATCCGCGCGCGATCGATCGTGCCGTCAGCCGTGTGCTCAAACTGAAATTCGAACTCGGACTGTTTGAGCATCCATATGTCGATGCAGAAGAAGCGGCGCGCAGCGGCGGGTCGCGCGAGAACCGCGCACTCGCGCTCGATGCAGCGCGAGCGTCGATCACGCTGCTCAAGAACGACAACAACGCCCTGCCGCTCAACAAGAACGTCAAGTCGATTGCTGTGATCGGCGTCGATGCGGACGAAGCGCGGCTCGGCGGATACAGCGCGGACGGGAACGACAAGATTTCAGTGGTGCAGGGGATTCGCCGCAAACTCGGGTCGGGTGCCGACGTTCGGTATGCACCGGGACCGGGGCGCTTTGCGATCGAGTATGTCCCCGTACCGGCTGTGAACCTCGTCACAGTTGCCGATGGGAAGCGCGTCCCCGGATTGGCTGCGGAATATTTCGACAACAACGCGCTGAGCGGCGTACCGCGCATGAGGCGGCAAGATGCGCGCGTCGATTTTGGATGGACGCTCAACTCGCCGGGCCGCGGAATTCCGTTCGACTGGTACTCTGTTCGCTGGACGGGAAAACTCGTTGCGCCTGCCACCGAAACGGTACGACTCGGCGTCGAGGGAAATGACGGATACCGACTCTACATCGATGGAAAACTGCTGATTGATAACTGGCAGAAGAAGTCGTACGGCTCGATTCTTCGAGATGTGCGGTTCGAAGCGGGCCGCGAATATGATGTACGGCTCGAATACTTCGAGAGCAGCGGCAACGCACGCGTGAAATTCGTCTGGAATCATGCCGTGCCCAACGACTGGCGTGCGAAGATCGACAGTGCGGTACAGCTCGCGCGGGCGAGCGATGCAGTGGTCGTTGCCGCCGGGATTGAAGAAGGCGAGTTTCGTGACCGATCGTCCTTGAAGCTGCCCGGCCATCAGGAAGAGTTGATCGAGGCGGTTGCCGCGACAGGAAAACCTGTCGTCGTCGCGATCGTTGGAGGGAGCGCGGTGACGATGCGGGATTGGATCGATGGCGTCGGCGCCGTGATCGATCTCTGGTATCCGGGCGAGGCGGGTGGAGATGCGGTCGCGGATGTCCTGTTCGGCGATCACAATCCGAGTGGCCGGCTGCCGATCACGTTTCCGATGTCAGCAGGCCAGCTGCCGCTCACGTACAATCACAAACCGACGGGCCGCGGTGACGACTATCTCGATGGAACCGGACAGGCAGAGTTTCCCTTTGGATACGGATTGAGCTTCACCACATTCGAGTATGGCGGCCTCGTGATCGACGCGCCCGAGATTCCGGCGAGCGGCACCGAGACCGTGCACTGCACGGTTAAGAACACAGGCGCGGTGGCTGGGGATGAAGTCGTCGAGTTGTATCTGCGCGAGGAAGTCACATCGGTGTCCACGCCATTGATCGCCCTCAAGGGATTTCAGCGCGTCCACCTCGCCCCGGGCGAGACGAAGGGCGTGACATTCACGCTGACGACGCCAACGCTCAGCCTGTTCAACGCAAAATTGAAAAGTGTGGTCGAGGCCGGCACGTTCCGTGTGATGATCGGCCGGTCGTCGAAGGACATCCGCTTGCGCGGGAAATTTCTGGTCAAGTAGCGACGAGGACGAATACCATGGGAACGAAAGATCCGCGTGTTGACGCATACATCGCCAAGGCGCAGCCATTCGCGCAGCCGATTCTGAAGCACCTTCGTAAGACGGTGCACACCGCATGCCCCGACGTGCACGAGACAATGAAGTGGAGTTTCCCGCACTTCGACTACAAGGGAATTTTCTGCGCGATGGCCGGGTTCAAGGCGCATTGCACTTTTGGTTTTTGGAAGGGCGCATTGCTCAAGGACAGCGTGAAGGGAATGCCGACCGGCGGCGAGAAGGCGATGGGGCAGTTCGGGCGCATCACGGCGCTGTCAGATCTTCCGAGTGAAAAAACACTCGTCAAAATCGTGCAAGCGGCGGCGAAGTTGAACGACGACAAGGTCGCCGTGCCGCGCAGGAAGCCGAAAGCGAAGCCACCGCTGAAGGTGCCGGCCTATTTCACTGCGGCGCTCAAGAAGAACAAGAAGGCGCTCGCCGCGTTCGACGGATTTCCGCCGAGCCACAGGCGTGAGTATCTCGAGTGGATTATGGACGCGAAGACTGAGGCGACTCGAGATCGGCGGATGGCGCAGGCGATCGCGTGGATTGCGGAGGGGAAGGGGCGGAACTGGAAGTACCAAAAAAACTAAACGGCAACTGCTTTCCCACGGATTACACGGATTACGCGGAGTTAATTCTTGGGGGTACTCAGCGCTTCGCGGAATTTCTGAGCGCGTCCGATGGTCGGGCCTGGTGACTTGGGCCCGACCGCGCCGGGAACGGGCGCAACTTCCAATGCGATGAAAACGGGGCCGGGTGAGTTGATCGCCGCCGCTGCGGCGTCCCGCCAGTCGTCGAGTTCGTTGTAGCGGAATACGGATTTCCAGCCACAGGCGCGGGCGATCTCGGCGAAATCGACGCCGCGTTTGTCCGGCCTCCCGAGCGCACTGCCAGGCGTGGGCTGCGCGCCGGTGACTTCATATACGCCGTTGTCGCACACGATCAACACGAGATTCGGCGGTGCTTCGGCGCTGATCGTTGCGAGTGCGCCAAGGTTCATGAGCATCGAGCCGTCGCCGTTGCACACGAAGACGCGGCGCCCGGGCTGCGCAAGCGCCAGCCCGAGTGCGAGCGACGGCGCCTGACCCATGCTCGACGGAACGAAAATAAAATCGAGCGGGTCAAGCGGACCCATCGCGATCCATTCGCGTGCACTTCCCATCGATGTTACCACGACGTCGCCATCTTTGCGGAGCGTGTGCAGCACTTCGAGTGCGCCGCGGAGGTCCATCGAGGCGCCGTTCACGCTTTGCCCTCCGCGATGAGCGCGGCTCCCGATTTGCCGGCCGCGATACATGCGCGGTAGTGATCGCTGATCCGATCGACATGCGACGGTTCCGTGATCAGCGTGTAGTCGATCTTCCACGCATCGAGCAGCGGCTCGGTGAAGACCAGACAGGTGTCACCAGGGAGCGTGTCCTGATTGAGGAAGCTGCGATACCCGATCACGCTGAAAATCGGAAGCTTCCAATCGTGAACAATGTTGCGCAGTGAGTCGCCGGACTCGAACAGACCGGTGCACTGAATGAGCACGACCGGCCGAGCTCCGCCGAAATGCAATCCCGCGGCGACCGCCCACGCCTCTCCCTCGCGGCACACACGCACGAGACGCAGCGCGCGGCTCTTCTCAATCGCGTCGCCCCATTTTCCGATCGTGCTGTCCGGCACGGTGACCACGTGGGTGACGCCGAGTTCGGCGAATAGCGCCGCGATCCGTTCACCCGTGAACATGAGATGCCTCGTTCATAGTCGTTCAATGATAGTTGCCGGGATGTCCTAGTCGAGCTATAACACTCCACGATGATCATTCGCAGTCAATTTCCCGACGTCGCGATCCCCGAGCTTACGCTCAGCGCGTTCGTTTTCGAGCACGCAGAACGCTGGCCCGACGCGCCCGCGTTGATCGAAGGCCCGACCGGCCGGGTAGTGACGTACAGTCAGCTGCGCGCGCTGACCGACCGATTCCGCGCCGCGCTCACGGCGCGCGGATTCGTGCGCGGCGACGTGCTCTGCCTGTACAGCCCCAACGTCCCGGAATACGCCGCGGTGTTTTTTGCGGTTGCGGAACTCGGCGGTGTGAGCACGACCGCGAATCCAATGTACGGCGCCGAAGAACTCGCCAGGCAACTGACCGACTCCGGTGCGAAGATCATCGTGACGGCGGAGCCACTCGCGGAGAAGGCCGTCGCGGCTGCGGCAATTGCCGGCGTGAATGAAGTGATTGCGTGGACCGCTGCACCGGGGTGCACACCATTCGCGTCATTCATTTCCGGCGACGGCGGGCGACGCTCGGAGCCGTATCGTGTCGATCCGGCTCACGATCTCGTGGCGCTTCCGTACTCGAGCGGCACAACGGGGCTTCCAAAGGGCGTGATGCTGACGCATCGCAATCTCGTCGCGAATCTCGCGCAGATCGATTTCGTCGACAGCACGGAGCCGGGCGACCATCTCGTCGGCGTGCTGCCGTTCTTCCATATCTATGGAATGACGGTCGTGTTGTGCGGGGTTCTCCGAAAAGGCGGCTGCGTGGTGACTATGCCGCAGTTCGATCTCGCCGAGTATCTGCGGCTCACATCGAACTACGGCGCCCGGCGCGCCTACCTTGTTCCGCCAATCGCGCTCGCGCTCGCCAAGAATCCGATGGTCGATCAATACGATTTGTCCCGCCTCAAATTCGTCACGTCGGGCGCCGCGCCGATGGGCCGGCAGCTCGAAGATGACTGCTCCGCGCGCATCGGCTGCATGGTGAAGCAGGGCTACGGCATGACCGAGGCAAGTCCCGTCACTCACTTCACGCCTGAAGATCCCGCTTTCGCACGGAGCGGATCGTGTGGTCTGCTGGTCCCGTGCACCGAGTGCAGGATCGTCAGTCTCGACACGAAGAAAGACGTCGCACTCGGCGAGCATGGCGAGCTGCTGATCCGCGGCCCACAAATCATGCAGGGGTATCTGAACAATCCCGAGGCAACCGCCCAGGCGATCGACGACGACGGATGGCTCCATACCGGCGATGTCGGTTATGCGGACGCGGACGGCTTTTTCTACATCGTCGACCGCCTCAAGGAATTCATCAAGTACAAGGGTTTTCAGGTCGCACCGGCCGAACTCGAGGCGCTGCTCCTGACGCACGCCGCGGTCGCCGACTGCGCGGTCATTCCGATGGCTGACGCCGAGGCGGGCGAGATCCCCAAGGCGTTCGTCGTCATGCGACACGATGTAACTTCCGAGGAGCTGATGGAGTATGTGGCCGGCGTCGTGGCGTCATTCAAGAAGGTGCGCTCGGTGGAATTCATTTCGAAGATTCCGAAGTCTCCGTCGGGCAAGATCCTCCGCCGCGAGCTGATCGCGCTGGAGCGATCGCGCGCAGCAAAGCCGTGATCAAATACATCGGGTCGAAGCGCACGCTCGTCCCGAGAATCCTCGCGTACGCGAAAGCGATACGCGAGCGGACCGGCGCGGCATCGTTTTGCGATGCGTTCACCGGAACGACTCGCGTCGCGCAGGCGTTGAAGCGCGCACATTTCACAGTGACGGCGAACGACCTTGCGTCGTACTCCGAGATTCTCGCGATCGCGTACATCGAGGCCGACGCGGATGAACATCGCGGGCCGCTCACGGCGGCGAAGATCGGCCACTTAAACGCTCTGCCCGGCCGCGACGGCTACTTCACGCAGACGTTCTGCGTGGACTCGCGCTATTTCCAGCCTGGGAACGGGCGGCGCATCGACGCGATTCGTGAAGAGATCGAACGGATCAGTGATGACCGTGTCGAACGCGCGATCCTGCTGACCTCGCTGCTCGAGGCCGCGGATCGAGTGGATTCGACGACCGGATTGCAGATGGCGTATCTAAAGGACTGGGCGCCGCGATCATTCAATGCGATGGAGCTCCGGATGCCGCTGCTCATTCCGGGCGCGGGTACGGCGCTGCGTCAGGACGCAAACGCGCTCGCGGCGACGATGGCTCCCGTGGACATCGCCTATCTCGACCCGCCGTACAATCAGCATTCATATTTCTCGAACTACCACATTTGGGAAACGCTCGTGCGCGACGATTCGCCGGAATCCTACGGTGTCGCGCGCAAACGGATCGACTGCCGCGTCACGAAGAGCGACTATAACGCAAAGGGCCGCTCGTGGGCCACGTTCGAGTCGCTGGTGCGCGCGATTCCCGCGAAACATCTCATCGTCTCGTTCAGCAATGAGGGTTACTTCGCACACGACGATCTGGTCGCGTTGCTTGAATCGAGATTCCACGAAGTCGAGGCGGTGCCCGTGGATTTCCGGCGCTATGTCGGCGCGCAGATCGGAATTCACAACTCGAAGGGTGAGAAGGTGGGGCGGGTAAGCCACCTCACGAACCAGGAGTTCCTGTTCGTTGCAGGTCCGGACGCGGGGCGGATCGTGACGGACGCAACGGCCACTATGGCGGGGGCGGCGTAAACGACATCAGGCGAGTTAACTCGTTTTTTGTTGGTTGGTTAACAGAGGTAACTGAGTGAAACTGCTCTCCAAGTCCCGATATTTGCTCGGGCTGCGCTGTCACAAGCTGCTGTGGCTCGACGAACACGAACATGATGAATCGCCGCCGGACACCGAGTCGCTGTTCCGCCTGCGCGAAGGGATTGCGGTCGGCGAGCGCGCCCGGGCCTTCCTGGGCGACGGCGTGCTCATCAAGTCGCCGGCGTTTGCGTCCGAGCTTGCGCTCGCCGAAACGCAGCGCGCGCTCGATTCCGATGCCGCGGTGATTTTCGAGGCGATGTTCACCGCCGGCGGCGCAGTCGTGCGGACCGATATTCTGCGGCGCACCGACGACGGGTTCGACCTGATCGAAGTGAAGTCGTCGACGAGCGTGAAGGACGAGCAGCTCGCCGAGGTGGCGATGCAGCTCTGGGTGCTGCGTGCGGCGGGACTCTCGGTGGCGCGCGCCTTCGTGATGCATCTCAACAGTGAGTGCCGCTTTCCCGATCTCTCGAATCTGTTCGTCATCGAAGACGTCACCGAAACGGTCGAACCGATGCTCACCGAAGTTGCGCGCGAGCTTGCCGCGCAGGTCGCGATGCTCGACGGACCGAAACCCGAGACTCCCTTCGGTCCGTACTGCAAACGGCCCGAGCCATGCGCGCGCTTTGGTGAATGCTGGAGCGGCTTCTCCGAGCATCACGTGCACACGCTGTACCGAATCCAATGGAAGTCGATCGAGAAGAATCTCGCGGCCGGCCGCGATACGATCGACAAGATGGACGAAAGCATGACGACGGTGATTCCCGCGAAGCGGCAGATTCGTTCCGTTCGCACGCGAGAGCGGATCGTGGAACCCGGGCTTGGTGCGGCGCTCGCCACGCTCAAGGCACCGGTTGCGTGGCTCGACTTCGAGACTGTGGGGCTGGCGATTCCGGTCTGGCCGGGATGCGCGCCGTTCACGCAGGTCCCGGTGCAGTTCAGCGTCCACTGGACCGGCCGCACCGATCCGCCGGACAACCGCCATCAGGAGTACCTTGCCGTGGCGGGCGAAGATCCGCGCCCTGCGCTCGCCGCCGATCTTGTTCGCGTGTGCGACAGTGCTGAAACCATTGTGGCGTACTATGCCTCGTTCGAGAAAGGGTGCATCGAGCGGCTCGCCGAGGCGGTGCCCGCGCACGCGGATGCACTGCGGCGTATCAACGACCGGATTGTGGATCTGCTGCCGATTGTGCGCGACCACGTGTACGATCTCGCGTTTCACGGTAGCTTCAGTCTGAAGAAAGTCCTGCCGGCGCTGGTGCCGACGCTGTCGTACGCGGATCTCGATGTGAAGGACGGCGGATCGGCGACCGTGTTGCTCGCCCAGCTGCTGCTGGACCCGGAACGGATCGGCGGCGACGAAGCCGTGCAGAAGCTGAGGCGTCAGCTGCTCGCATATTGCGAACGGGACACCGAGGCGATGGTCCGGCTTGCGGAGGCGTTGCGTGCAATGTCGTAAAGGGTGCAGTTAGACACCACGAGCCTTGCAGTACAGTTCGCGGCGATCGTCCTCGAGTTCATCGTTGCGCTGCTCGTATGGACGCTCTTCGCGCTAATCCGCCGGCGCGTCATGCACCGCGAGTATTTCGGTGTGTGGAGCGCCGCCTGGTTCTGGATGCTTGTCGCGGTCAGTGCCGTCGGGATTCGCTACGTGATCCTGCCGTCGGCCGCGCGCGACCTCATGAGCGACAGCGACCTCACCGTGCGCGCGCTCTATTTCGCGTATCAGGCGGGCAAGCTGCTGTTCTGGACGCGCGTGTACCTCGGGACCGTCGACTACGTGCGGCACGAGCGAAAGCCGTCGCGTGCATGGATCGTTGCGCCGATCGCATACGCGGTCGTGTCGATCATCGCGAACACAAATCTGAACGGCATTGTCGCGTGGCAGGCGCCGGTCGCGATCTGGTGCAGTGCGGCGGCGGCGCTGGCGCTGTTTGGTCTTCCGGCGGGACGTCGTTCGCTTGGCACCACCACCACCGCTGTGGTACTCGGTGCAACCGCGCTGCTCTGGCTCGGCTATCTGATCGCGTTCTCCGGCATCACATACACACTGCCCGTCGCGATACCGGTGTTCGCGCAGGAGGTCACGCGCTACAACTCCTACGCCGACATGCTGATGATCGTCGTGCTCGGGTACGCGATGATCGTGCTGTTCATGGAAGATGCGCATCACCGTATTTCCGAGTCGGAGTCACGGCTGGCCGCGCTGGTGGCGTCGGTTGCGGACGCGATCCTCACGACGGACGGGCACCTGCGAGTGCTGGACATGAACGCCGCGGCAGAGCGGCTGTTCGGCGTCAAGCGCGAAGATGCGATCGGCTGTTCGTTTGCGGAATTCGTCGTCGAGGCGGATCGCGGCCGGCTGCGCTCGACGCTTTCGGATTTTCTCGTCAGCGGCGAAGCGACGACGATGCTGCCCGGCGATGATGAACTTCACGCGCTGCGTCGCGACGGCAGTTCATTCACGTTCGAAGCATCGACGTCCAAGCTGCGCGCAGATGCGACGACGTCGCTGGCACTCGTGGTGCGCGACGTCACCGAGCGGCGCGAGGCGGAGGAGAAGCGCCGCCAGACGCAGAAGATGGATGCTGTCCGCCAGCTCGCCGGCGGTCTGGCGCACGATTTCAACAACCTGCTCACGGCGATTGTCGGACGCAGCCAGATTATCGCGCGATCGCTGCCGGCGGATTCTTCCGTGCGCGACGGCGTATCGGAGATCGAAAAAACTGCGACCGCCGCCGCGCGGCTGGCGCGCGGGCTGCTCGCGCTCTCGAGGCGTGAACCGCTCCATCCGCAACGACTGGCACTGAACGCTGTCGTGCGCGGCTTGGAGCCGCAGCTGCGCGCGATTGTCGGATCCGCGATCCGCATCGAATTTCGATACGATGAGGAAGCGGGCGAGGTCAACGTCGACGCAGCGCGCGTCGAGGAGGTCGTGCTCTCGGTTGTTCAAAATGCGCGCGAGGCGATCGGCGCGAATGGCGGCACCATTTCGCTCGAGACGTCACGGGTGACGTGGCAGCGCGAGGCCGGCCGTCACATGGACGCCGCATGTCTCATCGTTCGTGATTCGGGATCGGGGTTCTCGGCGGATGCGCGCGCGCACTTGTTCGAACCGTTCTTCAGTACCAAAGGCGACTCGCGCGGATTGGGGCTCGCGACTGCATACGGATTTCTCCAGCAGACCGGCGGGTTCATCGACGTGCAGGGCGGATCGTCCGGAGCAGTGGTCCGGATCGGGTTTCCGCTCGTGCTCGTCGAGACGGTTTCGGCGCCTCGCCCAATCGCGAGTCATCCCGCGCCGCGCCCGTCGGGTCCGCGGACGGTGCTCGTCGCTGAGGACGAAGAGACCGTGCGCCGCTTCGTGCGCATCGTGCTGGAGCGCGAAGGGTTTCGCGTGCTCGAGGCCGAAAACGGAATGGAGGCGCTCGCCGTGTTTGAGACGGCGGACCCCGTACCGGATGTGCTGCTCACCGACGTGGTGATGCCGCAAATGGGAGGGAAAGATCTCGCGAAGCGATTGCTCGAGGTGCGTCCCGAGCTTAGCGTGATTTTCATGTCAGGCTTCGTGCGCGATTCAGAATTGCTGGAAGGACTCAACGACCGGCGCGCGCCGTTTTTGCAGAAGCCGTTTGATATCGAGGAGCTCGCCAGAATCGTGCGCGCCGCCGTGGCTCGCTAATGACAACCCGCAAAGCGCTGAAGCATCTTCGCACGGTTGATCCGGCGCTCGGCGCCGTGATCGACCGCGTCGGGCCGTTCAAGCTCGTTGCGCGTGCTGACGGCACGCACTTCGATCATGTCGTGCGCAGTATTGTCGGGCAGCAACTCTCGGGCGCGGCGGCGCAGACGATCTACAAGCGCGTGCTCGCCCTGAAAGGCGGCGCGCCTCCGAAGCCGGCGGATTTCCTGAAGTTCCCCGTCGCCACACTTCGCGCGGCCGGACTGTCGGGACGAAAAGTCGAGTATGTGAAGGAGCTCGCACAGCGTACGCACGAAGGGTCCATCGCGATCCTGAAGATTCACGAGATGGATGACGCGGGCGTGATGGAGACGCTGGTGAGTGTGCGGGGAATCGGGCCGTGGACCGCGCAAATGGTCATGATGTTCCGGCTCGGCCGGCCCGACATTTTTCCGGAACTCGATCTCGGCGTGCAGAAGGGAATTCAAAAGTTGCGCCGCATGCGAAAGCTGCCGACACCAAAACAGATGGAGAAGATTGGCAGGACGTACGCGCCGTACCGCACGTACGCAGCGTGGTATTTGTGGCGCAGTCTGGAATTGCCCGCGGAGTGACACGCTGAAAGTCGCGATCTCCGGGTCGAGCGGACTGGTCGGTGCCGCGCTCGCGAACGCGCTGGAACGCGAGGGCAATTCAGTTCTTGCGGTCAGTCGCGACCAGCCGGACATCGGCGACGCCGATGCAATCGTGCATCTCGCGGGCGCGCCGATCGCTGTTCGCTGGACCGCGAGCCGCAAGCGGGAGATTCTCGCCAGCCGCGTGCAGAGCACAAAGCGGATCGTGGAACTGATTGCGGCGCGTGCGCGACCGCCGCGTGTGTTTGTCTGCGCGTCCGCCATCGGATTTTACGGCGATCGCGGGAGCGAAGAGCTCACGGAATCCAGCAGCGCCGGATCCGATTTTCTCGCGGACGTCGTACGAGCGTGGGAAGGCGCCGCAGCGTCGGCACCGATTCGAACCGTGCAGCTGCGCTTTGGCGTCGTGCTGAGTCCGGACGGCGGCGCGCTCGCGAAGATGCTGCCGGCGTTTCGAGCGGGCATCGGCGGCCGTCTCGGTTCCGGCGCGCAGTGGATGAGCTGGATTGCGCTGCACGACGTCGTGCGCGTGATACGATTTGCGATCGGATCAGACGAGTTGCGCGGACCGGTGAACACGGTCGCGCCCGTGCCGGTCACGAACTCCGATTTTACGGAGACGATGTCACGCGTGCTGCGGCGCCCGGCGGCGCTGCCGGTGCCGGCATTTGCATTGCGACTGTTATTTGGCGAGATGGCCGGGCAGACGATGCTGGCGAGTCAGCGTGTGGTTCCCGAACGGCTCAATCAGGCAGGATTCGTCTGCGCTTATCCCACCGTCGAGAGCGCGCTCAGGCACGAACTAGGCCGCGACTAACCCGCGACTAACCCGCGACTAACCCGCCGCTAACCAGCCACTAACCCGCGATCAGCCGACGGGCACATCCCAATCCACTCCGGCTCAGCACGCTCGGCGGATACGAGACGGCGGCGCGCGCAAATCGTCCACGCGCATCACCCGCGTGTCCGTCCGCCAGCTCGCGCGCCGCGCGCGTGTACTCCGCGCCGCTCTTCAGCATCGCGATCCGGTGCCGCGCGATGAGCCGCTCATGAAACGGGAGCTGCGGAACGTAGCGCGCGCGAATGCGATCCCATTCCGGTTCGAAGTGGTCGATCTCGGCAACAGTCTTGCTCGTCGGGTGGAACCGGTATGCCGCGAGCGGCCGGTCTATCGGGATGCAGCGTTCACCGTGAGCCAGGAGCTTCGCGAAAAATTCGAAATCGAACAGGTAGCGATACGACTCATCATACGCGCCGACGGACTGCATCATCTCCCGTGACCAGACGTGCCCGGGCGTCGCCGCCTGGAAGCGGACTGTCACGCAGTCGAGCAGGGAAGTCGGAACCTGCGGCATGTGCCAGTCGAGATGAGATTCCGCGGCCGTGCCGACCGCGTGTTCAGCGCGTCGACGTTCGAGAACGCGTTTCCGATCGAGATGAACACGTTCGTGAACGGCGCGACCGGCGGGTCGACCGGAATATTCTGCGCGTGTGCGCAGATGGCGGTAAGCGCGAGCAGCGCTCCGGTGGCGGCGATCCGAGGGCAATGGCGCATGACCAGAATGTACACGTTGTTAGATTTCAGCGACAGGAAACGATTGATTTGAGGTGACAGACCATGCCATTGACCACATTCGATAAACTTCCCGACGACGCGCGCGTATGGATTTTCGGCGCAGCGGCTCCCGTAGATGACATTGACGCTGCGAAGCTGCTCGCCGCTGTCGATACGTACCTCCTGCAGTGGAAGGCCCACGGCCATCCGCTCACCGCGGCGCGGGACTGGCGCGATGAGCGCTTTCTCGCGATCGGCGTTGATCAGCGCACCGAGGGAGCGTCAGGATGTTCAATCGACGGGCTTTTTCGCATGCTTCAGGAGCTCGAGCAGGCCGTTGGCTCGACAATGGTGGGCGGCGGCCTGGTGTTTTTCCGCGGGCCCGGCGATCTCGTCTGCGCGCTCTCACGCGAAGACTTCGAAGCCTTGTCGCGGCGCGGCGGCGCTGATGCCAAGACACCGGTGTTCGACATGACGCTCACCAGTGCCGGTGACTATCGCGCGCGGTTCGAGGTGCCTGCGGCAGAAAGCTGGCACAAGGCGCTGCTCGCAACGCGCAGCTAAATCCGCAGTACTTAGCGTCCGCGCGCGTCGGAGAGGAGCTGTTTCAGCAGGAGCGCGTGAGAGGCGTCGAGGTCGTACGCCGTCGCAGCGACCTCTCGCGCGGCGCGGCCGAACTTCGGCCATAGCGCGCGATCGCTCCAGCAGCGCTCGAGCGCCACGGCGATGTCAGCCGGTTCCGTCGAGTGCGCGAGCCATCCGGTCTCACCGTCGCGGATAAGCTCGTCGATGCCGCCGACCGGCGTGCCAACAGCTGGTCGTCCGCATGCCATCCCTTCGGCGAGTGCGAACGGCGATCCCTCCG
This sequence comes from uncultured Gemmatimonadota bacterium, assembly GCA_903910555.1. Taxonomy (GTDB): domain Bacteria; phylum Gemmatimonadota; class Gemmatimonadetes; order Gemmatimonadales; family Gemmatimonadaceae; genus Fen-1231. The sequence continues at coordinate 74,934 of CAIVZZ010000001.1, read as the reverse complement.
ACAGCGACGGCATCACAATCACATCAGACTCTGCGAACGCGCCGGGCATGTCATTCGTGTGCGCCGCTATGGTTACGCGTTCTGCGGGAACGTTGTAGAAGCCGACGAGTCTCCGCAGGAGCTCAATGTGCGATCCGCCGCCGACGAACGACACATGCCAGTCGCGCGCGCGCCAAGCCGGACCGGCGAGTGCTTCGAGCAGCAGATGCTGTCCTTTGTACGCCGGATCGAAACGCGCCGGTGAAATGAACCGCGCGGTGCCGTCGGTGCGGGGAGGGCGCCTTGATGCAATCGCCGCGCCCGCGTCTAGAAATGCCTTCGGGACGCCGTTCAACGCAGCCTCGACGTTCGGCATCCGTTGCGCGAACGCAGTCGCCAGTGATTCGCGATTCCGCTTGGACACGGTGAGCACACGCGCCGCGCCGCTCGCAACCTCACGCGCGCTGGCCTCGTGCGCATCCGACATGAAAAAATATTCTTCGTGCACGTGCTGCACGATCAGCCAATAGGGAACGCCTTGCGCGCGGCACCACGCCGCCGCCGCGTCGGTCCAGCCGATCTCGCCGATGCCGGCAAGGTTGAACCAGACGAGATCCGGATCAACCGCTTCGAGTGCCCGGCTGAGCGGATCGCGATCGATCCCCAGCCGGCGTCCCACGCGCTGCATGGCACGTGCCGCCCGCCCCGCGAATTCGTGAACGGTAATTCCCGCCGACGCGCGAGCTCCGTCAGAAAGTCGCGTCGTGCCGCCGGCTGGAACGAGAACATGTTTTTCAACGCCGCCAAATTGCGGATCCGTGAGCGCGTGCACCCAGAGGTTTTGCGACCCCGCCGGACTCGGCACGAACTCCACAACAGCGAGGCGTGGCGTCACGATCGCTCCAGCACGGCGAGCGTCGAGAGAAACCACGGACCGCGCAGTGCGACGTGCGAGCGAAGCCGGCCGCTATCGAGTGCGCGCCAGAGCCATGTGTGCGCGCGGCGCGCGATGGCGGCACGGATGCGCGATGCAAGCCGCGCGTCCGCGGGAAGGGTCCAGGTGGCCGCGAGCACAGTGCCAAGCACATCCCACGAATCGCCGAGGCGCCGCTGGTCGATCACGCGAAGTCCGTGCATTTCTGCGGTGGTCTGCATGGCGTACGGCGTCGGACGCCAAAAATCGTATGGTTCTTCGTGCAGCGGATACACAAATGGCGACGTGACTATGACTCGACCGCCGCGCGTGAGCAGAGAGGCGAGATTGGCAAACGCGAGATCCCAGCGCGCGACATGCTCCAGCACCTCGGTGCAGAGGACGAGCGAATACGACTCCCGCGTCATCGCCGCGGGAAGTTCTGCGTCTAGCGCGCCAAGGTATTCAACCGTTCCTGACGCGTTCTGCTGAATATCGAGCGAGTGATATTCGAGACCGGCTTGCTCCAGCGCCGCACGAAATGGCTGCTCTCCGCAGCCAGCGTCGAGTGCGCGCGTGCCGGATGCAGGCGCGTACTGCTTCAGCGCATTCGCGACAGCATCGCGGAGAAGCGGTACGATGAACCGTTCCTCGCGGGATGTTGGCTCGTACGTCGAACGCCGGTCGATCATTGCGGCATCAGCCATGAAAGCCGCCATGCTGCGGCGCGTCCGATGAACCTTCCTGCGCGAGCGTCCACGAGTGGTCTTCCAGATACGCGCTTTCGCCGGCTTCCCAGTTGTAGTCCTGCCGCTCGATTCCTTCCATCGTAACAGTGAAAGGGCAAAGCTGCGCGAGGCTCTCGAACTCTGTGAATGTTCTGCGGTCGGAGAGAAAGGTGCGAATGGTGTAGCTCCCCTTTGCGGCACGGAAAACCGGAACATCGAACGCGAGGCGGTAGCGGCCCGCGTCGCGCCGGAAACGTGCGTCCCGATCGAAGCACCAGAGGTGACTCACGCTCCGTTCGTCGGCATCGACGACCTGGAAAGAAAAACTCAGCGTACTCGCGACGTCGGGAATCTCGAGATCGAACTCAAACCGGATCGGCTTGCCCCAGCGGTGCGTGCCGCCGGCGTCCGATGTGATCGCGCGGGCCGCGGCGACGTGATTGCCTTTGGTGCCCGGCGGCGCGCCGTACGCCGCCGCCGTATCGGCATGTGCCGCCTGCATCTCGCGATAATGCGCGATGCCGTCGGCCGTCGAGCCGTCGAACACACACGCGCCACGATCGAGCACCAGCGTGCGCTTCGTGAGCGTCGACACGGCCTGCATGTTGTGGCTCACGAAGAGCACGGTGCGTCCCGCGTGCGCGACCTCTTCCATTTTGCCGAGGCATTTGCGCTGAAATTCGCTGTCGCCGACGGCGAGCACTTCATCGACGATGAGAATCTCCGGCTCGAGATGCGCCGCGACGGCGAACGCGAGCCGAACGTACATTCCGCTGCTGTAGTGTTTCACCGGCGTGTCGAGAAAACGCTCGACTTCGGCGAACGCGACAATCTCGTCGAACCGCGCCGTGATCTCCTTGCGCCTCATCCCGAGAATCGTCCCGTTCAGGTACACATTCTCACGGCCCGTCAGTTCGGCGTGAAATCCGGTGCCGACTTCGAGCAGCGCACCCACGCGTCCGTACATCAGAATCTCGCCTTCGGTCGGCTCGGTGATGCGCGCGAGCAGCTTCAGCAGCGTGCTCTTGCCCGCGCCGTTTCGGCCGATGATTCCGACGAGATCGCCGCGTGCGACGTTGAACGAACAGTTTTTCAGCGCCCAGAGCACTTCGCGCTCTTCGCGCGCAAACGGGTGCTTGATCGCCTGTGCCACTCGCTCCGCGAGCGTCGTCGGCCGTGCGCGGTGACCGATGTAATAGCGCTTCCCGACGCCGCGGACGGCGATCGCCGGCGCGGTGGCAGCGTTATCAAATGACATCGGCGAATCCCCGTTCCATCCGGCGGAACACGATCACGCCGAAAATCACCGCGACAATCGCAACAGCCGACGAGTACGCGACCGATCCGATCGATGGCGCCTCGGTACCGAGCAGCGACCACCGCAATCCTTCGATCGCGGCAACGAGCGGATTCAGGAAATAGAGCGTGTGCCATTTCTCCGGCACTCGCGATGCGGCGTACGCAACCGGACTCGCATAGAGCACAAGCTGCGTGGCGACGGGGAGTACGAACTGGACGTCGCGATACTGCACCATGAGTGATGCAGCGACGAGCCCGGTGCCGAACGCGCCCGCCGCGAGCAGCAGCATCCAGAACGGAAGCGTGAGGAGCGCGAGCGTCGGCGCAACGTGATAGATCATCAACAGCGCCGCGAACATTCCGAGCGATACGATGAAATCGACCATCGCCGCCGGCATGACCGAAAGCGGAAGAATCAATCGCGGAAAAAATATTCTTGAGACGAGATGCGCATTGCCAACAAGGCATCCCGCGGTGCGCGTGAGGATCCCGCTGAAGAGATTCCATCCGGTGAGCGCCGCGAACGTAAAGAGCATGTACGGCTTTCCTTCGCTCGACATATGCGCGACGGTGCCGAACACGAAGGTGAAGATTCCCGCCGCGATCAGCGGCTGCAGCACCACCCACACGACACCGAGCGCAGTCTGGCGATAACGCAGCCGGAGATCGCGGTCGGCGAACGTGTAGAGGAGATCTCGCGCCTGCCAGGTTTCGGCCAGCTCACGGCCAACATTGCGGTGCCCCGGGGCGAGGCGCAGCGGAGCGACTGACGTCACGCGGGTTTGCCGCCCTCGAGCTCCTGCAGCAAGCGCGCATGCGCGTCTTCAATCAGCGCGCGCACGCGGTCGCGCAGCGCGCCGACGTCGTCGAGCGTCAGCCCTTTCGTCTCGATCGGGTCGAGCACCTTCACGCGGGCGCGAGCGCGCTGAAAACGAAAGCTTCCCTTCGCCATCGCACGGCGCGTACCGGCGACGACGAGCGGAAGAATCGGAGCGCCCGTTTCAATTGCCACGCGGAACGCGCCGTCTTTGAACGGCAGAAATCCGTGGCCGCGCGACCGTGTGCCCTCCGGAAAAATCATGACGCTCACACGCTTCTTGATCCGGTCGCGCGCGGCGGCGAGCGCTTGAATCGCGCTCGAGCGCTCGCCGCGAACGACGCGGATGTCACCCGCCATCCGCATCATCCACCCCATGAACGGAATCTTGAACATGGTCTCTTTCGACATCCACTTCATCTCCCACGGGAGATGGGAAATGAGGAAGATGTCGGCGTACGACTCGTGGTTGCTCACCGCGACGTACGGACGGCGCGGATCGTGTACAAACTGCCCCGTCGTCTCAAAGTGCCAGAGCGGATTCATTTTTACCGTGAACACACCAATAAGCCGGAACATCCGCCCCGCGGCATAGCGCCCCGGATCGAATGGTGCGGTCACGGCCCAGACGATGGCGACCAGCGGGGTCCCTACGATGACCGCACTGACCACCATCGTCCAGATCCAGGCATTGATAAGAAACGACATCGCTTTTCTCAAAAGATTTCTAGAATCGCCTCAGGCACGCAGCCAGTCTGCCTGCCAGTTCTTGATTTCCTTCTTGACGGTTTCGCCGTTGGCGAGCTGTCCGTTCAAGCAGCGCTCAACGAGTCCCGGCAGTTCGGCGTCGCTCGCGAATCGCAGGCCGACCAGCTGGCTCACGCTCAGGTCGTTGATCCGGCCCGCGAGTGCCGCCGGGAGCACTTCTTTCAGGCGGAGGCGCATCTCGAGACGGATCACGCGGTTCTGCACCGTCAACGTCTGCGTGCGCGCACGCGCGACACAGAGCAGGACGCCAAACGTGTATGCCGCAAAGAACCAGTTCCAATAGCCGTCCTGGTGACGAATCGCATGCACGACCGAGCCGATGAAGCCTGCTGTAATAATCAGCGCTCCGGCGAAGTGCCAAGCGGGGTCGAACCGGCGGTGACTCTTGAAATCCTGCGGCGGAACCGGGGCCATGTGATTCTCCTCGTCGGGGACGGGTATTTCGCGCGTGGAGCGGAACGAAACGAATCTGTGGTGCTCAGCCTCCGGAGTCGAGCGCGGCACGTGCCTCGCGCTTCAATCGTGACACGAGCGCGTTGAGCCCAACCTCGCGCGCACTCAGTCCGAGGCCGGCCATCATCGTGCTCACGAAGTCCGGCGGAATGGCCAGCACAACCGCCGGCGGCTGGTCATTCACCGCACTCATGGTAATCGAAAGAAACGCCGCGACCGTAGGAGACTGCCGGACGTTCACATCGGCCCAAAAGTGCATCCGGCCTTCGCGCAGTTCTGAAAACAGATCTACCCGTGTCTGACATTCGTGAACGGTATACGCGTCGCGGTTGAGCGCCGCGAAACGCTCGGGAACAGGCTCGAGCCGTTTCGCGTATGCCACCAGGGACTGCATCTTTTCCTCACGCCCCATGGACTGGAAGCGCGCGAGCACCTGCTGAATCGCAGGCGGCAGCTGGTTAGCGCTGGTCGCGGGCGCGGTCGGTTCCATCGCTACTAAGTTATCTCTATGCGCATCCGTCTACCGCTCTCTGTTCTGTTTGTGCTGGCGGCATGCTCAAAACCGCCCACCGGCACCGTCGAGGCGACCGGCACCCTCGAAGTCGTCGAGATCGACGTCGCGCCGACTTCCCCAGGCAGGGTCTCGCGGGTTCTCGTCGACGAAGGCGCCGCCGTCCGCGCGGGCGACACGCTCGCGATCCTCACGATCCCCACGCTCTCGGCGGACGTCGCGCAGCGCGAGGCCAAAGCGGCTTCTGCCAGCGCTGCGTTCCAAGAGGCGGAGCACGGCCCGCGCGCACCCGAAATCGCCAGCGCGGCCGCCGAGCTCGCCTCGGCGGAAGCCACTGCGGAGCGCGCCGCGAAAGACGTGGAGCGGCTCAGACCGCTCGCGGCAAAACAAAACGTGAGCGCGCAGGACTTCGATGCGGCGCGCGCGCTCGCCGCGAGCACGGCCGATCATCGCGATGCCCTCCGTGCACAGCTCCAGCAGCTTCGCGACGGCACCCGTCCCGAGCGGATCCATGCCGCCGAAGCTGAGGCTCAAGGCGCGCGCGCGTCGGTCGCGTCCGCGCTCGCGACGGCGCGCGACCTCGTCCTGCTCTCTCCGGTCACCGGCACGGTCACAACACGTTCGGCCGAGCCGGGCGAAGTTTTTGCGGCGGGGCAGGCGGCGCTGACGGTGGCGCAAACCGCGCGGCAGACGGTGAGGGTGTATGTATCCGAGACCGTGCTGCCGCGGGTGCGCGTCGGGCAGGCGGTCCACGCGACGCTCGATGCGTTTCCGGGGCGGGATTTCAGCGGGCGCGTTGTCGCGCTGAGCACGCAGGCGGAGTTCACGCCGCGCGTCGCGCTCACGGAGACCGAGCGTGCCGATCTGCTCTTCGGCGTGAAGGTTGAATTCGCGGATTCCACCGGGATGCTCAAAGCAGGGCTGCCGATCAACGTTCGCATCGACGCTCCGCTGCCGGCCGCGAAACCGTGACCGCTGGCGGAGCGCCGGCCGGACCACCGGCGGGACCACCGGCGGGACCACCGGCGGACGCGGTTGTGATCGAGGGACTTCGCAAGGTTTTTCACAGCGGGCTTGTTGCGGTCGATCATCTCGACCTCACGATTCACCGCGGTGAAGTGTTCGGTCTCCTCGGTCCCAACGGCTCCGGTAAGACGACCACTATTCGCATGTTGTGCGGGCTGCTGACGCCAACCGCGGGCCATGCATCTGTCGTCGGCCACGATGTTGCCCGCGAGCCCGAATTCATTCGCACCAAGATCGGCTATATGTCGCAGCGATACGGCCTGTACGACGATCTCACCGTTTACGAAAACCTGCGCTTCTACGCGACGGTCTACGGTCTGCACGGCCGCGCGCGCGTCGAGCGTCTCGATAAACACATGGAGGCGATCGGACTTACTTCGCGTCGCGATCAGCTCGCGGGCACACTTTCCGGCGGGTGGAAGCAGCGCCTCGCGCTCGCCTGCGCGACCGCGCACGAGCCGGAGATGCTCTTTCTCGACGAACCCACCGCCGGCGTCGATCCGGCCGCGCGCCGCGCGTTCTGGACGTCCATATACCAACTCGCGCAGGGCGGCACGACGATTCTCGTCACCACGCACTATATGGACGAAGCCGAACGTTGCCAGCGACTCGCATTTCTCTCGCGCGGCCATCTGATCGGGCTCGGCACGGTGAAGGAGATCCTCGAACACTTCCACCAGCCGACGATCGAGGACGTTTTCATCGAGCTGCAGGAGCGCGACGAGGGCGCGGCCGCGTGAGTCTCATCACGCGGCTTCGCGAATCGCGCTTCTGGCCGATGCTCTGGAAAGAGTTTATCCAGATGCGCCGCGACCGTCTCACGCTCGGGTTGCTGACCGGACTGCCGGCGATCCAGCTCATTCTGTTCGGCTATGCGATTCAAACCGACGTGCGACACCTGAAAACCGTGGTGCTCGACGAATCGCGCACGGCCGAAAGCCGCGCGCTCGTCTCGGTCATGATCAACACGGGGAATTTTGATCTCGTCGGGGCCGTCGCAGATCGCACCGCGCTCCGGAACGCGATCGAGAGCGGCGCCGCGAGCGCGGCGCTGGTGATCCCGCCCGATTACGAGCGCAACATCAAGCGCGGTCGTACGGCCGAAGCGCAGATCATTGTCGACGCGGCGGATCCGCAATCATCGGGGAGCGCGATCTCCGGTGCACAGCTCGCCGCACTGGCCCGCGGCGCGACGATCATCGCCGAGCACTATCGCGCGCCGCCGCCGATCGACATGCGCGTCCGCCCGTGGTACAACCCCGAGCAGCGCAGTGCGGTGTTTATCGTGCCCGGCGTGATTGGCATTCTCCTCACGATCACGATGACGCTCATCACGAGCACGGCGATCGTGCGGGAGCGGGAGCGCGGCACGCTCGAGCAGCTGATCGTGACTCCGATCGGCAAGCCGAGCCTGATGCTCGGCAAGCTCGTGCCGTTCATGCTCGTCGGGTTTGTGCAGATGACCGTGGTGCTCGTGCTCGGCAAACTGATCTTCCGCATTCCGACCATCGGCAGTTTCGCGCTGCTGTACGTGCTCACCGTTCCATTCATCGTCGCGAGTCTCGGCGTCGGACTGCTGATCTCGACCATCGCGCGAAATCAGGTGCAGGCGATGCAAGTGAGTTTCTTCTTCATGCTGCCAAACATTTTGCTCTCGGGATACATCTTTCCGCGCGTTGCGATGCCGGTGCCGGCGCAATGGATCGGGTTGCTGCTGCCACTGACGTACTACCTCACGATCCTTCGCGGAATTCTGCTCAAAGGAATCGGCATCGAGCAGCTGTGGCGGCCAACGCTCGCGCTGACGGCATTTGCCGCGCTGATATTTGCGATCAGCGTGCGGCGGTTCTCGAAGACGATCGAGTAGTGCGGCGCGCCCGCGGCGTTACGCGTGCGGCGCTACGCCGGCGGCAGCGCGGCGGTGAACAATCCCGGTGGACGTGCGAGTGCAATCCCTTCGCGCTCGAGCCGCAAATAAAACTCAAGCAGGATTGCCTGACGGACGTCCAGCGCCTGGTTGTACTCAGGGTGCGGAATCAAAATCGCCGTCTCGATATCAAACCCGCGCACACCGGCGCCCACGAGATGGCAGCGCCGCAGAGCCGCGCGCTGCTCGGCGCCGATTACATCAGCCATGATCTGTGGCACAATCGCGAGGCGGTCCGATTTTGTCGACGGATCGATCGAGACCGTGAAGAGCATTCGCCGGCCCTGACGGCGCGAGAGGTTCCGCACCCGGCTCTTGAGCAGGTCTGTGTTCGCAAAAATCACCTGCTCGCCGTTGATGCTCGAGACGCGCGTGGACTTGAGCCCGATGTGCTCGACGGCTCCCTCGAAGTCATCTACTGCGATCGTATCGCCGACGATGAACGGTTTGTCGAGTACGATGGAAAGGGCGGCGAACAGATCGGAAAAGACGTTCTGCAGTGCGAGCGCGAGGACGATGCCGCCGACGCCCAGTCCGGTGAGGAACCCGCCGATCTTGAACCCGAGGTTGTCGAGGCCGATTACAATCAGCGCAATCCAGACCAGCGTCTTCGTTGCGATGCCCAGCGCAGTGATCGTCGTGCGGTCGAGATCGCCGTGCTGCTGCGAGTAGTGTTCAAGCCAGAGCGAGACGAGCCGTGTGCCTGAGCGGGCACCCTGCAGTACGGCGAAGATGATCGCTGTGTCGCGGAGCAGGTCGTGCACACCATGGCTGAAATCGAGCCAGACGCCGGCGAGGCAGAGCGCGATAATCGCGACGTACGTCTTGCGAACGCTGCGCGCGAGTTCGACCAGCGCGTCGTCCACGAGCGTCTCGGTGTGCGCCGCGAGCGCCGCAAGGCGGCGCACGATGAACGAGCGCACGAGCACGATCGCAACCGTCGCGAGGATTGCACTGCCGAACGCGACGGTCCAGTCGCGGAGCGAGTTGCCGAGGAGGGTGCGGTACATCCAGTCGGGAGTATTCATCAGGCTCGTGCGAAAGCTACGGTGTTATCGGAGAATCGCATGCCCCCCAGCATTCCCGCTGAGAGCTGCTGCCAGCTGAGCGACGACATCGGCACGAGCCCGAAACCGCTCCAGGAAACTTGCGGCGTACTGAAGCCGGCCTCGGTGAGGACGCGCTCAATGTCGACACGCGTAAGCGGCGTGATGTGCGCCGGATAAGACTTGCCCGTGAACGCCGAATGATGGCCGCGCGCAAACAGCGAGAGCATTGAGCGCAGCGATTCGACATTCGGCGTGGACATCACGAGCGCACCGCCCGGGCGAACGAGGCGGCGCCATTCCCTCGCTGTGGCGCGCGGATTCTCGAGATGCTCGATGATCTCGATCGCGACAATGAGATCGAAGCTCGCCGGCGGCAGCGGAAGCGGCGCATTCAGGTCGGCGGTCAGCCAGCGAATTTTTCCGGCCGCGGCGGCGTCGGGCGGAACGACCATCGCGTGCGCCGCGAGATCGGCCGCTGTCACACTCGTGACCGCGCTCTCCCTCGCGAGTCTCGCCGCGAGCGATCCGGTGCCGGCGCCGAAGTCGAGTACGGCGCCGCGCGCGAGCGGCGCGATCTGCTTCCACGCCGCGTCGTAGACCGAACCGGACGAAACGCCGCCCGTTCGTTCTGCAGCCGCTACGCGTCGCGCGCCGAGCTCGTCCGTCATGAAAGGAATCGGGTATGAGGTTGGGTGCGTATATAATAAGGACGCTGTACCCCAGGAGCCGCCAATGCGAAATCACGCGAAGTTCGAACCACCCTCGTCTGAAATCACGCCCGAACAGCGGTATCTCGATCGCCGTGCGTTCATCGCCGTTGCAGGTGCGATCGGCGCAGGCGCGGTTACAGGGCTGGGATTTCCGGGGATCGCCGGTGCACAACAAGAGCCTCAGGCCGTAGGGAAGCCTTACGGTCTTCAGCCCGACGACAAACCCACGCCGTGGGAAGACGTCACGACGTACAACAATTTCTACGAGTTCGGCACGGGGAAGGGCGATCCCGTCGGCGCGGCGAAGGACTTCAAGACCAAGCCCTGGACTGTTCGCGTCGACGGCCTCGTGAACAAACCCGCGGACTATCAGCTCGAGGATTTTCTGAAGCCGAGCGCGGTGGAAGACCGGATCTACCGGCACCGCTGTGTGGAAGGATGGTCGATGGTGATCCCGTGGCGTGGAATTCCGCTCGCCGACGTGATCAAACGCGCCGATCCAACCGCCAAAGCAAAGTTCGTCGAGTTTACAACGCTCATGGATCCGCGGCAGATGCCGGGCGAGCGTACGGGCGTCCTTCCCTGGCCGTACACCGAAGGGCTGCGCCTGGATGAAGCGCAGCATCCGCTCGCACTGCTTGCGGTTGGCGTCTACGGCCGCGTGCTGCCAAACCAAAATGGCGCGCCGCTCAGACTCGTTGTGCCGTGGAAGTATGGCTTCAAGAGCATCAAGTCGATCGTACGGATCAAGTTCACCGACTCGCAGCCGAAGACCGCGTGGAATCAGGCGGCGGCGAACGAATACGGCTTCTACTCCAATGTGAATCCGACCGTGGATCATCCGCGGTGGAGTCAGGCGACAGAGCGTCGCATCGGGGAGTTTTTCAAACGAAAGACCCTGATGTTCAACGGCTACGCGGATCAGGTTGGCTCGATGTACGCGGGGATGGATCTCCGAAAGAACTACTGAGTTGAGCTCTCGTGACTGGCGCGAGCCGCGGCGCTTTGCTTTCGCGCTGATCGCCGTCTGCTGCGTACCGGCATTGATCGGCGTCGCGGCGATGGCCTCCGACATCATCACGCACACGCGATTCTTCGGCTCGAACCCGGTGAAAGAGGGCGAGCACTATCTCGGTCAGTGGACACTGCGCTTCATCATCGCGACGCTCTCGATCACGCCGCTCCGCCAACTCACGGGGTGGAACTGGCTCGCCAAACACCGCCGTACGCTCGGACTCTTTGCGTTCGGCTACCTTATGCTGCACTGGCTCACCTACGCGCTGCTCGACGTGCAGCTCGATTGGGGCGAACTCGTGAAAGATCTCGCGAAGCGTCCGTACATCATGGTCGGGATGGCGGCGCTGCTCTGCATGATTCCGCTCGCGCTCACGTCCACACGTAACAGCATCCGCCGCCTCGGCGGCAGGCGCTGGAACAGGCTCCACACACTCATCTATCCCATCGCGATACTCGGCGTGATTCACTACTGGATGGCCGTGAAGAAGGACATCACCGATCCCCTGATCTACGCGATAGTCGTCGCGACGCTGCTCGGATGGCGTGTCGTACGATGGCGGTCGCGGCACGGCACGCCGTCCACACCGGTATCCGCGTGAGCGCCGTGCACGCTGCGAAGAAAATCAATCGCGACTGCTACGCTGTTGTCGCGCCGGGGCTCGAGCAGCTCGCGGTCGCGGAACTTCGCGCTATAGGGATCAGACCCGGGGACATCGAGCCGGGTGGCATCGCGTTCCGCGCGAGCGACACCGAGCTGTTCGAGGCGAATCTCCGGCTGCGAACGGTAAGCCGCGTGATCGTGCGCGTCGCCGAGTTTCGCGCGACGGCATTCCACGAACTCGAAAAGCTTTCACGCAATGTGCGCTGGGACGAACTCGTCGCGCCGGGCAGCGCGGTGCGTCTGCGTGTGACGTGCCGAAAGTCGAGGCTGTATCACTCGGACGGCGTGGCGCAGCGGGTAGGCGATGCGATCAAGCGACGGGTTGCCGGCGTCACGATCACCGGCGCAAAGAAAGAAGCAGACGACGATTCCGACATCGACGTCCCCGAGCCCGAAGCACAGCTTTTTCTCGTGCGTTTCGTCAAAGACGTGTGCACGATCAGCATCGACAGCTCGGGTGAACTGCTGCATCGCCGCGGGTATCGTCTCGCCATCGCAAAAGCGCCGCTGCGCGAGACGCTTGCCGCGGCGATGCTGGTTGCTGTGGAATACGACGGCAGGGTTCCACTGATGGATCCGATGTGCGGCGCAGGTACGATCGCGATCGAGGCGGCGCTGATCGCGCGGCGCATCGCGCCCGGCATCAATCGGTCTTTTGCCTGTGAGCGCTGGCCGGCGGCGCCGACGAAGAAGTTCGCAGAACGGCGGGACGCGGCGCGCGCAGAGATTCTTCCGCGTGCGGGATCTCCGATCGTCGCAAGCGACCGCGACGCAGGCGGTGCAGCCGCAACGCTGTCCAACGCAGAACGCGCCGGCGTCGCAGCCGACATCGAAGTTCGGCGCGGTGCGCTCACCGGAATCACGCCCCCGGCGGCCCCCGGCATTCTCCTCATGAATCCGCCATACGGAGTGCGCGCGAGTCCGGGAGGCGAAGTGCGAAATCTCTACGCCCAGCTGGGAAACGTTGCGCGTGCGAAATGCGCCGGATGGACCGTCGCGTTCCTCTCCGCCGATCGTGCGATGGACGCGCAGCTCAAACTTCAGCTGCGTGAAGCGCTCAAGTTTAAGAACGGCGGGATTCCCGTGCGCCTCATGCGCGCTGACGTTCCCCCTGTTTCACCGGTCAGAACTCAATCCCCGCCGAAAGATTGATGTGATCGTTGCCGAGCACGCCGGTGGAGTAGGTCGTCTCCAGCCGGCGGTACTCGAAGCCGAAAACAAACGGTCCGCCCGGTCGCACATGGATATGCGCCTCACGCACCACGTTCTTTAAACGTGATCCCGGCGCGAGATCTGAATCGCGCGGGTCGTCCATTCCGTAGCCCGCGCCGAGCAGCACGCGTGATGTCGGTTTGAAGTTCACCTGCGCCCAGCCGCCACTCGTGTGAACCGGCACGCCGTTGAGGCCAAGTCCCTGGCCGATGCCGCCGCCGCCGAGTCCCTTCAGCGCCTGCCCCTGAAATGCCTCGCCACGAATTTCGAACCATCGCGTCACGGGAAGCAAAACGTCGACCGCGACCGCCGAGCTGGAAATCAGCGAGTCGCCCTTCGTCGCGAGCCATCCCTGGTGCACCCCGACTCCGATATCGCCGGCCATATCGTCGGCGCCCCAGCGCACATGCACACGTCCCTGCAAATACGGGCGGCTCGAATGCTCGGCTGCATCGTCGTCGGTATCGAACACGTTCGCCGGATCACCGCTCGTCGGCGCGAGCACCGCAGCCTGGACTCCGATGCTCACTTTTCCGCCGGTCTCGATGCCGCCGCGGATCTGTGGCAGCCATAGCCAGAGATTTCCAGCGCCGGCAAAATCAGGCGTTCCAACCGCGGCCAAACTCACCGGGTTCACGGCCGCGATCAGCGGTGATTCCTGGCCAATGAGCAACTCTCCGTACGTCCACTTGACCATCGCCCGCGCGGTGCGGAGCCGGAGCAACGGGAATGTCCGGCCCCCCGTGCTCGGCTGCTGTCCGCCGTAGAAATCGACGTCGAGATCGCCGTGGAAGTTGCCGCCGAAGACCTCCGGGGCGGAGACCGCCAGGCCGAGTGTCGTTTGGCGAATCGCCATCCCCGCGCCCCCCTGCGGCAATCCACTTGCGGTGTCGGGACGTACAAATTGTGGGTTGTCGACGTTGTTGACGCGGCGCGAGTTGGAAAAGCCGGTCACCAGCACGCGCCCGTTGAACTCGAGTTTCATCCGCGAGCGCGTCGTGACTTTGCTTTCGGATTCGGCGGCGAGCTCCTGCTGGAGCAGGCGGATCTGCTCTTCGGCGCGGTCGAGGCGCGCGGCGATCGAGTCCGGTTTGACCCGGCTCGTGTCCTGCGCCGTGGCTGTGCCGGGCACGCAGAGGGACGCGGCGAGCGTTCCAATGGCTACAATGCTTGACCACCGCGACGTGGCGGCTCTATCGTTGCGGTGAACGCCCAGCTGGGTTACTCGGGTTTTTTTCATCAGGAGTCCACGCGTGAGAGTTCAAACCGGATTGAGATTCATATCGCTTGCAGCGGCGCTGTTCGCGGCGCGAGCCGGCATCGCACAGAGCGCGGTGTCCGGTCGAGTCGCCATGCAGGAAAAGCCGGGTGAGACGACCAAAGATTTCGATGCGACCGTAGTCTATCTAGTGCCAAAAGGTGCGCCGGCGCGATTCGCGGAGAGCAAGGCGCAGATGGCGATGAACGGCCGCCAGTTCTCTCCTCGGGTACGCGTGGTCACCACGGGGTCGACGGTAGAATACGCTAATCAGGATCCGTTCACACACAATATTTTTTCGACCGCGCCCGGCGCGTCGTTCGACTTGGGTGAATACGGGAACCACATCACGAAGTCGACGCAGTTCAAAAAGGCCGGTGCGTTTCCCGTCTATTGCAATATCCACGCGCAGATGACGGCGTACGTGGTAGTGGTGAGCACGCCGTATTTCACGCAGGCGGGAGCGGACGCGCGCTGGAAGATTCCGTCCGTGCCCCCGGGAAAGTGGCAAATGCACGTGTGGCATGAGCGTGCCCCGGAAGTGGTGCAGGAGATTGAGGTTCCGGCCGCCGGACTCGCCAATGCAGACGTCACGCTCGATGCGCGGGGATTCAAGCAGGTCGCGCACCAGAACAAGATGGGGAAGGACTATACGGCGACCGGGATTCGCTACTAATAGCACGAACAGCTGCGCGCAGCACCGTTCACCCCACCGAACAATCTCCCACCCGGCATCATTGTGACGACGCGCGGTTTTTCTCTCACGACCAAGATTTTTCTCGGCACCGCGTTCGTCGTGGCGGCCGTGCTCGGCACGACGCTTGCCGTCACTGCCAGCTCCGCCGCCAAAACCGCCGATCAGTCGGTGACGAAGGCGCTTGGCGACGCGCGCCAGCAGATCAATACGCAGCTCGACGAGCGCCGCAGCGCGCTGACCGGACAGGCGGAAGTATTCGTGAAGAATCCGGCGTTCCGCGCGATTGTCGAACAGAAAAAACTCGGCGACGTGCTCGACCAGGC
Organism: uncultured Gemmatimonadota bacterium; assembly: GCA_903910555.1. GTDB lineage: Bacteria > Gemmatimonadota > Gemmatimonadetes > Gemmatimonadales > Gemmatimonadaceae > Fen-1231. The sequence continues at coordinate 59,586 of CAIVZZ010000001.1, read as the reverse complement.
GCAGGAAGCCGTCACGCAGATCGGCGCCAACTGGGTGCAGATCACGTCTGATAAGGGGATCCGTCTTGCCAAAAGCAACGAGGCGGGGGCCGATACCGTGGATCTTTCCGCTTCACCGCTGATCGGCGGCGCGCTCGAAGGGAGTTCGAAGGGCGCGTACGGCGTCTACACCGGCGATACGCTGATTCAGACGACGGCCGTGCCGATCCTCGGCGCCAGTGCGAGTCGCGTCGCCGGTGTGCTGATGGCCGTGCGCGCACTCGACAACGCGTTTGCCACGTCGGTGAAATCGGCCGGCGGATCCGACGTCGATGTCGTGTTCTTTTCGACGGACGACAAGGGCGGGGCGCATTTGGTCGCGTCGACGATCGGTCGCAGCACTGATCTGGACGCGCTCATCGCGGGCCTCAAGCCGGTCGCGCCGATCGAACCGGGAAGCGTCGATTCGCTCAGCCGCGAAGTGACGATGAAGCTCGACGTGAAAATCAAAGGGACAAACTTCGTCGCGCTCGGGGAACCGCTCCGTTCCGCGTCTGGTTCTCAGGTCGGCGGGTTCATCGTCCTGCGCAACACAGACGTCGAGTTCGCATCGTTCAACCGGCTGAAGAACATCATCCTCGGCGGCGGAGCGATCGGCCTGCTCATTGCCGGGCTACTGTCGTTCGGAATCGCGCGGCAGATCACGCGCCCGGTCATGCTGCTCGTCGACGCCACCAAGCGCGCGGCCGATGGCGACTACTCGGCAGATATCACGGTGAGCGCCGGGGGAGAAATCGGCGCGCTCGCGAACGCATTTCGCGCCATGCTCACCGACCTGCGCGATAAACAGGCGCTTGTAGAATTCCTTGGCGGCAACACGCCCACCGACGCGCGCACCGTGCGAATCGAAGCCGTCACCGGGACCATGGCCAACGCCGTTCAACACGGCGCGCTCACCCCCGGCCAGCGCTTTGCGGTCCGCTATGAGGTGAAAGAAGTGCTTGGCGTAGGCGGGATGGGGATGGTGTTCAAGGCTGTCGACACCGAGCTCGGCGAAGTGATTGCCATCAAGACGCTGAAGCAGGAGTTGCTGAGCGAAGACGCGAACGCGCTCGAGCGTTTCAAAAGCGAAATCCGCCTCGCGCGCCGTATCTCACACCGGAACGTCGTCCGCACGCACGACCTCGGTGAGTTCTCCGGTGTGTATTTCATCACGATGGAATACGTCGAAGGCACGACGCTGAAGGAGCTGGTCAAGCGCCGCGGCCGCCTTCCGATTCCGGTCACGCTCACCGTCGCGAAGCAGCTCTGCCGCGCGCTCGAGGTTGCGCACGACCAGGGCGTCATCCACCGCGATATCAAGCCGCAGAACATGGTGGTCGAGCCCGACGGTGTGCTCAAGGTTATGGACTTCGGCATCGCGCGGCTCGCGAAGCGGCAAAGCGGGATGACCGAACAGGGAATGGTCGTCGGCACGCCGGAGTACATGGCGCCCGAGCAGCTCATGGGGCAGGACATTGACGCCCGCGCCGATATCTACGCGGCCGGCTGCGTGATTTACGAATGCCTCACGGGCACGCCGCCGATCACAGCCGAAAACCAGTTTTCGCTTGTGGCGAAGCTGCTCGAAGAAACGCCCGTGGCGCCGATCATGGTCAATTCCGAGGTGCCCCAGGCGCTGTCGGACCTGGTCATGCGGACGCTTTCCAAGAAGCCCGAAGACCGGCCCCAGACCGCCCTCCAGCTACACGACTTGCTTGCTGCGATAGGCTAGATTTGAGGCATGACCGATCCCGTCGCGTCCGTTTTCAACGACGCATACATAGCTGAGCAGTACGAGAGCTTCCGCCGCGATCCCGGTTCAGTCGACGAGTCGTGGCGCCAGTTCTTCCGTCTTGCGGCTGAATACGGGGGCGGATCCCCCGCGTCAGGCGCATCATCCGCCCCGCCGGATCAAGACTTCGCGCGCCGCGTCGTTGGCGTCTCGCGCTATCTGAATTCGATCCGTCGCTACGGCTACCTCGCGGTGCAGCTCGACCCGCTCGGCTCGCCGCCGCCCGGTGCCACCGAGCTCACGCTCGAGCACTACGGCATCACCGACGCAGATCTCGATCTTGTCACCGGCACCGCGCTCGGCTTTCCGCATCTCGCCACGGGGCGCGATGTCGCCGAGCGCCTCAAGTACCGGTACACGCGCAATCTCGCCGTTGAGTTCGTGCACTGCGGCACCGAAGAAGAGCGTCAATGGTTCCGCTCGATCTTCACCGCGGAGCAGCTCACGCGTCCGCTTACGGCCGATGAGAAACGCGCGCTCCTCACGCGCCTCAGTGAAGTTGACGGTCTCGAGCGCTTCTTGGGCCGCGCGTTCACGGGTTACAAACGCTTTTCGATCGAAGGCACCGACGCGCTCGTGCCGATGCTCGACACCGCGATCGACGAATCGGCCGCCGCAGGAGCGCGCCATGTGGCAATCTCGATGTCGCATCGCGGGCGCATCAATGTGCTCGCGCGCGTGCTCGGGAAGCCGGTTGAACACATCATGGGCGAGTTTCAGGGACGCCACGATCACCTCAGTGATGTCTCCACCGGCGATGTGAAGTACCATCTCGGCTTCGAGGGCGAGCGCATTACCGCCAGTGCGAAGGCCGTGCGTCTCTCACTCCTGCCGAACCCGAGTCATCTCGAAATCGTGAACCCGGTGCTCGAGGGCTATGCCCGTGCGCACCAGCGCCAGCCTGACGCGCCGGCGACGCGAGATGAAATGTCCGTCGTGCCGATTTGCATTCATGGCGACGCGGCGTTCCCGGGTGAGGGAGTCGTCGCCGAGACGTTCAACCTCGCACGGCTGCGTGCGTATCGTGTCGGCGGCACGCTGCACGTGATCGTGAACAATCAGGTCGGCTTCACCACCGATCCAACCGACGGCCGCTCGACGCGCTTCGCGAGCGATCTCGCGAAGGGATTCGAGATGCCGGTGATCCATGTGAACGGCGATGATGCCGAGGCATGCGTGATCGCGATGCGAATTGCTGTGGCGTATCGCACGAAGTTCGGACGCGATTTCCTTGTTGATCTCGTTGGCTATCGCAGGCATGGCCACAACGAAGGCGACGAGCCGACGTATACACAGCCGCTGCTCTACGAGAAAATCAAAGCACACGCGACGCCGCGACAGGTCTGGGGCGCGCGTCTTGTTGCCGAGGGTGTCGTCACACAGGCCGACGTCGACGCGGCCGATGCCGCCGTCGCCGCGAGTTTGCAGACGCAGCTCGACAAGTCAAAAGCCGACACGAGCACCGATCACAGCGATTTCGCGGAAGCTGCAGCGCCTGAGCAGAAACCGGTGCGCGAACTCACGACCGCGCGCCTGACGGAACTCAACGAGGCGCTGCTGCACTGGCCGCCGTCGTTCACTCCGCATCCGCGTCTCGCGAAGCAGCTCGAGCGTCGTCGCGACGCGATGGGTGATGCGGGCGGCATCGACTGGGGTCACGCGGAGGCGCTCGCGTTTGCCGCGATCCTCGCCGACGACATGTCGATCCGTTTCTCGGGGCAGGATGTCGAGCGCGGAACGTTCTCGCACCGCCATGCGGTGCTGCACGATGTCACGAATGGGAGCGAGTACATCCCGCTTCAGCACATCGGAAGCGCGCGCGCTGCATTTGAGATCTACAATTCCGCGCTGAGTGAGATGGCGGTGATGGGTTTCGAATACGGCTACAGCTGTGCGGCGCCCGATACGCTCGCGCTGTGGGAAGGACAGTTCGGCGATTTCGCGAACGTCGCGCAGCCGATCATCGACCAGTTCCTTTCGGCCGATCGCGCCAAGTGGGGACAGGACTCCGGTCTCGTGCTGTTGCTCCCGCACGGATACGAGGGACAGGGCCCCGAACATTCGAGCGCACGTCTCGAGCGTTTTCTGCAGATGTGTGCGGAAGGAAACATGCGCGTCGCGTATCCGTCGACACCTGCGCAGTACTTCCACATTCTGCGCCGTCAGGCGGCGGGTTCGTCGCGCAGGCCGCTGATTCTGATGCAGCCGAAGTCGCTGCTGCGTCTCGCGCAGGCCGCGAGCTGGGTTACCGATCTTTCAGAGCGCACGTTCCAGCCTGTGATCGACGACCCAACCGGCGACGAGAAGCGTCAGGAAGTCACGCGCCTCGTGCTCTGCACCGGGAAAATTTACTACGACCTCACGGCCAAGCCGCTCCCGAACGACGTCGCGGTCGTCCGCGTCGAGGAGCTGTATCCATGGCCGCACGCGGACGTGTCGCGCGTGCTCGATCTGTATCCGAACGTGAAGGACGTCGCGTGGGTGCAGGAAGAGCCGAAGAACATGGGCGCGTGGAGTTATGTCGCGCCGCGGCTGCGCGGTTCAGTGGGAAATACGCTCGTGATCCGCTACATCGGACGTCCGGAGCGCGCGAGCCCGGCAGAGGGGTATCCGCAGACGCACGCCGAGGAACAGGCGCGGATCGTGGCGGACGCGCTGGCGACGGCGCAGCGGGCGAGCGGCGCGCGGCGCGCGAGCGGCGTGATGAAGGCGGTATGATGCGGAACGCGATGAGCCGTGCCGCTGTTGCCTGCGCGCTGTCGCTGCTCGTCGCCCGGGGGCTGTCGGCGCAGGAGCGCGGCGCGGCCGCCACCGATCAACTCGTGCGCGGTGCAACGGTCACGAGCCGCGTGCTGATGATTGCCGCGCATCCCGACGACGAAGACACCCAGCTGATCGCGTATCTCGCGCGCGGAAAACGTGTGGAGACCGCGTATCTCTCGCTCACTCGGGGCGACGGTGGGCAGAACCTCATCGGCAACGACCTCGGCGAAGGGCTTGGCGCGATCCGTACGGAAGAACTGCTCGCCGCGCGGCGGCTCGATGGCGGCCATCAGTATTTCGCGCGCGCATTCGATTTCGGATTTTCGAAATCCGCGGCGGAAACGTACAAGCATTGGGATCACGACTCGCTGCTCGCCGATGTCGTGACGGTGATCCGCTCGTTCCGTCCGCATGTGATCGTGTCGGTATGGTCCGGCACGCCTGCGGATGGACATGGGCATCACACGGTCGCGGGCCTGCTCTCGCGCGAAGCGTACGACGCGGCGGCGGATACGGTGCGTTTTCCCGAGAAGAAGTACGGCCACGCGTGGGCGCCGCTGAAGTTTTATCGCGTGTCGCGCGGGAATCGCGTCGCCGGTGCCGTTGGGATGAACGTCGGCGAATACGATCCGGTGCTCGGCCGCAGCTACTCCGAAATCGCGGGTGAGAGCCGCGCACAGCACCGGTCGCAGGGCTTCGGCGGGATCCAGCTGCGGAAGGGCGCGCAGATGGACTATGTGGTGCGGCAGGGGTCGCGCGTGAACGAGTCGACTGCTCCCGGCGACGAGAAGACGATGTTTGACGGAATCGACACGACGTTCGCGCGCCTTGCAGCCGAAGCACCTGCTGCAGCGCGCGAGCCGCTCGTCACCGCGCAGGCGTTGCTCGACTCGGCGCGGACCACGGTCGACCTGCGGCATCCGGCGGGAACGACGCGCTGGCTCGCGCGCGCGGCGATGCTGCTGCAGCGCGCGCGCCGCGAAACGCCGCGCTGCTCGTTCGACAAGCGCACCGGCGTCGCGCGCGTGGCCGGCGATGCGATAGTCGGCGGCGCGACGTGCGGTGCGGCTGAACTTGATCTCGACGCATCACTCGATATCACGCTCCGCCGCACCACCGAGGCCGCGTTCGAAGCCGCGGGTGTGGCGATCGAAGCAACCGCGCCGCAGGAACTGCTGTCATTCGGTGATTCGATGCCGGTGACGCTCACCGTGTACAACCGCGGGCACGACAACGTCACGCTCGCCTACGCGCGGTTGAACGACGCGCTGCCGTTCTTGTTCGCGCCGATGATCATTTCTCCCGACAGCAGCGCGCGGCTCACGCGAAGCATCATTGGTCTGGTGGACTCGCGGCCGTGGTGGCAAAGCCCGCACAGCGGCGATTTGTTCGCCGAGCACGATTCGCCGTCCGACGGACTTGCGCGCATTTCGTACGCGTCGGGCGGAGGTGAGTTCACGACGGTCCCGGGCGTGGCCGTTGCCGAAGACGCGCGCCGCGTCACCAACGTCCGCGTGACCATGAACATCGCGGGACAGATGCTCACGATGGACGCAGGCCCCGTGACGTTTCACTCGGCGGATCCGCTGCTCGGCGAGCAGAACCGTCCGATTGGCGGCGTACCCGCCGTCACGCTCGCGTTTGATCGCGGACTCGAATGGATGGTTGCGAACAAGCCGCTCGATCACATGATGCGCGTGACGATCAAGTCGTTCGCGTCCACACCGCGCACCTTTTCGTTCAAGGTTGTGAAGCCGGAAGGCGTGCACGTCGATTCGATTCCGCTCTCGATGACGCTGCAGCCCAAGGAGGAGAAAGAGCTGTTCGTGCGCGTGCGCGGCCAGCTCAAGGCGGGACGCTACGAGTTCGGCATCGTCGCGGAAACGGAAAACGGGCGCTACATGGACGGCTTCCGGGAGATCGAATACGGGCACATTCGTCCGATCCGGATGTATCGCTTCTCTGCGATTTATCTCCAGGCCGTCGAGATCACGATCCCCGCGACGCTCAGCGTCGCGTACATCCAGGGTGTCGGCGACAACACGGCGCCATTTCTGCGGCAGCTGGGGATTCCAGTCACGATCATCAGTGCCGAAGAGCTTCCGGTCGTCGACCTCGCGCGGTTCAGCACGGTTGTGGTCGGCACGCGCGCCTATGAGGCGCACCGTGAACTTGTCGCCTACAACTCGCGCCTGATCGATTTTGCCAAGAAGGGCGGAACGCTGGTCGTTCAATACGGACAGGACATCGCCACGCTCGGCGTCATGCCGTTCCCAGTCACGACGCCGCGGACGTCGCGCGTCACGGTGGAAGAAGCGCCGGTCACGATTCTCGATCCCAAGTCCCGTGTGCTCACCTCGCCGAACAGAATCGGCAAGGAAGACTGGGACGACTGGGTTCAGGAACGCGCACTCTACATGCCGACCGTGATCGATCCGCATTACTCGACTCCGCTCGAGATGCACGATCCCGGCGAGCCCGATAACAAAGGCGCGCTTCTCGTCGCACCGCTCGGAAAAGGGACGTACATCTTCACCTCGCTTGCGCTCTTCCGGCAGATTCCCGGTGGCGTGCCGGGCGGACCGCGGCTGTTCGTCAACCTGCTCAGCGCGGGACTCGAGCCGGAACGCGCCGCACCGAAGAAGGTCGTTCCGTGAGCGAGGGGAGCACCGGATTCCGCCGCGTCTTCATTCGCGTGCTCAGTGCGGAAGTGATCGTGCTCGCATTGCTCGGACTCCTCCAGGCGCGATACTCGCGCTGATCGCCGCCACGCAGACAACGCCAACCAACCGACGATGCACTGGGTAAACTGGCTCGTCGTCGTCGGCTACCTCACGTACGTCTGCGTCGACGGGCTGCGCCGCTCGAAAGGCACAAAAGAGATCGAGGGATATTTCCTCGGCGGTCGCGCGCTGCCGTGGTGGGCTGTCGGCCTCACCGTCATGGCAACGCAGCTCTCCGCCGTCACGCTGATCGGCACCACGGGTCAGGGCGCCACAGACGGGATGCGGTTCGTGCAGTTCTACTTTGGACTGCCGATCGCGATGGTGATCCTGGGCGTGACGATCGTGCCGTTCCTGCATCGGGCGAAGGTCTACACGGCGTACGAGTTTCTCGAGCGTCGCTTCGATGCAAAGACGCGCTCACTCACGAGTTTGCTTTTCCTTTTTTCGCGCGCACTCTCGTGCGGCACGATCATCGCCGCGCCCGCCGTTGTTTTTTCGGCGATGTTTGGCTGGAGCATCGCGACGTCCGTCGCGATCATCGGAATCCCGACCGTCATCTACACGATGATCGGCGGCGTGCAGGCCGTGACGTGGGCGGACGTGAAGCAGATGGTGGTGGTCGTGACCGCGCTCGTCGCCGTCGTCATAGTGCTGCTCGTGAAGCTGCCCGTCAGTCCGGACGCGGCGCTGCGGCTCGCCGGCGCGACCGGCCGGTTGCGCGTGTTCGACTTTTCATTCAACCTGCACGACACGTACACATTCTGGTCGGGGATCATCGGCGGAACGTTCCTGATGTTGTCGTACTTTGGCACCGATCAAAGTCAGGTGCAGCGCTATCTCAGCGCGAAGAGCGTCGATGAAGCGCGCAGCGCCCATCTGATCAGCGCCTATTGGAAGATTCCGCTTCAGGCGCTCGTCCTGCTCGTGGGCGTTCTCGTGTTTGTGTACTACATCTTCCTCGCGCCGCCGCTCTATTTCAATCCTGCGAGCGAGCGCCTCGTACAGAACGCGGATTCCACGGCGTATCGGCTGCTCGACGGACGGTATCACGCGCTGTTCGACGCACGCGCCGCCGCCGCGCGCGATCTCGCGGCCACGCCGAGCGGCGCTGACGCCACGCAGCGCGCGACGCTCGCCGAGCGCGATGCGGCTGTGACGCAGGTGCACGGCGAGGCGCTGGCGCTGGCGGAAAAAATTTCGGGCAAGCCGTCGAAGGACGTGAACTACATCATCCCGCACTTCGTCCTCACGGCTCTGCCGATCGGCCTCGCCGGACTGTTCATCGCGGCGGTGATTGCAGCGGCGATGTCCGCGGTCGCCGGCGAACTGAGCGCGCTCGCGACCGCGACGGTGATCGATCACTATCGCCGCTGGATCAGCCCGGGTGCCGATGATGCGCGTCTCCTGTTCGTGTCACGCGCCGCCACCGGCTTTTGGGGATTGGTCGCTTGCGTGGTCGCGACGTTCGCGGTGCGGCTCGGTTCGCTCATCGAAGTCGTGAATCGCTACGGGTCGATCTTCTATGGATCGATACTCGGCGTGTTCATCCTCGCGATGCTGCCGCGGATCCGCGCGAACGCAGCGTTCATCGGACTCATATCTGGAATGAGCGCTGTGTTCTCCGTGATCTGGTTTGCGCCACAGGTTTCGTTTCTCTGGCACAACGTGGTCGGCGCGGTCACGGTTGTGGTTGTGGGCTCCCTGCTCAGCGTGGTCATGCCCGCACCGCGGATCGCCGCATAGCCAAATCAATACAGTCGTGAGTGTCGGCGGCGGTCCTACAGGAGTCGAGCTCGCGGGCAAGTCGAAGTGCGTTTGGGCGCCGCGGTAACCCCGCGGCGATCCAGGAGGGGCGAGTCGCCGCCCGCAACGCGTTAAGAATTATTAACGAGGAAACAACGAGCCCATTCCACTACTACAATAAGGGCGACCTCGCGACGATCGGACGCAATTGCGCCATCGCCCTGTTTGGCCGCGTGGAAGGCGGTGGTTATCCGGCATGGCTATTGTGGTTGTTCGTCCAGATTCTCTATCCCGCAGGCTTTCGGAACAGATTGACTCTGTTGATACAATGGGCGTGGCCGTACTTCACATTTCAGCGCGGTGTGCGTCTGATCACAGCGACTGAGCGACCAGTGCGTAGAGTAACCGGGGCAGGGGATCGTCCATGACCGCACACGGAGAGCCGAATATGGGCGACGCGAAGCGTGACGGGGTCGAAGCGGCAGAGCGTGTCGCTGCAGGGCTGCTGCACGAGTTTCGCAACGTTCTAAACCCGATTGTGTCCGCTGCGTGGCTGCTCGAGGCGAACGCAAACGATCCCGCGAAAGTCATTGAATTGGCCAAGCGCATAGACGGTTTTGCCAAGGCGGATGCACGAATTTCCGCCAAGGTTCGTGAGTTGCTCGACAAGGAAGCCGCCGGCGAACCGGTGCACACATCACATTAGGTCAGATCGCCGTTCAGCGAGTTCAACATCCAAAGCGTAGACTTTCCAGTGACAACCGCAACCAGGCCAGTGACAGCACATCACGATATCAGCACCAAACTGAGAATCCTGCTCGCCGAAGACGACGCAGGTTCGCGCAGCACGATGACCGAAGTGCTCATCGCGCTCGGCCATGATGTTGTCGCAGCGGTTTCAAGCGGCGTGCACGCAGCAGACAAAGCGCGGGAAATGAAACCCGACGCGGTTCTGCTCGACGTGCACATGCCGGATGGCTCCGGCATCGAGGCGGCCGAGGTTATCTCGCGCACGCTGCCGGGAATCGCCGTGATTCTGTATAGCGGTGATGAAAATGTCACGCTGTCCGACAAAGAAGCCGTCACGACCGGCGCGGTCGCATTTCTGCCGAAGCCCGTGCCGCCGAAGATGCTCGACTCCACGATCCGGCTCGCCGTTACGCGCGCCGCAGCACTTCGCACCGCGAGAAAGGACGCGACCGAGGCGAAAGCGGAACTCGCAGCGCGCAAGATTATCGAGCGTGCGAAGGGAATCCTGATGCGCCGAACCGGCTGCTCAGAACCCGAAGCGTACCGCATTTTGCAGCGCTCGAGTCAGGACCGCTCGAAACCGATGGTCGAAATCGCGAAAGCGGTCCTCGACAGCGAACCAGGCGCCGCGGACGCAGCTTCAGGCGGCTGAGGGCACTTCGACGCTGTAAGGCTGCTTCACGAACTTCTCCATTCCGAATCCAAGCGGGATGGTGAACAGCACGATCACGCCTGCCACAAAAAACGGCACGCTGTGCCCAATATGATCGTACGCGAACCCTGCGGATAGCGGTGCAAGCACCCGCGCGACGCCGCCAAACGTTTGCTGCACACCCATGTACAGGCCGCGCTCATGCTGCGGCACCACCTGTGAAAGCAGGCTCGTTACGCATGGGAATGTGAATGCGGTGCCGAGCGGCACCAGAGCCACGCACAGTGCGAACACCGGCACTGACGGCGAGAGCGGCATCGTGAACAGACCGACGGCAAGCATCACCATGCCGATCCGCGACAGCCGCGGCTCCTTGAGCCACGCGACGAGCTTCCCGAGGAAGAACGCGCGCACGACGACGCCAATCACGGCGACGTAGGTGAAGAAATAGCCGAATGTATTTTCGGTGACCGAAAACTTTCCGATCAGCAACAGCGCGAGAACGGTGTTCATTCCGACGAACGCGCCCATTGTGATGCCGTAAATCCAAATCAGGCGGGAAGCCGGCTCGCTCGAGTGACTGATCACGCGGGCGACCGCATCGCGTGAACGCGTCAGCTTCTTTCCGCTCGCCCGCACTGCGGCGGCATCGTGCGATTCTTTCAGGAAGAACCAGGCGAATGCCATGTTCACCGCCGCGATCAGCGCGGCTGCGAGTCCCGGGCCGCGGAATTTGAGCAGCGGCTCGGCGGCGAGCGCCTGTGCGCTCACGCCAAATCCGAGCACCCAGATTCCGATTGCCGGACCCATCGCGACGCCCGCGTTCGTTGCGGCGGACACCCACCCGAGCGATTTCGCGCGGTCTTCCGGTTTGGTCGCATCGGCGACATACGCCTGCACGACGCCAACCGTGCCGCCGCCCGCGCCCTGGACCAACCGGCACAGGAGGAGCAGCTCGAGCGAATGCGCGAACGCAAAAACGAGATACGCCAGAACCGACGCGCCAAGCCCGATCATCAGCGCCGGCCGCCGGCCGATTTTATCGGAGACGCGCCCCCACAGCGGCGCGCTGACGAGCTGCGCGAGCGCGAACATCGTGATCAACAGCGCGACGGCGACGCCGACGCCGCCGAGTCCGATCGCGTTCAGCGCAGTCCACAGCGGACCGTGACCGATGACCTTTTCGGCGAGGAACGGGATCAGCGGAAATACGATCGCGCCGCCGAGCATGTCCACGAACGCCGTCACCAACAGGACAACTAGTTTACCCATTCTCTAATTACTCGCTCGTCTTCCCGAGTGCTGTCGGAGGCGTGCTCCGGCCGACGACGCCCGCCACCGCAACGATGGTGAGTACGTAAGGAATCATCGCCACGAATTGTGAAGGAATGATCTGCGCCGCCTGCAGCTGTATCTGCAATGTTTCCGCAGCAGCGAACAGCAGGCACGCGATACCGGCACGCACCGGATCCCAGCGTCCGAAGATAACCGCTGCGAGGGCGATAAACCCGCGGCCGGCAGTCATGGAGTCGGTGAACTGGTGCTGGTCGAGGGCGAGATAGACTCCGCCCAGCGCCGCTAGCGCACCCGACGCGATCACCGCGATGTACCGAACGCGGTTCACCGGCACACCGACGCTCGCCGCCGCCTGCGGATGCTCGCCGACGGCGCGCACGCGGAGTCCGAACCGCGTCTTGTTGATTACGTACGCGAGCACCGGCATTACCGCGAGCCCAAGCCAGACAAGCGGATTGTCGAGAAATGCCGCCGCGTTTCCACCGGACGTCTCGCTGCCGAAGCCTGCGACTCGCGGTGAGTTCGAGCTCGACTCAAACGCGAGCTGCAGGAAAAATCTCGTGATGCCAACCGCGAACAAATTAATCGCGACGCCGACCACCACCTGATCGGCCTTGAAGCGGATGCTCGACACCGCGTGAATCGAGCCAAGCAGCAATCCCGCGGCGATGCCGGTGATGATCCCCACCCACGGGCTGCCGGTGTAGTGCGCACCGAGCACCGCGCCAAATGCGCCGCCGAGCATGAATCCTTCGAGCGTCAGGCTGATCACGCCCGCGCGCTCCGCAATCGCGCCGCCCGCAGCCGCGAACAAATACGGAATCGCGATCCGCACGGTCTGCGCGAGAAATAGCAGTGCGGTCATGCGGGCTTCCGTTTCGAAACCGACTGCCGCAACAGCCGCCGCACTTCCGGCACCGCTGCCGCGACGGCGATGATCACGATGCCTTGCAGGACCTCGACAATCTGCTTCGGGACCATCGCGTTGATCGCGAGTCCGCCCTGCGAAAGCGTCGCGAAGAACAGCGCGGCGAAGACGACGCCGACGGGATTGTTCCGCCCGATCAGCGCGACGGCGATTCCCAGAAACCCTGCGCCGCCCGTGAAGCCGTCTTCGTAATAGTGTTTGTAGCCGAGGACAAAATTAATTCCGCCGAGTCCGGCGAGCGCGCCGCTCGTCACCAGCGCGTTGAACCAAACCCGGCCGCCGCGAATGCCTGCGTACTCTGCTGCGGCCGGCTGAAGCCCGACCGCGCGAAGTTCATAGCCGGCGCGCGTGCGAAAGAGAAACCACCACAACAGCGCCGCCGCGAGCAGGACGATCACAATCGTCCAGTTCGCTGCCGATCCGTGAAACGCCGCGAACGCGGCGGAGAGCCGCGGAACGGCGCCGGCGTGAATTTCCGGCGTATGAAGCGTCTCCGGCACATGCAGTTTGGCCGAGACTAAATAATTCAGCAGCGCGAGCACGATGAAGTTCAGCATGATCGTCACAATCACTTCGTGCGCTCCAAAGCGTGCGCGCAGAATCCCGGGCACGCTGCCAACCGCCCCGCCCGCCGCGACCGCCGCAAATACACAGACCGGAATCGCGATGACGGCCGGCGTGCCGCCCGGCAGCAACAGCCCGGCGAGTCCCGCGCCGAATCCACCCGCGGCCAACTGTCCTTCTGCTCCGATATTGAACAAGCCCGCGCGCAGTCCCACTGCGACCGCGAGGCCGGTACAGGTGAGCGTCGTCGCTTTGTACAGCACCTGCCCGAAGCCGTAGCTGTTGCCCCAGGTGCCCTCGAGCAGCGTGCGCCAGACGACACCCGGCGATTGTCCGTACGCCATGATGAGCAGGTCGCCGGCCACGAGCGCGACGACCAGCGCAACCAGCGGCGGCAGCACCGACTCTTCGATGAGCGTCCGCGTCCGGGCGTTCGTCGTCATACGATCCGCGTCACGCGACACGCGTCATGCGACACGCTCTCGTTTCGCGCCGGTCATGAACGGTCCGATCACTTCCTCACTCGCCTCGCTGCGCGAAAACATCGCGACAAGCCGGCCGCCGTACATCACCGCAATCCGGTCGGAAAGCGTGAGCACTTCCTTCAGCTCCGCCGACACCAGCAGCACGGCTTTGCCGTTGTTCCGCGCCTTCCGGAGTTCCGCGTGAATGAACTCGATCGCGCCGACGTCAACACCGCGCGTCGGCTGCGCGGCGAGCAGCACCGTGAAGGCACGCGACATTTCGCGCGCGATGACAATCTTCTGTTGGTTGCCGCCGGAAAGCGCCCGCGCCGGGAGCGATGGATCGGCGGGCCGGATGTCGTATTCAATCGTGCAGTGCCGCGCGTGCTGCTCGATCGCGTCGCGGTCGAGCAGGCCGCTCGTGGTATATCGATGCTGCTGTCCGAGAATCAGGTTCTCGGCCACGCTGTAATCGAGAATCAAACCGCGGCGATGGCGATCCTCGGGAATGTGTGAGAGACCGGCCTCACCGCGCGTGTGCACGCTGCGGCGTGTGATGTCCTGGCCGCCCAGCACGATCGTCCCGCTGGTGACATTTCGAATTCCGGCTATCGCTTCGAGCAGTTCGGTTTGCCCATTTCCCTCGACGCCCGCGATTCCGAGAATCTCTCCGGCCGCTACGGAAAACGAGACGTCGTGCACTGCTTTCTCGATTCGCGCACCGCGCACGACGAGATGGCGCACTTCGAGTGCCGCCGTCCCGTGTGCCGCCGTCGCGGGGGGCCTGTCGTTTCGCACGGCGAGATCCACGTCGCGGCCGACCATCGCCTTCGCGATTTTCTCCGGCGAAGTCTCACGCGTCGCCATCGTCGCGACCGTTTCGCCGGCGCGCATCACGGTGATGTTCTCGCTCACCGCCATGACTTCGTCGAGCTTGTGCGTGATCAGCACGACGGTCGCGCCGCCGTCGCGCAGGCGGCGCAGCACCTTCCACAGCTCCGCGACCTCCGGTGGCGACAGTACCGCCGTCGGTTCATCGAGCAGCAGCGTGCGCGCGCCGCGGTAGAGCAGCTTGAGGATTTCCACCCGCTGCGCCTCGCCGACGGAGAGATCTGCGACGAGCCGGTCCGGCGGCACGTCGAGCCCGCTCTGCTCGCATAGCATTTTCACATCGTGTTCGGCGCGCGCGCGATCGAAGCGGCCACCGGTGACCGGCTCGCGCCCGAGTACAACGTTCTCCGCCACGGTCAGCGTCGGCACGAGCATGAAATGCTGATGCACCATCCCGACACCCGCCGCAATCGCGTCGGCGGTCGTCCAGCCGGTCACATCGCGGCCGCCAACCTCGATCGTGCCACTGTCGACCGGCATCATTCCGCTCAGGATTTTCATGAGCGTCGACTTCCCCGCGCCGTTTTCGCCGACGAGCGCGTGAATTTCGCCCGCGTGCACCACCAGCGATGCACCGCGATTCGCATGCACCGGCCCGAAGCGCTTGTCGATCGCCGTGAGGCGAAGCGCGATGGTGTCGCTCATCTCGTCTTCATCGGGACGACGGCACCGCGATCCGGCCGGCGATGATCTCCGCCTTCAACGCTTCGACCCGTGCGCGCACATCGTCAGGGATCAGCGCGCGGTTGTGCTCGTCGTACACATAACCAACGCCGTCTTCGGCGAGTCCGAAATTGTAAATGCCGCCGGCAAACCGGTGTTCTTTCACTCGTAGAATCGCGTCGAACACCGCGTTATCGACGCGCTTCACCATCGACGTCAGCACGTGACCGGGCGCTTCGTGGTACTGATCCGCGTCCACGCCAATCGCGAGCTTGTTCATCGTGCGCGCGGCCTCGAATACGCCGAGTCCCGTTGATCCTGACGCGTGATAAATCACATTCACGCCCTGCTGGTATTGCGAGAGTGCGAGTTCCTTTCCGCGGCCGGGATTTCGAAATGCGTCGGGCGTTACACCGGCGTACTGCACCAGCACCTCACATTCGGGACACACCTCTTTCACGCCGGCCCGATAGCCCGCCTCAAATTTGTGAATGAGCGGTGAATCCATGCCGCCAACAAAGCCGACTTTCTTCGAGTTACCCACGAGTGCGGCGATCGCACCGACGAGAAACGATCCCTGCTCCTCGCGGAACTTGAGCGCCGCCAGATTGTTCGGCGGCGGCTCGGGATTCCCATCCGCGCCAACCGTGACGGCGAAATCGACGCCCGCAAAAGCGACACCTGGATATTCCTGCGCAAGAGCGGTGAGGTCATCTGTGAAAATGAAGCCGACGCCGATGACGAGCTTCATCCCCTCGGCCGCGAGCAGCCGAAGACCGGCTTCACGATCCGATCCCTCGCCGGGCTCCACGTAGCGGATGCGGGCGCCGAGTTGCTTCGCCGCCCGCTCGGCGCCTATGTACGCGCCGTCGTTGAACGACTTGTCGCCCCGGCCCCCGAGATCGAAAACAACGCCGATATCGAGCCCGTCTCTTACCGTCGGCACGGCCGCCCCGGCCGGGTGCACGAACAGCAGCGCGACGTGCACTGCGAGCAGCGCGCCGATGAAGACCGAGAGCTTCCGCATGTGAGAGAAAGAATCGCCGCTGGGGCAGGGCGTCGCAAGCTATCTTTAGCGTATGGCGGACCGCATCAGAACACGTTTCCTGGTGATCGGCTCCGGTGTGGCGGGGCTGCACACCGCGTGGCGCGCGTCGGAGCACGGGGATGTGTTCGTGCTGACCAAGCGCTCGCTCTTCGACAGTGCCACTGCCTACGCACAGGGCGGCATTGCCGCCGCCCTTGGTGCCGGTGACTCGGCCGAACTCCACCGGCTCGACACCCTCGCCGCCGGTGCCGCGCTCTGCGACGCCGCGGCAGTGGAAGTGCTCGTTGCCGAGGGGCCGCAGCGCGTGCGCGAGCTTGCGTCGATCGGCGCCCGTTTCGATACCGATCCCACCGGGCGTCTCTCGCTCGGGAAAGAGGCCGCGCACTCACGAAAGCGAATCGTGCATGCGAACGGCGATCAAACCGGCGCCGAAGTCGCGCGTACGCTGATCGAACGCGTGCGCAACAGTCCGAATATCACGGTGCTCGAGAGCGCACGCGCGCTCGATCTGATCATCGTGAACGGGCGCTGCGCGGGCGTGAAAGCGAGTGTGTCCGGCAAGGCGGTGGAAATCGTCGCCGATGCAACCGTACTTGCAGCCGGCGGCTGCGGCCAGCTCTACCGGTATACGACCAACCCCGAAGTTGCGACCGGCGACGGCTACGCGATCGCGCATCGTGCAGGCGCCCGGTTGGTCGATATGGAATTTGTGCAGTTCCACCCGACGGCACTGGATACGCCCGAGAATCCGCTCCAGCTCATTTCAGAGGCGGTTCGCGGCGAGGGCGCGATTCTGGTCAACGATCGCGGCGTGCGATTCATGACACGGCGGCACCGTCTGGCCGAGCTCGCACCGCGTGATATCGTCGCGCGCGAAATATTCAGAGAGCGGCAGGGCGGGTCGGGCGTATATCTCGACGCGAGAAAACTGGCGCGCAGTTTTGCGCGGAGATTCCCGGGAATCTTTGCGGTGTGTCGTGCCCGCGGCATCGATCCGCGAAAGGACCGCATCCCCGTGACGCCGGCCGCACACTATATGATGGGCGGCGTGATGACTGACCTCGCCGGCCGGTCTTCTATCGAGCGGCTGTACGCCTGCGGCGAGGTGAGCTGCACGGGCGTGCACGGCGCAAACCGGCTGGCGTCGAACTCGCTGCTCGAGGGGCTCGTCTTTGCCGAACGTGTCGCGCGTGACATCGTAGCGAGCCCGCGGCTCGGGCGGGTTCCCCGCGTCGCCGCGTGGACGGTGCCGCCGCTGAGAGATCGTGGCGCAGCGCAGGTCGCGGTCGACAGCATTCGCCAGCTGATGTGGGATGACGCGGGAATCGACCGCAATTCAGAAGGACTGCGGCACTGCATCAAGCAACTCGAGGATATCGCGTCGCGGCTGCCGCCCGGCGCGACGGAAGAACAGAACATGGTGGATACCGCGCAGCTCATTGCCGAAGCGGCACTCCTGCGCAAGGAATCACGCGGCGGCCATTTCCGGCATGACTTTCCGCGCGAGAAGAAAAAATGGCGCGGAAAACACATTGAGTGGTAAGACTGGTATAATTCCGAATGGCTGACGCATACGCCGAGCTGCAAGCGGAGATTCGCCGCGTCGCGCGGGAACGCAACGCGGTGATCCTCGCGCACAACTACGAGCGTCCGGAAGTGCAGGACGTTGCCGATGTCGTGGGCGATTCGCTCGGGCTCTCGCGCGAAGCCGCAAAGACGACCGCAGACGTGATCGTTTTTTGCGGCGTGCATTTCATGGCGGAAACAGCGGCGATACTCTCGCCGGCGAAATCAGTGCTGCTCCCGGATCTCGCCGCGGGCTGTTCGCTCGCATCGACGATCGACGCCGCACAGCTCCGCGACTGGAAAGCCGAACATCCCGGCGCCGTTGTGGTTTCATATGTGAACACCACGGCCGAGGTAAAGGCGGAGAGCGACTACTGTTGCACGTCCGGCAACGCGGTCGAAGTGGTCAACGCGATTCCCGCCGATCAGGAAATTCTTTTTCTGCCCGACATGTTCCTCGGCGCGCACGTCCGCCGCATCACCGGGCGCAAGAACATTCACGTCTGGATGGGCGAGTGCCATGTGCATGCCGGCATCGATCCTGAGAACATCCGCCTCCAGCGCTCGCTGCATCCGGGGGCTGAGTTTCTGATTCATCCCGAGTGCGGTTGTGCTACGAGTGTGGTTGAAGCGATCTCCGCGGGCGATGTTGACCCCGACGGTGCGCACATTCTATCGACCGAAGGAATGATCAACAGGCCGGGGCAATCCTCAGCGAACGAATTCATCGTCGCGACAGAGGTTGGAATTCTGCACCGGCTCAGGCGCGCGTATCCCGACAAGACATTTTACGCGGCCAACGAGCGCGCCTCGTGCGCGTACATGAAGGTCACGACGCTGCCAAAGGTGCTCGCGTCACTTCAGTTGATGCAGCATCGCATCACGGTCCCCGACGACATCGCCGCGCGCGCGCGTTTGGCGATCGAGCGAATGGTGAGCATCGGCGGGTCGCCGGCTCCCGCGGGGACTCTGGCGAGTGAAGGCGTGGATCCCGGCGAATGAGCGATCGTGACGTGCCTCATCCGCCGCGGCGCATCACGCCGTTCGAGACGCCGCATTTCGGGTTCGCGCGTTTTCCGCTGAGCGAAGCGGAAATTATCTCGCTCGTGCAGGGCGCGCTCGACGAGGACGCCGCGTTCGGCGACATCACGACGCTGGCGACCGTTCTCCCGACGCGCCGCACCCGCGCAACGCTCGTGGCGCGCGAACCGGGCGTCGTGTGCGGTGTGCCGCTCGCGCTTGCTGCATTTCGCATTCTCGACGAGCGCGTTGAGATTCGTGTGGACGCTGAAGATGGCACCGGGTTAAAGCGTGACGAAACCGTTTTGTTCCTATCCGGCCACGCGCGTGGACTCCTCGCCGCCGAACGTACCGCGCTGAATTTCATGCAGCACCTTTCGGGCATCGCGTCGCTCACGAGCCGGTTTGTCGAAGCCGTGAAGGGAACACATGCCGCTATTGTTGATACGCGCAAAACGCTGCCGGGCTGGCGGCGTCTCGAGAAATACGCAGTGCGCTGCGGCGGCGGAACGAACCATCGTGCCGATCTTGCGAGCGCAGTGTTGATCAAGGACAACCATCTCGCGGCTGTCGACGGCGATATCGCACTGGCGATCAAACGCGTGCGCGAGTACGCGCCGGAGGGCACGCCGGTTCAGATCGAGGTTGAAACACCGGAGCAGGCGCGCATCGCAGTGAACGTGGGCGCGGAAAGCCTGCTGCTCGACAACATGTCGAACGATGCCATGCGCGAATGCGTCGCGATCGCGCATGGCCGCTGCATCACAGAGGCGAGCGGCGGCGTGCGTTTCGAAAGCGTGCGTGCAATCGCGGAGACTGGTGTCGATCGCATTTCGATTGGCGCGCTCACGCATTCGCCGCCGGCGCTGAATTTGGCGCTCGACTTCGAATGAAAGTGACCGAAGACCGAGGACCAACGACCGAGACCACCACGCGCAAAACGGATGGGCGCGCGATTGGCGAGACGTGCGATCACTGCGGCGAAGAGACGCTCCGCTGGCGGAAGTGCAAGCTCATCTGCGAGAGCTGCGGGAACATCGTTAAGAGCTGCGCGGATCTTTAGTCAGCCGTCACGTTGCGGCAGCGCACACCCGTTGGGCCCGCAGACAAACTCCGTCCAGCGCCCTCCGCCCAGCGCCATGTCGGCTGAGCTGAGCAGCTGTCCGAACATCGTCGCGTACCGCGCCATTGGTTCTGCATTCGATGCGAGCACCTGCGATGCCATCACGCGATACGATACCTCGCCGGTCAGCTCGGTCATCGTCAGCATCAGCTCCACCGCGAGCGACGAACCGGCCGGTGTCGCGTTGTCGGTGATGTCGTGCGGGCGCGTGACGAGCGTTTCCGCATCGGAAGCGGTGTCGTACAACTCTCCGGTTTCCGCGTCGCGGAACTTCTCGACGCAAACACGCGTGAGTTCGCGGGCGCGATCGAACCATGCGGCGTCGAGTGTGAGGTGGTACAACGCGAGAAAACCAAGCGCGACCGCGGCCTGATCCTCGAGGAAACCCGCGATTCGCGTCACGCCCTTGGTGTGCGTGCGGTACACGCGACCGTCGCGCACCATCTCGGTCCAGAGAAACGTTCCGTTGCGCAGCGCCGCCGCCTTGTATTCCGCGCTCTCGAACACACGCGCACACTCCGCCATCGCGCGGAGCATCAGTCCGTTCCATGACGCGAGGACTTTCTCATCGCGCGCCGGCCACACGCGCTGTGCGCGCACGTCGTACAGGCGCCTCTTCCACGACTCGAGCGTCGCCGCATCAGGCGCCGGCCGGTCGCCGCGGACATTCAAAATGTTTGTCCCCTCGAAATTGCCCGTTGCGGTCGCGCCCCAGTACGCGATCGCCGCCGGTGCGTCGCCTCCGAGGACCTCGCCCATTTCCTCGAGCGACCAGACGTAAAACTTTCCTTCTTCGTGCTCGCTGTCCGCATCGAGCGACGAATACCAGCCGCCGGCAGGGTCAGTCATTTCGCGCATCACCCACCGGAGCGTTTCCTCGGTAACCCGCCGCACCTCCTCATCACCTTTCACCTGGAACAGATGCGCGCCGAGGCGCGCGAGCAGCGCGTTGTCGTAGAGCATTTTCTCGAAGTGCGGCACGAGCCATCGCGCGTCGACGGAATACCGATGGAATCCGCCGCCGACCTGATCGTAGATCCCGCCGCGCGCCATCTGCAGAAAGGAATGCGTGACGATGTGCAGCGCCTGTTCATCGTTCGTCCGCGCCCAGCGCCGGAGCAGAAAATCCAGCGCCATCGTGTGCGGAAATTTCGGCGCGCCGCCAAATCCGCCCATCATCGGTTCGAACCGCGCGTAGAGATCTTTGGTCGCCCGTTCGAGCGTCTCGCCGGTGACTGCCGTTCCGCGTCGGGCGTCCAACTTCCGGCTCCCGGCTTGATACATCTCCCTCACCGCCGCCGCCGACCGCTCGACTTCATTCCGCTTCGTTTCCCACGCGTCCGCCACCGAGAGCAGAATCCGCCGGAAGCTGGGCATCCCGTGCCGGTCTTCCGGCGGGAAGTACGTCCCGCCATAAAACGGCTCGCCCGCCGGAGTCAGAAAGACGGTCATCGGCCAGCCGCCCTGGCCGGTCATCGCCTGCACTGCCTGCATGTAGATCGAGTCGATATCCGGCCGCTCCTCGCGGTCGACTTTGATATTCACGAACCGCGCGTTCATGAGCGCAGCCGTTTCAGTGTTCTCGAAGGACTCGTGCGCCATCACATGGCACCAATGGCAGGCCGCGTAGCCGACCGAAAGCAGGATCGGCTTCCCCTCGTCGCGTGCACAATTAAGCGCATCGGGACCCCACGGATACCAATCGACGGGGTTATCCGCGTGCTGAAGCAGGTACGGACTGGTTTCTTGCGCGAGGCGGTTTGTCATTCGCAGTGTAAGTTTACGTCGTGACTGAATCCCGCGCATGGCGCCAAGCGCTCATCATTCTCGCCGGCACCACGCTGCTCCGTCTCGCGATCGGCGCGATCGTGCCGCTCTTCCCCGACGAGACGTATTACTGGGATTGGTCGCGTACGCTCATGGCCGGCTACTTCGATCATCCACCGATGATCGCCGTCCTCGTTCGCGCGGGCACCGCCATCTTCGGCTATCACGCGATCGGTGTGCGCTTTTTCTCGATTATCGCCGGAACCGGCGCGATCTACGCCGTTGCCCTCACGGCGCGCGAACTCGCGGGCGACGGCGCCGCAAAGCTCGCGGTATTGCTCCTCTGCTGCATGCCGCTCGCGGCCGTCGGCCTCATCCTCGCGACACCCGACGCGCCGATGCTCTGCGCAGTATCATGGGCGTTCTATGCGGTCGTGCGCGCGGTGCACGTCCCGCCAGCCGGCACGCGAAGCTCCACACTCAAATGGTGGCTGCTCGCCGGACTCGCCATCGGCTGTGCGATGGCGTCGAAGTACACGTCCATCCTCGTCCCCGCCTCGATCGCGCTCGCCTGCGTCCTCCACGCACGCCTGCAGAATAAATTCGGCGAACCCGGACCATACCTCGCCGTGATCGTCGCGTCGCTTATTCTCGCGCCCGTCCTGTTCTGGAATTGGAGACACGACTGGGTCTCTTTCAAATTCCAGCTCGGTCACGGACTTGGGCCCCCGCAGGGCGGAATCCTCGCTGCGCTCAATCGCGAACTCGAGCTCCTCGGCGGTCAAATCGGCCTCGTCTCGCCGATTCTGTTCTTCTTTGTCGTCCGCGCGATCAAACGCTCGTTCGAACCAACACCCGACGGCACGCGTCTCATCCTCGGCGTCGCTGCAGCGTGCTCGCTCGCATTTTTCATCTACAGCGCAACGCATCGCCGCGCCGAAGCGAACTGGCCCGCCATCGCGTGGATTCCCGCGGTGATCCTGCTCGCTACCGAACCGATCGGCTCCGACCGCTCCGAACTCTGGCTCAAGCGCGGCCTGCAGCTCGGCGGCGTGCTGTCTGCGATCGTATGTATTCACGCGGTATATCCAATAATTCCTCTCCGTGCCGATCGCGATCAGATCGCAAAAGCGTACGGCTGGGAGCTGCTCGGCAGCGTGGTCGATCGCCATCTCGACGCAGTGAACTCGCGTCCGTCGGCCGGCGGTGACTTATACGTGGCGGGCGAGCGATATCAGGACGCGAGCGAACTCGCGTATCATCTCAAAGGTCATCCGCGCGTGTATTCGCTGAATCTCGTCGGCCGCGCGAACCAGTACGATCTCTGGACTACATTCGAAGAACATGCCGGACCCGGTGCCGGGCTGATTCTCGTGCTCGACGAGGAAAAGGGAGAGCCGCGCGAAATTCGAAAACTCGCCTGCTGCTTCCATATCGATTCGGGCGAAAGCGTCGCGCTGATGCGCGGCGACTCATTCGTCACGCGCAAGCGCCTCTGGTTCCTCTCGCAATGGAACGGCGAGTGGCCGCTGCGCGCACAACCATTTCCCTGGACGCAATGACCATGGCCGCCAAAAAGGCTTCGAAGGTGCCTGCCGATCTCGACGCGTGGCTCTCGGCAAACGACTCGCGAATTTTTGACGAGTTGAATGAATTTCTGAAAATCCCGAGCGTGAGCGCGCGTTCGGAACACGATGGCGATACGCGCCGCGCCGCAGCATGGCTGCATGAAAAGCTCGCGAAGATCGGATTCACGACCGAAACAATTCCAACAGCCGGTCATCCGGTAATCGTCGCCGAGTGGCGGAAGGCGCCGCCCGGCGCGCCCACCGTTCTGATTTATGGCCACTACGATGTCCAGCCGCCGGAACCGCTCGATCTCTGGACCTCGCCCGCGTTCGAACCAACCATTCGCGACGGAAAATTATTTGCGCGCGGAGCTGTCGATGACAAAGGCCAGCTCTGGATCCACGTAAAGGCGCTCGAGGCGCAGCTCGCCGTGCGCGGCACGCTGCCTGTGAATGTGATCGTGCTCGCCGAAGGTGAAGAAGAAATCGGAAGCGAACATCTCGCGCCGTTCGTGGAGCAGCACGCCAACCGGCTCGCGTGCGATGCCGTGGTGATTTCTGATTCCGCCATGTTCGCACCGGGAATCCCGTCGATTCTCAGCTCACTGCGCGGGCTCGCCTATTTCGAGATCACCGTTCGCGGGCCGTCGTCGGATCTGCATTCGGGGATGTATGGCGGTGCGGTCGTAAATCCCGCGATGGCGCTCGCGCAGATCCTCGCGACGCTTCACGACAAGCGCGGCAAGATCGCCATCAAAGGATTCTACGACAAAGTGCGGTCGTTCCCGGCTGCGGTTCTCAAAGGGATGCGCTCGCTCCCATTCAGCGATTCGCGTTTCAAGAAAGATCTTGGCGTCAAGGCGCTCGGCGGCGAAACGGGGAAGACGACACTCGAGAAGCTCTGGACGCGCCCGACTCTCGAAGTGAACGGAATGCTCTCAGGCTACACCGGTGAGGGAGCGAAGACCGTGCTGCCCGGCGTGTCGATGGCGAAAGTGAGCTGCCGCCTCGTGCCCGATCAGGATCCGGATGTGATCGAGCGCTTGCTCAAGGCGCATGTAAAGAAAGTCGCGCCCGCCGGCGTCACGGTCACCGTGCAGCCGCTGCACGGCGGCAAGCCGTGGCGCGCCGATCTCGACGGTCCGATTTTCGATGCCGCGCGCCGCGCGCTTCAGGCTGCGTTCGGCCGTCAGCCGGTGATCGTTGGCGAGGGCGGCTCGATTCCGGTGGTCGGCGACTTCGCGCGCGTGCTCAAAGCTCCGGTGCTGCTGGTCGGCTTTGGCTTGCCCGGCGAGAACGCGCACGCGCCGGACGAGTGGATCTCGGTCGACAACGTGCGGCGCGGGCTGCGCGCTATGGCGATGCTGCTGGACGAGTACGTGGCGTGAACTACAGACCCTGAAGCAGTGAATCGTTCGAGGTCGTCGCCGCGATGCGTTTGATCAGCCATTCCATCGCGGACGACGGCGGCATCTGCTGCAGGCCGCGGCGCAGCGTGTAGATCGCGTCGAGCTGTTCCGGCTTGAAAAGTTTCTCCTCACGCCGCGTACCACTCGTGCCGACGTCGAACGCCGGGAAAATTCGTTTCTCGGCGAGCGACCGATCGAGTTTGATTTCGCAGTTGCCGGTCCCCTTGAACTCTTCGAAGATCACATCGTCCATGCGCGAGCCCGTTTCGACGAGCGCCGTCGCGATGATCGTGAGCGATCCCGCGCCATGTTCCGGTGCGATCGAGCGTGCCGATCCAAAGAACGCCTTTGGCTTCGCCATTGCAGAAGAATCGAGACCGCCCGATAGCGTGCGTCCCGTGCCGCGTTCGGCCGTGTTGAATGCACGTGCCATGCGCGTCAGCGAGTCGAGCACGATCACCACGTCTTTTCCCTGCTCGACGAGGCGCCGCGAGCGCTCGAGAACCATCTCCGTGACTTCAACGTGCCGCGATGCAGGCTGATCGAAACTCGACGCGATCACTTCACCAACGCCCCACGAGATTGCCTCGCTGACTTCTTCAGGACGTTCGTCCACGAGCAGAATCAACAGCGTGGCGTTCGGGTGGTTGATCGCGACGCCTTCGGTGATCGCGTGCAACAGCATCGTCTTGCCCGCTCGGGCCGGCGCGACGATGAGTGCGCGCTGTCCGTAGCCGATCGGCGCGATCAGATCGATCGCGCGCCGCGTGAGTTCGGGACCGCCCTTTGCCGGCCGTCCGGTTTCCAGTGTGAGCTTTCGTTCCGGGTAGCTCGCCGTCAGCGTGTTGAAATCGGGGCGGCGGAGCGCGAGTGTGGGATCCTCGCCGTTGATCGTCGTGACTTCGGCGACCATGATGCGGCCGCGATGATCGCGTCCCGTTGTTGCCGATATGAGGTCGCCGCGGCGGATGCCGTATTGGCGAATGATGTGCGAACCGACGTATGCGTCGCCGCTGTCGGCGAGGTAGCTGTTTTCGGCCCTGCGGATGAATCCCGCGTCGCGCGATGCGTCAAACCACCCTTGTGTTGCGCTGTCGGCGACGATCACCGGCGGCGGTCCCGACATCACCTGGTGTTCGGCGCTTCCATTGCCACCGCCGCCACCACCACTCTGGCCCGTCCGTTGGCGGCCGCGCCTGTTGCGGCGACCGCGGCGGCTCCCGCCACCCTGCTGACTGTTGTCGTTCTGGTGCTGGCGCGGGCCGTTGTTGTTGTAGTTCTGGTTGTTGTGATTTTGATTTTGCTGGCCGCCGTCGAATCGCTGCTGGGGCGGCGGCGCCGAGTCGCCGCCGCTGGACGGGGCGCTGTCGCCTGGTGCTTCACCGGATGGCGCCGCAGAAGGCGGCGGGCCGGCGAGCGCTGCCGGCGGCGTGTCGGCTGTCGCCGGTTCGGACGGATCGCGGTACGGATCCGCCTCGTTGAAAGTCTCGTTTGCGGGATTCCCGCGTGGCCGTGAACTCCGGCCGCGACGATGCGGGCGTCGACGTTCGTTCATGAATTGTGTGGAAAGTGATTTGGTAAATACAACGGACGGACGCAACTGCTCCGTCGCGCTACGACTGTATGAAAAGCGTTCGGATCGGGGCGGATCGTGCTCGCTGATGCTCTTGGCGCGATCTCGCCTCGGGCCGCCACAAGCGCGGATAACTCACACGCGGTCCGGCGATCAAAACCACCCCGGCGCCCAACGTACAGTGGGCGGGTGACCCATTGAGTATGTGTTACCGGCCCCGCCCGCGCAAGGTCAATTTTCTTTTCGCGGGGTTCGAGGCCGAAAAAACCTATTATTTCTTTTCACCCATCCCGTCGAGCGACCGCCCAAGGTCGATTATCCGCCTGCAAAGTCCGACGATCCGCTCGAGCGCCGCGTGCTGCTCGGCCGGCAGCGGATCGAGCTGCATGAGCTGCGCTTCGGCAAGAATCCCGGCGAGCGGATTGTTGAGCGAGTGCTGAAATCGCAGGGCGATCTCACCGGCGGCGATCAACCGCCGTGCGCGCATCACCTGCGCTGCATGCTCGCTCCCCGCGTGCGCGAGCTGTTCGGCCAGCCGTGGCACGACCTCAACAGCGAGTTCGCCTGACGCCGCGTGTGCCGCGCCGGCTGCAGCGAGCCCCGGCGCCGAGTCACCGTTCGCATCCGACGCAACGACAATCGCGCCTGCGAATCCCATGGCACGCACACGTGCGGCGAGCGCTACGCCGAGCGCCGCGTCTGTGTGGCCGTCGATCACCACGCCGTCGGCGATCGGGCGCGTTCTCAGGTGGGCGGGATCGAGCGTCTCGGCCACCGCGTCCGGCAGCTGCGCGGTGAGCACACCTCGAATCGCGGCGGCAAAGGCCGCGTCGGATCCTACGACGAGAAGTCTCAATGCGCTCATGCTGATATAGATTTCGAAATGGTCACGAACAACCCCTCGACAGAAGAGAGCGACGTCCGCGGCAGGCTCGACGCGACCGTGCACGAATATCATCACCGCGGCGACGTCGCGCGACTGCTCGAAAGCCTTTCGCAAATTGCGGCGTCTGCTTCGACCGCGGATCTCGTCGCCGCTGTGGAGCCGTACCGCGAGATGCACGAAGTCGCCGGTCCCATCTACGAAGTCATCGTCGATCGCGAACCGAACAACGCGCGCGCGATTGTCACGCTGGCGAACGCGTACTGGCTGACGGGGCGCGGGCCGGATGTCGTGTCCGACCTCGCGTCGCGCGCGCTTGCTGCCGATCCGTCAAACCGCGCCGCCTGGCATTTGTGGGCGCTGAGTGAATCTTCGCCGCGGACACGCGTGAAGCGGTGGCAGCAGATTTCGACGCGCTTCCCCGATGACGAGCTCGCGAAAGCAAATCTTGCCGACAACGCCGCCGCACTCGCTGGTGCGGAGAATGATCCTGTCGCGCTGAAACTAGCGATTGCCAGCTACGAATCGCTGCTCGCGACCGCGTCGCATCCCAAGCAGCGCGCGGCGCTCGAAACCGCACTTAAAACGCTGAGAAACTGGTCGCTCTAGTTTTAAAATTTCTACTGCGAAAAGCTCGTTAGCGCACTGCGGCGTATGAACCGGTGCGATCCGCGAGGAGATCGCGCACGGCGTCGACCAGCACGGCGTTGGGGAACGGCTTCCACAGTACGCCGCACCCGGTCTGGTTGATCAGGCGCTCGCCGTCGGGCGAGATGTCGCCGGTCATGAACAGCGTATGCCGGCGCAGCTGCGGGCAGCGCGCCGACGCCAGATAGTAGAAGACGTCGCCGCGCATGTGGGGCATGCGCAGGTCGAGCAACATCGCCGATATCGAGTCTGAGAGGAGCGCCTCGGCCTCGGGCGCGCCGCGCGCCGCGATCGGATCGAAGCCGGCACGGCGCAGCACCTGCACGAGCGCCGAGCAGATCGCGGGCTCATCGTCGACGATGAGGACACGTGGACTCCCGGGTGTCGCGATCCAGTCACGCATGCGGGAGCTCCGCCGTACCATGGCCCGCGAGCCAATAGAGCGGGTTGAGCAGTTCGGAACCAGGAGCCAGTCTGGCAGCGAGTCGTGCGACGAACTCTTCAGGCCCCATCCGGTCGCGCGCCCGGCCCGGGGTCATGCCGACTCCCCATTTCATGGCCTTGGTGAGGGCGTCGGAATCGGTGAATCGGACGTGATCGGCAACAGCATCGAGCGAATACGCCGGTTCACGGAGAAAGGCATAGCCGCGCAGGAGGCGTGCACCGGCGACGAGCTCGCGCGGCGTGACCAGCCCGGCGCGTTCGAAGTGTCTGTAGAGCGAGCGGCGGGGAACACCAGCGGCGGCCGCGAGATCTGGCACGCCACGGAATACCGAGGGATTACGGATCAGGCGCTCAAGAGCTGCCGCGATGCGTGCGGAGACGCGGCTCAGCGGCCGGTGGAGATGGCTCAGAAGCCGCTCGGAGAGGACGATCCCCGGCTGGCGCTCCAGCATCTGCCGCAGGTGCTGGGGGTCGTCGTCGAGGCCGAACAGAATGAGTTGCTCCATCCCTTCGCGGCCAAGTTCGACCAGCGGGCGCAGGGTTTGGGCGGCGAGGTTGGAATAGACGATCATGGGAAGCGAGCGGTACCGGTTGCGAACGGCACGAATCCGGTCCGAGCGCGCTTCCGCCGGGGTGTCGAACTGGGGGTCAACGACCAGGACGTCCACCGGCTGGCGGCGGATGATCGAGTCAGCGTGAGCCCAGTCGAGCGCCACATGCACGCGATGCCTGTCTCCTGCCGCCCCTTGGAGGCGGGAGAGCTTGGCCGGCTGGACGCATGCGGCGACGTGCATTGATAGTGTCTGGTAGCTAAGAAGCTGGGGACAAAATGATTACGGGTTTGGCACAAAAGCAGGGTTTTTTGGCACAAAACAGTGCTGTGTGTCCAAAGAAGGTCACATACCTTCCATATCATCAGTTATTCACTCGCCAATACATACCGCTTACTCTGAGGCCTTCCAAATGACGATCCGCCGCTCGATCGCCCTGCTCGTGTCCGCCGCTGCCGTCCTTGCCGCCGCCGCTTGCTCGTCGCCGACGGCTCCGAAGGGCTGCGATATCGTGACGAGCGTTGGAAGTACCGTTTGCTAGTTAGCTGAAGAAAGGTGGGTTGATGGCCGTCGAGTTCACGCGACGGCCATCGCCATTTTCCGGAGTTCCTGTTCCACGTCTGCCATCGGCTCTGTCTGCTCAATAACGATCTGGTCGCGGTTACGCGCGAGCGACTCGTCGCGATTGGCCAACATCTCCTCAGCCTCGAAGATTGATCGGTTCAGGCGATGCTCGACCGCGAGGTCGCGAGCGGTTTCCAAAAACTGCCGCGCCGAGTCGGCTTCCCCGAACAGCCGGAGGCCTCGCGCGCTTTCGATTAAATAATTGACTTGCGCTTCGGCGGGCAGCTCGACGCCATCCAGTCGTGCGCGCGCGGCTCTGAACATGGTCTCGTCACGCGAGCGGGCTGCGAGCGCTACCATGTTGACGCGTGCGTTGAGGCGCACAATCTCAGTTATTCCAGTCGCCTCGATAATCATCAGTGCGTCGCGCGCTGCTTCGAAGCGGTCCATCATGATCAGATAACCGCCGATATCGCCGAGAATCAAATCGCGATCAAGCGGCGTCGACGACTTCCGCAGCGCCTCGTACGCGATGCGGACTGCGCGGCCCAACTCACCGCGCCGGTAAGCCAGCGACGATTGCACGTGTAGTGCTTTCGTGTACTCCTCCGCGCAATGAGTGCGGTCACTCTCGATCGCAATCTCGGCGAGCAACTTCTCAGCCTTCGGCAAATTGCCTCGCGTCACCGCGACCACGGCAAGACCAATCTGTGACCGGAGACCGCGCGCTGTTTCCTTCTGCCGCTTAGAAATCTTGCCGGCCATCGCGTACGACGCCTCTGCATCGTCGAGCGTTCCCATCAAGCGTTCGCAATACCCAAGGCGCAGAAACGAATCGATCAGCAAATCGCCATCGAACTCTTCCTCGCCCAACCGGGCAATCGTTGCATATACATCTGCGGCGAGCGAGAGCTCAGCGCGCTTCTCAAGACAACCAGCATACGCGAACAGCCGCGGCAACACCGGCTGAATATCAACCTCGCGAACCGTCTGCATCGCGTTGACCAAACCCAGCAGCACCTCGCGCCCTGGATCCCGCGGTTCGAGCTGCATGATCGCAGCGCGAACCGACGTCACGCTCACCGACTCAGGCTCGACCATCACCGGGCCGGCCAGCACCCAGTGATCGATCAAACGCAGCATCAAAAGTCCAGCAGTCGCGGAGCGCGCCTTTGGCGAATTCTCTTCGGCCTCGCCAACGGCCTCAAAGAATGCGAGATGCTTCAATCCCAAAGTCGTCGTGCGGGAGCGTTTCATCAGGCCCGGATTTACGAGTGTATGTCTATCAACCACCGCGAAACCTGTCGCGCGCGTGACTGCGGCGCAACAGCGACAACACAATTATGCCATCAAATGTGACGACTCTGCGTCTGAATGTGACGACGAGCTGCGCAGTGGCTTGATTCGGTGCGCAATTCGCCACCGCCGCACATGCGAAAGACTACTTCGCCGCGCCACCCGCAACTTTCTTTTGTGCGCCGCCGGCGACGAACCGCTGACCTGGTGCATCCAGCCGATCGAGCGCCTTCTCCAATTCCGAATCCACCATCTGCAATCGCGGCAGGCTGAATGGTTTGAACTGCGCCGTATACGGACTCGGCGCACTCGGACCCGACACTTCCAGGATCGCATCGAACGAATAGTGGATATCGCGCCCACTCTTCGGATCGTGCCAGCTCCCCTTCATCGCGAGCGCGCGATCCTTCGGCCAAATGCCGAGCGGAAGCGCGAAGGTCCGGACTCTATAGCCGGGCACAGCGGAGTCGATTGCGAGTACACCTCGCGCGATCTGCTCCTGGACAACCGCGTCGCTGTACTTCGCGAGGTTCGCGTGCCAAAGCGTGTGATTGCAGAGCTCAAACCCCTGCTCTGCGAGGAACTTCACTTTCTTCAGCCGCCACGCGCTCTTCTGGCCGTCAATTCCCTTCTCGCCAAAAAACGCGTGACCAGCCGCTGCGCCCGGGAGCATGCAGAACGTCGCGCGCTTGCCCCAGTCCGGATGCTCTTTATTAAATGCGAGCCAGATTCCCACTGCGCTGTTCGGATCGATTTCGAGCTGTCCGTCCTTTTCGATGTAGCTGAACTGCCCCGGCGATGCGTCGTCGAAGGTGAAGACGACCGGTGATGTTCCGGCGGGAATATCGAATTGTTTGTCGATCAGTTGCGAAACATTGATGGGGCGATACCCGCGATCGTAGAGCAACTTCAGGTCGTGCCGGAAGTGATCGGCGGAGCGGCCCCATCGGGAATCGTGGTCGGTTATCAGGTGGTACTCGAGAATCGGGATGCGGCCGTTCTCGTTGGGCTGGCGCGCGGGAGCGGATTGCGCGGCCGAGGATTGCGCGGCGGCGGCCGTGAGCAAAAACGCGGCAGCCGCGAATGCGAGAATACGATAGAAATTTGTTTTCACAACGGAAGAATAACCGTTCGTCGTGGTGAACAGTTAACTACTAACCGTTGGTCGGTTAACCAAGGTTCTCCGTCCAGCACGTTGCCTAGAACTATCTCCGAACGCCGACTCGACTGTTCCGATATTCCGGCAACTAGCCCAGCAGGCCCAAGTGGGTCGCCGAGTTGAACCCCGGGAACATCGCTCCTGTATTCGTCGCGCCGAGGTGCTTCGTCGCGATCTCCGAAAACACCGACCGAAAATCCGTCGTCAATGCCAGGTCGCGTCCTTCAAACAGCTGCTCCTGCTGCAACCCCGGCCATTTTCCGTAGACCTTCTTTCCCTTCACCGATCCACCGATCACGAACATCGCGCCCGCGTGGCCGTGATCCGTTCCGCCGTTGCCGTTCTGTCTCGCCATGCGGCCGAACTCGCTCATCGTGAGGATGACGACGTTCTCCATCCCCTCGCCGAGATCGTTCGTGAGTGCCGCGATCGACTGCGCAAAATCGTCGAGCCGCTGCGCGAGCTGCCCGGTGGCGCCGCCCTGATTCACGTGCGTGTCCCATCCGCCCACGTCGGCAAACGCGATCTCCATCCCGACTTTGCTCTTGATCAGCTGCGCGATCTGCTTCAAGCGCTGCCCGAACTGCGACTTCGGATACTCCGCGCCGTTCGCCGGCTGATACTGCTGCGGATTTGCCGACTTCAGCATCTTCATGGCGTCGAACATTTCCGAACCCGAGGAGTGGATGAGGTCGGCCGAGCCAGTCCGATAGAGCGCTTCGAGGCGGGCGATTTGATCGCCGCCCGCAGCGCGCGGCGCGAACTCATCAAGCGAGTTCATCGCCACGGTCGGCGCCAAACCCTGCAGAATGCGCGGAGTCTGGGGTGTCATTGCAACAGCACGGAACGGTGTCGGCGCACACTGCTCACACGTTCCCGATGTCGCGAGGTAGCGGTTGAGCCAGCCGTCGGTCGTGCCCTTGGTGTCAGGAGTGCCGCTCTCCATGTAATCCTGCGCGTCGAAGTGCGAGCGCGTGTTGCTCGGACTGCCCACCGCGTGAATCGGCGCGAGCATGCCGACATCCCACAGCGGCTTCAGGGGTGCAAGCGACGGGTGCAGGCCAAAGAATCCATCGAGGTCGATTGCCGACGGCGCGCTTCCGACTCGTGTCGGCTGCGGAATCGCAATTGTCGACCGCAGCTGGTAGTACGCGCGCTCACCGTGCGGCACGACAACACTCAGCGCATCTGCTGCGCCGCGCTGGAACAAGCAGATCAGGACTTTCCCCTTCACCGCGAGCGGCAGCTCCATTCCCATCGCAGTGCGACGCAGGAACGACGGGCTTAACCCCATCGTGACGAGCGCGAGCGCACCTGACTTTACGAAAACCCGGCGTTGCATATGACTATCTCCTCTGAAATTCGGGCGAGCCGATTGCAAGTCCAACGATCAGCGCCAATCCCTTTGTGGGCGGCTGCAGTTTTCCAAATGCACGATCACGCGCAGGTCCGCGCTGCGGCGGTCCACCCGAAGGATCCGGCAGCATCATCATCACTTCATCGGGATCCAATGGGTCTTTGTCTTTTGGCCTCGCCATCTCCGGCGTCGTATCGAGCGCCGCGGCAGATGCGAGAAACGGATTCTGTCCGGTGATCAGGATCGCGCGCGTATCAGGTGATACCCCGCCGCCGAGCAAAGCCGCCACGACACCATCGACCTGCTGGTCGATCGGCGCATTCACGAGCGTCTCGGCGCCCTTCCAGTTCGTTGGAGAAACACCGGGGACTTTTCCCGCCGCGATTGCAACGCCGAAGTTGATGCGATTGAGAATCGCGCCGGTATTCATCCACTGATCGCCGGTCTCGGGCCAGCCGTTGGGCGCCTGATGCCCGTAAATCGGTTCGCCGAGCGTCGCGACGGTCTGCGCTGTTCTCAGCGTTCCATCCGGCTGCGCGCCGAGTGCGCGAAGTGCGCTCACCACCACTTCGAACGGTGACTTCACTTTACTGCGATATGCTTTTTGCGCGAAAAATTCCTGACTCGTGATGATCGTGCGCACCACCGCGCGGATATCACCGTCGGTCCGGCGGAACGTTTCTGCCGCGCGATCCACGAGTCCCGCGGGCGGTGTGTCGCTCACGAAGCGACGCGCGAGTTTGTAGGCGATATAGTGCGCGGTCGCCGGATGCCTCGCGACGATATCGAGAACGTCTTCGCCGTCTTCAATCCCGCGGCCGGCCGCCAGCTTGTGGCCGAGCACGGTTTTCTCGCCCGCGTCGTGCATCTGCGGATTGAATTCGAATCCGCCGCCGCCTTGCTGCGGACGGGGGAAGGTCCAGCCGGTGAGTGCGCGAGCGACGTTGATCACGTCCTGCTGCGTGTAGCCGCCGTCGACGCCGAGCGTGTGCAGCTCGAGCAGTTCACGGCCGTAGTTCTCGTTCAATCCGCCGCGGCGCTTTGCGAGCGCCTGTTGCTGCTGCTGAGTGAGCAGACCGCCGCGCGCGTTGCGCCCGCCGCGACCGGCACCTGGCAACGGCACGAGGCGCGGACGATTGCTGTCCGCCTGACTTTCCCAGTTGTCGAGGTAGAAAAGCATCGCGGGACTTTTCGCGACCGCGTCCAGCAGCGTCCTGAATTTTCCGAGCGAGTTCGGCCGGATGACTTTGCTCTCGTACTGCGCAAGCTGATACCGCTCCGGCGGCCCCTTCTGGATGTAAACAGAAAAGTGGTTGAGCCAAAAGTCGGTCATCACTTCTTGTAACTGACGTTCAGAGAGGAGCGCGCGATCTACGCGACCGCTCTGCGCTTCGATCGTGACTTTCCGCACACCCGCGGTCGCATCGCGAAGCTCCGCCGTCTCGGCCGGCGTGAGCTTGGATCGGTCACCTTTTGCCCCCAAACGCTGAAGGAGCTGGTTCGGTGGCGGGTATTTCTGCTGCAGTGTCTGCGAGGGCTCGTTGTAGCTCTCGAGCGCGGCAAAGTACTGGTCGCTTTTTGCGTCGTTGATTCGCTCTGGATGCAGTTGAAGATCGATCCATCTATCGACGCCCATCGTGCGGACGGCCTCGACGTCGCCGGGCCGTGCGCCAAACGTGAGTCGATTCAACACATGGTTGACCTGTTCGTCGGCCGTTTGTTCGCGCGGGCCGCTTTCAACCGGCATCGGCTCCGGCGGGGCCGCAGCCATTTTCGGTGCAGACTCTACCTGGGCGGCTGGACTTCCGCCGCATGCTGCGAGGAATGCCACGGCGGCGGCGACTGCGACTTTGGTCGGATACTGCATGGACACACACTCCGGGTAGGTCCTGCATGTCGTAGACGACCGGATCGACTCTGAAGTTAAGGATCAACAGCTGTGGCGAGATGCGCCATGTGACGCAGGGCACAACCGCTTTGCCGGTGACCAACAGCTCACCACAGAGGTAATGCAAGCAGGAGAAGCACAGGAACATTTCTTGCGGTTCTCCCGGTCAACATTTCACTCGGAGGACCTCATGAACGTGTTGGTGATGTTGGAGGAGCTTCCGGCGCAGTCGCCCGTGCTGGCGCAGGTCAACTCGGTGCCGTCGGAGATCGCGAGCGATCGATCGACGCGCGACGTGGTGACGCTGTTCGGCGTACCGGACGCTCAGTCGCTCGCGTTGGCGCTCGCCGCCGCGCTCGAATCGAGCCGCTCGGATGTGTCGGGAGGAAACCCGCTCGATGTGACGCGCCAGGTCGGCGTGTGGCCCGAGCGCGGAGCCATCGGCGATGCCGCGTGGCTCGATCGTTCTACGGGAGAAGTCGTGAAGCGCGAGGTGGAGATTCCGCTCGCCGTGCTTCTCGAGACGGCCAGTACGCTGCTCGCCGAATGCGGGCAGGGAATCCGCCGTTTGCTCGCGGGGCTGCTGATGCCGGATTGGCCGGAAGGCACTCAGCGCGCGATCACTTTTTCCTTCGCCCCGGCTGCCGCCGGCACGCGACTTTCAGGCGAGTCTTTTCTCGCCTCCCTCCGCGAAGCGGACGGGCTCACCACTGACGGAGAAGAGAACTAGAACACTGTCCTCGTCTGATAACCGCCCGGCAACGGGCAAAAGGGGCGGCCATTGTTGGCCGCCCCTTTGTGCTTTTTAAGACGGCAGACGGTGGACGGCGGACGGCAGCCTCAAACCTTGTGGTAGCCGATTCGTGCGGCTTCTGCGCGATCCTCCGCCGTGTAAACCTCGAAGTCCGAGAAAAATCCAGGCGCCTCGTTCTGCAACAGGCGGAGCGTGGTCACGGCCATGCGCCGAATCTCAAATTCCGCGCCTTCACTGGATCGAAGTTCCAGCATCGTCCTCCATGCGCGCGCGTTGGCGGTGACGACGATTTTCGTCTCCGTCGAATTCGGCAGCACGCCACGAGCGGCTTCGCGCGCCATTTTCCGGCGGTGCACTTTGTCGGCGACCCAGCCGTAGCGTTCCATCAGTTTCTCGACGAGCGCGATGTACGTCGCCTGCGCCGTCTCCATTTGCGCGGTCCACTGCGCGCGCAGCGCCTCATCGCCGAGAATCGCAGGCGGGACGACAAACGCGGCATTTGACTCGTCGACGTACCGCTGCGACAGCTGCGAGTAGGCGAACCCGGCGCGATGGCGCACCAGCTCGTGCGTGAGCGACCGCGACACGCCCTCGATCAACAGTGAATAGTTCGCATGCTCGAGCACGCTGCCATGCCCCTGCTTCTTGATGTTCTCGAGATATTCCCGCGTCCCGCGATTCGCAGGATTTTTCTGGCTCATGTAGCAGAGGCGGCCGGCAAACTCCGCCAATCGCTCGCCGTCGGTGCTCTCGCCGAGCCAGTGTACGGGAAGGTGCGCCGGCTCCACGAATGCGGGCCGCGCGAGAATTGAGATGACTGGTTCAGTATAGAAGTGCGGCATCACGCCCGGCCGGCTGCAGTGTTGAGATGGTGAGGTCGCGGCGAAAGTTACGCCGCGACCTCACCACAGCCAACCGAGGACCGACGGGGGGTTGGTGCCTGTACTCGGCTGGCTGCGGGTGCAGCCGGCCAACTGCCGACTGCTACGACCGAACCTGTTGCTGCACTTCGCGGTTCACGACCGAAATCGTGCGCGGCCGTGCGCCAGCGGACTTGGGAACGGTGACCGTCAGAACGCCATGCGCAAAGGACGCCTCAATCTTGTCTGCATCGATATGCTCGGGCAGACGAACGGAGCGGGAAAAGGTGCCGCTCATGCGTTCGGCACTAAACACACGGAGTTGCGCTTTGTCCTTCGCGGGAAGGGTCGCGCCACGGGTGCCACTGATCGTCAGCGCGTTCCGGTCGAATTGGATGTTGACATTTTCCTCATGAATCCCGGGCAGGTCGGCCTCGACGACGAACGCCGACTCCGTCTCATAAATGTCGACGGGCGGCAACCAGAGCTGGGGCCGTGCAGCGGTGTCGGTGTGCTCGAACGCTCCCTGACCCACGGCTTCATCCATGACGCGGTTGAGGGTGAGCATCCGGTCGAACATGGTGTCGAACGAGTTGCGAGACATTGGTTGATCCTCCTCAAGGAAAGGGTGATTCCGCCAAGCGCGGCGGTGATGCACCCCTCCAAAACGCAATCGGCGTGCCATTCTTGAGCCGCCGATATTTGTCACTTTGGCAAATTCGCTTGTCACGATGGCCTACGCGTTTGTCGATTCGGCAAACGGGGGCCCGGTGCGGCGGACGCGCTTTAGGTTGCGGCCCCGAATGGCACGAAGCGCCGAACGCGAACGCGATCTACGAGCGACCGCAGCGCGTGGTTGCTGCATAGCGACAGCAGCCCGACAATCGTCAGTGTCCGCACCTCGGCGCGCGTGATTTTCACGCTGCCGCCCTGATGCAGCATCGCGCGCGAGGCCGACAGATCGCGCAGCGTCGCGTACGCAAAGAGCAGCGGCAGGACACAGAACGCGCGGATCGCCACCGCGCGGCGCGGAATCATCAGGATGTATTCGAGCGCGTCGTCGAGATCACTCCACGCGAGCTGGATGAATCCCAGCACGGCTGCATGATTTCCCTCGATGTGGGCCGCGTCGAGCAGCGTCCCGTGCCCGCTGCCATGTTCGGCGAGCGAGCTTTCCGGAATGAAAATCGCGTTCTCATGCTCGGCATCCCACGCGATGTCCTTCAGGATGTTCACGGTTTGCAGCGCCTCGCCGAACTGGCGGCACTTCGTCCAGAGTTTCGTAAACTCCGGTTTGCCGACGCTGGGCGCATGCTCGTACCAGAGTTCGGTCAGCATGCAGCCGACGGTCCCGGCGACGTAATAGCAGTACTCGCGATATTCGGCGATGGTCTGAATGCGAATACCGCGCGGATAGAGCTGCACGAATTTTCGCATGCCGTGTCCCATCACGCCGACCCAGTGTTCGACGCGGCCGCGCGTGTGATCGGGCAGCGAACGGAGCAGCACGCAAACGAGATCGGTGTGGCGGAGCAGATCTACATGCGCGGGATCGCCCTGAATATCCGACGCGAGCTTTGGAAACGCGTCGGCGGCATCGCGGTCAGAAAGGCAGCGCAGAAACGCCTCAAGCAGCTCCGCCTTTCTTTCGGGCGACGCCGCACCGTCATCTTCGATCGTGTCCGCGATGCGGCAAAGCAAATAGGCCGTCAGCACCGCGCGGCCAAGCGTGCCCGGAAGGAAACGGATCGAAATCGCGAAAGTGCGCGACACTTCCGGCAGCACTGCATTGGCGAAACGGGCGGCGTAGCGCAGTCGCTTGGCGTCGTCGGGATTTGCGGTGGTGGTCATCGCGGCGGCCGCGGTGGTCCGATCAGCGCGTCGAGCAATACCTGCGCGGTGGTCACCGGTTTTGTATCGGCAAACTCGAGGCGGTCGAGCGCCTGTTCGAGCGCGACCTGCGCGCGCGCGACGAGCTGCCGGTATTGGCGGCGTGTGACGAACAGCGCCAGCATCGCAGCGAGCGCTGACGGAATCGCGGCGAGCACCGGTGGAATGCCGATCGCCATCAGCGGAGCCGTTACAAGCAGCATCACGACCGCGATCACCGCGCCCGCGGCTGCCCGCTCGCCGCGAGTCACGGAAAAGTCGGCGACGATCCGAACGTGCGCTTTGTTCGGTCCGACGGCGGCGACAATCGCGCTCACATCGTTTGCCGGCGCGAGTTCAAAACCGCGGCTCCAAATCGGAATCGACCGGCGAATCACCGCGAACAGATCGCGTCTCGCTTCCCAGACGAACTGATCGGCGAAGCGCCGCTTCACCTGAAGTGCTTCGCTCCGCTGCATCCAGCCGTCGAGTGCAGCAAGCACCGCGGCGGGATTGCCGGGAACGGTGCGCGCCGCCGTGACCGCGGCAGCGCCGGTGAATGCGGCGAGCACACCGGACTCCGCCGGAACGAGCGTGCGGCTGCGTTCTTCAGCGAGCGCCTGCCGCAATAGTTCGCTTGAAAGGCCTACCTCTTTGCCGAGGTCGACGAGCTGGTCTTCCGTCATCGCGCCAGCGTCGTCGCCCTCACCGGTCGCTGCTTGAAGCTGTGCGGCGCGCGCGAGTATGCGTTCGAGCGCCGCGCGCGAAAGCGCGGTGCCAGGTGCGTTTGGCGGAGTATCGCGCGGGTCCGGCATCAGATTCCGCCGAAGGAGATCGAGACCTGCCGTGCTATCGATTCGACCATTGCCGTCGGGATCGGAAACGTTCGTGCAAATGCAACGGCAGGATCGCCCTCGGCCGTGATGCCCGCAAGTCGCAGGTAGAAACGCTCGTAGCCTGACGCGAGCTCGGGTGAGAGGTGCGCAAAAATGAGCGCGCCGCCGCGCACGAGCGCGTAGGTGCCGATCGTCGTCGCGAGCCCGCTGCGCTTTTCCGCCGGCGTCGTATTGTCATCGACCGCAGGTCCGGTGAGCGGGCCGACGATCTCATGCGCGAACGCATAAATCGCGTCCATCGCGCGCTCGGGAGAATCCGGAAACCCAACGGCGACCTGACTCCGTCCGCGCGGATCACTCAATGTTCGACCCTCGCCCTCGATTGCGAGCGACAGGATCAGCTCGCCGTCGGCCTGTTCGGAATGGTTCATGAATCCCTGGAGCCGCGGTCGCATCTCGCTCTGCCAGATCGCATCTACCGCCGCGAGTGTTCGCTCACGCCGCCGCATCTCGTCGACCCACCACGCGTGGAAGAAGACATTTTTTTCGTTCTGCAGCGAGTTCGTGAGCATGCGCGCAAAATCGCGGTCGGCTTTGGTTGGAAAAATTCGCGCGAATGCTGCGAACATCGCCGCGCTCTCTTTTGATTTCGCGCGCTTGGGATCGCCATCGGCCTTTTCGAACGCATCGACGGCCGCAACAAGCTCTTCCCAGGTGGCGAACGACAAGACGAGAAACTGCGCGTTCACCAGCGCCGGATTTTCGCGCAAGCGCTTTACGAGCGCCTCGCGGTTGACGTCAAGATCGGTGACTGCGCCGGCCTTCGTGCGCGCAGCGATAACCATGTCGCGGTAGCCGCGGCGAAAGAGCGGCACCGGAGAGGTGTCGCTCGAGATCATTGCAAAGCCGTGAAGCCAGAGGTCGACATGTTCGCGTGTTCTGATCGGCCACTTCACGCTGTGAAGCGTTGTCCCCGGCAGCTGTGCGGTGGTCACAGCCGGTACCAGAGCTGCGACGCACAACACGAGTCCGGTCAGCAAGATGGAGGCCGGCAATCGCAACGGAGATCCGGTGCTGTTGCGCACGTTGAGAGCGGTCAGGGCGATGCGAGGCGCCCGCACGCCACGCAAAACTTCCACCCCGGCTCAAGCTCGGCGCTGCACGCGGCGCACAACCGCGAGAGCAGGTTCTGTCCGCAACTCGGGCAGAAATGCACAATACGGTCTTCGGGAAGTTCCTGACTGCAGAACCGGCATCCCGGCCGCGACGAACGTGGCGCCGTCTCCGCCTGCGGATCAACCGGGCGAGCCGCTGCAGCCGATGGCCGGATCTGTTTTGGTGCGGTTACCGCCTCCGACAGTGGTGCCGGCATCGCTGGATCGGGCGCAGACGCCGCCGCTGGCAGTGGCGGCATCGACTCGCCCGCTTTTCGCGCATGCGCCTGCGACATCGTCACGCGTGCCGTGAGGTACGCGCGATACGCGGCGAGATTTGGATTAGCCGACGAAAGCTCCGCGCGCAGATCGTCCTGGAGCAGGTCGTCGGCAAAAATGTACCCGCGCTCGCCGGCGAGCAGCCGCGTGAGCGCGTGCGCGTAGTCGTCGTTCGTTTCGAGCGCGCCCTCACCGCGCACCGCGCGATACGGCACGAGCTCCATCAGCTCCGCAACCTCAAACGGACGGATGAGGAACTCTGGCCGCTTTTCGCGCACGGCGCGCACAAGGCGTTCGAACAGGAGATCGAGAGGATCCATCTCCTGCATGTTAACTGTCGGTGGACGGCAACGGTGAGCTTGCGCGGAACGCGGCGGCATCCGGAAACGGACTCGGGTCGGCGTGCTTCGCGCCTTTCGCGCGAGTCGCTGCGAGCCACGCCTCAAATCCCGACTCCAGCAGTCCTTTCGAATGCGTCTGATCCGCCGCCGCGCGCGTCGCGAGATGGTTCGCGTACTCGTTCTGCGCGTGACCGTCGTGCCCGCGCACCCATTTCCACGAAACCTCGTGCGACTCCGCGGCATTGATCGCGTCGTGCCACAACTCGAGGTTCTCGATCGCGCCGCCCTTTCGTTTCCATCCCTGGCGCGCCCACGAATGCACCCACTGCGTCATGCCGTCGACGATGTAGCGCGAATCAGTCGTGAAGGTCACGCGGCAGCGCGCACCTTTCGCGCCGAGCGCATCCATTGCCTCGATGACAGATCGAAGTGCCATGCGATTATTGGTTGTCGCCTTCTCGCTGATCCAGAGATCGCGCCGCACCAGCGTGCCGTTGGACGGATGGCGCAGCTCGATCAGCGCGCCCGCGCCGCCGGGATTGTCGCCCTCGCGTCCGTTCCCGATGCACGACTCGTCGGCAAAAACAGCGACCATATGATTGACCGCTGCGCCTGAGGCGCCCGGCGGAGTCATTTCACGACCTCTATCGAATCCGCTTCGTCGACCCAGAGCGTGAGCGGCTGTCCGGTGGTCGGATGCCGCGCTTCGATCGCCTCGCGGCGGTTCTTCAGCGCGAGTCGGAGCGGAATCACTACGATGCTCGTGCCGCGGCGCCGCACCGTGATTCGTATGCCATCTCGTATCGCGTTCTCGAGCGCGTCGTAACCGCGGACGGTCAGTTGAGCCATTTCAGTTGGCTCCCGAAAACCATTCGCTGACAAATCCTGCGAGCACACCGGTCGCGCGTTCGATCTCACCCATGTCCACGTACTCCTCGGCCGAATGTGCGAGCCCGATGTCGCCGGGACCAAAACAGATTGCGGGGATTCCGGCGGCGGTGAGCAGTGCGGCGTCGGTCCAACAGGGGAGTCCTTCGATCGGCGCTCGCTCGCCGGCGCGGCCGAGCGCCGCGGAGAGTGCCAGCACCACCGGATGTGTTGCGGCGACCTCGTTCGGAGCCTGCGCGAACCCGGGGACTATGTCGGCCCGGAAGTCCGGAACGCGCGCGCGAACGCGATCGCATGCGGCCTCGACCTCGCGTGCAAAATCTGCGGCGCTCTCGCCGGGAATCGTGCGCCGCTCGATTTGAACCGAGCATCGATCCGGATATGTGGAGAGTCCAAGCCCGCCGCTGATAATCGATGCATGGAACGATGGCCGGCCGAGAAGCGCGTGCGTTTTTTTCGCGAGCACCGTCCGCTGATATTCGTCGAGCTCGGCGAGCACTCGCGCGGCAAGCGTGATCGCGTCGACGCCAATGTCGTAGCGGCTGCCGTGCGCCGCGCGGCCGTGCACGATCAGTTCGAGCCACGCAAAGCCGCGATGCGCGGGGCAGATCGCGAGGCGCGTCGGTTCCGTCACGATTGCGGCGTCTGCGCGGATACCTGACGCGACGAGCGCCTGCGTGCCGACGCTCTCGTACTCCTCGTCGGCAACCGCCGCGACGATCACCTCGCCGTCGAGATTTGCGTCGACAACTCTGAGCGCGGCCGCACACATCGCAGCGACGCCGCTCTTCATGTCTGAGGAGCCGCGTCCGTAGATGCGGCCGTCGCGCACATCAGCGTCCCACGGGGCGTGAATCATTCCTTCCACGCCGACCGTGTCGAGATGTCCGTTGAACAAGAGCGTGCGTCCGCCGCTCCGGCCGATTCGCGCGACGACGTTCGGGCGCTGCGCCGCGGTCCCCTGAATCTCGACGCGAAATCCCCAGCTGCCGAGCGTGTGTGCGAGCGCTTCGGCACATGCGCGCTCGCCGGGCCCGTCGCTGACCAGCGACGGGTTCCGCGAATCAATCGCGACGAGCGTCCGGGTCAACGCGACGGCGTCGCCACGGGCTGGGGTTGCGTGCATGAACGAAATTAACCCCTCACCCGCTGTTGCGGGAAAAGCTTATTTCTTTGGCGCGACCTTTTTCTTTGCGGCGGGCTTGGCCGGCTTCTTCGCGACCGGCTTCTTGGCAACCGGTTTTTTCGCCGCGGGCTTTGCAGCGACCGCCTTTTTAACCGCGCTCACCGGCTTCACCGCTGGCGCACCAGCCTTTTTCGGCAGCACCGGCGGCGGTGCCGCCTTGGGCAGCGAATACGGAACCGGCTTGATCACCGGCTTCGGCTTCTGCTCGAGGCGTGGCGGCGGCTTCTTTCCCTTGTGCTTCTTCGACCAGGCGTCTTCCGCCTCGCGAATCAGCTTGTCGGCTTCGTCTTGCGTCATCTGACCGCGACGAACCATGTACTGGACGAGATCGCGCGCGCTCTCCAGTGTGAAGATCGAGAGACCAGCGGCGGCGCCGATGACTTCTTTCATCGCCGCAGCCATCTTGCTCCCGGCTTCCATACTGATCTCGTGTGCCTTGGCAGCCATCTCGGCGACCGTGTCGCGCACGTCGGCGCCACGATGTCCTGGGTGGCGGCGCACCGGCGGCACTGCGCCGGGAGCTGTTACTGGTTCGACTGCAGCAGCGGGTTTCGCGGCGGCAGGAATCTTATCGGTCATGCGGTCTCGCTCCGGGCACGAGCAGGACGCCGCTCGTGTGGCGGCATCAATTGGACGCGCGGATCGGCCAAAAATCAGGCCGTCAGATCGGTATCACGAGAAACCGCGCGAAGTAACAGGGGGCAAGTATATGGAAAAGGTGGAGCGGGGCAAGTGATGCAGGGGCAATGGATTGAGGCCAATTTTGACATAATTTGATACTTTTTGACTTCGATACTCCACGAATTAGTCATAATAGTAGCGATACTATAAGAACAGTTATAAGACATTATAATGACAGTGACATATGAATCAACCACTTAAAGGCGTTCGAGTACTCGATCTTTCTCGGGTGCTGGCCGGACCACTTGCCGCGATGATTCTTGGCGATTTGGGCGCGGATATCCTGAAAGTCGAGCGTCCTGGCTCTGGCGATGAGAGTCGCGGCTGGGGTCCGCCATTCGATTCGCGCGGCGAGAGCGCGTACTACCTGTGCTGCAATCGCAACAAGCTCAGCGTCGGTGCAGATCTCGATGACGCGGCAGATCAGACGATGCTGCGTCGTCTCGCCGGTGAAGCTGATGTTGTCATCGACAATTTTCGCGCGGGTACAC
Source organism: uncultured Gemmatimonadota bacterium (assembly GCA_903910555.1). GTDB lineage: Bacteria > Gemmatimonadota > Gemmatimonadetes > Gemmatimonadales > Gemmatimonadaceae > Fen-1231. Next base: position 15,130 of record CAIVZZ010000001.1, on the reverse strand, counting down.
TCGCGAAGCGAACACTCGACAGCGCGGAGCTGCTCGCGAAACATCCGCGACTGATTTGGTGCACGATCACGGGATTCGGCGCCGAGAGTTCGCGGCCGGGGTACGATTTTGTAGTGCAAGCTGAATCGGGATGGATGTCGATCACCGGAGAGCCGGGCGGAGCGCCGATGAAAAGCGGCGTCGCGCTCGTCGACGTGATGACCGGGAAAGACGCCGCGATCGCGATTCTCGCGGCGCTTGCGGGAGCGCGCAACGGCACGCCGGACGAACGCAGACTGACGGTGTCGCTTCAGCAGAGCGCAGCAAGCGCGCTCATAAATGTCGCGCAGAGCGCGCTTGTCACGGGGCGTGAGGCGGGCCGTTGGGGGAATGCGCACGCGAACTTGGTTCCATACGAACTATTTCAGGCGAGCGATCGCGCGCTCGTGATCGCCGTCGGAAGTGACGGGCAGTTCGCCGCACTCGCGCGTGCGCTGGAGCTTCCCGCTCTCGAGGATTCGCGCTTGGCCACGAACGCCGGCCGTATCGCACACCGCGCGGACGTCGTCGCCGCGATTGGCGCGCGCGTGGCTGGAAAAACCGCAGCTGACTGGGTGTCGGTGCTCGGAGAGGCCGGGGTGCCGTGCGGCGTTGTGCGCACCGTGCTCGAGGCGCTTGGCGACCTGAATACGTCTCCGCTGACCGGGGTCGAGCCGCTCTCGCCAGCATCCATTCGCCGGCCGCCGCCCACGCTGGACCAGCATGGTGCGCTCGTCCGCGCGCACGGCTGGGACGCGTTCGCTCGATCGTAACGCAACCCTGCGCGACACTCGCTAGAATGTTGAACAATGTTGAGGCCACACCGCTGATGCGCCGCTCGCGTGTTCGCACGACGATTCTTTCCATCACGGCGTTATTCGCCGCCGCGATGGTCGTTGTGTCGTGCGAAGGGAACGGCTCGCATTTCACCGGGCCTAAAGGCGAGACATCATTTGGCCATTACGTCGCTATCGGCACCGGGCTTTCCATGGGCGTGCAGTCCGGCGGCGTCATATACGAATCGCAACTGCAGTCGTGGCCCGCGCTGCTCGCCCGTGCGGCGGGCGCGGGCTTCAGCTTTGTCGTAACCGATACCACTGTCAGCGGCATCAGCAGCTTCGCCATGCCGATGTTCCGCACCCCGGGATGTCAGCCGCCGCTCATCGCTCCGTTGCAGCTCGGCGTTGATCTCGCCGGTGCGAGCACCGCGATCGCGGATTCAAGCTGCGCAGGATTGGTCGATACGCTGACGCCGCCGCAGAACAATCTCGCGCTTCCGAATGCTACGGCGTGGGCGGCACTGAATCTCACGCCGAAGATCGTCCTCAACGCGGTCATTCCGTACAGCGCCGGCGATCGAGCGCGCTATCCGCTCGTGCTCGGCTCCACGCAGTCGCAGGTTACGGCGCTTCGGATCGAAGGGGCGTCGCTCGTGTCGGTCGAGATCGGCCTGAGCGAAGTGCTCGGCGCGGCGACGAGCGGGCTCTTGATTCCCGCGTCGTCGTATACGCAGACGACTCCGTTCACATATGTGCCGGCCGCGATATTCGCGCCGGTGTTCGCGGCGATTGCCGACAGTGTGAAGCTCACGGGCGCGAAGGTCGCGCTGCTATCCGTGCCGCGAGTGACCAGTCTTTATGCGCTGCGGCCCGCGTCAGAGCTTTGGAATGACCGCGCGGAGCTCGCGACCTTCGGCGTGAACGTGACGGCGGACTGCAGCACGAGCGCAAACTTTGTATTCACCGCTGCGCTGGTGCCGTCACTCGCCGCGAGTTTTGCGACGACGGGCGTGCCGCAGAATCTTTCCTGTACCGATGTGCCGGGGACGGCAGACGCGATCCTTACCGCGGCCGATATCTCGACGCTCGATGCCACCGTCACGCAGATGAACACGCAAATCCAGCAGATCGCTCAGCAAAATGGCTGGGCGTTTGTCGATCTCACCGGCGTATTTCCGCCGCCAGTTTCGGCACGGTCGACGTATGCGGCGTCGGATCAACTCACCTGCGTCTATCCGTATGGCAAATACATCTCGCTCGACGGCGTCTTTCCAAATGCCGCGGGCCAGACCGCGATAGGTTCGGCCGTCGCGAGCGCGATCGACGCGAAATACGGATTCGCGATCGCTGTTGGTGCCACGTCCCCCACCGGCATCACGGCGGTGAAGCTATGCCCGTAGCACCCGAAGGAACGCCAATCGTCAGAACGCGTTACCCGACGATGGATTCATCGTCTTATCTACGTGACGGCACCGGCACCTCTGGCTTTCGGGCGGCGGCGAGGTCTGTTCGCAACGCGTGTGAAAGGTTACACTAGCGTCGTGAAGACAACGCAGGCAGAGCCACCGCAAGAAGACCAGATAGACGCGGATCAAGCGATCATCGACCGCGTTCTGGCCGGCGATCGTGAATCCTTCGCCACGTTGATCGGTCGATACAGCGATCCGCTGTACCGGCATGCGGTCGGCATGACGGGGAGTCCCGACGACGCCGCCGACATTTTGCAGAATTCGTTCATCAAGGCGTATCAGCACCTGGGTGAGGTGCGCGGCCGCTTCGATGCGTGGGTTTTCAGGATCGTTGCGAACGGCTGTAAGGACTGGCTGAAGAACATCCGCCGGACGCATCTCAGTTACGAAGAGGACGACCAGCCGTCTGGATACGAGACGCCTGAAGAAGAACTGGACCGGGGTGAGCTGCGCGGGGATCTGGACGAAGCCCTTGGTGCGCTCCCGCCGTCGCTGCGAGAAGCGTTTGTGATGAAGCACGTGGAAGGGCGTTCGTACGAAGAGATGGCGGAGCTGCTCGAAACATCAGTCGGTGCTCTCAAGATGCGTGTGCATCGTGCACGCGAGGCACTGCAGAAACTGCTGGAGGAGCGATACCTGTGATGGACAATCTCGATCCGCGCGCAGATGCAGAGATTCCCGCGCGCAAAGTTGAACAGGAGCCGGTGATGGATCGCGAAGTGCCTATGGCTTCGGCGCATACGCCGGAAGCGATTCACGCGTGGCTCGATGGCGAGAACGTCAACGAGGCCGCGCTGCGCGCGGCTGAGAAAGAGTATGAGTTCTGGCGCCGCGTCGAAGCCGAGACGGGGAAGCGCCGCCGTATCAAGACGCCGACCTCGCTTCCGGGCGAGATCATGAAGGCGATCAAGAAGGATTAACTCGCGATAACGCGCGAAAAAAAGGGCGACCCATCGCGGGTCGCCCTTTTTTTGTCTCTAGCAGACTAAATCGCGTCCGACAGCGAACTGAACGTAAACTCTCTCACCTTGATCGCCGGAACAATCGTCGCGCCGCCCGCGCCCAGTGCTTCGGACGCATTGATGCGGATCGATGGTCCCATCATCTCGAGATTGTTCAGGAAGAAAATCGGCGACTCGTTGAAACGGAAATTCTTGATCGGATGCGAGATCTTGCCGTTCTCGATCAGATATGTGCCGTCGCGCGTGAGCCCGGTGCTCACCAGTGCGCGCGGATCCACGCCGCGGATATACCAGAAGCGCGTGACGAGAATGCCGCGCTCTGTGCTCTTGATCATATCCGTCATCGTGGATGTCCCGCCGATCATGCGGAACGTTCCGCCGCCACCACCGCCGCCGCCGCCGCGTCCACCACCGCCGCCCGAGTGCGTCGGTTCCTTCCCCGTCTTCTGTGCCCAGAAACGGTCGTAGTTCAGATTTTTCACAATTCCGTTCTCAATCCACACGACCTTCTCGACCGGCATGCCGTCGCCGTCATACCCGCCCGCAGCGCGCGGTGAGTCGGCCGGATCGGAGATCAGCGTGACGCGTTCGTCCACGACCTTCATTCCGAGCTTGTTGCCGCCGCCCGGCTTGGAAAAGAATGAGCGTCCTTCGTCGGCAGATCGCGCCTGCATCGCACCAACGATCGCCGTCACGAGATTTCCGCACGCAGTATTCTCGAGGATTGTCACGTACTTGCCCGGTTCGATCGCGACCGGGTTCCGCGACGTGCGCGCCTTCTCGACAGCCGTTGCTGCGACATGTTGCGCGTCGATCTCATCGAACGTATCGCCGTCGCTGCACGCCCACCCCGATCCCGTGCCATCGGGCGTGCGCACCGTCGCCGTCATCGTCACCGCGGAACTCTGATCGTATGCGAACAGTCCCTTCGAGTTCGCAAGCGCGGTCGCGCCAACGCGACATTCGATGAACCCCGTTGCCACGAATCCCGCAGCGCGCGCCGCTTCAGTCACCTTTTTTGCCGCGAGCGCTCGCGCAAGCGGATCGGGAAGGGTGATCACCCGGTCCTTTGCCGGCGGGTAGTTCTGCGGCCCAAGCTCCGGCATGCGTTCCGGATTCGGTGGAACGAGCCGCGCGATTTCCGTCGCCTGTTTCGCGGCGGCCGCGAGCGAAGCCTCGTCGAGACGATTGGTCGTCACGCTCGACGCGCGATTCTCCACGTACGCTGTGATGGTGACGGACGTGTCGCGGTTCTCGCCCGATGTCGTCACCTGATTCACTGCGAACCGCGTGTCGGCGCGCGCGGCGCTATTGATCGACACCCTCGTCTCCGGTGCCGGCGAAACCGCGAGTGCGCGCTTGCAGATTTCTTCGGCCTCGGCGCGCGTGAGAATGCCGCCGGGCGTCATGAGCGATTTCGGTCCGATATACGAGCTCATCCCTGTCTCCCGGTGTTGATGATGTTGACCTGGTCGAAGCGCGCGGGCACGCATCCATGGCTGATCGAGTTGGACTGACCAGGCTGCCCTTTCGCGTCGCCGAACGCACCGCCGAGATGGTACGAGCGCGGCCCGGCGATGTGGTTCATCGAGCCCCAGAACTCCGGCGTGCGGAACTGGTACGCGACGTCCTTTAGCATGCCGACGATTTTGCCGCCCTTGATCTCATAGAAGCACTGGCCGGCGAACTGCCCGTTGTAGCGCTGCTGGTCGATCGAGAACGAACCGTCGCCGACGATCGCGATTCCCTTGTCCATCTGCGAAATCATGTCTTCCCACGTGTAGTCGTTCTTGCCAGGGAGGAGCGACACGTTCGGCATGCGCTCGAACTGCACATCGGCCCAGCTCTGCGCGTACGAGCAGCCGTACGAGCGCACCGGCTTGCCGACCTTCTTGTAGTACCACTCGAGCATCGTCGCCTGCTCGCGTGTGGTCTGATAGTCGACGAAAATGCCGTCCTTGATGATGTCGAAGCGGATCGGCTTCACACCTTCATCGTCCCATCCGATCGCCGCGAGCGAACCGGGCTGCTCGCGGTCGCCCTGAATATTCATGACGCTCGAGCCGAACTTCAGCGTGCCGAGCACCTTCTCCGGCGGCGCGACGAAACTCGTACCTGCATAGTTGGCTTCGTATCCCATGGCTCGGTCGAGTTCGGTCGGATGCGCGACCGTCTCGTGCAACGTGAGCCAGAGGTTGGACGGATGCAGGAGCAGATCGTACTTGCCCGGCAGAACCGGCTTGGCGGAGAGCTTCTCCACGGCGTCATTCGCCCACTTCACCGCGTTCTCCGAGAGCTTCGCGTTGATCACATGCTCGTAGCCGATTCCCATCGGCGCGACATCGTTCGACGCGCGCGACTGGAAGTCCGTGCGATCGTCCGAGACGGCCGTGACTGTCATGGACGGCTGCGTGCGGTAGATCGTCTGCACGATGTACGAGCCGTCGCTCGTCATCAGGGTTTTCTCTTCCCGCAGGAAGAACATGCTTGACGTCACGTTGCGCACATTCTTCACCTTCGCCGCCTCGGCGTTGGCCGCGAGGAGCAGCGCGACTTTATCGACGATCGGGATGGTGAACGGATCGGTCTGGATCGGACTCTTCCACTCGCCGATCTGATTGCCCGGTGTCGGCGCGAGAACGACCGGCTTGAGCTGGCTCGCGCGGTTCGCCTTCGCCTGAATGATCGCGGCCTTGGTGATGCTCGCGACATCGTCCTTGGTCATGCTGCTCGTCGCGGCGAAGCCCCATGCGCCGTCGACGAGTGTGCGGACTCCAATGCCGTAGGTGTCGTTGTCACTGACGCCCTGCACGATCTTGTCGCGCACGTTCACGTTCTGCTGACGTCGCGCGCTGACGCGCACGTCGCAGTATGACGCGCCCGAGCTCTTGGCGACGTCGAGCGCGACCTGCATCAGCTCTCGTGTCGCGGGGTCGCCGATGGTGGGGCGAGGTGCAGAGGCGGCGAAGATGTCGCCACCGGAGAGGACTCGCGCGCCGACGGCCGCGACTGCTGCGGCTTCGGCGCTGGTCTTCAGGAATTCGCGGCGGGAATGGGCCACTGGCGGTCCTGGGTGATGAGGGTGAAAGTATTCCGACAACATACGCCACTCACACCCCGCTTGTTGAGGCCCCGCCATGCTGACGCGTCCCAAATCCGATGAGTATTTCGAGTACTACGGCACATATATCTCGCTTGTGCCCGATGGCGATCTTCGCGATCACCTGAGGACGCAGCTTTCCGAAACGATCGCGGCGCTCTCCGGCGTGGCTGACGCGAAAGCCGAAAAAGCGTACGGGGCGGGGAAGTGGACGCTCAAGGAGGCGGTGCTGCATATGTGCGATGCCGAGCGGGTGTTCAGCTATCGGATGCTGCGAATTGCCCGCGGTGATGCGACGCCGCTGCCGGGGTTCGATCAGGACAACTGGGTTCCGCATTCGTGCGCGAACGAGCGCGCGCTGACGAATCTGGTGGCGGAATTCGCAGCTATTCGGGCGTCGACCCTCGCGCTGGTGGATTCAATCACACCGGAGGGATGGCTGCGAACGGGAAATGCGAGCGGACATACGATTTCCGCACGGGCCCTCGCATATATCGCGGCGGGGCACGAGCGGCATCACCTAAAAATTACGCGCGAGCGGTATCTCGCTTAGATGTGAATCGCGTGCCCGGCAACAGCGAGCGCCGCTTCTTTGACGGCCTCGCTCAGCGTCGGATGCGAGTGCACCGTCATCCCGATGTCCTCGCTCGTCCCGCGGAACTCCATCGCGAGCACGACCTCGGTCAGGAGATCAGAAGCGTTCGCGCCGATGATATGACAGCCGAGGATTTCATCGGTCTGCGCATCGCTCACGAACTTCACGAATCCGCTCGTCTCCGCCATCGTGCGGGCGCGGCCATTTGCTGAGAACGGAAACTTCCCGACCTTGTACCCGCGGCCGCTCGCCTTGACCTCATGCTCGGCGAGCCCAGCCGTCGCGATCTCCGGCCAGGTGTAGACGATCGCCGGCATGTTGTGGTAGTGCATGTGGACCGGCTTCCCGGCGATCACTTCAGCGGCGATCACGCCCTCCTCTTCAGCCTTGTGCGCCAGCAGCTTGCCGCCGACGACATCTCCGATCGCGAAGACATTCGGAAGGTTGGTGCGCATTTCGTCGTTGACCTGGATTTCGCCGCGTGATCCGAGCTTCAGTCCCAGCGCCGCGGCGTTGATGCCGGCCATCGCCGGTTTTCTGCCGATCGAGACGAGCGCGTAGTCGCCTTCGATCGTTTTTTGCGCGCCTTCGTGCTCGATCGTGACCGTGACGAGGTCGCCATTGCGCCTCCCGCCGATGACTTTCGCGCCGGCAATGATCTCCAGACCCTGCTTCCGAAAAATCTTGTCCGCTTCTTTGATAATTTCTTCGTCGTTGCCGGGAAGAATCGTCGGCGCGCCTTCGATCACGGTGACCTTGGCGCCGAGGCGACGCCATACGGAGCCAAGCTCGAGCCCGATCACGCCGCCGCCGATCACGATCAAATGCTTGGGGACTTCCGGAATTTTCAGCGCGCCGACGTTCGAGAGGATGCGCTCTTCGTCGAATTTCAGAAATGGAAGCTCGGTCGGAACTGAGCCCGTCGCGATGATGATGTTCTTTGGCTTGTAGATCACCGGCGAGCCGTCGCCCGCGGTGACGTGCACCGTGTTGCCGGCCTCGAGCGAGCCCCACCCTTTGGCCCAGGTGATTTTGTTTTTCTTGAACAGGAACTCGACGCCTTTCGTATTCGCGCCGACGACCTCGTCCTTCCGCTTCATCATCTGCGCGAGATTCAGCGTCACGCCGCCAACAGAAAACCCATGTTCTTCGGCGTGGAGACGCGTGAACTCGAGGTGCTCCGACGATTGCAGCAGCGCTTTCGACGGGATGCAGCCGACGTTGACGCAGGTTCCGCCGAGCGTTTTGTCGCCTTCGACGCAGACAGTGCTGAAGCCGAGTTGGGCGGAGCGGATAGCGGCTACATAACCGCCGGGGCCGCCACCGATGATCAGGACGTCCGGCGTGAGGAACGATTCGTTGGTCATTGCCATATCATGAAGGAGAGATCGACACGAAAGTTAGCGCGACACCCCCACTCGAAGGAGAGGATCATGCGAGCGATCCGACCGTTGGCGCTGGTGCTCATCGCACTGGCAGTACCGCTTTCGCGCGGGGCCGCGCAGACGTGTCAGGGGACGGCGGCGTTTCAGGATGGGCGGTGGCGCGCCGGCGCGTTTTCGCACGAAAACACGACGGTGAATGATGTCGGGGCGGGCTTGGCGTACGGAGTTCCGAGATCATTCTATGGCGCGGTCAGCGTCGACAAGCTGCAAGCCGCGAATGGTACGGGTGTGGGTGCCGCAGTGGGATACCAGATCCATCTGAGCGATACGCCATTCCAAGTTTGCCCGGAAGTGAGCGCGCACTACGTCAGCAGCGACGGGACAAACACCACCGAATACAGGTTCGGTGGGAATCTGGGCTACCGCTTCGGGATTTCCGACTGGTTCACGCTCGTGCCGGCGGCGGGCGTTCGATGGTTGAGCGTGACCGCTACGTCGGATCGCGTCACCACAGCGGGCCCGGGCACATCCGGCGTCGCTGCCACCGGCTCCGGCAGCGAAGTGAACATGGAAATGGGCCTCGTCTTCCACCGATCATTCACGATCGTCCCTGGACTGCTCATCCCATCTCAGAACGGCACAAAGTCGATCTTCACCATCGGCGTCTCGATCAACTGGCCGAGCGACCCTAGTCGATAAGCATCGACGCAGGATCTTCCATCAGCTCTTTCACCCGCACCAGAAAGAGCACCGCCTGCTGTCCGTCGATGATCCGGTGATCGTATGAAAGCGCGATGTACATCATCGGCCTGATCACGACCTGCCCGTTCACCGCGATCGGGCGGTCCTGCGTTTTGTGCAGGCCGAGGATTCCGCTCTGCGGATAGTTGATGATCGGCGTCGAAATCAATGAGCCGAACACGCCTCCGTTCGTAATCGTGAACGTTCCGGCGGTGAGATCATCCATCGTCAGCTTGCCGTCGCGCGCGCGTTTTGCCACCGCCGCGATGCCCTGCGAGAGACCAAGAATGCCGAGTGAGTCGGCGTCTTTCACGTTCGGGACGACGAGCCCTGCTTCACTCGCCACAGCTATCCCGAGGTTCACATAGTTCTTGTAGACGAGCGAGTCGCCCTCGATCTGCGCGTTCACAACCGGATACGCCTTCAGCGCCATGATCGCCGCTTTCGCGAAGAACGGCATGAAGCTGAGCTTCACGCCATGCTCCTTCTCGACCTTCTCCTTCATGCGTTCGCGGAGCGCGACGATCGCGCTCATGTCGATTTCGTTGAAGGTGGTGAGGTGGGCAGTGTTGTGTTGCGCTTGAAGGAGATTTTCGGCGATACGCTTGCGGCGGGTCGACATCTTCTCGCGGGATTCGCGAGGGACGGCAGACGGCGGACGGTGGACGGCAGACGGCGGTTGAACGGCCGGCGGCGTGGATGATGCCGGCGCCGCCGCTGCGGGGGCGGACATCGCGGCGATCACATCTGGCTTGCTGACTACGCCGCCGCGGGCGGTGCCGGATACAGTGGCGAGATTGATTCCCGATTCGGCTGCCAAGCGGCGCGCGGCCGGCATCGAAGCCGGCTGCTGTGCGGCGGGGGCTGATGGTGCTGGCGGGGCTGTCGGACTGACAGCTGCCGGACTGGAAGCTGTCGGACTTGGCGCAACTGCAGTTGCGGGTGCCGTCGCGCGCGGCACGGCGGCTGCGCTGTCGTCGAGTTCGCCAAGCATATCGTCCACCTTCACCACATCGCCTTCCGACCGAGCGCGTTTCGTCAGCACCCCGCCTTTGAGCGCGGGGACCTCGACCGTAATCTTATCTGTCTCCAATTCAACGAGCGTTTCGCCCGCCGCGACGGCGTCGCCTTCGTTCTTGAGCCAGCGCGAGACGGTTGCTTCCGTGATCGACTCGCCGAGGGGCGGTACTTTGATCGAGAGCATGGCACAATATACGTGAAAGCCCTCACTATTTCCGCTAACGGCGGCCTCGATCAGATCGAGTTTCGAGACGATCTCCAGGTCCCCGAGCTGAGTGACCCAACAGACGTCCGCGTCCGGATCAGCGCCGGTGCGCTGAACCATCTCGATCTGTTCGTGCTGCAGGGCCTTCCGGGCGTCACCATCACGCCGCGGTGGATCCTGGGCTGCGACGCATGCGGAATCGTGGAAAGCGTCAGCGACGGCGTGACCACCGTTCGACCGGGCGATCGCGTGATCATCAACTCCGGCGTCGCCTGCCACCAATGCGAGTATTGCCGCGCCGGCGAGCATTCGCTGTGCGTGAAGTTCGCCGTGCTCGGTGAGCACCGGCCCGGATTGTTTGCCGAATACGCCGTCGTTCCCGCGCGCAATGTGCGGTGCATTCCGGCGAGCGTCTCAAACGAAAGTGCCGCCGCGTTCACGCTCGCGACGCTCACGGCGTGGCGAATGCTCGTGACCCGCGCAAATGTGCAGGCCGGTGAGCAGGTGCTCATCCAGGGAATCGGCGGCGGCGTCGCGCTCGCCGCGCTTCAGATAGCAAAGCTGAAAGGCGCGCACGTCTGGGTGACCTCCGGCAGCGATGAAAAACTCGCCAGGGCCGCTGCCCTCGGTGCCGACGAACTGCTCAACTACCGTACGGCCGATGTCGCCCGTGAAATCCGTGCGAAGACGGGCAAACGCGGCGTCGATGTCGTGATCGACAGCGGGGGCGCAGCGAGCTGGCCCCAATCGCTTGGCGCGCTCGGCAAACGCGGCCGTCTCGTGTCGTGCGGCGCGACCACCGGTCCGATCGTCGAGACCGATATGCGGCGAATGTTCTGGAATCAGTGGACGCTGATGGGCTCGACAATGGGGAACGAGGCGGAGTTCGATGCGATCACGGCAGAGTTTTCAGCCGGCCGGCTCGCACCGCCAATCGATACGGTTTTCGCACTCGCGGACGGCCGGCGAGCGTTCGAACGGATGACCGAAGGGTCGCAGTTCGGCAAAATCGTGCTCTCGATTCCGTGACCGAGCACGCGCAGTTCGATGTGGCGGAGCAGCAGCAAATGCGCGAGTGCTTTGCCCGCGGAGAGACGCCGGAATGTCCGCGCTGCCATGTCGCGATGACGGCGCGCGCCATCGGTGGCGGCAGCTTCGGCCTCGGTTATGCCCGCAAACGCGAGTGGCTCATCTGCCCGAAATGCCGCCGCAGCGCGCTTTTTGACGTGAAACGCGGCACCAGAAACTGAACAAAAACCGAGCAAACCGATTAGATTAAACAGAGTCAAAACCGACATCCCAAACTGACCTCGTGAACTTCGCCGACCGCCTTCAGACCAGCCTCGCCCAACTCTGGGATTTCGTCCCGGGGCTGTTTGGTGCCGCCGCTGTGCTCATCGCGGGATATCTGCTCGCAAAGGCCGTGCAGAAGGGCGCGCTCCGTCTGCTGAAACGCGTGCATCTGAACGACGTGCTGCGCAAAGGCGGCGTCATGCAGGCGGTCGACCGCCCCGGGACGCATTTCAATCCGGCGCGCGTACTCGCCAGTCTGCTCTTCTGGCTCGTGATGTTCACGGTGATGCTCGTCGCGGCAAATGCGCTAGGACTCGACTCGCTGGCGCAGGTGTTGTCCGAGCTTGTGAGTTATGTGCCGAGCGTGATCGCGGCAATTGTGATCGTGATTCTTGGAATCGTGCTCGGCGACGTCGTGGCCGGTCTGATTCTCGCCGGAACGGGATCGCTGCACGGCGGCCCGACGCTCGCGCGAGCGGGCAAAGGCGGGGTCATCATTCTCGCGGTGTTCATGTCGCTGCAGCAGCTGGGTGTGGCGACGGACATCGTGACGACTGCATTCGCAATTATTTTCGGCGCCATCGCTCTCGCGCTGGCGCTTTCGTTTGGACTTGGAAATCGCGAACTCGCCGGCGAAATCACGCGCGCGTGGTACGAGCGCTACAGAGCGGAGCGCGATGCGATCGACAAGGAAGTGAAGGAAGAGGAGACCGCCGACGGACTGCAGGATGACGAGCCCGCCGCACCGCGCACACCCGTCCACACGCCTGTGACCGTACGCGCAAACGATCCCGCGAACACTCACTGAACACAACCCGCCCCCCTAGTCGAAACAGATGACCGCTCCGAACAATCGCGAACGGATCCTCCCCCGACTCATCGACGACGAGATCAGGGAATCGTTCATCAACTACTCGATGAGCGTGATCGTCAGCCGCGCGCTCCCCGATGTGCGCGACGGACTCAAGCCGGTGCATCGCCGCGTGCTCTACGCGATGCACGATATCGGCCTCGTCCCCGGCAAGCCGTACAAGAAATCGGCGACTGTCGTCGGCGACGTGCTCGGCAAGTACCACCCGCACGGCGACCAGAGCGTGTACGACGCGCTCGTCCGCATGGTGCAGGATTTCTCGCTGCGCTATCCGCTGGTGGATGGCCAGGGAAACTTTGGCTCAGTCGACGGCGATCCGGCCGCCGCGTACCGGTACACCGAGTCGCGGCTCACGCGAATCGCGATGGAAATGCTCGGCGACATCGACAAGAACACGGTCGATTATGCGCCGAACTTCGACGATCGTCTGGAAGAGCCGACCGTGCTGCCGAGCGGCCTGCCGAACCTGCTGGTGAACGGTTCGAGCGGTATCGCGGTCGGCATGGCTACGAACATTCCGCCGCACAACCTGCGCGAAGTGGCCGCAGCGATCACGGCGATGATCGACGATCCCGAGCTCAGTGTGGACGCGATTCGCGGCCACATCAGTGGGCCCGATTTCCCGACCGGCGCGTACATCTACGGCAAGGCGGGAATCAAGGATTACATCGAGACCGGGCGCGGCAAGATCGTCATGCGCGCCCGCGCCGCGATCGAAGAGAACGAAAAGGGGAACAAGTCGCAGATCGTCGTGACCGAGCTGCCGTATCAGGTGAACAAGGCACGGTTGGTCGAGCAGATCGCCGAGCTCGTGCGCGACAAGAAGCTCGAAGGGATTTCCGATCTGCGCGACGAATCAGATCGCGACGGCATGCGCGTCGTGATCGAGCTCAAGCGCGATGCGATTCCGCGTGTGGTGCTGAACCAGCTGTACAAGCACACCACCATGCAGAGCACGTTCGGCGTGATCATGCTCGCGCTGGTGCCGGATCCGATCACCAAGCGTCTCGTGCCGAAAGTCATGCCGGTACGCGATGTGCTCGGGCACTTCATCGAGCATCGCCACGACGTCATCGTGCGGCGGACGCAGCACGATCTGGGCAAGGCGCAGGAACGCGAGCACATCCTCGAAGGATTGAAGATCGCCGTCGACAACATCGACGCCGTGATCAAGGTCATTCGCGGGTCCGCCGATTCCGAGATTGCGAGCACGGAACTCCAGCGCCGCTTCAAGCTTTCGGAAAAGCAGGCCGAAGCGATCCTCAATATGCGCCTCGCGAGGCTCACGGGTCTCGAGATCGAGAAGCTTGAAGAAGAGCTCAAGGAAGTTCAGGCGCTGATCAAGGAACTGAATTCGATTCTCGCTTCAAAGCCGAAGCGGATGAAGATCATGAAGGAGGAGCTCGCCGCAGTCGTAGCGACGTTCGGCGACGAGCGCCGCACGACGATCACCGCAGACGAAGGCGAGTTCACGGTCGAGGATCTTATCGCCGATGAAGAGATGGTCGTCACCATCTCGCACTCTGGCTACATCAAACGCACCTCGATCACGACGTACCGCAAACAGCGGCGCGGCGGAAAGGGACTGCAGGGCTCGGACCTCAAGGCTGAGGATTTCATCGAGCATCTGTTCGTCGCCTCAACGCACGACTACATCCTCGTCTTCACACAGGATGGCCGCTGCTTCTGGCTGAAGGTTCACGAGGTTCCGCTCCTCGGCCGCGCCACAAAGGGCAAGCCGATCGTGAACCTGATCAATGTGTCGCCTGATACGACGATCGCAGCGATGGTTCCTGTGAAGAAGTTCACAGATGATGAGTTCCTGCTCTTCTGCACGCGCAACGGCACGGTCAAGAAGACCGCGCTCTCGGAATATTCGAATGTGCGCGTGACGGGCGTGAAGGGAATCAAGATCGAGGACGGCGATGCACTGATCAACGTGCAGGTGACGAGCGGCACGAACGACATCGTCATCGCGTCGCGCCACGGTTTGTCAGTGCGATTCCACGAACAGGACGCACGTCCGATGGGCCGTGATACGACCGGCGTGAAGGGTATCGAGCTCGCGGAAAACGATGCCGTCATCGGCATGGTGGTGATCAAGCGGGAGGCGACGCTGATGGTCGTCACCGAGCGCGCGCTCGGAAAATGCTCGTCGATCGAAGACTACCGCGTGCAGAAACGCGGCGGCAAGGGAATCAAGACCGTCAATCGCACAGAGAAGACGGGTGATGTTGTGGCACTGATGGAAGTGCTGCCGGAAGATGAGATCATGCTGATCACGCGCGGCGGGCAGATTATTCGCTCGCCAGTGAAGGATGTGCGCGTTGCCGGCCGAAATACGCAGGGGGTCAAGCTCATGAATCTTGATATGGGCGACCTTGTTACTGCGGTGGCGCGGGTTGTTCCCGATGATACCGAGGGCGCTGAAGGTGAAGTCGAGGGAGATGAGGCGGAGCCGGGGGCGCAGTTGGAGCTTTCAGAGGAGGAGTAGGGAGACACTGCTGTTGTGAGTTGACGGCTGTCGGACGAAGGCTCTGGGTTTGTAGCTAGAAGTGGCCCCGGTTTTCTGAACAGCTGAGATAGGTGGACAAGCGGGCTCCCCGAGCGAAAGTTTGCTCACCACTGGAGGAGTCCCCGATGTCGAAACGATCCCGCCGGAACCATGCCCCCGAGTTCAAGGCGAAGGTGG